>NZ_JAESVN010000009.1 GCF_016765775.1 Szabonella alba | reverse complement strand
ATTTGGCGCAGCCAAAGAGGGGGGCAGCGCCCCCCTGCGCGCTCATGCCGCTGTCATCCCGGCCCGGAAATGCGTCGGACGGGGCCCGTTGATCCCCCGCCGCACCGGACCGCAGCCGATTGCCAAAGGACCGCGCTTGCGTTACCCCGCGCGGGAAACCCGGAGGGCTGGATATGAGCGATCGCAGGAACGGCATCACCTATGCGGATGCGGGCGTGGATATCGACGCAGGCAATGCGCTGGTGGAACGCATCAAGCCCGCCGCGAAACGCACGGCCCGGCCAGGCACGATGTCCGGTCTGGGCGGCTTCGGCGCGCTCTTCGATCTCAAGGCCGCAGGCTATAGCGATCCGGTTCTGGTCGCGGCAACCGACGGGGTGGGCACCAAGCTGCGCATCGCCATCGACACGGGTGAGGTTGATACGATCGGCGTGGATCTGGTCGCGATGTGCGTCAATGATCTGGTCTGCCAAGGGGCAGAACCGCTGTTCTTTCTGGACTATTTCGCGACCGGCAAGCTGAATGTTGACGAGGCCACGCGCATCATCAACGGGATCGCTGCGGGCTGTGAGGCCTCGGGCTGCGCGCTGATCGGCGGTGAGACGGCGGAAATGCCGGGCATGTATCACAAGGGCGATTTCGATCTTGCCGGTTTCGCCGTGGGCGCGATGGAGCGGGGCGCGGATCTGCCGCAGGGCGTGGCGTCGGGCGATGTGCTGCTGGGGCTGGCCTCGAACGGCGTGCATTCCAACGGCTATTCCTTCGTGCGCAAGGTGGTTGAAATCTCGGGTCTCGGCTGGGATGCGCCCTGTCCGTGGGACGGGGGCAACCTTGGTGCGGCGCTGCTCGCACCCACGCGGCTTTATGTGAAACAGGCGCTGGCGGCGGTGCGGGCGGGCGGCGTTCATGCGCTGGCCCATATCACCGGCGGTGGGCTGACCGAAAACCCGCCCCGCGTGCTGCCTGAAGGGCTGGCCTGCCAGATCGACCTTGACGCCTGGGCGCTGCCGCCCGTCTTCCGCTGGCTGGCCGAAACGGCGGGCATGACTGAACCAGAACTGCTCAAGACCTTCAACTGCGGCATCGGCATGATGCTGGTCGTCTCGCCCGACCGGGCCGAGGCGCTGACGGCGCTGCTGCGTGACGCTGGGGAAACGGTTGTGCGCATAGGGCAGGTCGTGCCGGGGGCGGGCGTGATCTACAGCGGCAAGCTGCTGTGAAACGGGTTGCCATCCTGATTTCCGGGGGTGGGTCCAATATGCTGGCGCTGGCGCGGGACATGGCGGGGGATCATCCCTGCCGCCCGGTTCTGGTAGCCTCGAACGACCCGCAGGCGGGGGGGCTGGCCCGGGCGGCAGGGATGGGGATTTCCACGGCGGCGGTCGATCACCGCCCCTTTGGCAAGGATCGCGCGGGCTTTGAGGCGGCATTGCTGGAACCGATCCTGCAGGCCCGACCCGATATCCTGTGCCTTGCGGGCTTCATGCGCATCCTGACGCCGGATTTCGTGCGGCGGTTTCAGGGACGGATGCTGAATATCCACCCCTCGCTTTTGCCGAAATATCCCGGCCTTGACACCCATGCCCGCGCCCTTGCCGCAGGCGATGCCGAGGCGGGATGTTCGGTGCATGAGGTGACGGCGGAACTGGATATGGGCCCCGTGCTGGGGCAGGCGCGGGTGCCGGTTCTGCCGGGGGACGATGCCGCAAGCCTTGCCGCAAGGGTGCTGGTGCAGGAACACCGGCTTTACCCCGCCGTTCTTCGCCGTTTCGCTGCGGGCAATCGCGACCCGCTGCTGCTGCGCTGATCGCGGCTTCGATGCGCCGGTTCGGGCGCGGTTAAGCCTTTGGCAATCCTGCTCTGCCAGAACCGTCAGGGCAGGGGATGTCCCTGTGACTTGCAGCGGGGACAGGGATGGAGGCGATCCGCAGAAAGCTCGTGCCGGGCCAGCAGCAGCCCCGGCCGCAGGGCGGCGCGGCCGGGGGTGCATGGCGACTGGCCTTTGCCCGCGCGGTGCAAGAGGCGATGGGGCTGGAACTTCGCTTTGACAGCCCCCGTCTGGCAGAACTGTCACTGGCCGAATTGCTGGAAACCCTGCCGGAACGCGCCCTGATCGCGATGCTGGAGGGGCCGAAGGGCGGGCTGGGACTGATCGTGCTCGGGCCGGGGCTGATGGCTGGGCTGATCGAGATGCAGACCTTTGGCCGCCTGACGGCAACCGACCCCCTGCCGCGCCGTCCGACCCGCACCGATGCGGCCATGGTGACGGGCGTGCTGGACACGGCCCTTGCGGGGCTTGCCGCCGCCCTTGTGACCGATCCTGACCGGGTCTGGACTGACGGGTTCCGCATCACCTCCCATATCGAGGATCCGCGCCCTTTGGGACTGCTGCTGGAGGATATCGCCTATCGCACCCTTACGGCCGAGGTGGTTCTGGGCAAGGCCGAGAAATCGGGCGCGTTGATCCTGGCCTTGCCTGCCATGGGCTGCGGGCGTCAGCCCGAGATACCGGCAGGGGCCGTGGTCGGGACGGGGGCAGGGGCGGCGGCGCAGGCGTTGTTGTTCCGTGCCGCATTGTCCGCTCAGGTCGAAGAGGCCGAGGTCCGCCTGACAGCGGTGATTGCCCGGTTGCACCTGCCGCTGGACCGTGTGATGGCGCTGCGCCCCGGCGATTCGCTGCCGCTGGGATCGGCGCGAATCGACCGTGTGGATCTGGAAGGCATGGACGGGCTGCGCATTGCCGGGGGCAAGATGGGGCAGTCACGCGGCCAGCGCGCACTGCGTCTGAACCCCGATTCCCGGCCTGCCGCCCGCGAAGTGATGGACAATATTGCACGCGGCGCAGGGCCAGCCTCGCTGGAGGCGGATATGCGCCGTCTGGGCACCGGAACCTGACCGCATGACGAAGGCAGGGTTTGACCCCCATGTTGATCGGGGCGTTGATCGGGCCTTGCGCTACCCCTGCGCGGGCCGGGGCATCGTCGCGCCCAGCGCATATGCAGGCGATGCCCTGACTGCAATCGCCTTGTCTGGTGAGTATCGGGGGCAGGGCGGTGTCGCCGCGGATGGGCTATTTCCGGATCCGGCCAGGAAGGATCCGCGCAGCCTGTGCCTGAGGCGGACCCGGCGCTACCCCGGAGACCTGCGGATCAACCGCGCCGGATGGAGGCGTAAAGCGCAAAATCCTCGGCCATGACCCGCTCCATCAGGGCGATGGTGGCGCCCGAAAGCTCCAGCTCCGCCTCGGGGGAGACGTTCAGCCGGGGCAGGTGGATCGCACATCCCAGCCGGTCCTCAAGGAAATGCACGAAGGCGCCGATATCGGCATAGCGGAACAGGTGATCGACCCCCTTGCCCTTGCGTTCGGCCAGAAACACCGATTGCGAACCGACAGCGGCGAAATCGGGCTGTTCCGCGGCGCAATAGGCCTGCACGAACTGGTCGAAACTCAGGCCCCGGGTGCTTTTGGCCGCATCGGTCACATCCTCACGCTGACGATAGCGATACCAGCTGCCCAGCCAGTCGCGCGGCTCGCGCATCATCGCGCAGACTTCGAAAGGCCGGCCCGAAGCGACCTCAAGATAGGGGCCAAGGAAGCGGTGAAAGCGGCGCACCGAGGTATGTTTCAGAACCGGCGGGCGCTGCACCACCACCGCCGACAGCGATTCGAGTGCCGCCTCGATGGCGGTCGACCCGGTCTTTGGCGTCGCCAGAAAGGCCAGACCTTGCTCCCAGAACACCAACATACCGTCCCGACCTCCGCTTTGCCCCGGTTTTCGTCCTTCGTCGTAAACTATCCCTTAACGTCTTTGGCCAAAAGCTGAGATCGGAAAGTTCCTGGTAAATGTTCTTGTTTTGATCTGAAAAGTGTGAGAACAACACAGGAACGCGAACCGGATTGCCGCCCGTGCGTGGCTGTGGAATAAGGGGACGGAGAATGGCAGTGGGGAACCTTTTCGAATTGAAGGACAAGCGCGAAATGGACAAGTCGAAAGCATTGGAAAGCGCGCTGGCCCAGATTGAGCGGCAGTTCGGCAAGGGCTCGATCATGAAGCTCGGCTCGGAAAACGCGATCATGGATGTCGAGGCGACCTCGACCGGATCGCTGGGTCTCGATATCGCGCTGGGGATCGGCGGGCTGCCCAAGGGCCGCATCATTGAAATCTACGGGCCGGAAAGCTCGGGCAAGACGACGCTGACACTGCATGTCGTGGCCGAGGAACAGAAAAAGGGCGGCGTCTGCGCCTTTGTCGATGCCGAACATGCGCTGGACCCGCAATATGCCAAGAAGCTGGGCGTCAATCTGGATGAGTTGCTGATCAGCCAGCCCGATACCGGCGAACAGGCGCTTGAGATCGTGGATACGCTGGTGCGCTCGGGCGCGGTCAGCCTGATCGTGATCGATTCGGTGGCAGCCCTTGTGCCCAAATCCGAGATCGAGGGCGATATGGGCGATATGCAGATGGGCAGTCAGGCCCGGCTGATGAGCCAGGCCATGCGCAAGCTGACCGCCTCGATCGGACGGTCCAACTGCATGGTGATCTTCATCAACCAGATCCGCATGAAGATCGGTGTGATGTTCGGCAGCCCCGAAACGACGACGGGTGGCAATGCGCTGAAATTCTACGCTTCGGTCCGGCTGGATATCCGCCGCATCGGCGCGATCAAGGAACGTGATGAGGTGACCGGCAACACAACCCGGGTGAAGGTCGTCAAGAACAAGGTGGCCCCGCCCTTCAAGCAGGTGGAATTCGACATCATGTATGGCGAAGGCATCTCCAAGACCGGCGAATTGCTGGATCTGGGCGTCAAGGCCGGTGTGGTCGAGAAATCTGGCTCCTGGTATTCCTACGGGGATGAGCGGATCGGTCAGGGACGTGAGAATGCCAAGAGCTTCCTGAAATCCAATCCGGCGGTCGCCGATGCGATCGAGGAAAAGATCCGTGCTTCGCATGGGCTGGATTTCCATATGTCCGAGGGCAATGACGGCGATCTGGTCGATATGTGACCGCCCAGAGCCCCGTTGCGCCGGAACCGGAGGGCGGGGCTGCCATCGGGAGATGACCAGCGGCAGGGCTGAACGCGCCCGGGACGCACCGGGCGCAGCGGTGCCCCTGTGCAGCAGTAACCGGTCGCAGCAAGGATCGGGCGCAGCAAAGACTGGGCGCCGCAGTGACAGGGTTCTGCTGTGACCGGGCGCAGAGGTGACCGGGCAAAAGAATCAGCGGGCGCAGCAATGCCAAGGGGGGCGGATCATGGCGATCCGCCCCTTTTCGCTGCCTATCCGGCTGGGTGGAAAGGCTTGTGGACAGGGCGGTTGCGCGCCGTTAAACCTCAACCCCCGAAAGCCTGAGCTGTCATCCGCCTGACCTGCCGACCATCCGCCGACCAAGGGGCCCGTCCAATGCCGTCGCTGAACGATATCCGTTCCACCTTCCTGAATTATTTTCAACGCAACGGCCACCGTATCGTGGACAGCAGCCCGCTGGTCCCGCGCAACGATCCGACGCTGATGTTCACCAATTCCGGCATGGTGCAGTTCAAGAACTGCTTTACCGGCGCCGAGACGCGCGACTATTCCCGCGCCACCACCTCGCAGAAATGCGTGCGGGCGGGCGGCAAGCATAATGACCTCGACAATGTCGGCTATACCGCGCGGCACCATACGTTCTTTGAGATGCTGGGCAATTTCAGCTTCGGTGATTATTTCAAATCCGACGCGATCCCCTTCGCATGGGAGCTTCTGACCCGCGATTTCGACATTCCCAAGGACCGGTTGCTGGTCACGGTCTACCATACCGATGACGAGGCGGCGGATATCTGGAAAAAGGTCGCGGGCCTCTCCGATGACCGCATCATCCGCATTGCGACGGATGACAATTTCTGGCGCATGGGGCCGACCGGCCCCTGCGGCCCCTGCACCGAGATCTTCTTTGACCATGGCGACAAGATCTGGGGCGGCCCGCCCGGCAGCGCCGATGAGGATGGTGACCGCTTCATCGAGATCTGGAACCTCGTCTTCATGCAGAATGAACAGTTCGCCGACGGGCGGCTGGAACCGCTGCCGATGCAGTCGATTGATACCGGCATGGGGCTGGAACGGATTGGCGCCCTGCTGCAGGGCAAGCATGACAATTACGACACAGACCTGATGCGCGCGCTGATCGAGGCATCGGCCCATGCCACCAGTCAGGACCCAGACGGGCCGGGCCGCATCCATCACCGGGTGATCGCGGACCACCTGCGCTCGACCTCTTTCCTGATCGCCGACGGGGTGATGCCCTCGAATGAGGGGCGCGGCTATGTGCTGCGCCGGATCATGCGCCGCGCGATGCGCCATGCCCATCAGTTGGGTGCGCAGGATCCGGTGATGCACCGTCTGGTGCCGGCATTGGTGCGCCAGATGGGGTCGGCCTATCCCGAACTGTCCCGCGCGCAGGCGCTGATCGAGGAAACCCTGCGGCTGGAAGAAACCCGCTTTCGCCAGACGCTGGATCGCGGCCTGAAACTGCTGGATGATGAACTGTCGGGCCTGCCCGAAGGGGCGGAACTGCCGGGGGCGGCGGCTTTCAAACTGTATGACACCTATGGTTTCCCGCTGGATCTGACGCAGGACGCGCTGCGCGAAAAGGGCCGCAGCGTCGATACCGACGGCTTCGACGCGGCCATGGCCGAACAGAAGGCCAAGGCGCGCGCCTCATGGGCCGGGTCGGGTGAAACCAGCGATGCCGCGATCTGGTTTGATCTTGCTGAGGCAGAGGGTGCGACAGAATTTCTGGGCTATGACACCGAAACCGCCGAGGGGCAGATCCTTGCGCTGGTGCGCGACGGGGCTGAAATCGCGGCGGCCAAGGCCGGAGAGCCGGTGCAAATCGTCCTTAACCAGACGCCTTTCTATGCCGAATCGGGTGGTCAGCTGGGTGATGCGGGCCTGTTGCGCAGCGGCAGCGCTGTTGTGCGGATTACCGACACGAAGAAAAGTCAGGGCCTGCATATCCATATCGGCGAAGTGGTCGAGGGGGAGATCACCAAGGGGCAGGGCGCGGCGCTGAGCGTTGATCATGACCGCCGTTCAGCCATTCGCGCAAATCATTCCGCCACGCATCTGCTGCATGAGGCGCTGCGCCGCGCGCTTGGCGATCATGTGGCGCAGCGCGGATCGCTGAACGCGCCCGACCGGCTGCGCTTCGACTTTTCGCATTCGCAGGGGCTGTCGGCGGCGGAACTGGTGCAGGTCGAGGCCGAGGTGAATGAATTCATCCGCCAGAACAGCGTGGTCGATACGCGTATCATGACCCCGGATGAGGCCCGCGCCCTGGGCGCGCAGGCGCTGTTCGGCGAGAAATACGGCCATGAGGTGCGCGTGGTGTCCATGGGCATGCTGGATGGGTCCGGCAAGGGCACCGACGGGCAGACCTACAGTCTGGAGCTTTGCGGCGGCACCCATGTCGCGCGGACCGGGCAGATCGGGATCTTCGTGCTGCTGGGCGATTCGGCCTCTTCCGCCGGGGTGCGGCGGATCGAGGCGCTGACCGGTGAGGGCGCGCTGGCCCATGTCAAGGCGCAGACCCGGCAGTTGCAGGAGGTGGCGGCGGTGCTGAAGGTCACGCCTGACGAACTGGCAGGGCGCGCCAAGGCGCTGCTGGATGAACGCCGCAAGCTGGAAAATGAGGTCGCCCAACTGCGCCGTGAACTGGCCATGTCGGGCGGCGGTGCGGCGGGCGTCGAGATCCGTGAGATCGGTGGCGTGAAGCTGATCGCGCAGGTCATGACGGGGGTCGCGGGCAAGGATCTTCCCGGGCTGGTGGATGAGATGAAGGCGCGTGTCGGGTCCGGCGCGGTGCTGCTGATCGCCGATACCGGCGCGAAGCCCGCCGTGGCGGCCGGGGTCACGCCGGATCTGACCGATACGCTGTCGGCGGTGACGCTGGTGCGCGCGGCGGCCGAGGCCATGGGCGGCAAGGGCGGCGGTGGCCGTCCCGACATGGCGCAGGCGGGTGGCGCGGATATTGCGGGCGCCGAGGCTGCCATTGCGGCGGTCGAGGCCATTCTGGGGGGGAAGTGATATGCCGACAGCATTGTGGATCGCCCATGTCGAGGTGACGGATGCCGACGCTTATGGCCAATATGCCGCCCTTGCGGGCCCGGCAATTGCGGCCCATGGCGGGGTGTTCCTGTCGCGCGGCGGGCGCTATGTGCAGCTTGAGGGCCGCGACCGCGCCCGCAATGTCGTGGCGCGCTTCCCTTCGCTCGAGGCGGGCGTGGCATGCTATAACAGCCCGGAATATCAGGCGGCGCTGGCCCATGCCAAGGGCGCGTCCGTCCGCGACCTGATGGTACTGGAAGAACTGGACTAGGGGCGGGCGGGGGGCAAGGCGGTGCAGACCTTTGCCCCATCCCCGAAATCAGAACCGAAACCACAAAGGGCGCCCTGATCGGGGCGCCCTTTTTCCTTGAGCTGCTGCCCCGTCAGCCCCGTCTGCGCCGCCGTCCGCCACCCTCACCGTCACCGCCGCCGGTATTGAAAATCACATCCGGCAGGGTCACCAGCCCGGACAGGACCGGGAAGGGTTCCACCGCATTGGGGATATGGGAGGCATTGACGAAATGCTCCTGAAACCGGGGTTCGATTGCGGTTTCGATCTTGTGGATGCGGCGCACGGTATCCTCGATCTCGGCGCGGCTGCGGCGGTTCAGCAATGCGATCCGCGCGCCGGTTCCGGCAGCATTGCCGGCACTTGTCACCTTGTCCAGCGGCGCGTCGGGGATCATGCCCAGAACCATCGCATGTTTCGGGCTGATATGCGCGCCAAAGGCCCCGGCCAGCACGATCCGGTCAACCTTGTCCACGCCGAACTTGTCCATCAACAGCCGTGCGCCGGAATAAAGTGCTGCCTTGGCCATCTGGATCTCGCGGATATCGCGGTTGGTGACGGTGATTTTCGGCCCGCCCGAGGCACTGGCATCATGCACCAGATAGGACCATGTCCGCCCGTCCTGAAAGATGCGGTCCGATCCGGTCTGATCGGGCGACCCGATCAGGCCCGGCCCGTCCACCAGCCCGGCCATGCGCATTTCGGCCACCATCTCGATGATGCCCGATCCGCAGATGCCGGTGATCCCGCTGGCGGCGGTCGCCTCGGCAAAACCCGGATCGTCGGACCACAGATCACAGCCGATCACGCGGAAGCGCGGCACCTTGGTTGCGGGGTCAATCTCCACCCGCTCGATGGCGCCCGGTGCAGCGCGCTGCCCCGATGAGATTTGCGCGCCTTCAAAGGCGGGCCCGGTGGGGGACGAACAGGCCAGCACCTTTTCGGTATTGCCCAGCAGAATCTCGGCATTGGTGCCGACATCGACGACCAGCAGCAGTTCGGCCGATTTCTCGGGCGCTTCCGACAGGGCCACGGCAGCGGCATCCGCGCCCACATGGCCCGCGATGCAGGGCAGAAGATAGGCCCGCGCCGCCGGATGGACATCCAGCCCCAGATCCCGCGCCCGCAGGCGCAGCGCATTCGATGTCGCCAGCGCGAAGGGCGCCTGACCCAACTCATAGGGGTCGATGCCCAGAAACAGGTGATGCATGACCGGGTTGCAGACGAAAACCGCATCAAGGATCAGATTGCGGTCGATCCCGGCCTCATCCGCCACCTGTCCGAACAGCCGGTTCATGCCGTCGCGCACCGCCGCCGTCATCTCGGCCGCGCCGTTTTCATTCATCATGGAATAGGACACGCGGCTCATCAGATCCTCGCCAAAGCGGATCTGCGGGTTCATCAGCCCCGAAGAGGTCAGCACGTCGCCGGTGCGCAGGTCGCACAGATGGCCCGCGATGGTGGTCGAGCCCAGATCGACCGCCATGCCATAGATGCCGCCCTCATACAGTCCCGGCCAGACATGCAGGATGCGTGGCGTTTCGCTGTCTTCGGACTGGTGCAGGGCGACGGTCACGCGCCATTCGCCCTTGCGCAGCGCGGTCTGCAGAATGGCCAGCACCGGAAAGGCGCAGGTGACGCGCGCGATATCCCATTGATCGCGCAGCGCATCCGACAGGCGTTCCAGATCGCCCGAGGGTTCGTGCATGTCGGGTTCGACCACCTCGATATAATGCAGCCGCACCGCCGGATCGAGCGTGATCTGCCGCGCCTCGGCGCGTTTGCGGATCACCTGTTTATGGACCTGACTTTCGGGCGGCACGTCGATCACGACATCGCCCATGACCTTTGCCTGACACCCAAGACGCCGCCCCTCGATCAGGCCGCGTTTCGATTTGTAACGCTCCTCGACCGCGTTCCAGTCCGACAGCGCATCGGGGGCAACAGTCACGCCATGTTTGGAAAAATCGCCATATCCCGGCGTGATCTGGCATTTCGAACAGATGCCGCGTCCGCCGCAGACACTGTCGAGATCGACGCCAAGCGCGCGGGCAGCCTGCAGAACCGGTGTGCCGACGGCAAAGCGTCCCCGCTTGCCCGAGGGGGTGAAAATGACCAGTGCCTCATCCGACATCACGCGTATCCTGCCTGTCTCGTTACTGCCTGCCCCTTTCTAGGCCGCGCCCGCGCAGGTGCAATGCCTGATAGCGGCATCGGGTGGCCCGCTTTCGCCCCTGTGCGGTGGGGCCTCCTGCGGGGGTGGTTTTTCTGTCCGCAAATATCCCGGGGGAGTCCCGTTTGCGCGCAGCAAACGGGACGGGGGCAGCGCCCCCCTCTCGCGCCGGTCAGACCGGCTGCAGCACGTCAAAGCGGACGGATCTTCAGCCGGGTCAGGCGGTTTTCCTTGCGGCTTACCACCTCAAAGCGGAAGCCGTGGAAGGCAAAGACCTGCCCTTCACTCGGGATCATCTGCGCCTCATGGATCACGAGACCGGCCACGGTATTGGCTTCTTCATCCGGCAGGCCCCAGTCGGTCATCCGGTTCAGGTCGCGGATGGTCATGGCGCCATCGATGTCGAAATCGCCCGCCTCATTCGGGACAATCGACTGATCCTTCTCGACAATGTCGAATTCGTCGCGGATCTCGCCGACGATCTCTTCCAGAATGTCCTCCAGCGTGATGAGCCCGCGCAGCGCACCATATTCATCCACCACCAGCGCGAAATGCGTGCGCCGCTTCAGGAACTGGCGCATCTGTTCGTCCAGCGGTGTGGTTTCCGGCACGAAATAGGGTTTCATCGCGATCTTGAGAATATCCAGATCGGTCAGCGTCGCCACATCGGCGCCGCCTCGGCGGATCAGGCGGTCCACCTCTCGCAGAAGATCCTTGGCATGAACCACGCCCAGAATGTTCTCGTCATCGCCGCGATAGACCGGCAGGCGGGTATGGGGAGAGTTCAGAACCTGCGTCAGGATGTCCGAAGGCGCCTTTTCGGCGTCGATCATCTCGACCTCGCGCCGGTGGCGCATGATTTCTTCAACCGTGCGGTCCGACAGGTCCAGCGCGCCCAGCAGGCGGTCGCGGTCCTCTTTCTCGACCGCGCCCTCGGAATGGCCAAGCGCGATGGCGCCCGCGATTTCCTCACGCAGGGCAAGGAATTTGCTGTTCGGATCCGTGCGCATGCCCAGAAGATACAGCATACCCCGCACCAGCAGGCGCACCACCGCAATCACCGGAGCCCCGACAAAGATCAGCACGCGGATCACCGGAGCAACGCGGGACGCAACCGGTTCGGGAAAGGTGATGGCGATTGTCTTGGGCAGAACCTCACCAAAGACCAGCACCAGCGCGGTCATCACCAGCGTGGCCAGCGCCACCCCGCTGTCGCCGAAGGCACGTGTCAGCAGGGCCGTCGCCAGCGATGCCGCAAGGATATTGACGATATTGTTGCCCAGAAGCAGGGCCCCGATCATCTTTTCACTGTCCTCGGTCACGTTGAGGGCCGATTCGGCCCCGCTCGACCCCCTGTCAGCCATGCCTTTGAGCTTACCCCGCGAGGCGGCGGTCAAAGCGGTTTCCGAGCCTGAGAAAAACGCCGACATGCAGAGCAGGCCGAGAATGCCCGCAGCCGTCAACCAGAAGGCAGTGTCAAATGCAGAAGTGTCCATTAGCGTTCAGTGTCCTTCAAAACCAGAGTGTTCCGAGCCAGCGGATGATGGTCCAGCACCAGCGTGCGCAGATGCTCGTCCAGCACATGGGTGTAGATTTCGGTCGTGGAAAGATCGGCATGACCCAGCAGCATCTGGATCGCGCGCAGATCGGCGCCCCCGGCCAGCAGATGCGTCGCAAAGGCATGGCGCAGTACATGCGGGGTGACGCGGGCCGGGTCGATCCCGGCGGCAAGGGCAAAGCCCTTGACCAGACCATGAAACTGTTGCCGCGTCAGATGACCCGCAGCCCCGCGCCCCGGAAAGGCAAAGCGTGAGGGCCGTGCCGGGGCAGGACGTGCGGCCTCGGCCGCATCGCGATGGCTCAGCCATTCGGCCAAGGCCGCCCGGGACGGGGTGGACAGCGGCACCATGCGTTCCTTGCCGCCCTTGCCGCGCACGAGGATCATCGCGGGATTGCCCCGCAGTGCCGCGACCGGCAGTTCAACCAGTTCGGACACCCGCATACCCGTCGCATAAGCCAGTTCCATCAGACAGATATTGCGGAGCCTTTCGCCCTCATCGCGTCCGCTGTCGCGCGCGGCCTCCAGCAGCGCCTCCATCTCGGCCCGGTCCAGCGTTGCGGGAAGGGTGGCGTCCTTGGCGGGGCCTTTCAGCCGCAGCGCGGGATTGTCGCCACGCCAGCCCTCTTCGAACCCGAAGCGGAACAGTTGCCGGATGGCCGACAGGCGGCGGGCGCGGGTGGATTTCGCCAGCCCCTGCGCCTCGCAATGCAGAAGATAATTCTCGATGCCTTCGCGTCCGATGTCTTTGATGGTCAGCCCGCGGCCTTCCAGCCAATCCCCGAAATCGGTCAGATCGCGGCCATAGGCCAGCAAGGTGTTGCGGGCAGCCCCCAGTTCGGCGGCCTGCGCCTCAAGGAAGGTCGAGATATGTCGGGCGGTGTCGTGCGTCATCCGCGCCGTTCCAGCAGCATCAGTTGCAGCGCCAGACGGCGTGAGACATCCTCCATGCCCACCTGCCGCAGCACCGACAGCCCGTCGGTGACAAAGCGACCCTCACCATGCAGGCCGCGTGCGATGCGGTCCATGGCACGCAAAAGCGCCTCGCCCAGCCGGTTGTCATCCAAGAGCGCCTTGATTTCGGCGGGCGGGGAGGGGCGCTGAAATGCGGGTGCGATCAGACGCGCCATCGAACTGGGCGCGCTGACCCCCTGAAGCGAACCGCGCGCCAGACCGATCAGAAATTTCTCCATCGGATCCGAGGTGACCCGCCGGATTGCCGCCGCCTCATAATCCGGTGAAAGCAGCGCCAGACGGAAGGCCAGCGCATCGGCCTCACCGGTCAGGGGCAGGCGGTTGATGCGTTCGGCAAAAAGAATTGCGAATGGCAGTTCCAGTTCCGCCGAGGCCATCTGCTGCCAGGCGGGGCCGATGGTGCGCGCCACCGCGCCGGGATCGCCCGCGGCCAGTGCCGTCTCGAACCGCTGGAACGCTTCCACCCGGTTCCAGACCCCGCCCGAGGCGGCAGGAAGCCGCGCAGTATAGATACCCAAGAGCACGTTGGGGTCGATCACGCCGGCGCGGGCCAAGCGTTCCGCCGCCTCGATCTGTGCCTTCCAGCCCGCCGTGTCGCGCAGTTCGGCATGGGAAAAGGCCAGCGGCAGGCCTGCGGTGGGCAACCCCTCGCCAATTGATTCGAGCATCCGCCAGGCCAGCGGGGTCACCGGCTGGGGCGGGGTCAGGGGGGGCTCACCCTCATAGAGATCGGGATCAAGGAAGCGCGACAGCAGCGCGTCCTCCTCGGCGGTGACCAGCCCCAGCGCCTGCGCCACGCGCAGCGTCAGTGCGGCCCCGTTCCAGTCGCCCGCGCGGGCCAGGCAGAAGATCCGCGCCGGATAGGTCGGGGCCAGCACGGGATTGTCCTGCAATTCATCGCAGCGCCGGTCCTCGGTCCCGGTCAGCATCGCGACATCAAAGGCGCGGCGGAACATTTCGGGGCTGCGGTCCTGTGCCGCCACGATCAGCGCCTGCGCCTGTTCCAGCGCGCCCATCGCCAACAGCTTGTCGATCCGCGCGCGCAGCAGCAGCCCCGGCGGGGCTGCATCGGCAGGCGGGCGCGCCTCGGCCAGAAGCAGCGTCAGCAGCAGCCCCTGCAGCGCCGGGATCATGTCGACCCGTTCGGTTGCCAGCAGTTCGGCAATCTCGGAACTGCGCCCGATGCCCCACAGATTGCGCGGCAGGCCCGTCACCGATGAGGGCAGGATCCCCGCGCCGTCCGGCGAGGGCCCGTCCAGAGTGGAGACGAACACATCGGCGGGCACCGCGCCGCCCTGACCGGTGACGGCAGGTTCGGCGGGGCGCAGCGGCGCTGGGTTGCTGACCGATTGCGACAGCCAGTCGATGGCCGACATCGGATCCTGCGCGCGCGCGGGATCCGCCGCCAGCCCGGCCAGAAGCGTCAGCAGAAGCCACAAGGCGTCATTGCGCATCCAGAATCACCGGTCGGGTGACGGGTTCCTGTTCGGGGGAAAGATCCGTCAGATAGGCAAAGGCCGAAAGCCCGGCCAGTGCCAGCACCGCCACCACGAAAAGGAATTTCACGATCAGTTTCATCGACTGCGCCTTCTTGCCTCGGTCTTGTTCCGGATCCGGCCCGCAACTGGCGGGGCCGGACTGCCCATGCCGGTTGTCCCCGCCTCGCGGGTTCCGGTCTTCTGGGCATCTTATACAGGGCTTCGGGGCAGAGTTCACGCCCTCTGTCATCAAAGTTTCCGGCATCGGGCGGCTATTCACGGCGGTCTTGGCTGGACAGGCCCCGAAACCGCCCGTTATTGGGGGACAAGATCCCGCGGCCATTGTCGCATGGCGTTGCCTGCAGGCCCCCCCGGGGCCTCAGGGCGGTGCCACGCGGCAGGTCATGGCGGGGCTGCAGCTGGGGGCAGGGCGTCGATGCGATTGCGCAAATCGGTGGTGATGGTGGGCATGATGGGGGCGGGAAAAACCGCCGTCGGCACCGCCCTTGCACGGCTTCTGGACGTGCCCTTCCTCGATTCGGACGAAGAGATCGTGCGCGCCGCAAACCGGTCCATCGCCGAGATTTTCGAACGCGACGGCGAACCTTTCTTCCGGCTGAAAGAAACTCAGGTCGTGGGGCGGTTGCTGGATGGTCCGCCCTGCATTCTGTCGACCGGGGGCGGGGCCTTCATGTCGGCGGCGAACCGTGAGATGATTACCGCCAAGGGGGTTTCCGTGTGGATCCGCGCCGATCTTGACCTGCTCTGGCAGCGGGTGCGTCACAAGACGACGCGGCCCCTGCTGCGCACGCCCAATCCGCGCGAAAGCCTGCGCGCGATCTACGAGGCGCGCGTGCCGGTCTATGCGCTGGCTGATCTTGCGGTGGATGCCGAGGCGGATCTGGCCATCGAGGCCATGGCGCGGCGTGTGCTGGCGGCCCTGACCACGCGCCCCGATGTTCTGGAGAATCATCAATGAGTGGAAAAACCGACATCGTGCGGGTCGAACTGGGCGCGCGCAGCTATGAGGTGCGCATCGGTGCGGGACTGGTCGCGCGCGCCGGGGCCGAGATCGCGCCGCTGCTGCGCCGTCCGCGCGTCGCCGTGGTGACCGAAGAGAACGTCGCCGCCCTGCATCTGGCCCCGCTGCGTGCCGCATTGCAGGCCGAAGGCATCGCCTCCGAGGCGCTGATCCTGCCCCCGGGGGAGGGCACGAAGGGCTGGCCGCAGCTGGAACGCGTGACCGAATGGCTGCTGGACCAGAAGGTTGAGCGCCGCGATGTCGTCATCGCGCTGGGCGGCGGGGTAATCGGTGATCTGGCGGGTTTTGCCGCCGCGATCCTGCGGCGCGGGGTGCGATTCGTGCAGATCCCGACCTCGCTGCTGTCGCAGGTCGACAGTTCGGTGGGCGGCAAGACCGGCATCAACTCCCCCCGCGGCAAGAACCTGATTGGCGCCTTTCACCAGCCCAGCCTTGTTCTGGCCGATATCGGCTTGCTGGCCACGCTGCCGGGGCGCGATTTCCGCGCGGGCTATGGCGAGGTCGTGAAATACGGGCTGCTGGGTGATGCGGACTTCTTCGACTGGCTTGAGGTCAATGCGCCTGCCATGGCCACAGGCGATGCGGACCTGCGCCAATATGCCGTCCGCCGCTCGGTCGAGATGAAGGCGGGGATCGTTGCGAGGGATGAGACCGAGGAGGGCGAGCGCGCGCTGCTGAACCTTGGTCATACCTTCTGCCATGCGCTGGAGGCGGCAACAGGTTATTCCGACCGGCTGTTGCATGGGGAAGGGGTGGCCATCGGCTGCGCGCTGGCCTTTGAACTCAGCCAGCGGCTGGGCCTTTGCAGTCAGGAAGCGCCCAGCCGGGTGCGCGCCCATCTGCGCGCCATGGGAATGAAGGTCGATCTGGCCGATATTCCGGGCGATCTGCCGGGGGCCGAGGCGCTGCTGGCGCTGATGGGGCAGGACAAGAAGGTGGTGGACGGCAAGCTGCGCTTCATCCTTGCGCGCGGCATCGGGGAGGCCTTCGTTGCCGCCGATGTGCCTTCGGATCCCGTGCTTGATGTCCTGCAGGACGCGCTATCGGGACGGCCTCATTGACGGGGCGCTTGACGAGGCGATTGACGGGGCCGGGCGCTGCTGGAATGCTGCGCAGATGACACGGGGCGAGGATATCACCAGCCGTCTGGCCGAAGGGCTGCGCGCCGCGCGCAAGGCGCGGGGCCTCAGCCTTGATGCCGTGGCCGGGCTTTCGGGCGTCAGCCGTTCGATGGTCAGCCAGATCGAGCGGGGCGAATCCAGCCCCACGGTTGCGACGCTGTGGAACCTGACCCGCGCGCTGGGCGTGGATTTCGCGGGGCTGGTGGAACCCGCACCCCGCCCGGTTATCGAGGTGACCCGGGCCACCGAGGCACCGGTGATGACCGGCCATGGCCGGGGCCTGCGCATCCGCATCCTGTCCCCCGCCGAAACGGTGGGCCGGCATGAAGTCTATGATCTGGTTTTTGATCCCGGCGGCGCGCTGGAAAGTGCCGCCCATTCCCCCGGTTGCCGCGAGCATCTGACCGTGATCGAAGGGCGGATCGCGCTGCGCGCAGGCGAGGAGGAACAGCATCTGGGCCCCGGCGATGCGGCGCGCTATGCCGCCGACCGCGATCATGCGATCCTGGCCGAAGGCGGGGCCGCCCGGGCCATTCTGATCGTGCAGGACAGTTGAGTGGATAGGGGGCTTTGCGCCCCGCCGCGATGAAGAACCGGGGGGCTTTGCGCCCCGCCGTGATGAAGAACCGGGGGGCTTTGCGCCCCGCCGTGATGAAGAACCGGGGGGCTTTGCGCCCCGCCGTGATGAAGAACCGGGGGGCTTTGCGCCCCGCCGCGATGAAGAACCGGGGGGCTTTGCGCCCCCCGGGCCCCCCGCAGGATATTTGGAAACAGATGAAGGGGAGGGTTCCGTTTTGCCGGATTCGATTCTTTTATATTGACGAGGTCGACACGGGGCGGGATATATCCTGAAAACAGGAGGTGAGTCTGCTATGGCGGATAAAGGCGAATTTCTGGACCATCTGCGCGAGACCTTGAAGGGGATCGAGGCCGAGGGCCTGCTGAAACGGGAACGGCTGATTACCGGCCCACAAGGCGCGCATGTCGAGATGGAGGGGCAGCGGATGTTGAACCTCTGCGCCAACAACTATCTGGGTCTGGCCGATCATCCGGCGCTGATCGCGGCGGCGCAGGGCGCGCTGGAGGGGCAAGGCTACGGCATGGCCTCGGTCCGGTTCATCTGCGGCACCCAAGACCTGCACCGCGCGCTTGAGGCGCGCATCGCGGAATATCTGGGCATGGAGGATTCGATCCTGTTTGCCGCCTGTTTCGACGCCAATGGCGGGTTGTTCGAACCCTTGCTGGGCCCCGAGGATGCGGTCATCTCGGATGCGCTGAACCATGCCAGCATCATTGACGGTATCCGGCTCTGCAAGGCGCGGCGGTTCCGCTATGCCAATTCCGACATGGCCGAACTTGAGGCGCAACTGATCGCGGCGCGCGAGGGCGGCGCGCGGTTCATCATGATCGCGACCGACGGCGTGTTTTCGATGGACGGGTATCTGGCAAAATTGCTGGAAATCCGCGCGCTGGCGGACCGTTACGGCGCGATGGTCATGGTGGATGACTGCCATGCGACCGGTTTCATGGGGCCAGAGGGGCGCGGAACGCCCGCCCATGCCGGGGTCAGGGCCGATATCCTGACCGGCACGCTGGGCAAGGCGCTGGGCGGCGCGCTGGGTGGCTATATCGCCGGGCCGCAACCGGTGATCGACCTGCTGCGCCAGCGCGCGCGGCCCTATCTGTTTTCAAACGCTCTGCCGCCGGTGGTGGTTGCGGCGGGTCTGGCGGCGCTGGATCTGGTCGAAGGTGCCGATGACCTGCGCGCGCGGCTCTTTGACAATGCGCGCTATTGGCGGGCGGGGCTGGAAGATCTGGGCTTCACCCTGCTGCCCGGCGAACATCCGATCATTCCCGTCATGCTGGGCGAGGCGCGGCTGGCGCAGGACATGGCCGCCGATCTGGGGCGGCGCGGCGTACATGTGGCGGGGTTTTTCTTTCCGGTCGTGCCCAAGGGGCAGGCGCGCATCCGCACGCAGATGAACGCCGCCCTGACACGCGAGGATCTGGATTTCGCGCTGGAGGCCTTTGCGGCATCGGGCAAGGCGACAGGGGTGCTGGCATGACGAATGAAATGAAGGCGCTGGTCAAGGCAAGGCCCGAGCCGGGCCTGTGGATGGAAACCCGTCCTGTGCCCGCAATCGGGCCTGACGATGTGCTGATCCGCATCCGCAAGACCGGGATCTGTGGCACGGATGTGCATATCTGGAACTGGGATGACTGGGCCGCGCGCACCGTGCCGGTGCCGCTGGTGACGGGGCATGAATTCGCCGGTGAGATTGTCGAGATCGGGCGCAATGTCGAAGGGCTGTCCATCGGGCAGCGCTGTTCGGGCGAGGGGCATCTTATCGGCAAACTGTCGCGGCAAAGCCGGGCGGGCAAGTTTCATCTGGACCCCGCAACGCGGGGGATCGGGGTCAATGAACCCGGCGCCTTTGCAGACTATCTGCGTCTGCCCGCCTTCAATGTCGTGCCGCTGCCCGACACGATTGATGATGAGATCGGCGCAATTCTTGATCCCTTGGGCAATGCCGTTCATACCGCGCTGTCCTTCGATCTGGTGGGGGAGGATGTGCTGATCACCGGGGCGGGGCCTATCGGCATCATGGCGGCGGCGGTGGCGCGGCATGTCGGCGCGCGCCATGTGGTAATCACCGATGTGAACCCCGCGCGGCTGGAACTGGCCGGGCAGGTGGCCGATGTGGTGCCGGTGAATGTGGCAACCGATGATATGGCGGCGGTGAAATCGCGCCTCAAGATCGTGCAGGGTTTCGATGTCGGCATGGAAATGTCCGGCAGTCAGGCCGCGCTTGACCAGATGGTCGAGGAACTGGTGATGGGCGGGCGTATTGCGATGCTGGGCATCCCGCCAGGCAAATCGCCGGTCGACTGGAGCCGGATCGTCTTCAAGGCCATCACGATCAAGGGCGTCTATGGGCGCGAGATTTTCGAGACTTGGTACAAGATGATCGCGATGCTGGAAAATGGGCTGGATGTGCGCCGTGTCATCACGCATCGCATGAAGGCCGCAGATTTCGGTGCAGGGTTTGACGCGATGCGGTCGGGCCTGTCGGGCAAGGTCGTGCTGGACTGGGGTTAAGGCGCGTTCGCCGGGGCTGGCCGGTCAGTGCGGCGCCTCAGGGTGCCCGGCCCTGACCGAACTGGATCAGCGCCAGTCCCGCCAGCATCAGCGCGATGCCGCCCGCGCGCGGCAGGGTCATCGCTTTGGGCAGCGCACCGAACAGGCCGAAATGGTCGATCATCGCGGCGGCTATGATCTGGCCCAGAAGCACGAAAAACACCGCATTGCCGATCCCGAAACGCGGGGCGACGGTGGTGATCGAGATGACATAGAAGGCGACCAGAAGCCCGGCCAGAAACAGGTGTTTCGGCTGCAGCGGTGCAAGCCGCAGCGGCCCCGGCCCGCTGGTCAGCACTGTGACGACGGTCGCGGCCAGAAAGGCCACGACAAACAGGATCATCGCCGCCGCCGGAGGGCTGCCGATCCGCCCGCCCAGTTGCGCGTTCATCGCCGCCAGAACCGGAATGCCGATCCCGGCGGCCAGCATCACCAGCGCATAGCGAAGCGTATCTGCGGTCATGGGGGTGTCCTGTCATGAGGCCCTGGCGGGCGGGATGCCAGACCCTAGCAGCCGAGTGGGCGGGGTCAATCGGCCCCGGATTCGCGGGGCTGACGCGCAGGGCAAGCCACCGCATCAACCTGCGGGCGTGTCCTGACGTTGCAGCTTCACCGGTTCGCTGCGCCCCAGCCGCAGGAAATGTGCCATGAAGGGGCGGGTCGCGTCCTCTTCCCGCGTCGCGGCATAAAGGCGTTTGGTGATGGTCTGCGGACCCAGCGGGCGCGTGATGTAATCGGCATGGCTGCGGATATCGCGCACCACCCAGTCGGGCAGCACCGCAACCCCGCGATCCGACCCGACCAGCATCAGGATCACGGCTGTCAGCTCCACCGCACGCATGCCGCGCGGTTCAACCTTCGCAGGCGTCAGAAGCTCGGTGAAAATATCCATGCGGTCGCGGCTGATCGGATAGGTGATCAGCATCTGGTCGCGGAAATCCTCGGCCTCGATATAGGGTTTCGCCGCCAGCGGGTTCTGGGCTGCGGCGACAAAGACCGGGTGATAGTCGAACAGCGGATTGAAGGTCACGCCGGGCAATGGCACCGGATCGGAGGAGATCACCAGATCCACCTCTTCGCGTTGCAGCGCGGGCAGGGCCTCGAACGCCAGCCCGGCGCGGATATCCACGTCGATCTCGGGCCAGGCGCGGCGGAACAGCTCCAGCACCGGAAACAGCCATTCGAAACAGGCATGGCATTCGATGGCGATATGCAGCCGCCCCGATTTGCCGGAGCGCAGGCCGCGGAATTCCTCTTCCAGCGCATCGATCTCGGGCAGGATCCGTTCGGCCAGCCGCAGCATGCGGATCCCCGCCGCCGACAGTTTCAACGGCTTTGACCGGCGCACGAACAGTTCGACCCCGGCCTGATCCTCAAGCCCCTTGACCTGATGCGACAGCGCCGATTGCGTCATGTTCAACAGATCGGCGGCCCGGGCCAGTCCGCCCGCCTGATGGATGGCGCGGATCGTGCGGAGATGGCGGAACTCCAGGTGCATTATGTGGTGATCCTCATATTGATCTTGAGAATTATGAATTTGTCTCACATCGCAGGATCAGCGACAAGAGGGGCCAGAGCAGGAGCCAGACCCATGACCGTTACACCGCGCATTTCCTTCGAATTCTTCCCGCCGCAGACGCTGGATGCGTCCTTCCGGCTGTGGGAAACCGTGCAGGCGCTGGCGCCACTGTCGCCGGAATTCGTGTCTGTCACCTATGGGGCGGGCGGCACGACCCGCAAGCTGACGCATGAGGCGGTGGCGACCATCGGGCGCAATTACGGGCTGAATGTTGCGGCGCATCTGACCTGCGTCGATGCGACCCGCGCCGAGACGATGGAGATTGTCGAAGCCTATGCCGAGGCGGGCGTGACCGAGATTGTGGCCCTGCGCGGTGATGCGCCGAAAGGCGCGGACCGCTTCATGCCGCATCCCGAGGGCTTCGGTTCATCGGTCGAACTGATCGAGGCGCTGGCGGCGACGGGAAAATTCAAGATCCGCGCCGGGGCCTACCCGGAACCGCATCCCGATGCCGCCGATACGCTTGCCGATGTGCGCTGGCTGAAGCGCAAGATCGACGCGGGCGCCACATCGGCCATCACGCAGTTCTTTTTCGAGGCCGATACGTTCCTGCGGTTCCGCGATCTTTGCGTCAAGGAAGGCATCACCGCGCCGATCATCCCGGGCATCCTGCCGATCCAGAGCTGGGAGGGCACCAAGAAATTCGCCGGCCGCTGCGGCACCGCCGTTCCCCTGCGGCTGGATGAGGCCTTTGCCAATGCCGCCCGCGACGGGCGTGAGGATCTGCTGGCGCTGACCCAGTGCAGCACGCTGTGCACACGGCTGATCGAGGAAGGGGTGGAGGATCTGCATTTCTACACGCTGAACCGTCCCGGCCTGACGCGCGATGTCTGCCATGCGCTGGGGATCCAGCAGCCGGCGGTTCTGGAAAAGGTGGCCTGAGCGGGCACCCCCGTCAGCGCCGCCGCCCCGTCCGGGGGATCGAGGATTTCGCGAAACTGTATTCGGTGGCCGGATGGTCGGGATGCCCGTCTGTCCGCCGCCAGAACCCGGGCCCGCCATTGGCCAGCCAGAAGGGCAGGGCGATGACCAGCCCGGCGGCAAATCCCCCGACATGCGCCCAATAGGCCACCCCGCCCCCGTCCATCGGGGTGGACCATCCGTTGAAAAGCTCCAGCCCGAACCAGACACCCAGCACGATGAAGGCCGGAATCGGGAAGACGCGGAAAAAGATCACGATGATGAACAGCACATCAACCTTGGCGCGTGGGAAGAACAGCAGATATCCCCCCATCACGCCCGCTACCGCGCCCGAGGCGCCGACCATCGGAATGGGCGAAAAAGGATCGGCGCCGACCTGTGCAAA
Organism: Szabonella alba; assembly: GCF_016765775.1. Classification (GTDB taxonomy): domain Bacteria; phylum Pseudomonadota; class Alphaproteobacteria; order Rhodobacterales; family Rhodobacteraceae; genus Szabonella; species Szabonella alba. Next base: position 79,683 of record NZ_JAESVN010000009.1, on the reverse strand, counting down.
GCCTGCCGCGACCCCGGTCAGCAGGTAGAAGGTCAAAAACCGGCCATGGCCCAGCATATCCTCAAGGTTGTCGCCGAAGATCCACAAAAACAGCATATTGCCGATCAGATGCATCACTCCGGCATGAATGAACATCGAGGTGAAGATCGTGCCAAGTGCGCTGCCCGAGGTCATGCGCGCCGGGATCAGCCCCCAATCCATAAAGACGCGGCCCATGGCGGCCTGATCGGGAAGGCCGAACCAGCAATACACAAAGATCCCGACATTGATCAGGATCAGCGCGCGGGTGACAACGGGCACCCGCTCGGACGGGTTGTGATCGCGGATCGGAAACATGGCGCGAGCCTTCCCGATCCCCTTGCCGTCGTCAAGCGGGCTTGGCGCGGGACACCGGCATCCCAGCCGCCCCTGTTGCCCGCCGGTTCCTCAGCGCCCGCTTGACAGATGCCGCGTTCCGGGTGCGGTCATTCCGCCCCGGCCTCGGCCAGCAGTTGTGCATTCCCGCCCGAGGCGGTGGTGTCGATGCAGACATGGCGTTCAAGGCAGGCATGGGCGGCATCGGGCATCCCGCCGATCAGCGGCAGGATCGCGCCGTCCCGCGCGGCCAGTGCCTGCGCGTAATCGCGCGCGGTGGCCGCATCACCCCACCAGATAACCCCTGAAAACCCGTCAAGCCGGCGCAGTTTTTCGGGGGGCAGGCAGGGCGCCTCAACCGCGCGCCCGCCCTTGGCCCGCACCGCCTCGGCCTGCGCCATCGCCTGCGCGGCAGAGGGTCCGAGGCACAGCAGCGGCGCGCGCGGCAGGGCGGTCAGGCGGTTCGATTCGCCTGTCGGTCCCGGCAGATCGGTCACCGCGACCGGATCAGGGTTCAGCGCGGCCGCCGCAAGCGCCAGCGACAGGTCCGCATCCCGTGGCGCTGCGGCGGCAGGGGTGGCGGGCAGATCGGGGGCAGGGGCCTTGGTGAAGCGGTGCAGATAATGCGGCCCGCCCGCCTTGGGGCCGGTGCCCGACAGCCCCTCACCTCCGAAGGGCTGACTGCCCACCACGGCGCCGATCTGGTTTCGGTTGACATAGGTGTTGCCGGTATGGATTCGGTCCACGACCTTTTGCACCCGGTCGTCAATCCGCGTATGCAACCCGAAGGTCAGCCCGTAACCCGTTCTATTCACGGCATCAATCACCGCCGTCACTCCGCCTGCCGGAAAGGTCGCGAGATGCAGGACCGGGCCGAACACCTCCCGCTGCAGATCGGCGATGCCCTTGACCCGGATCACGGTGGGGGCGATGAAATGCCCTGCCTGCGACGCGCGCAACTCCTTCATCACGCGGCCTTGCGCCCGGGCGGCGGCGATGTATTCGGCAATCTGTGCCTGTGCGCGCGCATCAATCACCGGGCCGGTATCGGTCGCCAGATCCCAGGGATCCCCCAGCGCCAGATCCTCCATCGCGCCGAACAGCATGTCCTGCACCGTTCCGGAAATATCCTCCTGCAGATACAGACACCGCAGCGCCGAACAGCGCTGGCCCGCAGATTGAAAGGCCGAGGCAAGGATATCGCGCACCGCCTGTTCGGGCAGGGCCGTGCTGTCGACCAGCATCGCATTCAGCCCGCCGGTTTCCGCGATCAGCGGGGCCGAGGGCGACAGGTGCTGCGCCATCGCGCGGCGGATCGTCAGCGCGGTCGCGGTTGACCCGGTAAAGCAGACCCCCGCCACGCGCGGATCGGATGTCAGGGCCGCACCCACCACGGCCCCCGCACCGGGCAGGAATTGCAGCGCGGTCATCGGCACGCCCGCACGATGCAGCAGGGTGACGGCCAGATGCGCGATCAGCGGCGTCTGTTCGGCGGGTTTGGCCAGAACCGCATTCCCCGCCATCAGCGCCGCCGCAACCTGCCCGGTGAAGATGGCCAGCGGAAAGTTCCAGGGGCTGATACAGGTGAATATGCCCTGCGGTGCGGCGGTCAGCGTCTCCCCCTCCGCCGCGTAATAGCGCAGGAAATCAACCGCTTCGCGCAATTCACCCACCGCATCGGGCAGGGTCTTTCCCGCCTCGCGCGCGAGGATCGCGAAGATCGGCCCGAATTCCGCCTCATACAGATCGGCGGCGCGGCGCAGCACTTCGGCCCTGTCGCGCGGCGACGCGTCCCAGATGCGGGCGGCGCTCAGCGCGGTCTCAAGATCGGCGGGGCTTGCGGGCAGGACATCCCCGACCGGCGCGCCGGTCGCGGGATTGCGCAGCGCCTCGGGCGTCCCTGTTGCCACGGGACCGGCAAGAATGGGCCGCGCCTCGAACTGCGTCTCGTGATGGGGCGCACGGGCCGCCTCGATTTCCGCAAGATCGCTGCGGTCGGTCAGATCCCAGCCGCGCGAATTGCAGCGCGCGCCGAACAGGTCCGGCCCGCGTTTCAGCACCGGGCTGGCAATCGGATCGGCGGCCTCGATGGCGTCAAACGGGCAGGCGGCCACTTCGGAGGGGGGCACGTCCTCATCCACGATCTGATTGACGAAACTGGAATTCGCGCCGTTTTCCAGCAGGCGGCGCACCAGATAGGCCAGAAGATCACGATGCGCGCCCACCGGCGCATAGATCCGGCAGCGCGTGCCCTGATCCTTGTGCACGATTTCATGCAGACGCTCGCCCATGCCATGCAGGCGCTGAAACTCGAAGGCCCCGAGATCCAGACCCAGCCCCGCAGCCAGATCCAGCACCGCCGCGACCGTATGGGCGTTATGGGTGGCGAATTGCGGATAGATGCGGTCGGTCATGCCCAGCAGTTTCCGCGCATTGGCGATATAGCTGACATCGGTGGCCTGTTTGCGGGTGAAGACGGGGAAGCTGTGCAGCCCCAGCACCTGCGCGCGCTTCACCTCGGTATCCCAATAGGCGCCCTTGACCAGCCGCACCATGATGCGCCGGTCAAGCCGGGTTGCCAGCGCATTCAGCCAGTCGATCACCGCGCCTGCCCGCCGCCCGTAAGCCTGCACCACCACGCCGAACCCGTCCCAGCCGCGCAAGGCCGGATCGGACAGCACGGCCTCGATCACCTCCAGCGACAGGGCCAGACGGTCGGCCTCTTCCGCGTCGATGTTGAACCCCAGCCCCGCCGCCCGCGCCAGCCCCGCCAGCGCGCGGACACGCGGCACCAGTTCCTCCATCACCCGGGCGCGCTTGGCGACCTCATATCGCGGATGCAGCGCGGAAAGTTTCACCGAAATGCCGGGATTGCTGCGGATATCGCCGCTGGTTGCGGCCTTCGCGATGGCGGTGATCGCACCGGAATAGGCCAGATGATAGCGCCGCGCATCGGCCTCGGTCCGGGCCGCCTCTCCCAGCATGTCATAGCTGTAGGTATAGCCTTCACTTTCCATCTCACGCGCGCGTTTCATCGCGGCCTCGATGGCTTCGCCCAGCACGAACTGGCGGCCCATTTCCTTCATCGCGCGGGTGACGGCGGTGCGGATCACCGGTTCGCCCAGCCGCTTGACGGCGGCGCGCAGATGACCCGCGATCCCCGGTTCGCGTTCCTCCAGCACCCGGCCCGTCAGCATCAGGGCCCAGGTCGAGGCATTGACCAGGCTTGAGGCCGAATTCCCCAGATGGCGGCCCCAGTCCGAGGGCGCGATCTTGTCCTCGATCAGCGCATCCATCGTGTCGGCATCCGGCACGCGCAGCAGCGCCTCGGCCAGACACATCAGCGCGATGCCTTCATCGGTCGAAAGCCCGTATTCGGCCAGAAACACCTCCATCAGCCCCGGCTTTGCCGATTTGCGGATCTTGGTCACCAGATCCGCGCCCGAGGCGGCGATGCGTGCACGGTCGGCCTGCGACAGCCCCGCCCCGGCGATCAGGTCGCGCAGCACGCTTGCCTCATCGGCCAGCGAATGGTGGTCGATGATGGTCCAGAAATCGGTCGGCGCGCTTGTGGTCATCGGGGGCACTCCTTGCTTTGGCCCGAGATTACACGCGATTGCAAAGCCGTTCGTCCCGTTTAACGTAAAATGGCAGCCGAATCGGCTGATTTGGGGGATGCGGATGAGTGAGACAATGCCGGAACTGGACCGCTTCGATCAGGCGATTCTGCGAGTGCTGGCCGGGGAGGGGCGCATCAGCGCGACCGAGCTTGCCCGGCGCATCGGCCTGTCGAAATCGCCGACACAGGCGCGGATGAAACGGCTGGAGGAAACCGGCGTCATCACCGCCTATCGCGCGCAACTGAACCCGATCAAGATGGGTCTGGCGCATGTGGCCTTTGTCGAGGTGCGGTTGTCGGATACGCGCGAGGCCGCGCTTCAGGCCTTCAACCGCGCGGTGATGGCCGTGCCCGAGGTTGAGGAATGCCACATGATGGCCAGCCGCTTTGACTATCTGCTGAAGGTGCGGACCGGGGATATTCAGGAATATCGCCGCGTGCTGGGAGAACGGATTTCGGCCCTGCCGCATGTTGCGGGCACCTCGACCCATGTCTGCATGGAGGCGGTGAAAGAGGTCGGCGCCTGAGGGTCGTTTCACTGGCGAGAAAAGGGGGGCGCTGCCCCCCTCGGCTCCGGCGAGCCGGAGCCTCACCCCCCGAGGTATTTGGGCAAGGTGAAAGCCCTGTCGGAGGAGAGGACCATGCGGGCGGCTCAGGCCCCGATCAGCAGGGCGCTGCCGATGCCTCCGGCGGCGGCGATGGCGGCAAGGCCCCGGCCGGACTGAAGATCATGAAACAGCCTTGTGGCCAGGATCGCGCCCGAGGCCCCGATGGGATGGCCGCGCGCCAAAGCGCCGCCGCCCGGATTGACAATGGCCGGGTCGATGCCCGCGCCCCGGATACAGGCGATGGCCTGCACGGCATAGGCCTCCATGATCTCGGCCTGTGCCAGCGCATCGCTGGGGGACCAGATCCGGGCAATGGCCGGGATCGGGGCAAGGCCGGGATCTTCGGTGGCGGCCCCGAGCGTGGCACTGGCAAGGATGCGCAGGGCGCGCGGCGCGCGGGATGCGATCCGGGCCGAGGCCAGCAGCACGAAGGCCGCCGCATCGGCCGAGACGGCGGCATTGGCGGCGGTGATCGTGCCATGGACCGGCCTTGCCCTTGCCGCAAGGGCCGGGGTCAACTGCCGGGTGAAACCGTCGCGTGCATGGCCTGCAACCGGCACGATCTCGGGCAGCACCGCCGCCATTGCCCGCGCATGGGAGGCCACGGCAAAGGCGTCCTGTTCGACGCGTGAAATGCCCAGCCGCAGGGCAAGGGTGGCGGCGGCCTCATGCATGTCGGGGTCGCGTTCGGGCCAAGGGGTGAAGGGCGGCGCGTCATAGGCAACGGGCGGACCACCCCCGGGATCGGTGCGCATCCGGATCGGGCGGCGTGACGCGCTTTCGACCCCGCCCGCCAGCACCAGATCCGCCGCCCCTGCCGTGATCAGCGCCGCCCCCAGCCGGATCGCATCCAGCCCGCCTGCACATTGCCGGTCAATGGTCAGCCCGGCCACGCGTTCAGACAGGCCCGCCGCCAGCGCCAGAACCCGCGCCGGATTGCCGCCCGCAGCCAGCGCATTGGCGCAGATCAACTCCTCCACTTCGCCCGGTTCAACCCCGGCATCGGCCAGACAGGCCGCAATCACCGGACGGGCCAGATGGTGAAGGTCCAGCCGCGCGAAGGCCCCGCCCGCAGTCATGACCGGGCTGCGCCGTGCCGCGATGATATGGGCGCTCATTCCAGCCCCCGCATCAGCGCGGCCAGATCGGTCTTGCCCGAGGGCAGAAGCGGCCAGTCAGCGCGCCAATGCAGGCAGCGCGGCGCAAGCGTCGCGCCGAATTCGGCGCGCAGCGCCTGCAGGATGACAGCCGCGCAGGTGGCATCGCCCATCACCACCGCCTCGGGGCGCTGGCCGCGCAGCCCGTCCGGGCGCGGCAACAGCGCAAAGCGCGCAACACCGGGCAGGCCAAGGGCGAAACTTTCCTGCGCTTCGGGGTAAAGGTTCTGCCCGGCCACGGTGAACATCCTGTCGCGGCGGCCCAGCAGCCGCAGGTTTGCCCCCTCCCATCGCGCGATTTCGGGCAGGTCCAGCCAGCCGCCCGCCCCCGCCAGCCAGCGCGCCGATCCGGGATCGGAGGCGTAACCGTTGAAAAGATAGGGGGAACGGACCTGCACCCGGCCCTCATTTGCCGGTTGGCCCGACATATCGCAAAGCCGGATCTCGACGCCGGGATAGGGCCGCCCGACGGTTTCGGGCGGGGTCTCGGCATCGGCAAGGGTGATGAAACTGGTTTCCGCCGCGCCGAAGAATTCGCGCAGCGCGGCATGGGGGGCAAGGCGGGCGACACGGGCGCGCAATGCGCTGTCCAGTTTGGCCCCGCCGCAAAGCAGCCAGCGCAGGGCGGGCAGATCAGGGCCGGGCGCCTCGGTCAGCAGGTGAAGCTGTGCCGGTGCGGCCCAAAGCAGGGTGACCCCGCGCCGCGCCAGTTCGGCGCGCTGACGGTCCGGGCGCAGACAGTCCAGCAGATGCAGCTCCGCCCCCAGAGCCAGCGCCTCGACCGCGCCATGCAGGGCCAGCGATTGCGACAGTCGGCCGATCACGCCGACCCGCGCGCCGGTTCCGGTGCCGAACAGCGCAGCATTGACCGCAAAACCCGCCTGCCATGAGGCAAAGCTGCGCGCAATGCGGCGGGGCGTGCCGGTGGAGCCCGATGTCAGCGTCTCGAACCCTGTGACAGGCGCGGGGGCCTCGGGTGCGCCGATGCGGAAGGATTGCCCGAAGGCCGCCAGCAAGGCGGGAAGGGCAGGGCGGTCGGGCAGAACAGCGGGGCGGTTCGCGGCCTGCAACTGCGGCAGGGCCACCTTCTGCCCGTCAGGGCCGAACAGTCGCGCCTGAGGATGGGGGAGGAAGCCGTCTTCCGCCGCCCCGGCCATCCCCGGGCTCACTCGCCCCGGATGATTCTGCGGAACGGATCGAAGAGCGGCTCATTGGCGCAGATCACCGCGCCTTTGCCCAGCGGGTCATCGCCATCACGGATGGCCGAGACAAATCCGCCCGCCTCTTTCACCAGAAGCATGCCCGCCGCGATGTCCCAGGCCTGAACTCCGCGTTCCCAATAGCCGTCAAAACGGCCCGCCGCGACATAGGCGAGATCAAGCGACGCAGCGCCCCAGCGGCGTACGCCCGCGCAGACCGGCATCAGGCGCGCTAGATCCTGCAGGGTGGCGGGCAGCGTTCCGCGCCCGCCGAAGGGCACGCCGGTGGCAAAGATCGACTCGATCATCTGGCGGCGGCCCGAAACGCGCAGGCGGCGTTCGTTCATCCAGGCCCCGGCGCCCTTCTCGGCCCAGTACATTTCATCCTTGGCCGGGTCATAGACCACGCCCGAGACAATCTCGCCTTTGTGTTCCAATGCGATGGATACGGCCCAATGCGGCAGGCCATGCAGGTAGTTCGTGGTGCCGTCCAGCGGATCGACGATCCAGCGCCGGGTCGGGTCGGCACCCTCGGTCTCGCCGGTCTCCTCCCCCAGAAAGCCATAGGTCGGGCGTCCGGTGGTCAGGTCGTCGCGGATCAGGCGCTCGGCCTCGCGATCCGCGCGCGAGACGAAATCGCCCGGGCCCTTGCTGGAAACCTGAAGATTCTCCACTTCACGGAAATCCTTCACCAGCGAACGGCCCGCCTTGCGGGCGGCCTTCATCATCAGGTTGAGGTTTGCGCTGCCTTGCATCGGTCGGGCTCCATCCGTGATCCGGCCCGGCTATACGCGCCGCGGGGCCGGAAGCCAAGAGCCACGCAGGGGCGGTGCGGTCAATCTTGGCGGGTCTGCCGCAGGGGTGTGCGGTGCAGGTCCGGGGCAGGGCCGGGGCAGAATTGTCGCGCCGAAGGCCGCAATCGCGCTGAAAACGGTGCTGGTGGATCGTTCAAAGGGAAGGATCTTGCACATTTTCGCGACAATCCCCCGGATTTCGGTCGTTCCGCCTGTCTGTGACGGGCAGTTCGGGAAAAAACGCCGCCCGAAATGAGGCATAGTGAAGCATCGGGCGCGGCATTCGGACACGGGCGCCGCTCCGGTCAGGGACAGACAACAATAAAGGGAGCCTGCGGATGACAGGAAAGATCATCGTCGCGGTGGATGGAAGCGAGGCCGGCGCACGCGCCATGGCCCACGCCCATGCCCGCGCCAAGGGACTGGGAGCCTCGCTGCTGGTCGTTCACGTGCTGGAATGGTCGCCTTACACCTTCCTCACGCCAGAGGAACTGGAAGAGCGCCACGCCCGCCGCAAGCAGGAACTCGCACGGGCGGAAGAGGCGATCATCTCGCCGCTGATCACGCGCTATGACGGGCAGGGCGTCGGGCTGGAAAGCGCGATCCGCTATGGTCACGTCGTCGAGACGATCTGTGATATCGCCGAAAAGCAGGGCGCCATCGAGATCGTGACCGGACGCACCGGGAATTCCGGCATGATGAGCCGGGTTTTCGGATCCGTCGCCGGGACGCTTGCGCAGGTTGCGCCCGTCCCCTGCACCATCGTTCCATGACAGGGGATCAGGCATGACACTTTTCCAACGATTTTTCGCGGGCCTTGTGGCCCTGTTCGCGGCTGCGCCCGTCATGGCGCAGGAGGGCGGCATTGATGCCGCGGTAAACGAGGCCTTTGCCGGGGCGACCGGCTGGTTCGTCAACTTCATCTTCGCCCCCATCCCGGGGACGAATTTTGCCTGGATCGTGGCCTGGCTGGTGATCGCGGCCTCGGTCTTCACGCTGTATTTCGGCTTCATCCAGTTCCGGGTCTGGCGCCATTCGCTGCATCTGGTCGCGGGCAAGTATTCCGACCCAAATGACGCGGGCGAGGTCAGCCATTTCCAGGCGCTGGCCACGGCGCTGTCGGGCACGGTCGGTCTGGGCAATATTGCGGGCGTTGCGGTCGCGGTGTCCATCGGTGGTGCGGGCGCAACCTTCTGGATGATCCTTGCCGGTCTTCTGGGGATGGCCTCGAAATTCACCGAATGTACGCTGGGCGTGAAATACCGCAATGAATATCCCGATGGCACGGTTTCGGGCGGCCCGATGTATTACATCACAAAGGGCTTTGCCGAGCGCGGTGTGCCGGGCGGCAAATTCATTGCGGTGATGTTCGCGATCTTCTGCGTTCTGGGGTCGCTGGGCGGCGGCAACATGTTCCAGGCCAATCAGGCGCATCAGCAGATCGCAGGCATTGTCGGCGAATTTCCCGGCTGGATCACCGGGGTCGTCTTTGCGGCCATCGTCTTTGCGGTCATCGTGGGCGGCCTGAAATCCATCGCCCGGGTGACCGAAAAGGTCGTGCCGATCATGGGGATCCTCTATGTCGGTGTCGCACTGCTCATTCTTATCATGAATGCGGACAGCATCGGCTGGGCCTTCGGCCAGATCATCAACGGTGCCTTTACCGGCAACGGCATTGTCGGCGGCATGATCGGCGCGCTGATCCAGGGCTTCCGCCGCGCGGCCTTCTCGAACGAGGCGGGCGTCGGCTCTGCGGCCATCGCCCACTCGGCGGTGCGTACCAAGGAACCGATCACCGAGGGCTTCGTTTCGCTCCTGGAGCCCTTCATCGACACGGTCGTGATCTGCACCATGACCGCGCTGGTGATCATCATCACCGGCCAGTTGCTGACCGATCCGGAAACCGGGCTGTACATCCTGACCGAAGGCGGACAGGTGGCCACGGCGACGGGCGCCACGGGCGTCGGCCTGACCTCGGCAGCCTTCGGTGCGGCAATGCCCTGGTTCCCCTATCTGCTGGCGGTTGCGGTCGTGCTGTTCGCCTTCTCGACGATGATCTCCTGGGCCTATTACGGGCTGAAGGCCTGGACCTATCTCTTTGGCGAAGGGCAGACGACGGAACTGGTGTTCAAATGCATCTTCTGCGTCTTCGTCATTATCGGGGCTGCGGCCAGCCTTGGCCCGGTCATCGACTTCTCGGATGCGGCGATCTTTGCGATGGCGATCTTCAACATCATCGGTCTTTACGTCCTGATGCCTGTGGTGAAGCGCGAACTCGAAAGCTATCTCGCACGTCTGGAATCCGGTGAAATCCGCCGCTTCAAGTAAGGCAGAGCAACCGAAAATCGGCATCATGCCGGACAGGAAAGGGGGGCCACGGCCCCCCTTTTCACATCATCAGCGCGTGATCCGGCGGCCCCTGCGGGGGGCGATCATCCGGCCCCGTCAGACCACTGGCCCGCTTTCGACATAGATCGCATAGACCGATGTGGTCGCGGTGATGAACAGCCGGTTCAGGCGCGGGCCGCCAAAGGTCAGGTTTGACACCACCTCGGGCACGAAGATCTTGCCCAGACGCTTGCCATCGGGCGCAAAGACATGGATGCCATCGGCCGCCGACGACCAGATATAGCCGTTTCGGTCGACGCGGAATCCGTCGGGCAGGCCCGCATCAATGGTGCAAAGATCGCGCCCCGCCCCCAGCGTTTCGCCCGTCACCGGAAAGGCGCGGATCACCGAAGGCACGGCGGCATCATGGCTCGATCCGCTTTCGGCGATGTAAAGCGTGCTTTCATCGGGGGAAAAGGCCAGCCCGTTGGGCTGCACGAAACTGTCGCAGACAAGGCTGATGCGCCCATCCGTGCCGACGCGGTAAACGCCATGGCAGGGCTGTTCGGGATCGGCGCGATAACCCTCATAATCGCCAAGGATTCCATAGGTCGGATCGGTGAACCAGATTGATCCGTCGGATTTCACCACCAGATCATTGGGCGAATTCAGTCGCCGCCCGTCATAGGCATCGGCAATCACCGTGACCCTACCGTCATGCCCCGTACGCTCCACCGCGCGGCGCCCATGCAGGCAGGAGACCAGCCGCCCCTCGGCATCGCGCGTATGACCATTGGCAAAGCCCGAGGCAGGGCGATGGACCGACAGTTCCCCCTCCATCGTCAGGCACATGATGCGTTCATTCGGGATATCCGAGAACAGCAGCACCTGCGTCAGCGGAAACCAGACCGGCCCCTCCGCCCAGCGAAGTCCGGTCGCCAGACGTTCCAGATGCGCATTTGGCTGGATCAGGGCGCGGAAACGGGGGTCGTCGATCCGGTAACAGGGGTTCATGGTCAGGTTCCTCTGGGGCCACGGCTGCCGACGGCAACGATGGCAATGATGATAAGTCCGGTCATCAGCAGTCGCACCCCGGCCCCAAGCCCGTAGGAATTGAGCATCGAGACGATCAGGAACAGGAACAGCGCCCCCGCCCAGATGCCCGGCACGTTCGACCGTCCCCCGCCGATGGAAGAACCGCCGATCACAACAACCGCGATGGAGGCCAGCAGATATTCCTGACCCATGTTCAGCGCGGCCCCGCCCGAAAAGCAGGACAGAAGGAAACCGCACAGCCCCGCCAGCACCGCGCACAGCATATAGGTTGCCAGCCGCACCGCCTCGACCGGCAGGCCCGACAGGCGCGCCGCGCGCGGGTTCTGCCCGATGGCCGATATCTGCCGCCCATAGGCCGCGCGGTTCAGCGCGACCCATGCCAGAACCGACAGCACCAGCGCCAGAAGGGCCAGATTAGGCAGACCAAGGCTGCGGCCCACGGCAAATTCGGCAAGGCTTTCGGGGGGTTTGACGCGCAGGCCCCGGTTCGACCAGATCGCCAGCGACTGATACAGGAATGATGCCGCCAGCGTGGCAATGATCGGCGGAATACGGATCAGCAGGATCAGCAGGTAATTGGTCAACCCCACTCCGGCCCCGATGGCCAGCGCGATGGCAAGACCCGTCACCTCGGCCCCCGCCCCCCCGTCCATGACCTTGAGCGAGACCGTCCCCGCAAGCGTCATCGTGGCGGGGATCGACAGATCCACATTGCCGGGGCCCAGCGTGATGACGAACATCTGCCCCAGCCCGACGATGACCGAAAAGGCCGAAAAGGTCAGGGCGGCCACCGCAAGTCCCCAGGCGCCCTGATTCTGGCTGATCGCGGCGGTCAGCGCGAAGGCCAGCGCCGCCGCGACCCATGCCCAGATCCAGGGGCGGGCAAGAAGCGTTTTCATGCCCGGGCCCTCCGCGCGAACAGAAGGCGTGCGGCCAGAACAAGGATCAGGATCGCCCCCTGCGCGCCGATCTGCCAGTCCGATGAAAGCTTCAGGAAGCTCAGGAAACTTGCCGCCAGCGTCAGGGTCAGCGCCCCGATCACGGCGCCCACGGGGGAGACACGGCCCCCCGTGAACTCCCCTCCGCCAAGGATGACGCCCGCGATGGACAAAAGCGTATAGCGCAGTGCGATATTGGCGTCGGCGGCGGTGGTCAGGCCGACCAGCGTCATGCCCGCCAGCACCGCGAACAGCCCGGCAAGACCGTAGGCCGAGGCGCGCAGCAGGACCGGCGACCAGCCCGCCTTGGCCACGGATTTCTCATTGCCACCCAGTCCGCGCAGCAGCACGCCGAAGGATGAACGCATCACGATCAGATGCCCGACCAGCGCGATCAGCGCCGCCGCGATCACCGCCATCGGCACGAAAGGCGGGCGGGCGGTCATGAGGGTGCGCAGCCATTCGGGCGCGGCCCCGCCCGGCGTCGGAAGCACCAGCACCGCAAGCCCCGCCCAGACGAAACTCATGCCCAGCGTGACGACAATGGCAGGCAGGTCGCGCGCCTGTATCAGCGCGCCGATGGCCGCATAGGCCAGCACCGCCCCGGCCAGCATCAGATAACCGATCACCGGGGTGTCATGCACGAAGGTCGCGGTGACACAGGCCACGAAACTGACGAATGTGCCCATCGAGAGGTCAATATCATTGACCATGATGATGATCATCTGCGCGACCGTGGCGAGTGCTATGGGCACCGCAAGGTTGAACAGCAGGTTCAGGCCGCGATAGCTCATCGCGCGGGGTTGCAGCCAGAAGACCAGCGCCAGAAGCACGGCCAGCGACAGGACAGGCAGCAGGATACGCAGATCGGGCCGCATCAGGCAGTTTCCCTTTGGTCAAAGGAATGGGCAAGGATGGCGGCCTCGGTGATGCCGTCGCCGGTCAGTTCGGCAACGATGGTGCCGTTGCGGAACACGAAGACCCGGTCACAGAGCAGGATCTCGTCTGTCTCGGTCGAATACCACAGGAAGGTGCGGCCCGCCTCGGCCTCGGTGCGGATCATGGCATAAACCTGCGTCTTGGTGCCGACATCGACGCCGCGCATCGGGTCATCCATCACCACGACCGGGGCAGCGGTTGCCAGCGCCCGGGCGAACAGCACCTTTTGCTGATTGCCGCCCGACAGCGACAGGATCGGATTGGTCAGGTCATCGCTGCGGATGCCGATGCGGGCCTTCCATGTCTCGGCGAGTTCGGCCTCGGCCCGGCGATCCACCAGACCGCGCCGCACCAGTCCCGGCAGCCGCGCCAGCGAGGTGTTCAGCCGGATCGACCAGAGCGGCATCAGCCCGTCGCGCGCGCGGTCGCCTGCCACAAAGACCGCCGCAGGCGGATCCGACTGCCGCCAGTCCGAGGTCCGGCCAAGATAGAACCGCGCGAGGGCCGCCGCCTGCCCATGGCCCGCCAGACCGGCAAGGCCCACAATCTCACCCTTGCGGGCGGTCAGCCCCTCGGGTGTGGTCAGAATTGTCGCGCTGTCCTGTGGGGCTGCGCGGGCTGAGGCCGCACCGGGGGCAACATGGCCCATGGCCGCGACCAGCGTTTCGCGGGTGAATTCGACGGTGGGCCGGTCGCCGGTGATGCGGCCGTCCTTCATGACGACAATGCGCGAGGCGACATCGAACACCTCACCCATCATATGCGAAATGAAGATCACAGCACCGCCCGCCGCACAGAAGGCGCGGATATGGGTCAGCAATTGCCGCGCGATGGAGGCGTCCAGCGATGAGGTCGGCTCATCCAGAATGACAAGGCGGGGGGCGATGGCGCCTTCGGCAAAGCCGATGGCGATTTCGACCATCTGGCGCTCGGCAAGGGTCAGATCGCCCACCACGGCGCGGGGATGGATGCCATGGCCGGGAAAGATCCGGTCCAGCGCCTGCCCGATCCGCGCCGCTGCCAGCGCCCGCCAGCCGCGCCCCGTCAGGTCACGCTGCGGGATACGCAGGTTTTCCAGAACGGTCAGGTTCGGGCACAGCGACAGTTCCTGATGCACGGCGCGGATGCCTGCCGCGCGCATCCCCCCGCCGCCCGTCACCACCTGCCCGTCGGGCAGGCCATAGCTGACCGTGCCGCCACTGGGCGCCAGCGCGCCGTTGATCAGGTTAACCAGCGTCGATTTTCCCGCGCCGTTATGGCCGACAAGGGCGAGACATTCGCCCCTGTCGATGGTCAGGGTCACGGCATCCAGCGCCCGGATCGCCCCGAAGGATTTTCGCGCCCCGTCAAGGGTGACAAGCGGTTGGCCGGGTTCGGTCCGGGTCATGGTTGCGCCTTTGCCTGTGCCCTGGTCTTGCCGGTCGCGATCAGTTCGCGCCTGCGATCACGGCCTTGGCGTCTTCAAGCGAATATTCCACATTCGCCACGCCGCCCTCGGGGGTCGAGGCAAGGCCCTCATCCAGACCGTCCTGCGTGATCTCAAGGAAGGGCACCGTCAGGTCCTGCGGTACGCTGGCGCCGTCCAGCACCTGTTGCGCCACCCAGAAGGCCAGCGTCGAGACGCCGGGTGCAATCGACAGCGACATGGTTTCATAGCCATTGGCGTCGCGCTGCTCTCCCCACCATTTCAATTCGTCCTGACGGTTGCCCATCACGATCACCGGGGTCGGACGGCCCGCTGCCGCGATGGCCTGCGCCGCGCCATAGCCGTCACCGCCCTGTGTCACCACGCCCACGATCTCGGGCAGTGAGGGCAGCACGCCTGCAACCGCACGCTGGGCGACATCCTGCGCCCAGTCGCCATTGACCGAACCCGCGATGGTGAATTGCGGGAACTCTGCCACCCCGGCGGTGATGCCTGCATGGATCTCGTCATCGACGAATACCCCGGCAAGGCCGCGGATTTCCAGCAGATTGCCGCCATCGGGCATGCGCCCGGCCAGATATTCCACCTGCTTGCGGCCCATTTCCTTGAAATCCACCGCAATGCGGTAGGCGCAGGGTTCGGTCACGATCCCGTCAAAGGACACAACCACGATCCCCGCATCGCAGGCCTCTTTCACAGCACCATTCAGCGCCGTGGGCGAGGCCGCGTTCAGCACGATGGCGTCATAGCCTTCAAGGATCATGTTCTGGATCTGCGCGGCCTGTTCGGTCGCCTGATTCTCGGCCGTGGTGAAGGCATCGGCTGCGGCGACGATCCCCTCGGACACCGCCGGGCCGGTCACGGTTTCCCAGCTTGTCAGCATCGCCTGACGCCAGGAATTGCCCGCGTAATTGTTCGAAAGCGCGATCCGCTTGTCCGATGTATCCGCCGCGGCGGAACAGGCCAGCGTGACCGCCGTCGCCGCAAGGGCGAAGGTTTTGCAGTTCATCATGTCATCCTCCCGTTTTGCGCCCGTATGCCGGGCCTGCAGCCGGTGGAGAACGTGCCTCCCAGTCTCCCCGCTGTGGGGCTATCCTAGACCGGGGCGGGGCATGGCGGGTAGGGCTGGCAAGGCAGGGCATTTGCGGGTTTCCGCAGGCCGGATGCGGAAACCCGCAAGTCTGCTGCCCGGTGATGCCTCGCCATTGCCCGGGCTTGTGCTAGGCTAAACCCGGGCCGGGAGGAGGCGCCAGATCATGCAGCAGATGGTGGAAAAGGCGGTCCCCGTGCCGCTGTTGCGGCATTTCTTCAATATTACCCGCCATCTGGCCGGGCATCTGGATTTCGCCTCGGCCATTGCGGCGGTCGCGGATGAGATCGCACAATTCCTGCCCTATGACCATATTGATGTCTGCATGTTACAGGCCGATGGCCGCACGATCACGGCGGCCTACGAATCCGGGCTGGTGACCGACTGGGCGCGGCGCACCTCGACCCGTCTGGAATTCTCGCCGATCCGCGCGCTGCTGGCCGCCGAGGTGGATTTCATCCTGACGCCAGACGCCACCTGCGATCCGCGCTTTGCCTTTCCCGGCGCCTTCAACCAGCCGATCCTTGAACACGGGCTGCGGGCAAGGGTGCATGTGCCCCTGTCGGTCAAGGGCGATCTGATCGGGGCCTTGTCGATCTCATCCCGGCAGGCGGGGCGCTATGGCATGCGCGAGGTGGAACAGGCCCGCTATGTCGCCGATATCCTGTCGCCGCATTTCCATGCGATCCGCGCGACCGAACAGGCGCGGCAATCGGCGCTGACCGAGGCGCAGGCAAGACGGCGCGAAGAGGCGCTGCGCGTCGGCGCGCTGGAACTGACGCAACTTCTGGAACATGAACGCCAGCGGATCGGCATGGACCTGCATGACCAGACGCTGGCCGATCTGACGCGGCTGTTGCGTGATCTGCGGCAGGGGGGCGCTGCGGCGGATCGCGCGGTTCTGGCTGCGCGGTTGCAGGATTGTGTCGAGGAATTGCGCCGCACCATCGACATGGCCGCCCCCACGATCCTTGAACTGTTCGGTTTTGCCCATGCGGTGCGGATCCATCTGGAACGCGCCGTCGGCGATGACCCCATCGCGATTCAGCTTGAGGACCGCTCGGGCGGGTTGGCCGATGGTCTGGCACCCACGGCGCGCATCGCGATGTTCCGTATCGCACAGGAGGCAATCAACAATGCCGTGCGCCATTCCGGGGCAAAATCAGTGACGGTGCGGATCGGGACGGACGCGGCGGGGGGGCTGCGGCTGGACCTGACCGATGATGGCTGCGGCCTTCCGGGCGGACGGGTGCTTGTGGCGCGCGGCGGACTTGCGCATATGCAGACCCGCGCCCGCCTGATCGCCGCCGATTTCGACCTCGACAGCGATGAACGCGGCACGCAGATCAGCGTCCATCTGCCGGCCGCTGCCCTGAAGGGAGGGGTGCCATGAAGGTTCTTCTGGTCGAGGATGACCAGTTCCACGCCGCCTATCTGCGCGAGACCGTGCAGAAGGCGCTGCCCGAGGCCGAGGAAATCGTGCTGGCCCGCGACGGCCATCAGGGAGAGACCGAGGCCCGGCGCGGTGCGATCGGGGCCATCGTGATGGATCTGCAGATGCGCGGGCGCAACGGCATCGAGGCCGCGCGCACGATCTGGCGCGAACGGCCCGCAACGCGGATCCTGTTCTGGTCGAACTATTCCGACGAGGCCTATTTGCGCGGCATTTCCCGCATCGTGCCCAAGGAAAGCGCTTATGGATATGTGCTGAAAACCGCCTCGAACGATCGCCTGCATCTGGCGCTGCGCTCGGTTCTTGTCGAAGGGCAGATCGTCGTGGACCGGGAGGTGCACCAGTTCCAGCAGCGCCAGATCCGCCCCGTCGAGGTGCTGACCGAGGCCGAATATGCCGTACTGGTCGATGTGTCGCTGGGTCTGTCCGACCGGATGGTGGCGCAGCGGCAGGGCATGTCGATGCGCACGGTGCAGAACCGGCTTTTGTCGCTTTACGACAAGCTGGAGGTGGAACGCGCGGCGGACGGGGACATGCAGATGAACAAGCGCAGCCGTGCCGTGGCGCGCGCGCTGGCCCTGCGTGTCATCAACCCCGAGGCGCTGGAAACCGCCGAGGGCGAATTGCAACGCTGGCTGGTCCGGCAGGCGCGTCAGGGAGCCTGAGGCCGGGACGGGTGCTGCGGTGCGGCAAGCCGACAAAACAGGGCATGGCGGAAACCGCCATGCCGATGGCGGAAAAGCACGCATTCCCGCCGCGCATCCCGCCTAGAACGGGCCAGAAGCAGGAGAACCCGAGATGCGCTATTCCGGATTTCGCGTGATTGCCGAGGCCCTGACCGGTCATCGGGGGTGGAAACCGATGTGGCGCGACCCTGCGCCGCAGCCTGATTACGATTACATCATCATCGGTGGCGGCGGGCATGGGCTGGCCACAGCCTATTATCTGGCAAAGGAATTCGGGCAGGCCCGGATCGCCGTGCTGGAAAAGGGCTGGCTGGGCGGCGGCAATGTCGGGCGCAACACCACGATCATCCGCTCCAACTATCTTCTGGACGGCAATGAACCCTTCTATGAATTCAGCCTGAAGCTCTGGGAAGGGCTGGAGCAGGATTTCAATTACAACGCGATGGTCAGTCAGCGCGGCATCATCAACCTGATCCATACGGACGCGCAGCGCGATGCCTTCACCCGGCGGGGCAATGGCATGATCCTGCACGGCGCCGGAGCGGAAATGCTGGACCGTGAACAGGTCCGCGCGCTGTATCCCTGGCTCAATTTCGACAATGCCCGCTTTCCGATCAAGGGCGCACTGATGCAGCGCCGGGGCGGCACGGTGCGCCATGACGCGGTGGCCTGGGGTTATGCGCGCGGGGCCGACAGCCGCGGGGTCGATCTGATCCAGAATTGCGAAGTCACCGGAATGCGGATCGAGAACGGCCGCATCCGGGGGGTCGAGACGACACGCGGTTTCATCGGGGCGAAAAAGGTGGGCGTTGCGGTGGCGGGATCGTCCGGCCGGGTGTTGGCCCATGCCGGAATGCGCCTGCCCATCGAAAGCCATGTCCTGCAGGCCTTCGTCTCCGAAGGGCTGAAACCCCTGATCGACGGGGTGATGACCTTCGGGGCCGGGCATTTCTATGTGTCGCAATCCGACAAGGGCGGCCTCGTCTTCGGCGGCGATATCGACGGCTACAACTCCTATGCGCAGCGCGGCAATCTGCCGGTGATCGAGGATGTGGCCGAGGGCGGCATGGCGCTGATGCCGGCCATCGGGCGGGTGCGGCTCTTGCGGACATGGGGCGGCATCATGGACATGTCGATGGATGGCAGCCCGATCATCGACCGCACGCCGGTTGACGGCCTCTATTTCAACGGCGGCTGGT
This sequence comes from Szabonella alba, assembly GCF_016765775.1. GTDB lineage: Bacteria > Pseudomonadota > Alphaproteobacteria > Rhodobacterales > Rhodobacteraceae > Szabonella > Szabonella alba. The sequence goes on along the minus strand of NZ_JAESVN010000009.1, from coordinate 60,837 downwards.
GCTATGGCGGGTTCAAGGCCACACCCGCCTCGGGCTGGAGTTTCGCACATCTTCTGGCGCGGGATGAGCCGCATCCGACAGCCCGCGCCTTCCGCTTCGACCGGTTCCTGAAGGGCCGGATGATCGACGAAAAAGGGCAGGGCGCGCAGCCCAACCTGCATTGAGGTCCGGAATGGATACGCGCATTCAACTTGCCCGGAGGGCAGCCGCATGATCATCAATCACCCGATCCTCGGTCCGCGCGATGCGCAGGAATTCGTCTATCTGGGCGATGCCGCCCTGATCGACCGCCCCGACGGGATGACCGACGGGATCGAGGCCTTCCACACCTATGCCTATCTGCGTGACAATCCCGCAGGTGACCATCGGGAGCTTTGGTATCACGAACAGGGCGACCGCAGTTGGCTGGTGGTGACGCGCAACACCGTCACGCATGAGATCACAAAGGTGGAACTGGCCCGCGATGTGGCCCGGGCAATGGGGCGCAGCACATGACCCAATCGAACCGGATTTCCGGCGGCCAGATCGACCGGGGCCAGACCCTGCGCTTCACCTTTGACGGGCAGGGATTCACCGGCCATCCCGGCGATACGCTGGCCTCGGCGCTGCTGGCCAATGGCGTGCGCCTGATGGGGCGCAGTTTCAAGTATCACCGCCCGCGCGGGCCCTTGACGGCCGGATCGGAAGAACCGAACGCGCTGGTCGAACTGCGTAGTGGTGCGCGGCGTGAACCCAATACCCGTGCCACGGTGGCCGAACTTTTCGACGGGCTTGAGGCGACAAGCCAGAACCGCTGGCCCAGCCTGCGCTTTGACGCGATGGCGGTGAATGACCGTCTGAGCAGCTTTTTCGCGGCGGGGTTCTATTACAAGACCTTCATGTGGCCGCGCAGTTTCTGGGAAAAGCTGTATGAGCCGATCATCCGCCGTGCGGCGGGGCTGGGCTCGGTCAGCCGCGAGGAAGATCCCGACCTTTACGACAAGGGCTTTCTGCATTGCGATCTGCTGGTGATCGGGGCCGGGCCTGCAGGGCTGATGGCGGCACTGACGGCGGGGCGTGCGGGGGCAAGGGTGATCCTTGCCGATGAGGATTTCCGCATGGGCGGGCGGCTGAATGCCGAAACCTTCACCATCGGGCAGGTGGCGGGGGCGGATTGGGCGGCCGGGGTGGTGACGGAACTCGCCACGATGCCGAATGTGCGGCTGATGCCGCGCACGACCGTCATCGGGGCCTTCGATCATGGCATCCATGGTGCGGTTGAACGGCTGGGCGACCATCTGGCCGAACCGGCAGCGGGCAAGCCCCGGCAGATCCTGTGGCGGATCTATGCGCGGCGGTCGGTCCTTGCAGGCGGGGCAACGGAGCGCCCCATCGCCTTTGAAAATAACGACCGGCCCGGCATCATGCTGGCGGGCGCAATGCGCGCCTATGCCAATCGCTGGGCAGTGACGGCGGGGCAGCGGGTAGCTGTCTTTACCAATAACGATGACGGGTTGCGAACGGCGGCCGACCTGCGCGCGAAAGGCGTTGATCTGGTCGAGGTGATCGACAGCCGCAAGGGCGATATGATCGTGGACAGCCGGGGCAGGCTGGGGCTGAAATCGGTCACGGTTCAGGACAGCAAAGGCCAGCGGCGTGACATCACGGTGGATGCACTGGCGGTTTCGGGCGGCTGGAACCCGAATGTGAATCTGTATTCCCATCATCGTGCCCGCCCGGTCTGGGATGACACGATTGTGGCCTTCGTGCCCGGTGCCGACGGCCCGCCCGGCCTGACGGTTGCGGGCGCGGCGGCAGGGGTGTTGTCGACCCATGGCGCGCTGCGGACAGGGCGCGATGCGGCCATCGCGGCGCTGGGTCTGACCGGGGCCGCCCCCGATCTGCCGGAAGCCGAGGATGCGACGCCGCGCATCACCCCGCTTTGGCATGTGCCACAGGGCAAGGGGCGCGCCTGGATCGACCAGCAGAACGATGTGACCGTCAAGGATGTGAAACTGGCCGCGCAGGAGAATTTCATCTCGGTCGAGCATCTGAAACGCTACACCACGCTGGGAATGGCGACCGATCAGGGCAAGACCGGCAATGTGCTGGGGCTTGCGGTCATGGCCGAACTGACCGGGCGCAGCATTCCGCAGACCGGCACCACGATCTACCGCCCGCCCTATACGCCGGTTGCGATGGGCACGCTGGCGGGACGGTCGCGCGGGGCCGAGTTCAAGCCCGTTCGCATGACCCCCAGTCACCACTGGGCGCGCGAACAGTGTGCGGTTTTTGTCGAGGTCGGCAACTGGCTGCGCACCCAATGGGTGCCCAAGGATGGGGAAACAGAATGGCGCCAGTCGGTGGACCGCGAAGTGCTGGCCACGCGCCGCTCGGTCGGAATCTGCGATGTCACCACATTGGGCAAGATCGACATTCAGGGCACCGATGCCGGGGCTTTTCTGGACCGGGTCTATGCCAATACCTTCTCAACGCTGAAGGTCGGAAAATGCCGCTATGGGCTGATGCTGCGCGAGGATGGCCTTGTCTATGACGACGGCACCACCGCGCGGCTGGCCGAACATGAATACGTGATGACCACGACCACGGCCAATGCGGTCGGCGTGTTCCGGCATCTGGAATTCTGCCGCCAATGCCTCTGGCCCGATATGGATGTGCAGCTGATCTCGACCACCGAGGCCTGGGCGCAGTTTTCGGTCGCGGGGCCGAATGCGCGCAACCTGCTGGAAAAGATCGTCGATCAGGATATTTCCGACGCGGCCTTTCCCTATATGGGGGCGGGCAATGTCACGGTTTGCGGGGGCCTGCGCGCGCGGCTGTTCCGCATCAGCTTTTCCGGCGAACTGGCATTCGAGATCGCGGTGCCCACACGCTATGGCGATGCGCTGCTGCGCGAGATGCTGGCGCGCGGGGCGGAATATGACCCGGTCGTTTATGGCACCGAGGCGCTGGGCGTCATGCGCGTCGAGAAAGGCCATGTCGCCGGGGGCGAACTGAACGGCCAGTCCACCGCGCTGAACATGGGGCTGGGCAAGATGGTCTCACAAAAGAAAGACTCCATTGGCCGGGTGCTGTCCACGCGCGAGGGGCTGACCGATCCCGAAGGCTACCGGCTTGTCGGGGTGCGGCCGGTCGATCCGGCGGCGCGTCTGACGGCGGGCAGTCATTTTCTGGATATCGGTGCGGCGGCGGTTGCGGCGAATGATGCCGGATGGCTGACCTCCAAGGTCTATTCGCCGCATATCGGCAGCGATATCGCGCTGGGCTATCTGAAGGCGGGCGCTGGCCGGATCGGGCAGCGGATGCGCGCGGTCAATCTGCTGGCGGGACAGGATACCGAGGTTGAGATCGTCTCACCCCATTTCTTCGATCCGGAAGGGGAGCGTTTGCGTGGCTGAGATCTTGCAGGCAATGACGGCGCTGGGGGCCCATGGCCCGGCGCGGGTGGCGGTGGGACCGCTGAGCATCACCGAACGCGTCGATCTGGCGCTGGCCTCGGTCGCGGAACGGCGCGGGCGGGGCGCGGATCTGGTGGGGGCGGCATCCCCTGCGGGCCTGCCGCTGCCGGGACCCGCGCGGTATCAGGCGGGCACGCCCTTTGGCACCTTCTGGGTGGCACCCGGCATGTGGTTTGCCGAGGCCCCCTTTGCCAGCCATGAATGGATTGCCGATCAGCTGCGCGCGGCGCTGGGCGATGCGGCGTCGATCACCGAACAGACCGATGCCTGGGTCATCTTCGATCTGGTGGTCGTTGGTGAAGGCGTCGGTCTGGCGTCGCTGCTGGAACGGCTTTGCAATGTCGACTTCCCTGCCGCGCCGGACGGATTTGCCACGCGCACGGTGATGGACCATCTGGGCATCTATCTGATCCGGCAGGGGGCAGGGGCCGCGCGGATCTATGGGCCGCGATCCTCGGCGCAAAGCCTGCTGCATGCGCTGGAGGCGGCGGCCCGGGCGGTATGGTAGTCTGACGCTTGCCGCACCCCCTGTTTCCCGGTAGTGAAATCGAAAGGTCACAACAACCGGAAACCCGCATGTCCGACGGCCCTGCCAGCCCCAGCCTGCCGCGCGGCAAGCCTGCCTTCGTGCAGGACCCGCACCGCACCCGCGAAATCTCGGAACGCAATCTTGAGGCCGCGATCGGCCGCGAGGTGCGCAGTTTCCGCCGTCAGCAGGGCATGACCGTGGCCGATCTGGCCGGGGTCACGGGCCTGTCCATCGGGATGCTGTCGAAGATCGAGAATGGCAATACCTCCCCCTCGCTGACCACGCTGCAGGTTCTCAGCCACGCGTTTTCGGTGCCGGTCACCGCGTTTTTCCGCGGCTATGAGGAATTGCGCGAGGCCCAGCATGTCAGGGCCGGTGAGCATATCGAGATTGAACGGCGCGGCACGCGCTCGGGGCACCAGTATCACCTGCTGGGGCATATCGGATCAAATTCCTCGGGCGTGGTGGTGGAGCCCTATATCATCACCCTGTCCACACATAGCGATGTTTTCCCGACCTTTCAGCATGAGGGTCTGGAACTGCTGTTCATGCTGGAAGGCGAAATCGACTATCGTCATGGTGACCGGGTCTATCCGCTGAAACCCGGCGACAGTCTGTTCTTCGATGCCGATGCGCCGCATGGGCCCGAAGTTCTGGCGAAACTGCCTGCGCGCTATCTGTCGGTGATCTGCTATCCGCAAGGATAGGGCAGGGCGGAAACCGCTTTGCCGGTGCGGGCCATTTCTGCGTTCACGTGCAGCGGCTTCTCCCGGCCGCAAGGCAACGCCCCCCGCTGACGGGGGGCGCGCAAGGTTTCAGTGGATATCCAGCGATCTGCGCAGCGTCTCATGATCGCCGTAGCGGGCGATCTTGTCGCGCTGGTACTCCTTTTCCCAGCGGATCGACCAGACATGCCAGCCGAACCAGACCAAGAGACCGACGATCCAAAGCAGCCCCTCGGTGCCCTGAAACGGATAGATCGGTCCCACCTCGGCCAGATCGACGGCCCATGTTGTGATCCCTGTCGTGGACATGATGATGTTCCTTCTGCCTGTGGCGTCGGTCAGACGAGTTGATGTTTGGCGTGGCGGACTTCTTCCTCGGCTTCGCGTTGCAGGGTCATGTCCTGAAAATCGAGGCCCATGATCTCGATCTCGCGCGGGATGCGCAGCAGGCCGAAGGCATGAAGCGCTTTGGCGACCAGATAGCCGGGCAGAAAACCCAAGACGCCGAACATGATGATCGCGCCCAGCAATTGCCCAACCGGGTTGATCGTTGCAAAGCCTTCATAAGGGCTGGACGGATGGCCCCAAAGCAGGAAGCCCGCGATGATGAGACCGGCGAAACCGGCATAGCCATGCACGGCAACCGCACCCACCGCATCGTCGATCTTGAAGGTGCGCTCGACCCAGAAATGCATCTTGTAGGCGATAAAGGCCCCGCAGCAGCCGACCAGCATGGCCTGAATCGGATGATAAAGGTCATTGCCCGCCGAGGCGCAGATGATGCCGGCAAGCCCGCCCGAATAGGTCCAGAACGCATCGCCCTTCGACACCATGAAGGCCACCATCATGCCGCCCGACAGTGACATCAGGAAATTGAAGGTGATTGCGCTGAGTGACGTCGGGGTCAGATAGATCGTGGTCGCGGTCCATGTCGTGCCGGTGATCTGGCCGCCGATGCCCTCGGGGGAGATCAGCGGGATGTTGCAGGCAACATAGAACCCCCAGAACCCGGTATAGATGATGAACAGCCCCACCGCGACCATCCAGGGGTTATGCGGCAGGATGTTGCGGATCGACCCGTCGGCGCCGAATTTGCCCAGCCTTGGCCCCAGCACCAGAAGAACGCCCAGGGCAAAGCCGCCTGCGATGGCGTGGATCACACCCGACGCATAGGCATCGTGATAGCCCAGAATCCGGACCATCCAGCCTTGCGGATGCCAGCCCCATGCCGCGTCGATGATCCATGCGCCCGAGCCGATGACGACGGCCAGAACCCAGAAGGCCCCCGAATTGATCCGCTCGATCACCGCGCCCGAGACGATTGATGCAGCAGTCCATGAAAACAGCAGGAAGGCCGCCCAGAACACACCTGTGATCCGGTCGTCCAGATTGGTGCCCATATTGACGGAATTGGCTGCATTTGCAGCTGCCGCCTCCCATTCGATGCCGCCGGTGATGAAGGGACCGTTCGGCAGCGCCCAGTAGATCCACCAGCCGAAGAAGAAGAAGGTGACCGTGACCAGCGGAATGATCATCGAATTCTTCATCAGCGTGTGCATGTGGTTGCGTCTTCGGCTGGCGCCCACCTCATACATGCAGAATCCCACATGGATGAGAAACATCAGCGGGATCGTGACCCAGTAATAGAATTCCGTGAAGATTGTCGTGATGGCGTCAAGTTGTGTGTCCACCCTCATTCCCTCTCTGTTGGTGATGCCGTGACGGCCGGTGTTCCGGTCCGGTTCCGGCTCTGCCCCGGTCGGGGTTGGAATGCGCAACGGCGCGGCACCGGCATGGGCGGGATATCGACCGCAAGCGGCACGAAATTTCCCTCCTTGGCAAACTTTTTTGCTGTAGTGAAACTTCGCCTGCGACAATCTGTCAAGAAAAAGCCGCAGCCCGGGCAGTCCGAGAGTGGTTTTCCTGTAAAGTGAAAAAAGTTTCTTCCCAGTTGAATATAAAAAATCACGATGCTAGCGTGATTCCAGTCAGTCGAAGGAGACGAATCCATGTGCGGCATCGTTGGGTTGTTCCTCAAGGACCCGAAGCTGGAACCGAAACTGGGCGAGATGCTGGCCGATATGCTGGTCACGATGACCGACAGAGGGCCTGACAGCGCCGGAATCGCGATCTATGGCGGGGGCACCGAAGGCAGGGCCAAGGTCACCATTCAGTCTGCCGATCCCGACAAGGATTTCAGCGGCTTGCAGGACGACCTTTCAGCGGCGACGGGTCAGCCCGTCACGGTTGAGGTGAAAAGCACCCATGCCGTGATCGGGGTTGCATCGGCTGCCGTCCCGGCGCTGCGCGCCACCCTTGGCACCCTGCGCCCCGATGTAAAGGTGATGAGCGTCGGCGACACGATCGAGATCTTCAAGGAAGTGGGCCTGCCCAAGGATGTGGCGACCCGTTTCGGCGTCGCAAAGATGCAGGGCACCCATGGCATCGGCCATACACGGATGGCCACGGAATCGGCGGTGACGACGATGGGGGCGCATCCGTTTTCCACCGGGTCGGACCAGTGCCTTGTTCATAACGGCTCGCTCTCCAACCATAACGGTTTGCGCCGCGAACTGATCCGCAAGGGCAAGAGTTTCGAGACGCAGAACGATACCGAGGTTGCCGCCGCCTATGTCAGCCAGAAGCTGGATGAGGGGCAAAGCCTTGGCAAGGCACTGGAATCCGGTCTGGACGATCTGGACGGTTTCTATACCTTCGTTGTCGGCACGAAAAACGGCTTTGGCGTGGTGCGTGATCCCATCGCCTGCAAGCCTGCCGTCATGGCCGAGACCGATGAATATGTTGCCTTCGGCAGCGAATATCGCGCGCTGGTCAATCTGCCGGGGATCGAGACCGCCCGCGTCTGGGAACCGGAACCCGCCACTGTCTATTTCTGGGAGCGTTAAGAGGATGCAGAGTTTCGATCTGGGCGAAGAGGGCCTGCGGGCGCTCAATTCCGCGCTGCATGCGCTGAAGGGTCAGACCAATATGACCGATTGGGAGGTCATCAACCCCAAGGGCGCCCATGCGATTGCCGCCGGGGTGGATGCCCCGGTCGAAATCATCGTGCGCGGGTCAACCGGCTATTATTGCGCCGGGATGAACAAGCAGGCAACGATCCGCATCAAGGGATCGGCGGGGCCGGGCGTTGCTGAAAACATGATGTCGGGCACGGTCATCATCGACGGGAATGCCAGCCAATATGCAGGCGCCACCGGGCGCGGCGGCCTTCTGGTCATCAAGGGCAATGCCAGTTCGCGCTGCGGTGTGTCGATGAAGGGGATCGACATCGTGGTTCATGGCAGCATCGGCCATATGTCGGCCTTCATGGCGCAATCGGGCAATCTGGTGGTGCTGGGCGATGCCGGGGACGCCTTGGGCGACAGCCTTTACGAGGCGCGGCTGTTCGTGCGCGGATCGGTCACGTCTCTGGGGGCCGATTGCGTCGAAAAGGAAATGCGGCCCGAACATATCGCGCTGCTGGCCGATCTTCTGAAGCGCGGTGAGGCCGACGGGCTGGCAAAGCCCGAAGAGTTCAAGCGCTATGGCTCGGCCCGGAAGCTTTACAATTTCAACATCGACAATGCGTCGGATTACTGAGGCAGCGAATGACCGAATTTCCGAAAACCCCGCCTCGTTTCTCGGCCACCTTCACCCCTGCGGTGAACGCGGAAATCCGTCGCGCCGCAGCGACCGGCATCTATGACATTCGTGGCGGCGGCACCAAGCGCCATCTGCCGCATTTCGACGACCTTCTGTTCCTCGGCGCCTCGATCAGCCGCTATCCGCTGGAAGGCTATCGCGAGAAATGCGCCACCGATGTCTGGCTGGGCACGCGTTTTGCCAAAAAACCGATTCATCTGGACATTCCGGTGACGATTGCGGGCATGTCCTTCGGCGCGCTGTCGGGCCCCGCGAAAGAGGCGCTGGGGCGCGGTGCCACGGCGGCGGGCACATCGACCACCACCGGCGATGGCGGCATGACCGAGGAAGAGCGCGGCCATTCCAGAACGCTGGTTTATCAATATCTTCCCAGCCGCTACGGGATGAACCCCGACGATCTGCGCCGCTGCGATGCGATCGAGATCGTGGTGGGGCAGGGGGCCAAGCCGGGTGGCGGTGGCATGCTGCTGGGGCAGAAGATTTCCGACCGGGTTGCCAATATGCGCAACCTGCCGAAAGGCATCGACCAGCGCTCCGCCTGCCGTCACCCCGACTGGACCGGGCCGGATGATCTGGAAATCAAGATCCTTGAATTGCGCGAGATCACCGATTGGGAAAAACCGATCTATGTGAAAGTCGGCGGCGCGCGGCCCTATTACGACACCGCGCTGGCGGTGAAGGCGGGCGCGGATGTGGTGGTGCTGGACGGCATGCAGGGCGGGACGGCGGCCACGCAGGATGTGTTCATTGAACATGTCGGCATGCCGATCCTGGCCTGTATCCCGCAGGCGGTGAAGGCGCTGCAGGATCTGGGCATGCATCGCAAGGTGCAACTGATCGTCTCGGGCGGCATCCGTTCGGGCGCCGATGTGGCCAAGGCCATGGCACTGGGGGCCGATGCGGTGGCCATCGGCACGGCGGCGCTGATCGCGCTGGGGGATAATGACCCGCAATGGGAAGAGGAATATCAGAAACTGGGAACCACGGCGGGTGCCTATGACGACTGGCATGAGGGGCGCGACCCCGCCGGGATCACGACGCAGGATCCCGAATTGTCGGCGCGGTTCGACCCGGTTCTGGGCGGGCGGCGGCTGAGCAATTTTCTGAAGGTCATGACGCTGGAAGCGCAGACCATCGCGCGGGCCTGCGGCAAGAACCATCTGCACAATCTGGAACCCGAGGATCTGTGTTCGCTGTCCATCGAGGCGGCGGCCATGGCGGGTGTGCCGCTGGCCGGCACAAGCTGGATCCCGGGACGGAACGGAGGGTTCTGACGGAAAACCCACCCCGGGGCCGGGGCGGATGGCAGGCCCGGGCGAACCGGGCGCAACGGAAAAACCATAAGAGACGACAGGGAGTTACACGATGACGAAAGACCTTGCCAAATGGGCGAAGGAAAAGGGCGTCAGGTATTTCATGATTTCCTATACCGATCTTTTCGGTTCACAGCGCGCCAAGCTGGTGCCCACACAGGCGATTGCCGACATGTCGGTGGAAGGCGCCGGATTTGCGGGCTTTGCGACATGGCTTGACCTGACCCCCGCCCATCCCGACCTGATGGCCGTTCCCGACCCCGACAGCGTGATTCAGTTGCCCTGGAAAAAAGAGGTGGCCTGGGTCGCGGCCCGCGCCACGATGGAGGAAAAGCGCGTCGAACAGGCGCCGCGCAATGTGCTGGAACGTCTGGTCGGCGAGGCCGCCAAGGAAGGTCTGCGCGTCAAGACCGGAGTCGAGCCGGAATTCTTTCTGCTGAATGCCGAAGGCACCGGCGTCTCGGATATCTACGATACCGCCGAGAAGCCCTGTTACGACCAGCAGGCCATCATGCGCCGCTATGATGTGATCTCGGAAATCTGCGATTACATGCTGGAACTTGGCTGGGAAGCCTATCAGAACGACCATGAGGACGCGACCGGCCAGTTCGAGATGAACTGGAAATATGACGACGCGCTGGCCACCGCCGACAAGCACAGCTTTTTCAAGTTCATGGTCAAGTCGGTCGCCGAAAAGCACGGCTTCCGCGCGACCTTCATGCCGAAACCCTTCAAGGGGCTGACCGGTTCGGGCTGCCATGCCCATATCTCGGTCTGGAGCCTTGACGGCAAGCAGAACGTCTTTGCCGACAAGTCGAAGGAACTGGGGTTGTCGGATCAGGGCCGCACCTTCCTTGGCGGCATCATGAAACATGCCAGCGCGCTGGCCGCGATCACCAATCCGACGGTGAACAGCTATAAACGCATCAACGCGCCGCGCACCACCAGCGGGGCGACATGGGCACCCAATACCGTGACATGGACCGGCAACAACCGCACCCATATGGTGCGCGTGCCGGGGCCGGGACGGTTTGAACTGCGCCTGCCCGACGGGGCGGCCAATCCCTATCTGTTGCAGGCGGTCATCATTGCGGCGGGTCTGGACGGGGTGCGCAGCAAGGCCGATCCGGGCAAGCGGCATGACATCGACATGTATGCCGAGGGCTACAAGGTGAAGGGTGCGCCGAAACTGCCGCTGAACCTTCTGGATGCGCTGCGCGACTATGACAAGGACAAGACCCTGAAGGCGATGATGGGCGAAGAATTCTCCTCCGCCTTCCTCAAGCTCAAGCACAAGGAATGGACGGATTACTGTTCGCATTTCTCGCGTTGGGAAACCGAGACGACGCTGGATATCTGACACTCCCGGTATCCCGCATTCCCGGGGGGGGACGGCCCTGTCCCCTCCGGTCCCTGACTGGCCCCGGAGCAATCCGGGGCGCTTCTTTTTCGGATGGGCGCCGGTCAGATCTCTGCGGCCTGCTGCGCCTTCCAAGGCCAATGTGCGCGGCGCCGGAGGCAGCAGGGCCGCCAATCTGTTTACCTTCAGGAAGAAGATTTGACACAGGATTAAATATCCTTCTAGTCTTCGCCCAAGGGCAATGCCGGGGGCATTGCAAGAAGAACAACAGCCGGAGGTCGACATGAACACAAGAGTAGCCGTCATCGGAGCGGGTCCGTCAGGGCTTGCGCAGTTGCGCGCCTTCCAGTCCGCGCGCGCCAAGGGGGAGGAGATCCCCGAGGTGGTCTGTTTCGAGAAACAGTCCAACTGGGGCGGGCTCTGGAACTATACATGGCGCACGGGGCTGGATGAATATGGAGAGCCGGTGCATTGCTCGATGTATCGCTATCTTTGGTCGAACGGCCCGAAGGAAGGCCTTGAATTCGCAGATTATTCATTCGAGGAACATTTCGGCAAGCAGATCGCCTCTTACCCGCCGCGCGCAGTGCTGTTCGACTATATCGAGGGGCGGGTGAAGAAGGCGGGGGTGCGTGACTGGGTGCGCTTTTCCACCACTGTCCGCATGGTGGATTACGATGCGAAGACGGGAAAATTCACCATCACCGCGCATGATCTGGCCAATGACCGGATGTATTCGGAAGACTTCGACAACGTGATCGTCGCCTCGGGTCATTTCTCGGTGCCGAATGTGCCGGAATATCCCGGTTTCGACCGTTTTAACGGGCGCGTCCTGCATGCCCATGATTTCCGCGATGCACGGGAATTTGCGGGCAAGGATCTCCTGATCCTCGGCACCTCCTATTCGGCTGAGGATATCGGCAGCCAGTGCTGGAAGTACGGCGCCAAGTCGATCATCGTCGCGCATCGCACCGCGCCGATGGGGTTCAACTGGCCCGACAACTGGAAAGAGGTGCCAAGGCTGGACCGGGTGGACGAGAACACAGCTTATTTTGCCGACGGATCCTCGGCCAAGGTCGATGCGATCATCCTGTGCACCGGATACAAGCATCATTTCCCCTTCCTGCCGGATGATCTGCGGCTGAAGACGGCGAACCGTCTGGCGGCGTCGGATCTGTATAAGGGCGTCGCCTGGGTGCATAATCCGAAACTGTTCTATCTTGGCATGCAGGATCAGTGGTTCACCTTCAACATGTTCGACGCGCAGGCCTGGTGGGTGCGCGATGCGATCATGGGGCGGATCGCCATTCCGTCGGACAAGGCTGCACTGCTGAAGGATGTGACCGACCGGATCGCGGCCGAGGATGCGGGGGAGGATGCGCATGACGCGATCCATTATCAGGGCGATTACGTCAAGGAACTGATCGCCGAGACGGATTACCCCAGTTTCGATGTCGATGGCGCCTGCGAGGCCTTCTTTGAATGGAAGGACCACAAGAAGCAGAACATTATGACCTTCCGCGACAATGCCTATCGCTCGGTCATTACCGGCACGATGGCGCCGGTGCATCACACGCCGTGGAAGGATGCGCTGGAGGACACGATGGAAAGCTATCTGCGCAACTGACCGCGGCGGCGACCATTCCGCGAAAGGCCCCGGCGGAATGCCGGGGCCTTTGTCTTTCAGACCGCGCGCCGGAACACTCGCCGGATCACTCGGCCCGCCAGCCCTGATCGAACCAGCCCGACACATCGCCCGGCCAGACCAGTGCCGCGCCGCTCGCGTCTTTCAGCACGCCGCTGTCGAACAGGAACTGCGCCATCCCGGCAAAGCGGTCGGGGTCGATCCCCCCCACCGGCCGGGCGGCGTCACGCAGATAACCACCCTCGACAATCGCGCGCATGGAGCCATGCACAAGCGCTGCATTGGGGAAATCCCCTGCGGCCAGCAAAAGGTCGGCGGCTTCCCCGGGATTGTCAGCGGCCCATGCATATCCGGCATGGGTCGCGCGCATGAAATCGGCCACCAGCGCAGGGCGTTCCGCCAGAACCGCGCCGCGTGTGGCGATATAGCCGTTCTGCTGATCAGGGATGCCGTAATCGGCATAGCGGAAGGAGGATTGCCGCCGCCCCAGCAATTCGCCGTTCACGCCTTCCCATGTCGCGACCTCCAGCGTGAAATCCACGGCACCCGATGCCAGCGCCTCATAGGCGCCAGTGCCCAAGGTGACCGTATCCCAGACCGGATCACCGCCGTCATTGGCGATCATCGTGCCGATCAGCGCCGCCTCCCATGCGCTGCCGAAACCCGCATAGGTCATGCCCGACAGATCGGCGGGGCGTGTGATGGAGGTATTGTCAGAATTATAGACCAGTCGCCCGGCATCATGCTGCATCGTGGCCCAGAGGGCTGTCAGATCAGCCCCGCCCGCAGCCGCAGTCATGAACCCAAGTGAGGTGAGATAGCCGAAATCGGCCGTCCCCGCAGCCAGCAGGGCCGCGGAATTCGTGTCGGAATAGGGCAGGATATCGACCTCAAGCCCCGCCTCGGTATAAAGCCCCCGGTCGCGAGCTGCGATCAGCCCGATATGGTTGGTGTTCAGGGTCCAGTCCAGCGCGATGCTGACCGGTATCAGGGTGTCGGTCTGGGCCAGAACCGGGCAAGGCAGGGCAAGCAGGGCGGCGAACAGAAAAGGGCGGGTCATGGGTCGAGATCCTCCAGCAACAGGGATTTCAGGGTTTCACGCAGCGGGGCCAGATCGGCCTCGCGGCGGCGGTCTTGCGGGGTGGTGACAGGGATTTCGGCGATGATGCGGCCCGGCCCGGCGGCCATGACCAGAATGCGGTCGGCAAGGCTGGTTGCCTCATGCAGGTCATGCGTGACCAGCAACACGGCGCGGGGGGTGTCGCGCAACCGCGCCAGCAACCAGTCCTGCATCCGCAGCCGCGTCACCGCATCGAGCGCGGAAAAGGGTTCATCCAGCAGCACGAAACGGCTGTCCTGCACGATGGTGCGCAGAAAGGCCGCGCGCTGGCGCATGCCACCTGAAAGCTGCGCGGGAAACATCGCCTCGGTTCCTGCCAGCCCGAAGGGCGCGAACAGCGGGTCCACCTTTGCCTGCGCCGCGCGCCGCGACAGGCCCGCCACCTCCAGCCCCAGCGCCGCGTTCTGCGCGATGGTCAGCCATGGAAACAGCGCATCCCCCTGCGGCTGATAGCCGAGCGCCGGGTGCGGGCGGTTGATGGGGCTTCCATCCAGCAACAGATCGCCCATTGACTGCAATCCGGGCGGCAGGATGCCCAGCATCCATTTCAGCACCGAGGTCTTGCCACAGCCCGAAGGTCCGATCAGCGCCGTGATCCCGGTCGTGGGCAGCGACAGCGACAGATCCTGGACCATATCGCGACCTTCGGTTCGGATGGTCAGCGCGCGCAGATCAAGCGTCATTGCGCGCCTCCGGTCCCCGGGCTGTCAGCCGGTCGATCAGCCGCAGCAATGCCAGCAGCGCCAGCGTCAGGCAGGCCGAGACCACCACGGCGGCCAGCACCAGATCGGCGCGGAAATTGTTCTTGGCCGACAGGATATAGATGCCCAGACCCTGCCGAGCGCCTGCATATTCGGCGAAGATTGTGGCAACGATGGCATAGGTCGCCGAAATGCGCAGACCTGCCAGAAAGCTCGCGCGGGCCGAGGGCAGTGTGGCGCGGCGGAAGACGCCCCAGCGCCCGGCCCCCATCGAGAACAGCAGATCGGCAAAGGCGCGCGGTGTCTGACGATAGCCGGACATCAGGCTCATCAGCATCGGCAGAAAGGTGACCAGCACCACCAGCAGCACCTTGGGCAGAAGGCCAAAGCCGAACCACAGAATCATCAGGGGCGCCAGTGCCACCAGCGGCACGGTCTGGCTGGCCACGAAAAGCGGCATCAGCGCCCGTTCGGCCCGGTGCGAAAAATGCAGCGCGACCGAGGTTACAAAGGCAAAGCCCACCGACAGGGAGAACCCAAGCGCCGCCACAGCCATCGTCGCCCGGGCATGGCCGCCGATCTCGGCCCGGTGCAGCACCAGCGCGCGCAGCACACCCGAGGGCGGCGGCAACACCAGAGGCGGAACCCCTGCCATCCGGCAATAGGCCTCCCACCCCGCCAGCAGGGCGGCAAACAGCGCCAGCGGCGCGAAAATGCGCGGAATCGTCATCAGCCTGCCCCTGTTGGTCGCGCTCAGCGCGGGCTGGGGCTGTTGGCAGAGGCCGTCAGGTCGATGGTCACATGCCCCTCGGCCGGGCCAAAGCGCAGGAAGGCCTGTCGCAAGACCTCGAACACGGCGCCGGCATCGCCGCGCAACCGGGTGCAGAAATTCTTGGATTTCAGGAAGGTGCCCGAGGCTTTCAGAAAGTCAATACAGCCATAGATCTCATCCATATGCCGGTCCTGCCCCAGCACATAAAGCGAGAATTGCAGGTCGATCTCCACCCCCAGATTCGGGGCAGACTGCACGGATTTCAGCGCCTCGGCCTGCCGTTCGGGCAGCGGCTGGCCCTGCGCCACGGCCAGCACATCGCAGCGGCAACTGGGATCATCCGGTTCCCCCGGACAGCCGCGCGACAGGGTGACATGCATGGTGACATGCGCGGGCTGTCGCGCGGCCCCGGCGAAAAGATCACGGATCGCGTCGATCAGCGGCCCCGGCGCGCCGACCATCAGGGTGGACATATCATCGGTCTCGATCCGCAGATCGGCCCGATAGGGGGTCAGTGCCTCAAGCCCCGACAGGATGACGCCGACAAAATCGGACGTCATGGGATATAGCGACACCTGCGCGCCAATGAACATGGTTTCCTCGCTCCGCCGGCATTACCCGGATCAGCTGTGAAGGGTTCACGCAGCCTTGCGCATCTCAGCCCCGAAACAGGAGCACCCCCGGTTGAACGCCCCGACCATGCGTCCCGTTCTGCGGGATGTCAACCCGATGTGGGAAAGAGCAGGATGGGGGCGACGGCCCGGGTGGATTTTGCACGCCTTGCGCCCATGGACGCCTCCCCGGCCATGCGCTATCACCGGGGCCGAGCCAGAATGAAGGAACCCACCCATGTCCGCTCACGGTGCCGCCCAGCCGATGACCGCCCGCAAATCGACCGCGCTGACCGGCACCGCCGACGTGCCCGGCGACAAGTCGATCAGCCACCGCGCGCTGATTCTTGGCGCGATGGCGGTGGGCGAGACGCGGATCACCGGGCTGCTGGAAGGCCAGGACGTGCTGGATACGGCAAGCGCGATGCGCGCCTTCGGGGCCGAGGTCACGCAACATGGCCCCGGCGCATGGTCGGTGCATGGCGTCGGGGTGGGTGGGTTTCAGGAGCCCGCGAATGTGATCGACTGCGGCAATTCGGGCACCGGGGTGCGGCTGATCATGGGCTGCATGGCAACCACGCCGATGTCCGCGACCTTTACCGGCGATGCCTCCTTGCGCAAGCGGCCCATGGGGCGGGTGACCGACCCGTTGGCGCTGTTCGGTGCCCGGGCATATGGCAGGCAAGGCGGGCGGCTGCCGATGACTGTGGTGGGCGCGGCCGATCCGGTGCCGGTGCGCTATGTGCTGCCCGTGGCCTCGGCGCAGGTGAAATCGGCGGTGCTGCTGGCGGGGCTGAACGCGCCCGGCCAGACGGTCGTGATCGAAAAGGAACCGACGCGTGACCATTCCGAACGCATGCTGCGCGGCTTCGGTGCCGAACTGGTGGTTGAACAGGGCGCCGAGGGCCATGTCATCACCCTGACCGGCCAGCCCGAACTGCGTCCGCAGGCGGTTGCGGTGCCGCGCGACCCCAGTTCCGCCGCCTTTCCGGTCTGTGCCGCGCTGATTGTCGAGGGTTCCGATATTCTGGTGCCCGGCGTCAGCCAGAACCCGACCCGCAACGGGATTTACACCACGCTGGTCGAGATGGGCGCCGACATTGAATTCCAGAACCCCCGTGAAGAAGGCGGAGAGCCGGTGGCGGATCTGCGCGTGCGCTTTTCCGGTGATCTGAAGGGCATCGAGGTGCCACCCCACCGCGCGCCTTCGATGATTGATGAATATCCGGTCCTGTCGGTCGTGGCTGCCTTTGCCACCGGGCGCACGGTGATGCGCGGCATCAAGGAATTGCGTGTCAAGGAAAGCGACCGGATCGACGCAATGGCCCGCGGACTTGAGGCCTGCGGCGTGCAGATCGACGAGGATGAGGATACGCTGATCGTGCATGGCATGGGGGCGGGCGGGATGCCGGGCGGGGCGACCTGCGCCACCCATCTGGACCACCGCATCGCCATGAGCTTTCTGGTCGCGGGCCTTGCCGCCAAGGCGCCTGTCTCGGTCGATGATGCCAGCCCGATCCTGACCTCTTTCCCGATTTTCGAAGGGCTGATGACGGGACTTGGCGGGGTTCTTGAACGGGGATGAACGGGGCGATGGGGCAGGGGGGCCGTCTGCCCCCCTCGGCCCTGAAGGGCCTCATCCCCCGAGGATATTTGCAGACAGAAAAACACCCTTTGCTTTTTCTGTCTGCAAATATCCTCGGGGGCCCGGGGGCGCGAAGCCCCCGGTCTTGACGGGGGGGGGGGCGCGAAGCCCCCGGTCTTGACGGCGGAAGGAGCGCGAACAGGATGACGGGACCGTTCACGGTTGCCATCGACGGGCCGGCGGCGGCGGGCAAGGGCACGATCGCGCGCGCACTGGCCGCACGTTTCGGCTTTGCCCATCTCGATACCGGGCTGCTCTATCGCGCGGTCGGCGCGATGGGGGGCGATCCCGTCGCGGCGGCGCAGGCCTTGCGGCCCGAGGATCTGCAGCGCCCAGATCTTCGCACGCTGGAGGCCGGGCAGGCCGCCAGCCGGGTGGCGGCCCTGCCCGGGGTGCGGGCCGCGCTGCTGACGTTTCAGCGGCGTTTCGCGCGGCGCGACGGGGGCGCTGTGCTGGACGGGCGCGATATCGGCACGGTGATCTGCCCCGAGGCCGAGGTGAAATTCTTTGTCACCGCCAGCGCCGAAATCCGGGCATGGCGGCGCTGGCTGGAACTGGGGGGGGAGGCCGCCCCGGACCGGTTCGAGGCGGTGCTGGAAGGGGTGCGCGAACGCGATGCGCGCGACATGGGCCGGGCCGATGCCCCACTGCGGCCTGCGCGTGACGCTATTTTGATCGACACCACGTCACAGGACGCAGACAGCGCCGCCGAAATGGCGGTAGTGCAGGTTCAGGCTGTTCTGCCCGGTCCGGGCGCGGCCGCCGGTTGAGCCCGGTCTTTAGGTCATAGCACAAGGAGTTTGGGCCAGATGTCGGCAGTCGAATGTCACGAAAAGATCCTGTATCGCAGCCTGCCTGCCCATTCTGATCTTCACCCCAGCGATACCGATATCCTGTGTTCCGCGCTGCGGTTCAACGCCGCGAATGGCATCACGGGCTATCTGCTGCGCACGGGCAATCAGTTCATTCAGGCGCTGCACGGACCCTGTGGCGCAATTGCGGCGCTGATCGAGCGTATCGCCGTTGATCCGCGCCATAGCGGCTTTGACCTGCTGATCCGCGAAGAGACCGGCCCCATCTCACCCTTTTCGGGCTGGTCGCTGGGATATGATCATTTCATGGCCGATTTCGCGGGGGTCGGGCTTTTGCCCGGCGGCACACGCCCGCCACTGACCCCCGAGATGCGCGCGGCCCTTTTCGACCGGGTGGTCGAGGCGGCGACCGAGGCGCTGGAATTCGGCTCGGGCCTGCCGCAGGCCCGGCGTCCGGGCGAAAGCGATGCCGACTATCTGACCCGGCTTGAAAGCCCGGTCTGACGCGCGCCGATATCCGCCCGTCATGCGCCATTCGGGCCGCTTCTTCTTGCCGTGGGGCTGCAATCGCTGTATAGGCCCCCATCCCGCGCAATGGCGCCCCTGTAAGGGGTTGGCGCTATGGCGGGGCCACCAAAGACCGGCGGAGCCAACCGCATGGCCAGAAAAACCATGAAAAGGAACTGACTGCCTATGTGCGCTAAAGCAACTATGGAAGAATTTGAGGCCCTCCTTGCCGAGAGCCTCGAGATCGATACCCCGCAAGAGGGATCGGTCGTCAAGGGCCGGGTCATCGCCATCGAGGCGGGCCAGGCCATCATCGATGTCGGCTACAAGATGGAAGGCCGTGTCGATCTGAAAGAATTCGCAGATCTGGGCGGCTCCGCCGATATTTCGGTTGGCGATGAGGTCGAGGTCTATCTGGACCGCGTGGAAAATGCCCGCGGCGAAGCACAGATCAGCCGCGACAAGGCCAAGCGCGAAGAGGCCTGGGACCGTCTGGAAAAAGCCTATGCCAACGAGACCCGCGTCGAAGGCGCGATCTTCGGTCGCGTCAAGGGCGGCTTCACCGTCGATCTGGGCGGCGCCGTGGCCTTCCTTCCGGGCAGCCAGGTCGATGTGCGCCCCGTGCGCGATGCCGGCCCGCTGATGGGTCTGAAACAGCCCTTCCAGATTCTGAAAATGGACCGTCGCCGCGGCAATATCGTCGTGTCGCGCCGCGCCATTCTGGAAGAATCCCGCGCCGAACAGCGCGCCGAGGTGATCGGCAACCTGTCCGAAGGCCAGACGGTCGATGGCGTGGTCAAGAATATCACCGAATACGGTGCCTTTGTGGATCTGGGCGGCGTTGACGGCCTGCTGCACGTCACCGACATGGCGTGGCGTCGCGTCAACCATCCGTCGGAAATCCTGTCGATCGGTGAGACCGTCAAGGTTCAGGTCATCAAGATCAACAAGGAAACCCACCGCATCAGCCTTGGCATGAAGCAGTTGCAGTCGGATCCGTGGGATTCGGTTGAAAACTCCTATCCGCTGGGTTCGGTCCACAAGGGCCGCGTCACGAATATCACCGATTACGGTGCATTCGTCGAACTGGAAGCGGGCGTCGAGGGACTGGTCCACGTTTCGGAAATGTCCTGGACCAAGAAGAACGTGCATCCCGGCAAGATCGTCTCGACCAGCCAGGAAGTCGACGTCATGGTGCTGGAAATTGACAGCGCCAAGCGCCGCGTCAGCCTTGGTCTGAAACAGACCATGCGCAATCCGTGGGAAGTCTTTGCCGAAACCCATCCCGTGGGCACCGCCATCGAGGGCGAGGTCAAGAACATCACCGAATTCGGTCTGTTCGTGGGTCTGGAAAACGACATCGACGGCATGGTTCACCTGTCCGACCTGTCCTGGGACCAGCGCGGCGAGGATGCGATCCAGAACTATCGCAAAGGCGATACCGTTCAGGCCGCCGTCACCGAGGTCGATATCGAGAAAGAGCGTATCTCGCTTTCGATCAAGGCGCTTGGCGACGACACCTTCACCGATGCGGTTGACGGCGTGAAGCGCGGTTCGATCATCACGGTTGCCGTTACGGCAATCGAGGAAGGCGGCGTCGAGGTCGATTACAACGGCATGAAATCCTTCATCCGTCGTTCGGATCTCAGCCGTGACCGGGCCGACCAGCGCCCCGAGCGTTTCCAGGTCGGTGACAAGGTCGATGTGCGCGTGACCAATGTGGACAGCAAGACCCGTCGTCTGGGTCTGTCGATCAAGGCGCGCGAGATCGCGGAAGAGAAGGAAGCCGTCGAACAATACGGTTCCTCCGATTCGGGTGCGAGCCTTGGCGATATCCTGGGTGCCGCGCTGAAGGGCGACCGGAACTGATTTTCCCGCAAGGGATGTGAAAGGGGGCCCCGTCGCAAGGCGGGGCCCCTTGTCTTTGTCCGCCGGTCCTCTGCGGTCCCGGGTTTTCCTGTTTGTGCGCCGTTTTTTTTTGCCTATAGTCATGGGTTATAAAACACGGCGGTGGACAAGCCACCTGCCATCCCAGAGGGGGAGTTGACGGATGATCCGTTCCGAACTGATCCAGAAGATCGCGGATGAAAATCCGCATCTGACGCAGCGGCATGTCGAACGCATCGTGCATACGGTTTTCGAAGAGATCATCGAGGCACTGGCCCGGGGCGACCGGGTGGAGCTTCGGGGTTTCGGGGCCTTTTCGGTCAAGGCGCGCGATGCCCGCATCGGCCGCAATCCGCGCACCGGTGAATCGGTCGAGGTCGAGGACAAGAAGATCCCCTTCTTCAAGACCGGCAAGGCCTTGCGCGACCGGTTGAACGGAAGGTAGACTTTCCGAATGTTCCGTTATCTGCGCTATCTCTTCCTGCTGGTTCTGGCCGCAGGTCTTTTGACCCTCGCCCTCGCCAATCGCGAGATGGTGACGCTTGATGCGCTGCCGCCCGATCTGGGGGCGTTTCTGGGCTTTGAATGGTCTCTGAGCCTGCCGCTTTATGCGGTGATCCTTGCCAGCATCTTTGCCGGGCTGCTGATCGGCTTCGTCTGGGAATGGTTTCGCGAACACAAGCACCGTGCGAATGCCTCGAACCGGGCGCGTGAAATCGCGCGGCTGGAGCGGGAGCTGGCCAGCCTGCGGCGCGGACAGCCCGGCGACAAGGATGAGGTTCTGACCCTTCTGGACCGTCCGGCGGACGCGCGCGCGATCAAGGCCGGATAAGATGTCCGATATCCGGGTCAAGATCTGCGGGCTGCGCAGCCTGTCGGATATGGCGGCTGTCGTGTCCTCGCGTGCCAGCTATGCCGGGATGGTCTTCTTTCCGAAATCCCCCCGGCATCTGAGCCTTGAACAGGCCCGCGTCCTTGCCTTCGCAGCGCCGCCGGGGCTGGCCAAGGTGGCGCTGACCGTCGATGCCGAGGATGCCATGCTGGATGAGCTGGTTGATCAGATCCCGCTGGACCTGCTGCAGCTTCACGGTCATGAGACGCCCGCGCGCGTGGCCGAGGTCAAGGCGCGTTACGGTCTGCCGGTGATGAAGGCGATCGGGGTGGCGGATGAGGCCGATCTTGCCGGGCTGATGGAATATTCGCTGGCCGCCGATCAATTGCTGATCGACGCCAAGCCGCCCAATGGGGCCGAAGTGCCGGGCGGCAATGGTCTGGCCTTCGACTGGCGCCTGCTGGTCGGGCGCAAATGGCTGAAACCCTGGATGCTGGCAGGGGGACTGACCCCCGAAAACCTGGCTGAGGCGCTGCGCCTGACGGGCGCGCGGCAGGTCGATGTGTCCTCGGGTGTGGAAAGCGCCGTCGGGGTCAAGGATCCGCAGCGCATCGCGGCCTTCGTGAAGGCGGCGCAGTCGTGATTTTCTGGCGCAAGGCCCGGGCGGCGGATGTGCCCGATGTGGTGGCGCTGCTGCGTGATGACGAACTGGGCATGGGGCGCGAGGCGGCGGGTGATCTGACCCCTTATCTTGCCGCATTCGAGGCGATGCAGGCCGAAGGCACCAATCATCTGATCGTCGGCGAATTGCGCCTGCCGCCTGCTGCGCCCCCGGGGACGGTGGATCCGGGGGCCGGGATGCCGGGACCGGGCGGCGCCGCGGGCCGGATCGTCGCGACCTATCAATTGACCTTCATTTCCGGCCTGTCGCTGCGCGCCTCACGCCGGGCGCAGATCGAATCGGTGCGCGTTACCGCCGATCTGCGCGGGCAGGGTCTGGGGGCGAAAATGATGGCCGATGCCGAGAAGCGCGCCCGGGCGGCGGGCTGTGCGCTGATCCAGTTGACAACCAATGCGGGCCGGGGCAGGGCGCATGAATTCTATGCAAGGCTGGGATATGCTCCCTCGCATATCGGGTTCAAGAAGCGCCTCGACTGACTTGGGAAGCGGACGCATCGCCCATGCGATGGCAGCCTGAGCGTTGATGCCCCAAGAATCGAGGCCCCGAAATGCAGAAGGGGGCCACCCGGCCCCCTTCCAACCAGAATACTTGTTCAGTTACAGAACAAGTCAACCATTTATCACATCGCGGGCCAGACGGTGAGGTCGCGGACCTCGCCTTCCAGACCCGTGATCGGCCAGGAGCCGGTCACAGCCCCGGTTTCCAGATCGACGGTATGCAGCCCGCCCATGGCGGCGATCCATGCGGTATTCATGCCATCGGCATCGGTGGCGATATCCAGCGCGACCGGGCCTTCGACGGTCACACCCAGCGAGCCGATGGTTTTCAGCACGCCGTCATTCGGCGCGGTCTGTTGCAGCAATGCGCTCAACCCGGCGTCGATGTTATACATCGCGGTGCCTTCGGGCTTGCCGTAAGAATTGGAATATCCCGTCGCGACAACCATCGGCGTGGCCGAGGCATTGGCATCGCCCTCTTCCCAGTTCAGTTCGCCGTCAACCGTCACTTCACCGGTATCCGGGTGGACGCGGTGGTTCACCGTGCCGGTCATAAAGCGCAGACGGTCCGCCGCCGGGTTGAAATCGACGATCACCGGCATGTCGCCCAGGGGCAGCATCGTGTTCATCTTCGAGATTTCTTTCGTGGCGCCGGTCTGGGGGTCGATCTCGACAATCGCCTGATCGGCGGTCACACCGACCAGCGTCATATTGGCCGGGCGGTAGTCGATGCCCAGCAGGCGGTCGACGCCTTCAACCTCGACCGAGCCGGTCACGGCGGCGGTCGCGGGGTCGATCATGACGATGGTCTTGTCGCCCGTCAGGCCAAGCGCGGTTTGGGCCGCAGCGGGTGCAGCCATTGCGGCGGTGGAAAGAAGCAGTCCGGCAATCATGCGGTTCATACGATTTCTCCGTCGTTATTATACGGGCGTCAGACTATCCTCCGCCCTCCAGGTGACTGAAGTTACGGATGGGGATGGCAGGAGTTTCAGCCGGGGCGATAATATGATGATAACGGATGCGTGATCGGTGAAACGGACCGCCCGGGACCGATGCGCGCGCTTTACCGCCCGCCGCAATGGCGTTACATCCGACACAGCAGAGGAGAATGCCATGCCCGATGATCGTGTGAACAGTTTCATGACCGGACCCGATGAACAGGGGCGGTTCGGCATCTTCGGCGGGCGTTTCGTTTCCGAGACGCTGATGCCGCTGATCCTCGAGTTGGAACGGCAATACGAGATCGCCAAGACCGACGATACATTCTGGGCCGAGATGGATGATCTGTGGACGCATTATGTCGGGCGCCCCTCGCCGCTATATCATGCCTCGCGGCTGACCGAGCATCTGGGCGGTGCCAAGATCTATATGAAGCGCGATGAGCTGAACCATACGGGCGCGCATAAGATCAACAATGTGCTGGGCCAGATCATCCTTGCCCGCCGCATGGGCAAGACCCGCATCATCGCGGAAACCGGGGCCGGGCAGCATGGCGTCGCCACGGCGACGGTCTGCGCAAAGTTCGGGCTGAAATGCATCGTCTATATGGGTGCACATGATGTGGAACGGCAGGCGCCCAACGTGTTCCGCATGCGGCTTCTGGGGGCCGAGGTGGTGCCGGTGACATCAGGGCGCGGCACGCTGAAGGATGCGATGAATGACGCGCTGCGCGACTGGGTGACCAATGTGCGCGACACGTTCTATTGCATCGGCACGGTGGCGGGGCCGCATCCCTATCCGGCCATGGTGCGCGATTTCCAGTCGATCATCGGCAAGGAAGTGCGCTGGCAGCTTGCCGAGCAGGAAGGCGAGGGCCGTCTTCCCGATACGGTCGTGGCGGCCATCGGTGGCGGCTCCAACGCGATGGGGCTGTTCTTTCCCTTCCTTGACGATCCGTCGGTGAAGATCATCGGGGTCGAGGCGGGCGGCAAGGGCGTCGATGACCGGATGGAACATTGCGCCAGCCTGACCGGCGGACGTCCGGGCGTGCTGCATGGCAACCGGACCTATCTTTTGCAGGATGATGACGGGCAGATTCTGGAAGGGTTCAGCATTTCAGCGGGGCTGGATTATCCGGGTATCGGGCCGGAACATGCCTGGCTGCATGATACGGGCCGGGCGGAATATGTCAGCATCACCGATGCCGAGGCGCTGGAGGCGTTCCAGCTGTCCTGCGCGCTGGAAGGCATCATTCCGGCGCTGGAACCAAGCCATGCGCTGGCCCATGTCATGAAGATCGCGCCGACCCTGCCGAAGGAGCATATCATCGTGATGAACATGTGCGGGCGGGGCGACAAGGATATCTTTACGGTCGCGAAACACTTGGGTTTCGATATGAAGATCTGACCGGACAGGATGGCAACAGGGGGGTCGCTGCCCCCCTGCACCCCCCGGGATAGTTCTGGACAGAAAAAGGGCAGATGCCGTCAGGGCAGGTCTGTCGAGTGCTCCTTCAGGATCTGAAGCGGCACCACCTCCAGCGCGCGGCGATGGGTGGCGGCAAGGTTGACCTGCGGGGCTGCGCCTTCGTCATGCGCCTGCAGGAAACGGTCCGCGCAGAGGCACCAGCGATCCCCGGGTTTCAGCCCGGCAAAGCCGTATTCGGGGCGCGGCGTGCTCAGGTCATTGCCCAGATATTTCGACAGCGCCAGAAATTCCGCCGTCATCACCGCGCAGACCGTATGACTACCCCGGTCGGCAGGTCCGGTATCGCAGCAGCCATTGCGGAAAAACCCGGTCAGGGGGGCGGTTGAACAGGGTTCCAGCACCTCCCCCATGACATTGAGCGATGGTTCCATCATGGCGATTCTCCTTTGATCGGGCGGATGATGCCGGGCCGCGCGACAGGGTCGCGAAATCCGGCCGTTCGTTCCGGGAGACCCGGCAGGCGAAAGGGGGGCGGGGTCGGTGCGATGACCATTCCGCGCTGACGCCTTCAGACATATGGCCCGTGCAGGCCCCGGGCAAGCCATTCTCCGGCAGAACCATCCCTTGCGCGGCCGTCGTCGGCTCGGGGCTGCACTGCGCGCCGTTCTTGTCAGCCAGCCCCGGCCTTGCATGCAGGCGGGGCCTGCCAGTCGATCCAGCGGCCGTGAAAATCGGCGCGGCCAAGGTTTATGCATTCCATCCCCGCCCCGGACCAGAGCCGCAGGCGCAGCGCCGCCCCCGGTTCGGTGCCGTCGCCTTCAAAGGACAGATGCGCCAGCGGGGCCTTGGGCGTGGCCTGTGCGCCTGCCGCCGCCAGCAGGGCATCGCAGCGCGCCTGCAGCGGGGCCGGGAAGTATTGCCATGTCACCGAGTGATAGATCAGATGCAGATGGCCCGGATGCCGGTCGGCCAGCCGCGTTTCCAGCCAGTCGCCCGCATCGCCCTTCGTCACCCGGTGGCCCAGCCTTGACGCCTCGGCGGCTGCAATGCCTGTGCGCGCGATCCGCGCATCCTGCCCGGCCCAGAGATAGGCCAGAAGGCGCAGCCGGTCCCGTTCCGGGTCGATGGGGCTGCGGTCCACCCCGGCGCGGGCGGCGATGACCGGGGCGTCGGTTTCGGGCGGCCTGCCGCGCCAGTCCGGGGTCAGGTTAATCACCGCATCGTCAGGGCCGAGGGTCCGGCCCCCTGCCGCCAGCGCGTAACGGTCCCAGATCAGGTTGAGGCCCGCGCTTGACCCCAGTTCGGACAGCACCAACGGCAGACCGAACCGCAGGCTCAGCCAATGCGCCGCCGGGATCAGCGCGGCCGAGCGGCGGAGTTCATTCGTCTGCGGCGGGCTGTCCAGCCAGGGCAGAAGATCCGCCTGCCGCGTCAGCAGGCTGTGCGACAGGGCCGCGCGCAACCTTTCGTCGCCGCCATCGGCATAGGCGGCGGCAAGCGCGGGATCGGCCCCGGAAAGGCACAGCGCATGCAGCCCGCCTGCCAGCCGCAGCGCAAGCACATCCGCGCCGGGGCCGGGATCGCCCGGCCAGTCCAGCACCGCACGCCCCAGCGGGGTCGAGGCGTCCAGCAGATCGGCGACCAGCCGCAGCACCTGTGCTGTCAGCGGCGCCTCCATCGCGGCACAGATCCCGGCCTGATGGCGGAAACTTTCACGGATCGCGGCTTGGGCAGGACTGTCGGAAAGCATGGCAGATCTCTGTCTGGAACGAAGGGTCAGCGGCGGAAGCGGTCCATCAGTTTCTGCAGGGCCGAGGGCGGGGCCTCTGCTTCCTGCGCGGCGGGCGATGGAGGGGCGGCCTTGGCCGCGGGACCGTCCGGACCGGGATCTGCCTTTGCCAAACTGGCCTTGGCATGCCCATCCTTGCCCGACCCATCCTTGACCGGTCCACTGCCCTCGGGCCGTGCAGGGCGCGGCGCGGGCCTCGCGCCGCCCTTGGGCTTGCCTGTTCCTCCGTCACCGCCCCGCGTCTCCCGCTCCGGCGTCATGCGCAGGCCCACGGCATTGGTAAAGCGCGGACCGTCCCCGGAGGCCAACGCCACCGCGCCCTCTGATACGCCCTGCAAAAGCGCATCCAGCCAGTCGGCATCGGCCTTCGCGAAATCCTGCAGCACATAGCGCGCCACGGCGTCCTTATGCCCCGGATGGCCGATCCCCAGCCGCACGCGGCCATAGGCCTCGCCGATATGGGCATGGATGGAACGCAGCCCGTTATGGCCCGCATGGCCGCCGCCCTGTTTCAGCCGCAGCTTGCCGGGGGCAAGGTCCAGTTCGTCATGCAGCACGATCACATCGGCAGGCGTCAGCTTGTGCCAGTCCATCGCGGCCCGCACGGCGTCACCCGAGAGGTTCATGAACGTCTCGGGCTTGAGCAGCAGCACCTTTTCTGCCCCCAACCGCCCCTCGGAGGTCTTGCCCCGGAAGGCGGATTTCCACGGTGAAAACCCGTGATCCGCCGCGATCCGGTCCAGCGCCATGAAGCCGATATTATGGCGGTTACCTGCATAGGCGGCGCCCGGATTGCCCAGACCGACGATCAGTTTCATATCCGTTTCCCTTCCGGCCAGTCCTGCGACTGCCGTGCAAGGATTAGGCGAGGGCAGGGGGCGGTGCAACCGGCTTGGCCGCAGGCGCGGGTCTTGGGATCGGGGCGCAATCACCGGCTTTCCCGGATATCCGGGCCCGCAAATGCAGAACGCGGAGGCCATGGCCCCCGCGTTCCGGTCTTGTCACTGCCGTGCCGGGATCACTCCTCGGTTTCTTCGGCCTCTTCATTGTCGGACGAGCGCAGCCCCGACGGAGCCGAGATATTCGCGATCACGAAGTTCCGGTCGATGGTCGCTGTCGCGCCTTCGGGCAGCTTGATGTCGTTGATATGGATGACATCGCCGATATTGCGGCCATCCAGATCCACGGTGATGTGGTCCGGAATGTCGCCTGCGGTCACTTCCAGTTCAACCTCGGGACGCACCACGACCAGCGTGCCGCCACGCTTCAGGCCGGGGGCCGACTCGTGGTTGATGAAATCCACATGAATGAACAGCTTGATCCGGCTGGTGCGGCGCAGCCGCATCAGGTCCAGATGCACTGGCTGATCCTTCACGACGTCGCGCTGCACATGGCGGCAGATCACGCGCACGTCTTCCTGACCCTCGACCTTGAGGTTGAAGAGCGTGGACAGGAAGCGCCCGGCCTTCAGCTTGGTCAGCAGGTAGTTGTATTTGATGTTCAGCGGCAGCGGGTCCTTGCCGCCACCGTAGACGATACCGGGAACGTAGCTCTCACGACGAGCTTGACGGGCGGCCCCCTTGCCTGTCCCCTTACGTTCCTCGGCGATAAGATCCGGAATCTCACCAGCCATTGCAGTTCTCCATATATATATCCGCCGCCCTCCAAGGGTGTGCGACGCGACCGGGGGGCTATAGCGGGGATTTGGCCCAAGGGAAAGCAGGAAAGTGGCCCGGTTCCGACCTTTTGCCGGGGCAATCGGGTGGATTTCCGGCCAGTCGTGGCGTCGTCGGGGCGGTGTCGGGATTGCGCGGCGCAAGATGCCTGCTGCCGGGCCTTGCCGGGCCCGCGCTTCCGCGATAGCCCCGGGCTCATGACCGCGTCGATGTCCCCGCCAAGGCCACCACACGCCCCGCTGACCGTTCCGGCGCTTTTGCTGCTGGTGCGGCCTGCGCTTGCGGCTTTCGCGGCGATGGGGATGCTCTGGGGGACCTTTGCGGCGGTATTGCCCGATCTGAAATCCATGCTGGGGGTGGGCGAGGCACGGCTGGGCCTTCTTTTGCTGATGACGCCGGTGGCGGCGGTGCTGGCCATGCTGGCCGCGCCCCGGACCGGCGATGCGCTGGGGCGGGTGGCGCTTCCCGTGGCCGCATTGGTCATGGCGCTGGCCTTCGCGCTGCCGGGGCAGGCGGCCTCGCTGCTGCTGTTTCCGCTGGCAATGATGGCCTGCGGGGCGGCGACCGGCCTGACGGATGTTCTGATGAATGCCCGTGTCGCGCAGATGGAGAATGAACGCGGACTGGCCCTGATGAACCTTTGCCATGCGGCCTATTCCTTCGGCTATGCGGCGGGGGCAATCCTGACCGGGGCGATGCGCGCTGCGGGTTGGGGGCCGGGCATGGTCATGGGCGTCATGGCGGGGCTGGCGCTGCTGCTGGCGCTGGCGACGATTGAACGGGACGGGCGCATCCACGGGCTCGGACGACCGGCCCCGGGAACGGGCGGGCTGGGGGCGGTGCCGCTGATCGGCGGTGCGCTGGTGCTGATCGCCTTCCTGACTGAAAACGCCGCTGAAAGCTGGTCAGCCCTGCATATCGAACAGACGCTGGGCGGAAGCCCGTCACAGGGCGCGATGGGACCGGCGCTGATGGCAGTGACGATGGGGGTGGCGCGGCTTTTCGGGCAGGGGCTGGCGAACCGGGTGGACCCGGTGCTTTTGTTGCGGGCGGGGGCGGTGGTGGCCGGTGCGGGCGCGCTGGCGGCGGCTTTCGCGACCAGCCCGGCCATGGCGCATGGTGCCTTTGTCGTGATGGGCATCGGTGCCTCGGTCATCGCGCCCACGGCCTTTACGCTGGTCGGTCGCCTTGCCGCACCCGAGGCGCGGGCGCGCGCCATCGCCCGCGCCACTTTGCTGGGCTATTTCGGCTATTTCGTCGGACCACCGGTTCTGGGCCTGATCGCGGGCAGTTTCGGGCTGCGCATGGCCTTTGCCTTTGCCGCCGCCGCGCTGATCCTTGTGCTGGTGATCGCACCGCTGCTGCGCCGCCCGCGTTGATCGGGCCGGTCAGTCCCGGAACTGCGCCATGAAACCCCGGTCGATCCGGTCCTTCAATCGCCAGAGCCAGCCGCCCTGCAGCACGATCCCACCGCGTTCGGCCAATGCGGCCTTGCCCCCCAACGAGATCAGTTTCAGATAATCACGCTGCGGGTCATAGCGCCGCAGATCGCCCGATCCGGTCAGCGCCGCGCGCAGGTTCTGCGCCAGAACGGGCGCCTGCCGCACCGCAAAGACCCCGGCCTTGGGGCGTGGCGCATGGGCCATATGGGCGCAGTCACCGACCGCGAAAATCCTCGGATCGCTGCTGCGCAACTGCGGTGAGACGGTCACGAATCCCGCGTCAAGCGCCAAGCCGGTTTCGGTCAGCCAGCCCTGTGGCCGCGCCCCCGCGACCGAGACCGTGAAATCCGAGGCGATTTCCGTGCCATCCGCCAGATGCACCGCCTGTGGTGCAAGTCGGGCAGGCACCGCATTGCAGCGCAGATCCACCCCCTGTGCGGTCAGGGCCGCCAGCATCCGCCGCCGTGCGCCCCCGGGCAGTCCGGGCAGGATGCGCGGTCCGCGTTCCAGAAGCGTCACCTGCGGCCTGCTCCCCATCGCGCGCAGCCGGTGGGCCGAGGCCATGGCCAGTTCCGCCCCGCCGACCCCGGCCCCGATGATCACGACCTGCGGCCTTTGCGGGCAGTCCGCCAGAAATGCCGCCCATCGCCCTGCATAATCGCCCAAAGGACGGGCGGCGACGCCGTAACGGTCAAAGCCCGGCAGACCGGGCAGGCCCGATCCGATGCCGATATCCAGACTGGCCACATCATAGCGCAGCCAGTCCCCGTCTTGCAGCCTCGCCCGCCCGCCAATGCGGTCCAGCGCCACCACCCGGTCGCGCCGTATTTCTGCCCCGGCCCGTGCGGCCAACCGGCGCAGGTCGATCATCATCTCGTCCCGCGGGTAATGGCCCGCGATCAGACCGGGCAACATGCCGGTATAGGGGGCCTCGTCATTGGGATCGACCAGCGTGATCCGGATGCCCGGATCCGGGGAGGCCGCCCAGTGATGCAGGACCAGCGCATGGGCATGTCCTCCGCCAATCAGCAGCAGGTCATGCATGTCTGTTATCGCCCCTGTCGCCATTTCGCCCGCCGCCCCCCGGGGCATGTCCCCCTGCCAGCCATAAACCATCCTGCTGCGCGCGGCGAGGTCGCCAAGATTGCAAACAGGCCCCCCATTCATCTTGGTCCAGATACCTCTGCCGGAGGCTCCCGCAGCCACCATCGCGCAGGCCCTTGCCGGATCAGGTGCCCCCTTTGGCCATGCCCGCCCTGCCTTTCGCCCGAAATCCATCCGGATCGCGCCCGCGCCGGTTGCAGACCGGCCCGGCCCGGCCTAGTCTTTGCGGCACAGTCCGACAGAACGGCACCCGAAGGCGGATCATGCAACGAGGCCCCGGAACCCGGCTGGAACAAAGCCAGCGCCTGCAGCTTTCGGCGGGGCTTGCCAGTTCGATCCGCATTCTGCGCCATGATGCGAACGGGCTGAACCGTTATCTTGAGGAACAGGCCGCCGAAAACCCGCATCTGCTGCTGGTGCCGGTGGAACCCGCCCCGGGCGAATGGACCCCGCGCTGGACCAGTGCCTTCCGCGCCCTGCAAAGCGATCTGTCCGAGACCGACCGCATCGCCGCCGGGGCGCCGGGACTGCATGCCCATGCGATGGGGCAGATGCGCCGCCTTCTGCCTGCGGGACGGGCTCAGGCCATCGGCATGGTCTTTGTCGAGGCTCTGGAACCCTCGGGCTGGCTCGGGCCAGACTTTGCGGCCATTGCGCGCGAGGCGGGTGCCACCGAGGCCGAGGCCCGCGCCGTGCTGACCCGGCTGCAACAGGCCGAGCCGACGGGGTTGTTCGCGGGCTCGCTGGCAGAATGTCTGCGTCTGCAGGCACAAGAGGCCGGGCGGCTTGATCCGCTGATGTCCTGCGTGCTGGATCATCTGGACCTTCTGGCGGCCGGAGAGGTGGAGCGTCTGGCCCGCATGTGCAAGACGCCGGTCGCGGCGGTCATGACCGCGCTGCGGGTGATCCGCGGTTTCGATCCCAAACCCGGCGCCCGCTTCGGGCAGGGGGCGGCCCCGTTGCGCGAACCCGATCTGCTGGTCTCGAAAGACGCGGCGGGCGGCTGGCAGGTGGCGCTCAACCGCTCGGCCCTGCCGGATGTCGCGATCCGGGGCGAGGGGATCGGCGCGGCGAGGCAGGAGGGCAGCCCCGGCCTGCTGGCCGCCGCGCGCGAGGTCCAGCGTCAGGTCGCCAGCCGCAACCGCACCCTGCTGGCCGTGGCCCGCGCCGTGCTGGCGCATCAGGCCGCGATGCTGGATCACGGGATGGCGGCGCTGCGCCCCTTGCGCATGGCGGATGTGGCGGTGGGGCTGGGGCTGCATCCCGGCACTGTCAGCCGGGCCGTGGCGGGGGTCAGTTTCGATTCGCCGCGCGGCACGATCTGGCTGCGGGCGCTGTTCGGCGGCAGGGGGGGGGCGGAGGGGCGCAAATCCGCCCTTCTTCCCGAACCGCTGATCGACCCGATCACGGACCGGGCCCTGCCGCTGGCTGGCGGTGCGGATCTGTCGGCGGCGGCGCTGCGCGCGCGGATCGCCGCCCTGATCGCGGCCGAGGATCCGGCGACGCCATTGGGCGATGACCGGCTTGCGGCGCTTCTGTCTGCTGACGGCGTGGCCATTGCGCGGCGCACTGTCGCGAAATACCGCGATCAGCAGGGCATCCCGCCCGCCTATCGCCGTCGCAGGCGCGATCCGCCCGCAGGCGACTGAAGGGTGCTGCGGCGCCGCGTGCCTGGGGCAGGGACTTGTTGCGGCGGCGGAAACGCGGCAGGGTTCCGGCGGGCCGGGCACTTCGTCCGGAATTTGCAGCAATAGCAAGGACGATACGGATATGACCCTGTTTCTGGGCGTCGATACGGGTGGAACCTATACGGATGCGGTGGTGCTGGATGCGGTTGCCGATGCGGTTCTGGGCAAGGCGAAATCGCTGACCACGCGGGCGGATCTGTCCTTGGGCATCGGCCGTGCGGTTGATGCCGCCCTTGCCGCCGCCCGGGTGGAGGAGGGAGATGTCACGATGGTTTCGCTGTCCACGACCCTTGCGACCAATGCGCTGGTCGAAGGGCAGGGGGGCCGTGTCGCGCTGGTCTTCATCGGGTTCGATGCCGATGATTTCACCCGCGCCGGTCTGGAAGAGGCGATGCGCGGCGATCCGGTGATCCATCTTCCGGGCGGTCACAGCCATGCCGGAACCGAGGCCGCGGCGCTGGATCTGGCGGCGCTGGAACGCGCACTGGCGGGGCTGGAGGTCGAGGGCTACGCGGTCGCGGCCCGTTTTGCAACCCGCAACCCCGCGCATGAAGCCGCCGCGCGCGATCTGATCCGCCGTGTCACCGGGCGCGCAGTCACCTGCTCGTATGAGCTTTCGGCCAATCTGAACGGGCCGAAACGCGCGCTGACGGCGGTGCTGAACGCGCGGCTGATCGGCATGATCGACGGGCTGGTCACGGCTTGTGAAACCCATCTGGCACGCCGCGGCATCACCGCGCCGGTGATGGTGGTGCGCGGTGACGGCGCACTGATTTCGGCGGCGATGGTGCGCGAACGGCCCATCGAGACAATCCTTTCCGGCCCCGCCGCTTCGATCGTCGGCGCGCGCTGGCTGACCGGTGAATCCGAGGCGCTGGTTTCGGATATTGGCGGCACGACAACGGATGTGGCCCTGCTGCGCGGCGGGTTGCCCGAAATCGACCCGATGGGCGCACGGGTGGGGGGCTTTCGCACCATGGTCGATGCGGTCGCGATGCGCACCACGGGCTTGGGCGGCGACAGTGAATTGCATCTGCTGCAGGGTGGCCTGACGGCGCAATTGCGGCTGGGGCCGCGCCGTCTGGTGCCGGTCTCGCTGCTGGCGGTGGATCATGCCGAAATGGTCCATGCCGCGTTGGACCGCGCGCTGTCGACCGGGATCGCGGGGGAATATGACGGGCGTTTCGTGATCCCGATGCCGGGGCGGATCCGCGTGGCGGGCACGGGCCTCGCGGCGCGTGAGGCCGCATTGCTGGACCGGATCACGACCGCGATGCCGCTGGACCGCGCGCTGACCTCGCGGCTTGAAGGGGCGGCGCTGGATCGTCTGGTGGCGCGGGGGCTGGTGATGCTGTCGGGGGTGACGCCGTCGGATGCCAGCCATGTGCTGGGCAATCTGGCGGATTGGGACGGAGCGGCGGCGCAGAAGGCGCTGGACCTGATGGCCCGGCGGCGCGGCGGCAATGGCGAACGGATCGCGGCCGATGGCGCGGCACTGGCGCAGGCGGTCGTCGATCAGCTGACCGCCCAGACCGTCACCTGCCTGCTGGAGGCCGCCTTTGCCGGAGATCCCGGTCTGGCGGGCGCGGGCGATGAGGCCGCGCTGGCCGCGCATCCGCTGGTTCTGGCCGGACTGGACAACCATCGCGGCATTGTCGAGATGTCCGCCCGGCTGGCCGTGCCGGTGATCGGGCTGGGTGCGTCAGCCCCGGTCTATTACGGCGCGGTCGGGCAGCGGCTGGGGGCGCGGATGGTGCTGCCCGATCATGCAGGCGTCGCCAATGCCATCGGGGCCGTCGTCGGGCAGATCAGTCAGCGGCTGACCGGCGTGGTCAGTTCCGCGGGCGAGGGGCAGTTCACCGCCCATATGTCCTATGGGCCGGAACGCTTCACCAGCCCCGGGGCGGCGATGGAGGCAATGGAGACCACCCTGCGCGCCGAGGCCGAGGCTCGGGCAAGGCTGGCCGGGGCCGAGGATCTTCTGGTTTCGGTGGCCCGCGATATCCGCGAGGCCGAAATCGAGGGCAGACCGATGTTCATCGAGGCCACGCTGACCGTCACCGCTTCGGGACGTCCGCGCGTCGCGCATCCCGATCGGGGAGAGGCCGAGACCGAGGCACCCGCCAGCCTGCATCCGGCATTTCGGTCACCGCTGTCGTTTTCCGCTTGACGCTGTGGGGCGGCTGACCTAGTCACCCGCCTCAAGTGGCTAGGTAGCTCAGCTGGTTAGAGCGTGCGACTCATAATCGCAAGGTCGAGGGTTCGAGTCCCTCCCTCGCCACCATTTCAAAACAAATACATGGCCGCTGTCCTGCGCGTTGCGCGGATTTTGCCGGGTGGCGTTTTGTGGCCCGTTTTACAGGCACAGGCACAGGTCGCGGCCGCGCCTTCCCTGTCTGCGCTGGACTAACCCGTTGATTTCCGCCCCCGCCGCCGCAGCGAAGGGGGCGTGGGGGTGCCGACATAGGCGCCCAGTTCCAGCAGGCGGCTTTCGAACCGGTCGATCCGGTCGCGCGCCGCGCCATCCCGTGCGGCCATCAGTTCCAGCAAGGTCTCGACGATCAGCAGCGCGCCGGCGACCGAATACATCACATGCGGCCCCGCGACCGGCGCGCGCAGCACGCGCCAGGCCTCAGGCACTAGTGGCGAGGCGGGATGATCCGTCAGCGCGATCACCTTCGCGCCCTGCATCCGCGCAATGCGCGCGGCGCGCACCACCTCGGACGAGTAATGGGCAAAGGAAATGACGATCACCACATCCTCGGGCCCGCACTCGGCCAACTGATCGGCGATCAGCCCGGGCTGCGCGGGCGAGGGGGTCACATTGCCATGCGCCACGGCACCGCGATAGGTGAAGTAATGCGCCAGCGCGTATCCCATGCGCATACCGATGCAATGGATGCGCCGCGCAGCCAGCAGATGGGGCACCACCTCGTCCAGCGTCGCGGTCAGCAGCGGGTCGAAGGCCTGTTCGGCATTGCTGCGCGCGGCGCGGGACAACTCCTCCAGCAGCGCATCCGGCGATTGCCCGGCCAGCGCCCCGGCCCGGGCGACATAGCCGCGCTCGGTTTCGCGCAGGCATTGCTGCACCTGTTTGCGGGTGCGGGCGAAACTGCCGAACCCGGCGGCCTTGATCGCCCGCATCACGATATTGGGGTCACTGCCCGCCGCCTCGGCCAAACTGCGCACGGAATGGAACGCCAGTTCCTCGGGCCGCGCGGCAAGCCATGCCGCGAAGGGCCGCAGTCCGGGTGCGCCGGAACTGGCAAGCTCTGCCATGCGGTCGCGCAGCAGGGTCAGCGGGTTTGCAGCGGCAGGCGCCTGAGAGGGTGGGGCCGTGACGTCACAGGGCTTGTCACGCGATGTCCGGACAGCGGTGGATGAGGGCAGATCGGGCGGCCCTGCAAGCGCGGGCGCATCCGGATTGACGGCGTGTTCGGGCATGGATCGGTTCCCCTGCAGGACTGCGGTGCAACTCGGAACTGATACACTTTTGATTCTGTTTGACAGAATCAACACATTTGTTTCACTGAGCAAGTCCCGATGACGATACGTTCGGTATTTCGTCAGGGTTCAGGGCCGGAATGCGGCCCCACGACAGAACAACAGGAGAAGGCAATGACGAAGTTCTGGATGGCCGGAGCGGCCGCAGCCCTTGCGATGGCAGGGGGTGCAGCACAGGCCCAGCAGACGTTCATTTCCATTGGCACCGGCGGTGTGACCGGCGTCTATTACCCCGCAGGCGGCGCGATCTGCCGTCTGGTCAACCGGGACCGCGCCGAACACGGCATCCGCTGCGGCGTCGAATCGACGGGCGGCTCGGTCTTCAACGTGAACGCGATCCGCTCGGGTGAGATGGAATTCGGTGTGGCGCAATCCGATATCCAGTTCCATTCGCTGAACGGTTCGGGCCAGTTCGCCGATGGCGGTGCCTTTGAGGGGCTGCGCGCGGTGTTCTCGCTGCATCCCGAGCCCTTCACCGTGGTTGCCCGCGCCGATGCCGGGATCACCAATTTCGAGGATCTCAAGGGCAAGCGCGTGAATATCGGCAATCCCGGTTCCGGTCAGCGCGCCACGATGGATGTCGTGCTTGAGGCGCTTGGCTGGACCGTCGCCGATTTCGCGGTCGCCTCGGAACTGCCGCCCGCCGAACAGGCAGCGGCGCTGTGCGACAACAATGTCGATGCGATGGTCTACACCGTCGGCCACCCCTCGGGCGCCATTCAGGAAGCCACCACTGCCTGCGACACGGTTCTGGTCAATGTGACCGGCGACGCGATCACCGCCCTGATCGAGGCCAATCCCTATTACCGTGTCGCCACGATTCCGGGCGGCATGTATCGGGGCACCGACAGCGACGCCACGACCTTCGGCGTTGGCGCGACCTTTGTGACCTCGGCCGATGTGCCCGAGGAAGTTGTCTATAACGTCACCAAGGCGATCTTCGAAAATCTGGACCAGTTCAAGAGCCTGCACCCGGCGCTGGAAAATCTTGATCCGGAGCAGATGGTGAATGACGGCAATTCCGCACCGCTGCATGATGGTGCGGTGCGCTACTACCGCGAAGCGGGGCTGATGCAGTAAGCTGTATCCGGGGGCCTGCCGGTAAATATCCGGCAGGCCCTTTCACGACGGGAGAATTCCCGCATTTTTGCGTGACGTTGCAACAGGCAGGGGGACTGCATGGCCGGAGCTGGTGAAGGTGGACGTGACGGCAAGGGCCGGGCGTTTTCGGATGATGAGTTGCAGGATCTGGTGGCGTCGACCGACAGCGGTGCGCGCAACCCCCGCAGCCGGGCCGTGGCGCTGCTGATCGCGGGGCTGGCGCTGTTCTGGGCGCTGTTTCAGGTCTGGATCGCCGAGCCGCAATTCTGGTTCGGGCAATTGCCCTTCGTGAAGATCCTCGGATCGGACCAGACCCGTCCGATGCATCTGGCGCTGGCGCTGGCGCTGGCCTTTCTGGCCTATCCGGCGGCCAAGACATCGCCGCGCGATTATATTCCGATCTATGATTGGGTGCTGGCCGTGCTTGGCGCGGGTTGTGCGCTTTACATCTTCTGGTTCGCGGGCGATCTGGCCAATACCGCGCGGTCCGGTCTGCCGACGCAATCGCAGATCTGGGTGGGCGCCATCGGCATTCTGGTGCTGCTGGAGGCCAGCCGCCGCTCACTTGGTCCGGCGCTGACCGTCGTTGCCTCGATCTTTCTGGCCTACAGCTATTTCGGGCAGGGCTGGCTGATCCCCGACCTGATCGCCCATCAGGGCCGTACCTTCAGTTCCATCGTCAACACGCAATGGCTGTCGACCGAGGGGGTTTTCGGCATTCCGCTGGGGGTGTCCACCGCCTTTGTTTTTCTTTTCGTGCTGTTCGGCTCGCTCTTGGATAAGGCCGGGGCTGGGAATTACTTCATCAAGATGGCCTTTGCCGGGCTTGGCAATCTGCGCGGCGGGCCGGCCAAGGCCGCCGTGGTCGGTTCGGCCGCAACGGGGCTGATCTCGGGGTCCTCCATCGCCAATGTGGTCACTACCGGGACCTTCACCATCCCGCTGATGAAGCGCGTGGGCTTCTCGGCCGAAAAGGCCGGCGCGGTTGAGGTTGCCTCATCGGTCAACGGGCAGATCATGCCGCCGGTCATGGGCGCTGCCGCCTTCCTGATGGTCGAATTCATCGGGATTTCCTATCTCGACGTCATCAAGCACGCCTTCATCCCGGCGATCATCAGCTATATCGCGCTGGTCTATATCGTCCATCTGGAAGCGCTGAAAAGCGAGATGCCCGCATTGGGCGAATCGAAAAGCCTGTTGGGCATGCTGCTCAAGGTCTTTGTCGGCTTCGCGATTGCGGGCGTGGTTTTCTATGGTGTGATCTGGGCGGTTCAGGCGCTGCGCGCGGTCGCACCGGGCATCGCGCCGCTGGTGCTGATCGTGGCGGTCGGGGTGATCTATTTCCTCTGTCTCATGGTCGCGTCCAAACGTCCCGATCTTGAACCCGACGATCCCAATGCCGAACAGATCAAGCTGCCGGTCATGGCCGAGGTCGTGCCGACGGGGCTGCATTACATCCTGCCGATCGTCGTTCTGGTCTGGTATCTGATGGTCGAACGCCAGTCGCCTGCGAAATCGGCCTTCTATGCCGTGCTGGTCATGCTGGTGATCCTGCTGACGCAAAAGCCGATCAAGGCGATGCTGCGCGGCGAAAGCAATCTGGGCGCGCATCTTCGGTCCGGTTTCGACGATCTGATCGAGGGCATGATTGCCGGTTCGCGCAACATGATCGGCATCGCAGTTGCCACCGGGGCCGCCGGTATCATCGTCGCCACCGTAACCCGCACCCCCATCGGGACCGAGCTTGCCGGCCTGGTCGAACTGCTGTCGGGCGGGAACCTGTTCCTGATGCTGGTGCTGGTCGGAGTCTTCTCACTGATCCTTGGTCTGGGGCTGCCGACCACGGCGAACTATATCGTCGTCTCATCCTTGATGGCGACGGTCGTGGTCAGTCTTGGCGCACAGGAAGGGCTGATCATCCCGCTGATCGCGGCGCATCTTTTCGTGTTCTATTTCGGGATCATGGCGGATGTGACGCCGCCTGTGGGGCTGGCCAGTTTCGCGGCGGCTGCCGTCTCGGGGGGGGACCCGATCAAGACCGGTTTCACCGCCTTCTTCTACAGCCTGCGCACGGTCGCGCTGCCCTTCCTGTTCATCTACAACCCGGCGCTGATCCTGTATGGTATCGACCTTGGCACCGCGGCGGGCATCCTGATGGCCATCAAGGTCTTTGTCGTGGCGACCTTCGCGATGCTGCTCTTCGCGGCTGCGACGCAGGGCTATTTCCTTGCCCGGTCGCGTTGGTGGGAATCGGCGGCACTGCTGCTGGTGGCCTTCACGCTGTTCGTGCCAAATTTCTGGCTTGACCGCCTGCAGCCTGCCTATGTCGCGGAGGCCGGAACCGAGTTTGAAACCGCCCTGACCGGCGCGGATGAGGGTGATTATCTGCGCTTTGTGGTGGCGGGGCCGGATTTCACCACCGGTCAGCCGCGCAGCACGACCCTTGTGCTGGATGTGGACGACACGCCGCCCGAGGGCCGCGTTGCTGCAACCGGGCTGTTTCTGATGCCCGAGGAGGGGCGTCTGGTGATGGAGGAACCCTTGCCTGCGACGCCCTTCTCGGAGGCGCTGCAGGGCTTCGATTTCTACGGCGAGCAGCAGGTCGAGATCGTCAGTGTCCAACGCCCGAATGACCGTCTGCCGCAGGAACTGTTCTATATTCCCGCGCTGTTGCTGCTGGGGGTCGTCGTGATGTTCCAGCGCCGCCGCCAGACCACACCTGCATTCTGAGGGGATGCCCATGTCCAGAATAATCCTTCTGCCGATTGATCTGTCCGATCGCGACAACTGGAAAAAACCGCTGGCCGAGGCGCTGTCGATGCTGGGGCAGGGGGGCATGCTGCATGTCGTCAGCGTGCTGCCCGATTACGGCATGTCGCAGGTCGGTGCCTATTTCCGCAAGGATCATGAGAAAGAGGCCCTGACCGCCTTCGGCAAGGCGCTGTCCGACTGGACGGCGGCCAATATTCCAGACGGGGTGGACGTGCGTCCCCATGTTCTTCACGGCACGATCTATGATGAGATTCTGCGCGCTGCCGACAAGTTGCGGGCGGATGTCATTGTGATGGGCGCGCATCGTCCGGCGCTGAAGGATTACCTGCTTGGCCCCAATGCCGCGCGGGTGGTCCGTCACGCGCCCTGTTCGGTCTATGTCGTGCGGGACTGACATGCCGGGCCATGTCTTTGGCCGCAGCACGCGCGGCAGTCTGCCCATCGCCCGTACGGGCGATGGGTGCTATATCATCGACGCGACGGGCAAGCGCTATCTGGACGGGTCGGGCGGGGCGGCGGTGTCTTGCCTTGGCCATTCCGATCCCGATATCCGCGCGGCCCTGCATGATCAGCTTGATCGTCTGGCCTTTGCCCATACCGGGTTCTTCACCTCGGACGCGGCTGAAACGCTGGCCGATCTGCTGATTGCGGACGCGCCCGAAGGGATTGACCGCGCCTATCTGGTCTCGGGCGGGTCCGAGGCGGTCGAGGCCGCGATCAAGCTGGCGCGACAATATTTCATGGAGACCGGCCAGCCGCAGCGTCACCGCGTGATTGCAAGGCGGCAAAGCTATCACGGCAATACGCTGGGGGCGCTGGCGGCGGGGGGCAATGAATGGCGTCGCGCGCAATTCGCGCCGCTGCTGGTGGAAACCAGCCATATCGCGCCGTGCTACGCCTATCGGGATCGGCAGGAGGGCGAAAGCCTGCACGATTATGGCCGTCGCGTCGCCGATGAGCTTGAGACCGAGATCCTGCGCCTTGGCCCCGAAACCGTGATGGCCTTTGTCGCCGAACCGGTCGTCGGGGCGACGATGGGCGCGGTGCCCGCCGTACCGGGCTATCTGAAACGCATCCGAGAGATCTGTGACCGGCACGGCGTTCTGCTGATCCTGGATGAGGTGATGTGCGGCATGGGGCGCACCGGGCAACTTTACGCCTGCACCGCGGATGGCGTTGCGCCCGATATGATCACCGTGGCCAAGGGTCTGGGCGCGGGCTATCAGCCCATCGGTGCGCTGCTGACCTCCGCCCGGATCTATGACGCGATTGCCGCCGGATCAGGCTTTTTCCAGCATGGCCATACCTATATGGGTCATGCGATGGCGGCGGCAGGTGCGGGGGCCGTGCTGCGCGCGATCCACGACCGGGGGTTGCTGGCGCAGGTGCAATCGCGCGGCGCGATGCTTCAGGCCGCCCTAGAGGCGCGATTCGGCCAGCATCCCCACATTGGCGATATCCGCGGGCGCGGTCTTTTCCGCGGGCTTGAGATTGTGATGGATCGTGAGACGAAAGACCCCTTCGATTCGGCCCGCAAACTTCATGCAAAGGTGAAAGCGGCGGCGATGGAAGAAGGGCTGATCTGCTATCCGATGGGCGGCACGATCGACGGGCAGCGGGGCGATCATATCCTGCTGGCCCCGCCCTTCATCATCAGCACCGATCAGATCACTGAACTGACCGACAAACTGGCTCGCGCCGTAGAGCGGGCGCTGGCGGCATGAGCCGCCTTGCCATCCTGCCGCGCGTCATGGTCGCCCCCAACGGCGCACGGCGCGGCAAGGATGATCACCCGGCCCTGCCGGTGACGATTGCCGAAACCGTGGCCACGGCAGCGGCCTGTCATGCGGCAGGGGCAGGGGCGATCCATGCCCATCTGCGCGATGCGCAAGGCCAGCACTGGCTGGATTCCGGGGCTTACGGCGAGCTCATCGCCGAAATGGCCCGCGCTGTGCCCGATATGCCCGTCCAGATCACGACCGAGGCGGCGGGCCGCTATGACGCGCCGGCGCAACGCGCGCTGCTGCATAGGGTGCTGCAACAGGACCGGCGGCCCGAGGGGGTTTCCATCGGTCTGGCCGAAATGCTGGCTGATGGGGACCGGGCAGCCGCGCGCGCGCTGTACCATGATCTGTCCGGCGCGGCCGTGGCGGTGCAGCATATCCTTTACGATGCGGGGCAGGTCACGGCGCTGGCGCAGGAAATCGCGCAAGGCACGATCCCCGGAGGGGGGCTGACACTGCTTTACGTTCTGGGGCGTTACAGCGCGGGGCAACAATCGGATCCGGCCATGATCACGCCCTTTCTGACCGCCGCAGCCGATGCGGATCTTGCCGCCGATTGGGCGGTCTGCGCCTTCGGTCGGGCCGAGACGTCCTGTCTGGCCGCAGCCCTTGCAGCGGGCGGCAAGGCGCGGGTGGGGTTTGAGAACAATCTGCATATGGCCGATGGCAGTATCGCGCCAGACAACGCCGCGCGGGTGCGTGAAATCGCGGCCCTGCCCTGACCGCCCCCGCCCTGACCCCTTTCATCTTGGCCGAAATACCTCGGGGTGACCCGCCAGCGGCGGCGAGGGGCAGCGCCCCTTTTGTCCCT
This sequence comes from Szabonella alba, assembly GCF_016765775.1. GTDB lineage: Bacteria > Pseudomonadota > Alphaproteobacteria > Rhodobacterales > Rhodobacteraceae > Szabonella > Szabonella alba. The sequence goes on along the minus strand of NZ_JAESVN010000009.1, from coordinate 18,040 downwards.
TCCGGCCATCCTGACCCTCTGCGCCTCAGACCACCGTCACGGTCAGTGCGCCGACCCCTTCGATTGCCGCCTCGATCCGGTCGCCGCGTCCCACCGCCCCGACCCCTGCGGGCGTGCCCGTCAGGATCACATCCCCCGCTGCCAGCGTGAAATACGCGGACAGGCAGGTGATGATCTCGGGCACCGACCAGATCATCTGTGCCAGATCGCCCGACTGGCGGGGCGTGCCATTGACCGCAAGGCTGATCGCACCGCGCGCGGGATGGCCGATTTCGCTGGCCGGGCGCAGGGGCGCGACCGGGGCCGAGGCCTCAAACGCCTTGCCGATCTCCCAGGGGCGGCCTGCTTTCTTCGCGGCGCCCTGCAGGTCGCGCCGGGTCATGTCCAGTGCCACGCCGTAACCCCAGACATGCGACAGCGCCGCCTCGGGCCGGATCGCGCTGCCGCCCGAATGCAGCGCGACCAGCAATTCCACCTCGTGATGCAGGTCCGACGTTCCGGGCGGATAGGGAAACTGCCCGCCCGGATGCAGGTTGTCGGGGTTCTTCTGGAAAAAGAAGGGCGGTTCGCGATCCGGGTCATGGCCCATCTCGCGCGCATGATCGGCATAGTTGCGCCCGATGCAGTAGACGCGCCGGACCGGAAACATCTGCCCAGACCCCGCAATCGGGATCATAGGCAGGGCGGGCGGGGCGAAGGGGGTATCGGGCATGGACTATCCTTTCATCGGGAAGGGCAGGAAAGAGGTCGGCATCACCGGGACCGCCGGTGCCAATGGTCCAGCGCATAGAGCGCGATTCCCGCGACCAGCCCCCAGAAGGCCGCACCGATCCCCAGAACCGGCAGGCCCGCCCCGGTGACAACCAGCGTGACAAGGGCGGGAAAGCGTTGCTCGGGCGTTGCAAAGGCCGCACTGGCCGCCCCCATCAGCGGCCCCAGCAGCGCCAGTGCCACGACGGCGGCCAGCAGTCCGGGCGGCAGCGCCTCCAGGAGCGCCAGCACGAAAGCGCCGAACAGACCCAGCAGCAACCAGACCAGCCCATAGGCCAGCCCGACCTTCCAGCGCTGGCTGCGGTCGGGATGGGTGTCCTCCCCCAGACAGATCGCCGCCGTGATTGCCGCCATGGATGTCGTATGCGCCCCGGCCAGCGCGGTCAGCGCCGACAGACCGCCGGTGGTGAGAAGCGCCGGACGCACCGGGGGGGCGTATCCCGCCGCGCGCAGGGTGGCAAAGCCGGGAAGGTTCTGCGATGCCATGGTGACCAGATAAAGCGGCAGGCCCAGCCCGATCAGCGCGGGGGCAGACCAGTCCGGCCAGATCAGCACCAGTCCCGGCAGGCCCGGATTTTCGCCCAAAGCTGCCGCTTCACCGGTGAGGAAGGCAAGGCCGATGCCAAGGGCCAGTGCGGCCAGCACCGCCATCGCCGGGTTGCGCAGTCGCACCAGCGCAAAAACCACGATCATCGGCAGCACCAGCATGGGATCTGATTGCGCGGCCCCCGGCAGCGTCAGGCAGAAGGGCAAGAGCACCCCCGCCAGCATCGCCGCCGCGATCGCATCGGGTATACGCGCGATCAGCCGTCCTAGCGGCCCCCAGGCCCCGGTCAGCGCGATCAGCCCCCCCGCCAGCAGAAAGGCCCCCACCGCCTCGGCCATGCCGATGCCCTCACTCGCCGCGATCAGCGCCGCCCCCGGTGTCGACCATGCCAGCACGACCGGCACCCGCGATTGCCAGCTCAGAAAGGCGCTGCCCACCGCCTTGGCCAGACAGATCGCCAGCAGCCATGACGCGGTCTCTGCAGGGCTGGCGCCCAAGCTGCGCGCCGCTGCCAGCAGGATCGCGACCGAGGCGCCATAGCCGACCAGCGATGCCACAAGGGCGGAACTGAACAGCGACAACGGAAGCGATGGAGGCAGAGACGGGGGAGAAGGCGGAGGCGAGGGCGGGGACGGGGGCATCAAGGAACACTCCGGCAATTGCGCGAACTATCAAAGCCGAAAGGCGCGGCTGCAAGGGCGAAAGCGGTCGAGACAGGCAAAGGGGGGCAGGATGACCTGCCCCCCTTCAGATCATTCCTGTGCCGGGGCGATCAGCCGTCCACGCGGATCCGCGCATTGGAAGGGTCAAAGGGACTGTCCTCGACCACCTCGGCCTGCCAGTCCTGCCGCAGCATCCGCACCGTCAGTTTCGTGCCGACCGCCGCCAGATCGGGGCGGACATAGCCCATGCCGATCTGTTTGCCGAAGGCCACCGACCAGCCGCCCGAGGTCAGCCGCCCGACCTTGGCGCCATCATGGAAGATCGCCTCCTTGCCCCAGGGGTCGGCATCGGCGGGACCGTCGATCAGCACCGTCACGCATTGCGCGCGGATGCCGGTATCGAGCATCGCCTGTTTGCCCCGGAACTCTTTGCCCAGATCCACAAACCGGTCCAGCGCCGCCTCAAGCGGGGTTGCGTCGCGGCCCAGTTCATTGCCGAAGGCGCGATAGCTTTTCTCCTGCCGCAGCCAGTTCTGCGCCCGGGCACCGACCGGTTTCAGCCCGTGCTTTTCGCCCACCGACCACAGCAGATCCCACAGATAGCGACCCATTTCGATGGGATGATGCAACTCCCAGCCCAGTTCGCCGGTATAGGCCACGCGCACCGCGCGCACCGGGCACATGCCAAGTTCGATGTCGCGGTAAGACAGCCATGGGAACCGCTTGTTGCCCAGAACCGTGTCGGGATTGGCGTCCTTCACCAGATCGCGCAGGATGGCGCGGGAATTCGGCCCGGCCAGCGCAAAGACGCCCCATTGCGTGGTGATGTCATGGCAATCGACATAGGCCCCGCCCGCCGCGATGAAATCCTCGATGGATTTCAGCAGGTAATCGCCGTCATAGGCGGTCCATGCCCCGGCCGAGATCAGGTAATACTCATTCTCGGCCAGCCGGACGATGGTGTATTCGGTCCGCGTCGTGCCAGTATCTGTCAGCGCATAGGTCAGGTTGATGCGGCCCACCTTGGGCAGTTTGTTGCAGGTGAACCAGTCCAGAAATTCCGTCGCCCCGGGGCCGCGCAGCAGATGCTTGGTGAAGGCCGAGGCGTCGATCAGCCCCGCGGTCTCGCGGATTGCGGTTGCCTCGGCCACGGCATGGGGCCACCATGCACCCCGGCGGAAGCTGCGCCCGTCATGATCGAACCCGGCAGGCGCATCGAGGGGTCCGTAATAGTTCGGGCGTTCCCAGCCGTTCACCTGACCCATCTGCGCGCCAAGCGCGATCTGGCGGTCGTAATTGGGGGCGGTGCGCAGCGGGCGGGCGGCCTCACGCTCCTCATCGGGGTGATGCAGCACGAAGACGTGATCGTAGCATTCCTCGTTCTTGCGCGCAGCATATTCGGTGGTCATCCAACTGCCATAGCGGCGCGGATCAAGGCTGGCCATGTCGATCTCGGCCTCACCCTCGGTCATCAGTTGCGCAAGGTAATGGCCTGTCCCGCCGGCCGCCGTGATGCCGAAGCTGAAGCCTTCCGCGATCCACATGTTGCGCAGGCCCGGCACCGGGCCGACCAGCGGGTTGCCATCGGGGGTATAGCAGATCGGACCGTTGAAATCATCCTTCAGCCCCACGGTTTCGGATGTGGGCAGCCGGTGGATCATCGCCATGTATTCCGCCTCGATCCGCTCCAGATCCAGCGGGAACAGATCGGCGCGGAACGATTCCGGCACGTCATAAAGGAAGCGCGCGGGGGCGTTCTTTTCATAGGGGCCAAGGATCCAGCCGCCACGTTCCTCACGCACATACCATTTCGCATCGGCATCGCGCAGCACGGGATGTTCGGGATTGCCGGCGCGGCGCCATTGGACCAATGCCAGGTCGGGTTCGGTCACGATATACTGATGTTCCACCGGAATTGCCGGGATCTTGACCCCCAGCAGCCTTGCGGTGCGCTGCGCATGGTTGCCGGTCGCGGTCACGACATGTTCGGCGGTGATCTCGAATGTCTCCTCACCCGCGATCAGGCGTCCGCCCTGTTCCACCATCCGCGTGCAGGACACGATCCATTCGCTGCCGGTCCAGCGATAGCCGTCCACCTGCACCTTGCGTTCAATCGTGGCCCCATGCTGGCGCGCGCCCTTGGCCATGGCCTGCGTCACATCGGCGGGGTTGATATAGCCGTCCTGCGGATGAAACAGCGCGCCTTTCAGATCCTCGGTGCGCAGCAAGGGCCAGCGGTCCTTCATCTGCGCGGGCGTCAGGAACTCGTGATAGACATCCGCCGATTCCGCGACGGCGGAATACAGCATGTATTCATCCATCCGCGCATCGGTCTGCGCCATGCGCAGGTTGCCCACGACGGCAAAGCCCGCGTTCAGCCCGGTCTCGGCCTCCAGCGTCTTGTAGAAATCGACCGAGTATTTGTGGATATGGGTGGTGGCATAGCTCATGTTGAACAAGGGCAGCAGCCCCGCCGCATGCCATGTGGAGCCCGAGGTCAGTTCATCCCGTTCCACCAGCATCGTGTCCCAGCCAGCCTTGGCGAGGTGATAGGCGATGCCATTTCCGACGGCCCCGCCGCCGACGACCAGAGCTTTGACATGGGTTTTCATTTCGGCGACTCCCTTGGGCGCGATTTTGCCCATAGATGCCCGATTGTGCCGCGCGCGGGCAAGGTGGCCCGACCTTTGGCAGACGAAAACGACATGCGGACAATCGCAGGGTGTTGACCGCGCTGGCCGTGCCTAGCGCAGACCGATTTCGGCCAATGCGCGGGCCAGATCCTCGGGCAGGGCGGTTTCATGTTCACGCCCCTTGGGCAGGTCACGCGGCGCGTCGTTTGCGTCGATATAGCGCCAGCCCTGAAACGGGCGGCGTGGGGCCGCCTCGGTGCGGATCACCGGCGCATCAAGGATCAGCGCACAGCGGCGGATCCCGTCCTCCCCCCGCCTTTCTTCAAGCCCGGTCAGGCGCTGGCGTGCAAGGATCACGCCCTTGATGATCCAGTAAAGGCTTCCGCCCTCCAGCAGTTCGGCCTCACGCTTGGGCGACATCCGGGTGACATGCACGGCCCGGCCCTCGGGCCACCGCGGGCGCTGGCTGGCCTGCCATGCCTCCAGATCCTCGACGCTTTCAGCCCCGACACAGAGTTTGAGAAGATTGAGCTGTCCCGCCATGCCGCCGATCCCGTTGTTCAATCCCTATCCTAAGCCGCTGGCGGGCAGGGGCAAGGCGCGGCGGTCCGGTTTTCCGGGCCGCTTTTCCGACCCCGGGATATGCAAGGGTCGCCCTGCACCTTGACCCCGCCGCCCGGATGGCCCTTCATGGCGCCGGATAACGGGAGGAGCCGAACCGATGCGCGCAGCTGTCTTGCGGGAATACAATGCAGATCTGTCACTGGAGGAGGTGCCGGACCCCGTGTGCGAAGCCGATGGTGTGGTCCTGAAAACCCTTGCCTGTGGCGTCTGCCGTTCGGACTGGCATGGCTGGACGGGCGAACATCCGCGCGTGAAACCGGGCCAGATTCAGGGCCATGAATATTGCGGTGAGGTGGTCGAGGCAGGCCCCCTGTCGAAATGGCAAAAGGGCGACAGGCTGGTTGCCCCCTTCATTCTGGCCTGCGGAACCTGCTTTGACTGCCAGTCGGGGCATCAGCATATCTGCAAAAGCCAGCGTCTTCCGGGCTTCATAGAACCCGGTGCCTTTGCCGAATATGTCTCGGTGCCCTTCGCCCATAACCTTGCCCGTCTGCCCGACGACATGACGCCGGTTCTGGCCGCCGGGCTGGGCTGCCGGGTGACGACCGCCTGGCATGCGCTGACGGGGCGTGCGGCGGTGCAGGCAGGCGAATGGCTGGCGGTGCATGGCACGGGCGGCATCGGTCTTTCGGCCCTGATCCTTGGCCGGGCGCTTGGCGCGCGGGTGATCGTCGTCGATGTCGTTCCCGAAAAGCTGAGCCATGCGCTTGGCCTCGGGGCCGAACATGCGCTGGATGCGCGCGAGGGCGATGTCGCGGCGCGGATCATCGAGATCACCAAGGGCGGCGCGCATATCAGCCTTGAGGCGCTGGGGATCGAGGCCACCACCAACGGGTCCATCGAATGTCTGCGCCCGCTGGGCCGCCATGTTCAGGTCGGTATGCCGGTGGGCCATACCGCCCATATGCAGATCAACATGAACGCGGTCTATATGAAGAACCTTGCGCTTTACGGCACAAGGGGGATGCCCAGCTGGCGTTACCCGTCGCTTCTGGATCTGATCCAGCGCGGGGCGGTGGACATGTCGCCGCTGATCGCGCGGGAAATCGGTCTTTCGGGCGCCTCGTCCGAATTGCGCGCCTTCAACGGGCCGACCCCGCCCGGTGTTGCCGTCATCTCGGATTTCGGCGCCTGATCTAGACCTTGGCCAGAACCGCCTGCGCCGCACGCATCAGCGTGCGGTACAGCGGTTTGGTGCGGTTTTTCAGATGGGTCGCGGCATGGACTGGCTGGCCGATCACCGGGGCATCCGTGACAAAGCGAAAGCGCCCCGTTGCCAGCAATTCCCCGGCACTGTCCTCCAGCACATAGGCCGATCCGCCCAGCCGCGCCAACAGGCTGAGGATTGTCGCGGTCTGCCCTGCGGCCACCGGCGCCTCGGCCATGCGCGGCAGCGCGGCGCGATGCGCCATCTCGAAGGCGGGGGCGAAATTGGCGCGGATCGCGCGGCGCGGGTCCAGATCGGCGATGCGGTCCGTATCCGACGAGATCAGCCGATACCGCGCCTCGCCCAGCGTGGTGAAATGCAGGTCCGGCCCCGGATGCGGCGTGTAGAGGATTGCGAAATCCAGCGCGCCGGTCGCCAGATCCCGGCACATCTGGGCGGAAAAATCAGGCTCAAGATAGAAACTGGCATCGGGCAGGCGGCTGCGCAGCCCTTCCATCCAGGGCCCGACCAGCGGCGGGGCAAGATCGCTTTGTATCCCCAGCCTGATATGGATCGCGGCCTCCCCCAGCGGGGTCACGGCTGCCCGCGCCTCGGCATGGGCATGGCGGATCGCGCGGGCATGGGGCAGGAATTTCAGCCCCTCGGTGGTCAGATCGGTGCCCGCGCGGGACCGGGTGAACAGCCGCGCGCCCAGTTCCGCCTCCAGCGCCGCGATGCGGCCCGAAACGGTGGATTGCGTCAGCCCCAGCCGTTCGGCGCTGCGGTTGAAACTGCGCGTCTCGGCCAGATCAAGGAATGTGTCGATCCAGTCCGATTGCATGGCACCCCCTGATCGGAATTTCCGATCAATAGCCCGGCCAAAGCCCGGAAGAAAGCCGCCCGCTTTCATCCTGGCAAAAATACCTCCGCCGGAGGCATCCTGCGGCCCGGACAGGGGCGGGTCAGAGCAGATCCAGAAGCCGCGCCGCCTCGGCCGCCGGGTCGGCAAGGGGGGCGCGATCCTCACCGGGGAAGAAGCGTGCCCGTGTTGCCGTGGGCATGCCCGCAGGCGTCAGGATCGTGACCTTGGGCCCGGTGCGCTGCGTCTCGTTGGCCCAAGACCGGGCCAGCGCGATCTGCGCAGCCTTGGTTGCGCCGTAAGCGCCGAAAAACGGGCTGCCGCCACGCGGATCGTCGAAAAACAGCGCCTGTCCGCCGCCCGCACGCAACAGGGGTTCGACCATCGGGATCAGCAATGCGGTGGCGCGCAGGTTGCAGGCGATGGATTTTTCCAGATCCTTGCCATCGACATGACCCGCCGGGGCCAAGGGCGCCGCATGGATCGCGCTATGTGCCCAAAGCCCGATCCCGCCCCAGCGGTCATGGACCGAGCGGCAGAGATGGCGCATCGCATCCTCATTCGTCACATCCATCGGCGCAAGGGTCAGGGTGCCGGGGCTGCCTGCGGCCTTCACCCGGTCATCCAGTTCTTCCAGCGCGCCGGTTGTGCGGGCCACGGCCACCACATGCCAGCCGCGCGCCGCAAGTTCGGCGGTCAGCGCCGCGCCAAGGCCACGCGAGGCACCGGTGACAAGGGCAAGCGGTTGGGCAGGGCTGTCGCTGGGCATCAGGATCTCCGTGGGGAAAGGGCAGGCCGGGGGCTTCACACCCCCGGACCCCCGTGGGATATTTCCCGACAGAAAAAGCGGATTACTCGGCGGCCTTCATCTCGAAGCCGCGTGCGATCATGTCGGACGGGGTGATGGGATATTCGCCCGAGAAACAGGCATCGCAATAGCGCGGCGCCTTGGCGTCCCGGCCCTGCGCCTCACCCGCCGCGCGGTAAAGTCCGTCAAGCGAGACGAATTTCAGGCTGTCGACGCCGATCCAGTCGCGCATCTCGTCTTCCGACATATTGGCCGCCAGCAATTTGCCGCGCTCGGGCGTGTCAACGCCGTAGAAACAGGGCCATGCCGTGGGCGGCGAGGCGATGCGGAAATGCACCTCGGCCGCACCCGCATCAAGGATCATGTCCTTGATCTTGCGCGATGTCGTGCCGCGCACCACCGAATCATCCACAAGGATCACCCGCTTGCCGCGGATCAACGCCCGGTTGACATTCAGCTTCAGCCGCACGCCCATATTGCGGATCTGTTCGGTCGGCTCGATGAAGGTGCGGCCCATATATTGATTGCGGATGATGCCCATGCCGTAAGGGATACCCGATTGCGCGGCATAGCCGATGGCCGCCGGGGTGCCGCTATCGGGCACGGGGCAGACCAGATCGGCATCAACCGGGCTTTCCTTGGCCAGTTCCACCCCGATCTGGCGGCGGGTTTCATAGACCGAACGCCCGCCCAGAATGCTGTCGGGGCGCGAAAAATAGACATGTTCGAAAATGCAGAAACGCGAGGGTTGCGGGCCGAAGGGGCGGGTCGAATTGATGCCGGTGTCGTCGATCACCACCATCTCGCCCGGCTCGATCTCGCGCACGAATTCCGCACCGATGATGTCGAGTCCGCAGGTTTCCGAACTCAGCGCCCAGCCATCGCCGATCTTGCCCAGCACCAACGGACGCACGCCCAGCGGATCGCGCACGCCAATCAGTTTCGTGCGTGTCATCGCGACGATGGAAAAGGCACCCTCGACCCGGCGCAGCGCGTCCTTGATGCGTTCCGAGATGTTCTTCTGGATGGAACGGGCCATCAGGTGAATGATGCATTCGCTGTCTGACGACGACTGGAAGATCGATCCGCGTTCGATCAGTTCGCGGCGCAAGGCGGCGGCATTGGTCAGATTGCCGTTATGGGCTATGGCGCAGCCGCCCATGGAGAACTCGCCAAAGAAGGGCTGCACATCGCGGATCGCGGTGGCACCTTTCGATCCGGCGGTGGAATAGCGCACATGCCCGATGGCCAGCGCCCCCGGCAGGGTTTCCATCAGGCTGGCCTTGGTGAAATTGTCACGCACATAGCCAAAGCGGCGGGCCGAGTTGAACCCTTGTTCGGGGTCATGGGCGACGATTCCGCCCGCCTCTTGTCCGCGATGTTGCAGCGCGTGCAGGCCAAGGGCCACGAAATTGGCCGCATCCGCGACGCCGACCACGCCGAATACGCCACATTCCTCATGCAGCTTGTCGTCATCGAACGGGTGCGAGAGGAAGGGCTGCATGGCTGGCTCCGAATCCGGGGGGCAGGGCATGCCCCTCCTTTAGTCCGAAGTCACGGGAGTGTCACGCAGGGAAGCGCCGCGCGGGGGCGGCGCTTCCGGTGCCGGTTTCAGTTTCCGGCAGGTGCGGGGGCGGCCGGGGCGGCTTCAGGTGCCGCAGGTTCGGGGGTCACAGCGTCGGCCGGGGCCTGACAGACATTGGTCAGCGCCTCATAGCGCGCGACGATCCAGCCCGGGGCATCCGAGGGGATGGTCTCGTCGATATTGGTCTGGAACGAGGCGAAAACCATGGCCGAGCGGGAGTTATCCACCATCGGAATGGTATTTTCCGCCACCGCACGGTCATAGACGATGAAGGCCACGGCGACCAGCAGCACGCCCCGCACCACGCCAAACAGGAACCCCAGCCCCTGATCAAGGCCTCCCAGAACCGAGCGCTGCACCATCGAGGACAGCAGCGGCGAGAACAGCGCCGCGATCACCAGACCGACCGCAAAGACCAGCGCGAAGGCCGCGATCACGGAAAGTTCACAACTGTCCTGCAGGAAACCACCCACCACGGGGATCTCCTTGACCAGCGGCTGCACCTGCGCTGCAAAGACATAGGCCAGCACCGCGGCCCCGATCCAGCCCGCGATGGCAAGGCTTTCACGCACCAGCCCCCGCGAATAGGCCAGCACCGCCGAAAGCACGATGACCAGCGCCACCACGCCATCTACCAGGGTAAAGCCTTCCATCCGACGCTCCTTCTTGGGCCGCTAGCCGGCTCCGAACATTTCGCCCACGAATGCCGTCAGATCGGGCATTTGCCGCAGGGCCATTCCCTCCAGCCCCGCCAGTTTGGAGCGGCTGGGGGCAACAGCCTGTGAGAAACCAAGTTTCATCGCCTCTTTCAACCTGTTTTCGGTCTGGGCGACGGGACGTAAGGCCCCCGACAGGCTGATTTCCCCGAAAAGCACCATATCGGGGGGAATTGCAACATCCTCCCGCGCGCTCAGCAGGGCGGCGGCCACGGCCAGATCGGCGGCAGGTTCGGAAACCCGCATGCCGCCTGCAACATTCAGATAGACATCCAGACCGGCAAAGGGGATGGCGCAGCGCGCCTCCAGCACGGCCAAAATGGTCGACAACCGCCCGCCATCCAGCCCCACCACCGTGCGGCGCGGCGTGCCAAGGGGGGAGGGGGCGACCAGCGCCTGAATCTCGGTCAGCACCGGTCTTGTGCCCTCGATCCCGGCAAAGACCGCCGATCCGGGGGCGGGGCGGTCACGGTCGGACAGAAACAGCGCCGAAGGGTTGGTGACCTGCGCCAGCCCGTCGCCGGTCATCTCGAAAACCCCGATTTCGGCGGCAGGGCCGAAGCGGTTTTTCACTGCGCGCAGAATGCGGAAATGGTGGCCGCGTTCGCCTTCGAAATAAAGCACGGTATCGACCATATGTTCGACGACGCGGGGGCCTGCGATCTGGCCTTCCTTGGTGACATGGCCGACAAGGATCACCGCGACACCGCGTTTCTTGGCGAAGGTCACCAGTTCATGCGCCGCTGCGCGGACCTGACTGACCGATCCGGGGGCACTGTCGACCGTATCCAGCCACATTGTCTGGATCGAATCGATGATTGCCAGATCGGGGCGTTCGGCATCCAGCGTGGTCAGGATGTCGCGCAGGTTGGTTTCCGCGCCAAGCGCGACCTGCGCATCGGCAAGGCCAAGTCGCTGCGCGCGCATCTGCACCTGCGCGGTCGCTTCTTCTCCAGAAATATAAATACATTTCAATCCGTTGCGCGCGAAAGCTGCAGTTGCCTGCAACAGCAGCGTCGATTTGCCGATACCCGGATCGCCGCCGACAAGGATGGCCGAGCCCTTGACCAGACCGCCGCCCAGCACGCGGTCCAGTTCATCCATCCCCGAGGCGGCCCGGGGCGGCGGCGTGCCGGTCGTGGCCAGATCGGTCAGCGGGATCGCGCGCCCCTTGCCGCCAAGCGCCTTGGGGCCTGCCGAAAGCGGAGCCTCCTCGACCACGGAATTCCAGGCGCCGCAGGAATCGCAACGCCCGGCCCATTTGGAATGGGCGGCACCGCAGGCCGTGCAGGTGAAGGTGGGGTTGGAACGCGCCATGGCTCTTGATGCTATGCGCGGGCGGGCGGCGCAAGGGGGCGGGCGGGAAGACGCCATGCCGGTAACCGTGCAGGGATCCATGCCGGGATCATCGCCGCCCCCTGCTGGCCAGCGACAGGACCAGCGAGGCCAGCACACAAAGCGTGAAGAGATAAAGCCCCGGCGCCGTCTCGATCCGCGCGAAGCTGACGCCGCGGGCGATGACGATATAAAGTGCGAGCAGGAAGATATCGGCCATGGCGAGCTTGCCGAGAAGATGCAGCAGCGGCAGCGCCCGGGCAGACAGAAATCCCAGATGCAGCGCTGCCAGCGCCAGCGTCTTGGCATAGGGCGAAACCAGCGCCAGCGCCGCGATCAGCACCGCCAGTGCGGGGTCGCTTTGCCACAGCGCGCCGATCCCTGACAGGACCGAGATTTCCTCAAGCCCGAAAAACGGCAGATCCAGACCCGAGCGCAGCAAGGGCAGGCTCCATGCAAGGGGAAACAGGATCAGCAGCGACAGATTGGAAATCAGAAGGACGTGGCGCATCACGGGGTTCCTTGCCGGGCTTTCCCTCGGGGCCGTTCGGTGCCGGGTCAGCCCTGTCCCTCGATATAGCGGCGTTGATAGCGCGCGCCGAGCGAGGTCAGGATCTCATATCCGATCGTGTCGGCGGCATCGGCCAGATCATCGACGCCCTGATGCGGCCCCAGAATGTCCAGACTGCGCGGCTGCTGGTCAAGATGCGAGATATCGACAGTGATCAGATCCATCGAAACCCGGCCGACCACGGGGCAGGGCGTTTCACCGGCCCAAAGAACAGCCCGGTTCGACAGGGCGCGCTGCAGCCCGTCGGCATAGCCGCCCGATACGGTCGCGATCAGGCTGGGGGCCTCGGCACTCCATGTGCAGCCATAGCCCGCAGTTTCCCCGATGCCGAGTTCGCGCGTCTGGATCACCGGCAGCGACAGCGCCGTGACGGGGCGCGCGGCATCAAAGGGCCGCCCGCCATAAAGACCGATCCCCGGGCGGGTCAGGTCGAAATGATACTCCGGCCCCAGAAGGATGCCCCCCGTCGCCGCCAGCGAACGCGGCACGCCGCAGCCATCGGTCATGGCGTGGAATTCGGCCAGCTGTGCGGCATTCATCGGATGGTCCGGCTCATCGGCGCAGGCCAGATGGCTCATCAACAGTTCCGGCCCGGCCTCCAGCACAAGGGCGGCGACAGCCTCCCATTCAGGGGCCTCCATGCCCAGCCGGTTCATGCCGGTATCAAGCTGCAGGCCGAATACATGGCCCGGCAGCGCCTCGAAATGCCGCGTGACCTGATCAATGGAATTGAGCATCGGCGTCAGATCCAGATCATGGATCATATCCGTATCCCCGGCCATATGGCCCGAGAACACACAGATCTGCGGCCCGGGGCCAAGGATCTGGCGCAGGGTCGCGCCTTCCTCGGCCACCGCCACGAAGAATCGCCGCGCCCCGGCATGGGCCAGCGCCCGCGCGACCCGCGCAAGGCCCAGACCATAGGCATCGGCCTTGACCACAGCGGCGGTCTGGGTTCCGGGCGCGCTAAGCCGGTCCATCGCGCGCCAGTTGGCCGCGATGGCATCAAGATCAATGGAGAGGGTCGCAGTGGCCATGGCGCGGGTATGACAGCGCGCCGCGCAGGGTCAAGGGGGAAATCTGCGGGGGCATTCTGCGCCGCCCCCGAGCAGAACGGATCTGCGGACCGCAAGGGGATTGCGTTCCGATGGACCGGCAAAAGCCGTTGATGGCGAAAACCGCGCACCCTGACCGACCCGCCTCGCGGCTTGAAGGGCCGGAGCCTCCGTCGGGGATAATTGAAGGTAGTCACGCCTGTTTGTGTATTGAAGTCAAAGGTATGGGCTTATGGGCCATCCCACTGTGACATACAAAGGTGTCACACATTACCCATCCGAGGTTGTGCAGCCCGCGTCTGACGGGGGTTTCCATGGGTAAGCATCTTCATCTTTTCCGGCGCGGCAGTGTCTTCTACTGGCGCTGCCGCGTGCCGGGGTTATCCACGTCTATCGACATCCTGCAGCTGTCTTTGCGAAGCGGCTTGCGGGCGGAAGCCTGTATGATCGCGCGAAAGCTGACTGTTGAGAGTGATCGAATGTTCGATGATCTGACCCGTAACCTGATCTCTGTAGAAGATGCCCGGACCTGGCTGTCCCATGTTATCACATAGGAACTGGCCCGGATCCGCCGGGTGCATCTGGTAGCCCGGATGGATCCGGTGGGCCGGGCGGAAGAAGACGACCGCGCGGATTGGGCGACCGCCACCGCCTGGAACCTCATGGCCGAGAACGGTCCCCGGGGCGATTTGGGGCAGCCGTTCGTCGACCATCTGGTTGGAACCGGGGCGACACCGCAGGATCTGGCGGCGCTGGAGACCACACTCTCGATGCTGGCGGGCGATATGCGGTCGGATCCGCGCACACGGCGGATTGCCTCGGACTTCCAATTTTTGATCGGAGTGGAGACAGCGCAGGAAGGCACGGCGCTCCTTCTCTTACGGCGGCTGCTAATCGAGGGCCGTGCTGCGGCGCATGCCCAGCGGACAGCGGCGCTGAGCGTGGAAGCCGGGATCGCAGAGGAAATTCCCAGCAGATCGCGGCTGAACTCGTGGCACGCGAACGCGCGGCTTGGCGGGTGGATGGCCCGCAGTTGATGCCCGCCACCGTCTCGGCTCAACCGGCACCTGCACCCACCCCTGCCGTTCACCAGGCCATCGTCGCAATGGCGCAGCAGCCCACAGCCGCAGCGACAGAGTTCTTCGATTCGTCGCTTCTTGCGACCACGGAACGGCTGAATGCGGAACGGTTGGAGATCCGCAGGCAGGAACGTCGTCATCTGGTTCAGGAGGATGGCACACCGGAACTGACGCCCGAGACCGTGGAGCGGTCGCGGCTGGTAACGGCCCGCCTTTTTACCCAGGCGACCGGCGTTGATGATGTCCGCCAGATCCGTCCGCCGCATCTTTCCGTGTTCCGCGATACATTGCACCGGCTGCCCTCCAGCTGGGGCAAGAGCAAGGGCGATGCCAAAATGCATGGGCGCGCTCCGAGAAAGCCGATTGCTGTTGTTATCGGAAAAGCCCGCGCAGTGCCGCGGCCGTGTCCGGCAACAGCTTCAAGCTTGCCTCAATCCGCTCCCGCCAGCGTGGCCCACGTGACAGGGCGTCTTTATAGGCCTCGCTCAGGTCATCCGGTCGATCTTCGGTAAGGACATTAATCAGGAAGGCAGCCTGCCCTCTGTCCTTTCGAGCTTTGGCCTGGTCGGACCCGGCCTTTCGGCGATCCGCCACGATCAATTTGTGGATTGCATAGCGTTCCGGTCGCGGGATCTGGACCAGGACGCCAGACCGATAGAGCGCAAGAGCCGGGATCGGTTCGGCGATCAGGTAGTTCAGGTAATTGAGCGCCTTTGCGCTGACCCCCAATGCCGGCAGCGGCTTGATGGTCTCGTCCCCGAAGGCCGCGGTCAGAAACTCCACCATTGCCGTGCCGCGGCTCTGTCGCCACTTCCAGACCTGCCGTCCCTCAAGCCCCGGCACGGGATCGAATTTCAAAGATTGCAGGATGTCACTCGGCTCTTCTTCGACCCGATCGCCCAAAGCAACCGACAGACGCTCGAAGCTGGCGAAGTCGATATCACCCGTCTGAGCGAGCTCATCAGCATCGAAACGCACACCCAACTCACCTTGATACAGGGCATAGGCGGCCGTCCCGACCAGCGTCCCGCCAAGGCGGAACACGCCCGCCCGCGCGAAGGCCAGAAGCAGTGAGCCCGTGTCACGGTCGGTTCCCGTGAACCCTTCGGCGCGCAGGACTCTGGCAAGCCGCGCCATCGTCTCGCGACGCTCCTCGCCCGCTGCCTTCAGGTTCTCGGCTTTTGCCAGACGGGCTCGCAACTCGTCCTTGCCTTCGCCCAGATAGCGCGATTTCATCTGCGTTCCGATCCGGAATTTGTCATAGAGATAGAACCGCCCGTTGCGATGCCGCTCTTCCACACTTCCGATCAGGATGGATGCGGCCTCGTCCTTGTGCAGTCGCAACAGGTCCTGATAGGCGACCTGCGCTGTCCGGGAATAGGACGTGATGGTCATTGGCTGCATCTCCCCTTTGTGTGCAGCAAATTACTCTTGGCTGCACTTTTTGGCAAGTGTGCATCAATGTTATCTATGATGCACACGATGCAGGAAAGATGCGCTGCACATCCGCTGAGCCGATGAGCCGACCGCACGCCAAGTTACTTTGACCTCGCGTTGGCGGATCTCGGGGTCTATCGGCTGGAAGGGCAGGGGGGGCGATCCTCCGCATCCTGCAAGCCCACCAGAATCTGACGTCCTTTCAACAGGCCGGATGACCGGCCTACAGCCCTGCCGCCTTGGTCAGGTTCACCCGAAACCTGTCCCGTCGGCGCTGATGGCGCTGGATCATCTCGGCCGAGGCGTGGCCAAGCTGCTTCTGAACATAGCACTCGTCAACCTCTGCCCTGCTGGCAAGGTCTGCGCGCAAGAATTGTCTGCATCCGGGCTGCGCCTGTCCGTGCTGCCTCTGGGCCGCGCCGATGCGGTCGAGGCTCTGACTGAAGGGCGGGCCGATCTGGCGCTGGGTTTCATCTGGGATCTGCCCGATACAATCATGGGCGACCCGCTTTATGAGGAAACCTTCCTCGTGACGGACCTGCCGCAAGCGCTGCCGGATGCGCCGCTGGTCAGCCTTGACGCCTATTGCGCGGCTGATCACGTCCTGATCTCGCCCGCGGGCGGTCTGCGCGGGGTGGTGGATGACAGGCTGGCCGCGATGGGGCGCAGCCGAACCATCACGCTGGGGCTGCCCGCGTTCCTGCCAGCCCTTGCGGCGGTGGTGTCCTCGGGAGCGCTCCTAACCCTGCCCGCGCGGTTGGCACAAGGCCTCGCCTCCGGCTTCGGTCTGGTCACAGCGACGCCGCCCCTCGAGGTCTTCCGTTTCCCCGTCTCGGTCTTCTGGCATCGCCGCAATTCCGCCGATCCAAGGACAATCTGGCTGCGCGACGAATTAGTGCAGGTTCTCAATCTCTGAGAGCCAGGGTCTTCCCTGATCAAACGCCCTTGGGGATATGACCGAGCAGTTCCGGCAAGACCGGACTGTCGCCGTCGCTGCTGGAGGTAAACTCCACCGCCCGGATGTCCGAGGTGGCCGTGTCCATGGCCAGATGGACCTCACGCCATTGGCGGCGGCCCTGAACACTGTGCTTTCTGGCCTGCCACGTAAACACAGTTGCTAGGAGTGCATGTTTCCGCCGTCATAAACGCTGCATCGGCTCGAATGGCAAAAAAAACCTTCTCTCTACCACGGCAAGGAGAAGGTCTTGATATTGGTGAAGGATTTCATGGCCTCAACCACGCCTTCCTTATAGCCGTTGCCGCTGTCCTTGATGCCGCCGAAGGGCGACATTTCGGTGCGATAGCCGGGCACTTCCCAGATATTCACCGTGCCCACCACCAGCCCGTCGATATAGGCCCGCATCCGGCGCCAGTCATTCGTGCAGACGCCCGAGGACAGGCCGAAATCGGTGGAGTTGGAAATAGCCATCGTGGCCGCATCATCATCGGGCACGCGCACGATGGGAATGATGGGGCCAAAGGTTTCCTGCATCACCAGATCGGACGCATGATCGACATGATCGACCACGATCGGCGGCAGCAGCGCGCCCCGGCGGCCCGGATGATAGAGGATCTTCGCCCCCCGCGCCTCGGCCTCGAACACCCGTGCCTCAAAGGTTTCCGCCGCCTTTTCATGGACGACGCAGCCCAGTTCGGTCGCCGGATCCATCGGATCGCCGAAGCGCAGGGCCCGGGCCCGCTCCAGCACCAGCGGCACGAAACGCTCGGCCACGCTGTCCTGCACCAGAATGCGCTTCACCGCCGTGCAGCGCTGGCCCGAGTTTTTCGTGGCACCCTCCACCGCCAGATCGGCGGCGCGTGCAAGATCGGCATCCGACAGGTCATTGCAGATGATCAGCGGGTCATTGCCGCCCAATTCCAGCACCTGCCGTTTGTAGACCGCCTTGGCCGCGATCATCTTGCCGACCGGCACGCCGCCGGTGAAGGTGATCAGCTCAAACTCGGGATTTGTGATCATCTCATCGCCGATATCGCCGGGCCAGCCGGTGACGACCGACAGCATCTCGGGCGGCAGCCCTGCCTCATAGAGCGCATCCGCCAGCCAGATCGCGGTCAGCGGCGTTAGTTCTGTGGGCTTCACCACGATACAATTGTTGGTGGCAATCGCCGGCGCGATCTTGTGGCTGACCATGTTCAGCGGATGGTTGAAGGGCGTGATGGCCGAAATCGCCCGCAAGGGTTCGCGCAGGG
>NZ_JAESVN010000008.1 GCF_016765775.1 Szabonella alba | reverse complement strand
GTCTGCTGGGGTCGGAGGGCCTGCTGGGGGGCCTCGACGACAGTTCCAACGCCTGATCCCGACCCGTCACGGGCGCTCCACTCTCCCGGAGCGTCCCGGTGCGCGGCCCGGAAACGGGCCGCGCCTCTGCATTAAGGGCGATGGGCCCTGCAGCGATCTGCACCTCTACAGTCCGCGTGGGGGGCGATCGCGCAGGCAGGGTGATTGCACCCCGTGCTGGCGGGCCATCTTGCCGCGTCCTTTTCTGACGGATCAAAGCGAACTCACGGCGTTAAAGTGATGACATGTGATCAAAAGTATGTAATCTACATACTTAATAATGTTTTCTCTGATTCACTGCGGAGGTCCCACGATGCCTGGACTTGAGAAAAATACCCCGCATAGCGTGGTTGGAGCGAATGCAGCAGCGATTGCCGCTCGGCCCTTCGAGAAGATCTTTGAAAAAGTCGACCACCAATTGTCCCTTACGCCGCAGGATCAGCTTTGTCCCAAGGGGCTGAGCCTGTTTCTGGGAGAGTTAGGGCCGCCATCCCGTGTGATTTCAGACTGGGCGCTTCGGCACGGCACGACGCTGATGGTCATCGGATATCAGCCCCTGCCGATGGATTGGCTGCAGCGCTATGCGCCGCATCTGGATTTCATGATGGTCGATGCCGACTACATGGATGACACGGAAGGCACGGTGGATTTCTGCATGCGTGTGCGTCATGCCACGCCCAGGTTGCCGCTTTTGCTGCTGTCTAGCGAGGTGCGCGGGCATGACCTGACCTGCGAGCGGATGATGGCCTGCGACGTGACGCTGAAAAGCCCAATGCAGGAACTGGCCCTGACCGAGGGCATTCGTGCGGCCTATCAGAACAATGCCTATTATCTTACCGCTCGATGCTGAACGGCGCGGTGTGACCTATCACTCCGCAGGGTCACCGATTTCCCGCCCGCTCATGCCCACTGGCCGCAGGCTTTGCCTGCGGCCTTTTTTCGGGTGCATGCGGGCTCGGCATGGATGGCTCCGCGCGGCGCATCGTCGGCGGCGCGCTTACGAACCGCTGACCAATCTGACCGAACACTGGACATCGGATCCGGCAGGGACGGTGATGGCGGCGCGTTTTGCGGAACCGCGAAGCATAAGGAAGAGAGAGATATGATACCAGCAGCAGCCGTGATCGGCATTCTGTTCAGTCGTTACGGCGCTGCCCTGCACCGTGACCGGCGCATTGATCGTGACTGCCGGTGCGGATGCCCCCGCAGACTTGCGTAATGGCCCGGTCAAGACCCGTTCAGGCGTCCTGCGTCTGCCCGACGGGTTCGGCGCGCTCTGCAGTCAGGAGAAGGCGCAGCGTCACAGTCAGGCCGATCATCGCCACTCCGCCCAGAAAATATAGCGCGAAGGCCGCCATGATGGAGGTTCCCAGCAGGATGGCTGCAGCGAATCCCAGAAATCCGCCGGTCGTTCCGGCAAGCAGATAGAGGGCGATCATGACCCGTCCTTTCATCCGTCCGGCAGTGGGCTCGGTGAGGTGGTGGCGGGGGACCGGGGAAACATCATTCTGCGGCCTTGCCATTCGCGTCATGCCCGTTGTCCCTGAGCTGCCTGCTATCGTCGCGGGGGATGGATAATCCATCCTTAGGTATGTAAATTATCCAATACTATAGGATGTGTCAATCGACGCAACACCTGAACTGCCCTTCAGACGCCTGATTTGGCCCCGAACCGCGCCCGGATCGGCGTTGCGGCGGGTCCGGCCTCCGGCGTCGTATTTGCAGCACCCGTGACCTGACCGGGTGATTCCCCCGCATGCCGCGACTCGGCTGGTGGCCGCCCGCACCCTTCCCCCTGCCCCAAGCTGCGTTGTTTCCGGTTCCCCTGCTGCTCTTCTTTCGGCAGCGCGGCGCGCTGAAAGGGCGTTGCAACCAAGCAGGAGCCGCCGCAATGGCCAGCATCGCCATGATCGAAGCCGCAGCAGGCCGCGCGGCTGGTCGAATGGTCAGACGGAGAGCTAGATCAATCGACTGAAGCTTCTCAAACGCCAGATGTATGGCCGCGCCAGCATAGCGATCCTGAAAGCCCGCATCATCGCAACAGTCGAAGAGGAACGTCTAAGTCATCAAAAGTGAGTCAGAGCCAGTTTTGCGTGCCGATTGAAAATCCGCAAAACAGACAGCGAAAACTGGGGCCATGCGAGTGCTCGGAGTCGGTCTGGTTCGTGAGCACTCGCCGTTTTTCTTGGCAAGAGTTTTACATGGTTCCGGCTCTGACGCTCGCTGCGGAAACAATGATTGCAGTAGTGCTGCACAAAAGCCGCGCATAGCGGCTTCAAAATTGTATTTTGGATGTATAAGTCGCGCCCAAGATGTAAATGGTGCATTCTCTCTACGAAAATCGAGAGCGATTGCATTGAAAGAAGGCACCATTCTGCAGCAGCACGACGCCCGTCTAAACGACGGCTTGCTGCTGTCACGGGCAGACAATGCCCGAACTTCAATCCTGCATAGGAGTGTATGATGCGGTACTCGAGGCTTCTGATCGGACTTGCACTGATTTTTGTCGCATTGTGGGTCATTGTGGGCGAACAGATGTCCGGAGCAAGTGCAAACGCCGTGGTCAATGCCCCACTCAGCACATTACGTGCCCCTGTCGCGGGGCAGATAACCCTGCAAGACAGGCCGCTGGGTTCGGCGGTCCGCCGACAGGAAGAATTGGCCACGGTAGTCGATCCGTTGGTGGATTCCATCCGTGTCAATGATCTGGCGATGGAACAGGGCTTTGCGACGGCAGAGGTTGATGCGCTCACAGCACGCATTGCGGCCCTTGATCCTCGGATCGAGAGCCTGTCCACCCGTCGCGATGCCTTTGAGGCCAAGCGTATAGCAGAAATCGACGCGCGCCTTTCGCATACCCGCGAGCGACTGCAACTTCTACAAGAGGGTGTCGGCGCAGGGGCGCCGCTGACCAGGCCATTGGACCAGGATCAGGCGACCGAAGCCAGCGACCCGCGCTCGACCGATATTGCAATCAATCTGGCACAGGAACGGGTCGCGGTGCTTCAGATCGAGCTGGATGCCGCAGTGGCTGGCGTGTTTCTGGGCGACGGCTACAATGATGCCCCCTATTCCGAACAGCGCCGGACAGAGTTAGCGACAGAACGGGATCGACTGACGGTCGATCTGGCACAGGCCGAAGCACGTCTTGCTGCGGTGTCTGCACGGCTGGAACAAGAACGATTGCGCCTCAACCTGTTGAGTGGAGCAGCGTTGGAGGCAACCGCCAATGGTCAACTTTGGGAAGTGCTGGCCGCTGACGGAGAAACCGTTCAGCGCGGGCAGGATGTGCTTCGCCTGGCAGATTGTGATCGAGTCATCGTCACGCTGTCGGTCTCAGAAAATGTCTACAACCGACTGAAGATCGGCGATGGCGCGGCTTTTCGCTTGTCAGGTGACGGGCGGAATTTTGACGGCACCATCATTCGCATGGCCGGGTCTGGTGCGGCAACGGTTTACGAGAATCTTGCCGTTGCCCCCAGCCAAAGGCATCTGGAGCGCTTTGATGTGGCGCTCTTGGTGCCTGCGTTGCGCAACGAAGCAGACCTGCGCTGCAGTATTGGCCGGACCGGACGGGCCTTTTTCGAGGCGCGCCCGCTGGATGTTCTGCGTGGCTGGTGGAATTGAGATGTTTCCGCCGCTGCTTCTGAGCGACATCGGGGCCAGCACAATGCAGGTGCTTTTTGTGCTGGGCCTCGCGCTTGTGTTGCCGCAGATCGTAGATCGGCAGAAGAACTGGCATCGGACCTTGCTGTTCGCGGTCGCAGCAGTCCTTGCGCTGCGCTATGCTTGGTGGCGGATGACCGAGACACTTGCCCCGTTTGGCCTGACTTGGGACTGGGCGGCAAGCTGGTCTTTGTTCGGGTTCGAGCTTGCCGCGCTTGTGGGCTCGCTCAGTGGCTTTGCCATCATGTCACGCACGCGCGACCGTACAGCGGAAGTTGATGCCAACCTGGGCTGGTGGGCACGCGGACCTGACCCGCAACCGATGCCGCGCGTCAGTATCCTGATCGCCACCTATAATGAAGATCTCGAAGTGTTGGAGCGCACCATCATCGGTGCACTTGCCCTCAACCATCCCAACAAAGAGGTCATGGTTCTGGACGATGGCCGCCGTGATTGGTTGCAAGACTTTTGCGCGCCATTAGGCGTCCGCTATCTTCGGCGATCCGACAACAAGGGATCAAAGGCCGGCAACATAAACAATGCGCTGCGTGTGTTGGCCGAAGATGCTATCCAGCCTGACTACATCGCGGTGCTGGACGCTGACTTCGTGCCGCACCGAGGCTTTATCAGCCGGTCTCTCGCACTGTTCCATGACCCGACGGTGGGTTTGGTGCAGACCCCGCAGCACTTTTTCAACGCCGACCCTATTCAACACAACCTTGGCCTGTCCCGATCATACCCTGACGAACAGCGGTTCTTCTTTGACCATATCCAGCCGTCGCGCGATGCCTGGGGCATCGCCATCTGCTGTGGCACGTCATCGATCGTGAAATGGCAGGCGGTGCAGCTGGCGGGCGGCTTCCCGACAACAAGTGTGACCGAAGACATTCTTCTGACCGCCGTTCTGCAAAGCATCGGCTGGAAGACAGTTTACCTGAACGAACCCGTCACCGAAGGCCTCGCCCCCGAGGGGTTGAAGGAGTACGTCACCCAACGCGCTCGCTGGTGTCTGGGCCAGATGCAGATCGCGCGCAGCAATCTGGGGCCGTTTGGCAGCACACCGATGCGGCTGCGCGACCGTTGGAGCATCATTGACGCGATCCTCTATTGGTTGACATCGTTCCCGTTCCGGCTTGCGGGTCTGAGTTACCCGTTGCTGTACTGGTATTTCAACATAACGGTCGTCAACGCCAGCGTGGCGGATGTGATCAGTTACTTCGGGGTGTATTTCGTCTGGGTCACGATGACGCTGCAAATCGTCTCGCGTGGCTTGCTGGTTCCGCTGATCCATGATGTCAGCCAACTTCTGGCCGCGATCCCGATCAGCCGGGCCGCTGTGATCGGCCTGATAAAACCGCATGGCCATCCATTCAGCGTAACGGCCAAGGGAGGCGATCGAAGCCGGATCGTGGTGCAGTGGCGCATGATGATGCCCTATCTAATCCTGCTGGTCCTGACCGTTCTGGGTTTGGTCATCGGCATCGCCTTCGACAGTTTTGCCTTTTCCGATGCAGGAGATGGCAAGGCGGTGATCCTGTTCTGGACGGTCTTCAACCTCTTTGTGCTGGCGCTGACGATCATAGCCTGCGTGGAACTTCCACGCTCGGAACGCCAT
Organism: Szabonella alba; assembly: GCF_016765775.1. Taxonomy (GTDB): domain Bacteria; phylum Pseudomonadota; class Alphaproteobacteria; order Rhodobacterales; family Rhodobacteraceae; genus Szabonella; species Szabonella alba. The sequence goes on along the minus strand of NZ_JAESVN010000008.1, from coordinate 109,711 downwards.
ATCGCTGATGTGCCCGAACGCGCGATCTGTGCCGGGCCGGATGGTCCCCGTCGCGTCTGGCTGCAAAGTTTGACGCGCAGCACCGTCCGCATCCGGGGGCAGACCTACCCGGCGGGCACACGCGCGGTGATCCGTATTCGTGATGTGGGTGATGTCGAGGCCATTGTGCAGGCCACCACACCGGATGGCGCGCGCCTGAATCTCAAGCCGACAGTTGACCAGCATGCTGCCCTCGTCCGACGGTTCTATACCGAGGGCGATGCCCCCGGCGTGTCTGCGGTGCGGGCCGCCTCCCTCATTCATGATCTGGCGCGGCGCCTGTCCTTTTCGACAACGCGCAATTGACGGTCAGCCTCGGCGCCCTTGCAAGGTCGCCAAGGCTGCGGACAGGGTTGCAACTTCAGCAGAGCTGCGATTTTCCATAGGATAATCGTCGGCACCTGCGGCGATACGTTGCGCATTTGCCGCCAGATCGGCCACGGGCCGCAGGAAAATCCGGTTGAACAGCACGGTCAACATCAGTAGAAACAGCCCCGCCGCCCCCAGCACAATGAGGATTTCAAGTCGCAGCTCCGTCCGGGCGGCGTCGAACGTCTCAGGCGAAATGCGCGCCACGAGCCGCCATCCAAACGATGGCAAATCTCCGTAGGTCACCTGCGGAACGACCTGCGTGAAATATGTCTCCCCGTCTGGCCAAACTTCACTGTCCGAATGTGCAACGCCTGCTGCCGCCGCACGAAACACTTCAAGGCTGGACGATCCGGTTGCCGACCCATCGGTTGCGATAATCACATTCCCCACCTGATCCACCAGAAACAGGTCGACATCAAGACTGCGAGCCGTTTCCGTCAGATAGTCCTCAGCCCAGGCAAAATTGATGTGGAACCCCAAAACCCCGGCCACGGCTCCATCGGGCCCTAACACCTGCGCAGCAAGGTCAATGAAACGCAAAGGCTCTTCCTCCGTCCCGCCCAGAATGCGGTTCAACAAGACCGCCTCGTGCACGTCTCCCGCAAACTGACCACTCAAGCCGCGTTGAAACCATGGTCTGGCACTGACATCCGCCTCGCTCAGAACGTCGTTCGAACTGGATGCCACGCGCCCGTTCGGCGTCGCATAGCCTGCCCAGGAAACACGCGTTCCATTGCCAACCGTCATATCAAGCGCGGCACGCAAGGCAGCCGGGTCGTTAAGTGCCAGCCGTTCCCCGATATTCTTAAGATTCTGCCAATCCACGTTCAGGGTGCGGGCAAAATCCAGAGCTGCATGGCTGCCGCGCACTTCGACCGCTTCAGCCAGCGCGGTATGCTGCACCGCCTCTGTCCGATCATAGATGATCTTGCCTGTCAGCAGTCCGAAAAGCAGGAAAAAAAGGGCGACAAAGCCGTAAAGGGCCGTCGCTAACGAAATGGATATGGTGTTTTGTTTTGTCATTCCGGATCTGCTTCCCCTTGACCATAGCACTTTGGCCTTCGCATCAGCTTGTGGTGGTCCATGCTTTCGTACGGCGATAAACATTCAATAGACTAGGGCATTTTGTGGTAAGAGACCAGCGCGACGCCACCAGAGGTTGAATTTTCAGCGTTCCCATGATGATTGGGAGCATGTTGATCAGAGTGGCCAATCGGAGACCTTCATGTGTCGGATATCTCATTGAATCGGCGTACCTGCCTCGTGTTGCTTGCGTCAGGGGGGGCCAGTCTTGGCCCATGGCCTGCCGCAGCAAAAACGCCGGACGCTGCAGACTGGGTCGCCTGGAAAGCCGCCTTTCTGGCCGAAGACGGACGGGTGATTGATCACTTGCAAGAACAGGCCACGCATTCCGAGGCGCAGGGCTATGCGCTGGTGTTGGCGGAATGGTTTGGCGACGCCGAGGTGTTCCGCAGGATTTTTCAGTGGACCGAGGCCTATCTCGCGGTACGCAACGATCCTCTTCTGGCCTGGAGATGGCGGCCGGGTGCCGTGCCGCAGATCGACGATTATAACAATGCCTCCGACGGCGACCTGTTTTACGCATGGGCGCTCGCCCGCGCTGCCTATCGCTTTGCCGAGCCATCGTATCTGGCGCGGGCAAAAGCGATCGCCGAATTTCTTTCAGATGCCTGTCTGCGCCCCGATCCGCGAGATCCGGCCCGACTTGTCTTCCTCCCAGCTGCAGAAGGGTTTCAAGACGCGGACTCTGTCACCATAAACCCGTCTTATATCATGCCCCTCGCCATGAAGGAGCTTGGCCTGAGAACGCAAACGGACAAACTTTTGCAAGCATCCTCGGACGGAGAGTCGCTGCTGGCCGAATTTGCCGAAGCTGGACTGATCCCGGATTGGGTCACACTGACGACGCAGGACTGGGCAATCTCACCGCGTCACTCGGCTCTCAGCGGCTACGAAGCGATCCGATGTTCCCTGTTCCTGATCTGGTCCGGGCTCACCGAACATCCTGCCGTCCTGAACGCGGCCGTTGCCTACAAAACGACAGCGGGGGCAGGTGAAAGTCCAATCGTCTTTGACCTGGCTGAAAACACCCTTCGCGAAACCAGCCGCTATCCTGGCTATGCCGCTGTTGCCGCTCTTGCCTTATGTCGTGAACCCCTTCCCGAGTTCATCGCGAGCCAACCCTATTACCCAGCCACCCTGCACCTGTTCGCAAAAATCGCGGCGCATGTCGGAAGACCCGGGTCGAACTTGTGTTGACTGGGTTCCACTGAGCACCCGTTCGCACAATCCACAGCACGGCTTCCACGAACAGGTGCGGATCGCGCCCGGTCTGGCCGGGGTCGGATGATTTGCCAAGGCAGAAGGGTTCGATGATCGCCCAGTGGGCATCGGTCAGGGCGCGTCGGGTCAAGGCTGCTCTCCTCTGTTTGCAACCTTGAATCAGAACTCAGCCGAGATGTGAGTCCTGAACGTCAACAGGCCCTAACAGCTTGTCACCCTCCACATCCGGCAGACGTGAGATTCCATGCCGTTGCAGACAGCGATGCAGCGCTGACCGCGTCAAATGTGGGATCGACGACTGCAGTGCATAGAGGAAGTCGTCCAGCGGCAGCAGCGTGTGGCGCCGGAACGCGACGATCATCGCCTCCCCGGCCTCGGTCAGCACCGTTGAGCGCGGTTCCGTCGGCCCGGTCTTCATATCCTCGACCGTCGCGCGCTTGCGCCACTTTGCAACCGTCTTCGGATTGATGCCGAGTTCCCGGCTCAACTGCGCGAGCGAAGCTTGCGATCGCTGTCTTGCTGCTCTGACGACGTGCGTGGTCGTGGCGCTCCCGTGACGAACTTGTCCCATGTTGCTTCCTTCCATTCCTGAGAAAGGATCGCAGCATCAAACCGTGGGATCAAACACCGAGGGGCACCTCACGGATCCTGCGGAAGTATGGTTATCCTCCTGATCTGGAGGACGCTGCGGTTCGCGGGGTTCTTGCGCAGGCTGAGGCGATGCTGTCGGAGTTGGAGGGGTGATAGTGCCCCTTTACTTGGCTCGTGATCGAATGAATGCGTTATCATTGTTCACTGGGGCCAAAAGCACACGCGATTGGAAACTCCGAATCGTTTGGAACGACACTCGCGTCCATTTCGCATTTGCACGAAGGTGTCGCGATCTGTTTCATTCAAGCGCAGCGTGAATTGGTGTGATCTTTGGGGGGTAAGTCCCAAAAGCGTCGAAAAACACAAGCATTTCAAAGAGGAATGGCGGACCCGGAGCGATTCGAACGCCCGACCCTCAGATTCGTAGTCTGATGCTCTATCCAGCTGAGCTACGGGTCCGTTGGGCGCCGATGTAGCGGGGGGGGCGGGGCAATGCAAGGGGGAAACGCAAATTCGCGAAAGGTCCGGGCAAGGCGCTGGAGGAACCGCCGGACCAGGGGGTTTATCCCCGCCTTGCAAGGGCGCAGCGGGCCTTGTCCCCCGTCCTCCCCACCCTTCACCGGCCTGCGGCAGCGGTAAAGCGGCGTGGGCCACGGCCTCAGGGGGCAAGGTCCATCCCGGGATCGCCGGATTTCGGCAGATGGATCGCGAATTCCGTGCCGGTCTCGTCGCTGCGGACCAGTTCCAGCCTGCCGCCATGGCCGCGCACCAGTTCGGCGGCAATCGCAAGGCCCAGACCCGAGCCGCCCTTGCGCGCGCTGCCCTGAAAGGCGGTGAACAGATGGTCGCGCGCCTTGGGCGGCAGTCCGGGGCCGGTATCACCGACGCGCAGCCACCAGTCGCTTTCCGATTCGCCCCCGGCAATCTCGATGGTGCCGCCCTGACCGGTCGCGTCGATGGCCTGCATCGCATTGCGCATCAGATTGGCCAGCACACGATAGAGCTGTTCGGCATCGGCGCGGATCATCAGGCCATGCGGCACGTCGATCAGCGTCTCCAGCCCCGGCCGCCCGTCCATCGCCTCGGCCTCAAGGATCTCTTCAATCAGCGGGCGCAGCGCGAAACGGCTCAGGCGGGGGGGCGGTTCCTCGGCCTTGCCGAAGGCCAGTGTTGATTCGCACAGTGACACCGCCCGGGAAATGGAGCCGACCAGTTTCGGCGCGATCCGTGCCACGACCGGATCGGCGCTGCCCTCGATCCGGTCGGCAAAAAGCTGCGCCGTGGTCAGGATGTTGCGCAGATCGTGGCTGACCTTGGCCACGGCCGATCCAAGCTGTGCCAGCCGTTCCTTCTGGCGCAGCGATCCGGTCAGCTGGGTCTGCAGGCTTTCCAGCGTATCCTCGGCCTCGCGCAGTTCGGCCACGCGGGATGTGGGGGTGATGATGCGCCGCCCGTCCTCGGGCGCCTCGGCATAGGAGGCCATATGTTGCACCACGCGGCGGATCGGCAGGACCAGCAAATGCCGGACCGAAATGAACAGCAATGTAGCCGTGACCACCGAGATCATCGCTGAAAGGATCAGGATCCTTATGGCATAATCGAACATTGCCTGCCGCATTGGCGCGGCTGGCAGGGTGATCTCGATCAGAAGTCCTGCATCCTGCACCGGATTGCCGAAAACCCGGAACGGAAAGTCCTGACCGATCACCAGCACCGCCAGCGCGTCGCGGACCAGTTCCAGCGGATGCGGGTCGCGCAGATCATAGGTGGCTGCAATCTCGGCCCCGACTGGTGAGGACAAGATCAACTGCCGCACCTCGTCGCGCCGCAGCACCACGTTATAGACGCCCGCATTGGCCAGCAGTTCACTTTCCAGTTCGGGGGAGATCACGCCATCGGTGGCCAGCAGGGCAAGGGACGCGATCTGCGCCTTTTCCAGCCGCAGTTGTAGGTAATCCACCCGGAACCGCGCGATGGAGGGCAGGAAGATCAGCACTTCCGCCAGCATCACGAAGACGATGGTCAGCATCAGGAACCGGCCTGAAAGCGTGCGCAGGAAACCCGCCGCTGGCTTCTTTGCCCCTTCGCTTGTCACCTTTACCCCGTCTTGCCGCCCCGGGGCGGACCTGCCCGTTTCGCCTTGCCGCGTCCCGTGGCAGGGGATCAGGGCAGCCAGCGCTGCACCAGCCCCACCACGCGCTTCACCCAAGGATTAGCAAAGAGACGCGGGGAAAAATAGGCTCCTGCCGCACGTTTGGACACTTCCCCCAACGTCGGATAGGGCAGGACGGTTCCGGCAAGGGTCGACAGCTTCATCCGGCCGGCAATTGCCAGTGCCCAAAGGCCGATCAGTTCACCCGCCTGCGGGCCGAGGATGGCGACCCCCACGGGGCGGCCCTTCACGACCAGCAGTTTCAGCAGGCCATCGGTCGCAAGCATGGTCTGGGCGCGGTCATTCTCATCAAAGGAAACGCGCAGAACTTCCAGCGCGCTGCCGTGGATCATTCGGGCCTCGGCCTCGGTCGGGCCGATGCTGGCAAGGCCGGGATCGGTATAGGTGGCGCGCGGGATATGGCGGGTCGTGGCGCGGGCGGGAAGGCCGAACAGCGCCTGACGGATCACCAGTCCGGCGTGATAGCCCGCGACATGCGTGAATTGCAGCCCGCCGCCCCCGGGCCCTGCTGCATCGCCCACGGCATAGACCCGCCGGTTCGAGACCGAGCGCAGGTTGCGCCCCACGGTGACGCCCCGGGCAGTATGCTCGACCTCTGCGGCCTCCAGCCCCAGACCGGCCAGTACCGGTGCCCGGCCCGTTGCGACCAGCAGGTGACTGCCCTCGATTCCGCGCCCGTCCTTCAGCACGGCGCGGATCAGGCCGTCCTTGCCGGTGAAGGCGGTGACCGGGGTATCCTCAAGGATTTCCACCCCTTCGGCGCGCAGCCTTGCCAGCAAAGGGGCCACCAGTTCGGGATCGTCGCGCCCAAGGGCGCGGCCCGCCTCGATCACCGTGACGCGAGCGCCCAGTCTGCGATGCGCCTGCGCCATTTCCATGCCTATGGGTCCGCCCCCCAGCACGATCAGATGGGACGGGCATTCGCGCAGCGCGAACAGGGTTTCATTGGTCAGGAAGGGCAGATCCGCCAGCCCAGGGATCTGCGGAATGACAGGGCGAGACCCGGTCGCGATGACGAAACGCCGCGCGGTGATCTGAAACGCACCGGCCGCAACCCGGTCGGGTGCGGTGAAACGGGCATGATCGCGGATCACCCGGACCCCCAGCCCCTCGAACCGGTCCTGACTGTCCACCGGGGCAATCGTCGCGATGACCCGGGCGACATGGTCCTGCACGGCGGCAAAATCGACCTGCGGTTCCGCAGGCGTGATGCCGAAAGCCGCGCCTGACCGCATCGCATGGGCGCGGGCGGCAGCGGCGATCAGCGCCTTTGACGGCACGCAGCCGCTGTTGAGGCAATCGCCGCCCATTTCACCCGATTCAATCAGCACCGTGCGCGCGCCCATCTGCGCCGCCCCCGCCGCCACCGACAGTCCGCCGGAACCGGCCCCGATGATGCACAGGTCCGTCTGAATCGTTTCCATTGGCTCAGGCCTCCTTGCGGCGCAGCAGGCGGATCAGCAGCGGCAGGGCGGCCAGCGCCGCCAGCCCGAGGATCGGCAACAGGATTTCGGGGGCAAGGATCACCGACAGATCGGGCGTTTCCCCCCGGGCGATGACCTCATCCAGTCCGGCCCCGACCGAGGTGAAGACCAATGCCCCGGGGATGATGCCCAGAAAGGTGGTGACGGCGAAAGGGTACAGCCGCGCGCCCATGAAGGCGGGCAGCAGATTGGCCAGAAAGAAGGGCAGGGCGGGCACCAGCCGCATCAGAAACAGCACCGACCATTCATTGTCGCGCAATCCGGCCTGCAGCCGGGCCGCCGCCCCGCCCCGTTCCGAGACCGCATTCGCAAATCCGGCACCAAACCCGGCACGCGCGGCCAAGAAAATCAGCACCGCGCCGATGGTGGCGCCCGTAACATTGAACAGAACGCCGGGAAACAAGCCGAACAGGAAGCCTCCGGTCAGGGTAGCCACCGTCGCGCCGGGCAACGAGAAGGCGACAATGCCGATATAGGCAAGGGTGAAGGCCAGTGCCGCCAGCGCGTAATTCGCGTCACGAAAGGCCAGCAGTTCGGCCCGGTGCCCGGCCAGCGCGGCGAAATCCAGCTGATCGCGCAGCAGGAAGGCCCCCGGAACTGCAACGACAAGAATCAGAAGGAAGGGAAGGCGACGGGACAGCGGGCTTCGGCCTGTCCGATCCTCCGCCAAAGGGATCCCGGTCTCGCACGGAAGGGGCGCCGAAAAGCCGGGGCGGGCAATCCGGGGGCGGGCGGGTTCGGTCATGACCTTGGGTTCCTGTTCGGTATCTGTCAGAAATACGCGGTCTGCGGGTTGCGCGACAGTCCCATCACGCGGCATTGAACGGCTGTGGTCGTGGCGCGGTCGAGGCGTGGCCGTGGTTCCCGGGGCAGGTCACGGTGGCTGCGACAGCCCGGATCGTCCAACGGCATAAAACTTGCAGGATTTTCGGCGGGGATGAATTGACTTGGCCGGGACCGCACCTTAAAGGACAGCCTTCGAACACGCGCGGCCCCGGGTCAGCGGAGAATCTCTGCTCGCCTTTTTCTGCCCGCCGGTTGCACAAGAATGATGGAGAACCGCGATGAAGCGCACTTTTCAACCGTCCAATCTGGTCCGTGCGCGCCGCCACGGGTTCCGGTCACGCATGGCCACCAAGGGCGGCCGTCTGGTCCTGAATGCGCGCCGCGCCAAGGGCCGCAAGAAGCTTTCGGCCTGATCCTGCCGCTGCGCCCCATCGGCGCGGCAGCAGCGAGGAGCGCGCAATGACACCGCCGGAGGCAGAGGGGAAAGGCCGCAACGCCAGCCCCCCGGGGCCTGCGGCGGTTTCGCTTTTGGTCGAGCCTTTGGCAGATTTGCCTGCGCCCTTGGCAGAAACGCCGCGTCCGCGCTCAACAATCCAGCCAGTGATTCTGCGCAAGCGCGCCGATTTCCTGCGCGCCGCCTCGGCCCGCAGGCAGGGCGTGCCGGGATTTCTGCTGCAGGCCCGGCAGCGCGACGATGGCAATGCGGCGCTGCGCGTCGGCTATACCTGTTCCAAGAAACTGGGCAATGCGGTGATGCGCAATCGCGCCAAACGCCGTCTGCGTGAGATTGCCCGCGCGCTGATGCCCGCCCTGGGCCGTCCGGGCTGGGATTATGTGCTGGTCGGCCGCCCCGGTGCCACGGCAGAACGCCCCTTTGACGATCTGCTGTCCGATCTGCGCAGCGCTCTTCTGAAGATCCATGATGCCCCGATCCGCGCCGATGGCCCTGCGCCCCCGCGCGGCAAGCGGCGCGGCAAGGGAAAGGCGATTCCCGCACCCGCCTCTGGTCCTGTCTCCGCCGATCCGGCCTCGTCGGGGGGGCGATCGGACGGGGCCAAACCCTCATGACGCCGCTGGCCCATATCCTTGCGCTGCCGGTGCGCGCCTATCGCCTGCTGCTCAGCCCTTGGGTGGGGCATGGCTGCCGGTTTCAGCCCACCTGTTCGACCTATGCGATGGAGGCGCTGGCCCTTCATGGCGGCATTCGGGGCGGCTGGTTGACCGCGCGCAGGCTGTGCCGCTGCCATCCCTGGGGGGCGCATGGCTTCGACCCCGTGCCCGGAACCGAACCGCCTGCCGATCCCGGCTGCACCACCACCAGCCCGCCCCGCGCCAGACCGCCGCGCAACTGAGACCCGCCCCGTCCGCACCGCCGCAACCGGCAGATCATCCGAGGGACCGACATGCTTGACGACGCCGACGATATCCACCCGCTGTTCCACGGCGCGCCGAAATCCACCGAATTCCGCAAATTGCGCAAGCGTCTGGTGCAGGAGGTGCGCGAGGCGCTGGAAACCTACGCGATGATCGAACCCGGTGCGCGCTGGCTGGTTTGTCTGTCGGGGGGCAAGGACAGCTATACGATGCTGGCCGTCCTGCAGGAGTTGAAATGGCGCGGGCTTTTGCCGGTCGATCTGCTGGCTTGCAATCTGGATCAGGGACAGCCCGGTTTTCCTGCGACGGTCCTGCCGGAATTCCTGACCCGCATGGGCGTTCCGCACCGGATTGAGTATCAGGACACCTATTCAGTGGTGATCGACAAGACCAAGCCGGGGGGCACGATGTGCAGTCTTTGTTCCCGCCTGCGGCGCGGCAATCTTTACCGGATCGCGCGGGAAGAGGGCTGTTCGGCGGTGGTGCTGGGCCATCACCGCGACGATATTCTGGAAACCTTCTACATGAACCTGTTCCATGGCGGGCGGCTGGCGACGATGCCGCCGAAACTGCTGAACGAAGAAGGGGATCTGTTCGTCTACCGGCCGCTGTCCTTTGTGGCCGAGGCGGATTGCGACCGGTTTACCCGCGCCATGGGCTATCCGGTGATCCCCTGTGATCTGTGCGGGTCGCAGGACGGATTGCAGCGCGCGCAGGTCAAGGCGCTGCTGGATGACTGGGAACGCCGCAGCCCCGGTCGGCGCAATGTGATGTTCCGCGCGCTGATGAATGTGCGCCCCTCGCATCTGCCCGACCCGGCCCTGTTCGATTTCGCGGCGCTGACCCGGAGCGACAAGACAAAAGTCGAAGAAAATGCGATGCAACTCGGGCGTGAGCGTTAAGGACTCCCTCAACCATCGTTCCTAGTCTTGCCGGGCCATGACGACCCATGGCCGGGGCAGAAAGGGACGAGTGATGCGGTTTTCGGAAGGTCGGGGTCGCCTCGAACGGCTCGGATACGGGCTTTGCCGTCTGGGGGCATGGTTGCGCCGGGCGGAATTTCTGGTCTTCGTCCCGGCCCTGACACTAGCGTCTTTCTGGCTGGGCGGGGAGCCGGTGATGATCCTGACCGCGCTGGGCCTGCCGATGGTCTTTGCCATGGCGGGGGCGTTCCGGGAAACGGCGGCGGTTGGCTATGGCACCGCGCCCGCGCAGGGTGGTTTCGGCATGCGTCTGCCCTTCGTGGCCCAGCTTGATGAACTTCTGGCCCGGGCGGGGCAGGGCGGGCGGGCGACCGGCTGTCTTGTGATTCAGTTCGACGATGCGGCCCGGATTCTCACCCGTCATGGCCGTGCGGCCGAGGCCGAGATCCTGAACCGCTGCTGCGAGCGGATCTACGGCGCGATGCGTGAGGGCGATCTGGTTGCGCGGCTGGAAGGCGGCGGGCTGGCGGTAGCCCTGGCCCCCATGCTGCGGCTGGATCTTGAGGCGCTGGTCCAGGTTGCCGCGCGGCTGCAGGCGGCACTGTCGCCGCCCATCAGCCTTGACGGCATGCGGCTGCATGTCACGGCCTCGGTCGGATTCTGCCATGGGGCACGGGCGCCGCACGGCACGGGCGCCTCGATGCTGGATGCGGCACAGCTTGCCGCGGATGAGGCGCTGCGCCATGGCCCCGGCGCGATCCGTGCCTTCGCCCCCGATATGGCACGCCGCCATGCGGATCGCGACAGTCTGCGTCTGGATCTGGAACGCGCGCTGGACGACCATCAGATCCGCCCGCATTTCCAGCCGCAGATCGACACCGATACCGGCGCGATCTCTGGCTTTGAGGCGCTGGCACGCTGGCATCACCCCGAACGCGGGCTGATCCCGCCGTCGGACTTTCTCGCCGTGATCGACGAGGCGGGCCTGTCCGGGCGGTTGGGGGAATCGATGCTGTTCCACGCGCTGTCGGCGCTTGTGCAATGGGATCGTGCAGGGCTGGCGGTGCCGCGTGTCTCGGTGAATTTCTGTTCGGCAGAACTGCGCAATCCGAAACTGGCCGACAATCTGAAATGGGAGCTGGACCGGTTTGGCATCACCCCGGACCGGTTGTCGGTCGAGATCCTGGAAACTGTCGTCGCCGAAGAGGAGAACGACATCATTCTGCGCAATATCCGCGCCTTGGCGGCGCTGGGCTGTGGCATCGACATGGATGATTTCGGCACAGGATCGGCCTCGATCGCCAATATCCGGCGCTATTCGATCCGCCGCATCAAGATTGACCGGTCCTTCATCGCGCGGCTTGATACCGACCCCGAGCAGCGCAAGCTGGTCTCGGCGATCCTGTCCATGGCCGAACGTCTGGGGATCAGTACCCTTGCCGAAGGCGTGGAAACTGCGGGCGAATATGCGCTGCTGTCGCAGCTTGGCTGCGGGAATGTGCAAGGCTATCATATCGCCCGTCCCATGCCGCTGGAAGAGACCGAGGATTGGGTCATCCATCACCGCGCATCCCAGTCCCGCGCCCCGAAGATCAGCCAGCGCGCGCGCTGACTGCCGCGTCATCGGGCCTTACCCGTTCCGTCCTGCAGTGGGCAGACCCGAGGGCGGTCCTGCAACCCATTCTTTTATGGGGCCAGTCCTGCAGGCCGGGTCCTGCAGGCTCATTTTCCTGGCCCCCATCTCATGGGCCCAGCCTTGGGGCTTCGGTACAGGCCAGGCGTGAACCCCCGTTCTCCGGCACTTCTGCGCGACCCTCGCGCAGGAAACCGTCTTTGCGCCGCCCCTTGGTCCGGCATTTTCCCGCCATTCTGCCGCGTCAATTCCGCCCGAATGCGAGATAGGGACAGGGATGCGCGGGGGAAAGCCCTTGACCTTTCGGCTCCCCTCGCGTTGAACGACCGCAGATTCTGAACAGGGACGTGCGGCACCAGATGGACCAGAACAAGAACCTTCTTCTCGCGACAGCGCTGAGCTTTATCGTGATCCTGGTCTGGTTCGTGCTGTTTCCGCCTCCCGAACCCGTGGCCGATCCGAATGCGCAGGCCCCTGCAGCCTCGCAGACCGAGGCGCTGGTTCCCCCCGGAACGTCGGCCGACCCGTCCGGCGGCCAGGCCCCGGTTGCCGATGTCGCGCCACAAGCTGCGCGTCTGGATATCGACACCGAACGGCTTGCAGGCTCGGTCTCGCTGTCGGGCGGGCGTCTTGATGATCTTTCGCTGAAGAATTACCGCGAAACGCTGGATGAAGATGCCGATATTGTCCGTCTGCTGTCGCCGGTCGGGCAGCCCTCGGCCTATTACGCGCTTTACGGCTGGGCACCCGGCGGGGCGCTTGCCTATGAGGACGTTCCGGGCCCGAACACCGAATGGACGCTGGCCGAAGGCACGACGCTGACCACCGAAACCCCGGTCACCCTGCGCTGGGACAATGGCAAGGGCCTGATCTTCACGCGCCGGATTGCCGTTGATGACCGGTATCTTTTCACCGTGACCCAAGGCGTCGAGAACCAGACCGGCGCCCCGGTTACGCTGGCCCCTTATGGTATTGTCGCGCGCCATGGCCTGCCGACCGATCTGCAGAATTTCTTTGTTCTGCATGAAGGGGTTGTCGGTCGTATTGACGGTGAATTGCGCGAAACCGACTATGATGATGTTGCCGAACTGCCCCTGCAGGAGCGGGAGGGCGCGCGCGCCGAGGTGCGGCAGGCCGCGACCGATGGCTGGCTGGGCTTCACCGACAAATACTGGATGACGACGCTGATCCCCGAACAGGGCAGCCCCTTCACCGCCGTCACCAAATATGTGGCCGGCGCCGATATCTATCAGGCTGAGACGCGCCTGCCCGCGATCACCGTTGCCCCGGGCGAAACCGCCAGCCGCGATTCACGGCTTTTTGCCGGGGCCAAGGAATGGGAGACCATCCGCGCCTATGAACGCGAGGAAGGTGTCAGCGGGTTCATCGATTCGATTGACTGGGGCTGGTTCTTCTTCCTGACCAAGCCGATCTTTGCCGTGCTGCATTGGCTGAACCTGCAGATCGGCAATATGGGTCTGGCCATCATCGCGCTGACGGTTCTGCTCAAGGCCGTGGTCTTCCCGCTCAGCTACAAATCCTATGTCTCCATGGCCCGGATGAAGGAACTTCAGCCGGAAATGGAGGCGATCAAGGAACGTGTCGGCGATGACCGCCAGAAGATGCAGATGGAGATGATGAAGCTCTACAAGGAAAAGAAGGTGAACCCGGCTGCGGGCTGTCTTCCGATCCTGATCCAGATCCCGATCTTCTTCTCGCTTTACAAGGTGATCTTCGTCACGCTGGAACTGCGCCACGCGCCGTTCTTCGGCTGGCTGACCGACCTTTCGGCGCCCGATCCCTCCTCGATCTTCAACCTGTTCGGTATGCTGCCCTGGGCCGCGCCCGATCCGGCTTCGATCATGGCGCTGATCTTCATCGGGGTGCTGCCGATCCTGCTGGGGGTGTCGATGTGGCTTCAGCAAAAGCTGAACCCGATGCCCACCGATCCGACGCAGGCGATGATCTTTGCCTGGATGCCCTGGGTCTTCATGTTCATGCTGGGCGGCTTTGCCAGCGGTCTGGTCGTCTACTGGATCGCAAACAACGTCATCACCTTCATGCAGCAATATCTGATCATGAAAAGCCATGGGCATACGCCGGACCTGTTCGGCAACATCAAGTCCGGCTTCAAGCGCAAGCCTGTTGCGACGCCTGCCCCTTCCAGCAAGCCCGGCAAGAAGAAATGACCGCACGGCTGGCCTCGATCTGGCGCTATCCGATCAAGTCGCACGGACGCGAGGAACTCGCGTCCGTTGCACTTTCGGAAGGAGATTGCCTGCCCGGCGATCGCCGCTGGGCCGTCGCGCATGAGGCGGCAAGGCTGCAACCGGGCTGGAACCCTTGCGCAAATTTCCATCGCGGGGCCAAGGCAGCGGCCCTGATGGCGATCACCGCCCGGACCGAAGGCGATGCCGTGACCCTGTCGCATCCCGACCGGCCCGACCTTACCTTCCGCCCCGATATGGCCGAGGATCTGGGCGCTTTTCTGGACTGGCTGGCGCCGCTGTCGCCGCCCGACCGCGCGCAGCCTGCCCGCATCGTCAGTGCCGGGCGCGGCATGACGGACAGCGATTATGCTTCGGTGTCGATCCTTGGTCTGGCTTCGCTCCGGGCCTTGTCGCAGCGCATGGGGCAGGATCTGTCGCAGCACCGGTTCCGCGGCAATCTGTGGGTCGAGGGCATGGCCCCGTTTGAGGAGTTCGACTGGATCGGCCGCCGCCTGTGCATCGGTGAGGCCGTGCTGGAAGTGCGCGAACCGATCACCCGTTGCCGCGCGACGATGGCCAATCCCGAAACCGGCCGCGTCGATGCCGATACGCTGACCGCGCTGGAAGGCGGCTGGGGGCATCGCGATTTCGGGGTCTATGCCGTGGTTGTCACTCCGGGGCGGATTGCGCCCGAGGATGGGGTGACCCTGCTATGACCGGACTTCGCTTTCCGCTGACACCCGAACCCGACCTTGCCGCGCGTGAGGCGGGAAGACTGCTGTTCGCGGGGCCGGTCGATTTCGTCAAGGGCGTGGTCGCGATGTCGGGCCTGCCGCCGGACAACCGGATCGAGGTCTGTTTCGCGGGGCGGTCTAATGTCGGAAAATCAAGCCTTATCAACGCGCTGACCGGGCGTAAGACGCTGGCCCGGGCTTCCAACACCCCTGGACGGACGCAGGAAATCAACTACTTCGCATTGGGTGAGGCCCGGTATCTGGTTGACCTTCCGGGCTATGGCTATGCCAAGGCGCCGGTCGCAGTGGTTGCGAAATGGCAGGCGCTGCTGAAATCCTATCTGGCAGGGCGGGTCACGCTGCGCCGGGCCTTCGTGCTGATCGACGCGCGGCATGGCGTGAAAGAGGTGGATGACGAGATCCTGACCCTGCTGGACCGCTCAGCCGTGACCTTTCAGGCCGTTCTGACCAAGACCGACAAGATCAGCCGGGCCGAACTGGACCGCGTGACCGATCAGGTGCGCGGGGCACTGGCGAAACATCCCGCCGCCTTTCCCGAACTGATTGTCACCAGTTCCGAGAAGGGCGAAGGGATCGAGACGCTGCGCGCGGTGATCGCTGCACTGGAATAGCGGCGAGCCGTCAGTGTATGCTGTCAAACATGCTGCCCACCATTCACCTCGATTTCGGTGCCCGAGACATAGGACGATTGCGGCGAGCAGAGAAACCAGATGACATCGGCCACTTCGGCGGGCTGGCCAAGCCGCCGCATCGGCAGGGTCTCGACAATCCTGTCGGTGCCGGGTGACAGGATCGCGGTCTCCACCTCACCCGGCGCGATGGCATTGACGCGCACGCCCAAGGGTCCGAAATCATGCGCCATTTCGCGCGTCAGGGCCGCCAGTGCGGCCTTGGAGGTCGCATAGGCCGCGCCCGCGAACGGATGCACCCGCGCCCCTGCAATCGAGGTCACATTCACGACCGACCCTTTCGCTGCCACCAGTTCGGCCTGCAAGCCGCGCGCAAGGATCACGGGGGCGAAGAAATTGACGTGAAAGACCTGCCCCCAGATCCGCAGGTCGGTGTCCAGCGTGTTCAGCCGCCCGCCATCCGCACCTTTGGGGCTGATCCCGGCATTGTTGACCAGCGCATCCAGCCGGCCGTTGACCTTGGCCTTGATCGTCTCGATGGCGGCGATGGTCTTGTTCGGATCGGCAAGGTCGATCTGGATATGGTTTTCCTCACCCCCCGGCCAGGGGCAACGCGGATCAAACGGATGGCGCGAACAGGTCAGCACCCGCCACCCCTCGGCTGAAAAGCGCTTGACCGTGGCATGGCCGATCCCGCGCGATGCGCCGGTCAGGACAAGGGTGCGTTCCGGGGTCATCGGGGCGGGCTCCTCTGATCGGCCTCATGGCGGACGTCTGCTGGAGGCGTCTTCGGGCTGCATCCCGGGGTGGGCGCAACGCGCAGGACCTGTTGAGAGGGTAGAGCCTTGCAGCGCGAAGGCAAGCGGCCTTGAACGGAGGGAGAGGCGTTTGCGGGGCGCGGGCCTTGGCAGGGGGGCAGGAAGGCGTTAGGACAGGATCCGCGCCCGCGCCCTGGAGATTTCCCATGAGACAGCAGACCCTGACCATGCAAGACGCCATTCACACCGCCAAAATGCTTTCCGAGGCGCTGCCCTATCTTCAACGCTATTCCGGCGCGGTGGTGGTGGTGAAATTCGGCGGCAATGCCATGGGTGATGATGCGGCCATGGCCGAATTTGCCCGCGATATCGTGCTGATGCGGCAAGTCGGGGTGAACCCGGTCGTGGTGCATGGCGGCGGGCCGATGATCAATGACATGCTGGGCAAGCTGGGTATCGAATCGACGTTCGTGCGCGGCAAGCGGGTGACGGACAAGGCGACCGTGCAGGTGGTCGAGATGATCCTGTCGGGGCTGGTCAACAAGCGCATCGTGCAGGCGATCATGGATGCGGGCGGCCGCGCGGTCGGCATTTCCGGCAAGGATGACGATCTGATGGTCTGTGAAGCGGATGACCCGGAACTGGGATTCGTCGGGCGGCCGGTGGAAATGAACGTGCAGGTACTGCGCGATCTTTACACTGCCGGGATCATCCCGGTCATCGCGCCGGTCGGCACCGGCATGGCCGATAATGAGACCTTCAACGTGAATGGCGATACGGCGGCGGGCGCGATTGCGGGCGCGTTGCAGGCGGACCGGCTGCTGCTGTTGACCGATGTCGCGGGGGTCAAAGGCGCGGACGGGCAGGTGATGACCCAGATTACGCCCGAGGAGATCCGCCAGATGACCGCCGATGGCACCATTGCGGGCGGCATGATTCCCAAGACCGAAACCGCGCTGATGGCGCTGGAGGAAGGCACCCGGGCGGTGACCATCCTTGACGGGCGCATTCCCAATGCCTGCCTTTTGGAACTGTTCACCGATCACGGCGCGGGCAGCCAGATCCGTTCGACCGAGCCCCGGGTTAAGCCGCGCCTGCGCTGATGCGCCCGCCGCGCCCCCTGCCGATTGCGAAAGCCTTCGGCGGGGATATTTGCGGACAGAAAAGTCCGCGCGGCCTGCCTTTTTCTGTCCTTGAAATATCCCGGGGGGGCGCGGAACGCGCGAGGGCAGAGCCCCCTTTCCAGGCCCGGCGGGGGCGATAGGTATGGGGCCGGATCGGGCGCAGATCGCGGCGCGGTTGGCGGCGGAACGGCTGGTCATCCTTGGCGGCTTTGCGGTGGATCCTGCCGAGCCGGGCCTGCCCCCCGGCAGCCGGGCGATTCTGTTGATCGGCCCGCAGGAACCGGGGTTCTGGCCGCATTTCAGGCAAAGCCCGGAATGGGGTGATGGCCAGCCCGACCCGATGGACCGCTGGTCGCGCCGGGTGCTGGACCGGATCGCAGCCGGGATCGGCGCCATGGCGCTGTTTCCTTTTGGCGGGCCTCCCTGGCACCCGTTCTTTGACTGGGCGCTGCGGACGGGCCGCATTGCGCAAAGTCCGATCCGGCTGCTGGTCCATGCCGAACAGGGGCTGATGGTCAGCTTTCGGGGTGCGCTGGCCCTGCCCATGGCGACCGAACTGCCGGAACCGATGCGCAGCCCCTGCCTTGACTGTGCGGACCGCCCCTGCCGGGCCGCCTGTCCGGTGGGTGCATTGGCGGGCGGGGCCTATGATCTGGCCGCCTGCCACGGCCATCTGGCCCGGCCGGAAGGGGCGGATTGTCTGGGTGGGGGCTGCCTTGCGCGTCGCGCTTGCCCGGTGTCACACCGCTATGCAAGACTGCCGGAACAATCAGCCTATCACATGGGGCAGTTTCACCGATGACAAAGCGCCTGATCCTGACACGGCACGCAAAATCCAGCTGGGATGATCCCCTGACACCCGACCACGACCGCCCGCTGAATGAGCGTGGCAAGACGGCGGCGGCCGATCTGGGGGCGTGGCTTGCCTCACGCGGGCATGTGCCCGATCAGGTGCTGTGTTCAGATGCGCTGCGCACGCGCAAGACATGGTCGGGCATCGCACCGGCCCTGCCCGGCACGCCGATCCTTGATCTGAAGCCTGCGCTTTACCATGCCGGGCCGGATGTCATGCTGGCCGTCCTGCGCCATGCCAATGCAGATTGCGTGATGATGATCGGCCACAATCCCGGCATTGCGGAATTTGCGCAGCGCCTGTTGCAGGTGCCCCCGCTCAACCCGCAATTCCCGCGTTATCCGACCGGGGCGACACTGGTGGCGGATTTCGCGATCAGTGACTGGTCCGAGGCTGATTGGGGCGGGGCAGCGCTGCTGGAATTCGTGATCCCGCGTGAGATCCCGGCCTGAGTCAGAGCCAGAGTCTGCCCCTGACCCTTCCGGCAAAGCCCCGCCTTGCATTCCGGCGCACTGGCCGCTACTTCCCGGGGCGATCTTCCGAGGGGCAGAATTGCAAAGGGGCCGCAAATGACCGCGCTTGATGAGCTTCGGGGCAAATATATCACCGCCGTTTCCGCAGCCGAAGGGGAGGCCGCGCTGGAAGAGGTGCGCCTTGCAGCCCTTGGCAAGAAGGGCGAGATCAGCCTGATGATGCGGGAACTGGGCAAGATGGACCCGACCGAGCGGCAAAGCTTCGGCGCCGCGCTGAACCGCCTGAAGGATGAGATTGACACCGCCCTGAAGGCGCGCAAGACGGCGCTGGCCGATGCCGCCCTTGATGCGCGGCTGAAATCGGAATGGCTGGATGTCACCTTGCCGGGCCGCCCGCGCGCGCTGGGGTCGATCCATCCCGTCAGTCAGGTGATGGAAGAGCTTTCGGCCATCTTCGCCGATCTGGGCTTTGCCGTCGCCGAAGGGCCGCAGGTGGAAAGCGACTGGTATAATTTCGACGCGCTGAACATTCCGCCCGAACATCCCGCGCGGCAAGAGCATGATACGTTCTTCATGCATCGCGCCGCCGGTGATGACCGCCCGCCCCATGTGCTGCGCACCCATACCAGCCCCGTGCAGGTCCGTGCGATGCTGGAACGCGGCGCGCCGATCCGGGTGATTGCGCCGGGGCGCGTCTACCGGATGGATATGGACCAGACCCATTCGCCGATGTTCCATCAGCTGGAAGGTCTGGCCATCGACCGCGACATCACCATGGCCAATCTGAAATGGGTGCTGGAAGAATTCTGCCGCGCCTTTTTCGAGGTCGACAAGGTCGAACTGCGCTTCCGCGCCTCGCATTTCCCCTTCACCGAACCGTCGGCCGAGGTGGATATCCGCTGTTCCTGGGCCGGGGGACAGCTGCGTATCGGTGAAGGCGACAGCTGGATGGAGATTCTGGGCTCGGGCATGGTGCATCCGCATGTGCTGCGCTCGGGCGGGATCGACCCTGACGAATGGCAGGGTTTTGCCTTCGGCATGGGGATCGACCGTCTGGCCATGCTGAAATACGGCATCCCCGACCTGCGGGCCTTCTTTGAATCCGATTTGCGCTGGCTGCGGCATTACGGCTTTGCCGCGCTGGACATGCCCGAACTGGCCGGGGGCCTGTCGCGCTGAGGCGGAAAGGGCAGGGGCATGACGCAGCAGGATGAAGCCCCCGATCCCGGCGCGCGGATCCATCGTGCCGCGCATGACCCGGAATTCCCGGCCCGGCGTGAGGCCGCCCTTGCCGCGATCCGTGCCGGGGTGGCGCAGGTGGCGCTGGCGCAGGGATTTGCCGAACGCCCGCAATCCTGGAGCCTTGACGGACCTGCCGGGCGTGTCTCGGTGCATGTCTTTCCCAACCGCTTCGGGTTTGAGGCCGAAATCCGTCTGGGCTTTCTGCCTGCTGACGGGTCCGATCCTTCGGGCCCCTTTGCCGCGCAGGGCCATCTGACGCTGGACGCTTTCGGCGGGCCGGTTGCGCTGATCTATCTGGATGTGCTGGATGATCCCGCCTGTCTGGAGGCGGCATTGCAGGTGCTGGCGGATCATGCCCTGCCTTGGCTGGCCGGATATTGCAGGACCGCCCATTGACAACAGCGCCTCAACCCCCCGGGAACTGATGCAGAAACAGCAGCACCGTCAGCCCCATGATGACACAGAGCCTGCCGGTCGGAAGGCGCTTGCGGTCTTCGGGAACGGTCAGCCAGTCATCCATCTGCCGTAATTACACCACATTTTCACCTCAATCCCGCATTTCCGCAGGCACCCCGTCGCGACAATCCGTTTCCGCATCTGAAACGGTCGCGGTGCTGGCCGATGCCGCCCTTTCCCTCCCGCCCCCGATGCGCTAAGCGAGACGCGCAGATTTCCGCAGCAGACCATCTTGGGGCATCGCCATGAAATTCACGCTCTCCTGGCTGAAGGATCACCTCGAAACCGGGGCCACGCTGGATGATATCCTTTACGCGCTGACCGATCTCGGGCTTGAGGTCGAGGACGTGACGGATCCCGCCGCAACGCTGGGGGCCTTCCGCATCTGCCGCGTGATCGAGGCGGTGCAGCACCCCAATGCTGACCGGCTGCGGCTGTGCCGGGTCGAGACATGGCCCGAAGGCCCCGACGGCCCCTCGCAAGAGGTGCAGGTTGTCTGCGGCGCACCCAATGCGCGGACCGGGCTGGTGGGCGTTTTCGCGCCGGTGGGCACGCATGTGCCGGGCACAGGCGTTGATCTGAAACCCGGGGTGATCCGGGGTGTCGAATCAAACGGCATGCTGTGTTCGGAACGCGAACTGATGTTGTCGGACGATCATGACGGTATCATCGACCTGCCGGCGGATGCGCCGATGGGGGTGCGTTTCATCGACTGGCGCGGGCTGAACGACCCGATGATCCATATCAAGATCACGCCCAACCGTCCCGATGCGCTGGGGGTCCGGGGAATTGCCCGCGATCTGGCCGCACGGGGACTGGGGGAACTGAAATCGCTGGAAACGCCCACAATTCCGGCGGCGTTCAAATCGCCCGTTGGTGTGCGGATCGAGGACGGGCTGAAGGACAAGGGCTGCCCGCTTTTCGCTGGGCGCGCCATCCGGGGGGTGACGAACGGCCAGTCACCCGACTGGCTGGCGGCACGCCTGAAGGCCATCGGACTGCGGCCGATCTCAACCCTGGTCGATATCACCAACTATTTCACCTTCGGCCTGAACCGCCCGCTGCATGTCTTTGACATGGCCAAGGTGAAGGGCGATCTGTGCATTCATGCCGCCAAGGGCGGTGAGGAACTGCTGGCGCTGGACGGCAAGACCTATGCCATCCGACCGGGCATGATGCTGATTTCCGACGATCAGGGACCGGAAAGCCTTGCCGGGATCATGGGCGGGGAGCATTCGGGCTGCACAGAAACCACGACTGATGTCTTCCTTGAAAGTGCCTTCTGGGATCCGATCACCATTGCGACGACGGGGCGCGCGCTGCGCATCCATTCCGATGCCCGCTATCGGTTCGAACGCGGCGTCGATCCGGAATTCACCCTGCCGGGGCTGGATCTGGCGACGCAGATGATCCTTGATCTGTGCGGCGGTGAGGCATCCGAGGTGGTCAGCGACGGGACCGTACCTGAAACCGCGCGCAGCTATCGCTTCGACCCCGCCCGCACCACGCGGCTGGTCGGAATGGAGATTGCCGAGGCTGACCAGCGCGCGACGCTTGAGGCGCTTGGCTTCACGCTGGAGGGCGATCAGGCCCGCCCGCCAAGCTGGCGCCCCGATATTCTGGGAGAGGCCGATCTGGTCGAGGAGGTCGCGCGTGTGGCCTCGCTGACCAGACTGGAGGGCAAGCCCCTGCCGCGCGTGCAGGCCGGTGTGCCCCGCCCGATCCTGACGCCCGCCCAGCAGCGCGAACGTATGGCCCGGCGGACCATCGCCGCATTGGGTTACAACGAATGCGTGACCTACAGCTTCATCGACCATCAGGCCGCAACGCTGTTCGGCGGTGGGCAGGATGCGGTGCGGGTGGAAAACCCGATCTCGTCGGAAATGTCGCATCTGCGTCCTGATCTTCTGCCCGGGCTCTTGCGGGCGGCGGCGCGCAATCAAGCGCGCGGTTTCATGGATCTGGCGTTGGCCGAAATCGGCCCGGCCTTCAGCGGCGGAGAACCGGGGGAACAGCATGTTCAGGCCGCGGGGCTGCTGGTCGGGCAGTCAGCGCCGCGCGATCCGCATGGATCGCGCCGTCCGGTCGATGTGTTCGACGTCAAGGCCGATGCCGAGGCGGTGCTGGCAGCCCTTGGCGCGCCCGCCCGGGCGCAGATCAGCCGCAAATTGCCCGACTGGTTCCATCCGGGCCGGGCGGGGGTGATCGGTTTGGGACCGAATATGCTGGCGGTGTTCGGCGAGGTCCATCCGCGTATTCTGGCCGCGATGGATGTGAAAGGCCCGGCCATGGCCTTTACCGTCTATCCCGCCAATGTTCCGCAACCCAAGGCGAAGACGCCGACGCGGGCGGCGCTGGTTCTGAACAACCTTCAGGCGGTTGAGCGTGACTTTGCCTTTGTCGTCGATGCCAAGGTCGAGGCACTGGTGGCGGTGAACGCGGCGCAGGGGGCTGACAAGGCGCTGATCGAAAGCGTACGACTGTTCGACCAGTTCGCCGGTGAGAAGGCCGAGGCGCAGATGGGGCCGGGCAAGAAATCCATCGCGCTGACCGTGCGGCTGCAACCGGTGGGCGCGACGCTGACCGACAAGGAGATCGAGGCCGCCTGCGCCAAGATCGTGGAAAAGGTGACCAAGGCCACCGGCGGCACGCTGCGCGCCTGACTGGACTTCGGCGCGCCTGACACCACAGGGCGCGCCTGACGGGGCCAGCAAATCAGAAAGGGCCGGGCAGGGATTTCCCCGTCCGGCCCTTTTGCATTTGACGCCGTGAAGGCCGTCTCAGGCGTGGATCGCGCCATCGCCACAGGCAAGGGCCGCCTCGCGCACCGCCTCGGAATAGGTCGGGTGAGCATGGCAGGTCAGCGCCAGATCCTGCGCTGCCGCGCCGAATTCCATCGCGACGCAGACCTCATGGATCAGATCGCCCGCCATTGGGCCGATGATATGGCAGCCCAGGATCCGGTCGGTTTCCTTGTCGGCCAGCAGCTTCACGAAGCCCTCGGACTGGAACACGGCCTTGGCGCGGGCATTGCCCATGAAGGGGAACTTGCCGACCTTATAGGCGCGGCCTTCCTCTTTCAGTTGCTCCTCGGTCTTGCCGACCGAGGCCACCTCAGGCGTGGTGTAGATCACGCCGGGGATCACGCCGTAATTCACATGGCCATGTTTTCCGGCAAGGATTTCGGCCAGCGCCATGCCCTCATCCTCGGCCTTATGGGCCAGCATCGGGCCGGGGATCGCATCACCGATTGCATAGACGCCTTTGATATTGGTGGCGAAATGGTCGTCCGTCTTGACCTGCCCGCGCTTTTCGACACCAACACCCAGCCCGTCCAGCCCCAGCCCTTCGGTAAAGGGTTTGCGGCCCGTTGCGACCAGAACCACATCGGCCTCAAGCGTGTGTTCGCTGTCATCCTTGCGCAGCTTGTAGCTGACAGTCGCGCCTTTCTTGGTCGCTTCGGCGCCTTGCACCGCTGCGCCCAGAACGAATTTCAGCCCCTGCTTGGCCAGCAGTTTCTGGAAGGCTTTCGCAATCTCGGCATCCATTCCGGGGGTGATCGCGTCCAGATATTCGACCACCGTCACCTCGGCCCCCAGGCGCGCATAGACCGAGCCCATTTCAAGCCCGATCACACCTGCGCCGATCACCACCATGGATTTCGGGATCTTGCCCAGTTCCAGTGCGCCGGTGGAAGTGACGATCACCTTTTCATCGACCTCGACGCCCGGCAGGCTGGAGGGTTCGGACCCGGTTGCAATCACGATGCTTTTGGCGGAATGGACCTCCTCGCCCACTTTCACCTTTCCGGCCTCGGGGATCGAGCCCCAACCCTTGAGCCATGTGACCTTGTTCTTCTTGAACAGAAATTCAATGCCCTTGGTGTTCTGGCCGATCACCTCATCCTTGTAGCCCAGCATCTTGGTCCAATCGACCTTGGGCTTGGCGCCCATCAGGCCCATTTTCTCAAAGTTCTCATGGGTTTCGTGCAACAGGTGGGTTGCATGCAGCAGCGCCTTGGACGGGATGCAGCCGACATTCAGGCAGGTGCCCCCCAGCGTTTCACGCCCCTCGACCACGGCGGTCTTCAGGCCCAGCTGCGCGCAGCGGATCGCGCAGACATAGCCGCCGGGCCCCGCACCGATGATGATAACGTCAAACTCTGCCATAACTCACTTCCTTCGGTTTTCGGGCAGTCTGCACCGGATGCGCCCGTCGCGCATCCCTTTTGCAGCCGCCGTTTCAGAACAGGGCGGCGAGGATCATCGCCACCGTGGCTAGAAATCCCACCGCCCAGATGACCGAGCGCCAGGGCCGCAGCCCCAGCGCATAGGCCGGCACATAGGCGATGCGCGCGGCCAGATAGGCCCAGGCGCAGGCGGCGGTAAAGCCACTGGACTGCTGGCCCAGCGTGACGACGACCACCGCGATGGTAAACAGGATCAACCCTTCAAAATGGTTGTTCATTGCCCGCTGCAGCCGTCCGGTCCGGTCGGACAACTGGCGCGACGGCGGGCGGTCGCGGGCCGAGGATGTATAGCCGGTGCCAAGTTCAAGGTTCGCGGGCACCGCGAACAGGACATATTGCAGCACCTGCACCAGACCAGCGAGGGCAAGGGCGGTCACTTCGGGCGGCATCGCGAGGCTCATGCGGCTTTTCCTTTTGTCCATTGGCGGATGCGTTCAGGCGTCAGCAGCCGGGCCTTGCGGGCGGCGAAATCGGCAATGCAGGCGGCCTCGGTTGCCGCGACGCCAGGCAGGGCGCGCAGGCGGGCCATCTCGTCCTGCGTTGCGGGCCAGTGGCGCAGAATGGACCGGTCACTTGCCGCATTGCAATTGGCAATCCGGTGCCAGCGCGACCCGATATGGTATTTGTCGGTCATCTTGCCTTGTCCGTCGCCCCGGTCGTTTTTCATCAGGAAGCTGTCGGAGGACCGGATCGCATAATGGTTCACACAGGCCCCGGGGCGGATGGCCAGATCAAGGGGCCGGTATTTCGACCGCGGCTGACCCCGCAGCACATCGCTGTCCAGCGGTTCACCGGCCACCGAAAACACGCGCGGGGCCGCGATGCGGGGGCGGGTCGGCATATGGTCCGAGGCATGGGCAAAGGCGCGATGCCGGAACATCGACTTGAACTTGACGATTTCAGGATCAATCGCCGCCGCACAGGCGGTAAAGGCGGGCAGGGTGTTGCCCGGCCAGTCCTTGTGCCCGTTATCCCCAAAGGCCCGCCAGGGCAGGGCGATGACCTCGCCCTCGCCCGCGATGGCCAGCAGATCGGATACAGCCCCCGCGCCATGGGCGATGTTCAGGAATTCGTCACTGTCGAGATGGGTCAGCCAATCCGGGCCGGATCCGGCCAGATAGCCCAGTACCAGCGCCATGCCGCTGTCCTGCGGGGCCTGTCCGGGCTGGACCGGGTTGTTCAGATGCACCACCGCCCCGCCCGCCGCCAGCGCATCAAGCAGCACATCTGACCCATCGGTGCAATCATTGGTGGCCACGATCACCGGATCAAATCCGATGACCCGGTGATAGGCCAGCCATTCGACCAGCACGAGGCCCTCGTTGCGCATACAGGAAAAGAGGGCGGCGGGGGGCATCGCTTCAGGCGGTCTGCAAGAACAGCGCGGCATAACCGCGCCCGAAGGCCGATTGCCGCTGCAGCCAGTCCTCGGCCCGCTTGCGGTCCGTCAGTTTCAGCAGCACCGCAGCGCCGGTATCGGTTTTCCAGATCTGCAGCGTAGAAAGGCCCGCCTCGGTCATGGTGGCGGCCTCGGTCTCGAAACGCTGTTTCCAGCTTTCGAAATCGGAATCGGTCTGGATCAGCAACTGGTTCATGTCATCCTCCTTCAGGCAGGGATTGCCCAAGGAAACGCGGGCGGAGCCACAAATGGTTCCGCCCGCCGCCTTTCACAGATCCATCAGCAGGCGGCGCGGATCCTCCAGCGCCTCTTTCACCCGCACAAGGAAGGTCACGGCGCCCTTGCCATCGACGATGCGGTGATCGTAGGACAGGGCCAGATACATCATCGGGCGGATCACGATCTGCCCGCCAATAACCACGGGGCGGTCCTGGATCTTGTGCATGCCCAGAATGCCCGATTGCGGCGGGTTCAGGATCGGCGAGGACATCAGCGAGCCGTAAACCCCGCCGTTGGAGATGGTGAAGCTGCCGCCCTGCATTTCGGCCATGCTGAGCTTGCCATCGCGGGCGCGCAGGCCCAGTTCGCCGATCTTCTTCTCGATCGCGGCAAAGCCCATCTGATCGGCATCGCGCACCACCGGCACCACAAGACCATTCGGCGTGCCCACGGCCACGCCCATATGGACATAGTTCTTGTAGACGACATCGGTGCCGTCGATCTCGGCATTGACCTCGGGCACTTCCTTCAGCGCATGGGTGCAGGCCTTCACGAAGAAGGACATGAAGCCAAGCTTCACCTTGTGCTTCTTTTCGAAGGCATCCTTGTATTCGTTGCGCAGGTCCATGATCGCCTTCATGTCCACCTCATTATAGGTGGTCAGCATGGCGGCGGTGTTCTGCGCATCCTTCAGACGGCGCGCGATGGTCTGGCGCAGGCGGGTCATTTTCACCCGTTCCTCGCGGCCCGCATCATCGGCCGAAACAGGACCGCGCGGGGCGGGGGCAGGGGCCGACGGGGCGGGAGCGCTTGCGGCCTTGGCCACATCTTCCTTCATCACGCGGCCATCCTTGCCCGAACCGCTGACCTGATCGCGGCTGATCCCGGCCTCGGCCATGGCCTTCTTGGCCGACGGCGCGTCCTCGACATCCTTGCGGGCTTTGGTCTCTTCCGGGCCTGCCCCCGGAGAGCCGACTGCCTCGGCCTTCTCGGCCTTGTCGGACTCGGCAGGCTTATCGTCCTTTTTGTCGGATTTCGCGGGGGCCTTGCCCTCGCCACCTTCCGAGATCACGGCAAGGCGGGCATTGGCAGCGACCGTCGTGCCCTCGGGCGCAATGATTTCGGCCAACACACCGGCGGCGGGGCTGGGAACCTCGACCGAAACCTTGTCGGTTTCCAGTTCGCACAGCATTTCATCCTGCGCGACCGTATCGCCGGGCTTCTTGAACCAGGTCGAAACCGTGGCCTCGGACACGCTTTCACCCAGCGTCGGCACATTCACGTCAATCATTTTACCCTCTCCCGTGCCGGGCGCTGCCTCGGCCTTAGAAACCGTCTTTTCCGTTGCATCTGCATCGCCTTCACCGATCAGGGCCAGCAGCGCATTCACGCCCACGCTGGACCCTTCGGCGGCGACAATCTCCACCAGCGTTCCGGCGACGGGGCTGGGAACCTCGACCGTCACCTTGTCTGTTTCCAGTTCGCAAAGCATTTCGTCCACGGCCACACGATCGCCCGGTTTCTTGAACCATGTGGCGACCGTGGCCTCTGACACGCTTTCGCCCAGCGTGGGAACCTTGACTTCTACTGCCATCAGCTCAGCTTCCTGTCAGCGCGTCTTGGATCAGCGCCCCCTGTTCTGCCTTGTGGCGCGAGGCAAGCCCCGTCGCCGGTGAAGCCGCCGCCGCCCGGCCCGCATAGCGCGGACGCGTCTGGCGCGCGCCGATCCGCGTCAGCACCCATTCGATATTGGGTTCGACAAAGGACCAGTAACCCTGATTCTTCGGCTCTTCCTGACACCAGACGATCTCGGCATTCTTGAAACGCTCAAGCTCTTTCACCATCGACAGCGCCGGGAAGGGATAGAACTGTTCCAGCCGCAAAAGATAGGTGTCGGTCATCTCGGCCTTGTCGCGTTCGGCCAGCAGATCGAAATAGACCTTGCCCGAGCAGATCACGACCCGCTTGATATCGGCATCCGGTTTCAGTTCCAGATCGGAATTGCCCTTCTGCGCATCATCCCACAGCACGCGGTGGAAGGTCGCGCCGGTGGTGAAATCGTCCGCCTCGGAAATGCACATCGGATGGCGCAGCAGCGATTTCGGCGTCATCAGCACCAGCGGCTTGCGGAAGGTCCGGTGCAACTGGCGGCGCAGGATGTGGAAGTAATTGGCCGGGGTGGAACAGTTCGCCACAATCCAGTTGTCATTGGCGGACATCTGCAGGAAGCGTTCGGGCCGGGCAGACGAATGTTCCGGCCCCTGACCTTCATAGCCATGCGGCAGCAGCATCACGAGGCCCGACATGCGCAGCCATTTGCTTTCGCCCGAATTGATGAACTGGTCGAACATGATCTGCGCGCCATTGGCGAAATCGCCGAACTGCGCCTCCCACATCACCAGCGCATTGGGTTCGGACAGCGAAAAGCCGTATTCAAACCCCAGCACCGCATATTCCGACAGCATCGAGTCGATGACCTCATAGCGGGCCTGACCGGGCTTGATATGGTTCAGCGGATGGTAACGCTCTTCGGTGGTCTGGTCGATAAAGGCCGAATGGCGCTGGCTGAACGTGCCGCGCGTGCAGTCCTGTCCCGACAGACGCACCGGATAACCTTCGACGGCAAGGCTGCCAAAGGCCAGTGCCTCGGCGGTGGCCCAGTCAAAGCCCTTACCGGTTTCGAACATTTTAGCCTTGGCTTCCAGTTGACGGCCCACGGTCTTGTGCAAATCGAACCCCTCGGGCGCGCGGGTCAGCGCGGCACCGATCTCGGCCATCGTCTCGGGCGAGATTGCGGTGGTGCCGGCCTGATAATCCGCCCCCTCCCGCGACAGGTTCTTCCAGCGGCCATCCAGCCAGTCGGCCTTGTTCGGTTTGTAATCCTTGCCCGCCTCGAACTCATCATTCAGGCGCGACTGGAACGCGGCCTTCATATCCTCGATCTCCCCTTCGGGGATCAGACCGTCGCGGACCAGACGTTCGGTGTAAAGCTGCAGCGTGGTCTTGTGCTGGCGGATCTGCTTGTACATCGCGGGGTTGGTGAACATCGGCTCATCGCCTTCGTTATGGCCGAAGCGGCGATAACAAAAGATGTCGATGACGGCGTCCTTGTGGAACTTCTGGCGGAATTCGATCGCCACGCGGGCGGCATGGACCACGGCCTCGGGGTCGTCGCCGTTCACATGGAAGATCGGCGCCTCGACCATCAGCGCGATATCGGTCGGATAGGGCGAGGACCGGCTGAAGGACGGGGCCGTGGTGAACCCGATCTGGTTGTTCACGACGATATGGATCGTGCCGCCGGTCTTGTGACCGCGCAGACCTGACAGGCCAAAACATTCCGCCACCACGCCCTGACCGGCAAAGGCCGCATCGCCATGCAACAGGATCGGCAGCACCTGTTCGCGATTGGCGTCGTTCAACTGGTCCTGTTTCGCACGGACCTTGCCCAGAACCACGGGATTGACGGCCTCAAGATGCGAGGGGTTCGCGGTCAGCGACAGGTGAACCACATTGCCGTCGAACTCCCGGTCGCTTGAGGCGCCGAGATGGTATTTTACATCGCCCGATCCGTCGACATCCTCGGGTTTGAAGCTGCCGCCCTGAAACTCGTTGAAGATCGCGCGGTAGGGCTTGCCCATCACATTGGCCAGCACCGACAACCGGCCGCGATGCGGCATCCCGATCACGATATCCTTCACGCCAAGCGCGCCGCCGCGCTTGATGATCTGTTCCATCGCCGGGATCAGGCTTTCGCCGCCATCAAGGCCGAAACGCTTGGTCCCCATATACTTGACATGCAGGAATTTCTCGAAGCCCTCGGCCTCGACCAGCTTGTTCAGGATCGCCTTGCGGCCCTGTTTGGTGAACTGGATCTCCTTGCCGAAGCCCTCGATCCGTTCCTTCAGCCAGCTGGCCTGTTCGGGGTCGGAGATATGCATGTATTGCAGCGCGAAGGTGCCGCAATAGGTGCGTTTCACGATCTCGACGATCTGGCGCATCGAGGCCAGTTGCAGGCCCAGAACATTGTCGATGAAGATCGGGCGGTCCATATCGGCCTCGGTGAAGCCGTAGGATTTCGGGTCAAGTTCAGGGTGGTTCGAGGTGTCGCGGATGCCCAGCGGGTCCAGATCGGCGGCCAGATGGCCCCGGATGCGGTAAGCGCGAATGATCATCAGCGCGCGGATAGAGTCCAGAACGGCGCGCTGCACCTGCGTATCGGTCAGGCTGACGCCCGCCTCGGATGCCTTGGCGGCAATCTTGTCACCCGCCGCGCGCGCGTCTTTCACCGGGGCCAGCGGCCATTCGCCGGTCAGGGCTGCGGTCAGGTCATCCATCGGCTGGGGCGGCCAGTCGGTCCGCGCCCAGCTTGGGCCTGCCGCGGCCGAGGTGGCGATGCGATCCGCCTCGCCCAGTTCGCGGAAATACTCTGCCCAGCTTGCATCGACCGAACCGGGATCGGCGGCATGGCGCGCGGCCATCTGGTCAATGTAATCGGCATTGGCCCCGTCAAGGAAGGACGAGGCGCGGAACTGGCTGTTGGGGGACTGTTCGGTCATCGCTGCACCTGATGCGTGTGGGCGTGCCCGAAGCGTCCTTCGGGCACGCGAAAGGGGTTACTTGCCGATCGCTTTCATCACCGCCTCACCCAGATGGGCGGGGCTTTCAGCGACGATGATACCGGCGGCCTTCATGGCCTCGATCTTCGATTCCGCGTCGCCCTTGCCACCGGCGACAATGGCGCCGGCATGGCCCATGCGGCGGCCGGGGGGCGCGGTGCGGCCCGCGATGAAACCGGCGGTCGGTTTCCAGCGGCCTTTTTTCCGCTCATCGGCCAGAAACTGCGCGGCCTCTTCCTCGGCCGAGCCGCCGATTTCCCCGATCATGATGATCGACTGGGTTTCGGGGTCGGCAAGGAACATCTCCAGCACGTCAATATGTTCGGTGCCCTTGATCGGGTCGCCGCCGATGCCGACGGCCGAGGATTGGCCAAGGCCAAGGTCCGATGTCTGTTTCACAGCCTCATAGGTAAGGGTGCCCGAGCGTGACACAACCCCGACCGATCCGCGACGATGGATATGGCCCGGCATGATGCCGATCTTGCAGGCGTCGGGGGTGATGACGCCGGGGCAGTTCGGCCCGATCAGGCGGGATTTCGACCCTTCCAGCGCGCGTTTCACCTTCATCATGTCCAGCACCGGAATGCCTTCGGTGATGCAGACGATCAGTTCCATCTCGGCGTCGATCGCCTCAAGGATACTGTCTGCGGCAAAGGGGGGGGGCACATAAATCACCGATGCATTGGCCTCGGTCTTCGCCTTGGCCTCGTGCACAGAGTTGAACACCGGCAGGTCCAGATGGGTTGTGCCGCCCTTGCCCGGCGTGACACCGCCGACCATTTTCGTGCCATAGGCGATGGCCTGTTCGGAATGGAAGGTGCCCTGGCTGCCGGTAAGGCCCTGACAGATCACCCTGGTGTTTTCGTTTACGAGTACGGCCATCGCGGCCTCCTTGACCATTTCGGCGCATCATGCGCGCCTGAATTCCGGGACTGGACGCGCGCAGCGGGGCGCGCGTCCGGCTTGGCTGCCCTGTCAGGGGCAGGTGATTATGATGTCGCCGCCGCCGACCGTGCCCGCCCGTGCCATGGCCGATTGCTCGGCGCAGACAGCAGCCGGGTTGTTATGGGGGTTGCGGTCGCCACAGGCCGAAAGCAGCGCTGCAATCAGAACGAAGGGGGCGGTCAGGCGAAGCGTCATCTTGGGTTCCTTGATACGGGTTGCGTCACGTCCGGCTTTACTTCCCGGACCTTCAGCCTCCGGGCGGCCTGGTTCATCGGGGTAGGGCGATCAGCCCTTCACCGCCTTCACGATCTTCTGCGCCGCATCGGCAAGGTTGTCGCCGGAAATGACATTCAGGCCGGAATTGTCGATGATTTCCTTGCCCTTTTCGACATTCGTGCCTTCCAGACGCACGACCAGCGGCACTTTCAGCCCGACTTCCTTGACCGCGGCGATCACGCCCTCGGCGATGACGTCGCAGCGCATGATGCCGCCGAAAATGTTGACAAGGATGCCTTTGACGTTGGGATCAGAGGTGATGATCTTGAAGGCTTCGGTCACCTTGTCCTTGGTGGCACCACCGCCGACATCCAGGAAGTTCGCCGGTTCCGCACCATAAAGCTTGATGATGTCCATCGTCGCCATGGCAAGGCCCGCGCCGTTGACCATGCAGCCGATTTCCCCGTCCAGCGCGATATAGTTCAGATCGAATTTCGACGCGGCCAGTTCCTTGGGGTCTTCCTCGGTCTCGTCGCGCAGGGCGGCGATATCGGCATGGCGATAGATCGCATTGCCGTCGAACCCCATCTTGGCATCAAGGCATTTCAGATTGCCGTCGGGCGTCACGATCAGCGGGTTGATCTCAAGCATCTCCATGTCCTTTTCAAGGAACATCTTGTAGAGCGTCTTGATCAGCGCCACGCATTGCTTGACCTGCCCGCCTTCCAGCCCAAGGGCAAAGGCGACGCGGCGGCCGTGGAAATCCGACAGGCCCGAGGCCGGATCGACCGAGAAGGACACGATCTTTTCCGGGGTCTTGGCGGCGACTTCCTCGATATCCATGCCGCCCTCGGTCGAGGCGACGAAGGATACGCGCGAGGTCTGGCGATCGACCAGCAGCGCGAGGTAAAGTTCGCGCGCGATGTCGGAACCGTCCTCGATATAAATGCGGTTGACCTGTTTTCCTGCCGGGCCGGTCTGATGCGTGACCAGCGTGCGGCCCAGCATCTGACGGGCAAGCTCGGCCGCTTCACCCACGGATTTGGCCAGACGCACGCCGCCCTTTTCCCCGGCGGCTGCCTCTTTGAAGCTGCCCTTGCCGCGTCCACCAGCATGGATCTGCGCCTTCACCACCCAAAGCGGACCGTCGAGTTCCCCTGCGGCAGATTTGGCCTCTTCGGCGCGCAGCACCACGCGACCGTCGGAAACCGGCGCACCATAGCTGCGCAGAAGTGCCTTGGCCTGATACTCATGGATGTTCATAAGCCCGTCCTTCACTGTCCAATTTTCTGCGTGATGCCACAGAAAATCTCCGATTCAAACGGGAATTGGCGCAATGGGCGGGGGATCGCGCAGAAATCCGACATTTGTGATCACACTCTGAAATGCTGTGATCACAAGTTTACCATTGCAGTCCGTCAAGGTGATTCGGAGCCGGTCACCCCGGGGTTGCAGGCAGGGTGGCACGGCTCAGTCCGCGCGTGTCGCGGCGAACAGAACCTGTCCGCGCGGCAGCCGCAGATCGCGCCGTTCCGCCCGTAGCCCGGCCTTTGCGCAAAGCCGCATCACATCGGATTCGCGGAAATGATAGGGCGTGCGGTCGGGATGGGTCACCACGCCGTCAACCTGCCGGAACGGGGCGTCAAAGGCGGGATCGGGGGCCAGAAACACGGTGAACAGCAGTTTTTCGAACTGACCGAAACGCGAGGTGATCCCGGTCAGCCCCTGATCCAGATGGCCGATCGGCAGATGGGTGAAGACCGCAAAGCAGAACAGCACATCAAAATGATCGGGCAGCCCGGGAAAGGCAAAGCCGTCATCGGCGATCAGCTGCGTCTGGGGCAGACGGGCGCGCCCAGACTCCGTCAACTCCCGGTGCCACCCCTCGATCATCAGATCATGCGACAGATCCGTGCCCCAGTAATGCCCGGGATTGAGGTAGGAAACCAGCCTGCACCCCGTACGCAAGGGGCCGCAGCCGATATCCAGCAGGCGGTGACGTGGCAGCAGACCCTCGGCGATCAGCAGCCGCATCTGGATCAGGCCGGTTTCATCCCAGCGACCGCCGATGATGTCGCGATGCCGTCCGCGCGCCAGTGCATCGGCATAGAAACCGTCGGTAAGATAGGGCGAGATCGGGCGTGTCATGGCGCGCTGCTAGCATGGCGCGCGGGCATCGCAAATGGGGCCTTGCATCTTGGCACTGGCAATCGGCGCGGAATAGGGTAGCTCTGATCCCATGCTGCTGGAAATCCGCGACCTTTCGAAATCCTATCCCGGCCCTGAACCCGACCGCCCGGTGCAGGTTCTGCGCGGCGTCTCGCTGTCTCTGGATGCGGGGCAGACGCTCGCGCTGACCGGGGAATCGGGTTCGGGCAAAAGCACATTGCTGCATCTGGTGGCGGGGCTGGACCATGCCGATGCCGGGCAGATACTGCTGGACGGGCGGGAAGTGACAAGGATGGACGATACCGGGCGCGCGGCCCTGCGGCGCGGCACGGTGGGCGTGATCTTCCAGCAGTTCAACCTGATCCCTTCGCTGGATGTGGCGGCCAATATCGGCTTTCAGGCGCGGCTGGCGGGCCGGGCCGACCCCGCACGCGTGTTGGCGCTGGCCGGGGCGCTGGGCCTTGGCGCCCACCTGCACAAATATCCCGAACAGCTGTCCGGCGGGCAGCAGCAGCGCGTGGCAATCGCCCGGGCGCTGGCCGCGCGCCCGCGCCTGATCCTTGCGGATGAGCCGACGGGAAATCTGGATGAGGCGACGGCGGCTGAGGTCATGGCGCAGCTTCTGGCGCTGGTGTCCGAAGAGGGCGCCGCGCTGATGATGGTCACCCATTCCGAGCGCATGGCCACGCAACTGTCCCGGCGGCTGCATCTGCGGCAGGGGCAGCTGGAGCCCGGCCCGTGACCCCGGCCATCCTGTCGGCACTGGCGGCGCATTGGCGGCGCAATCCGCTGCAATTCCTGACACTGGTTCTGGGGCTGGCCTTTGCGACCGCGCTCTGGTCCGGGGTGCAGGCGATCAATGCCGAAGCACGGCAAAGCTATGACCGCGCGGCGGCCAGTCTGGGAGAGGGGCAGTTCGATCTGTTGCTGGCGCGCGATGGCGGCTGGATCAATGCGGCGCGTTTCGTGGCGCTGCGCCGCGCCGGATGGCTGGTCACGCCGCTTGTCGAAGGTCAGATCACTCCGGATGCGGGCGCGCCGCTGCGCCTGCTGGGGATCGAACCGCTGACCGCCCCGGCAGGCATGGCGGCGGCGGGGGTCGCGCGGACCGATCTGGCCGGATTCCTGGCCGGGCGCGTGCTGCTGGCCGATCCCGAGACCGCGCGCCGCCTGACCCCACCACCCGCCGTGTTGCAGGGGCGGCAGGTGCGGGCTGAGGCCGGGTTGGCCCCGGGCACGGTTCTGGCCGATATCGGCGCGGCGCAGCGCCTTTTGGGGCGCGAAGGGCAGGTCAGCCGCCTGCTGATCCTGCCCGATCAGCCGCAGAACCAACCGGCGCTGGACCAGATCGCGCCCGATCTGCTGCGTCAGGGGGCCGAGGCGGCGCCCGATCCCGCGCGGCTTACGGGAAGTTTTCATCTGAATCTGACAGCCTTTGGCGCGCTCAGCTTCATTGTCGGGCTGTTCATCGTGCATGGCGCGGTGGGGCTTGCGATGGAGCAGCGCCGTCCGCTGGTGCGGACACTGCGTGCCTTGGGGGCGCCCCTGCGGCTGCTGGTCGGGCTGATGCTGGCCGAACTGCTGGCCATAGCCCTGCTGGCCGGGGGGCTGGGGGTTCTTCTGGGCTATGTGGTGGCGGCTGCCTTGTTGCCCGATGTGGCGGCGACGATCCGCGGGCTTTACGGCGCATCGGTTTCCGGCACGCTGGAATTGCGGGCGGTCTGGTGGCTGTCGGGTCTGGGCATGGCGCTGGCGGGAACCGCGCTTGCCGCATCGGGCGCGCTGTGGCGTATCGCGCGGATGCCGCCCCTTGCCAGTGCCGGGGGGCGGGCATGGGCGGTCGCCTCGGCCCGCCGCACGCTGGGCATGGCGGGGGCAGGGCTTGGCCTGCTGGCGCTGGCCGCCGGAATTGCCGCCTTCGGGCAGGGTGGCGGGCTTTGGCTCGGGTTCACGCTTCTGGCCGCCCTGCTGCTGGGCGGTGTGCTGATCCTGCCGCCCTTTCTGGCGCTGGCCCTGACGCTGGCGCAGCGGCGCAGGATGGGGCCAGTGGCGGAGTGGTTTTTGGCCGATACCCGCCAGCAATTGCCGGGGCTGGGCCTTGCGCTGATGGCCCTGATGCTGGCCATGGCGGCGAATGTCGGGGTCGCGACAATGGTGTCCAGCTTCCGGCTGACCTTCACCGGCTTTCTGGATCAGCGCCTGTCGGCCGCGCTTTATGTCAATGCCGAACCGGCGGGCGATCTGCGCGCGCTTGAGGCGTTTCTGGAGGCCGAGGCCCGCGAATTGCTGCCAATCCTTGTAACCGAGGCCAGCGTGGCGGGCTGGCCCGCGCAGATCTATGGCGTGCGGGGCGGGCCGACCTATCGGCAGAACTGGCATTTCCTTGCGGGCGGGGCCGAGGCCTGGGACACGCTGGTCGCCGGGCGCGCCGTGATCGTGAATGAACAGCTTGCCCGCCGCGCCGATCTGGCCCCCGGGGACGCGCTGACGGTGCTGCCGGGGCTGGTTCTGCCCGTGGCCGCCGTGGTGGGCGATTACGGCAATCCGGTCGGTCAGGTCATTCTGGGTGAGGATCTGTTCCGCGCGACCTTCCCCGAGGCGGCGCCCCGTCGTTTTGCGGTGCAGGCCGACGATCCCGACACCCTGCGCCGCGCCTTGCTGCGCGATCACGGCCTGCCCACCGCCGCGATCACCGATCAGGCGGAACAGAAGGCGCTGGCGCTGGCGATCTTTGAACGCACCTTTGCCGTGACCGGCGCGCTGAACGTCCTGACGCTGGCGGTCGCGGGTTTCGCCATGCTGATGAGCCTGCTGACCCTTGCCGCCCTCCGCCTGCCGCAACTGGCCCCGGTCTGGGCGCTGGGCCTGACGCAGCGCCATCTTGCGGGGCTGGAACTGTTGCGCGCGGGCCTGCTGGCGGCGATGACGGCGCTGCTGGCGCTGCCGCTGGGGCTGGGGCTGGCCTGGGCGCTGCTGTCGGTGGTGAATGTCGAGGCGTTTGGCTGGCGTCTGCCGATGTTTCTGTTTCCCGCCGATTATGCCCGTCTGGGGCTGGCGGCCATGGTCGCGGCGGGGCTTGCCGCGCTTTGGCCCGCATGGCGGCTGGCGCGGCGTCCCCCGGCGGAATTGCTGAAGGTCTTTGCCAATGAACGCTAGGGGTATGATGGCGGCCCTGCTGGGGCTTGGGTTGCTGACGGGGTCCACCCTTCCCGCCGCCGCGCAGGGCTTTGCCGGGTTGGGGGCTGCGGCTGATGGCTTTGCCCTGCCTGATCCCGGTTACCGGCCCGGATTTCCCGCCGATCACGGGGCACATCCTGATTTCCGCA
Source organism: Szabonella alba (assembly GCF_016765775.1). Taxonomy (GTDB): domain Bacteria; phylum Pseudomonadota; class Alphaproteobacteria; order Rhodobacterales; family Rhodobacteraceae; genus Szabonella; species Szabonella alba. Next base: position 72,390 of record NZ_JAESVN010000008.1, on the reverse strand, counting down.
TCGAGTGGTGGTATCTGACCGCCAATCTGACCGGGCCGGATGGTGCGGATTACGGGCTGCAATGGACCCTGTTCCGCACCGCCCTTGCACCTGAAACCGGCCCGCCCGTCCCGGGCTGGAACAGCCCGCAACTCTGGTTCGGCCATGCCGCCGTGACGTCGGCCGATTTCCACGGCGCGGCGGAACGTTTTGCGCGCGGCGGCAGCGGGCAGGCGGGGGTCACCGTTGACCCCTTCGCCGCCTGGATCGACGACTGGCAGATGGCAGGCGACAGTGTCGACCACCTGCGTCTGACCGCCTCGGCCCCCAATTTTTCCTATGACATGACCATGACCGCCGAGGGGCCGCTGGTCCTGCAGGGCGACGCGGGCTATTCGGTGAAATCCCCGGACGGGCAGGCCAGCCATTATTATTCGCAGCCCTTCTACCGCGTCGAGGGGACGCTCGAACTGCCTGAGGGTGAGATCCCGGTGACCGGCAGCGCATGGCTTGACCGCGAATGGTCCTCGCAGCCGCTATCGCCCGATCAGAGCGGCTGGGACTGGTTCTCGCTGTCCTTCGATACCGGGGAAAAGATGATGGGGTTCCGGCTACGGGGCGACGGTCCGGCCTTCACCTCGGGCACATGGATCGCGGCGGATGGCACGCCCGCGCCTTTCGGGGACGGGGTGCTGGAGGCCGTACCCACCGCCCATAGCACTGTTGAGGGATTTTCTGTGCCAACCCGCTGGAGGCTGCGCCTGCCCGCAAGCGGGCTGGATGTCGAGGTTGCAGCGCTCAATCCCGATGCATGGATGGGACTTTCGATTGCCTATTGGGAAGGCCCGGTCCGCGTCAGCGGCAGCCATCCGGGCCGCGGCTATCTGGAGATGACGGGTTATGACCAGGATCGGCCATGACCGATCCTGAGGACCTGAGCGGTTTTCTGGACCTTGCATGGCGGCGGTTGGACCGAAGGCCGGGGGCCGGGCGTGATCCGCTTCTGATGACGCTCGCCACCGTCGCGCCGGATGGCTGGCCCGAGGCGCGGATGGTTGTGCTGCGCGGGGCGGACCGGGCGGCGGGGCGGCTTGAGATCCACACTGATACGGCCACGGCCAAGGTGACCGCGCTGCAGGCCGATCCGCGCGCCGAACTGGTGTTCTGGGATGCCGGGGCCGATCTGCAGATCCGCGCCGCCCTGCGGGTCAGCATCCTTCCGCAAGCGGCGGGTCGCTGGGCGCAGATCCCTGAAAGCTCTCGCATGGCCTATGGCACGCGGCCCGCGCCGGGCAGTCCGATCCCCTCGGCCTTCGCTTATGACAAGACACCCGATCCCGCGCGTTTTGCCGCGCTGATCGGGCAGGTTGAGGCCTTCGATTTGGTGCATCTGGGCCCCCGCCACCGCCGCGCGCGATTCCTTGCCGCCGATGGCTGGCGCGGGCAATGGCTGGCACCCTGATCGCCCGGAATTCCTGCCATACCAGTTGCGGGCGCGCACTGATCGGTTACAAGGGCAGCTACACGGACGGGGGACGGGAAGGCAGCACCGGCCCGCAGCGCAGGGGGGCGGCATGAAACAGGCAGTCATCATCGGCGGCACGCGCGGCATCGGGGCGGGGATCGCCGGGGTTCTGCGCGACCGGGGATGGCAGGTCACCGCGACCGGCGTGACGCGGGCCGAGGTCGAGACCCATGCCGCCGCCCATCCCGGCGACGCAACCGCCCTGCTGGATGTGCGCGATACTGCCGCCGTCAACGCGTTCTTTGCCGGTCTGTCGCGGCTGGACGGGCTGGTGAACTGTGCGGGTATCCTGGCGCGCGGCGCGGAATATGAGATCGAAACCTTCGAGAAGGTCATCGACATCAACCTGACCGGCACGATGCGCACCTGTCTTGCCGCGCATCCGCTGCTGGCGACCTCAGGCGGGGCGATCGTCAACACCGCCTCAATGCTGTCCTATTTCGGTGGCCCGCTGGTGCCGGCCTATTCCGCCTCAAAGGGTGGGGTTGCGCAACTGACCAAGGCGCTTGCCGGGCGCTGGGCGGCGGATGGCATCCGCGTCAATGCCGTGGCGCCGGGCTGGATCGAGACCGAAATGACCGAGGCGCTGCGCGCCGACCCGGCCCGCAACGCGCCGATCCTTGGCCGCACGCCGCTGGCCCGCTGGGGCCTGCCCGCCGAAGTGGGCGCGCTGGCCGCATGGCTTTTGTCCCCCGATGCGTCATTTGTGACCGGATCCGTCTATCCGGTCGATGGCGGCTATGCCGCAATGTAAAGGAGATCCCGATGCCCCCCGAGACCAAGGAAGCCGCCGATATCGCCCGGATGCCCTATCAACTCCCGTTCCCCAAGGACGCGCAGGAGGAGATCGTCATTCCCGATGCCATGGCCGAGGATGAACGGATCTGGGTGCCGCAGGCGGAAAACGTGTCCTTCCGCCCGCTCTGCCTCAACCGTTCGCAAGGCTATTGGATGAATCTGTTGCGGGTGCGCAAATCGGGGGTTCTGTCACGCCACCGTCATCCGCAGCCCGTGCATGGTTTCGTGCTGAAGGGCCGCTGGCACTATCTGGAACATGACTGGGAGGCGCGCGAGGGGTCTTATGTGTTCGAACCCCCCGGTGAGACGCATACCCTTGTGGTGCCCGAGGATGTGCCAGAAATGATTACCTATTTTCAGGTAAACGGTGTGATGCTTTATGTTGATCCCTGGGGCAAGACCATGGGGTATGAGGATGTGTTCACCAAGATCGACATGTGCCGCAAACATTATGAGGCCGTCGGGTTGGGTGCGGATTATGTTGACCGGTTCATTCGCTGACGACTCCTTGCCCGCGCGCGCCCAACTGCGGCGCGCGCGCTAAAGTTCCGTCCAGCCCTGCGCCTCCTGTTTCAGATGGGCCAGAAAACTTTGCACCTTCAGCGTGCGGTGCAGGTCGACATGGGTCACCAGCCAGATCGGCGCGTCCCATTCGGGACGTGCTGGCAGCACCTCGACCAGCCCGGGGTCGCGCCTTGCGCGATGGACCGCCATGAAGCCCAGCCCCGCCCCCTGCCGCAGCGCCTCATCCATGGCATCCGCCTCGGAGGACCGGAAGGCGATCTGCTCGGGCGTGACCCGTTCGCGCAGCCATTGATAGAAGGGCGCGCGGCTTTCGGCATCATCCGGCCCGATGAAGCGGTGGCGGTTGAAATCCGCTTCGCTTTCGGGGGTTCCATGCTGCGCGACATAACTGCGCGCGGCATAAAGCGCATGGCGGACGCGCAGGAAGGGCTGCACCACATTGTCCGGCTCGGAGGGGGCAGATCCCGCGCGGATCGCCACATGGGCCTCGCCGAAATCCAGCCGGAACAACCGCGTGCCGGTCAGAAAGCGCACCACCAGTCCCGGATGCGCCTCCTGAAACGAGGCCAGCGCCGGGGTCAGCAGACCGGCCATGCCGGTCACCGCTGTCACGACCAGTTCACCGCTGACGCTTTCGCCCTGTCCCTTGATGCGGCTGGCAAGCTGGGCGAACTGTTCATGCGTGACCTGCGCCACCGCCAGCAGATCCTGCCCCGCCTCGGTCGGGGTATAGCCGCGCGGATGGCGCTGGAACAGTTTTTCTCCCAACCGTTTTTCCAGCGCGTCGATATGGCGGATCACGGTGGCATGATGCACGCCCAGCACCTCCGCCGCCCCCGATACCGTGCCCAGCCGGGCCACCTGATAGGCTGTCCTGATCTCGTCCCAGTTTTCCACATCTGCCTCCGCGCGTGCAGCAGATGTGACACTGGGACGGGGTGAAAATGCAACCCCCTGCAGATGGCCCCTGCAGTTGGCCCCTGTATTGGCTGGCCCTGTGTCCTTCATCTTGGCGCAAATACCTCACGGGGGTGCGGGGGTGTGAAACCCCCGCCCTTCGGCTTGACAGGACCGCTCCGCCCGCGTATCCCCCCTCCAATCCCCGGAAGGCAACCCTTCCGGTCCCTTGGCATTGGCCGGGATCGCCATCCGTCAGCGCGTTGCGCCCACGGGTGCCCTTGGCCTTTGCATGATCCGCCGCCGGTCCCATATGGCTGGCAGACCCCGAAACGGCCAAGGAGGGCCCGCGATGTTCGAGAATCTGTCAGAACGCCTTGGCGGCGTCTTTGACCGCCTCACACGTCAGGGGGCGCTGTCCGAGGCCGATGTGGCGACCGCGCTGCGCGAGGTTCGGGTGGCACTGCTTGAGGCCGATGTCTCGCTGCCCGTGGCGCGCGATTTCATCAAGGCGGTGACGGTCAAGGCGACGGGGCAGGCGGTCACGAAATCGGTGACGCCGGGCCAGCAGGTCGTCAAGATCGTTCATGATGAATTGATCCGCGTGCTGGCGGGCGAGGGCGCGCCTGAGGCGCTGAAGATCGACAACCCGCCCGCCGCGATCCTGATGGTGGGTCTGCAGGGGTCGGGGAAAACCACGACCACGGCTAAACTGGCCAAGCGGCTGAAGGAAAAGAACGGCAAGCGCGTCCTGCTGGCCTCGCTTGACACCAACCGCCCGGCGGCGATGGAGCAGTTGGCCATTCTGGGTGGCCAGATCGGCGTGGACAGCCTGCCCATCGTGAAGGGCGAAAGTGCTGTCCAGATCGCGAAGCGCGCCAAGACGCAGGCCGCCATGGGCGGCTATGACATCCTGTTCCTCGATACCGCAGGCCGGTTGCACATTGACGAAGTGCTGATGGATGAGGTGCAGGCGGTGCGCGACATCGCCCAGCCCCGCGAGACGCTGCTGGTCGTCGATGGTCTGACCGGGCAGGATGCGGTCAATGTCGCCAGCGAATTCGACGGCAAGGTGGGCATCTCGGGCGTCGTGCTGACGCGGATGGATGGCGACGGGCGCGGCGGTGCGGCCCTGTCGATGCGGGCGGTGACCGGCAAGCCGATCCGTTTCGTCGGTCTTGGCGAGAAGATGGACGCGATCGAACCCTTTGAGCCGGAACGGGTTGCGGGCCGTATTCTTGGCATGGGCGATATCGTCGCGCTGGTTGAAAAGGCGCGCGAGACATTCGAGGCCGAACAGGCCGAACGCATGATGAAACGGTTCCAGAAGGGCCTTTTCAACATGAACGACCTGCGCACCCAACTGGAACAGATGATGAAGATGGGCGGCATGCAGGGCCTGATGGGCATGATGCCGGGCATGGGCAAGATGGCCAAGCAGGCCGAGACCGCAGGCTTTGACGACCGCATGCTGCGCCGCCAGATCGCGCTGATCGGCTCGATGACCAAGAAAGAGCGCGCCAATCCCGATCTTTTGCAGGCCAGCCGCAAGAAGCGCATCGCCGCAGGGGCCGGGCTTGAGGTGCAGGAACTGAACCGCCTGCTGAAACAGCACAAGCAGATGGCCGATGTCATGAAGAAGATGGGCAAGGGCGGCGGCATGAAGCAGATGATCCGCCAGATGATGGGCAAGGGTGGCATGCCCGACCCATCGAAGATGACGCCCGAACAGATGGAAGAGGCCGCGCGCGGCATGCAGCAGGGCATGAACATGCCGGGCCTTGGCGGCATGGGTGGCATGGGGCGCGGTGTGACGCTGCCTGCCGGCCTGTCGGGATTGATGAAAAAGAAATGACCCTGACCGCGCCACCCCATCTGACCGGCACGCCCGTTCTGGAAACGGAACGGCTGCGCTTGCGCGCGCCGGTGGCGGCGGATCTGGCGCCTTTCGCGGATTATTACGCCTCCCCCCGGTCACGCTTCACCAGCGGGCCGGGCGATGCGGCAGCGGCCTTTCGGGTCTTTGCCATGATCTGCGGGCATTGGGTGCTGCGCGGCTACGGGCTTTTCTCGATCACGCTGCGCGATGGGGGGCAGCCCATCGGGCTGGCAGGTCTGCTGAGCCCGCCCTCGTGGCCCGAGGGGGAAATTGCCTGGAACCTCTGGTCGGATGCGGCCGAGGGCAAGGGCTATGCCTTTGAGGCGGCGACGGCCGTGCGCGGCTATGCCTTTGACCGGCTGGGCTGGGACACTGCCGTATCCTATATCGCGCCGGACAATCTGCGCTCGGCAGCCCTCGCGCGGCGTCTGGGGGCGGCAGAGGATGCAGCGGCCCGCTATCCCGGCGATGACCCCTGCCTTGTGTTCCGTCATCCCGCACCGGGAGCCGCCGCATGACACCGTCCCGCCCCCAATGCCGGAGGATCCGATGAACGCCGATGCAACGAACCCCGATGCAACCCGGGCGCAGGCGATCCTGCACGAACATCGTGACTCGATCGACAGGCTGGATGCGATCCTGGTCTATACGCTGGCCGAACGCTTCAAGCAGACGCAGGCGGTCGGGCGCCTGAAGGCCGAGCATGACCTGCCGCCCTCGGATCCCGCACGGGAGGCCCGGCAGATCGCCCGGCTGGAAGGATTGGCCACCGAGGCCGATCTGGACCCGGAATTCGCCAAGAAATTCCTGAACTTCATCATCTCCGAAGTCATCAGGCATCATGAGAAACTGAAAGAATGACCATCCCGGAATGAACGGGGCAACCACCCCGTCCGCGCCATCGCAAAGGAGAAATGACATGGCTACCAAGATCCGTCTCGCCCGTGGGGGTTCCAAGAAACGCCCGCATTATTCCATCGTTCTGTCCGACAGCCGGATGCCCCGCGACGGGCGCTTTCTGGAAAAGCTGGGCACCTATGACCCGATGCTGTCCAAGGATGACGAGAACCGCGTGAAGATGAATCTCGACCGCGTGAAGGAACTGCTGGCGCTTGGCGCGCAGCCGACCGACCGCGTGGCGCGTTTCCTTGAATCCGCCGGTGTGCTGGCCAAGAAGGCCCGCAACAACCCGAATGCCGCGAAGCCCGGCAAGGCCATGGCCGAGCGTGCGGCGAAGAAGGCCGCCCGCGCCGAAGCCCCGGCTGACGCGGAATAAGCTGCGGAGGCAACGGCGTGCAAGGCAGCTATGATGCGGCCTTCCGGGCCGGACTTCGCGATCTGATGGAATGGCGGCGCGATGTGCGCCGCTTCCGGACCGATCCTGTCGAGGCGGCGGTGCTGAACCGCTGCCTCGATGCATTCCGGCTGGCGCCTTCCGTGGGGCTTTCGGAACCCTGGCGCGTGGTGCTGGTGGAAACTGCTGCCGCCCGCGCCGCTGCCCTGGCCAATTATGAGACCGCCAATGCCGATGCGCTGCAGGCCTTTGACGACGACAAGGCCGCGCTTTACGCAAGGCTGAAACTGTCGGGCATGCGCGAGGCGCCGCTGCACCTGGCGGTGTTCTGCGATGATGCCACCGATCAGGGTTCGGGGCTGGGGGCGGCGACGATGCCCGAGACCCGCGCCTATTCGGTGGTCGGTGCGATCACGCATTTCTGGCTGGCTGCCCGGGCCGAGGGGCTGGGTGTCGGCTGGGTCTCGATCCTTGATCCCGACCGGCTGGCGGCCGATCTGGACGTGCCTGCCGGTTGGCGGCTGATCGGCTATCTTTGCGTCGGCTGGCCCGAGGCCCGCGACGATACACCCGAACTTGAACGTGCCGGATGGGAGGCCCGCCAGCCCGCCCTGCGGCTGGAGCGACGCTGACATGACCAATCCCACGCCTGAAAGCCTGATCTGTGTCGGCGCGATTGCCGGATCCTTTGGTGTGCAGGGGGAGGTGCGGATCAAATCCTTCTGCGCCCAGCCCGAGGCGATTGCCGCCTACAGCCCGCTTTATACCGAGGATGGCACGCGCAGTTTTACCCTGCGGCTGACGCGGCAGGTGACGGGCGGTTTCGGCGCGCGCATGTCGGGGATTGCGACCAAGGAAGAGGCCGATGCGCTTAAGGGCACCAGCCTTTATGCGCTGCGCGACAAAATGCCGAACCTGCCCGATGACGAATTCTATCATGCCGATCTGATCGGGCTGGATGTCTTCGATACCGGTGGCGCGGCGATGGGGCGGGTTACGGCGGTGCATAATCACGGCGCGGGCGATCTGCTGGAAATCGCGGGAACCGGGCGCGGTGACAGTGTTCTGATCCCCTTCACCCTGCAGGCTGTGCCCACCGTCGATCTGGGCAGCCGCCGCATCATTGTGGATCCACCTGCCGAGGACTGACCATCAGGGATGGCCGATAAGGCATCCGCTGCGTGAAAATTACACATCCGGGAGCAGGGTCTGCAACCAAAGGGCGAATAAAATGTCTTCTTGCCCGCTTATGCCATGAAACTGCCCGATTCATTGCGCCAGATTTCCCGGTCCATTGTCAGAAGACATGGCCAGCAGAGACCAGAGACCGGCCCTTGGTTCAGGGCTGGGCAGTAATCCGGGGAAAACGACATGAAGGACACTGCGCAACGCTTGATGGGGGTGATGGCCCTGATGTATTTCGGCCCGCTGATGGCGGGTTTGGGCAATCACGGTTTCGGCGTTCTGCCGCTTTTCGTGGCGATCTTCCTGATCTGGCTTGCTGTGCTGGCACCGGAACGCTTTCCGCTGAACCCAAGGGACTGGCGCGGCGCGGATTTCCGTCTGGCGATGCTGTCGCGGGCGCTGCTGCAGATCGTGCTGGTGCTCGTTCTGTTCGGCATCGGCCGGGGCATCGGCGGCGCACTTGGCGTCTTGCCTGAAATTCCGCTGGTCCTGCCGCTGGCGATGTCCTTTCTGGCCGTGCCGCTGGCCCGGCTGATCCATGACCCCGCCGCAGCGGCGCGGCGCGAATTCGCCCTTGGCATGCTGGAGCCGCTGGAGGATCTGCCCGCCGAGACCTCGGACCGGGAATTGTCCGATCATCTTGAGGTGCTGCGCCAGCATGTCCCGTGCAGTCTGATAAAGGCATTGCTGGCCGAAAAGACGCAGGCCGGCACCGCCTCGACAGCGGCGCGCCGCGCCTTGGCCTTGCTGCACGACGCAGGCCCCGAAGCGGCGCCCGCCCTGCCGCCTTCGGGCCAACTGGGACAGGCCTGACCGGTCCTGAGCAGCGGAGTTGCATCACGTCCGGGGCCTTCCGTTGCAGGGCATTTGCGGATATGGGCGGGGCATGAATGACGATACCCCGCCCGACCCCGCATCCTCTGTCCCGGAGCCTGACCGCAAGCCCGGCCGGTCCCATGGCCGTCTGGCAATTTCGGCCAGCCTGAAGCCGCGCGATCTGATGGCGGACATGTCCGTGGTCGGCGCATGGCGGGCGCGGATCGTCACGCTGTTTCCCGATGCCTTTCCCGGGACGCTGGGCCTGTCGCTGACCGGCAAGGCGCTGGATCAGGGGCTTTGGGCGCTTGAGACGATTGACCTGCGGACCTTCGGGCAGGGCAGGCACCGCAATGTCGACGATACGCCCGCAGGCGGCGGGGCGGGGCTGGTCCTGCGGCCCGATGTGGTGGCGGCAGCGCTTGAAAAGGCCGCTGAGGGCACACCGCAGGACCGCCGCCAATGGCCTGTTGTCTATCTGTCCCCGCGCGGCAAACCGTTCACGCAGGCCATGGCGCGTAGCTGGGCGCAGGGGCAGGGGATCACCCTGCTTTGCGGCCGGTTCGAGGGCGTGGATGAACGGGTTTTGCAGCATTGCGGGGTTGAAGAGGTCAGCCTTGGCGATTTCGTCCTGACAGGCGGTGAGATTGCAGCACAGGCCTTGATCGACGCGACGGTGCGGCTTATACCCCGCGTGCTTGGGAATCACCTGTCCACCGAAGAGGAAAGCTTTTCGGGCGGGCTTTTGGAGTTTCCACAGTATACGAAACCCGCCGACTGGAACGGCCTTGCGATACCGGACATTCTTCTGTCCGGCAATCACGGGAAAATCGCCATCTGGCGGCGGGAGATGGCCGAAAGGCTGACAAAGGAACGCAGGCCTGATCTCTGGCGGGCTTATCTTGCGCAGCAAGGTAGGGACCCGGACGAAGACCAAGAGCGCTGAGGCGGCATCACTTCGCGGAAAAAACCGCGAGCATTGAAAGGACCAGGGCATGAACCTGATCGCACAGATCGAGGCGGAACAAATCGCCGCTCTCGGCAAGACCATCCCGGATTTCAAGGCCGGTGACACGATCCGCGTCGGCTACAAGGTGACCGAGGGCACCCGCAGCCGCGTCCAGAATTACGAAGGCGTCTGCATCAGCCGCCGTGGCGGTTCCACGCTCGCCGCCTCGTTCACCGTCCGCAAGATTTCCTTCGGTGAAGGCGTTGAGCGTATGTTCCCGCTTTACTCGACCAATATCGACTCGATCGAGGTCGTCCGTCGTGGCCGTGTGCGCCGCGCCAAGCTTTACTACCTGCGCTCGCGCCGCGGCAAATCCGCCCGGATTGCCGAAGACAGCACCTACAAGGCGCTCGACGCCGCCAAGTCCTGAGGAGCGGAAAGATGAAAGACGGTATCCACCCCGATTACCACATGATCGACGTCAAGATGACGGACGGCACCGTGTTTCAGGTCCGCACGACCTGGGGCAAGGAAGGCGAGATGATGTCGCTGGACATCGACCCGCTGGCGCATCCGGCCTGGACCGGCGGCAATGCCAAACTGATGGACACCGGCGGCCGTGTGTCGAAGTTCAAGAACAAATATGCCGGGCTGGGCTTCTGATCCAGACAGCAGTTTTTCGGAGAACGGCCCCCTTTGCGGGGCCGTTTTTCATTTTCGGCGAATGTGCGCCGCCGTTGTGCTGCGCATAAGCGGTTGCCCGCCTGCGGGCCGCAAGGTAAAGCCCGAAGTCAGATCAGGGAGCGGCACATGGCGCATATCATCGTTGTCGGCAACGAAAAGGGCGGCTCGGGGAAATCCACGACCTGCATGCATATCGCCACCGCGCTGGCGCGACTGGGCAAACGCGTGGGGGCGCTGGATCTGGACCTGCGTCAGCGCAGTTTTGGCCGCTATGTCGAGAACCGCCGCGCCTTCACCGCCAGCCATGGGCTGAACCTGCCCACGCCCGATTACCGCGATCTGCCCGAACTGGACCCCGCGCAACTGACGCCCGGCGAAAATCCGTATGACGCGCGCCTGTCGGCGGCAGTGTCTGAACTGGAACCGCGGGTGGATTTCATTCTGATCGACTGCCCCGGATCGCATACGCGGCTCAGCCAGGTCGCCCACAGCCTTGCCGATACACTGGTCACGCCGCTGAATGACAGTTTCGTGGATTTCGACCTGCTGGCCCGGATCGACCCGGAAACCGGCAAGGTCAAGGGGCCGTCAATCTATTCCGAAATGGTCTGGCAGGCGCGGCAGTTGCGCGCGCAGGCGGGGCTTAAGCCGATTGACTGGCTGGTCGTGCGCAATCGGCTGGGTGTGCAGCAGATGCATAACAAGAAAAAGGTGGGGGCTGCGCTGGAGGATCTGTCGCGCCGCATCGGGTTCCGCATCGCGCCCGGATTTTCCGAGCGTGTGATTTTCCGTGAACTTTTCCCGCGCGGGCTGACGCTGCTGGATCTGAAAGATACCGGCGTCGATCAGTTGAACATGTCGAACATCGCGGCGCGGCAAGAATTGCGCGATCTTGTCACTGAACTCAGGCTTCCCGGCGTGACGCCAGATTTCTGAAGATCAGGAAACGCGGCGACAGATTCTCGCGGCGGCTGCCGATCCTGCCAAGGCGGCGGCCAAAGCCGTCATCAACCGGGTCGGGGGCGCTGCGGCGGAACAGGCCAAGCAGGGTGGTTGCAAGCGTCATGGGGTGGTCCTCTGCCTCGGGGTTGGTCAAGGCTGGTGTCCAACCGCGGCATAACTGCGGCACCGAGGCGATGAGACTGTGCAACCAACGGCAGGAATGGAAACAATCGGTTTCCGGTTCGTGCATGATCGGTGGCGCTGTCAGTCCGCGGTGGCGGCGTCGGGCAGGTCCTGCAATTCCTGCATCAGGAAGCGTTCAAACGCGTCCAGATTGACCGGTTCGAACTGGCCGAACCCCTGCATCCAGACCGAGGCCGCGCGCATGGCATCCGGCTCCAGCTTGCACCATTTCACGCGGCCACGCTTTTCCTGACTGATAAGCCCCGCCTCGGCCAGCACCGTCAGATGTTTCGAGATCGCGGCCAGCGAGATGCCGAAAGGCGCGGCCACATCCGTTACCGCCATGTCATCTTCCAGCAGCATCGACAGGATCGCCCGGCGGGTCGGATCCGAAAGGGCGGCAAAAGTCATGTCCAGCGGGTCGGTCATGCGCGCAGGGTGCGGCAAGGGTGCGGGATCGTCAACCGGATGGTTGAATGACAGCCGCGCCCCGAAACCGGCCCGAATGGGGCCGCAGGAGGGTTGCGTGATCTGAGGCATCCTTGCAAAATCAATGAATATCAAAAGGTTGAGTTGGATGCTGCAGGGCAGAACCGTGCTTGACTCAGGCGCGCCCCCTGCGTAGGTTCCGCCCGACTGATCGAGGGGCGTCTTGTCATGGTGGATGAACCCGACCCGGAGCGACTTCGCGCCCTTGAGGCGCGGCTTGCACGGGTCAGGGCGAAACCGGAAAAGACGCCTTCCACGAAAGGCAAGGCATTTTCGCAGGGCGAGATGGCCTGGCGGATGGTGATCGAACTGGTGACGGGCATGTTGATCGGCCTGTCCATCGGTTTCGGGCTGGACCATGTGTTCGGCACGCGCCCCATCTTCCTTGCTGTCTTTGCGCTGCTGGGCTTTGCTGCCGGGGTGCGGACCATGATGGGAACCGCGAAAGCCATGGCGGCACGGCACGACGAAACAACGGCCGCACAGGCGGTGCGCGAAACAACGGCCGCAGATGCGGCGCGAACGGCGGAAAAGGACGAGGGCGGCAATGGCTGACGAGGCGACCGGCGGTTTCCAGATTCACCCGATGGACCAGTTCATCGTGAAGCCGCTGTTCGGCGGTGACCATATCGCATGGTACACGGTGACCAATGTCACGCTGTGGATGGCGCTGGCGGTCGTGGCGATTGCGGCGCTGCTGATCTACGGGACGCGCCGTCGGGCGATTGTTCCGTCGCGCAGCCAGTCGGTCGCCGAAATGATTTACGGTTTCATCTACAACATGGTCGAGGACGTGACCGGCCATGAGGGGGTGAAATACTTCCCCTATGTCATGACGCTGTTCCTGTTCATCCTGCTGTCGAACCTGCTGGGCCTTCTGCCGATGGCCTTTACCACGACCAGCCATGTCGCGGTGACTGTGGTTCTGGCGCTTCTGGTCTTTCTGGGCGTCACCATCCTTGGCTTCATCAAGAACGGTGTCGGCTTTCTGGGCATGTTCTGGGTGTCCTCGGCCCCGCTGGCGATCCGTCCGGTGCTGGCGATCATCGAGGTGATTTCCTATTTCGTGCGCCCCGTCTCCCATTCCATCCGTCTTGCAGGCAACATGATGGCAGGTCATGCCGTCGTGAAGGTGATCGCGGGCTTTGCCTCGATGGCCATTGTCTCGCCGGTTGTGATCGGGGCGGTTTCCGCGCTTTACGGTCTGGAGCTGCTGGTTGCGGTCGTTCAGGCCTATGTCTTCACCATTCTGACCTGTGTGTATCTGCGGGACGCCGTCGGCGGCGCGCATCACTGAGGTCCGGACCTTCATCCTACCAATCCACATTCCATAAGGAGCAAAAGCTATGGAAGGCGATATCGCAGAAATGGGCAAGTTCATCGGCGCTGGTCTGGCCACGATCGGTCTGGGCGGTGCGGGCATCGGCGTGGGCCATGTCGCAGGGAACTTCCTTGCCGGTGCGCTGCGCAACCCCTCGGCAGCCCCCGGGCAGATGGCGACCCTGTTCGTCGGCATCGCGTTTGCCGAAGCTCTGGGCATCTTCTCGTTCCTGATCGCCCTGCTGCTGATGTTCGCGGTCTGATCCAAGTCTTTCGTGTTTGCAGGGCCGGGGATGCGTCTCCGGTCCGGGCCTGAAGATGCTGGAGAAAAGACATGGCGACTGATGCGCAGGGTGCTGCAGGCGAGGCCGTCGGCATGCCGCAGCTAGATTTCTCGACCTGGCCGAACCAGATCTTCTGGCTCGCGGTCACTCTGGTCGCGATCTACATGATCCTCACCCGCGTGGCGCTGCCCCGGATCGGGGCGGTTCTGGCGGAACGCCGGGGCACGATCAGCAATGATCTGGCCGCAGCGGAAGAATTGAAGCTGAAGGCCGTCGAGGCCGAAGCCGCCTATAATGAGGCGCTGGCCACGGCACGCGCCGAGGCGGCGAAGATCGTGGCGCAGGCCAAGGCCGAGATCGACGCCGAACTTGCCAAGGCCACCGCCAAGGCGGATGCCGAGATCGACGCGAAAGCGGCGGTTTCCGAGGCACGCATTGCCGAGATCAGGGCCGGTGCGCTGGAAAGCGTGACGGAAGTGGCCAAGGACACCGCCAGGGAACTGGTGGCCGCCCTTGGAAGCAAGGCCGATGCCCGTTCGGTGACGGCTGCGGTCAATGCACGGCTGAAAGGGTGAAGGCGATGAAAAAACCGATTCTCGCCGGAATTCTGGCGGCGGCGGGCGCGGTTCCGGCGCAGGCCGCAACGGGCCCGTTCTTCTCGCTCGGGAATACCGATTTCATCGTCCTGATCTCGTTTCTGATCTTTGTGGGCGTGCTGGTGAAACTGGGCGTTCCGGGCAAGCTGGGGTCGATGCTGGACACGCGGGCCGCGCAGATCAAATCCGATCTGGATGAGGCCCGTGCGCTGCGCGAAGAGGCCAAGGCCCTGCTGGCCAGCTATGAGCGCAAGCGCAAGGACGTGCAGGATCAGGCTGACCGGATCGTGACGTCGGCCCGGGATGAGGCCAAGGCTGCGGCCGAAGAAGGCAAGGCGGAACTGCAACGCGCCATCGCGCGCCGTCTGGCAACTGCCGAAGACCGTATCGCCTCGGCCGAGGCGGGTGCCGTGCGTGCGGTTCGCGAACAGGCGGTTGCGGTCGCGATTGCGGCGGCGGGCGATGTGCTGGCAAAGCAGATGACCGCCGAAACGGCTGCCGCCTCGATTGATGAGGCGATCAAGACCGTGGATGCGCGTCTGCACTAAGGCCTGTGCCAATCTGAAATCGTGAATGACCCGGCCCTTGCGGCCGGGTTTTTCCGTTCCGGCCCGCGTGGCTTGCCGCGTGATGGCCGGGATGCCTGCCCCGGTCGGATCAGCCCCGCCCGGTTTCGTGATAAAGCCTTTGCCGTGCGATGGTTTCATGCCGTTCGGCCCGGATCTCGGCCTTCAGCGCGCTGGCGACGAAATCCAGATGGGCATTCACCGCATCGCGCGCCGCGACCGGATCACGGGCCAGCAGCCCGTCACGGATCGCGCGATGCTGGTCCAGCAGGGCGTCGCGCGTGGTACGGTTGCGGAACATCACCTGCCGATTGTAGAAAACCCCCTGTTTCAGCAGGTCATACATCGAGCGCATCATATGCAGCATGATGACATTATGGCTGGCCTCGATGATCGACATATGGAATGCGGCATCCAGTTCAGCCTCATCCGCAGGGTCGCGCTTGCCATGGGCAATTTCCATCCGCGCAAACACCGCGCCCACGACCTGCAGATCGGTATCGGACCCAAGCTGCGCCGCGCGCTCGGCGGCCAGCCCCTCCATATCGCGGCGGAAGGACAGATAGTCGAACACCGCCTCGTCATCGCTGGCAAAAAGCCGCACCAGACCCTCGGAAAAAGCCGAGCCCAGAACGCCCGCCACAAAGATGCCCGCGCCGGGGCGGCTTTCCAGCAGCCCGCGTTCCTGCAGATCGGCGACAGCCTCCCGCAGGCTGGGGCGGGAAACGCCCATGCGCTCGGCCAGTTCGCGTTCTGAGGGCAGGCGTTCACCCGGGCGCAGGATGCCGCGCAGGATCAGCTTTTCAAACTGTCGCGTGACGGTGGTGGACAGCTTTTCGGGCTGGACCTTTTCGAAGGGCATAATGTTCCTCGCACGATTGGTCAGAATCTATGACCGCCTGCGCGATTGCTCAATGCGGATAATGCCGATGGTCTTTCTTTCCATTCGAAAGGCTGGGCCCCAAAAGCATAAAGGGGCGCCGTGGCGCCCCTTTCGCAAATCTCATGTCCGCGCTAAGATCAGTTCGGGCCTGGGATCAGTTCGGGCGGATGATGATTTCCACGCGGCGGTTCTGCGCGCGCCCCCCCTCGGTCGCATTCGAGGCAACGGGCCGGTCAAAGCCCTGACCAAAGGTCTGAATGCGCCCGCCGGGCACACCGTTGTTGCGCAACACACCGGCAACCGAATTCGCACGGCGCAGCGACAGATCGCGGTTATAGGCGGCGGTGCCGGTATTGTCGGTGTGGCCGACAACCTGCACGGTTGAATTGGGATAGTTCAGCAGGTTGCGCGACACGGCCGCCAGATCGGCGGTCAGGTCGGGGCGCAGATTGGCGCTGTCCACCGCGAACAGGATGTCCTGCGGCAGGTTCACAATCAGTTCCGACCCGGTATTGGTGATCGACACCCGGTCATTGCCGATGCTGCGGCGCAACTCGGCCGCCTGCGCATCCAGCGAGGCCCCGATCGCCCCGCCCAGAAGCGCGCCCACGGCGGCCCCGGCTGCGGCATTACCCAGCGTGCTGCCCCGGTTGCGTGTCGTGCCGATGGCAGCGCCGACCAGCGCCCCCGTCGCCATACCGGCCTGGGTGCGGCGGTTGTCTTCGGTCGTCGGTCCGAAGGGCTGATTGTTGACGCAGCCCGTCAGGGCAACGGCGCCAAGAATGGCGAAGATAAAGGGTTTTTTCAGGATCATGTCTCGCGGCCTCGTTCGATATTGGCGCTGCAATGCGCGCACCTGTATCCTATAACGTCCGAGACGGGAAAACAGTTCCCTCGCGCGCGCCACTCGGCGGAAATCAGCGCAGATCGCAACCGGCCTCACGCCGCCGTGATAGCGTCCCCATCGCTGCGCGCGGCCTCATAGGCCAGCATCGCGCGTTTCACCGGCAGCCCCCAGTGATAGCCGCCCAGGCCCCCCGATTTGCGCAAGGCGCGGTGGCAGGGGATCAGCCAGCTGACCGGGTTGCGTCCGACCGCCGTGCCGACCGCACGCATCGCCTGCGCATGGCCTACGGCGCCTGCAATCTCGGAATAGGTCGTGACATGGCCCGAGGGGATGCGCAGCAGCGCCTCCCAGACCTTGATCTGGAACGGTGCCCCGATCAGGTATAGCGGCACCTCGCCGCCGGGATCTTTGCCGAAGGCTGCCGCAACCCATGGGCGCAAAAGGTCGCGATCTTCGGTGAACTGCGCGCGGGGCCAGCGGGCACAAAGATCGGCCATGGTCGCGGCCTCGCCGGTTTCGGCAGCGAAACCCAGACCGCAGATGCCCCGGTCGGTGCCCATGACCAGCGCGGGGCCGAAGGGGCTGTCGAACCAGCCCCAGCCGATGCGCAGCCCCGCACCGCCGCGGGCATAGTCTCCGGGGCTCATCGCCTCCCATCGCAGGAACAGATCATGCAGCCGCCCGCCGCCTGAAAGCCCGGTGGACAATGAGGTTTCCAACACCGTGAACCGTTCGGTCAGCAAACGCTTCGCATGGTCCAACGTCAGATATTGCTGATACCGCTTTGGCGAAATCCCGACCCATTGCGAAAAGAGACGTTGGAAATGCGCGGGACTCATCCCCATGCGGGCGGCCAGTTCGTCCAGCGTCAGGCCCGGCCCGGTGCTGTCGATGATCTTCAGTGCACGGCCGATCACGCCGTAATGATAGGCGGATTGTGGGGCTGCGTCGGCTACTGTGTCAGGTTTCATGGGCACTCATTCCTCGGGCGGTTCCTTGGGATCAGAATAGGCACCCCGTTGCATCACCGCGACCCGAAATCTGCGCAATTTGCGGCAGCCGCTTGCTCCGGGCCGTGGGCTGCGCCATGAGCAGGGCATGGCACGCCAACTGAATTATCATGACATGCATGCGGTCTTTACCCGATTTCGGGAGATCGAGCCCGAGCCGCAGGGGGAGTTGCATCACGTCAATGCCTATACTCTGCTGGTGGCGGTCGCGCTGTCGGCACAGGCGACAGATGCCGGGGTGAACAAGGCGACGGGTCCGCTTTTCGCGCGCGTGGACCATCCGCAGAAAATGCTGGATCTGGGCGAAGAGGCCCTGACCGAGGCGATCCGCACCATCGGCCTTTACCGCAACAAGGCCAGGAATGTCATGAAGCTGAGCCGCATTCTGGTTGAGCAGTATGGCGGTGAGGTGCCGTCCAGCCGGGCGGCGCTGCAATCGCTGCCCGGGGTCGGGCGCAAGACGGCCAATGTCGTGTTGAACATGTGGTTCCGCCAGCCCGCACAGGCCGTCGATACCCATATCTTCCGCATCGGCAACCGCACCGGTATCGCCCCGGGGCGCGATGTCGATGTGGTGGAGCGTGCCATCGAGGACAATGTGCCCGCCGAGTTCCAGCTTCATGCGCATCACTGGCTTATTCTGCATGGCCGGTATATCTGCACGGCGCGCAAACCCAGATGCGCGGTCTGCCCGATTTTTGAATGGTGCCAATACGAGGAAAAGACCCAATGAAAACCTACAAGGTCGTCGGCATCGGCAATGCGATTGTCGATGTGATCTCTCCGGCTGATGACAGCTTTCTTGAACTCATGGGGATCGGGAAGGGCATCATGCAACTGGTCGAGCGTGAGCGGGGAGAACTGCTTTATGCGGCGATGAAGGACCGCACGCAGGCGCCGGGCGGATCGGTGGCCAATACGCTGGCCGGGATCGGAAATCTGGGCCTGTCCACCGCCTTTATCGGGCGCGTGCATGATGACGCGCTGGGGCGGTTCTATGCCCGTTCGATGGAAGAAGGCGGCACGGCCTTTGTCAATGCGCCGGTGCCGGGGGGGGACCTGCCGACCTCGCGTTCGATGATCTTCGTCTCGCCGGATGGGGAGCGTTCGATGAACACCTATCTGGGGATCTCGTCCGATCTGGGGCCGGGGGATGTTGCCGATACGGTCGCTGGTGAGGCGGAGTTTTTGTACCTTGAAGGCTATCTTTATGACAAGCCCATGGGAAAACAGGCCTTTGAGCGGGCCGCGAAACTGTGCCGGGAAAAGGGTGGACAGGCGGGGATTGCCCTGTCGGACCCTTTCTGCGTGGACCGCCACCGTGACGGGTTCCGCCGTCTGGTGCGCGATCTCGACTATGTCATCGGCAATGAGCATGAATGGTGCGCGCTTTACCAGACCGAACTTCCCGAGGCCCTGGACCTTGCTGCGGCGGATGCCGGTCTGGTGGTCTGCACCCGGTCCGGTCAGGATGTGATCGTGCGGCGCGGGCAGGACCGGGCCGATGTGGCGGTGACGCCCATCACCCCGGTCGATGCAACCGGGGCGGGCGATCAGTTCGCGGCGGGGTTCATCTTCGGGCTGGCGACCGGACAGGGGATCGAGGTCGCGGGTCGCATGGGCTGCATTGCCGCGGCCGAGGTCATCGGCCATTACGGCGCCCGGCCGGAAACCGATCTGGGCGCGCTGTTCCGCAAGGCGGGGCTTTTGTGACCCCGCGCCGGGGGCTTTGCGCCCCCGGACCCCGCAATGTATTTGGACCAAGGTGAAAGTCCTGACCGGACCTTCGCTGCTTCATCCTGGCAAAAATACCTCCGGGGGTGAGCGCGTCAGCGCTAGGGGGCGGGACGCCCCCTTACGCGATCAGGGTCCTTACGCGATCAGGGGCAGGCGGTTCAGTCGCCCAGCTTGGCATGGACCTCGTCAAGATCGACCTCACCCAGCGGCATCTTGTTGGCGGGATTGTCGAAATCATAGCGGAAAAGCTGGAAATCGCGTTTGTAGATTTCCCACATCAGATGCATCGACAGATCGTCGAAATAATCCTCGACCGGATGTTCGCGTTTCGGGCCATGGCCTTCGCTTTCATTGAATCGGGGGATCTTCTTCAGATCAACCTTGTGCGGCGTCTTGATCCCGTCCAGCACGCCCTTCATGCCTTCGTTGAACTTTTCGGTGAAGACAACCCGGTCATAGCGCCCGCCATTGGCAATGAAGGTCGAGACATGGCCCGACATGGCCGACCAGTGGATGTCGGGTTCCATCGGTTTGCGCCAGCGGATGCTGTCCCGGGCGAACAGCAGGAATCGACGGAAGCTCTGGATCTGGTCGAACGCCTGCTTGCCATCCTCGCCGCCGACCTCGATCCCGTACTTCTGCACCAGCAGCGGCACCAGATTGCCGCGATAGCGCTTGCCGTTGCGCTGGATGCCGCAGATCTTGTCGAAGAAGGATGAGAGAATCCGCGTATACGGGTTGCGCACACAGGTGAAGGCAAAGGTCTTTTGCCCCTTCACCGAACGCTCGATCAGCGGCTGGCTGGTCTCCTGCGCCCATTTGTGCAGGCCTGATGTGCTGTCATGAATGTCGCCATCGAAGAAGCGTCCATGATCGGAATAGAACATGATCTGTCCGATCGTCGAACAGGCGCATTTCGGAACGACGCGATAGATGACGCTTTCGCTCTCGGTCATCCAGGTGCCGGGAAAACCCATGGGCTCGAACCTCCGTGCCCCCCGAAACGCCCCATGCATCCGGCGGGTTCTTGTTTGGCGACAAGAAAGCAAAGAAATCCTGTTTCTTCAATCGCCGATCGCGTTATGGAGGGGAAACCACCTGTTTGTCACTGGTCGAAAGTTACCCCGATGGCTAAAATCGCCTATATCCTGCTGTGCCACAAGGACCCGGAAGGGATCATCGCACAGGCCGAACGCCTGACGGCGGCCGGTGATTATGTGGCGATTCACTTCGATGCGCGGGCGCGAAGCACCGATTTCGACCGGATTCGCGAGGCGTTGCAGCCCAATCCGGCGGTCGTTTTCGCCAAGCGGCGGCTGAAATGCGGCTGGGGGGAATGGAGCCTTGTCGCCGCGACCCTGCAGGCGGTCAGCGCCGCGGTCGATGCCTTTCCACGGGCCACGCATTTTTACATGCTGTCGGGTGATTGCATGCCGATCAAATCGGCCGAATACGCCCATGCACTGCTGGACCGTGAAGAGGCCGATTTCATCGAAAGTTTCGACTTCTTCAAATCCGACTGGATCAAGACCGGGATCAAGGAGGAACGGCTGGTCTACCGGCACTGGTTCAATGAACGCAACAACAAGGCGCTGTTCTATGGCTCGATGAAGCTGCAGGAGCGGCTGGGTCTGGCGCGCCGGGTTCCGGCCGATCTCCAGATCCAGATCGGCAGCCAGTGGTGGTGCCTGCGCCGCCGCACGGTCGAGGCGGTGCTGGATTTCTGCAAGCGTCGCCGCGATGTGATGCGGTTTTTCCGCACGACATGGATCCCGGATGAAACCTTCTTCCAGACCCTTGTGCGCCATCTGGTGCCGGAAGAGGAGATCCGCACCCGCACGCTGACCTTTCTGATCTTCACCGATTACGGGATGCCGGTCACCTTCCACAATGATCATTACGATCTTCTAGTGTCGCAGGATTTTCTGTTCGCGCGCAAGATCTCACCCGATGCGCGGGATCTGAAGGAGCGTCTGGGCAATCTTTATGCCTCGCAGGGGGTGCGGTTCTCCATCTCGAATGAGGGGCGGGGGCTTTTCCAGTTCCTGACCGGGCGGGGCCGGATCGGCCGCCGATTTGCGCCGCGTTTCTGGGAAACCGAAAGCAGTTTGGGGCGCGAGCGGACGCTGCTGATGGTGATCTGCAAGAAATGGCATGTCGCCAAGCGGCTGGTCGAACGGATCCGGCAGGAAACCAACCTGCCTGCGGTGGATTACCTGTTCAATGAGGCCTCGACCCCCCTGCCGGATCTGGGCGGTATCCAGTCGACGCTGGAAAAGCGCACGCGCCACCGCCGCGCGCTGATGCGGATGCTGTTCGACTACTGGCAAAGCGATACGCTTGTGGTCTGTATCGACCCCGCGAATGTGGACCTGATGCAGGATTTCGCCTCGGACAAGGCGGTGTTGCGGCTGCTGGAAGTGGACTGCGATTTCACCGATGATTACCTGATCGGCCATGCCCGCCGCGTCGGTCTGGCCGGTGAATCCAGCCCGCGTGAGGTCATCGACCGGTTGCTGCCGACGATCCGCTATGACGTGAAATTCGAAAGCGACCGGATCCGCGACGCCGATCTGCCGGGGCTGCACCGGATTCGCCAATCGGCGGGAGTGGACGAAAACAGCGTGGCACTGGCGGCATTTCTTGGTATTCCGTCAGAGGCCGCGCAGGCCATCGCCCGCACCCCGCATCTATTTTCGGACTGATCCATGGCCCATCGCTACGACACAACCAATATCTTCGCCCGCATCCTGCGCGGCGAGATCCCCAACAAGACCGTTCTGGAAACCGATCATACGCTGGCCTTTCATGACATCCAGCCGCAGGCCCCGGTGCATGTGCTGGTGATCCCGAAAGGCCCCTATGTCTGCTTTGACCATTTCTGCGCCGAGGCGTCAGAGGCCGAGATCGTGGATTTCCACCGCGTGGCCGCGCAGGTCTGCGCGATGATGAAGGTCACACCCGATGCGGGTGGCGGTTATCGCACCATTTCCAATGCCGGTGAGGCGGGCGTGCAGGAAGTGCCGCATTACCATCTGCATATTCTGGGGGGGCGGCCTTTGGGCCGGATGCTGGCGCGGGGAGAATAGGTCCAGAGCCGCGCCCCAGTTCAGGGGCGCGGGTCGCACGGTCAGCGGATTTCTGCATCTTTCTCCCGCCCTTTCTGGCGCTTTCCTGAAGGTCGATCAAATTTTCAGGTTTTCCGCCAACATGTCTGCACCGATTGCCAGCGCAAAGGCCCAGTCAGCTCTCTAGGTCCGAGAGTTCGCGTTCCAGTTTCTTGATATGGCTGCCCGCATTCTTGGCAGCTTTTTTCATTTCGACTGCCCGCTGTTCGAGGCTCTTGGCAGTGGTGAGAAAGCCGCGTACTGCCGCATCCCGATCCCGCTCCAGTTTTTCTATAGCTTTGTCGAGGTCTTTTGACAGGTCGGCCGTCACGGCTTCCGACCAGCTTGCCCCGTCATGAAGCTTGACGATTGTCTTGCCCCAGAAGGAGGGTTTGGTGAGGTTTGCAGATGCTGTCACCAGATCTCCAACGAAGAGTGCCGTGTAGGAGCGCCCGGCTTTCGCGTCTGACAGGAATTTTCCACAGGCTGAAACGATCACCTTTTCGACAGGCGATGCGGCAAAAGCCATCGCATCTTTCGCCGCGTCGTCATTGATTTTTTTCAGTTCCGCCCCGCTTGATTTCGCAGCCTTGCTGCTGGCCTGCCCCAGCTTGCCGATGGCGACGAACAGCAATGCGATATCCGCAGCAACATCGACCCCATCGCTTGTTCTTTTGGTGGAAGAATTCGTAAGCTTTATCTTATGGATCATGTCACCGTATTCGTCGGCGAGTTCGTCCGCATACTTGCGATTTTGTGCGGCCATGCGGGTGAACCGTTGTTCGAAGCCGTTGCATGAGTCCACGAAGGCACGTTCGGCTACGAGGCTTTCATTAAGCTTGAAGATGTATTCGGCAATTTCCTGTGCCTGCTTGGCATTGGGCGGGATGATCACGACATCGCCCGGTTGCAGGTTCTCCGGCTCTTTGCGCTTGCTGACCAAAGACGCATTGGCCTTGTCTTTCCAGATGATCTTCCAGTCCTTGTGGCCATATTTCTTGATTACGGAATCCAACTTTTCATTCTTTCCAATCTTGTGTTTCTTATCAACATACATCGAGAAAATCCCTTTATCAGTTGCACTGGCAGCCCGAAATTGGCCCCCAGGACGAAGTATTGTCTGATGGGCACTATGGATCAAGTTAAATTCGGGCTGCCTGATCCAGGGCCATGCCGGGACTGATGAGCGGAAGTTGATCATGCCTGTGCAAGAGCATGGCGCACTGAAACAAGGGAAGGAAGCACCGGATTGCCCTTCATGGAAGATGAGCCAAGTGCCGCCCCGGCAATCGCGTCGTGATGGGCGGGATCTACGCCAAGCGCCCGCAGGTCCGGCAGGCCCTGATCGCAGGCCCATCCTTGCAGGCGCGCGGGGGCGTCCTGCGCCGTGCCGCCCAACATGTCGGCGATTGTCGCGCAGACCTGATCCACCCTTTCGCGCGCGGTGCCGCCTGTCAGTTCCCGGTTCATCGCCAGAACCGGCCCTAGCAGCGCGCCGCAGATCGCGCCATGCGGGGCGGCGATCCTGCCGCCGATCACCCCCGCCAGCCCATGCACCGCGCCCAGCCCTGAATTGGCCAGCGCCAGCCCGCCCGACAGCGAAACCCAGGCCAGCCGGTCCCGCGCGTCGGGGTCTTCCGCCTGCATCAGCCGCTTCAGCGCCTCAAGCCCGGGCCGGATCGCGGCCGCTGCGATGGCATCGGAATAGGGCGTGGCCTTCACGCTCAGCCAGGGTTCGATCACCTGCGTGACCGCATCGAGCCCTGAGGCCAGCGTCACATCGCGCGGGCAGCCATCGGTCAATGCGGGGTCGACAATCGCCACCCGCGCGATCATCCGGTCATCGCGGAGCGAGATTTTGAGGCCATGATCGCGCAGGCCGATCACCGCATTCTTCGTCACCTCGGCCCCGGTTCCGGCAGTGGTTGGCAAGGCCAGAAAGGGCAGGGGGGCGGCGGTCAGGGGCAGGCCGCGCCCGACGCCCTCCAGATGGTCCAGCGCATCCCCGGGGGCGGGGATCATCGCGGCCAGCGCCTTGCCCAGATCAATCGCCGCCCCGCCGCCCAGTGACAGCACCCAGTCGGGCCGGTGGTCGCGCGCGGCGGTGGTGGCCGCTGTCAGATCCTCCAGCAGCGGTTCGCGCGGGGCGGCAAGGGTCAGAACCTCCGCGCCGCGCGCCCGCAGTGCCGCGATCAGCCATTCCGCCCGTCCGGCCTGCGCGCCATGAACGACGACCCCGCGCGGCCCGAAGGCCAGTGCCTCATCCGCCGCAAGCGCCGCCTTGCCGCGCCCGAACAGGATCCGCGGAGGGGAATGGATGGTGAAGATCATACCGACATCGTGGCGGCGACGGCGCGGCCCCAACGGGCATATTTCGCCTCACGCGTGCTGTCCTCCATCCCGGGATCGAAACGGCGCTCCAGCGCCCAGCTTTTGGCGAATTCTTCGGGGGGCGGGCAGATGCCGGCCTGAAGCCCCGCCAGATAGGCCGCGCCAAGGGCTGTGGTTTCGGTTACCACGGGCCGGTCCACCGGCGCGCCAAGGATATCGGCCAGAAACTGCATCGCCCAGTCGCTGGCGGTCATGCCGCCATCGACGCGCAGCACCCCATCCGCCGCAGCCCCCCAATCGGCGCGCATCGCCTCCAAAAGGTCGCGGGTCTGGAAGCCCACACTTTCCAGCGCTGCACGGGCCAGTTCGGCAGGCCCGGAATTGCGCGTCAGGCCGTAAACCGCCCCCCGGCAGTCGGGCCGCCAGTAAGGCGCGCCCAGCCCGGTGAAGGCTGGGACCAGAACCACCTCCTGCGCGGGGTCGGCGGCTTCGGCAAGGGGCTGGGTTTCCTTGGCATCCCGGATGATCTTCAGCCCGTCGCGCAGCCATTGCACCACCGCACCCGCGATGAAGATCGACCCTTCCAGTGCATAGGTCGTGCGCCCGTCCAGCCGGTATGCCACGGTCGTCAGCAGCCGGTTGGTCGACGGAACCATGTCCGACCCGGTGTTCAGCAGCGCGAAACAGCCGGTGCCATAGGTTGATTTCATCATGCCGGGCGCGAAACAGGCCTGCCCGACGGTCGCGGCCTGCTGATCGCCCGCAACGCCGGAAATCGGGATCTCATGGCCAAAAAGATCTGCCCGCGTCAGGCCAAAATCGGCGGCGCAATCCTTCACCTCGGGCAGGATGGCCATGGGCACGCCCATAAGCGCACAGATCTCGGGGTCCCATTCCTGTGTCGCGATGTTGAACAGCATCGTGCGTGCGGCATTGGTCGCGTCGGTCACATGGGCGCGGCCTCCGGTCAGCTTCCAGATCAGGAAGCTGTCGACCGTGCCGAAGGCAAGCTCTCCCGCCTCGGCCCGCGCCCGCGCGCCCGGCACATTGTCTAGCAGCCATTTCACCTTGGTGCCCGAGAAATAGGGGTCCAGCAGCAGGCCGGTGCGCCGGGTCACCATCGGTTCATGCCCGGCCTGTTTCAGCGGCTCGCAGATATCCGCTGTGCGCCGGTCCTGCCAGACGATGGCATTATGGATCGGCTCTCCGCTTTTGCGGTCCCAGATCACCGTCGTCTCACGCTGATTGGTGATGCCGATGGCCGCGATGTCGCGCGCCGCGATCCCGGCCTTTTCAATCGCGGCGCGCGCGGTTCCCGCCACCGTCGACCACAGGTCGGACGGGTCATGCTCGACCCAGCCGGGGGCTGGATAATGCTGCGGAAATTCCTCTTGCGCGACCGAGACCACGCGCAGTCCGGCATCGAACAGGATCGCGCGGGATGAGGTCGTGCCCTGATCTATGGCAAGGATATGGGTCATGGCGCGCCTCCCTTCGGCATCATCGTGTTTTTCTGTCTGAAAATATCCCCGCCGGAGGCTTCCGCAACCAGCCGGGGGAGCCTCCGGCGGGGATATTTCGGGACAGAAAAAAGGGGGCAAGGCAAGACCCTGCCCCCTGATTTCCGGCTTATTGCCAGGATTTGATCAGCTCGTCATAGGCGATGGTCTCACCCTGCGGCTTTTCGTTTTCCAATGCTGCAACCGGGGCTCCGGGCGCATCCAGCCAGACCTGCGGGTCTTGCGGCTCGTTCATCTTCGGGCCGATATCACCCTGCACGCCGGACCGCTCCAGCCGTTCCATCACGCTTTCCTGCTCGGCGCACAGCGCATCCAGCGCCTCTTGCGGGGTTTTGGCGCCTGCCATCGCGTCGCCGATGTGCTGCCACCACAGCTGCGCCAGACGCGGATAATCCGGGATATTGGTGCCGGTCGGCGTCCACTGCACCCGGGCGGGCGAGCGGTAGAACTCTACCAGACCGCCCAAGGCGGGCGAGCGTTCGGTGAAGCTTTCATGCTGGATCGAGCTTTCGCGGATCAGCGTCAGGCCGACATGACTTTTCTTCACATCCACCGTCTTGGAGGTGACGAATTGCGCGTAAAGCCATGCGGCCTGCGCACGGTCCACCGGGGTGGATTTCATCAGCGTCCAGGACCCCACATCCTGATAGCCAAGCTTGGTGCCTTCGGTCCAGTAGGCGCCGCGCGGGCTGGGGGCCATGCGCCATTTCGGCGTGCCGTCCTCGTTCATGACGGCGGTGCCGGGTTTCAGCATGTCGGCGGTGAAGGTAGTGTACCAGAACATCTGCTGGGCGATATTGCCCTGCGCAGGCACCGGCCCGGCCTCACCAAAGGTCATGCCCTGGGCTTCCGGCGGGGTGTATTTCTGCAGCCATTCGATGGCCTTGGTCACCGCATAAACTGCTGCGGCGTCATTAGTCGCCCCGCCGCGCGCCACGCAGGAACCCACGGGGCGTGAGTTTTCATCGACGCGCACGCCCCATTCATCGACCGGCAGGCCGTTCGGGTCGCCCACATCGCCCATACCGGCCATGGACATCCAGGCATCGGTGTAGCGCCAGCCAAGGGAGGGGTCCTTCTTGCCATAATCCATATTCCCCCAGACCGAGGAGGGGCCACCAACATGCGACATGTCGCGGCCGGTGAAGAATTCGGCAATATCCTCATAGGCCGACCAGTTCAGCGGCACGCCCAGTTCATAGCCATAGGCCTCCTGAAAGGCGGCCTTGGTCTGTTCGTCATTGAACCAGTCATAGCGGAACCAGTAAAGGTTCGCGAATTGCTGGTCGGGCAGCTGGTAAAGCTGGCCATCCGGCGCGGTGGTGAATTTCAGCCCGATGAAATCCTCAAGATCAAGGTTCGGGTTGGTGACGGCCGCGCCCTCATTTGCCATCCAGTCGGTCAGGCTGCGGGCCTGCTGATAGCGCCAATGGGTGCCGATCAGGTCGCTGTCATTGATATAGGCGTCATAGATATTCTCGCCGGTCTGCATCTGCGTCTGCAGCTTTTCGACCACATCGCCCTCACCGATCAGGTCATGGGTGATAGTGATGCCGGTGATAGCGGTAAAGGCAGGCGCCAGCACCTTGGATTCGTATTCATGCGTGGTGATGGTTTCCGACACGACCTTGATATCCATGCCTGCGAAAGGCTGGGCCGCATCCATGAACCATTGCATCTCGGCCTCCTGTTCCTCACGCGTGAGTGAGGACAGATCGCCGATCTCGGCATCGAGAAAAGCACGGGCGGCCTCCATATCGGCCCAGGCGGGCGCGCCGCCCATGGCCATCAGCGCAAGCGCCATGGCGGTTGTGGTTTGGCGAAGTCTCATGATGTATCCTCCCAGATTGAGACAGTGGATTGATCGTGACCCGGGGCGCGCCTGCACAAGGTTCTGCGCCCCGGTCCTTCCGGCCCTGACTAGACCCAGCGGAACACCGCTGCGGCATAGGCAAGGCAAAGCGCGAGCGCCCACCAAAGCGGGCTTCCCGCGAAAAACAGCCAGATCAGGCAGATGAAGGCCGAACCCAGCAAGGAAATGAACAGACGGTCGCCGCGCGTCGTCTCGATCCGCAGGATGCCCACGCGCGGGGTTTCGGGAAAACGGATTGCCAGCAGCGTGAAGGTGACCAGCAGGCTTGCGATACACCAGAAGAAGATCGCGACCGGCAGCGTCCAGGCCATCCAGCCCGTCGCCGACATGGGCGCGAACCAGTCGATCGCGCCCTCCTTCTTCGGGGCGATGAGGAACAGGGTGCCAATCGCGCCCCCCATTACCGCCACGGCGCCAAGGGTGATCGCGGTCCAGTTGGCCCGGCGGGCGGGGGAATGTGCCATGTTCATCACACCCTCCCCAGGGCAAAGCCCTTGGCAATGTAGTTGCGCACGAACCAGATGACCAAGGCCCCCGGCACGATGGTCAGCACCCCTGCTGCGGCCAGCACGCCCCAGTCCATCCCGCTGGCCGAAACCGTGCGCGTCATCGTCGCGGCGATGGGTTTGGCGTTCACGGATGTCAGCGTGCGGCTCAGCAGCAGTTCCACCCATGAGAACATGAAGCAGAAAAAGGCCGCGACCCCGATCCCCGGCGCGATCAGCGGCATGAAGATCTTCACGAAGAAGCGCGGGAAGGAATAGCCGTCGATATAGGCGGTCTCGTCGATTTCCTTGGGCACCCCGCGCATGAAGCCTTCAAGGATCCAGACCGCCAGCGGCACGTTGAACAGGCAATGCGCCAGCGCCACCGCGATATGCGTGTCAAACAGGCCGACCGAGGAATAAAGCTGAAAGAAGGGCAGCGCGAAAACGGCAGGCGGCGCCATCCGGTTGGTCAAGAGCCAGAAGAACAGATGCTTGTCGCCCATGAAGTGATAGCGTGAGAAGGCATAGGCCGCAGGCAAGGCCACGGTCAGCGAGATCACCACATTCATCGACACATAGATGACCGAATTGACATAGCCCATATACCATGACGGATCGGTCAGGATGACGCGGTAATTGCGGAAGGTCAGGTCATGCGGCCAGAGCGTGAAGGCCGAGGTAATCTCGGTATTGGTCTTCAGGCTCATATTCACAAGCCAGTAGATCGGCAGCATGAGGAAGATCAGATAAAGCGCCATCACGATGGCCGAGGGTTTGATGCGCATCATTTCTGCTCCTCCCGGTCAAGATTGGTCATCACGGTGTAGAACACCCAGGACACCAGCAGGATCACGAGGAAATACATCAGGCTGAACGCGGCGGCGGGCCCGAGGTCGAACTGGCCGATGGCCATTTTCACAAGGTCGATCGACAGGAAGGTGGTCGAATTGCCGGGCCCGCCGCCGGTGACGACAAAGGGTTCGGTATA
This sequence comes from Szabonella alba, assembly GCF_016765775.1. Taxonomy (GTDB): domain Bacteria; phylum Pseudomonadota; class Alphaproteobacteria; order Rhodobacterales; family Rhodobacteraceae; genus Szabonella; species Szabonella alba. The sequence continues at coordinate 42,695 of NZ_JAESVN010000008.1, read as the reverse complement.
GATCATGAAACTGTCCATGAAGCGCAGCAGAACCGCGATCAGCAGCACGCCCTTCATCTTCGGGAGTTCGATATAGCGGAACACGGCCCAGCGGCTGGCCTGATCAATGCGGGCGGCCTGATAATAGGCCTGTGGGATGGAATTCAGCCCCGCATAGCACAGCAGTGCCACCAGCGATGTCCAGTGCCAGACATCCATCACGATCACCGTGGCCCAGGCATCGAACGGGTTGTTGGTGTAGTTATAGGCGATGCCCAGATCGTTCAGGACCCGGCCCAGCAGGCCGATATCGACCCGGCCGAAAATCTGCCAGATCGTGCCGACGACATTGAACGGGATCAGCAGCGGCAGCGCCATGACCACAAGGCAGAAGGATGCCCAGAAGCCGCGCTTGGGCATGTTCAGCGCGATGAAGATGCCAAGGGGCACCTCGATGGCCAGAATGATCGCGGAAAACAGGATCTGGCGGCCAAGCGCGTCATGCATGCGGCTTGACGTCACCATCTGCTCGAACCATTCCAGCCCCGCCCAGAAAAAGCGGTTATTGCCGAATGTGTCGTTGAAGGCGTAATTCACCACCGTCATCAGCGGCAGGACGGCGGAAAAGGCCACCAGCACCAGCACCGGCAGGACCAGAAACCACGCCTTGTTGTTCTGGGTCTTGTCCATCAGACGGCCCTCCCTTCGGGCGTCACGCGCCAGTCATCGGAATAGAGATTGATCTTTTCGGGGCGCAGCCGGACATGGGTCAGGTCGGCGCCGATCCCGGTGCCTTCGGGCAGGACGATATTGATTTCGCCCGCGGCGATGGTGCCCCGCAACAGGCGGTGGCGGCCCACATCCTCGACCCGCTGGATCTGCAGCGGCAGCCCTTCGCCCGCCGTCAGTTCGGCATGTTCGGGGCGGATGCCGATCTGGACGCGGCCCGTTTGTGGCCCATAGGCCGCGCCCAGATCGACCACCGCGTCGCCCAGACGGGCGCGGGTTCCGGTCACATCGGCGTCAAAGAAATTCATCCCCGGCGAGCCGATGAAATAGCCGACAAATGTATGGGCCGGGGTTTCGAACAACTCCTCGGGCGTGCCCATCTGCACGACGCGGCCGTCATACATGACCACCACCTTGTCGGCGAAGGTCAGCGCCTCGGTCTGGTCATGGGTGACATAGATCATCGTATGGCCGAACTGATGGTGCAACTGCTTGAGTTGCGTGCGCAATTCCCATTTCATATGCGGGTCGATCACGGTCAGGGGTTCGTCGAACAGGATCGCGTTCACATCCTCGCGCACCATGCCGCGGCCAAGGCTGATCTTCTGTTTCGCGTCCGCCGTCAGGCCCTTGGCCTTGCGGTGCAGGGCCTCTTCCATGCCGATCATCCGCGCGATGTCCTGCACGCGGGCCGCGATATAGCCCGCATCCATGCCGCGATTGCGCAAGGGAAAGGCCAGATTGTCGCGCACCGTCATCGTGTCGTAGACGACCGGAAACTGGAACACCTGCGCGATGTTGCGCGCGGCTGTTTCGGCATCGGTCACGTCGCGGTCGCCGAACAGCACCCGGCCCTGACTGGGGCGCACGAGGCCCGAGATGATGTTCAACAGCGTGGTCTTGCCGCAGCCCGAGGATCCCAGCAGCGCATAGGCCCCGCCATCCTGCCAGACGTGATCCATTTGCTTGAGGGCGAAATCGGCCTCGGATTTCGGATTGGGGACATAGCTGTGCGCAAGATTTTTCAGCGTGATCTGTGCCATCAGGCGGCCCCCCGCATGTATTCGGTGGCATAGGGGGCTGCGGCGGCCAGCCGTCCATCGGCGCCGAAAAGATAGACATGCGCCGGATCAAGCCAGAGTGTCAGATCCGATCCCGGAGGCAGGTCATGCACGCCATGGACCAGCGCCACCCATTTCTGCGATCCGTGGCGGGAATGCAGGAAGGTTTCCGATCCGGTGATCTCGGTCACATCCAGCCCGCAGCGGAATTCCACGGCCAGTGGGCCTTGGCGATGCAGGCTCAGGTGATTGGCGCGGAAACCGGCGTGATAGGTCCCGTCGGGCAGACCCGCAAACAGCCCCCCTGCCGCAACCGCGTTGGCCTGACCCAGCCGGATTGTGTCACCGCGTTTTTCGGCGGTGATGAAATTCATCGGGGGATCGGAAAACACCCGTGCGGTGTCCCGGTCAGCGGGCTGGCGGTAAACCTGCGGGGTGGGGCCGAACTGCGTGACGCGGCCTTCGCACAGGGTTGCGGTATGGCCGCCCAGCAGCAGCGCCTCTTCGGGTTCCGTCGTGGCATAGACGAAGATCGCGCCCGAAGCCTCGAAGATCCGGGGGATCTCGACCCGCATTTCCTCACGCAGCTTGTAGTCCAGATTGGCCAGCGGTTCGTCCAGCAGGACCAGCCCCGCCCCCTTGACCAGCGCCCGGGCCAGCGCGCAACGTTGCTGTTGGCCGCCCGACAGTTCCAACGGGCGTCGTTCCAGCATCGGTGACAGGCGCATCATCTCGGCGGTTTCACGCACGCGGGCGTCGATCTCGGCCTTGGGGCGGCCCATCAGCCGCAGGGGGGAGGCGATGTTTTCATAGACGCTCAGGCCCGGGTAATTGATGAATTGCTGATAGACCATGGCAACGCCGCGATCCTGCACGCGGATGCCCGTCACATCCTGACCATCCCAGAGCAACCGGCCCTCGGTCGGGCGATCCAGCCCCGCCATGACGCGCATGAGTGAGGTCTTGCCCGAAAGCGTCGGCCCCAGAAGCACGTTCATCGTGCCTTTCTCCAGCGTCAGATCGGTCGGATGGATATGTGTCCGCCCGTCCACGACCCGTGTGACGCCCCGCAATTCCAAGGCCATTGCCCCCCCTTCCTGTCTGCCATCCGGTCTATTCCGCTGCCGGACTGACCACGCATTCCTCCGACATGAACCGGTCCAGCGCTGCGGCCTCCTCTGCCGTCATGCGCAGACCCAGTTTGCTGCGCCGCCACAGGATATCCCCAGCACTGCGCGCGAATTCGTGTTCGATCAGCCAGCGGACCTCGGCCTCGGTCAGGGTCGCGCCGAAATCGTGGCCCAGATCCCCGGGGCCCTCCGCCTTGCCCAAAAGGGCAAAGGCATCGGTGCCATAGGCGCGGATCAGGCGCGCGGCGTGATAGGGCGTCAGCCAAGGGTGGCTGCCCCGCAACCGTTCCGTCAGCGCCGCCACCCCGTCATGCGGGAAATCCCCACCCGGAAGCGGCTGACGCGCGGTCCATGCCGGTTTCAGCCCCGGGAAATGCGGCGCAAGCCTCGCCAATGCGCTTTCCGCCAGACGCCGGTAGGTGGTGATCTTGCCGCCAAAGACATTCAGCAGCGGCGCGCCGCCCGCCCCTTCTGTCCCACCTGCATCAAGACTGAGAACATAGTCCCGCGTCGCCGCAGTCGCCGATTTCGCCCCGTCATTGTAAAGCGGGCGGACGCCGGAATAGGTCCAGACGACATCCTCCGCCGTTACCGGCTTGGCAAAATAACGCGAGGCGAAGGCCAGCAGGTAATCGCGTTCCCCGGGCGTGCATTCGGCGCTGCCGGGCGGGCCGTCATGATCCTTGTCGGTGGTGCCGATCAGGGTGAAATCCTGTTCATAGGGGATGGCGAAGATGATCCGCCCGTCCTCGCCCTGAAAGAAATAGCAGCGGTCGTGATCATACAGCCTGCGCGTCACGATATGACTGCCGCGCACCAGCCGCACGCCCTCGGTTGAATTGATGCGGGCGACATTGCGGATCACATCCTCGACCCATGGCCCGCCCGCATTGACCAGCGCCCGGGCGCGATGGGTCTGCCTGCCGTCCGTGCCCTCGGTCACGATGTCCCAGTGATCGCCCGCGCGGGTCGCGCTGACCACGCGCGCGCCCACCATGATGCGGGCGCCGCGCTGCGCCGCATCGCGGGCATTCAGCGCGACAAGTCGCGAATCCTCGACCCAGCAATCGGAATATTCATAGGCGCGGCGAAACTTCGGGTTCAGCGGCCGTCCTGCCGGATCGGTCGCAAGGTCCAGCGTGCGGGTTGCGGGCAGGATGCGGCGCCCGCCCAGCCGGTCATACAGGAACAGCCCCAGCCGGATCAGCCATGCCGGGCGGCGCCCCTTCATCCAGGGCATGAAAATGCCCAGCAGGCGCGAGGTCGGCGTATCGCTTTCAAAGCGCATATCGGGATGCCATGGCAGCACGAAACGCATGGGCCAGCTGATATGTGGCATGGCGACCAGCAGCGTTTCACGTTCCTCCAGCGCCTCACGCACCAGACGGAATTCGAAGAATTCCAGATAGCGCAACCCGCCATGGAACAGCTTGGTCGAGGCTGATGAGGTCGCCTGTGCCAGATCACCCTGTTCGGCCAGAACGACCGTCAGCCCGCGCCCCGCCGCATCCCGGGCGATGCCGCATCCGTTGATGCCGCCGCCGATGATGAAGAGGTCAGAAATCCCTGACTGCCGGTCGCCGGTCACGCTGCCCCTCCTCCCATCGGGTTTCTCGATGCAGCCAAGGTCATTCGAATTGTGCTGCGGGTCAAGCAAAAATGTTCGTTTTGTTTTCGGTTTGCAGCAAAGCGAACATATATCGCATTAAAGTTTTTGCTGCATCGCGGCAAGTTTATGATATCCGAAGATAAAGGAAAGTGACGCGCGCGCTGCACGGCGGCTTGAATGGCCTGGTTCCTTGCGGCATCCTGCAAGGCCAAAGGAGGATTGCCCATGGCGCTGAACATCCGGCAGACCGAGATTCTGGAAATCGCGCGCGCCGAGGGGCGGGTTCTGGTTGAGGAACTGGCGCAGCGATTCGATGTGACGCTGCAGACGATCCGGCGCGATCTGGGCGATCTGGCCGAGGCGGGGTTTCTGGACCGGGTGCATGGCGGGGCGGTGCCGCGCACCGGCGTCGTCAATATCGGCTATGACCAGCGCCGCCGGATGAATGCGGGCGCCAAGACCGCCATCGGCAAGGCCTGTGCTGCGGCAATTCCGGACAATTGTTCACTGATCCTGAACCTTGGCACCACGACCGAGGCGGTGGCCCGCGAATTGCTGTCCCATAGCAATATCACCGTGGTCACCAACAATATCAACGTGGCCAATATCCTGCTGGCCAATCCGGGCTGTGACATCATGGTGGCGGGCGGCGCGCTGCGGCGGGTCGATGGCGGGTTGGTGGGGGATCTGACCACCGATTTCATCGCCCAGTTCAAGGTGGATTACGCAATCATCGGCACATCGGCGTTGGATGAGGATGGCGATCTTCTGGATTTCGATCTGGCCGAGGTGCGGGTCAGTCGCGCGATCCTGCGGCAGGCGCGGCAAAGCTTTCTGGTGGCAGATCATTCCAAACTGGGGCGTGCGGCGCCGGCGCGTATCGCCTCGGTCCGCGAGTTGGACAAGGTTTTCACCGATCTGCCTTTGCCCGAACGGCTGACCGCTTCCTGCGCCGATTGGGGCACCGATGTCGTTGTGACCGGCGATCCCGAGGCGGGGTAGAACGGCGGCGCGTGACAGCCCACCGCATCGGAAAGGGCAGGGGACAGGAACAGGGGATAAAGGCTGCGCCCGTCACCCCCCCCCGGACCGTTATGTCAGCCCGGTCAGGCCAGATCGGTCACACCCCGCCGGTCTGGACCTGCTGCCCGTCCCAGTTTTTCAACCAGCGTTTCGGGGCCGCATCGCGCCATTGCCGCAGCAGCCTTGCGCGGGCCCAGTCCGGCGCGATCCGCCCCGCCCGCACCAGCATCAGCCGATGCGCGGCATAATGCGGATGCATCAGAAAGGTCTCTGGATCAGCGGCCAGCAGCATCTCACGCTCATCGAAATCGGCCTTGAATACAGCGGCATCGACATAGGGCGACCACCAGCACCACATCTTGCCATGCGCCTTCAGGCAGGGATTGCCCCATGCGGTCGTGTCGGTGACCTCGGGCAGGCCCATGCCAAGGGCCAGCGCCTTCAGCCCGGGCCAGTCGGCGATCAATGCGCTTCGGCCCAGTTTGTGCCCTGTCCGGCATCCACAGTCACCGGCACGGTCAGATGCACGGCGGGGGCGGCGGCGCCCTCCATCACAGCGCGGGCGGCGTCGATCAGAGGGGCGACGGCATCCTCGGCCACCTCGAACAGCAATTCGTCATGCACCTGCAGCAGCATCTTGGCATCCAGCCCGTTGATGGCTTGGGGCATCCGCACCATGGCGCGGCGGATGATGTCTGCCGCCGTGCCCTGAATCGGCGCGTTGATCGCCGCGCGTTTGGCGAAGCCCGCTCCCGGCCCTTTGGCGTTGATTTCGGGCGTATGGATTTTCCGACCGAACAGGGTTTGGACATAGCCCTTTTCCTGCGCGAATTTGACAGTTTCGGACATATATTCCTTGATGCCGGGAAAACGCTCAAAGTACCGGTCGATGAAGCCCTGCGCCTCGGCGCGCGGGATGCGCAGGTTCCGCGCAAGGCCGAAACCTGAAATCCCGTAGATCACGCCGAAATTGATCGCCTTGGCCTGACGGCGGATGGAGGGCTCCATGCCTTCGACCGGCACGCCGAACATCTCGGACGCGGTCATGGCGTGAATGTCGATGCCGTCCTTGAAGGCCTGTTTCAGCGCCGGGATATCGGCGATATGGGCAAGGATGCGCAATTCGATCTGGCTGTAATCCAGGGTGACCATCACCCGGCCCTTGGGCGCGACGAAAGCCTCGCGGATGCGGCGGCCTTCTTCGGACCGCACCGGAATATTCTGCAGGTTCGGATCGGTCGAGGACAGCCGCCCCGTCACCGCACCCACCAGCGAATAGGAGGTATGGACACGGCCTGTTTCAGGGTTGATGTGGTCCTGCAGCGCATCGGTATAGGTCGATTTCAGCTTGGCCAATTGCCGCCAGTCCAGCACACGGCGCGGCAGTTCATGTTCGGTCGCCAGATCCTCCAGCACATCGGCCCCGGTGGAATAGGCCCCGGTCTTGCCCTTGGACCCGCCCGGCAGGCCCAGTTCGTCAAACAGGATTTCCCCCAACTGCTTGGGAGAGCCGACATTGAACGACCGGCCTGCCAGTTCCTGTATCTCGGCCTCCAGCCCCGCCATTTTCTGCGCAAAAGCGTTGGACATTCGCGACAGCGTATCGCGGTCGACCTGCACCCCCGCCATTTCCATCCGCGCCAGCACCGGCACCAGCGGGCGTTCCAGCGTCTCATAGACCGTCGTGACATGGCCCCGATGCAGGCGCGGTTTCAGCATCTGCCACAGCCGCAGCGTGATATCGGCATCCTCAGCGGCATATTTCACCGCTTCCTCGACCGGCACGCGGTCAAAGGTGATCTGCGCCTTGCCCGACCCCAGCAGCGATTTGATCGGAATAGGCTGATGGCCAAGGTAACGGTCCGACAATGTGTCCATGCCATGCAGATGCTGACCAGCATAAAGCGCGGAACTCATCAGCATCGTGTCGTCGATGGGGGCCACGTCGATGCCGTGACGGGCGAAGATCTTCCAGTCATATTTCATGTTCTGGCCGATCTTCAGAATCGCCGCATCCTCCAGCACCGGTTTCAGCAGCGCCAAAGCCACATCTATCGGCAATTGCCCCTCGACCAGATCCGAACTGCCGAACAGATCGCCGCCGCCCTGCCGGTGCGCCAGCGGGATATAGCAGGCCCGACCCGCCCGGGTGGCCAGCGAGATGCCCACCAGTTCGGCGCGCATCTCGTCAAGGCTGGTGGTTTCGGTGTCGATGGCGACGTAACCCTGTTCGGCAATCTCGTCGATCCAGACCTGCAGCGCCGCCGCATCGCGGATCCATTCATAGGCGGAATGGTCGAAGGGCAGGGCGGTGATGCCCGGCTCGGCCGTCTCTGGGCCTGCCGCCGCTGCGGGGGTCTCGGGCGCAGGCGGGGCTTCTACCTTCAGGCTTTCGGCAACCCGCCGCGTCAGGGTGCGGAATTCCATCTGATTGAGGAAGTCCATCAGCGCCTCGGGATCGGGCTTGCGCACCTCAAGGCTTTCCAGCGTGAAATCCAGCGGGGTGTCGCAATCCAGCTGCACCAGCCGTCTGGAAATGCGGATCTGTTCGGCATGGCCGATCAGGGTTTCGCGCCGCTTGGGCTGCTTGATCTCACCCGCGCGCTCCAGCAGCGTGTCCAGATCGCCATATTCCTGGATCAGCAGCGCCGCCGTCTTGATGCCGATCCCCGGCGCGCCCGGCACATTATCGACCGAATCGCCTGCCAGTGCCTGCACATCGACCACCCGTTCGGGCGGGACGCCGAATTTCTCCAGCACTTCCTCGGGGCCGATCTCACGGTTTTTCATCGGGTCCAGCATGAAGACGCCATTGCCGACCAGTTGCATCAGATCCTTGTCCGAGGAGATGATCGTGACCTTGCCGCCCGCATCGCGCGCCTTGCAGGACAGGGTGGCAATGATGTCATCGGCCTCATAGCCCTCGGTCTCGATGCAGGAGACGTTGAAGGCGCGCGTCGCCTCGCGTGTCAGGGGGAATTGCGGGCGCAGATCCTCGGGCAGTTCGGGGCGGTTGGCCTTGTATTCGGGATAGATGTCATTGCGGAAGGTTTTCGAGGAATGGTCGAAGATCACCGCGACATGGGTCGGCGCATCGCCGTTCTTGTTGTTTTCGAGATAGCGGAACAGGATGTTGCAGAACCCGGCCACTGCCCCCACCGGCAGGCCGTCGGATTTGCGGGTCAGGGGCGGCAGCGCGTGATAGGCGCGGAAGATATAGGCCGAACCGTCAATCAGATGCAGGTGATGGCCCTGTCCGAAACTTGCATCCGCTGTGGCCATGATCCGCGCTCCTATTGTCCGTGGCAGGGATATTGGCATGATCATCCGCCCCCTGCCAGCCCTGCACCGGCCCTCTGCGAAAGCCATTCCGCCGTGGCATCAAGGCGCGCCCGGCCAGGAACGCGCCCGGCACGGCGGGGGCCTGCGGAGAGGATGAGGGGATCACCGGCGCAGAGCCGCCAGAGGCGTCGCCTGGCCCTGCCGCCAGCATGCGATTGTCCGTCAGAACGCCCGGCTAGCCGTGGGGTGGTTCAGTGATCGTCATGCGCGTGGTCGAGGTCGATCACATAGCGCTTGTCGCAATAGCCGCATTCGACCCAGCCGGTTTCACGCGGGATGGTCAGCCAGACACGCGGATGCCCCCCCGCGCCCCCATCGCAGGCGACTTTCCAGGTGGTGACTGTCTGGGTTTCGGGGACGGGCGTGGTCATGGCTGGCCTTCCTGCAATTCGCGTCGCGCCATTCTATCCCAAGACGCGCCCGCAGCAAGGGCAAGCCGGCCGCGCGATGCAGAATGACCCCGCGCGGGCGGCAGGGTGGAACAAAACTGCGCTGGCCGCGTTGCGACCCGGGGCCTTTGCGCCCGAACCCGTCCTCAGCCGGAGCCGCATATGTGGGAACAGTTCATCGACGCCGTCCCGGCAGATTTTCAGGGGACATTTCAGGCGATGCATCCGCTGACCGCGCTGGTCCGGCTGATCTTTGCCGCAGGTCTGGGCGCGGTGATCGGCATTGAACGGGAATTGCACGCCCGCACGGCGGGTCTGCGCACCCATATCCTGATCGCCATTGCCGCCTGCCTGTTCACGCTGATCTCACTGGAGATCGTCGCCACGGATGATCTGCCGGGCGGGGTGCAGCAAAGCACCGATCCGCTGCGTCTGATCGAGGCTGTGACGGCGGGGGTCGCCTTTCTTGCAGCGGGGTCGATCATCACCTCGGGCGGCAAGGTTGCGGGGCTGACGACCGGGGCGGGCATGTGGATGGCCGGGGCGATTGGTCTGGCCTGTGGCACGGGCCGGATGCCGCTGGCCATCATGGCAACCGTGCTGGCGGTGGTGGTGCTGTGGTTGCTGCGCGGCGTATCGCGACGAATCGAGGCGCTGTCGACGCGCGATGAATAACAGACGCCCCTTGCAGACCGGTTTGTCAGGCGGGGCCACAGGCCGCGCCCGGGCCTGCGTCCTGCCGGCTTGTGGCTCCCGGTCTTGTGTGCCCCTGTGGGAACGCGCTATCTACGCCGTCACGGATCCCTGCGGATCCGCAGCGGAGCCTTTGATGATTTCTTGTTCCCTGTGTTCTCATGCCGTTGTCATCACAACCGGAAGGATGGTGGCGCGGTCGGCCCCGATTGTTTGCAGCGCCCCCCCGGGGTGCGGGCCTGCGCTGAACGGCGATCAACTAACCGTGGATCGGGGGCGTGATCTCTCCGGGCGGGGGGGATTCGGGGTCATGCGGCGGAACCGGAATCGGGTCGGGCATCGGATCGGGAAACGTGTTCGGATCGGGCTGCTCTTCCGGCGCGGGAATGTTGTCTGGCGGCAGATCGTTGGGCGGCCGGCCGGGGGTTTGCAGAAGCACGGGGGTTTGCAGGATCATGAATTGTTCCTTTCCTTGCAGGATTCCGGGCGGAATTTTGACTGTGCTGTACCAACGCTGACCGGGGCGGGTTGTTCCCGTCCTTTTCCGAGCGCCGCAGAATGTGCCGGGCGTTCCGTCCGGTTGCCGAGATGTGCTGGTCCGGGATGTGCAGATGGACATTGAGGCCAAGCCGCTGACCGATCTGCTGGACCGGCTGGAAGAAGGGCTGGACGGCCCACGTGTCACCGTGCGCCACATGTCCGAATCCTTCGGCGCCAACGGTATGTCGGCATTGATGCTGATCGTGGCGCTGATCGCGGTTTCTCCGGCCAGCGCCGTGCCGGGCGTGACGGCGACGGTCGGCATCCTTGAGGCGCTGCTGGCGGCGCAGATGATCGCCGGGCGCAAATCGCTTTGGATGCCCGGCTTCATCGGCAATCTGTCGATTGAAAGCCAGCGGATCCGGACCGCCACCGGTTGGCTTCGCAAGCCCCTGACATGGATCGGCCGCCATCTGAAGCCGCGGCTGACGGTTCTGGTCAGGCGGCCGCTGATCTATCTGTGGCTGCTGATCGTTCTGGCGGTGGGGATGTTCATGCCGGTGATGGAACTGGTTCCCACCTCGGGCACCATCGCGGGCACCTTCATCGCGATCATCGCGGCGGGTCTGCTGGCCCGGGACGGGGTTTTCCTGTTGGGCGCGCTGGCGCTGGTGGGGATCGGGGCGGGCGTTCTGCACTGGACCTTTACCGGGTTGGCCTGACCCGGACTGCCCCGATCCCGCGCGTGCGGGCTGCCGCATTCCGCAGGTCCGCCCGGCCGGTCATCGCGCCAAGCATTGCGCCCCGGACCCTTGCGGATCCGGGGCAGCACAGGTCAGATGCGCGGGGAAATTAAACCCGGCAGACCCGACCTTATGCCAGCGGCGGGCTGTGGTGATGCTCGGGCAGGTCCTTCAGCTGGTCCTTCGTCCAGGAGGTGACCCCATGAACATTGCCGGACCCGTCCCGCATGAGCCGGACCTCTTCAAGGCTCAGCAGCACGGGTTTCGCCCCGATGCCAAGGAAGCCCCCGACATCAATCACCACATCGGTTGCGGTGCCGATGCCATGCACATGTGAGATATGACCGATCTTTTCATCCTGTGAGCCATAGACAGGCGCATCGGTCAGGATGGCATTGGTGTATTCGGAACGGTCGAGCGGGGTATGGGTACTGTGGTCCATCACGGTCTCCTTTTGAATGGAAAGATATCCCCGGACAAACGGGACAGGAACGCGTCTGCCAATGCGTTGGCCATGGCGGGAAATCGGGAAAATCGCCATGTTTTCCGTGCCGTTGCGCCCGATTGACATGTCCGGGGTATCTTCAGGGAAACAACGCGGCAAGGCGCGGCTTGTTCCGGCCCGATTGTCCCTTCGGCGAAAGCCCGCCCGCCGAAAAGCCCTCCCCGGCCGCAAAGCCCACCCCGGAGGCCCCCGCACCGCAGGTCCTGATCGAAGGCTGGAACAAACCCAAGCGTACCGCGTTCTGCCCGGAGGCCGCGGCCCGGAACCAATCGCTGCCCGGCCCTTCGCGTGCCAGACCATCCCGCGGGGCAGTCACGATCCGCCCGCATTCAAGACGAAACCTGAAAAGGAGATGACAATGCCAGCGAGTTCCAGAGCACAGCAAAAGGCCGCCGGTGCAGCCCTTGCGGCGAAGCGCGGTGAACAGCCGGAATCCGACCTTGTCGGAGCGTCGAAAGACATGTTCGACAGCATGACCGAGGCCGAGCTGGAAGAGCTTGCCAGCACCGCGCATGACGACCTGCCCGAACACGCGCCGAAAGACTGACCTGCCAGACACGGGCCTGCCAGACACGGGCCTGACAAACTCGGGCCAGGCGGATTCGGGCCAGACCAACGCGGGCCTGTACTGCGCCCAAGATCATGACCCGCGCGGCAGGTCAGGTAAGATCGCTGTCCTTGGCCGGACAGCGACCAAATTTTCGCCGATAGGGTCAGGCGCCACCCCTTGCCGGGGCGGGCCGGATCACAGATCGTTGGTCGCGGCGCAGATCTCATCCATCTGCCCGGGCGTAACGCTCAGCGGGTCGGGATTTGCCGGATTGGCGGGCATGACGGTCGCGGGCGGGGTTTCGGGCGCGCCCTCAGTCAGCGGCGCATCTCCGATCGTCCCCCCATCCGAAGCACCCGGCCCGCCCTCAAGCGGCAGCGTTTCAGGGTCGATCACCGGGGGAATGGAAGAACCGGCAGGATCGCTTGCCGCGCCCTCGGTTCCCTCGACCGGGGTCTGCATATGAACCATGCAGTCGCGCCGGATGATGTCCTGATCCTCGGGCGACAGGGTGGCCCATTGCATCGCGATCTCATTGGCGGGGCGGACGCTCTCGCGGTTCTCGGCGAATATGGCGGTTGCCAGCGAAGTGCTCCAGTCCTGACCGAAGACGATGCCGCCCTCTTGTGCGACTGCGGCCCCTGCCAGCAGTTGCGCGGAAAGAATGATCGAAACAGACATGGGTTTCATGGCTGGCCCCCTTTTAAAAGAATTGCATTTCAGACAGGCGGTTGCCCTTCGGGCGTCAACGCCTGCGGTCCGGGATCTGTTCCATGGGTGGGAAGTTTCGGGCGGTCGTCCGCCGAAACGGCGCGCGCCCGAACCGCGCCTATAATTCGTTGCTGGGAATGACCGGAAAGAAATCCCCGCCCGAACGGATGCCGAACCAGCGCGCGCCCTCATGGTCCTTATGTTCCCCCAGATCGACAAGCCGGTAAAAGCTTTTGCGGTCGATCAGCGCCTCCAGCCCGCCGCGCACCATGACATAGGGCGAAGGCTCGCCGCTTTCGGGATCACGCGTTACGCGGATCGGGTTGTCCGGCCCCGCAGCCACTCGGTCCCCGACCTGCGTGACGAAGGTGATGACCTGATCCGGCCCCGGTGCCGCCACCTCGAAATCCACCGCGACGAAAGGCGCGTCATCTACGGTGATGCCGACCTTTTCAACCGGGGTGACAAGGAAATAGCGGTCCCCCTCACGTTTCAGGATGTTCGAAAACAGTTTCACCAGCGCGGGCCGACCGATGGGCGTGCCCAGATAGAACCATGTCCCGTCCCGCGCGATGCGCATGTCCAGATCGCCACAGAAGGGCGGGTTCCACAGATGCACAGGGGCGGGGCCCGCGCCTTTTCCGGCGGCTTTTGCCGAGGCGATCACGCCATCCATGCCTTGTTTCACGATCAATTGTCCGCTCATCCCTTTTGCCATTTGTGCCGCGCGGCATAACTCGCTTTACTGTGCCAATATAGTCCGAGACCGAGGAATGTCATGACCGCATCGCCCGAATCCGCCGAACTGGTCGCCGAGATCGAAGCCCTTGGCGGCAGGCTTGCCGAGGCGAAAGCCTCCATCGACCGCCGTTTCATCGGGCAGGAAAAGGTCGTGGATCTGGTGCTGGCGGCCATGCTTTGCGGCGGTCATGCGCTGCTGGTGGGCCTGCCGGGACTGGGCAAGACGCGGCTGGTCGATACGCTGTCGACCGTGATGGGGCTGAAGGGCAACCGCATCCAGTTCACTCCCGACCTGATGCCTGCCGATATCCTTGGCTCGGAAGTGCTGGACGCCGCCGCCGATGGCCGCCGGGCCTTCCGCTTCATCGAGGGGCCGATCTTCTGTCAGCTTCTGATGGCCGATGAGATCAACCGCGCCAGCCCGCGCACCCAATCGGCATTGCTGCAGGCGATGCAGGAACGCGAGGTCACCATCGCCGGGCAGCACCGCCCGCTGGGCACGCCGTTCCATGTGCTGGCGACCCAGAACCCGATTGAACAGGAAGGCACCTATCCGCTGCCCGAGGCGCAGTTGGACCGGTTTCTTGTGCAAGTCGATGTCGACTATCCGACCCGCGCGACAGAACGCGACATCCTGCTGGCCACCACGGGCGCCGAGGAGGCGCAGGTGCATCAGGTCTTTACCGCTGCCGATCTGCTTGCGGCGCAATCGGTGCTGCGGCGGATGCCGGTGGGGGATGCGGTGGTCGAGGCGATCCTTGACCTTGTGCGCGCCTGCCGCCCGGGGGAACCCGAGGGCGCCGCGCTGGCGGGGCATCTTTCCTGGGGTCCGGGCCCGCGTGCGGCGCAGGCGCTGATGCTGACCGTGCGGGCGCGGGCGCTTCTTGACGGGCGGCTGGTGCCCTCGGTCGCCGATGTAGCCGCACTGGCGCGTCCGGTGCTGACCCATCGGATGGCGCTGTCCTTTGCCGCGCGAGCACGGGGCGACAGCCTTGGCGGGTTGATCGACGCCACAGTGACCCGCACGCTGGGCCTTGAGGCGGCGGCGTGACCGAAACCGCCCGCGACCCTTCCCCTCTTGGCCCCGCCCTTGCCGATCTGCGCGCAAGGGCCGAATCGCTGGGCCAGTCGCTGCCCCCCTTGCTGGCCGAGGCGGAACAACTGGCCGCGACCGTCATTCTGGGCGATCACGGGCGGCGCAGGGCCGGGATGGGTGATGAGTTCTGGCAATATCGCGCCGCCGCCCCCGGCGATGCCGCCACGATGATCGACTGGCGGCGATCCGCCCGGTCCGATCAGCATTATGTGCGCGAACGCGAATGGCAGGCGGCGCAGACGGTGATGCTGTGGGTCGATGGCGCGAAGTCGATGAATTTTTCCGGTGCAAGGAACCGCCCGCCCAAGGCTGACCGCGCGCGGCTGCTGGCGCTGGCGCTGTCGGTGCTGCTGCTGCGCGGTGGTGAAAGGGTGGGGCTGTCGGGTGATCAGGCCCGCCCCCGGTCAGGCCGGGCGCAGCTTTTGCATCTGATGAACGGGCTGATGCAGGATGAAGCCGAGGATTATGGCGCACCGCAGGTGTCCGGGCTGGTCAGCCATGGCCGCGCGGTTTTCCTGTCGGATTTCCTTGGCCCGATCGAGGATGTCGAAACCGCGCTGGGGCTGGCCTCGGATCGCGGGGTGCGCGGCGCGCTGGTGCAGGTGCTGGACCCGGCGGAAGAGGAATTTCCCTTTGACGGGCGCACGATCTTTGAATCCATGGGCGGCGGGCTGCGGCATGAAACGCTGCGCGCCTCGGATCTGCGGGCGCGCTATCTGGACCGGCTGGCCGAACGCAAGGCGCGGCTGGCCGATCTGGCGCGCGCCTCGGGCTGGCATTACCTGTGCCATCACAGCGGGCAGGGGGCGCAATCGGCATTGCTCTGGCTGTTTGCGGCGCTGGAAAGGGGGCGGTGATGTGGATGATCGGCCCCTTGGGCTTTACAACGCCGCTTTTGCTGCTGGGGCTGATCGCGCTGCCGGTGCTGTGGCTATTGCTGCGCGCGGTGCCGCCCGCACCCGTTCGGCGGCGTTTTCCGGGTGTGGCGCTGCTGCTGGGGCTGAAAGATGCCGATCATGAGACGGACAAGACGCCATGGTGGCTGCTGTTGCTGCGCATGGCGGCGATTGCGGCGGCGATCATCGCCTTTGCCGGGCCGGTCCTGAACCCGCAACAGCGTGATGCGGGCACTGGCCCCCTGCTGCTGGTGATGGATGGCGGCTGGGCCGATGCCCGCGACTGGCCGCGCCGGATTGACCGCGCGCAGGCCCTGATCGCCGAGGCGGGTCGCGAGGGGCGGCCTGTCGCGTTGATCCGCCTGACCGATGCGCCGGTCGCCACCAGCTTTCAGGCGGCGAATGCCCTGGGCCAGCGCCTTGGCGGCATCACCCCCCAGCCCTGGGCACCGCGCGCAGGCGATTGGGCCGGGGCGCTGCCCGATGGTGATTTTTCCAGTTTCTGGCTGTCGGACGGGCTCGATCATCCGGGCCGCGCCGATCTTCTGGCCGCATTGGAATCGCGCGGGCCGGTGACGGTTTTCGAAAGCCCGCGCCCGGTTCTGGCCTTGCGTCCCGCAAGGTTTGAGGATGGCGTGGTCAAACTCTCTGCCGCGCGGCATCCCGCGACCGAGGCGCAGGAGGTTGAGATTTCCGCACGCGGGCTGGACCCGGCCGGAATTGAACGGGAACTGGCCCGCCTGCCGGTCACATTTGCCGCCGGTGAGCCCGAGGGTGAGGTGTCGCTGTCCCTGCCCCCGGAATTGCGCAACCGTATATCACGCTTTGAACTGCCGGGGATCCGGTCGGCAGGCGCGGTCAGCCTGACCGATGACAGCCTGAAACGCCGCCGCATCGCGCTGATTTCCGGGTCTGGCGGATCGGCGGAAGGGCTGCAGCTTCTGTCGCCCCTCCATTATCTGCGTCAGGCGCTGGAACCGGTTGCAGAACTGGTTGATGGCGGGCTGTCGGATGTGGTGCTGGCCAGCCCCGAGGTGATCGTGCTGGCCGATGTCGCCCGCCTGTCCCCCGATGAGGGGGAGGCCGTCTGGAACTGGGTCGACAAGGGCGGACTGCTGTTGCGCTTTGCCGGGCCGCGTCTGGCCGCATCCGATGTCAGCCGCGCGACCGAGGATGCGTTGATGCCGGTGCGTCTGCGTGAGGGCGGGCGCACGGTCGGCGGCGCGATGAGCTGGGGAGAGCCGAAAACGCTGGCCCCCTTTGCCGAAGGGTCGCCCTTCTTTGGTCTGCCGGTGCCCGAGGATGTATCGGTCAGCGCACAGGTTCTGGCCCAGCCCGACCCTGAACTTTCGGCCCGCACCATTGCCACGCTGGCCGATGGCACCCCGTTGGTGACGCGCAAATCGGTGGGGCAGGGGCAGGTGGTGCTGTTCCATGTCACGGCGAATGCGGAATGGTCATCCTTGCCGCTGTCGGGCCTTTTCATGCAGATGCTGGAACGGCTGGCCGTCTCGACCCGCCCCGCCGCCCCTGATGCCGCCGATCTGGCCGGGCAGGTCTGGGTGCCGCAGGCGGTGCTGGATGGGTTCGGCGCGCTTGGTGATGCCGGGGACCATCCGGGGGTTGAGGGAGCGGACCTTGCTGCCGCCTTATCCTTGGCCGGCCCGGGGCCTGCCTTGCCGCCGGGGCTTTATGCCGGGGACGACCGGCGCATCGCGCTGAATGTGATCCGGGCCGAGACGCCGCTGACCCCCGCCGTCTGGCCGGACCGCATCATGCGCGAGGGGCTGGAAGTGGTGGCTGAACAATCGCTTAAAGGGGGGCTTTTGTCGCTGGCGGCGGGCCTTCTGATGCTGGATGTGCTGGCGGCACTGGCCATTGCCGGGCGCCTGTCGGGCGGGCTGGGCCGCGCGGCTGTGGTTCTGCTGGCGCTGATGCTGCTGCCGGGCCTGCCGCAGGCGCAGGAACCGGCTGCACCGCCCGAAAGCCCGCCGGAACAGACGGAAACGGGCCTGCCCGACGATCTGCGCGCCATCGAGGCCACGACTGCCGTGCGGCTGGCCTATGTGCTGACCGGCGATGCGCAGGTGGACCGCATTTCCGAGGCGGGGCTTCGCGGCTTGGGTGACCGGCTGTTCGAACGCACGACGATCGAACCCGAGGCCCCGATCGCGGTTGATCTGGAGACGGATGAACTGGCCTTCTTTCCGTTTCTCTACTGGCCTGTCACCGCCGATCAGCCCGCGCCATCGGGCGCGGCCTATGCGCGGCTCAATACCTATCTGCGCACCGGCGGGATGATCCTGTTCGATACGCGCGACGGGGATATTTCTGCCGGGGCCTCGACACCCGAGGCGCGGCGGCTGCAGGTGCTGGCGGCCCCGCTGGACATTCCGCCGCTTGAAGTGCTGCCCGAGGATCATGTCCTGACCCGGACCTTCTATCTGTTGCAGGATTTTCCGGGCCGCCATGTGAGCCGTGCAATCTGGGTCGAGGCAGCCCCCCCCGATGCCGAACGCGCCGACGGCATGCCCTTCCGCAATCTTAATGACGGGGTGACGCCGGTGGTGATCGGCGGCAATGACTGGGCCTCGGCCTGGGCCACGGATGACGTGGGCGTGCCGATGTTCCCCGTCGGGCGCGGCTATGCCGGAGAACGCCAGCGCGAGATCGCCAACCGCTTTGGCATCAACCTTGTCATGCATGTGCTGACGGGCAACTACAAATCCGATCAGGTCCATGTGCCTGCCCTGCTGGAACGGCTGGGCAACTGAAGGAAGTCCGATGACCGGAACGCTGATCCTTGATCCCCTGATCCCGCTGGCCGTGCTTTATGCACTGGCGGGCGTCGCGCTGATGGCGGCCGTGCTGGCGCTGTGGCGGGGCCTGTCGGGCTGGTGGCTGCGCGGCGCGGCGCTGGCGGTGCTGCTGGTGGCGCTGGCCAATCCGTCCCTGCAGCGCGAGGACCGCGATCCGCTCTCCGATATCGTGATTGCCGTGGTCGATGACAGCGCCAGCCAGCGCATCAGCGACCGTCCCGCGCAAAGCGAGGCCGCGCTGGCGCGGGTGCGGGCCGAGGTGGCGGCGCTGCCCGATACCGAACTGCGCATCGTCCGGCTGGGCGACGGGGAGGGTGATCTGGGCACGCAACTGATGACCGCGCTGGCCGAGGCGCTGGCCGAGGAACCCCGCGCGCGGGTGGCCGGGGCGATCCTGATCACCGACGGGCAGGCGCATGACATGGGGCTTGCCCCCGACATGCCCGCCCCCCTGCATGTGCTGCTGACCGGACGCGCCGCCGACTGGGACCGACGCCTTGTCGTCACCAATGCGCCCGCCTTTGCCATTCTAGGCGAACCCGTCACCCTGCGCCTGCGCGTTGATGATCAGGGCCGCGTGCCCGAAGGGCTGGCCGGATCGGCGCAGTTGTCCATTGCCATCGACGGGGAGGATCCGCAGGTCTTTACCGTGCCGGTGGGAGAGGATCTGGAACTGCCCGTGACCCTGCCGCATGGTGGCATCAATGTGCTGCAGTTTCAGGTCGCGGTGGGGGAGGGCGAACTGACCGACCGCAACAATGCCGCCGTGGTGCAGATCAACGGCGTGCGTGACCGGCTGCGGGTGCTGCTGGTCTCGGGCGAACCCCATGCCGGTGAACGGGTCTGGCGGAACCTTCTGAAATCCGATCCTTCGGTGGATCTGGTGCATTTCACCATTCTGCGCCCGCCGGAAAAACAGGACGGCATCCCGGTTTCGGAACTGTCGCTGATCGCCTTTCCGACGCGCGAACTGTTCGTCGAGAAGATCGAGGAATTCGATCTGATCGTCTTTGACCGCTACCGGCTGCGCGGCATCCTGCCGCAAAGTTATCTGCACAATGTCAGCGATTACGTGCGCCGGGGGGGCACGGTTCTGGTCGCAGCCGGGCCGGAGTTTGGCGGGGCCGACAGTCTGTGGCGCTCGGCCCTTGGCGATATCATGCCGGTCGATGCGACCAGCCGCGTCTATGAACAGGGCTTCCGCCCGGAACTGACCGAACTGGGCCAACGCCATCCGGTGACCGAGGGGCTGGAGGATCTGGCCCCGGCCGAGGGCTGGGGCCGCTGGTTCCGCCATATCGGCATCCGCCAGACCGGCGGGCAGGCGGTGATGTCGGGCGTCGATGGTCAGCCGCTGCTGGTGCTGGACCGGGTGGGAGAGGGGCGCGTGGCCGTCATGGCCTCGGACCATATGTGGCTTTGGGGCCGGGGCTATGAGGGGGGCGGGCCGCAACTGGAACTGCTGCGCCGTCTGGCCCATTGGATGATGAAGGAACCCGAGCTTGAGGAAGAGGCCCTGTCGGCCAGCGCCTCGGGCCAGCGCATGACCGTGACGCGCCGCACCATCGGCGAGGATCCCGGCCCGGTGACGATCACCCATCCGGACGGGACCGAAACCGTGCTGGACCTGCCCGAGGCGTCCCCCGGGCGCTACAGCGCGCAATGGGACGCGCCGGAAATGGGGCTTTACCGGCTGGAACAGGGCGATCTGACACGTGTCATCGCGCTTGGCCCCTCAGCCCCCCGGGAATTTGAAGAAACCATCGCCTCGGGCGACAAACTGGCCGAGACGGTCGCGGAAACGCGTGGCGGCATCCTGCGGATCGAGGACGGGGCACCCGATATCCGGCGTGTTGCCGAAGGGCGGGTTGCATCAGGCCGGGGCTGGATCGGGATCACCCCGCGCGGGGCCTATGTCACGCAGGATATCCGCGTGGGTGCGTTACTGCCCGCATGGCTCTGGCTGCTGATGGCCGCAAGCCTTGCCATCGGCGCATGGCTGATCGAGGGGCGTCGCGGGGGCGCGAAGGCGGCGGGCTGAACGCCCGCCCCGTTGCGAGTTCCGAAAGCGCGCGACCACAACAGGCCGTGCGGCTGGGTTGACCGCGCCGGGGAGGGCTGTCTGCCCTCCCCGGACCCCTCCCGAGGATATTTCCGAACAGAAAAACGCAGCGCGGCTGATTCCCGCGTTGTTTGTCGCGGAGGGGTTTCCGGCGCCTTAGCCGTGTTTCAGTGTGATGGTTTTCAGCCGGGTGAAGCCGTATAGCGCCTCAAACCCCTTTTCGCGGCCATGGCCCGATTTTCCGGTGCCGCCAAAGGGCAGTTCGATCCCGCCGCCCGCGCCGTAATTGTTGATGAAGACCTGCCCGGCATTCAGCGCATGGGCCATGCGGAACTGCCTTGCGCCATCGCGGGTCCAGACCCCGGCGACCAACCCGTATTCGGTGCCATTGGCAATTGCGATGGCCTCGGCCTCATCCTCAAAGGGAATGGCGACCTGAACGGGTCCGAAAATCTCCTGCTGTGCCAGCGGGTGATCGGGGGGCACATCGCGGAACAGGGTCGGCAGGACATAATTGCCCGATGCAGGGGCGTCCTCGGCAAGGCTGCCCTGCGCCGCGATGGTCAGATCGGAGCCCATGGCAAGGAAGCGTTCCACCCCGGCCTTCTGCCGGGCCGAGACCAGTGGGCCGACCTGCGGATCGGTCATGGCCGGGCCGACGCGCAGGTCGCGATAGACACGGGCCATGGCCTCGATCACCCGGTCATAGATGCTGCGCTGGATCAGCACGCGTGATGCTGCCGAACAGGTCTGCCCCGCCGCCTGCATGCAGGCCCCGACCAGCGTGGGCAAAGCGGCCTCAAGATCCACGTCGTCAAAGACGATATGCGGCGACTTGCCGCCCAGTTCCAGCGTGACCGGCACGACATGGCGCGCGGCGGCGACCTGAATCGCCTGCCCGACGCCGACCGATCCGGTAAAGGACACATGATGCACGCCCGGATGACCGGCCAGCGCCGCCCCCACCTCGGCGCCATAGCCGGTGACGACATTGAAACCCCCGGCAGGGAACCCCGCCTGTGATGCCAGATCGGCCAGCGCCAGCGCGGTCAGGGACGCATCCTCGGCCGGTTTCAGCACGCAGGCATTGCCGGTGGCCAGCGCCGCGCCGACCGACCGCCCGACAATCTGCATCGGATAGTTCCAGGGCACGATATGGCCGGTCACGCCATGGGGTTCGCGCAGGGTCAGCACGGTATGGCCCGCCTGATAGGGCAGGGTTTCGCCATGCAGCTTGTCCGCCGCCCCGGCATAGAATTCCAGATAGCGGGCCAGTGCTGTGACATCATTGCGGGCCTGACCGATGGGCTTGCCCACGTCCAGACATTCCAGTCGTGCCAGATCCTCGGCACGGTCCAGCACAAGTTCGCGCAACCGCATCAGCAGCCGCCCGCGATCCAGCGCTGTCATGCGGCCCCAGTCCCCGGCCCGTGCCGTTTCGGCCGCAGCCACCGCCGCGTCTATATCAGCGGTCGTGCCCCGCCCGATTTCAGCAATCTGCGCGCCGGTCGAGGGGTCGATCACCGCGATCCGCCCGCCGCCGGTGACGGGACGCCATGCGCCGCCGATAAAGATCTGCGTGGGATCAAACCAGAGTTGCGGGTCGGTCATCGTGAAATCCTTTCGGGGACTGTCGGGCGCCGCGGGCAGGGCCAAAGCGCGCCGTGAAGGGGAAACGCGGGGATGCAGAAGTCAGCGCAATTCGCGGTAGAACGGTTCGAAACGGCGCTGGCCTTCGGCGATATGGGCGCGCATCGCCTCGGCGGCGCCCCGGTCATCGCCCGCCGCCATCCGGTCAACGATCAGCCCGTGTTCGCGGATCGCGCGGTCCTGCACATCGGGGGCAAAGCGCAGTCGGAACATCTGCATCGGCTGGCGCAACCGGCCAAGCGCCTCGGCAATCACCTCATTGCCCGAACCGCTGGCCACGCGGTCATGGAATCGCAGATCGGCAAGGGCGAACCGGCCCTGACCGGCGGCAATGTCGGACAGCGACGCCTCCATCTCGGTCAGGGTGGCGCGCAGATCCTCCAGCAGTCCGGGCTGGCGGGTGCGGGTGGCCATGGCGGCGGCCTCGGGTTCCAGCAGAAGGCGGAATTCATAAAGCTGCCGCGTCCGTTCGGCCGAGGGCAGGGGGGCTGCGCTGAAACCCGCATTATGCCGCCGCAAGACCAGACCTTCGGCCTCAAGCCGGGTCAGGGCCGCGCGGATCGGGGTCTGTGAAACCCCCAGATCGCGGGCCAGCGTGTCGATGGCGATGCGTTCACCCGGCGGAATGACTGAGGACATGAGCCGCGCCAGCAACAGGCCATGTACCTCCTCGCCCAGCGAATGGCGGGGGGCAAGGGGCTGAAGAACGGGGGTATCTGACATGACTGGCTCGATTGCCGCTTGACGCGGATGGGTTGGCTCACTACGCCGGATATCGTATCGTATCCGAAATAGGAAGCAAAAACCGGCGGCCCATGCCCCGGCAGGGGAGGCGGAATGAAATCTTACCGTGTGGCCACCATCGCAGGCGATGGCATCGGGCCGGAAGTGACCGCCGCAACGCTGAAAGTGCTGACCGAGGCGCTGGGGGCGTCCCGCATCACATTTGAGGACATGCCGGGCGGCGCTGGCCATTACAGCCGCACGGGTGAGGTGCTGCCCGATGACACCTTCGCCGCCTGCCGCGACATGGATGCGATCCTGCATGGTGCGGCGGGACTGCCCGGGGTCAATTATCCCGACGGCACCGAGGTCGGCAATGACCTGCATCTGCGCCTGCGGTTCCGGCTGGACCTTTACGCCAATATGCGCCCGATCCGGCTTTGGCCCGGGGTGCGCTCGCCCTTGCGCGATTTTGACGGCGGCGGGATCGACTATGTCGTGGTGCGGGAAAACACCGAAGGGCTTTATGCCAGCCGGGGGGCGGGTGTGCTGCTGCGCGGTGAGATGGCGACCGATACGCTGGTCGTGACGCGCAAGGGCACCGAGCGCGTGGCGCGCTTTGCCTTTGATCTGGCGCAGCGGCGCAAGGGCGCACCCCGCGATGGCCGCGCCCGGGTGACGGTCTGTGACAAGGCCAACATCCTGCGCAGCTATGCGTTTTTCCGCGCCGTCTGCGATGAGGTGCATGGCGATTATCCGGGGGTCGAGATCGACTATGCCTATGCTGATGCGATCACCGTTCATATGGTGAAACGGCCGGATTTCTATGACGTGATCGTAGCCGAAAACATGTTCGGCGATATCATTTCCGATCTGGGCGCGGCCACGGTCGGCGGGATGGGCATTTCCCCCTCGGCCGAGATCGGGGACAGCCATGCCCTGTTTCAGGGCGCGCATGGATCGGCGCCCGATATTGCCGGGCAGGATGCCGCCAGCCCGCTGGCCACGATCCTGTCGGGCGCAATGATGCTGCACTGGCTGGCCGACCGGCATGAGGACGCGGATCTGCGGCAGGCGGGCGACCGGGTTGAGGCCGCCGTGGGCCGGGTGCTGGCCAAAGGGGATCATGTGCCGCGCGATCTGGGCGGGCAGACGGGATGCAATGCGATGGCCGAGGCGATCTGCCGGGCCCTGTCGGAGGAGGACAAGACAAAATGACGGATAAGACAATCGGGATCATCGGCGTCGGCCTGATGGGGCATGGCATCGCCAGCAATATCGCCCGCAAGGGCTGGCAGGTGAATTTCCTGCATCATGAGGGCAATCAGCCCGTCGCGGATCTTGAGGCGATGGGAGCGCGGCGCTTTGATGACCGGGCGGAACTGGCACGCGCCTCGGATGTGATGATCCTCTGTCTCAACGGCTCGCCTCAGGTCGAGGCGGTGATGCTGGGGGCAGGCGGCGTGCTGGAGGCGCTGCGCCCCGGGTCGGTCGTGATCGACTGTTCCACCGCCATTCCCGCCTCGACCGAGGCGATCGGCGCGAAGGTTGCCGCCGCAGGCAGCCGCTTCATGGATGCCGCGATGACGCGCACCCCGCTTGAGGCGGCCGAGGGGCGTCTGAACCTGCTGATCGGGGCCGATCCCGCGCTGTATGCCGAGATGGAACCGCTGCTGGAAACCTTTTCCGAGAACCGTTTTCACGCGGGCGGCGTCGGGGCGGGCCATACGCTGAAACTGCTGCACAACTTTGTGTCGCTGGGCTCGGTCCTGCTGATTTCCGAGGCGGCGGCCTGTGCCAGCGCCAGCGGGATTGCGCCCGAGGTTCTGGTCGATGTGCTGAAAAAGGGCGGCGGCTATGGCGCGGGACTGGACCGGGTGTCGCCCTATCTGCTGGAAGGCGACACGTCGCGGCTGCGCTTCTCGGTCGCGAATGCGCATAAGGATCTGTCCTATTACGGGCAGCTTGCTGCGGATCAGGGTGCTTCGGCCGGGGTTGCAACGGGGGTTCTGACAACACTGGCGGGGCTTATGGAGGCGGGCCATTCGGCGCGGTTCCTGTCGGAAACCTCATCCCTTCTGGGTGGCAAACCATCGAAATCCTGACCACGAACCGGTGAGGACAAGAAAAAGGGGCGGGTTTTTCCCGCCCCTTTTGACATTTTCGAACTATCCCATGACCGGTTACGGCCCGATCCCCATGATCATCTGCATCGGCCAGAGCGAGATTGCCGGAACATAGGTCACGACCATCAGCGCGGCAAAGACCGTCAGCACGAACCACAAGAGTTGCGGGATGATCCGCTCCACCGGCAGGCGGGCCACGGTGCAGGCGGCGAAAAGGTTCACGCCGAGGGGCGGGGTAATCATGCCAAGCGCAAGATTGACCACGATGATCAGGCCGAAATGCACCGGATCGACACCGTAAGCGATGGCAATCGGCGTCAGGATCGGCGCCAGCACCAGAATTGCCGCCGATGTCTCGATGAACATGCCCACCATCAGCAGCAGGATATTCACCGCCAGCAGAAAGGCGATGCGGGATTCGAACATGTCCTTGAACCATGCTGCCACTTCATTCGGCAGACCAGACCGTGCGATCAGGAAGGAAAACAGGGCCGCTGCCGAGATGATCAGCATTATTGCCGAGGTTGCCAGCATTGTCTGTTTCAGGATGCCCGGCAGGTCGCGGAACTTCAGTTCCTTGTAGAACAGCATCCCCACCACCACCGCGCAGACCACTGCCATCGCGCTCGCCTCGGTCGGGGTGAAAATGCCCGAATAGATGCCGCCCAGAATGACGACCGGCACCAGCATCGCAGGCAGTGCCGCGATGAATGAGGGCAAAAGGCGCGGCCGGTCGATTCCGTCCATCTTGCCGATACCCTTGATACGGCAAAGGATGAGCACCAGCGCCATCAGCGCGCCGGCGACCAGAAAGCCCGGCCCGATACCGGCAAGGAACAGTTGCCCGATCGAGGTTTCGGTCGAGACGCCATACAGGATCAGCGGGATTGAAGGCGGGATCAGCACGCCAAGCTCGGCCGAACTGGCCTGCACCGAGGCGGCAAGCGGCGCCGGATAGCCCTGCCGCACCATGGCGGGGATCAGGATTGCCCCGATGGCAAAGGTTGTGGCAACTGATGACCCCGAGACCGAGGCGAAGAGCATGCAGGTCAGCACGCAGGAGGCCGCAAGCCCGCCCTGAATGCCACCGACGATGGATTTGGCAAGCTCGACCAGCCGGTGGGAAATTCCCCCCGCCGACATCAGGTTGCCCGCAAGGATGAACAGCGGAATCGCCATCAGCGGATAGCTGTCCAGACCCGTGAACATGCGTTGCGCGACAATCAGCATGGGCAGGCGGCCCTGAACCTCGATCCCGATGATCGAGGCAAGGCCAATGGCCACGGCAATCGGCACGCCGATGATGAAGAAGATCAGAAGCGAAAGCGCAAGGGCGGTGTTCACTGGACCACCTCCGCCCGTTCGGCCCATTCGCCTTGCGTCGCGCGGATCGCGCTTGCCACCACGGCGATCAGGATGAAGGCCGATCCTACAGGCAGTGCCGCGTAGGCCCAGCCGATGGACACATCCAGCGCGGCCAGTTTCTGCCGTGCGACCCGTTCGGTCATCGCCCAGCCCTGCCAGAACAGGATTGCAAAGAAGACGAAGCTGAGGAACGAGGCGAAAAGATGCAGAGCCATCCCCAGCCGCGCGGGCAGGGATCGCTGCACGATCTCGACCACGATCATCGCGCCCTCACGCACCGCAGGGGCCACGCCTAGAAAGACCGCCCAGATCATGGCAGAGCGGGAAATGACCTCGGACCATGTCGAGGGGTTGCCAAAGATGAAACGGGCCGAAACCTGATAGATCGCAAGGGCTGCGGCGATCAGCAGGAAGGTGATCGACAGAATTGTTGCAAGGCCCGTGGTCAGCCGCTCGAAACGCAGGAAGAGGGTCATCCGACTGCTCCTTTCAGATGGAAAGGGCCGGCGCAATCCTGCGCCGGCCCGACGGATCGTCAGGAAATCACTCGACGGCCTTGATCCGGTCGATCATCTCGGTGCCATACTCATCCGTATAGACCGCATAGGCGGATTCCTCTGCCAGGGCGGCAAAGGGCGCCTTGTCGATATCGGTGATGACCTCCATCCCGTTCTCGCGCAACAGCGCCACGCCCTCGGCCTCCAACCGGTTCACCTCGGCCCGGTTGGCCTCGACGCCGACCTTCGCGGCCTCGTAGAACCAGCCCTTCTGTTCCTCGGTCAGCCCGTCGATCAGTGCGGGCGAGGCAAGGATGATGGCGGGCGAATAGACATGGCCCGTCAGCGAGACATATTTCTGGACTTCCCAGAATTTAGAGGCCGTGATGACCGTGATCGGGTTTTCCTGTCCGTCCACCACGCCCTGTTGCAGCGCGCCGAACAGTTCAGGGAAAGCCATCGGCGTCGGCGAGGCGCCCATGCCGGTGAAGGCGGCCATATGCACGCGGTTTTCCATCGTGCGCAGCTTGATGCCGCCCAGATCTTCGGGGGTCAGGATCGGGCGCTGCGAATTGGTAACATGGCGGAAACCGTTTTCGGCCCAGGCCAGCCCGACAAGGTTGTTCTCATCCACCTTTGCCAGCAGTTCCTGCCCGATCTCGCCATCCAGCACCTTGCGGGCATGGTCATAGTCGCGGAACAGGAAAGGCAGGTCCAGCGCGAAGACTTCGGGCACGAAGTTGCCCAGCGGGCCGCTGGACGAGATCGCCATATCGACCGAGCCGATCTGAAGCCCCTCAATCAGGTCGCGCTCACCGCCCAGCTGGCCGGCGGGGGCCTGTTCGCCCACAAAAGCGCCGTCCGAAAGTTCGGCCAGCTTGGCGATGAAGGCTTCGGCGCCGACACCGTAATGCGATGTGGCCGAGGTGGTGGTGCCGATCACGATGCGCTGCTGCGCCTCGGCGGCTCCGGCCAGGGCCAGGGCCGCGACGGTGCCAAGGATATAATGTTTCATCAGGTCTCCTCCGTTTTTGTTGGTCGTTCTGGGGTTGGTGTCGGGTGGCGCCTTCGGCGACCGCCCTGACGCGCAGGTTCGGCGTGGCTGTCAGCCCCTTTCCTGCGTCGCATCGTAAAGCGGATCCGAGCGGTTGAGATGGGCCTGCATCATCGCCACGGCCCCTTCGGCATCCCGCTTTTCCAAGAGATCCACCATATGGTCATGTTCGCGCATCGTGGTCTGTTCCCGACCGGACCAGTGCAGCATGGGTTTGTAATAGCCGAACAGCCAGGTCAGCATCGAGCGCGTCACCTGTTCGATGAGAGGATTGCCCGAGATCGCGGCGATGCGGACATGGAAATCGATATCGGTCTCGATGAAGGCGCGTTCATCGGCGATCTTGCGGCGCTGTTCGGCGGAAATCATCCGCAGCGCCGCCGCATCGGCGGCTGTGCAACGCTCGGCGGCCAGCCGGATCGTTCCCGCCTCCAGCAATTTGCGCAGCTGTTTCAGGTTGTCCAACGTCGAGGGGGCGCGGCGGACCAGAAGGTTCGCGATATCCTCGATCTGGCCAAAGGCCATATCGGCGGTCAGATGGTTCACCCGGCTGCGTTCGCCATGGGAAATCGAAATCAGCCCCTTGTTCGCCATGGTCTGCAGCGCCTCGCGCACGGCGGGGCGGCCGACGCGGAACCGGTCCATCAGCGCGCGTTCCGACGGCAGGGCATCGCCGGGCAACAGTTCTCCGGTCTCGATCATCTGCCAGAGCCGTTCAAAGACCTGATCCGACAGTTTCTGCCGCACAATGATGTCGTCATGCCCCCGGTCTGCAGCGCGATCAGCAGCCCGGTCCACGCCCTGCTCCGCCGCCCCGTCGCGGGGGGGCGGGTCGATGCGGGAATGGCCTGCGCCGCTGTTGTGTTGCATGACTTGTAATCCTGAAATGGCTAACTGGAATGACGAGATAACCACCCGCCGCCCCGCGCCGTCAATTCCCCTTCCCCGCCGCGCTGCGGCATGGTGGGAGGGGAAAGCGACTAGGTGACCCGGTCGCGGTACAGACCCCGAAGAAAGCCCCGGAACAGGTTCCGGCACGGTCCCGGGGGGCAGCGGCCCGGCTGCCTGCATCAGGTGATGCGCTCGATGCTGGCGCGAATCTCGGCAGGTTCAAACACCCGTTTCCAGTCGTCGCGCATCAGGACCGGCTTGCCGAATTCGATGGCCTTGTTCGCGGCATCCGAAAACACCCCGTCCACCTCCTTGAAGATCACGGCGGCAAGGATGTTCATATGGCCCAGCAGGAAATCCCGCGCGGCCTCCTCCGGCACGCCACGGGCGACGACCTCATCCATCGCCTCGCGCATCACCACCAGAAGCGAGGCGACCACGGTTTCCGACAGGCCCGGCTCCAGCAGCGCCATGCCTTCCAGCGTCACGCGGTGGGATCTTGCGACCGGCGCATAGATCGCCTTGGCGACCTTTTCACCAAGCGCGTAATCCGTTTCGGGTCCCTGCATGAGCGCGTTCACAACACCCTGTTTCGCGGCAATGCCGCCAAAATGGTCGCGCTTCGCCGCCATGTCCGTTTCATCATTGAAGATCGGCGGATGGCAGGGATGGGTCACGAAATAGGTGATGTCTGCGCGTTCAGGCAGATGGCCCGCATAGGGGGCGGCTGCATCCAGACAGACCAGCATCGTGCCGGGGCGCAGCTTGTCGATGATCGCGGTCGCGACCTTGCCGATATGGGTATCGGGTACGGCCAGAACGACGACCTGCGCCTCGGCCAGCGCCGCATCGGCCGTGACACATTCCGTGCCGAAGGCGGCTTTCACCCGGGCTTGCCCCTCGGCTGAGATTTCCACGCGCAGCGTTTCGAATTCGTCCGATTTGGCAAGATTGGCGCCAAGGCGCATACCCATCTTGCCCCCGGCCCCGAAGAGGGCGAGCTTGATCATCCGGTTCTCCTCCCTTCCGGCGATGCTTGCGATCGCCGGGTTTGACAACTGGTATGATGAGGTAATAATTGCACCTGTCTGTCAAGAGGCTTCCCGGCGGGATTATCGAAGCGCGGAAGGGGGGGGGGCGGGCGAATGGGGGGACGGATGTCGGAGACCGAGGCGCGGCTGCCCGAGGGTCTGCTGATCGGCTGGTATGGCGATGATTTCACCGGCGCTGCGGCGGTGATGGAGGTGCTGACCTTTGCCGGGCTGCCCTCTGTCCTGTTCCTTGCCCCGCCTTCGGCGGAACAACTGGCCCGTTTTCCGGGCCTGCGCGGGGTGGGCATTGCCTCAACCGCTCGATCGCAGGGACCGGGCTGGATGCGGGACGAACTGCCCGGTGCCTTTGCGGCGCTTCGCGGCCTTGATCCGCAGATCCTGCATTACAAAACCTGTTCAACCTTGGATTCCGCGCCTGAAACCGGGTCCATTGGCTGCGCCATCGAGATCGGTGCGGATCTGTGCGCTGCATTCCGCGTGCCGGTGCTGGTCGCCGCCCCGCAGATGCGGCGCTATCAATGCTTTGGTCATCTTTTCGCGGGGATGGAGGGTGGCGTGTTCCGGCTGGACCGGCATCCGGTCATGGCGCGCCATCCGGTGACGCCGATGACCGAATCAGACGTCGCCCGGCATATCGCGCTGCAATCGGACCGGATCGACGCCGGCTGCATCAGTTTGGAGGACCTTGCCAGCGCCGATCTGCGCAGCCCTGCCGCGGTGCCGGGCCGGATTGGCATCGTGACGCTGGATGCGGTGGATGCGGTCAGCGAGGCACAGGCCGGGCGGTTGATCTGGCAGGCGCGCGGGGATTGCCCCTTTGTCGCCGGATCACAGGGCGTCGAATATGCCCTGATCCGCCATTGGCAGGATGAGGGCCTGATCGCCCCGCAGCAATCCGCCCCCGGCATCGGCCGCGCAAAGGCAACGATTGTGGTCTCGGGTTCGGTCTCGCCGGTGACGGCGGCACAGATCCGCTGGGCGGCCGAGAACGGCTTTGCAGCACTGGAATTCGACGCCAGCACGGCCTGTCGCGGTGAGGCCGCATTGGAGGCCGAGGCTGCGCGGCTGGAGGCGCTGGCGCGGCTGGCCCTTGCGGCGGGGCGTGATCCGCTGATCCATACCGCCGCCGGGCCGGACGATCCGGCGGTGGCACGGTTCCGCCGTGCCTGCGCGGCCACGGGCACCGATCCACAGGCCGCCAATCAGCGGATTGGTGAAACTCTTGGCCGCCTGCTGGCCCGGTTGCTGGCGCGGTCCGGTCCGCCGGCACGGGCCGTGGTTTCGGGCGGGGATACTTCCGGTCATGCGGTGCGGCAGTTGGGCATCTTTGCGCTGTCCGCCCTTGCCCCCACAATCCCGGGTGCGGCAATTTTCCGTGCGCATGGCACAGGGCCTGCCGATGGGCTGGAACTGGCGCTGAAGGGCGGCCAGATGGGCAGCCGCGATTATTTCGGATGGGTACGCGACGGAGGAGGCAGCCGATGAACGACCGCAATACCGGTGCCACAGCGAAGACTGGGGCATCACAGGCCCGCGTCACCGCAACCTATGATATCGAATCGGCAAAGGGCGTCACCCATGCCGCCGCCGTTCTGGCTGGGGAACAGTCGACCGGCACTTTCCTGCGGCTGGCGGGTGAGACGGATGCGCTGCGCGACCGCTCTGCCGCGCGGATCGAGGCGGTGGAGGTGACGGGCCGTTCCGACCATCCTGCATTGCCCGTCCGTGAAGCCGGTGCCAGCTATGAACGCGGCCGCGTCACGATCAGTTGGCCGCTGGGCACCTTCGGCACTTCACTGCCGGTGCTGATGGCGACGATTGCCGGAAACCTGTTCGAACTGGCCGAGCTTTCGGCGGCGCGGCTGGTCGATCTGACGCTGCCCGCCGATTTCGCCCGCGCCCATCCCGGCCCCAAATTCGGTGCGGCGGGAACGCGGGCGGCGATGGGGGGGCATAACGGCCCGCTGATCGGCACGATCATCAAACCCAGCGTCGGCCTGTCCCCGGCCGAGACCGCTGAACTGGTGCGCAGCATGGCGGCGGCGGGGATCGACTTCATCAAGGATGACGAATTGCAGGCCGATGGCCCCGATTGCCCGCTGGCCGACCGGGTGGCGCAGGTCATGGCGGTGCTGAACGATCATGCCGAGCGCAGCGGCAAGCGCGTCCTTTACGCCTTCAACATCTCGGGTGAGATTGACGAGATGCGCCGCAATCTGGACCTGCTGGAGCGGCATGGCGCCGCTTGCGCGATGGTCTGTCTCAATGCCGTGGGCCTGCCGGGGCTGCGGGTTGTGCGCGACCATACCGCGATGCCGATCCATGGCCATCGCGCGGGCTGGGGGCTGTTTTCGCGCTCCCCCCAGGTCGGCATCGACTTTCCGGTGATGCAGAAGCTGTGGCGGCTGGCCGGGGCGGATCATCTGCATGTCAACGGGCTGGCCAGCAAGTTCACCGAGGCCGATCTGTCGGTCGCCCGGTCGGCCCGCGCGGTGCAGGCCCCGGCCTGTGACGGCGAGGCCCCTGCGATGACGGCGATGCCGGTCTTTTCCTCGGGGCAGACGGTCTGGCAACTGGGTCCGTCGCGGCAGGTGCTGGGCAATGACGATTTCATCTTCTGTGCCGGGGGCGGGCTGATCGGCCATCCAGACAGGGCGGGGGCGGGCGTGACCGCGATGCGGCAGGCGGCTGAGGCCGCGCGGGACGGCATCACGCTGGAGGAGAAGGCGAAGACGGCGCCCGAACTGGCCCGCGCCATGGCGCATTTTCCGAAACCGGAGATTGATGCGCGGGTGTTCGCAGGCTGACGGGTGCGCCCGTGAGCAGGGGGGCGGCGGCTGGTCGGGTCTGGTCCCGGATCAGACTGTGCGGCGCAGGCGGATCACCACATCGACGCGGGCCAGTTCAGTGCCTTGGGGCAGTTCCGGCAGACGGCTGATTTCCAGTTGATCCGCCGGGGCGTCGGTCAGTTCGGCGCTGTCTTCCCAGTAGAAATGCGGATGGTCATCCATGCGCGTGTCGAAATAGCTCTTGGAGCCATCGACCACGACTTCCTGCATCAGCCCCGCCTCGCAAAAGGCGCGCAGCGTGTTGTAGACGGTCGCAAGGCTGACCCCTTCGCCCGAACGGGTCGAGGCGGCATGCAGGCTTTCGGCGGTGACATGGCGGTTCTGGCCGTCGCCCACCAGAAGGCCAGCCAGCGCAAGGCGCTGACGCGTCGGGCGCAGCCCGCCCTTGGACAGCCATTCCGTGCCGCGAGTAATAGCCGATCCCGACATCCGATCCCCTTTCGTCATGTTCCATATAAGGCCTTCCGGCCGTTCTTTTCAACCCGATTGCCGGTTCCTGCCGGGGGCAGGCGGCGGGGTCGCCCTTGCCAGTCACAAAGACCCGGTGCTATGGAAAAGGAAATTCAGACCGGAAGGGACAGACTGGAATGGCGGCATATCCGACAAGCTTCGACCGCGAGGGCCTTTTGAAATGCGCGCGGGGGGAGTTGTTCGGACCCGGCAATGCCCAGCTTCCCGAACCGCCCATGCTGATGATGGATCGCATCACCGAGATTTCCGGTGATGGGGGCTTGCATGGCAAGGGGCATGTGGTGGCGGAATTCGACATCCATCCCGACCTGTGGTTCTTCGCCTGCCATTTCCCCGGCAACCCGATCATGCCCGGCTGTCTGGGCCTTGACGGCCTGTGGCAACTGACCGGATTCAACCTTGGCTGGCGCGGCTGGCAGGGGCGCGGCTATGCGCTGGGCGTGGGCGAGGTGAAGCTGACGGGCATGGTGCGCCCCGACCGCAAGATGCTGACCTACAAGGTGGATTTCACCAAGGCCCTGCAAACCCGCCGTCTGACCATGGGGGTTGCCGATGGCATCGTCGAGGCCGATGGCGAGGTGATCTATCAGGTCAAGGACATGAAGGTCGCGCTGAGCGAGGCATAAGGGCGCGGACAGGGGGCTGTCCATCGCAAGGCAGGCCCCCACCCTTGCACCGGACGGGGGTCAAGGGTCAGCCATAGCTTTTGATGGCGGCGACGCGGCTGGCCTTGGTATTGGTGAATTCAAAAAAATGGCTGAAATGGCGCCTGTCGCCGTTCTTCAGAACCGTTACGCCACAAGCCGCCCCGGTCCTGCCATGGGAAATTGCGTGTTCGACGCATAGGGATGCGGGCGCATCACGCCTTGAGAGTTCTTCAAGAACTTCATCTCGTCCGCTGACCGGTTGCGCCGAGGGCCGGTGCCAGGTCACATCGTCGCGCAGGTCATCGGGCGTCATCTGCCCGGTTTCCATTGCAATGGCGAGGGTCTGGACAAAGCGGTTTTTCGGTGAGTTTCCGCAATCCTGGCCCAGGTTGATTTCGGTCATTCTCACCTCCGGTGGCAATGGTTCCTGCAGTTCCCTTGCAATCCGCGTCCGGCCCGTTCGGCGGTTTACCGCGCCTCCGGCCCTCAGGCCTGAAGATCGCGGATCATGGCGGCGCGGGCTTCTTCGACATTCTCGCTGGCGCTGCCTTCGGGCCCGATCAGGATTGTCAGCAGACGTTGCAGATCGGGCAGGGCCGCCGGGCCGACCAGCGCCCTGACGCGGCGTGTCAGGCGCCGCGCGGCATCGGCGCGCATCGTCGCTTGGTCCGACAGCCATTTGGCCAGCACCACCATTTCGGCCGCCTCTTTCACGTCGATATCGAACAGGCTTTGCGCCTGACGGATCATCGTATCCGAGATGTCCTTGTCCCAGCCCCGTTCGATCTGCACGATCGAGGCTGCAATGCCCAGGGCCGCGACACGGGCATCCTCGACACAGTCCAGCGGATGGGTCTTGACGCGGCGGCGATAGGCAAAGCGTTTCGCCGCCAGCCGCACGTCATTGGCCGCATCGACAAGGGTTTCCGAGGCCTCGCGCGCGGCCTGCATCCGGTAATACCAGAAGGCGATACCGCCGAGAACTGTCAGAACCAGACCGATGATATGCATTCAATAACCCTTTACACCAATTGAGCCGATCAAATGGATCAGGGCACGCCCCGCCCCCAAGGACAGACAAAGCCCGAAGCCGGGTGGTGATCAAGCAGATTTTACCCTGTGCCGTGCGGGCCGTTGCCGGGATGCACCGGCCCGCGGTTCTGCGTGGCGGTGAAAAAGGCGGCAAAGGGCGCGCGCAGCCAGCCGCTTGCCCCTTCCCCCCCGCTGGCCTAAACAGGCGGTAAGCCAAGACCAATGGAGGCACCATGCGCCGCGTCGTCATCACCGGGATCGGGGTCATCTCCCCCATCGGCAATTCCGCCGCCGAGGTCGAGGCCTCGCTGCGTCAGGGCAAATCGGGCATCGTCTTTGCGCCCGAATATGCCGAACACGGGTTCCGCAGCCAGATCCACGGCATGCCGCAGATCGTGCTGGAGGATCATATCGACAAGCGCGACCTGCGCTTCATGGGGCCGGGGGCGGCCTATAACTTCCTGTCCATGCAACAGGCGATTGCCGATAGCGGACTGGAACCGGGTGATGTGTCGAATGAACGCACGGGCATCATCGTCGGATCGGGCGGGCCCTCGACCTCGAACTTCTTTCAGGCGCATAACATCGTGATCGAAAAGGGCGCGCCCAAGCGCATGGGCCCCTTCATGGTGACGCGCTGCATGTCCTCGACCAATTCGGCCTGTCTGGCGACGCCCTTCAAGATCAAGGGCGTGAACTATTCCATCACCTCGGCCTGTTCGACCTCGGCGCATTGCATCGGCAATGGCACCGAACTGATCCAGATGGGCAAGCAGGATATCGTCTTCGCCGGCGGCGGCGAGGAACTGGACTGGACGCTGTCCTGTCTGTTCGATGCGATGGGGGCGATGTCGTCGAAATACAATGACGCACCGGAAACCGCCTCCCGCGCCTTCGACGCCACGCGCGACGGTTTCGTGATCGGCGGCGGTGGCGGGGTCGTCGTGCTGGAAGAACTGGAACACGCGCTTGCGCGCGGCGCGAAGATCTATGCCGAGGTGACGGGCTATGGTGCCACATCCGACGGGCATGACATGGTGGCCCCGTCGGGTGAGGGCGGTGAGCGGTCGATGCGGCTGGCGCTTGGCACCCTGCCGGAAGGGCGCAAGATCACCTATATCAACGCGCATGGCACCTCGACGCCTGCCGGTGACGTGACCGAAGTGAAGGCCGTGCGTCGGGTGTTCGGTGAGGATGCCGTGCCGCCGATTTCCTCGACCAAATCGCTGACCGGGCACAGCCTTGGCGCGACCGGGGTTCATGAGGCGATTTACAGCCTGCTGATGATGCAGGGCGGCTTCATCGCGGCCTCGGCCAATGTGACCGAACTGGACCCCGAATTGCGGCCCCATGAGATCGCGACAGACTATCGCGAGGTGGAGCATGACAGCATCCTGTCCAACAGTTTCGGCTTTGGCGGCACCAATGCCACGCTCGTGATGAGCACCTTTAAGGGGTAAGACGATGGCCGATCTGATGAAGGGCAAACGCGGGCTTGTCATGGGCGTCGCGAATGAACGCTCGATTGCCTGGGGCATTGCCAAGGCCCTGGCGCAGGAGGGGGCAGAGCTTGCCTTTTCCTATCAGGGTGAGGCGTTCGGCAAACGGGTGGAACCGCTGGCGGCCTCGGTCGGGTCGGATTTTCTGGTCGATGTGGACGTGTCGGACGATGCCAGCCTTGATGCCTGTTTCGCGTCGCTGAAGGATCGCTGGGGCCGGATGGATTTTCTGATCCATGCCATCGCCTTTTCCGACAAGGCCGAACTCACGGGGCGGTTCAGCAACACGAGCCGCCGGAATTTCGCCAATTCGCTGGATATTTCCTGCTTTTCCTTCATTGATGTCAGCCGCCGCGCGTCAGAGCTGATGCCTGCAGGCGGCAGCCTTGTGACGCTGACCTTTCAGGGGTCGAACCGCGTGACGCCGAATTACAATGTGATGGGGGTGGCCAAGGCCGCGCTGGAAAGTGCGACGCGCTATCTGGCCGCCGATCT
Organism: Szabonella alba; assembly: GCF_016765775.1. Lineage (GTDB taxonomy): Bacteria > Pseudomonadota > Alphaproteobacteria > Rhodobacterales > Rhodobacteraceae > Szabonella > Szabonella alba. The sequence continues at coordinate 5,786 of NZ_JAESVN010000008.1, read as the reverse complement.
GGGCCAGCAGGCGATCCGCGTCAACGCCATCTCGCCCGGTCCGATGAAGACGCTGGCGGGGGCTGCCATCGGGGGGGCGCGGGCGACCTATCGCCATACCGAGGCGAATGCGCCGCTTGGCAGCAATGCCACGCTGGAATCGGTGGGGGGGGCTGCGGTTTTCCTGTGTTCCGATTACGGGATGCACACGACCGGCGAAGTGCTTCGCGTCGATGGCGGTTTCCATGTTCTGGGCATGCCGAAGGCCGAGAATATCTGATCGGGAAGGGCGGAGCCTTCGCTGCGCCGCTCTTGCCGGAAAATCAATCTTGCCGGAAAATCAATCTTGCCGGAAAATCGAGGTGTCGCGGGGCCGACCGGATGGAGCGGCGCTGCGGACCGCTCAGCCCGCCCGGCGGATTGTATCGCCCGGCTGCAGCTTGGGCGTCAGTTCCACCTGTTCACCCCCGATGACGCGGCCCCCTGCCATTCCGGGACGCTTGCCCGCAATGATCTCGGCCGCGATGCGACCGATTTCGGCCCGGCAGGCATCCATGGTTGCCAGTTGCCGGGGCAGCCCGTCCAGCAGTTCCACACCGTTGAACCCGGCAAGCCCCAGTTGCCCGGGCACGTCAATGCCCTTGTCGAGACAGTAAAGCAGACCGCCAGCCCCGATCATATCATTGGAATAATACAGAAAATCCAGATCAGGTGAGCGCGCCAGAATGGTTTCCGTCATCTCGCGGCCTTTCAGCAGGGCCGAGCCGCCGGAATAGAATTCCTGATCGGCCAGCACAATTCCGGCCCTGGCAAGGCCCTCTTGCAGCCCCTCCATCCGTTTGCGGGCGCGGTGGTCATAGGGCATCATCGTGCCCAGAAACCCGATGCGCCGATAGCCCGCCGCAAGGATCGCCTCGGCCATTTTCAGACCCGCGCGACGATGCGAAATGCCCACGACCGAATCCACGGGCTGGCCGTCCACATCCATGATTTCGACAATCGGGATCCCGGCATTGGACAACATGGCCCGCGCGGCATCGCTGTGTTCCAGCCCGGCAAGGATCACGCCCGAGGGCCGCCAGGACAGCATTTCATACAGCACCGCCTCTTCGCGGTCGGGCTGGTAATGGGTGACGCCGACAACGGGTTGCAGGCCGGTATCTTCCAGCATCGCCGAAATGCCGGTCATCACCTCGGGATAGACCATGTTCGACAGCGAGGGGATGATGACCGCGACCAGATTGACCCGCTGGCTGGCCAGGGCACCCGCGATCTTGTTGGGCACATAGCCCAGGTTTCGCGCGGCATTCAGCACCTTTTCGCGCGTCGCCTCGGACACATCGCCCCGGTTGCGCAGCACACGGCTGACCGTCATTTCGCTGACGCCTGATGCTTCGGACACATCGCGCAGCGTCAGCGGACGACGCAGATCGGAACCACGCAGGGCATCAGGGGATCGGGTCACGGGGCGGGCCTCGCGGAACTGGAACGACGTTCTGTCTGTTAGCGCCAAAAGCCGGGCTTGTCCAAGCCTCGTTCCACATCTATGTTACCGCTAACAAATTCTGGCCGGTTCAAAGGGATCATTCCCTGTGATCAGGCGGATCGCATCCCGGCAACGGACGCCCCGGCGTCCGGGATCAGGACGCGGCAAAAGGGGGGATGGTGGGCCAATCGCATCCCCCCTCTCGCTTTTTTGCCCATCGCGGGCGCACCCGGCTTGCACAAGCGCCGATTTGCCAGCATGAAAGAGGCGGATGGCCCCGTGGCTCAACTGGATAGAGCAGCCCCCTCCTAAGGGGCAGGTTGCAGGTTCAAATCCTGCCGGGGTCACCAGAAAACCCAATAAAATATGGCGTTTTGTCAGGGGCTTGTGAAAGCGGCTGCGGAAACGCCCAGTTGATTCCCGGGGAAATCTGGGGCGGCAGACAGGATTTCTGTACAAAACCTGTACAAGTTGAGGCCGGTTTAGGCCCTCGCGGGGCCCGTCAATGAGTTGGCGCGTCGCGAACGAATGCGCCGAACGCCGCTTCGGCAGTGCCGCGCGCAAACAGATCATCATGTTCCTCGCCGACAAGGCGAGCGATGACGGCTCGGGCATCTGGTGCTCCAAGGGCACGATCCAACGCCACACCGAGCTGGGCGAAAGCACAGTCAAGCGGACGATCAGCGATTTCCTGAAAGAGGGTATCCTGATCGAGACCGGGCGCCGCCCCTGCAAGAATGGTTTCACAGTCATCTACCGGATCGTGCTGGCGCGCGTGATGGCGCTGGAATCGATGACCGAACCCGATGAGGGGACGGGGTCCACAGTGGACCCCGTCCAGACTGAACCCGGTACGGGGGCCACCGTGGACGGCGTACGGGGTCCAGGGTGGACCCCAAACCACCCTGAAACCATCCATAAACCACCTACGCGCAAGCGCGCGGAGGCGGCGGCGGTGGAGGATGAAAGGTTCGAGAAGATCTTGGGCGCCTACCCGAAGGACCGCCAGCGCGGCAAGGCGGCGTGTCTGGTCCGGATCGAGGAGGCCGTGAAGGAGGGCGTTGATCCCGACGACCTGCTGCGCGCTGTGCAGGCCTATGCGACCGAGAGCGAGGGTTTCACGAGGTCGAAGGTCTGTTTCGCGGATAACTGGTTTGCCGACCGGCGGTGGCAGCGCTTCCTCGATGCGTTGGCCGAGAAACGGCAGGCGCAGACCGCCCTCACAGCCGACCACCACGTCCGGCTGGCCGCTTGGGTCCGCGACCGCAGCCCGATGTGCAAACACATCACCGCCCCGCAGGTAACGGCGCTGGTGACGGCGGGGTTGGTGACCGATGGCCAGCTGCGCGCGGCGGGGCTGGCGGCATGAGAGGCGCGTTCTTTGCAGGGCGCATCGCGCACCGCGTCCTGTGCATTGCGCTTTCTGGACCGTGCATCGCGCCCCGTGTCTTCTGCACCGCGCCCACCGCATTGCGTCCTTTGCGCCGCGTTCAGTGCTTTTCGCTTGGCGCATCGCGTCTTCCGCGCAGTGCCCGCTGCATCCCGCCTCACCTCGCAAAATCACTGAAATTGAATCCAAGCCTCTGATCCGCCTCCGCTGACGCTGGGAGGCGGGAGGCTTGGATGAAGTTGGCAAGAAATAGGAACGTAAACTTCACATGCGCCAACATCGCAAACTGACCATCGACGAACGCCGCCAGATCATCGAAGCCCGCGCCGAAGGCACGTCCGTCAAGGCACTTGCCCGCCAATTCGGGGTCTCGCGCCGGACGGTCTACAACACGTTGAACAAGGCCCAAGGCGCGCACCCGGCGCTCACCCGAACGATCAGCCTACGCGTCAGTAGACGCGAACTGGCGGGCTTCAAGGACGGGATGGTGAAGCGGGGCATCACGGACTACCCAGCCGCGCTGCGTAGTCTGATGGGTGCTGCGGATGTCCTGCTGCGTCCGGCCGATCAGAGCGTGATCGACCAGATTCAAGACTGGGGCGCAGAGATTAAGACACACGGCACCGCAATCAACCAAGTGGCCCGCAAACTGAACGAGGCCAAGCTGCGCGGCCGCCCCATCCCTTTCACCGTCGAAGACATGACCACTATCCGCACCTTCGCGGGGTTCTTTGTCGATTTCGTCGAAGACTTCCGCACCCTCTGGGAGGCAAAACAAGCTGCGATGACGCGAGAGGTCGACAAGGCGCTAGCAGGTTTGGCAACCAAGGGGCCGGATCCCTAAAGCAGTTCCTTGACCTGTGCCGCCCGCTGCATCGCGTCATCTGCTATCGGGTCACTGACGCTTTGGGGCACCTGAGCGCCGACTGCCACCATCGCGCACTCCAGCGCCGGACCCAGCCGATCGGTCATGTCCTGCAGCAACTCCAATGCGCGGCCTTTGGGAAGACCTGCAGCGCGCCCTTCGGACTCGAAGTGACGGGGCACGATCTCGTCGACGCCGTAATGGCCATCGACCGACATGGCGAGCCGGTAACGCTTGCGCTGCAAGCGCCCGGCGCGAACGACTGGAGCGACGCTCAGGATGTCATACAGGGGTGCCAGGCTGAAGCGGCCCTGCCGTCCCAGACGCAGACTAAAATTCTTAGCGTGGCCATCCGACGCGCCGATCAGGAAGTAGAAAATCTGCGCTTGGAAGAAGGTCTCCCGATCCTCAATCGGTGTATCAGATTCCCGCAAAAGCTCCATGATCTGCGCGATGCCGGGGCCGCCCACCTTTTGGTACTTCATAGCTGAGGGGTAACCCAACGACTGGCAAATATCCTCCTGTGGCAAACGTTTTAGCGTCTCACCCTGCCAAACCCGATCGAACCGTTCGACTGACAGTACTACTTGCCCGGGAAGGACGATCTTCTCGACATGCGCGGCGGGCAACCCGATTTCCCGTGCAAGGGTCATGCAGAACAGTTCGTTTTCGACACTGTCGCTTAAGTCGATCTGGTCCGGGCCGGGCAGGATGCCCATGGGTGTCTTAAAGATATGGCTGGTGGGCGTGATGCCGCGCGGCTTTGCCCACTGACCATTCACATGCAGATAGGCAGTCTTTTCCTGCGCGCCTGCGATGGAAATCCTGAAATCCTCATCGTCACTTTGTGCGAGGGGGGCAGCCGCGAGATTTTTTAGATCGGCGACCATCTCTTCTTCCGAGATGATCCGATACTGCATGTCCTGCTCGGCAGGGGCTTCATCCATCGGCAGAAATTGAAGCGCACCGACGCAATCGCGCCCCAACACCGACAGAAGCGAGAATACATCCTTGCCCTGCGCACCAACGCGCGCGGCGATCTTTTCGCGCAGTTCACCCTCCGCGTCGGGCAGAAGGTTGTCGAAGGCCGCGACCACGGGATGGCCTTGCCACCTGGCCTTCAACAGCGGCAAGGCGCTGGCCACAGGAAAGGCTGTCTCGGACACGAGCCATGCAGGATCATAGGTGAAGCTGATCGCTCCATCGGTCGCACGCGCCAGCGTGCCTACTCTGGATCTCTCGTACCAGACTGCGGTCTTGTTCTGGCGTGTACCGCGAGCAGCGCGGGCACTACGCGCCATCTCAGGTCATGTCCCGGTCGACCAGTCGATCGGTCGCTGACAGCTCTGCATCCAAAGCTTCCAGGAGGCGCAGATAGACATCGAGGCTGACCGACACCACGCCATTCTCGATGTCCGAGATGGTAGATTGTGCCGTTCCTGTCATCTGCCCCAATTGCTTCTGGCTGATCCTGCGCGAAGCACGCCTGGCGCGCAGGACGGACCCGGCTTGCCGAAGGCTTCTGATGGGATATGCAGGCGCGATTATCATGAGGCGCTAATAGTCCTTCGGCGATATTTTGTCAATATAGCCCGTGGACGATAAGCGTCCATCATAGCTCAAGGGCTATTGTCAGCGCTATGCAAGCGCAAGCCGCAACCATATCTGCTGCATTATCCATGGTGAACCCGGTGGGCTTCAACCTTGTCAAAGCATCCCCGTTTAGTGGTGCTTCCCGTAGCTCGCTGCACAAGTGCTAAGCCTTAGCATAAAGATGGCATAGCCTGTCCATCCTAGTCCGAGGTACTGAGACATTGACTTCATAAAGGGCGGGAAGAAGCCTGACGGCAGCGAGGCACGGTAGCTCCAGCGAAACCGAAAAGCAGTCACTCAAGCAGCACGCGGCGAGGTGGGCGCGAGCGCTGCTTCTCCTGTGGATTGAGCTACTCCCCGATCCTTGGACAGATTCCCGGCTGAGTTAAGCTACTGCCTGCACCTGCTGATCGGTTTCAATGTGATTGAAGTAGACCACGGCGGGCGGCTGTCCGCCATGGGCAGTGTGTGGG
>NZ_JAESVN010000007.1 GCF_016765775.1 Szabonella alba | reverse complement strand
AAGCCAGATCTCCGAACGATATCAAATCCGCGCAAAACAAAGCGCCAAGTCGCGGGGTGGAGCAGCCCGGTAGCTCGTCAGGCTCATAACCTGAAGGCCGCAGGTTCAAATCCTGCCCCCGCAACCATCTCAAATTGCGATGCACCGTCGCGCACACCAGCCGCCCCATCCGGGCGGCTTTTTTGTGTCCGCAACTTCTGATTTGAGCAGGTCCCCGCAACCATCTCAACTTGCGCACCGCCCGCCACTTCGGCGGGCTTTTTGCGTTCCAGCGCAATCGTCAGAATGCCCGCGAGATCACCCCGCACCTCGATCTGCAGCTCTCCGCTCACCGCGTCTGGCGTCAGGACTATCTCCTGCACCAGAGAGCGCAGAACGTCAGCGGCACCCATGCGCCGTGCCTCGGAATCCTCCTGCAAGGCCGCGTAGAGCTCTTCGACCTGCTCGCGGTAGTGATGGGCCATGTTCGGGTGAAGCAGGGGAGGGGGCTCATCCGCTTCGACGACTTGTGCTTGCAGCTGCTTTTGCCGGTCCTCCAGATCCTTCATTTGCTTCATCATCCGCGTGGGCGCATCGTCACTGCCGGAGGCCATGATGAGCTTCATCAACTTATCGAGTTCCCTGTCGATCTTCCTGATCTCGGCCTCTGCCGCGTCGATTGACGCCCGACCTTCCATCCGCAGCTTGTTCATCTCGCGGGTGAACTCGTCACAGAACTCCTGAAACAGCTCCGGCTTCATCAGGTTGTGGCGCAGGGCGTTCAGGACCCGCTCTTCCAAGGCATCCCGCCGGATGTTCATGTCATTGTCGCAGGTGCCCTTGTTGCGTCTGGTCGAGCAGCCCACCAGATGCGCGGAGATCATCGAGTAGCCGCCGCCGCAACAGCCGCATTTGGTCAGGCCGGACAGCAGGTACTTCGGCCGTCTCCGGTCGCGGAAGTGGTTCTCGCTCCGATCACCCTCATCCAGGGTGGCGTGCTTGACGGTCTTCTGCCGGCCTTTCACAGCGCTCCACAGGTCGTCCTCGATGATCCGGAGTTCGGGCGCGTCCTGGATCACCCATTCGGATTCCGGATTGGGACGCGCCTGCCGTTTGCCGGTATCGGGATCCTTGATGAACCGCTGCCGGTTCCACACCAGCTTGCCGATATACATCTCGTTGTTCAGGATGCCATTGCCGCGCTTCTGGTTGCCGTTGATGGTGCTGAAACCCCAGTCTCCGCCCGAAGGGGCCTCGATGCCGTCCTGGTTCAGCTCGACGGCGATGCGCTTGGCAGACTTGCCTGCGGTGTAGTCGCGGAAGATCCGGCGGATGACTTCAGCCTGTACCGGATTGACGGTGCGGTCCCCCCGGATCGGCTCACCATTGCCGTCGAGCTTCTTCACCACGTCATATCCATAGGAATTGCCGCCGCCGGATTTGCCGGCCTCGACCCGGCCACGTTGCCCGCGCCGGGTCTTGTCGGCGAGGTCCTTCAGGAACAGCGCGTTCATGGTGCCCTTGAGGCCGACATGCAGTTGGGAGATCTGTCCCTCGGACAGGGTGAACATCTTCACATCGGCATAGGTCATGCGCTTGTAGACGCCAGCGATATCCTCCTGGTCACGTGAGATCCGGTCCAATGCCTCGGCGAGGATCAGGTCGAAGCGCCCGCGCGTCGCATCCGTGATCAGCGCCTGGATACCGGGACGAAGGAGAGACGAGCCGGAGATCGCGTGGTCGGAATATTCCTCGACGATGGTCCAGCCTTCCTTCTCGGCGCGAAGGCGGCACATCCGGAACTGATCGGCAATTGAGGCCTCGCGTTGATTGTCCGAGGAATAGCGGGCGTAGATGGCAACGCGCATGGTCAGGCCTCCAGAGTGTTCAAGGGTGCGGCGGCCGGTGATCCTTCAGCTGTTGCTCGTAGAGGCCGCGCGCGGCCCGGCGAGCGAGAAGGCGGACCAGAGCGACCAGCCGAGGATCGCGGCCATCCGACGCGGTCATCAGCGTCAGCTCGGGTTTGCCGCTCTGCGCTTCCGCCTTGTGAATGGTGTTCGGTTGCCGTGCCATCGTCGTGCCGTGACCTTTGGGGATGCACGAACTCTACGAAGCAATTCCAAAGCGTTACAGAGAAGCGCATGGCGGCGTTCGGATGTTGGCAGCGTACAGAATAGGGCATTGGCGTAGTCCTGAGCAGCATGGCGTAGCGCAAATAATGGCGCGACGCTGTGCGAATGTGCGGCTCACAGGGGATATGAACATCTGCTCGCACAGCAAGACGTTCCAGCCAGATCCTGATCAAAGGCTAACGCGGATGCCGTGCATCATGCAAGCCCATCCTCGCGCAGGTGATCTGAGCGACGCTCGCAAAGTTCGGCCCAAAGCCGCCGATCGATCTCGACATATGCTGCACTGCCGCATACCCGGAAGCTGTCGTTCGTTTTGCTCCGCAGCAAACACTCAACCAGTATTGTTCCCAACGGGCGCAAAGCGGTCTGACGGCGCTGCGGCAGGGCAAGCGCATCGGGATCACCAAAGCTGTGGCTCATGCGATCTGCGGCTGAGCGTTTGTTAGACGGCTGGCACTTACCGGATACTTGAGTTGATGATTGAATTTCTATAATGTGTGAGGCGGTCGCAGGCCGGCAGTATTGATCAGCGATAGTATCAGATCCACTGCCAGCCAAGTCTAACCCTTCACTGTTCAATCTCAGCGTTTCTTGTTCGACTGGGACAAGACCGAACCAGCAAGCGTTTTGGTTCTCTCAGAGTAACGATCACTGCGAAGGACTTTAGAAGCAAGATCCTCCATCTTTGCACCCGTTTGTCTATTTGTATTGGACTGCGACAACGCCGAGCCCGCAAGTTTACGGGCAATATGCGAGGAACCTGGCTTGAATAGAGTGTCCGCCGCAAGCGATGCAACGCCATTTGAAGTGCTTTTACGATTGGTCGCCATTCTTACCTCCATGTGGTATTTTTTTGTGTTGCTCGTCTATATTTGGTGTCGGACTAAGTTATTCGCAAGCTTCGTGAGGAAGAAGTTTAGCACTATCGGCGTGTTTCAAATAGATCTGGCGTAGTCGCATCCCGCCGACTGCTCAGCCCTTCGCCGAGATGCAAGCATGGGTGTTTTATGCGTGTCAGACCTTTACCCCCCTCGAAATGTACCCAGCCACCTTTCGGCATACCAATGCTCACGATCGGCGCACCGCATATTGGGCACACGCGCTTGAACGTCGGGCTCTTACTGCTTGTTTTTTCGCTCCGGAGAACCCAATTGCCGCGGACAGAGACTGTCAGCCCTGTCCACAGTCGGCGGGTGTGGGCCTTGCGGTAGTACCAACGGTCCGTCACGACAGCCCCCTCCGCTCCTCGACCTTACTGCCGCCCGGAGTCGACCGAACGTAGAAACCTTGCGGGATGGCCTCCTGCACCAGTCCTACGTGCGAGATCAGTCCCACTGCCCGGCTGCCTTTGGTCAATGCCGCAAGAACCTGAAGGACCTGGTCGAGCGTGCCCGCACCGTTTTCGGTGTCGAGGCTGCCGAAGCCTTCATCGATGAAGATCGTGTCCATCCGTATCTTGCCGGACAGGCTCTCGACCACATCGGCGAGCCCTAGCGCCAGGGCCAGTGCGGAGATGAAGGTCTCGCCGCCCGACAAGGTTGCAGTCGGGCGTGCCTTGCCGGTATTGACGTCGAAGACCTCGATCTCCAGCCCGCGCTTGCCGCGTCCGCCGGATGCCTCGACCCCGCGCTCGAGCCGATAGCGTCCGCGCATCATGAGGTCGAGCCGCAGGTTCGCCGCCTCAAGCACCTGATCGAACATGGCCGCGATGGCAAAAGTTTCGAGCGTCATGCTGAGCTCGTTCTTGCCGTTGGCTAGATCGGCCAGACCCCGGAGCGGCCCTGTTTTGGCCTCGAGTTCTTCGGTTCTGGCAAGCGCCTCGGCCAATGACCGCTTGAAATGCATCAATGCGTCGACGTCCGTTTGCGCCTCGGCCAAGGCGATGTTGGCCGCCTTTACTGCATGCGCAGTACTTTCCTGTGTTTGCTCGAGCGGGGCGAGGTCTGGCCGCTCACGCTCCGCACAGGCGACCGCGGCATCCTGCCAGGTCGTCTGCGCCGCAATTAGCTTTTCGCGATGGGCGCGTACGGTCTCTCGGTCCTCGACGAGCGTCGGGAAATGCACCTTACAGGCCGCGTATGTCGCTTCATCCAGCCCAACCTCTTCCAGTCGGGCGGTGAAGTCATTGCGCGCCTTTTCCGCGCGCCGCAGCTGCGTTTCGCTTGCGCGCCTTGCGGCCTCAAGCTGCTCCTGCGTCCTGGTCAGCACCTCGCTCGCCTTTCGGTCACCCTGTTCCGCCCGGTCAAGCGCTTCGGACAGCTGCTTCCGGGTGCTGAGCAGAAGATCACGCCGGGCCGCGACCGCCTCGGGCGATCTCAACTCCTCGGGCAAGGACCCGACCACCGCTTCGTGCTTTGCTCTTGCCGTGGCCGAGGCTGTCTCAGCCCTGCCTGCTCTGGTCCGCGCCGTGGCCGCGGCAGCTTCGGCATCCCTCAGATCCTGCTTCAGCCGGTCAAGCCGTTCTGCCATCGCGTCAATGTCGACGGTATCCCCAATCGCAGCAAGCTCCCCCTCCAGCCGCAACTTGTCGGTCTCGAGACTGGCGACTGAGCGCGCTGGCCGGTCCTGTTCGGACAGAGCTCGTTTCCTTTCGTCAAGCCGCGTCAGGCAATGGCCCAACGCGCTTTCGGCCCGGATATGGGCCTCCGATTCAGCCCTCGCGTCCGCCTGCGCCTGCCGGAACACCTCGGTCAGGCCGGACTGCTCTGGCGTGCCTTCGGCCGGCGCGGGATGGTCGGGGGATCCGCAGACGGGACATGGGGCACCCTCGGTCAGTTTCTCCGCCAGGATGATCGCCTGGGTGCGTGTAAGGCGTGCCTCGGCCTCGGTCAGCGCCAACTCGGCAGCTTCGGCCGTTTTCGTCTTCGCCGCCAGCGCATCCGATGCGGCCTCAACGTTTTCTTCGGCCTCTGAGACCGCCTGTTCTGCCCTGGTAAGCGCCCCGGATTTACTCAGCTCCCGGTCCACCTCGGCCAAGTCGCTGGTCAGCTTGCCGCGGGACGCCTCGGTCTTGCGCGCCTGTTCAAGCCCCGTATCGGTCGCGTCGCGTCGCGACTGGAGCGTCTCGTGCGCCCTTTCGGTCTCGGCCAGCGCGCGTTTCGCCCTGCCCTCCTCCTTCGCGGCATCTTCAAACAAGGCTTTCAGCAGCGCGGCCTGCCCGACTCTCTGCTCGATCTCCTCCAGCCGCGTCAGATCCGCCTGAACCGCCTGCCTCTTTCCATCACCCGCCTTGGCCTCGGCCAAGTCCCGCTCGGAGTCCTGCCGTGCCTGGATCGCGGTTCCCAGATCCGTCTCGGTGCCGGTCACGGCCTTCGCCGCATCCCTCAGGTCCCGCTCCGCCTCTTGCCATGCCGTTTCAATATCGCGCGCCTGCAAGGCATTCCCGGTCGTCTCTACCCGCTTCGCCAAAGCGTCAATCTCAACCGTCTTCGTCTCTAGACTGTCCAGCGCCTGGCGTGCGGCATCGACGGCGGCGAAGGCCTTTTCGACCTGCTCGCCCTTGGTCAAAGCCTGGCGAGCGGCTTCTGCCGCAGCATCCGCGATGCCCTGAGCTTGCTGCCTTTCACCGACCTGCGCCGCGGCGCCCTCCATCGCCAGTTCCAGCGCCTCGATGCTTTCAAAGCCCCGTTCCTGGAGACGGACGATGTAAAGCGCGCGCTGTTCCCGCAAGTTGCGCTCAGCCTGAGCGGCCTCTTCCTTCAGACGGGCGGCTAGGTCGCGATAGACCTTCACGTCGAACAATTCTCGAAGGATCTCGACGCGGGCATCGGTCTTGGCCGCGAGGAACGTCTCGAACTTGCCTTGGGGCAGAAGCACGATCTGGCGAAAGTGATCCGCGCCATAGCCCAGCAGCTTCTCGATCTCCTGCCCGACGACAGAGACCTTCCTTTCGGCGATGACCCGGCCTGACTGCCCCGATCCCAACGCATCAAGCGCGATCCCGGTGACATCGAACAGTGAGGCCTCGGCCGCATCTGCCGTCATCCCTTCTCCACGCGCCTTCGGACGTTCCTGCGCCGGACGACGGCGGATCAGATAGGTCTTGGCGCCAAGCTCGAAGACCAGTTCGACCTCGGTGGGAAGATCCGCGGCGGCGTGGTCCGAGCGCAGCGACCGTGGCTCTTGTTCGGCCTTTGTCGGCTCCCCGAACAACGCGAAGGAAATAGCCGAGAACAGGGTCGATTTGCCTGCCCCGGTCTGGCCGTAGACGCCAAACAGACCGGACTCCAACGCGAACCGGAAATCGACGACCTCCTTCGCGGCGAAGGGACCGAAGGCCTGGAGGGAAAGGCGGATAGGTCTCATGTTCGATCTTCCGCGGACACGGCCACATGCAGCTTGTCGGCGAGGATCGCCATTTCCGGACCGCTCGCGTCCCGACCGCGCACTACCTTTAGAAAGTCACCGATCATTTCGACAGGTGTGACCACTGCCGACCCCGTACCAAGCGTCTTGACTTCCTGCGCTCGCGCTTGCTTGGCATAGGCCAGATGGCAGGCATTCGGATAGGTAACCCGCAGCCGCTTCATCGGATCGATCAAAGGGCTCGCATCGGTCAGGATAGCCTGGATGAAATCCTCCGAGGGGGTACCCGCCAGAAGGTCCGCAAAGGCCCCGGTCAGCGAGCGCACCTGCCGCAGCGGTCGGAACGGCAAGGTGCGAATATCGACGGTCTCCGCGTTCAGATCGACAATGATCATGGACTTTTCGGCGCCTGCCTCGTCGAAACCAAATGCGAGGGGAGATCCCGAGTACCGGATATGGGACGCGCTCACTTCTTGCGGCTTGTGCAAATGCCCCAGCGCTGCATAGGTCGCCCCGGCGAAGACTTCGGCGGGAACGGTTTCAATACCGCCGACCCGGGTCAGGGCGCGCTCAGTTTCTCCAGCCGCCCCTCCTGCGACGAAGGCGTGGGCTACCACGACCCACCGCGCGCCCTTCGGCACATACGCTCTCGCTGCAGCGATCTGAGCCGTGATAACGTCGGCAGGCGTGCTTATGCCTTCATCCCCGAACACTTCACGCGCTGCGTACTCATAGGAAAAGGACAGCGCGGAGAAGGCGACATCGCCATGCGCGTCACTTAGCACCAATGGGACCTCTGCCGCAGTCGCAATCCCGCGCACCAGCACCCGCGACGCAGTCGAGAAGACAGACATCGCCTCGATCCGGTCACCGGAATCATGGTTGCCAGAAATCATCACGACGGCGGCTGCAGTCTCTTCTGCCACGCGCTTCAGGAAACGGTTGAACTGACGGATCGCCGAATTGGGAGGCGAGGCGCGATCAAACACATCGCCAGCGATCACCAGCACATCCACATGCTCCGCCACCAAGGCATCAACGATCTGGCCCAGAACGTACTCGTGGTCCGCTTCAAGGCTGAGCCCCATGAACTGGCGGCCTAGGTGAAGATCAGCGGTATGAAGTAATCGCATCTATGGCATCCAGTTTCTATACGTGTTGTTACTGTATGGACGAGGGGCGACGAGTCAAGTAGTCTTCCTCGCATGAACCTTGAATCTCTGAAACATGCGCAGCGCGAACGGATCCTGTTCTTGGATCAATGTCTTACATGGAGAGGTCAGGCAAATCGTCGGGACTTAAGGCAGCGCTTCGACATCTCCATGGCGCAGGCGGCCGTAGACTTCCGCACCTATCTGTCGCTAACGCAGACACCTCCGGTGTATGACGCGACGGAGAAGACCTATTTTTCTGGGAGCGACCACAGGGCACTGTCCGATGCCGGCCCCGAACAGGTATTCGACTTGCTCAGCGAGGGCACAGACTGCCTTGGCGCAAGCATCCCACTGCCCAATCGGGTGATGAACTGCGCCGTCATTGCTCAACTCTACCGCGCAATGAGAGGCGAGCGGGACATCCAGATCAGCTATACGTCCATGAGCAGCGGTGCTTCCGAGCCGCAATGGATCAGCCCGGTTCGGTTTCATTACGATGGAGAGGCGATCCATCTTCGGGCCTGGAGCCATAAGCATGGGGCTTACCGGGATTATCTTCCGATCAGAATGGCCAACCAAGGCCCAGTTGGAACACGGGATAGAGTGTCACCCCTTCCTTTCGACACTGACTGGCATAGTTTCGTGCGCATGTGGATATGTCCGCGTTCAGATCTCTCGGACGCACAGGCGCGGGTCGTCCGGCTAGAGTACGGCTTTCAAGACCGAACACGCATTACCTTAGAAACTAGAAAAGCACTCGTATTTTACGTCATCAAGCGATGGCGCCTCACTGATGAGCAATCTAGGCTAGAGTTGGAAAAGATCGAGGAAGTGGTAACGTGAAGGGCCTTGAGTGGGACGTAGCACTGATAGGTCGAAGCAAGGACGTCGAAGCGAACGTTGGAGAAGCGTAAATTGACAGTCAGTGTTCACAATCCTGATCAGTATATGGCGGCGCTGAGGACGATTATTGCCCAGGGCCGCAAGCGGATCGGGCTGTTGGTTGGCGCCGGAGCTTCTGCTGGCATGGCCAAGCCTGATGGTACCTATCCGCTTATCCCAGCGGTGGCGGGCCTTACTGATAAGGTTCTCACAACGCTTGGACCAACCTATCAGCAACAGATTGATGGCCTGAAATCAGAACTCGACAAGCACGACATCGAGACTATGCTTTCGCGGGTTCGCTCTCTGAGCCAAGTGATCGGCGTGGCGAAAGTTCACAATCTCGATGGCCTCGGCTTCGCCACTTTCGGCGAAGCAATCTGTTCAGAGATCGGCAAGATAGTGGACGTCCGATTGCCGGGTACCGGTTCAGCCTATGCAGATCTCGTGAACTGGATCACCGGCACTATGCGTGACTATCCGGTAGAAATTTTCACGACGAATTACGACCTGCTGTTCGAAGAGGCGTTTGAGTCCGTTCGAGCACCGTACTTTGATGGCTTCACGGGCGGTCGCGAACCTTTCTTTGACCCCGTATCGGTGTCGCGCAGCGATCTTCCCGCGCGATGGACGCGGCTCTGGAAGCTTCATGGCTCGCTCGGCTGGCGTGCGAGCGAGAAAGGGGAAGTGATCCGAACGGGCCAAAGTTCGGCAAGTCACCTCGTCTTCCCCGAACATCTGAAATACGATCAAACTCAGAAGGCCCCTTATGCTGCGCTGCTTGATCGTCTTCGTGCGTTCTTGCTCACACCCGACACACTACTGATCTCTATCGGCTTTTCCTTTGCGGACGCACATATTGCTGCCCGACTGGACGAGGCACTCGCAGCGAATCCATCCTCCAGCGTCTTTGCTTTCCAGTTCAAAACTCTAGAAGAAGAAGGGCCGGCGTGCGATCTCGCTCGCCGCCTGCCAAACTTCAGCGTGTATGCGCGAGACCAGGCCAAGGTTAATGGCATTCGCGGTGCATGGAAGGCGCCAGTTGAACTACCTAACAAGGACTGGGGGCCGATAAGGTCGACCTATCTCGACAAAGACGGCAGCTTCATGCTCGGAGCAATAGAGCCCTTTGCCAGATTCTTCGCGGCATCGCGGTCGGTTCAAGCGTTTCCCACACAAACTGTGCCGACACCACCAGCGGTAGCACCGCTGCCTACAGCAACTGGTGCGCCGGTAGTATGATGAGTGCTCCGACCCTCCTCGGCCACGTAGGCTCTGTCGCAGGCTCAACCGTAAGTGTTCGGCAGTTCGAGGGCGTGGCCTCGGGCATTGCGATCATTGGGGGAAGGAGCTACCGGGTCGGTCAGGTCGGTAGCTTCGTGCGGATTCCTCAGGGTTATCATGACCTCTACGCAATCATATCTGAGGTCGGTGCAAGTGCGACACCCGCGGCTCTGACCGATGCGATCGACCGTGGAGAAAGATGGCTAACCATTCAACTTGTCGGGGAGATTGTCGAAGCTTCATTCGAGCGCGGCATCAGCCAATATCCCAACGTGAACGATGAGGTGCATCTCGTCACCGAGGAGGATCTGGCGAAGATCTATGGCGCGGAGTTTGCGGGTCAGGTGGTCGTAGGGCGGCTTGCCAACGCCGAGAGCATCCCGGTTCGGCTAGATCTCGACAAACTAGTCACGCGTCATAGCGCTGTGCTTGGCTCAACCGGATCGGGCAAATCCACAACTGTCGCAAGCCTGTTACGGTCGATCTCGGCGCCGGGCGAAATGGGATTTCCGAGCGCGCGCATTCTGCTTCTCGATATCCATGGCGAATATGCCAGTGCGCTAAGGGACAATGCTGAGGTCTTCCGGATCACGCCCGGAGACGGAGAGAAGAAGCTGGCCATTCCGTATTGGGCACTTCGACCAACCGAAATCCTCAACTTTCTATGCGGGAAGATGGACGATCGTGCGACAACCGCAATTCTCGACAAGATCTTCGCCGCAAAAAGCACAATAGCGCAGACAGACAAGTTGCCTGGCGTAGACGCGAATTCGATGACCGTCGACACCCCGATTCCTTATAGCTTGAGTAGCCTTTGGCTGGAATTGATCGATCCAGAGGTCAAGACTTGGCTCGATCAGGCAAAGACGCAGCCAGCGATCGTGCTCCCCGGAGACGCGGCTACTTTGCGCCCCCCAACCTATCAGCCGCACACGACGACGAATTCGGCACCATACCAAAATAACATCGGTGTGCTCGGCATCCGCAAACAGCTTGATCGCATGAGATCACGCATGCTCGATCGTCAGTTCGAGTTCTTGCTAAAGCCCGGCGAATGGGAGCCGGACCTGACCGGCCATGTAGCCAGTGATCTTCCCGCCCTTCTCGAAAGCTGGATCGGCCACGAGAAGGCAATAACCGTTCTAGACCTTTCGGGCATCCCCAGCACCGTCCTTCTAGATTTAATCGGTGCTATCCTGTCGATTATCTATGAGGCACTATTCTGGGGTCGCGAGCGCAACGAGGGTGGTAGAAGTCGACCACAACTTGTGGTCATGGAAGAGGCGCACCGGTATCTTGGTCGAGAAGCCGATAATCCCGCGCGCGAGATGGTTCAGAGAATCGCGAAAGAGGGGCGCAAGTTCGGTATCGGCGCAATGATTGTCAGCCAACGCCCTTCTGAAATTGACGATACCATTCTCTCGCAGTGCGGCACTTTTATTGCGTTACGCCTCACCAATTCGACCGACCGGAGCAAAGTACAAGCCGCTTTGCCCGATAATTTGAGCGGTATAGCCGACAGCCTCTCAGTTCTTAGAACAGGGGAAGCCATAATAACTGGTGAAGCTGCGCAGTTGCCAGTGCGCTGCCGCGTCACCCTACCACCTGAAAACCGTCGGCCGAGCAGCGCAGATCCACTTGTCGCAGACAGCTGGAAGCGCACTCGAGGGCCTGAAGACTATGATCATCTTGTCGCAGCATGGCGCGCGCAGGAGCCAAAGTGGAAGCCAGAATAGACACAAAAGAGAAGTGGAGAAATACTATGGATAGATACCCCGTAACATCGAGCAATTTGGCCGAGGTTGGATATGACCCGGAGCTGGAAACTCTCGAAGTCCAATTCAAGAGTGGCGGCGTTTATCAGTACTTCAACGTGACTGCCGTAATGTACGAGCGTCTCATGTCGGCGGACTCACTTGGTCGCTATTTCAATAAAGAAATTAAAGGCCACTACCCGGAGGCGAAGCTCTAGTGCATCGCACTTAAATCGATTTCTCAAGCGTTATGCTGGTCTGCGGATATCCACGCCCAACACAACCGATCTACAGCCGACCCGCAACCGAAAATTCGCTCTTTTCAGCGTAAACGGATGCTTCAGCCACCTAATGGGTATCATACAGCACTCCCAAAATCCGGCGAGCAGAAACTATCGCTGGCAGTCTGGCAGGAGCATCAAGCGCCTCTATAGCGACCACGATGGATGACCCAAGGCCGCCGATCGTCTCGAACTGACGAAGGCCAGCAAGGCTGCCTGGAAGCCTCGCGCCGACGCGCTTGAAGATGCTCGTCCCATCGTCGAGCGTAACTGCGACGAGTTTGCCTTCCCAAGCGTCGAGTTCACTTGGGGTCAGTTCCGCACCGCCCAGCAGGATTTGACCGGGCAGCGCGAGGGGCACGGCACTTTCTTCGCGGACACGATAGGCGACCTCGATCTGACCGAGTTCCGGTGCAGTGTCGATTGTTGTCGCCTCGCCGCCGCCAGGTGGTGGGGCCATTTCGGTGAAAAGGGCACCGACAATGCGGAAAAGCCGAACTTTGCTCTCCTCATAGGTCACTGTCGGACGCGGAGTTCTGGGATCGGGTGTTTGTGCGGCCAGCGAAATACCAAGTGAGCCGGGCGCCTTGAGTAGCCGCCGCGCCAGCACGTTACCCTGATGCCGGGCGATCACAAGATTTCGATCGCGGCCAGGATAGGCTTCCGCTTCCACGATGGCGACCGCTCCAGAGGGAACAGCGAAGCCCAGTGTTTCGCCCCGAACGTAGAATAGTGACTTTCCCTCGAACCATTCACCTTTGAGTTGTTCGGTAGCAATGTCTTGAGTGCCACCCGACGGGATCGAGCGAGAGAAAGCTGCAATGTCTGGGCAGATCGGCACAGAAAATGTTGGCCGAAACATCATCGGCAACGAGACGACAGTGGTTTCCGAGGCAGCGGCAGACGCGAGCGGTTCACGCCAGCGATGCAGCCGGAACTGCTCGTGTACCTTCTCGATCCCGGTTCGCAGGCGAACGAATGCCGCTTCAACGTCTTTAACATCGACATACGTGATGGAGGCCCGTTCGCTGTGATGAGCCTTGTTCAGGATGCGCCGAGGCGCAGCTCCATCGATCATTCCAGGGTCATCGACGAAACGCCTTAGCACCGGATTGGAGAATAACTCGCCGCTGCCATTGGCTATCAGCGCGCGCAGTCGGTCAAGCAGAGGGAAGAGGGTGAGCGCCTGCGTCGATGTCGCATGGGCCGGCTCCGCCATATCATCGAACAGATCGCCCAGACGTGCTTCAATGAAAACGCGCAGATCTGAAGCATATTCCTGCGCCGTGACCGCTGAATCGGGATTGTTGAGGAATGACTGCCGACGCCGGTCGACCTCCTCTATGGTTGGCGACAGGCTCAGAGTCGGATGCACGCTGTTGACCGCGTGAACAGATAGATGCTGGACCCGATCGGCCGCACGATTCTCCGCAACGACCGAGCGGGCGAAACGACGATCATGGGTGGTGATGAGCAGTTGGGCGCCCGCCTCGGCAACTGCGGCAAGCCCATGCGCCAGCCTCTGACGGTTGTCGTGATCGAGCAACTCCTGCGGATCGTCGAGAATGAGCAGCGAAAGCCCGCCACGCGTTGCAAGCACATGCTCCCGGAAAGCGAGAAAGAAGCCGAACAGTGCACCACGCAGAGCGGAGGCGTTGGAAATGTGCTGCGCTGGCGCGGTGACACCCTCGCGGCCGACCTTGAGGTCAAGTAAACCTCGCGCGTTCATGTCCGTACCGATTAGGTCGGGCGCAAAGGTCGTGGCATTGCGATAGATCGCGCGGCGCCAGTGTTCAGACCGATTGTGGAGTTTGCGGCGCAGCGTGTCGACCTGCGTCTGCGCCAAACCACCGAGCGGGACGAGAAGGTTGAGCGCCGTGACCGCTCGCGCGCAAGCCGCGATACGGTCTTTTTTGGCGTTATAGTCTTTGCGCGCGGCTTCCATTCGGCGCGCCTGTTCACTTGCTGAACTGAGCGGGGCTACCCCTTCCACGATCCGAAGAAGCGAGGCCAAGCGCCTGCCAATCGCCCGATCTGCGTCTGCATCCCCATCGTCGCCGCGTCGCACCACGTGCACAAAGGCTGTCAGCGCGATCCTGTTCTGATCCCGCCATTCAGCGAAAGCCAATACACGCACGATGCGAACGATCATCTCTTGCAGCCGGGCAGAGCCTGCTTGCAAAGCAGCGGGCAGCGATCGACCCGCCGGTTCCTGAAATTCTGGAAGCGCGGCAAGGCGTGCGTCGATCAACGCAACGGCATCAGTGCGTAACGTCGCCAAGGTGCCGCGGAACGGTTCCGTTGCAAAAAGATCGTCAGCCAGACCAGCCCTAAGCAGCGCGGCAGGAGAAGTGGGCAGGTCACGGCGCAGTTCGCCACTTATCGCCGGCGGCAGTTCCTGAAGGAGGCGACCGCTCCAATGCGCCGACCATTCGGCGATCGTCCTCGCAATCACCTCCCGGTCGCGTGCCGCCTCGACGAGATGATCGGTTACGGGCACCCCTGTCACC
Organism: Szabonella alba; assembly: GCF_016765775.1. Lineage (GTDB taxonomy): Bacteria > Pseudomonadota > Alphaproteobacteria > Rhodobacterales > Rhodobacteraceae > Szabonella > Szabonella alba. The sequence continues at coordinate 106,593 of NZ_JAESVN010000007.1, read as the reverse complement.
GGATCGCACGCGCCGTGAAGCTGACCGACGCAAACGGGGCAAGTACCGTCGTCGACATGGGCATGATCGTGCATCCAAGCCGATACCTTGGCATAGAGCTGCGCACGACGCGCCCGACCGGGATCGGCAGCCAACGTCGATAGCGTCGCGGCTTCAGTCTCCACCTGAGCCAGCAATTCAACGACCTTGGCGGTCTCAGCAGCGTCCACCTTCAGCGCGGTAAGGCGGGTAATCGACGGCAAATCGCCGATGACCTTCAGCCCTTCGATTGCCGGGCGAATGCTGGCTTCAAGATCGTCGCGGGCCTGCCTGTTCTCCGCGTCGAACCCTTTACCGAGCACCTCTTGCGCTTCGCTCAATGCCTTGGCTTTGAGTTCGACGAAATGCTTCGCGATTTCAGCGATGCGTTCTTGTGCGCCTTCGGCATCTATCGTCGGCCGATCTCCTTCAAATGCGATACTCGGTGTTTCGGTGAGGATCGCGGCGAGGTCTTCGGCCGCTTGCTGATAGCGGCCCGCGATCTCCACTCTCTGCTTTTCAAGCTCGGGAGTCGCGGTTTTAGCGACACGGCCGGCCATCTTTTCGGCGTGCCGCGCGAGGTCCACGAGGTCAGCCAGACCAGTCAGTCGTGCCACCGCTTCGCCCAGTTGCGATGTCGAACCGACCGAAAGGAACGGCAGCAATGCGGGCATGATTGTGGCGATCCGCCATGCGATAGGATCGATTCCCGTAGCACCCAGATCAGGAGGCGTTTCGTTGATCTTGCCGCGAGTCGTGCGGATTTGTGAACGACGTAGCGGTGGCAATGGGGTGCCAGTCGAATCCAAAAATGTCAGTTCGACCCAGCTATCTGCGGGGATAGGTTGGCCATCCGCGGGAAGCTCGGCCGATTTGGGCGGCAACGGGGTGATCGCCGACATAGGGTGCGTCGTGGTCGCGCCATCGTCACGCAAAACCTCACATGCAAAATCTAGCGGCCCCTCTTCTGGCGGCCGCTGCGACCGGATCAGGTGGCCGGTCAGGCACCAGGCAATCGCATTGGCGATCGATGTCTTGCCCGATCCGTTCACGCCCTCCAGCAGCGTCACGGGCTTTTCCGGTTCAAATACGAAAGATGCCGGCGGGGCGCTTGGTCGGCCATAGGCGTGTAATCCCGCGAAGCGGTGCGCCTCGACCTTCACCAGACGCAAAGTCTTGATGGCGCGGCTGCCACCGCCCTCGACCGATGCTTCGATCGTCGGCGGGGGCGTGCCGATCATGTCTATGATCGCCTCGGTATCTCCGGCCGACAGATTTGCCTGCCATCTGCCACGATTTTGCCGATACCAGTCGAGGACCGCCCGCACGTCATCCGAAGCCATCGCGAGTTCTTCACCACCGCCGAGAGCCACAGCCCGCCCGCCAATCAGATCTGCAAGCAAGGCGTCAATTGTTAGTAGATGAATATCTCGCGGTGCTGATGAACCGTCCACAATGTATCCTGCTCTAATATAGTTCCAGCTGATCCTCTTTATCTCATCACGCGTTTGATCTCGTCCATAAATATCAAGTGAATTTTGGACTAGCGCGTGGCATCAAGCACAATAGCATCAATGTTTCGGAATTGACTGTGATCTCGTTGCAGTTCGCCCGAACGACCGCTCCTACGACTTGCTGCGGCGGCCAAGCCGCAGTGTCGTCAGGCGGCTTTCCGTCCTTCGGCTGAACCAGCCGTGATCTTGCTGCGGCCTGCCTGAACGCCTGCTCCTGCAAGTTGCTGCGGCCGCAATGCCGCGCTACCGTCAGGCAGCTTTCCGCCCTAAGTGTCGGTTGTTTCACCGGCTGAGAGTTTTAGGCTTTGGCTGGTGCAGACGTCTGCTGGCGTTGGTGCGGAAGGTATTGCGCAGATCTTTGTTGATCAGATCGCGGTCAAACCACTCGGGATCGAAATGTCCGCCTGCCCAGCGAAGATGGGCTTTGTGGTCTTCATGCTCCGGGTCCAGGATCGTCTCGAGGAAATCTGCGTATGACCACGGGCCTCCGACATCCTCGGGCGGTCGGGCGCGGGCACCTTCGATGCACTCGGCATGACGGGGCAGGGGATCGAAGGACAGCCATTCCTCGATCCGGATCACATGGGTCCAGTCATCGCCAAAATCGTAGAGATAGCTGAAGGTCAGATCCTGTCCGGTGAAATCCGCCAGCCTGACCTCTGTGTAGTCAAAGACACGCGTCCCGCCGAAACCATCCTCGAACTGATCGAGGTCGCCATAGCGCAAGCCGCCGATCCGGAACTCATGCAGATGGCTGTCGGTCCAGCTGAACGCTGCCTGAAGCACCAGATGGAGCCTGTCGAGCGTCCAGTCCGTTGGCACGACAAGGCGCCGCCAGATCGGCGGATCAATGTCGGCCAGGGAGACATGCAGACGGACGGTGTTCACCGGCTGGTACATGGCGGGTGCCTCCCGATCAGATTGCGAAATCCTCGAGGGATTTCCCGGAAGCAAGCGCGTCTGCAATCCACGCCGGTTTGCGGCCCCGGCCCGACCAGGTAATTTCGGCATTCTCGGGGTGGCGATACTTCGGCGCTGACGCTGCACGCTTGCGGGTCGGAGCAGCTTCGGCCAATTCGTCAAAGCTGAAGCCCAGTTCGCGGGCCAGTTCCTCGACTTTGGCACGCGCCTCCGCCTTGCGACGGTCTTCGAAGCTGGTGATGGCCTTTGCAACATTCTTTTCCAGTTGCTTCAGCTCGGCGAGTGACAGGGCGTTGAGATCGATATCGGCCATATTGTCCTCTTTGATTACTCGGCGGGTCATATCCGGGGCGTTCTTGACGGTGTGCGCAATGCTCTGGATCGTGGGAGCTGCAACTGCCCGACAGATAAACGCATATCATTGGTGGATTACAACCACACAGGCGTTGGTGATGCCGCAGGTGTTGTCCTTGTCTGATTGTTTTGCTCGCCAGGGGTGCCAGTGGATGAAATGGGGGAAAGCCTTCCCCCTAGCCGGCACTGCGTTGCCGACGCACCCCCTTCAGCGGGGAGACCCCGCAACGCCCCCTGAGAGGGAGAGTGCGGACGGGTTTTCCGTGACGGGTTGATGGCTGGAGAAGAGGTTTCTGGCGCCCGTTGTGGAGATCATCCCGATGGCCAGACAGGATCGTGCTGCTGACGGCGGCGCGCGCAGCAGCCTTTACGACGACATCACCAGTAAGATCATCGCCGAACTGGAGCAAGGGCGACTGCCTTGGGTCCAGCCCTGGGGGACGGCGGCGGCCAAGGCTCCCCTTGCCATGCCACGGAACGCGGCGACGGCCCGCCAATATTCCGGGATCAACGTGCTGATCCTCTGGGGCGCAGTCATCCAGCATGGCTATCCGACCCAGCACTGGCTCACTTTCCGCCAGGCCCTGTCGCTCGGCGGCAATGTCAGGAAGGGCGAGCGTGGCACCACCGTTGTCTATGCCGACCGTTTTACGCCCGAGGACGAGAAGCGTCGGGCGCGGGAGATGGGCGATGAACCGGGGCGCATCCCGTTCCTGAAGAGGTTCACCGTGTTCAATGCCGCGCAATGCGAGGGGTTGCCCGAGGACATTGCCGTTGAGGCCCCGCCGCCGCCACCCGGGCTGATCGAGCCAAGGGTCGAGGCGCTGATCCGTGCCACCGGCATCGATTTCCGCACCGGCGGCGATCGCGCATTCTATATGCCGTCGCTGGATTATGTGCAGGTGCCACCTCCGCAGGCCTATTTCGAGCCGATCAATTGGCACCGGACGGCACTGCACGAGATGGGGCACGCCACAGGCCATGCCTCGCGGCTCGCGCGGGATTTCTCGGGCGGCTTTGGCACGAAGAAATACGCCTTCGAGGAACTGGTGGCCGAGATGAATGCGGCCTTCTGCTGCGCCTCGCTCGGGATCGTACCGACGGTGCGTCATGCCGATTACATCGGATCCTGGCTGGAAGTGCTGCGCGAAGACAATCGTGCCATTGTCCACGCAGCCTCACAGGCCAGCAAGGCGGCAGACTGGTTGCTGTCATATCTGCCTGACGCAGAGGGCACCGCGCCGGATGCTGCGGCTACCGACCGGAGGGCCGTGGCATGATCCTCCTTACCGGCACACAACGCGACCGGCTGCTGGCCAATGGGCGTCAGCGCGATCAGGATCACATCCCGGTCGTGAAGTTCTTCAACCCCTTCGGCGCGGGGGTGTGGCTCGCCACCGAGTTGGATGAGGGTGGCGAAGTCATGTTCGGCCTGGCCGATCTCGGCTATCCCGAGTTGGGTTCCTGGAGCCTTGAGGAACTGTCCTCGGTACGTCTGCCCTTCGGCATGAGCATCGAGCGCGACCTGCTGTTCACCGGGGATTTCCCCATCTCGGTCTGGGCAGATGCCGCGCGCGAGACCGGCAACATCCGCGCGGCCGAGCGTCTGCTTTACCGCGTAGGTGCAAACTTCACCCGCACATCCGCCGATACAGAAAACCGGAAGAACTGATTTCCGGCGTTCCGGTTCCACGGCTGGCGTCGCTCTCTTAGAGGAGGAGGGCGGCGCTTCGCTTCGTGACGGGTTTGAGGTTGAGAGAGAGGCTCTCGGCGCCCGTCGCGGAGTGAAGAATATGGCTACTGCCGCCCAGAAGATTACCCTGTCGTCCTCGCGCGACATTCCCTTCAACAAGCTGGTACTCAGCCAGTCCAACGTCCGGCGCGTCAAGGCCGGGATCTCGGTCGAAGAACTGGCCGAGTCCATCGCTCGGCGTGGGCTGATCCAGTCCCTGCATGTCCGGCCGGTGATGGATGCCGAGGGCAAGGAAACCGGCATGTTCGAGGTGCCCGCCGGCGGCCGCCGTTTCCGGGCGCTGGAACTGCTGGTCAAGCAGAAGCGTCTCGCCAAGGTTGCGCCAGTCCCCTGCGTCGTCTCGGAGGCCAGCGCCGGAGTGCTGATCGACGAGGTGTCGCTCGCCGAAAACATCGAGCGTGCCCCGCTGCATCCGCTGGATCAGTATCGCGCTTTCCAGGCCATGCGCGAAAAAGGCATGACCGAGGAAGCCATCGCCGCCGCGTTCTTCGTGGATGCCAGGGTGGTCAAACAGCGTCTCCGTCTGGTCACCGTCTCGCCCGTGTTGCTCGACGTCTATGCTGAGGACGGCATGACGCTCGAACAGCTGATGGCCTTCACCGTCTCGGATGACCACGCCCGGCAGGAACAGGTCTGGGACGCGATCAAAGATGGCTGGCAGAAGGAACCCTATTACATCCGCCGCCTGCTGACCGAAACCACGGTCCGCGCCGCCGACAAGCGGGCGGTTTTTGTCGGTATTGCGGCCTATGAGGAGGCTGGCGGTTGCGTGCTGCGCGATCTCTTCCAGCAGGACGATGGCGGCTGGCTGCAAGATCCGGTGCTGCTCGACCGGCTGGTCGGAGAAAAGCTGAAGGCCGAGGCCGAAGCCATCGCCGCCGAAGGCTGGAAGTGGATCGAGGTCGCCATCACCTTTCCCTATGGTCACGACCATGGCCTGCGCCAGACTGTCGGCACGACGGTCGATCTGACCGAAGATGAACGCGCGACCCGCGAGGCATTGCGCGACGAACATGACCGTCTTGAAGCTGAATATGGCGAGACGAACGAACTGCCTGACGAGATCGACGCCCGCTTGGGCGAGATCGAACAGGCGCTGGAAGCGTTCGATCGCCGACCGATGTCCTTCGAGCCGGACCAGATCGGCAAGGCAGGTGTCTTCGTCAGCATCGACTCCGATGGTTCCCTGCTGGTCGAGCGCGGCTATGTCCGTCCCGAGGATGAGGCAGTCGCTGAACCGGACGGTGCGGATGGCGTCGAGGCCGACGCGACCGCGCGCGATCCCGATGCTCCGGCCTATCGTGCGATCATCACGCTCGGCGGCCAGTCCCCTGAGCCGGAGGAGGAAGACGAGGCGGATACCATCAAACCGCTGCCCGACCGGCTGGTCAGCGAGTTGACGGCGCATCGTACTCTGGCGCTTCGCGATGCCGTCGCGGTCAATCCGCATGTCGCCATGACGGCGCTGCTGCATCGGCTGGTCACGGATTGCTTCATGCCGCATTCCAGCAAGGGCTGCCTCGAGGCGCAGGTGCGCGAGGTTCATCTTCCCGCTCAGGCCGAGGACCTGCGCGACAGCGCCTCGGCCAAGGCGATCCAGGACCGGCATGAACGCTGGGGCGATCATGTCCCTGCCGATGATGCCGCGCTCTGGGACTGGCTCGTCGATCTGGACGATGGCTCTCGCATGGACCTGCTCGCCCATTGCGTAAGCTTCGGCGTGAACGCGCTCTATGAAAAGCCCAACCCCTATAGCGGCATGGGCGTCAGCCCGCATGGCCTCGACGTCCGCCTGTCGCAGGCCGACCGGCTGGCGCGCTCGACCGGTCTCGACATGGTGGCGGTGGGCTGGCGGCCGACGTTCGGCAATTATCTCGGACGCGTGACCAAGCCGCGTATCCTGGAAGCAGTGCGCGAAGGGGCCGGAGACCGGGCCGCCGATCTCATCGGGCATCTCAAGAAGGGTGACATGGCCAAGGAGGCCGAACGCCTGCTGGCCGATACCGGCTGGCTGCCCGAGCCGCTGCGCATGGTGGATGGCGATGAGCCCGCCGCGTCCGACACCCAGGACAGCGAAGCCGTCCCTGCGCTTCCGGCCTTCCTCGCCGGTGACGATGAGGAGGAAGCCGCCGAAGACCCCGGAGCTGAGGCCAACGGGATGATTGCGGCGGAATGACACGAACCCCGACGGGGCGGTGAAAGCCGCCCCGTTCTCTTTCACGCTCTACCTCAAGGCCCGGCAGTTCGCCGGGCCATTTTTGTTTCAGGAGAGAAGACCATGCTGTCCGAGACCATGACTCCGGGCGATCAGCACATCGCGCAGATCGTTCATGTCGCCATCTATGATCATCCCCATGGCACGGATGTCCGTGTGTTTCTCGACAGGGATGGGGCTCTGAACTGGCGCACAGGCATCGCCAGGGAATGGTGGAGTAACGCCTGGGACGATGATCCCCCGCCGGACGAGGAGATCGGAGAGGAGTATTTCAACCGAATGCTGGACCGTGGCGACGAGTTTTTCTCGATACAGCTCTGTGACTTGGACGCCGGCGACCACGCTTCCGCCGATCCGCCCCTGCCAACTCTGCGCAGCGACAGCGGAGGTGCATTATGCTGAGCGTCGACGAAATCTTTGCCGATGACCTCGAAAATCCGCCGTCGGAGCGTTCTCTGCCCTGGCAGGAAAGCCGCGATGGCATAACCGTCGTTGTGGAGCCGAAGCCCCATTGGGCCGAGGATATGCGGGTCTTCCGTGTCGATGCCCGCGAATATTGCCGTTATGCGGACTGGACCGCCGATGGCGGCCGGACACGGTTCTATGGCCACATCGACACATCCGGCGACGATGTGATGATGACAGCCAGGGCCATGATCGCGCGCGAGATCGCCGATGGGCTCTGGGACTGAAGAGCCGGGAGCATCTTGCGCAGGCCGTCATGGTCACGGCAATGGCCGCGACGGATCAAGTTCCAGCTTCACCCCGGCACCTTCCCCTCTCATCGCGGGACAAGCGGCATGGGTTCCACCCCCCGAGGGGCCTGAAGGAACACTATCCAGATCACCGTATGACAACGAGGCTGGCGGGACGGAAGCATCTGCGACGGGGCTCCGGCACCTGTCAGATGCAAAGTACCACCCCGCTTCCATTCGCAAACCTTGGTCTGACCGTCTCCTACTCAATCAACCCCAGAGGGGTCGGCTTACGCGAGCGTGCCGCCCTCGGGGATTCGAGACAAGCCCGAACGCCCTCGGGTGATTGCAGATCCGGTCAGACACTTCGGGCGCCTGTCGCGCGGGGGGTGGTCCTCCGCTTCTCAAGACAGGAGCCGGAACCCATGTCCTATGCAGATGCCACCGCCTTCGCCGCCAGCCTCGCCGCCACGCTGATGGTCGAGATCGTCGTGTTCCAAGCCGGGGATGGCACCCATGCCGCTTGTCCCGCCGCCGAGTTCGACGGCGACGAGGATATGGTGAAGCTGGAAGTAGATCCATACGCCTGAGGCGCAAACGCGCCTCCGCCGAAGGCCCGGATCGCGCAAGACGCGGCCGGGCCTTCCGATCTGCGATGGTTGCCCATCGCCGGAGATTGCGCCGGGTCATGTCCCGGCAAGGGAGAGTGAAAGTGCGGGCCTTTCGGCCGTGACGGGTTGGTTGCCGGAGAGAGAGGCTCCCGGCGCCCGTCATGGAGTGATTCCGATGACCCTTGCTCGTCATGACAGCTTCCGGCCGGTTGGCCAGATCCTCGCAGCCGAGGTGCTTCCTCGGCTCCACCTCGCGCAAAAGCTCCCGCTGCGCATATCCTGCATTGGCACCGCCAGCTTTGATGTCGATGCCCGTGGTTTCGACCATTCCACCCCGCTTGGCGAAGGCCAGTCCCCCGAAGAGGCCATGAGCCTTGCCACCCTGCGCGTGTCGCGCTGCGACATCCGCGCCGGTTCGGGCGATACGCTGCGCTTTCGTCCGCGTCTCGTCGTCATTCAGGACCGGGAACTCGGCCTGGTCCTTGCCGGAGAAATCCGCGGCGGGGTCATCCTCTGGCAACAGCCGGTCGCCTCCGATGCCGAGGCGCGCAGGGTCGTGCTGGAGGCCAGCCGCCTGCGCGGCATGGCTTTCAATATGCCCGATCAAGGACCGGCACGCGAACTGCGCCATCGCGCCAGCCTGTGTGAGGTCCGACTGGTCGATACCTTCTGGCGCGAGGTTGCGGCCGAGTTGCTCGCGCTGCCGCAGGCTGCCTGATCTTCCACCACATCCCCGTCCATCCGGGCCGGCCTCGCGCCGGGCTTTCTCTTTTCAGGAGCCTGACATGGTCAACTATTTCACCCATTTCTCATGCCTGCTCGATGTGGGCACCTCCGAAAATGCCGCCCGCGCGCTCGATCTCTACAACGCGCTGTCTGCGGAAAACGCTGCCGAAGACCCGCCTTCGGAAGGCTTCCAGCTGTCTATCCAGCCCGAACATGGCGGCACCCAACTCTGGATACGCGACGATACCACTGGCGATCCTGAGCATGTGATCCAGTTCGTCAAACGCTGCGCCACCGCGTTCGGCCTGACCGGATTGTGGGGTTTCCAATACGCCAATACCTGTTCACGACCGCGGCTGGACGGTTTCGGAGGCGGGGCGCATGTGCTCGATCTCGCCACCGGCAAGACGGTTGCGTGGACCTATACCGACGGCTGGTTCGCCCAGGTTCTCGAAGGAGGTGATCCCGATGAGTAAAGTCATCGAAACCACCGTTTATCGACTGGATGAACTTTCGGACGCCGCAAAGGACAAGGCCCGTGCTTGGTATCGCGAAGGCGGCTTCGATTATGACTGGTACGATGCGGTCTATGAGGATTTCCAGCGGATCGCGGAAATCCTCGGGTTGCGCCTCAAGACTCGTGCCGTGCGCCTCATGGGCGGCGGCACCCGCCATGAACCCCGCATCTGGTTTCGCGGGTTCTGGAGCCAGGGAGACGGCGCCTGCTTCGAGACTTTCTACTCCTACCGCAAGGAAGCCCCGCGCCGGATCAGGGAATATGCACCGCAGGACACGACCCTGCACGGCATCGCCGATGCGCTTCAGTCCGTCCAGCGCCGCAACTTTTACCAGCTTCGCGCCGATGCCAGCCATCGCGGCCATTATTATCACGAATACTGCATGTCGATCTCGGTCGAGCGCGACAGTCCGACCTGGCAGGACATGACCGAGGATGCCGAGGAAGTTGTGACCGAGGCGCTGCGCGATCTCGCCCGCTGGCTCTACCGGCAGCTTGAGCGGGAATACGACTATCTGTCCTCGGATGAGGCGGTGGACGAAACCATCGCTGCCAACGAATACACCTTCACCGAGGCCGGTCGCCGCTTCGGCTGATCCCGACAAGCGCCCCTGCGGGGGCGCTTTTGTCATGTCGTCCATGCCTTCCTCCTGAGAGGCAGAGGGAGGCCGGGAAGGGTTTGAGCTGGTGCGGTCGAGAGAGAGCGCCGCGCGGCACGATCCTGTCACGCTCTCCCGAGGTCTTCCCCATGAACATGATTTCCGCATCCGCGACGGCTCGGGCCACCGCGCCGCTTCCGCTTGCCTCCGACCGCGATACCGCTGCGTCCATCTTCGCTGCGGCGGGGTTGCTGCTGCCCCGTCTCGAACGTGGCCAGCGCATCGACGCCGCCACGCTGCGCGGCGCGATGGAAGCGGCCTTCGGCGCCTCCGACGCCACCGGCGCCTGGGACTGGAAAACCGCCTATGATGCCTGCGAAGCCGCGACCGTCCTGTTCCTGCGCAAATACGGAAAGGCGCTTCTCCGTAAATCCGGCTCTGCGGCCGAGAGCCTGCTGATGCTGACGATGATCGCCGGGCTTCTGCCGACGCATACGCGCCGGTCGGAGGAAGCCCAGACCTTTCAGCAGTTCTCGACGCCAATCCCCCTCGGCCTGATCGCCACCACGGCCGCCGCCATCACGCCCGCTGACCGGGTGCTGGAACCCTCGGCGGGATCCGGGTTGCTCGCCATTCTGGCCGAAATCGCCGGTGGGACGCTGGTTCTGAACGAATTGGCTGAGACGCGCGCAGCGCTGCTCTCCTCCCTCTTTCCGGCGCTTCCCGTCACCCGCTTCGACGCGGCGCAGATCGACGACCATCTCGATCCCGGCCAGATCCCCAGCGTCGTTCTGATGAACCCGCCGTTCTCGGTGCTGGCCAATGTCGAGGGCCGCGTCGCCGATGCCGCCTATCGCCATGTCGCTTCGGCGCTGGCGCGTCTCGCGCCCGGCGGGCGGCTAGTGACGATTACCGGCGCGAATTTCGCCTCCGACAATGCCACCTGGCGGGATGCCTTCACTCGGTTGCAGCAGCGCGGCCGCGTCGTCTTCTCCGCCGCCATCGACGGTTCGGTCTATGCCAAACATGGCGCGACCATCCCGACGCGGCTGACCGTCATCGATAAGCTGCCCGCAGAAGATCCCGCTGTCTTTCCCGCAGCGCTGGGCGTCGCGCCTGACACCGCTACGCTGATGTGCTGGCTTGCCGATCTTCCGGCCCGGCTGCCGGTCGAGATGCCCGCCGATGCTGCCGTGGTTCCGGCCGGTCCCGCGCCACGCACTGTGCGCGGCCATGTCAACCGCGCGTCGAAATCCACCCGGCTCGCGCCGCTGGCCGAGCCGGAGGCCGCGCCGCTTGACTACGAAGCCGTGGATTGGCTGCCCGCTGAGGACGGCAATATCTCCGACGCCATCTATGAGGAATACGGGCTTCAGGTCATCCGTATTCCCGGCGCGCAGGCGCATCCGACGCAGCTCGTCCAGTCGGCCGCGATGGCGAGCGTGGCGCCACCGAAGCCCAGCTACCGGCCGCATCTGCCGAAGACCATCCACGGCCTCTTGTCCGATGCGCAGCTTGAGACGGTAATCTATGCCGGACAGGCCCACGCTGATCATCTCGCTGGGGCCTGGACGGTGGACGATACGTTCGATGTTGTCAGCGCCGCCCCGGAGGACGCGAAGAATGCCGTCCGGTTCCGACAAGGTTTCTTCATTGGCGACGGCACCGGCGTGGGCAAGGGCCGGGAATCCGCCGCCATCATCCTCGATAACTGGATGCAGGGCCGTCGCAAGGCCGTCTGGATCAGCAAGTCCGACAAGCTGCTGGAAGACGCCCAGCGGGACTGGTCGGCCCTCGGCATGGAACGGCTGCTGGTCACGCCGCTGTCGCGTTTCCCACAGGGCAAGCCGGTCACGCTGACGGAGGGCATCCTATTTACGACCTATGCCACGCTACGCTCCGACGACCGTGGAGAAAGGGTTTCCAGGGTCAAGCAGATCGTCGAATGGTTGGGCACCGACTTCGATGGGGTGGTGGTTTTCGACGAGGCGCATTCAATGCAGAACGCTGCTGGCAGCAAGGGAGATCGTGGGGATGTCGCCGCTTCGCAGCAGGGTCGTGCAGGGCTTCGTCTGCAGCATGCCCTGCCGGATGCTCGCATCGTCTATGTCTCGGCGACGGGGGCCACCACGGTTCACAATCTAGCCTATGCCCAGCGGCTCGGCCTCTGGGGCGGTGAGGATTTCCCCTTCGCCACGCGGGTCGAGTTCGTTGAGGCCATCGAGGGCGGCGGCGTTGCAGCGATGGAAGTCCTAGCCCGTGACCTTCGCGCGCTCGGCCTCTACACCGCCCGGTCGCTGTCGTTCCAGGGCGTCGAATACGAGTTGGTCGACCATGAGCTGACCCCAGAGCAGACCCGGATCTACGATGCCTATGCCGGGGCCTTCGCCATCATCCACAACAACCTGGACGCGGCGATGGAGGCCGCAAACATCACCGGAAGTACCGGCACTCTGAACCGTCAGGCCAAATCCGCAGCCCGCAGCGCCTTTGAATCGGCCAAGCAGCGGTTCTTCGGTCACCTGCTGACGTCGATGAAAACCCCGACGCTGATCCGCTCGATCACGGCCGATCTGGAAGCAGGCCGTTCCTCCGTCATCCAGATCGTCTCGACCGGCGAGGCGCTGATGGAACGGCGGCTGGCGGAACTGCCCACTGAGGAATGGAACGACGTGCGCGTGGACATCACGCCGCGCGAGTATGTCCTGGACTACCTCGCCCATTCCTTTCCAGTTCAGCTCTACGAGCCCTTTACGGACAGCGAGGCCAATATGTCGTCGCGGCCGGTCATGCGCGACGGTCAGCCGATTGAGTGCCGCGAGGCCGTCGCCCGGCGTGACGAACTGCTCGCCCATCTCGCCAGCCTGCCGCCGGTGCCCGGTGCGCTGGACCAGGTGATCCAGCATTTCGGGACGGATACGGTGGCTGAGGTAACGGGCCGCTCGCGCCGCATCATCCGCAAGCCGGGCAATGGCGTCACCATGGACCGGCTTGTCGTCGAGAACCGTGCCGGTTCCGCCAACCTCGCCGAGACGCAGGCGTTCATGGATGATAGCAAGCGTGTCCTGGTGTTTTCCGACGCCGGCGGCACCGGGCGCAGCTATCACGCCGAACTGTCGGCGCGGAACACCCGGCTGCGCGTCCATTACCTGCTCGAAGCCGGGTGGAAAGCGGATACGGCCATTCAGGGCCTTGGCCGCACTCACCGCACCAATCAGGCGCAGCCGCCGCTGTTCCGACCGATCTCGACCAATGTGAAGGCTGAGAAGCGGTTTCTTTCGACCATTGCCCGCCGCCTCGACACGCTGGGGGCAATCACCCGCGGCCAGCGCCAGACCGGCGGCCAGGGCCTGTTCCGTCCCGAGGATAATCTGGAATCTCACTATGCGCGCGACGCGCTGCGCCAGCTTTACCTGTTGCTGGTGCGCGGCAAGGTCGAGGGATGCTCGCTCGAGCGCTTCGAGGCGGCGACCGGATTGAAGCTGATGGACTCGAACGGGATCAAGGATGAACTTCCCGGCATCACGACCTTCCTCAACCGGATGCTGGCGCTGACCATCGAGCTTCAGGGCATCCTGTTTACCGCCTTCGAGCAGCTCCTGACGGCGAAGATCGAAGGCGCCATCGCGTCCGGCAACTATGACGCCGGGCTGGAGACACTGACGGCCGAGAGCTTCATCGTCACCGACCGCCGGACGATCTACACCCACCCGCGCACTGGCGCCGAAACCCGCCTGCTGACCATCACCGAACGCAGGCGCAACCATCCGGACACACTGGCCGATGCGCTGGCGTATCTGGACGATCCGCGTGCAGTCCTGATGGTCAATGATCGGTCGGGCCGTGCCGCCGTGCAGGTGCCGACCACCAGCGTTATGCTGGATGACGGCGAGATCGAGCGCCGCGTCCGGCTGATCCGGCCGATGGAGGCACAGAATGTACCCGTAAAGGCCATGCCCGAGACTTATTGGGTTGAGGCCGACCGGGAGGACTTCGCTTCGGCCTGGAATGCTGAGGTGGCGGATGTACCGGAGTTCACGGATGCCGCCCTGCACATGGTCACAGGCCTCTTGCTGCCGATCTGGAAACGGCTGCCGAACGAGTCCACCCGTGTCTATCGTCTCCAGACCGATACGGGTGAAAGGATCATCGGCCGCCGCGTGTCGCCAGCTTGGGTCGCCCATGTGACCGTGGCCGGCACCACCTTGCTGACGCCGGAGGATGCCTACACGGCGCTGATGGACGGGCGGACAATCCTCGATCTTGAAGAGGGCCTCCAGCTTCGCCGGGTCCGGGTGATGGGTGCGCTGCGCATCGAATTGTCGGGTTTCACCGACACGATGCGCGAACGGCTGACGGCGTATGGCCTCTTCCACGAGATCATCTCGTGGAAGCTCAAGATGTTCGTGCCCACCGATGCCTCCGGCGTGGCTGTCCTCGCCCGGATATTCGACCGCTGGCCGGTCGAGCGCATCGGCGAGCGGGAGGCTGCATGATGGCACCGCGCCAGGCATCGGAACTGGCGCATCGTCTCGGCCGCGAGGCCGAGGCGGTCTGCCGCGAATACCTCTCCGCCGGGCGGCGGGCAGGCAATTACTGGCTGGTCGGGGATGTGCGGAACACCTCCGGCCGATCCCTCTATGTCCGGCTGAAGGACAGCGCCAAAGGCCCGGCAGGCAAATGGACCGACAGCGCCACGGCTGAACATGGCGATCTGCTGGATGTAATCCGCGAGGCGCTTGGCCTCGTCGAGTTCAAGGATGTGGCCGAGGAAGCGCACCGTTTCCTCTCGCTCCCGCATCCCGAGCCGGAAAAAACCAGAATGCCCACCGGCCGGGTGCCGGGCATGGCGGTCGGTTCGCCTGAAGCGTCTCGGCGGCTCTTCGCCATGTCGAAGCCGCTCCCGAGCACCCTTGCGGCGATCTACCTTAGCGGGCGGGCGATCACGTCGCTCGAGGGCATCACCGCACTGCGCTACCATTCCCGGTGCTATTACCGGCCTGACGAGCATTCCCCCACAGAGATCTGGCCGGCGATGGTCGCTGCCGTCACCGATCTCAGCGGACGACAGACCGGCGCGCACCGCACCTGGCTTGCCCTCGACGGTTCAGCCAAGGCACCTGTCGAAACACCGAGGCGAGCAATGGGCGACCTTCTCGGCCACGGCGTCCGCTTCGGTGCCGCCGGTGACGTGCTCGCCGCCGGAGAGGGCATCGAAACAGTTCTGTCGCCCCGTCAGGTTCTGCCCCACATGCCGATGCTGGCAGCGCTTTCGGCCGCTCATCTCGCCGCCACCCTGTTCCCGGCAACGCTGCGCCGGCTCTATGTCATCCGGGATCGCGACCCGGCCGGGGACAGTGCGAGAGACAGCTTGATTGCCAGAGCAGCGAGCCTCGGAATCGAGGCGATATCGCTTACGCCGGTCGAGGGTGATTTCAACGACGATCTGCGGCTGCACGGTGCCGATGCTCTACGGGCGGTCCTGAAAGATCAGCTTCATCCCGATGACATGCGCCGTTTCCTCATGGGCTGAGGGCGGGTCCGATCTTGGAGGCGCGGTGTGGCTCTGTCGCCCGCCGGTTGCCTTCGCGCGCCATCGGCAGCTGCATCCTGCGTCGGAGAGTCCCGCACCCACGGCCTACTTGAGAGGGCGATCGGCGCACAAGCGGGGCCGGGCAGGCAATGGCGGCGGCCGACTATTTTCCGCCGGCGGGGGCGAGCCCCGCCTTTGCATCGCGAAAGACAAAATAGTCGGCCTTGGCCATCAAGGCCCTCGCGGAGCGGGCGAGGGCTGCCAACCCGTCCTGCCCGTGCGCTTCGACGCCTGCGAAGGCCGCGATGGGCGCGGTCTCCAGACGAAGGACGCTCCCGATGATGAAGGCAACCCACACTGCAGGCGACGAGCCGATCCACACCTCTTCCCAGACCGATCACGCCCTCACCGAACTCCAGCTCTACGGCTGGCGCCCTTTCCAGGATGAACCCGATCCCCGGCCGCTGCCCGAGGGCAACATCGTCGCCTCCGCCGTCGCAGATATCTTCGATGCCCTCGTCTCGACGCTGTCCGATACCCGCCTTGAACCCGATCTCGAAGATCTGCTCTGGGGGGCTGTCAACCTCTTCCACCGCGCCAACGACAGGGTGGAGCGCAATCTGGACGACAACGAGCAGGCGCAGCGCCGCCTTCAGCGGGAACAGGATGGCAGTGAGGTCAAAAGCGTCGAACTCGAACGCCTCACGGCGGAGGGGCAGACTCTAATCGAACGGCGGAACACAATGGAGTTGCTTCGTGACCTCTCCGCTGACGCCTTCGAGCACCACACCGGCAGCGCCTGGCGGCCGCGGTCCGGCTCGATGGTCAACCATCGCAACCTCACTTCGGCAATGATCGACAGCCGCGACTTCCTGGCCGCGAAACGCCGTGCCGAGGCCGAGGTGCTGCTGCCCGCCGGCCCCAAGGTCGCCGTCACTGGCGGTGCGGACTTCAACGACCATCGTCTGATCTGGGCGCGGCTCGATCAGGTCCAAGCCAAGCACCCGGACATGGTGTTGCTGCACGGCGGTTCACCCAAGGGCGCCGAACTGATCGCCTCCCGCTGGGCAGACAACCGGAAGGTTCCGCAGGTCGCCTTCAAGCCCGACTGGACGAAGCACGCCAAGGCCGCGCCCTTCAAACGCAACGACGCCATGCTCGACACCCTGCCGATCGGCGTCATGGTCTTCCCCGGCTCCGGGATTCAGGAAAACCTGGCGGACAAGGCTCGTAAGCTCGGCATCCCGGTCATGAAGTTCGACGGCGGCGCGTAAAGCGCCGCCGACAGGCGGCTGGTCCAGCTGCCTTTACTTGACGGAAGGCCGGTTTCACGGTCAGATAAGACATCCTTGCAGAACCGGTGAATGAACATAGTCGCAGCCGAGCCTCGCTCCCGGCAGCCTGACGTGATTCCCACATTCGTTCGCTGGAGGTCTCCATGACACTGATCATTCTCGCCATTGCGCTGACCATTGCTGCCTGTGTGATCGCCTGGAATCTTGCGATCTATGCGCTGCCTGTAATGGCCGCCATCTCTGCCGTACAATTTGCCTGGGGCGCAGGGGCGGGTATCCTGATGTCCGGCCTCGCTGCCCTCGGTGCCGCGTTGCTGTCGGTTGCAGCGGTGATCATGGTTCTCGGCTTTGCGCGGAATCCCGCGCTGCGGCTGATCGCCCTTGCTCTCTTCGCCGTGCCCGCCACCATCGCAGGCTATGCGCTGGTCTATGGCATCACGAAAAACGCCTTAGATTCTGGCCTTGTCCTCAATTTGCTCGGTGGCATCGGCGGGCTCATCATCGGCATCTCGGCCATCGTGCATCTGAATGCTCTCGGCGAGTCGGTGTTTTCGCGCTGAGGCTTTGGCTGGGGACGGCGCTCTCAGGAGAACCCGCCGGCTTGTGCCGCCGGGATCCGGGCACCCTCAGTGTAACGGGACACGATGCCCATCGTGGGCCAGTCGTTCTCCGTTCCTGGCCGTCATCGCCCGTTATGGGAAATCTGCGTCGGCATGATCCCTGTACAGCCGGCGGTCGAAATCGGCCAATCGGTCCATGCTGTTTCGTCAAGTAGGCCGCGCCATCTTCATGGCACCTTTCTGCAATGATGTTGGCCCGCGCCTCGGCCTGCGCAGGCATGGCTGAGCGGATCTGTATCTGCATCCGATAGCCTGGGTGTCCTCGTCCCGAACCAAAAGGCCTTCCGGCGGGAAGGGCAGGGGGGCCGCGAAGTGAGCTGATTGACCTGTCCTCTCTGGTGCCAGTTTCAGGGGAGCGATGCTGATACCCGCATGGGATGCCAGTTCTGCTCTGTGTCTCCGAAGAGCACTCGAACGCACCACTCCCTCCGCCTGACTGATCCCCTAAGTCCGTTCGGTTTCCACCAGCAACCCCCGCGGCTCCGGACCGTGTTGGCGCGCGAGGCGCGCCTGCCCGCACCACTCCGGGCCTTGGGGGCAAGCAGCCGCGAGGGCGGCAGTTGCGGGTCGCTCCCGACGGCCTTGGCCGGGTCTCGTCGGAGGGATGGTCCCTCCGAGAAGCAACGGAGACTTATAATGCAGAACATCGTCATCCTCGCCGGCAACATCGGCCAAGCCCCCGAAACCATCACCACCCAGGGCGGCACCGGCATCACCCGCTTCACCCTGGCCACCTCGCGCCCCCGCTACGCAGAAGGCCGTGTGGTCCGCGACGAGAACGGCTATCGGGTGCAGGACACCGAATGGCACCGCATCACCTGCTTCAACGGCCTCGGCAAGACGGTCCAGGAGCATTGCGAAAAGGGCATGAAGCTTCTGGTGCGCGGCCGTATCCACTACACGAAATGGACCGATGCGGCAGGCGTTGACCGCTACGGCTGCGAGATCATCGCCGAGACGGTCGATTTCCTGAGCCGGGCGAAACAGACCGAGACCGACGACGGCAAGTTCATCGACGACGATGACATCCCGTTCTGAGCGGGAAGCCCGGAACCCGGCGGCGCAGGCCGCCGGGTTTTCCCATGCTCGCGCCGGACGCAGCGGATATCTCAGCGCGAGAGGTGCAGGCCGATGCGCCCCCGACTCTGGCCTGCTGTGCCGATCCTGCTCCTGGATACAGGGCCTGCGCCTCAGTTCGCGGCAACCGAATCAGTTGCCGTGTGCCCAGCCGAGAATCCATAAATACCATGCCTCCGAGATGGTTTCTGATTTGCGCCACAGCATAAAGCGACTATTATAGTCGTAGTTCTGGAGCGTGTGCAGGTCCGGATGGGAGGTGATCATGTATGATCACCGCTCGCCAATCACGGGCCGCGCGTGCGCTCTTGGGCTGGACGCAGGAGACGCTCGCTGACAAGGCCAGAGTATCACTTACCGCGCTCAAGCGCCTCGAATCCGAAAATGGACTCGAGGTGTTCGAGTCTACGCGCGATGAGGTGCGCCGGGCTCTCGAGGCAGCGGGGATCGTTTTTCTGGCAACCGACAAGGGCGAGGGCGTGTTGTTGCTTCACGAAAGCCGCAGCACAAGACCGTAGCGTCACCATCGTGGCGACGACGGATCTCGTCAAAAAGAATGGCTATCTCTCTACGGAGGTGGTTAACAAATGCGTTACCAGCGGTGATGAGAACGTGATGGGGAAAGTCCTTCAGGAGTTTCTTGACGAACCACCGGCCAGCGACAGGCTCACGGCCTATGACCGGGACCACATGAAGCTTTATATGCGCCTGCTTGATGCAGAGCGCGATGGCGCTGACTGGCGTGAAGCTGTGCAGGTCCTGTTCGGACTGGATCCTGAACAGGACCCTGTGCACTGTCGCTCGGTTCATGATGCCCACCTGGCGCGCGCAAGGTGGATGACGGAAGAGGGCTATCGCCAGCTGGTCGCTGAGAGCCAGCGCAAGACCTGACCCGTGATGCGTGCCACGCATCACCTGTCAACCTGAAGCTGACTTCCCTGGCTCAACTTCCCCGGGAATGCTGAACATCCGAAATTCCCAGTAAAACACTCGGGAGGTTGCGATGATTCCGGATGCCTCGACATGGCGCTCTTCGGCTGACTACGACCATCTGGATGCACTGACGGCATCCGATATGGCATGGGAATGGTTGCGTCGGAATGATGAGTACGATGCCGATTTTGAATCCGTAGCCTCTGCGCGAGGAGACCCCGACCCGCTGACCGAACGTATTCGGCAGCGGTGGGGGTTGCGATTTCCCGGTTGATCCTCTGCTGTCGCCTCCAGAAGCGCCGGTGCTCTGGCTTCCGCAGGCAGACAGCAGTGTCGTCGTGCTTGCCGACACCCTTGTGGAGCTCGGTGACACGCCTGGCACCACGCCGCCGATCAGGCGTGGGGACGTCGCACCAGACAGTATCGATGTTGCGTTCCGCTTCGCACTCGGCAACGGGCAGGCCCTCCAGATCCTGGACGGCACCAGTGGTGGCGACAGGGTTGCCGTTGCGATCATTCCCCTCAGCCTCGACGGTTTTGACCGGATCGAGGCAGTGGAGCGGCTTCTCGCTGCCCTGCACGGGCGCTCGATCCCTCCTGACACTCGAATGACCCGGCAGCAGCGCGCAAGGTTGCGGCGCATGCTGCGGGCCTTCGACGGTCACCGCGCAGGTGCCACCCAAAAGGAAATCGCGCAGGTCATCCTGCATTCCGGTCCGTTTGACAGGGATGAATGGCAGGCCTCCTCGGCCCGCCACACCGTCAAGGCGTTGCTGCGTGATGCCCGCTCTATGATTGCGGGCGGATATCGAAAGCTGCTGCGTCATCGCCGCCCACGCTAGCGCAGTTTACAGCCTCGGGCGGTGGGCGATTTCGATACCCTCCAACTTCGCCCTGCATATCGCCGCGTCTTGTTCGCCACCGTGGTCGTTGCCCGTCGCTGATCCGCAGCGACCGTCCCCAACACCACGGAGGTATGCCCCATGCCGCAAGATCCCATCCTTTTGCCGCCGCGCTTTCTGCGCACCAAGGATGCCGCCAAGTTCCTGAGCCTTTCTGCGCGGACCCTTGAAAAGCACCGCACCTATGGGACCGGCCCGGCCTATCGCAAACTTGGCGGGCGCGTCGTCTACGCCATCGACGATCTGGAAGCCTGGACCGAACGCGGCGCGGTGACCTCCACCTCGGATCCGCGCGGCTCGGCTCTGCCCGCCAAGCGTCATCCGCAGTTGCCCGGCCACCAGGCCCGAAGCTTCGCCCGCTGAGCCTTCGCATATTTCCATGGCAGCGCGACGCGGGTCCCCTTCCGAGCGCGGGCAGCTCGACCTCTTCAGGGCGCTGCCCGGTGATTTCGCCCCCAGAGATGCACAGGATCTCATGGCCTATCCGTTCTTCTCCCTCGCCAAATCCCGACGCATCGCGCCGATCGATTTTGCCGCTGGCAATGTGACCATCCGGGTCGAAGCGGTTCCCGATCATGGCATGGCCACGATCTGGGACGCCGATATCCTGATCTGGGCGGCGAGTCAGATTGTCGAGGCGCGCGATGCCGGCTTGCGGACATCGCGGCTGATGGCCGCGACCCCCTATGAAATCCTGCGCTTCATCGGTCGCGGCACCTCGAAGCGCGATTACCAGCGCTTGAGAGCAGCACTCGACCGCCTGCAATCCACCACGGTCAGCACTACGATCCGCCAGCTGGTGGAAGGCAGGCGTCATCGCTTTTCCTGGATCAACGAATGGAAGGAGCGCAGCGGGCGTGATGGTCGCCCCGACGGGATCGAGTTGATCGTGCCGGACTGGTTCTATCAGGCCGTTCTGGACGACGCCCTCGTGTTGACCATCGACCCGGCCTATTTCGACCTGACCGGGGGCCTGGAACGCTGGCTCTACCGCATCGTGCGCAAGCATGGTGGTCGCCAGAAAGCTGGATGGCGGTTCGACTTCCGGCATCTGCATCAGAAATCGGGTAGCCTATCGCCGTTCAAGCGTTTTTCCTTCGAGCTGCGCGACATCATCCGTCGCCAGCCGCTGCCCGGATACACCCTCTTTCTGGAAGTCGAGATCGGCGGTCGCGTTCTCCTGGCTTTCGAGCCCGCTCCGTCTTGTGGGAAACCTGTGAATGCCGTCGTGCCATCAGGAACCCGGAGGGACGTGCCATCAGGAACCGGGGTCACGTGCTATGCGGAACCGAAACCGGGATTAACCCACCGTGGCCACACGCAAAATCGTGCCCTTAACTTAGAGTCTAACAAAGAGTCTAACATTGAAGGGCGCGCGGGCGATGTGGAAAAGTTCATCCGCGACACCGCCAGAAGCCTCCGGATTTCTGCAAAGAAGGGCGCATTGCAGCCGGAATCGGCCCGCAAACCGGCAGCCGATCCGGGCAATGAATTGCGGTTTGACGATCCCAACACTTCCCCTCTGCCCGTCGATCTGCCGGGAGGGGACCGATGATCATCGCGCTCCTCAACCAGAAGGGTGGCGTTGGCAAGACGACCCTGGCGCTGCACCTTGCTGGTGAACTCGCGCGGGATGGCCAGCGCGTCACCCTGATTGATGCCGATCCGCAAGGCTCTGCCCTCGACTGGTCGCAGCAACGCGTAAGGGAAGGCCATCCCCGTGCCTTCGCTACGGTCGGCCTGGCGCGCGACACGCTGCACCGTGAAGCCCCTGATCTGGCCCGTGACGCAGATCATATCGTCATCGACGGCCCGCCGCGTGTTGCTGGCCTGATGCGCTCCGCGCTGCTCGCCGCAGATCTCGTGCTGATCCCGGTGCAGCCGTCACCCCTCGACGGCTGGGCCTCGGCCGAAATGCTTGCCCTCCTGGCGGAGGCCCGTATCTACCGGCCCCAACTCGCTGCCCGGTTCGTACTCAACCGCTGCGGGGCGCGCACCGTCATCGCCCGTGAAACGGCCGAGATGCTGGCGGACCAGGATCCACGGCTGCTCGCCAGCACCATCGGCCAGCGCGTCGTCTTCACCGATTCCGCGCAGACCGGGAGGCTGGCCCGCGAAATCGATGACCAGTCGCCTGCGGCGTGCGAGATCGCGGCACTGGCCGCCGAGATCCTGCGCCTGTACATCGGGAGGGCATCGTCATGACCGGAGGGTCTGACAAGCGTGGTTTCGCGACTCGCCCAGCCGATCCCGATGGCTGGATCAAGGCCGGCGACGCGCGGCCCGAGTGCGATGGTGTCGCGACGTTTTACTCCGCCCGGCTCACCGTGGACATCACGCCTGAACTGCGCGGGCGGATCAAGATCGCTGCGTTCGGGCGCGGCATCACTGTCGCCGCGATGCTGCGTGACCTGTTGGCGCGCGAGTTTCCCGATGGAGCGGGGGAACGCCCGTGATCGCCATCGACGCGCATATGGCCGATTTGACCCGGGTGGAGCTGACCTGGATCGAAGGCCGGACCGAATACTGGATCAGGTTCGGCCAGAAGGCCGGCTCGCAGATCCTCGACAACAATCGCCGCCATGTCTTCTTCCTTCCTGGCACGATCTTCGCCTTCGTTCGCTGGGCGGCGAATGACTTTGGGACGATCACGTCGCGCCTCCACATCCTGCGCGCGGTGGCACCGGGCGCACCCTGCCAGACGCTGCCCTGCGTCCATCCCGGCGGCGAGATTCTCCTGAAGATCGACGGCTGGCCAAAGGTCGAAGCCGTCCTTCGCCACATCGATGGGATCGAGGCCGGCGGCATCGATCTGGCCGAGGTCGATTCCGATCACTGGCGGCACGTTGGCCACTGGATGAGCGCAAGCGAAGCGCCGCGACCCTATACGGTCGCGCGCCATCGCGCATGGCTGCGGCGGCGGGAGATCGCTCCATGACCCGCATCCGCTATGTCATGGTCTCCGCGGTCTCCGTGCTCGGGATCGCCATCGCTGGAATCGCTCCGACCGCGCCACGGCTGATCTGGAACGCTTCGGCCAGCGTGCCGATCGGCTTCTACACTGTCGCGCTCGCCGAGCGGATCGACCTCTCCGATCTCGTCGCGGTCCTTCCGCCAGAACCCCTTGCTTCCTTCATGGTCGAGCGCGGCTACGTCGCCCGCGACGTGCCGCTTCTGAAGCGCGTCCTCGGCCTGCCCGGACAGCGGCTATGCCGCGACGGCCGCGCCATCACCGTCGACGGTGTTCCGCTCGGCGAGGCGCGTGATCGCGACAGAACCGGCCGCGACCTGCCGGTCTGGCAGGGCTGCCGCATCATCGCCGGGGGCGAGGTCTTCCTGATGAACCCGGATGTCGGCGACAGCCTCGACGGTCGCTACTTCGGCCCGTTTCCCGTCTCGGCGGTGATCGGTCGGGCCACCCCGCTTTACACCGATGAAGACGGCGATGGCCGCTTTGTCTGGCGCGCGCCGATGCGGTGACGGCGCGTCTAGAGCGGGGCGATTGCGCCGTCCCGCATCTTCTCCACCGCATTTGAAAGGAGCCTCCAATGGCACAGATCGGCCAGTTTACCCGCACCGCCTCCGGCTACTCCGGGCAGGTTCGCACCCTCTTGCTCGACGTCGAGCTGACCTTCGTTCCGACCGACAACCCCGACTCCGAGAAGGCGCCCGCCTATCGTATCCATCTCGGCGATGAGGACGGGCCGGAGGTCGGCGCGGGCTGGAAACACACCGGCGAAAGCGCGGGTCCGTATATCTCTGTCGTGCTCGATGATCCGGTGTTCCCGCAGCCGATCCGCGCCCGGCTGTTCCAGTCGAATGAGGAAGGCCGCGACTGGAACCTGCGCTGGACCCGCGCGAAGAAGCACGACGAGCAGGAGTGACTATTGTCATGCCCTGTTCCCGCCAGATGATCGGGAGATGTGGCTCAAGCCGCCGCATCCTCCTCTTCCTTCTTTCCGGCCTGCTGACGGCAACCACCGCGATACAGCAGGGTTTGGCGCAGACCGATCCACAGCATTCCGCCACCGTCTCGCATCCTCACGGTGCCCTTATCGCCGAGGCAGCGCAGAGGTTCGGCATCCCGGCCGCCTGGATCATCGCGGTGATGCGCGTCGAAAGCGCGGGCGATCTACAGGCGCTTTCCTCCGCCGGGGCGATGGGCCTGATGCAGGTCATGCCCGAGACCTGGGCGGAGTTGCGCATCCGTCATGGACTCGGCACCGATCCCTATGATGCGCGCGACAATATCCTCGCGGGCACGGCCTATCTGCGCGAGATGTGGGATCGCTACGGCAATGTCGCGGCGATGCTTGCCGCCTATAATGCCGGCCCCGGGCGCTATGATGACTACCTCTCGACCGCACGCCCGCTTCCGGCCGAGACCCGCAGCTATGTCGCGGTACTGACGCCGATCCTGCTCGGTGAAGAGCTTCCCGATGGCGGATTGGCTGTCGCACCGCCGCGCGACTGGCGCGAGGCCGCGATCTTCGTGGCGCAGCAGATCGGCGCTTCCACTTCCGATCCCACCGCCCTCGACCGCACGCCGGAGGATTCCCCTTCGCTCGTCCCGGCGGCATCGGAAGCCCTCACCGCCTTGCAGCCGGAGGGGCTCTTCGTGCCGCGCGCAACCGATGGACCTCAGCCATGAGCCAGTTGGGCACATATCGCATGATCTCGGGTGCTGGCGTGTCATGGAGGGCGCAGAGGGTCGCGGCGGGCACCACGACCGAAGGATGGCGAGATAAAAAGGCGCACGGTGCGCGACGGTCAGGCGGTTGTTTTTGCAGGGATTTCTGGCGCGTTTCGCACCGTGCAGCGCTGATGCGCACTGTGCGATTCGCCGTTATCTTGTTGTTTTTATTTTCTGTTTTACACGGTGCAGGCTTGATCCATGGCCGATGACAGCGAGTTCCGTATCCGCCCGGGGCGCATTCGCTCAACCCGCGCACAGCAGGCGCGTCCCTTCATCGCCCAGGCATTGGCGGCGGTGCAGAAGGCCGGTGGGCGGGTTTCGCGTTCGGGTAAGGTGACCGGCGGCAACCGCTCGCACTTTGGCCGGGGACAACGCGCCAGCATTCAGGCCAATCGCATGCTCACCGGGCGGTCGCGCAATGTCGTAATCAAAACCCGCGTGGTGCGTCACACGGCGCGCTCTGCACCTCTCGCGGCGCATCTGAACTATCTCGGCCGTGACGGTGTGACCCGTGACGGGGAAAAGGCGCATCTCTTCGGCCCCGAGGGGGATGACATGGACGCCCGCGCGTTCGCCGAACGCTGCAAGGATGACCGGCACCATTTCCGCTTCATTGTCTCGCCCGAGGATGCCGTCGAGATGATCGAACTGCGCGAGCATGCCCGCGAATTGATGGCGCAGATGGAAAAGGATCTGGGCACCAGGCTCGACTGGGTCGCGGTCGATCACTGGAACACCGACAACCCCCATACCCATATCATCCTGCGCGGCCGCACGGATGATGGCCAGGACCTGGTGATCTCGCGGGACTACATCAAGGAAGGGATGCGCGCCCGCGCTCAGGATCTCGTCACACAGGAACTCGGTCCGCGCACCGACATTGAGATTCACCGCAATCTGGAACGGCAGGTCGAGGCCGAGCGCTGGACACAAATCGACCGGCAGCTTGTCCGCGATGCCGGCAAGTCTGGTGTTGTCGATCTCGCGCCCCATGCCGACCGACCACAGGACGAGTTCCAGACGCTGAAGGTCGGCCGGCTTCGCACCCTCGAAGTCCTCGGACTCGCCGATCAGTTCGCCCCGGCGCAATGGGTGATCAGACCCGAGGCCGAGACAGTCCTGCGCGAGTTGGGTGAGCGCGGCGATATCATCAAGCGCATGCACCGCGCCCTGACCGAACGCGGCATTGAGCGCGGCTCTGGCAGCTATGTCCTTGCGGGTGAAAGCCTCGACGTTCCCGTCATCGGCCGTCTGGTTGAGCGCGGCCTTGATGACGAGTTGAAGGGCACGGCCTATGCGGTCGTCGATGGCGTGGACGGGCGCAGTCACCACATCAGGCTTTCGCATCTGGATGCCGCCGGAGACAGCCCGCCGGGCTCCATCGTCGAGCTGCGCGCCTGGGAAGACGGGCAGGGCACGCGCCGGGTGGCGCTCGCGGTTCGTTCCGATCTCGATCTCGGCGCGCAAGTGTCGGCTTCGGGCGCGACCTGGCTCGACCGGCAGGCCATCGCCCGCGATCCGATTGCGCTTTCCGACAGCGGCTTCGGCGCCGAGGTCCGTCAGGCCATGGATGAGCGCGCCGAGACCCTGATCGGGGAGGGCTATGCCAAGCGGCAGGGCGGGCGGGTCGTCTTTGCCCGCCGTCTTCTCACCGCCCTGCGCCAGCGCGAGGTCGATGCCCTCGGCGAGAAACTTGCAGCCGAGACCGGTCTGCCGTTCAACCGCGCTGGCAGCGGGGAATATGTCTCTGGCAGCTATCGCCAGCGCTTCGCGCTCGCCTCGGGCCGTTTTGCCATGATCGATGACGGCCTCGGTTTCCAACTCGTGCCCTGGTCGCTCTCTCTCGACAAACAGATTGGCCGCCACGTCTCCGGCGTCGCCCGCGACGATGGCGGGGTCGATTGGGAGTTCGGTCGTAAGCGCGGCCTCGGCCTCTGACAGTACCCGGAAAGGAACACCGCCCATGTCCGCCACAAAGATCCTCTGGGGACAGATTTCCATCGTCTTCCTGATCATCCTCGCGACCACCTGGGGCGCGACGCAATATGTCGCCTGGAGCCTCGGTTATCAGCCCCAGCTCGGCCCGCCCTGGTTCGAGCTCTTCGGCACGCCGATCTACTATCCGCCGGCAATCTTCTGGTGGTGGTATTTCTATGAAGCCTATGCACCGACGATATTCGCCAAGGGCGGCCTCATCGCGGCATCGGGTGGCTTCATCGCCATCGCCGTCGCGATCGGCATGTCGGTTTGGCGGGCACGGGAAGCAAAGAACGTCGCAACCTATGGCTCGGCGCGATGGGCGGAGCGGCCCGAGATCAAGGCGGCGGGGCTGCTCGATCCCGATGGTGTCGTGCTGGGCCGTTACGATCAGGACTATCTGCGACATGACGGGCCGGAGCATGTGCTGTGCTTCGCTCCGACCAGATCCGGCAAGGGCGTTGGTCTGGTGGTGCCGTCACTTTTGACCTGGCCCGGCTCTGCTATTGTCCATGACATCAAAGGCGAGAACTGGCAGCTGACTTCTGGATTCAGGGCGCGCCATGGCCGCGTGCTGCTTTTCGATCCGACCAATCCGAAATCCTCGGCCTATAATCCGCTCCTTGAGGTGCGCCGCGGCGAATGGGAGGTGCGGGACGTCCAGAACATCGCCGACATCCTCGTTGACCCGGAAGGTAGCCTCGACAAGCGCAACCATTGGGAAAAGACCTCGCATTCGCTTCTGGTCGGCGCGATCCTGCATGTTCTCTATGCCGAACGCGACAAGACACTGGCAGGCGTCGCGAAATTCCTGTCCGATCCGAAACGTCCGGTGGATTCCACGCTCCGGGCGATGATGAGGACCCCGCATCTGGGCGAGGCCGGGCCGCATCCGGTCGTCGCCAGCGCCGCGCGCGAGTTGAGGAACAAGTCCGAGAACGAAAGATCAGGCGTGTTGTCGACCGCCATGTCGTTCCTTGGCCTTTACCGCGATCCGGTCGTGGCCGAGGTCACGCGCCGCTGCGACTGGCGCATCAGTGATATTGTCAGCGGCAAAGAGCCGACCACCCTCTACCTCGTCGTGCCGCCCTCCGACATCAACCGCACCAAGCCGCTGATGCGATTGCTGCTCAATCAGGTGGGTCGGCGTCTGACGGAGGATCTTCAGGCCAATGCCGGGCGGCATCGACTTCTGATGATGCTCGACGAGTTTCCGGCGCTCGGGCGGTTGGACTTCTTCGAGACGGCCCTGGCATTCATGGCCGGTTACGGCCTGAAAAGCTTCCTGATCGCGCAATCCCTAAACCAGATCGAAAAAGCCTATGGGCCGAACAACTCAATCCTCGACAACTGCCATGTGCGGGTCAGTTTTGCGACGAATGACGAACGGACCGCCAAACGGGTGTCCGACGCGCTCGGGACCGCGACCGAGATGAAGGCGATGAAGAACTATGCGGGGCACCGGCTGTCGCCTTGGCTCGGCCATCTGATGGTGTCTCGGTCGGAAACTGCCCGCCAGTTGCTGACGCCCGGCGAGATCATGCAGCTTCCGCCGAACGAAGAGATCGTCATGGTCGCGGGTATCCCGCCGATCAAGGCGAAGAAGGCGCGGTACTTCGAGGATGCGCGGTTCCGCGAGCGGCTATTGCCACCTCCGGCCCTTAAACGGTTAGCGGATCCGCGCCCCGACGACTGGACTAGCCTGCCGGTGCCGGCACGACCGGTAGCGACGGAGGATTCCATGCCAGGGGAGGCCGAGGATGAAGACCCGACCGAATCTGAGCGGAGGCTGCAACCGGAGCTCAATCGCGTGAAGCCGGTCGAGAAGAAAAGGCCCATCGAGAACGAGTTCGAGGCTGGTCTCGGCGATGACATCGACGAGGAGGCGGTCCAGAACCGGCGTATGGTCCGTCATGTCCAGAGCATCGCCCGCCAGGTCTCGATGGACCCCAACGATGGCATGGATCTCTAGCGCCATGGCCATCCGTCCGAAGAAGCGGAAGTTCACCGTCTATCTTGATCCTGAGGTCGAGATGGCCCTCGCGGACTTTGCCGTGCGCCGGGACCGATCACAGTCAATGATCGCCGAGGCCGCTATCGCATCTTTCCTCTCGCCCGATGATGCCGAGCGGCGAGAGGCCATTGTCGCCAAGCGCCTCGATCAGATTGATCGACGTCTCGCACGTGTTGAACGAGATGTCGGGATCTCGGTCGAAACCATGGCGGTATTCATCCGCTTCTGGCTTGCGACGACCCCGGCACTGCCCGAGCCCGCTGCGAAAGCCGCCCGCGCCAAGGCGGGTGAGCGATATGAGGCCTTCATCACGGCCCTCGGGCGGCGTCTAGTCCAGGGGCCGAAGCTTCGTCAGGAGGTGCCGGAGGATGTTCAAGAAGCTGATCGAGCAGGCGAGACATAATTTCGGATCCGTAAATTTGAACCTTTTAGCGATATTCATGCGGAGTGCGGCACAGAAAGCCGTTCGCTTGCGTAGCGGAAAACCCGGCCCAGAGCAGCCGCTCGTTGAAATTGTGGCTTATCTAACACCGATTTTTTGGTTTCGCGGGCAGTGAATGTTCCGTATCGGCATTCAGACCGGCAACTTGACCTGAGCAGTTTTAGTGGGTCCTTACGCGCCGTCATGTTCCTGCAGCGACCAACGGGAGCGCGGACAAACTGGTGTCCGCAAGCATGAAATTTTTCCGCGCTCGGCCCGCAGCAATTAAGCTATTTTTTCAAAACTGAAGATCGCCAGGCTGCGCTCGCGCTCGTTGACTTGCAGGCGGCGGTTGATGGGCGGGTTGGCCCGCGCGGCGCAGTTGGGGCGTTCGCACAGATAGCAGTTCAGCCCGACATCGACAGGTCGCGTCCGGCCAAGGTCGATCCCGTCGGCATAGACCAGCCGGGGCGCATAGGCGACATCACAGCCCAGCCCGATCGCCAGTCGTTGGGCCGGATCGCCATGGGTGCCGCCGGCGCGGGTCACGGTGCGCGCGATCGAGAAATAGCTCGCCCCTTCCGGCATGCGGATGACCTGGGTCTGCACCTGATCGGGCGTATCGAAGGCGGCGTGGATATTCCACAGCGGGCAGGTGCCGCCGAAGCGCGAGAATGGAAAGCGACCGGCACTGAAGCGCTTGGTCATGTTCCCGGCGCGGTCTACGCGCACGAAGAAGAAGGGAATGCCGCGCGCGCCCTCGCGCTGCAAGGTCGACATGCGATGCGCGGTCTGCTCGTAACTAGAGCCGAAACGGTGGCTCAGCAGTTCGACATCGTAGCGGGTGGACTCGCAGGCGGCGAGGAAGCGGCCATAGGGCATCAACAGCGCCGCCGCGAAGTAGTTGGCCAGGCTGACCCGCATCAGCGATACCGCCGCCGGATCGCTTAGCCCGGCATCGCGCACCAGATCCGCGATGGCGGCCTCCTGCTCCAGGCGCGCCAGCAGCACGCCGATCTGAAAGCGGCGGCTGGACTGGCTGAGAAGCTCGGAAAGCATCAGTTCCTTGCGGTGCAGGTCGAAACGGCGCAACTGGTCGCCCATCACCTCGGCGGGCAGGATGCGGGTGCGGATGCCATGCGCCGACAGGCGCCCGGACAGGGCGATATGCGGCTCGCTGCGATGCAGCTGCAATTCGTCGGCCAGAGCTTCGGCGGCGCGGTCGAGCCCGGCAACGTGGTTGCGGTGCTCGTAGAACCACTGCCGCACCCCATCGACTGGCCGCGAGGTCTCGGCCAGAACCTCAACCTTGTCGCGGTCGGTCAGCGGGTTGTCATCGGCTTGCGGGCGTAGCACCGTTTCACGGTAGCGGTCATGCAGCCTGACAAAGGCGGCAGCTAGCTTGGGCGAGGCCTGAAGTACCGCCGCAATCTCGCTGCGGCTGACGCCCGCCAATTCCAGCGCGGGATCCTTCAGCGCCGCCCCGAAATCCGCAGCCAGTTGGGCATCGCTGGCCGGGGCCAGTTCCGAGATGTTCAGATCATAGACCTCGGCCAGTTTCATCAGGAAGCGAGCCGAAGCGGGGCGCTGATCGGCCTCGATCAGGGTGATGTAGCTCGGAGAGACCCCGAGCTCGGCCGCCATCTGGCCCTGGGTCAGCCCCAGCGAGTTGCGTAGCACCCGCAGGCGCGGGCCGATGATGAGCTTTTCCGCGCGCGGCGCCATGTGACAAATCCTGACAAGGTGGCAGGGGAACACTGACATAAGTTACAGTAATACCCTTTGTTTTCAGGATTATAATGCACATACAGCATGACATTACTAGTGTGACATGAGTTCAGTCACCGGAGAATCGTCATGCCGCTCGACCGCCCTGCCGCCAGCCTGCCGCCCGTCATCCTGCGCGCCGCGCCGGACGTGGATCGGGTGCTGACCGCCGATGCTCTCGCCTTTGTCGCCGAATTGCAGGGGCGTTTTGGTCTGCGGCTGAATGCCCTGATGATCGCCCGGTCGCGGCGGCAAGAACGCATCGACCGCGGCGAACTGCCCGACTACCTGCCCGAAACCAAGGACATCCGCCAGGGTATATGGGAGGCGGCGCCGGTGCCGCAGGTGCTGCGCGACCGCCGGGTGGAGATCACCGGCCCGGTCGAGCGCAAGATGATGATCAACGCGCTGAACTCGGGTGCGAAGGTCTTCATGGCGGATTTCGAGGATGCGACCGCGCCGAGCTTTGCGAATATAATCGCCGGTCATGGCAATATGATCGACTACCGCGACGGCCTGCTGGCGTTCGACGATCCGAAAACCGGGAAAAACTACCGCGTTGGCCCCGATCCGGCGCTGCTGATCGTCCGCCCGCGCGGGCTGCATATGGCCGAGGCCAATGTGCTGATCGGCGGGCAACCGGTCTCGGCGGCGCTGTTCGATTTCGGGCTGACGATCTGGCATTGCGGCCGGGCACTGGCGGCGACCGAACGCGGCCCGTTCTACTACCTGCCCAAGATCGAGAGCCATGACGAGGCGCGGCTGTGGAACGACATCTTCCTGTTCGCGCAGGAGAAGGTCGGACTGGCGAAGGGCACGATCAAGGCCACGGTGCTGATTGAGACATTGCCGGCGGCGTTCGAGATGGACGAGATCATCTGGCAGCTGCGTGACCATATTGCCGGGCTGAACTGCGGTCGCTGGGACTATATCTTCAGCTATATCAAGACCCTGCGCAATCATGGCGCTTATCTTCTGCCCGACCGCGCCGAGGTGACGATGGATCGTGCCTTCCTTGCCGTCTATGCGGCGCGGCTGGTCAAGGTCTGCCACCGGCGCGGCATCCATGCGATGGGCGGCATGTCTGCGGCGATCCCGGTCAAGGGCGACTCCGCCGCCAATGTTGCCGCCTTCGCCCGCGTCCGGGCCGACAAAGAGCGCGAGGTCCGTATGGGCCATGACGGCACATGGGTCGCACATCCCGATCTGGTTCCGGTGGCGTTGGAGGTGTTTGACGCCGAGATGCCGCTGGCCAACCAGATCCGCAAGCAGCGGCAGGAAGCGCGGATCGTGCCGGCGATGTTGCTGAAACCGCATGACGGCCGCATCACCGAGGCCGGCGTGCGCACCAATATCTCGGTCGCCATCGAATATCTGGCAAACTGGCTGTCCGGTCGCGGCGCGGTGCCGATCCACAATCTGATGGAGGATGCCGCGACCGCTGAGATCAGCCGGGCCCAGCTTTGGCAATGGCTGCGCCATGGTGCGGCGGTTGAACTGGCAGATGGCGACAGCACCAGGCTGACCACGGAATGGCTGGGCGCGCTGATCCAGGAAGAGATTGTCGCGATCCTTGGCCGTCTTGGGCCGACCGGCTTCCACCGGGGACATTACGCCAGTGCCGCCCGCATCGTGCAGGAGGCGGTGACGGCCGAAACCCTGCCCGATTTCATCACCGCACCCGCCTATGACGTGTTGAACGTACTCGACTGATGGACCCCATCCGCATGCTTTCACCCTTTGGCGGGCCACTGCCCGCCAGCCCTCTCAATCCTCCCTCAAAAGGAAACCCAATGGCCCGCAAGACCTATAATGAACTTCATGCCGAGATCTCGGCGCGCTATCCGTCTGGTCAGACTGCCGGCGGCGTCTCGGTCGATGATATCGTCCAACTGCGGCTGCAGAACACCTGGGACACGCATCTCGATATCGCCCGCGATATGGCAAAGGTCATGCGCGCCGATATGGCGGCCTATGATGCCGATGCGTCGAAGTTCACGCAAAGTCTTGGCTGCTGGTCGGGCTTCCATGCCCAGCAGATGATCAAATCCGTGAAGCGGATGCGCGGCACGGCGAAGGGCACCTATGTCTATCTGTCGGGCTGGATGGTCGCCGGCCTGCGTAACCGCTGGGGCCATCTGCCCGACCAGTCGATGCACGAAAAGACCGCCGTCGCCGATCTGATCGCCGAGATCTACACTTCGCTGCGCCAGGCGGATGAGGTGGCGATGAACGATCTGTTCAAGGACCTGAAGGCCGCGAAGACCGAGGCAGAGCGCAAGGCCGCCATCGCTGCCATCGACGGGTTTGAAACCCACGTCGTGCCGATCATCGCCGATATCGACGCCGGTTTCGGCAATGAACACGCGACCTACCTTCTTGCGAAAGAACTGATCAAGGCCGGTGCCTGCTGCCTTCAGATCGAAAACCAGGTCTCGGACGCCAAGCAATGCGGTCACCAGGACGGCAAGGTCACCGTCCCGCGCGAGGATTTCATCGAAAAACTGCGCGCTTGCCGTCTGGCCCTTGAGGAACTCGGCGTTGATCAGGGTGTCATCGTGGCGCGCACCGATAGCCTTGGCGCGGGTCTGACGCAGAAGGTGCCGGTTTCGGCCCGACCCGGGGACCATGCCAGCCAGTATATCAAATGGCTGAAGGTTGAGCCGATCACCGAAGCCAATCCGATCCAGGAGGGCGAACTCGCGCTCTACCAGGGTGGTGAGTTCGTGAAGCCGGTTCGGCTGCCCAATGGCCTCTTCCCGTTCAAGGAAGGCACCGGTCGGGCGCGGGTCATCGAGGATTGCATCGCCTGCCTCCGTGATGGTGGCGCCGATCTGCTGTGGATCGAGACAGATACCCCGAATGTCGATGAGATCGCCGCGATGGTGGCCGAGGTGCGCAAGGTGGTTCCGAACGCCAAGCTGACCTACAACAACTCGCCCAGCTTCAACTGGACGCTGAACCTGCGCAAACAGGTGCGTGCGGAATGGGTGAAGTCGAAGGCGGTGCCCGAGACCGATTTCCCCGAGGGCAACGAGTTGATGCGGGTGGAATTCGACGATACCGACCTGGGTCGTGAGGCCGACGCCCGGCTTGCCCGCTTCCAGACCGATATCGCGGCCCGCGCGGGTGTGTTCCACAACCTGATCACGCTGCCGACCTTCCACCTGACCGCCAAGTCGGTGGATGAACTGTCGCGCGGCTATTTCGGCGAGGACAAGATGCTGGCCTATGTCAAAACCGTGCAGCGCGAGGAAATCCGTCGCGGGGTCTCGGCGGTGAAGCACCAGCATGAGGTCGGCTCGGATCTGGGCGACACCTTCAAGGAAATGGTCTCGGGCGAACGCGCGCTGAAGGCCGGCGGTCATGCCAATACGATGAACCAGTTCGCGGCCGAGTAACCGGGGCGCCTCCAATCGCCCCGTCCCTTCGGCGGCGTCTGGCCGGAAACATCGGTCGTGCTTGACTGGTGGATTCGCCAATCATCCGGCCAGCAGCGCCGCTCCCCGCAAGGGGGGCGGCGTTCTGCTTGCCGAGTCTTGACTTTCAGATGTGGGATATTGGACTGATAGGTTGTCTTTGGTGCCGGCAGGGATGTCGGAGAATAGGGAACTGTGGGCGGGTCACCTGATCCGAAGCCACGACTGCCTCCGCAACTGTGAAGGGAGTGCGGACCATATGGCGCCACTGGGCTGAATGCCCGGGAAGGCCGGTTCGCCACACTCTGAAGTCAGGAGACCTGCCAGAGACGCTCACCTGTTCTGACCGCGGTGGGCGTATCGGGAGCGGCAAGACCGTAGGGTGACGACAACAGGAAACCGGCGGGGCATCCGTCCGGTGCTTTTCGACATGCTGGAGCGATACCGGCGAAAGGGTCGTCATGGATCAGGTAAGCGGGTTCCCCGCTGATCCGGAATATCGGAAGCAGGTTGCACAAGGGCCTGTATTGTCACTTGTCCGTCACACTGGCGAATGCCGCCGCCCTCTTCAGCGCAGGAGTGTGATCGAGGTTTCTGTCCATTTTGAAGGGACAATTGTTCGGCTGCATATGGAACCGGAGCTGCTGCGGTTCTTTCCCGAACGGGCCAGGGAAGCCCGAAACAGTTTCCTGCGCTATTTCAAGGACATGGAGCATGAGGTTTGTCGAGAATCTCGGGCTGATGCATCCGCGATCCGATTGCCGGTAACGGTCCGGTCAACTCTTCTTCAGGCTCTCGACCGAAAACTCTGCATGCGCCTGTATCGGCCGCTGTCCGGGCGGGAGGCGGCAGGGTTCCTCGGGTTGGACAAGAAAGCGTTTCGACACTTGCGTAAGGAAATCGGGATCGAGCCCAGCGAACGAATCCCGGCAAGCAGGCACGGCAGAAGCTACAGCTATGCCGTCTTTGCCGTTTCCGATGTGATCAGGATGCAGTCCATGATTGCGGCTTTGCTCAACCCGGGTAAGGGATTGGCGTTTCAATAGAGTTGTCGGCTCCCCCTTTTGGCTCATGTTTTACATGAGGGATTTTCAACGTGAGAGCCATTGACACTTTCGAGGCGGCGGAGAATTTTGACATTTGATTCAGGTGCCGGGGGAAGCCCCGGGTAAAAGGGAATCCGGTCAGGGTGGATCTGCGACATGCAGGTGATCCTCAATCCGGAGCTGCCCCCGCAACTGTAGGCGGAGAGCCTGTCCGACATGCCACTGGCGCCCCATGCGCCGGGAAGGCCGGACAAGGCTGTGACCCGCAAGTCAGGAAACCTGCCTGGATCCATCACCTGTTCCGGCCGCGGTGGGCGCGTCGGGAGCGGCAGTTCCGCAAAGGTGACGGCACAAGCCTGTGCGACCTCCGGTCGTGCGGGTCGGCTTCGCGACATCCGTCGCGGGGCTGTTTCCGTTTTTCCGGCCTGTTTGCGCAGGTCGCCCATAAGGCATGCCACGATGACCACCGAAGCCCGATCCCGCCGCCGCGCGCCATTGGGTGTCAATCAGTCGGCCCTGCGTCATTGCCATGGTGGTGCTGGAAATGGGGCTATTCCCGCCGCCGGTGGGCATGAATGTCTTCATCGTCCATTCGGTCGCGCGTCACGTTCCGCAATCGACGATCTATCGCGGCGTTACGCCCTTCTGGGAGGCGATGCTGGCAGACGTGGTCCTCCTCGCCGCCTTCCCTTCCATCGCAACAGTGCTCCCGGATTGGGTGATGGGCACCGCCACACGCTGAAAGGCAGAAAATGTCTGATCTGAAACGCCCCGTCCTGACCCCGCCAAATGGCGAGAAAAAGGTTCTGCTGCATTCCTGTTGCGCCCCCTGTTCGGGCGAGGTGATGGAGGCGATGACCGCGTCAGGCATCGACTACACGATCTTTTTCTACAATCCAAACATCCACCCCGAGAAGGAATACCTTCTGCGCAAGGATGAGAACATCCGCTTCGCCGAGAAGGAAGGCGTGCCCTTCGTCGATGCCGATTACGACAAGGACAACTGGTTCGCCCGCGCGAAAGGCATGGAATGGGCACCCGAGCGCGGCATCCGCTGCACCATGTGTTTCGATATGCGTTTCGAGCGCACCGCGCTCTATGCCCATGAACATGGCTTTCCGGTGATGACCTCGTCGCTGGGTATTTCGCGGTGGAAGGATATGAACCAGATCAACGGTTGCGGGGCCCGGGCCGTCGCACCCTATGCGGGCCTCGACTACTGGGATTTCAACTGGCGCAAGGGCGGTGGTGCCAATCGCATGATCGAGATCTCGAAGCGCGAGGAATTCTACCAGCAGGAATATTGCGGTTGTGTCTATTCCCTGCGCGACACCAACCGTCATCGCCGTGAGGTAGGGCGCCCTCAAATCGAGATCGGCAAGCTTTACTACCGGCCGGATGATGCTTCGTGATCTGCGCGCGCGTTCGACCGCTTCCGGGACGCTCAGCCAGAAGACAAAGCGATCCTCTGCCAGTCGAGAAAATCGGCAATGCCGCCAAACGGGAAGACATGCACGCCAGCAATCAAAGGGGTTCCGGTGTGATCGACACCTGCTGCCAACTCCGCGATGAGATCGTCGGGTGCGATCAGATGCAGAAGCCTTCTGACATCCAGCGCTTTGCGTTGCAGGATGGCAAGAGACGGGCCTACGCCGCAACTGATCCCATAACGGATCAGCTCTGTCAGCCGCGTTGGGCCGGCAAGGCCTATGGTGATTGGCAGCTCGATCCCTGCCTTGCGTTGATGCTTTGCCCAGTCGAGGGCCGGAGCGCTGGAAAAGAGGAACTGGGTCAGCAGCGAGGCCGCCATTCCGCTGCGATGCCTCCAATCCTGCTTCCAGCGCAGGGCTGCATCGGCTTGGGTTACGCCACCGTCGGGATCGATATCTCGATTGCCTTCCGGGTGGCCGGCGAAAACGATCTCTGTGAAGCCGAGTTGGTCAAAGAGCCCCGTGGCCACGAGGTCGATGGAAGAGCTGAACGGGCCCGCCTGCTCCTTCACGCCACCCGCAATGACCAGCGCCGCGGACACATCAGCCTCCGAGCGCAAGGCGGAAAGCATATCCTTGAGCTGGCTCTTGCTGTCGATCAGTCGCGCAGGGATATGCGGAACCGGCTCCAGGCCGAGCGCCCGCAATCCGCGCGCGGTTTCGACCATCTGCACCATGGGCGTCCTTGGGATAGATGCGATGAAGACTTTCGTTCCTGCGGCGATCCGCGAGACATCCTCCGGCCGGGACGTCCTGAATTTGTACCAGCTTTTCGGGGTCACCTCGAAAGAAGCCGAGGAAAGCAGTCCGCGCGGCTGCACGTCAATCGGGGTTTGGTCTGTTGTGAACATGGTCGGCCTTCGGCGGATCAATCCGGTGCTATGACGGCCTGCCGATTGGGTCCAGACGAAACAGCTGTGATGCCCGCATTTTCTACGCCGCAGCAGTCTTCGGATGGTGCGATCGCAGTGAGAAACCCACGTCACCGCAGATATGAGGGCAACGCATGATTGACCGTCAACACCTGGCCATCTTGCGTGAGATCGACCGCCTCGGCTCGCTCACCCTTGCAGCCGACCGACTCAACCTGACCCAGTCAGCCGCTTCGCATACGATGCGCAAGTTCGAGGACCGCTTCGGCGTGAAAGTCTGGGAAAAACAAGGCAGGGGGCTGCGTTTCACACAGGCGGGCGCGTTTTTGCTGGCGCTGGCACAGCGTGTATTGCCACAGATCGACCATGCAGAGCAGGTTCTGGCGGAGTTTGCGCAAGGTCATCGCGGTGCCCTCAGAGCCGGTATGGAATGCCATCCCTGCCAGCACTGGCTGATGCGGGTGATTGCGCCCTATCTGAAGGCTTGGCCGGATGTGGATCTGGATCTGCACACGGCCTTCCGTTTCGGTGGGATAGGCGCGCTGCTCGGGCACGAGATCGATCTGCTGATTACTCCCGACCCGCTTGATCTGCCGGGGATCCACTACACGCGGGTATTCAACTACGAGTTGGTGCTTGCGGTGCCAGCAGCACATCTCATCGGTGCCGTGGCGCGGCCGCAGGACCTGACGGGTGAAACCCTGATCACTTATCCGGTCTCTCCCGAGCGGCTTGACGTATTTACGCAATTCCTGGTGCCCGGGCACTGCCTTCCCAAACGCCATCGCACGGTTGAGACGACCGAGATGATGCTGCAACTTGTCGCCGCCGAACGCGGCGTCAGTGCCGTACCGGACTGGATCCTGCGCGAGGAAGGGGGTGGACTGCCGATCCGTACGGTCAGGCTGGGGCAGGGGATCTCGAAAGCACTGCATATCGGCGTGCGCAAGGGCGAGGAGGAAACGGATTACATTGCCGGATTTCTTTCACTTGCGCGTCAGCACGGCGCTCAGCCGGTGCCTGAATAGGGTGCGAAGCGGGCCTCCTCGTGACGCGCGGTCAGAGGCCGTCCGACCATCGGAAAGGCACGTTGCGGGCAGGCAGCCCGTTCGCAGACCTTGCAGCCAGGGCCGATCCTCGTTGCCGTTTCAGGATTTCGAAGGTCGAGGCCACGGGCATAGACCAGCCGCTCGGCATGGGTCAGATCGCAGCCGAGGGCGACAGCGAAAGTCTTCACCGGCGCGCCGAAGCCGCCTTGACCGCTTTGCACCTGTCGCGCGATCCACAGATAGCTGCGTCCATCGGGCATCTGCGCCACCTGACGAATGATCTCTCCGGGGCGAGCGAAGGCCTCATAGATGTTCCACAGGGGGCAGGAGCCGCCGATGCGCGAGAAGTGGAAATCGGTCGCAGACTGGCGCTTCGAGATGTTTCCCGCCCGGTCCACCCGGATGAAGAAAAACGGCACGCCGCGCGCATCAGGTCGCTGCAATGTCGAGAGGCGGTGGCAGGTGGTCTCGAACCCCACGCCGAAGCGTCGAGCGATCAGGGTGATATCGTAGCGCGCGGCCTCGGCCGCCGCCAGGAAGGTGCGATAGGGCAGGATCAGCGCACCGGCAAAGTAATTGGCAAGGCCGATGCGCAGCAGCGTGCGGGCATCCGTCGACAGCGCCGGATCCTCCGAGAGTCGGGCGATGGTTTCGCCCTGCTCCAGAAAGGCCAGTTGCGTGGCAATCTGGAACGCCATCTGTCCGGGATCGAGATGTTCGGCCAGGTGCAGGATGCGCGTCGACGGATCGTAGCGACGCAACGCCTCTCCCGCGCTCTGCGCGATGCGGATCCCGTGCCGCCCGGCGAGGCGGTCGATCAGCCCGGGTGCCATACGTCCGGGGGGCAGCTTGTCGCCGATGGCCTCGGCCGTCATGTCGAGATCGACCACATGATTGCGACGCTCGTAGAACCAGTCGCGCACGGCCTCGAAGGCTGCTGGGGACTGGCCGGGTCCTTCGGTGATATGGCCGGCAAAGAGATCGGCGCGGTCTGCTGTTTCACGCAGGCGGCGCTGCATGGCGATGATCGAACGGGCGACATCGGGCATGGCCGAGGCAAGCTCGCGCACCTCTGCCATGGCGATGCCGGCGCCCTGTTCGGCAAAGGCGCCGCGCAATTCGGTGATCAGCCGCGCCTCATCCGCCTCGGAGAACAGCTGCACATCGAGGCCGAAGGCCGCGTTCAGCTTCAGCAGAACCGGCACGGTCAGCGGCCGGGCGTTCTGTTCGATCTGGTTCAGATAGCTGGGGCTGATCTCCAGCGCGCGAGCCAGCGCGGCCTGTGTCAACCCGCGTTCCTCACGCAGGCGGCGCAACCGGACGCCAAGATAGGTTTTGCTCATCGTTGCAACCTTCGCAATTCGCAAGCCATTCGTTCACAGGTCGTCGCATTTTCAGTAGTTTATCTGCGTATCCGACCTGTGTGAAGACAGGATTGCCAATCTTGCAAAGGCTGTCCCGATGCCCATCGAGTCCGAGACCCGCATGATCGAGATGATCTTTCCCGAACAGGCGAACCATTACGGCACGCTGTTCAGTGGCCATGCGCTGGCCTTGATGGCCAAGGCGGCCTTTGTCGCCGCCACGCGCCACGCGGGAAGCTCGGTCGTCATGGCGCGGTCCGAGCGGGTGGATTTTGCGACCCCGATCAAGGTCGGCGAGATGCTGGAACTGGTGGCCCACGTCAGCCGCACCGGGCGGTCGTCGATGACGGTCGAGGTGCAGGGCACCGCCCGCAGCATCGGCGGCGCGCGTGAGCGTATCGCTTTGTCGGGCGCGTTCGAGATGGTGGCCGTCGATGCCGAGGGACGTCCCCGGCCTGTCGGCCCGGACGTTTCATGAAAAGGATAAAGAAATGATCACGCATGAAGTGCGGACCTACAAATCCGCCGAACATCTGCCGCGCGAAGACCAGCTAGCATGGAAGATTGCCGAGGTCGCCGCCGATCCGGTGGCGGTGGAACCGGTGGTGACCGAGATGATCATCAACCGGATCATCGACAATGCGGCGGTGGCCGCCGCCTCGGTCGCACGGCACCCCGTGGCCTCGGCCCGCGCGCAGGCGCTGGCCCATCCGATGAAGCCGGGGGCGACCGTCTTTGGCCTCTCCAGTGACCGCGTCAGCCCCGAATGGGCGGCCTGGGCCAATGGCACGGCGGTGCGCGAACTCGACTTCCACGACACCTTCCTCGCTGCCGACTACTCGCACCCCGGCGACAATATCCCGCCGATCCTCGCCGTGGCGCAGCATGTCGGCAAATCCGGTGCCGATCTGATCCGGGGGTTGGCAACGGGCTATGAGATTCAGGTGAACCTGGTGCGCGGCATCTGCCTGCATGAACACAAGATCGACCATATCGCCCATCTCGGGCCGTCGGCGGCCGCCGGCATCGGCACTTTGCTGAACCTACCCACGGAATCGATCTATCAGGCCGTGCAACAAGCCCTGCATGTCACCACCACCACCCGGCAGAGCCGCAAGGGCGAAATCTCGTCGTGGAAGGCCTTCGCCCCCAGTTTCGCGGGTAAAATGGCCATCGAGGCCGTTGACCGCGTGATGCGGGGCGAAGGTGCGCCGAGCCCGGCATGGGAGGGCGAGGACGGGTTTATCGCGTATCTTCTGTCCGGTCCGAATGCCCGCTATCAGGTGCCGCTGCCGGGCAAGGGCGAGGCCAAGCGTGCGATCCTCGACACCTATACCAAGGAACATTCGGCGGAATATCAGTCGCAGGCCCTCATTGACCTTGCCCGCCGGATGGGGCCGCAGATCGGCGATCTGTCCCAGATTCAGAGCATCGTGATCCACACCAGCCACCACACCCATTATGTGATCGGCACCGGTGCAAATGACCCGCAGAAGATGGATCCCAAGGCCAGCCGTGAAACGCTCGACCATTCGATCATGTATATCTTCGCGGTCGCGCTGGAGGATGGCGGCTGGCACCACGAAAGATCCTATGCACCCGAGCGCGCCAATCGCCCGGAAACGGTCGCCCTGTGGCAAAAAATCTCGACCACCGAGGACCCGGAATGGACCCGGCGTTACCATGCGCAGGACCCGAAGGTGAAAGCCTTCGGCGGTCGGGTCGAGGTCAAGCTGAAGGGCGGCAGGACCATTACTGACGAATTGGCGCTGGCCGACGCGCATCCCGACGGCGCCCGCCCGTTTGTCCGCGAGAACTACGTCAACAAGTTCCTGACCCTCTCGGACGGCATCATCGCCAGCAGTGAGCAGACCCGCTTCCTGCAAGCGGCCGAGGCGCTGGCGACCCTGAAGGCCGGCGATCTGGCGGCCCTGAACTTTACTGTCGGGGCGGATCGCCTTGGCGCCCCCCGCCCGAGCGGCATTTTCGACTGGAAATGAGGAGGGAAAGATGAGCGGCACTGTTCTGAAACCCAAGAAGTCCGTCGCGCTTTCAGGCGTGGTGGCCGGGAATACCGCACTCTGTTCGGTGGGCCAGTCGGGCAACGATCTGCATTATCGGGGCTATGACATCCTCGATCTCGCCGAGGCCTGCACCTTTGAGGAGGTCGCTCATCTGCTGGTGCATGGCACATTGCCGACCGCGCCCGAACTGCGGGCCTATAAAGCGAAACTGAAGGCCCTGCGGGGCCTTCCGAAAGCCGTGCGCGAGACGCTGGAGGCGATCCCGGCCGCCGCGCATCCGATGGATGTGCTGCGCTCGGGCGTCTCGGCGCTCGGATGCGTGCTGCCCGAGGCGCATGACCACAACATCCCCGGCGCGCGCGATATCGTTGACCGGCTGATGGCGGCGCAGGGGTCCATGCTGCTCTACTGGCACCACTTCGCCCAGAACGGCCGCCGCATCGAGGTCGAGACAGAAGACGACACCATCGCCGGGCATTTCCTGCATCTGCTGCATGGCATCGCCCCCAGCGAGGCCGAAGTGCGGGCGATGCAGACCACGCTCAACCTCTATGCCGAGCATGAGTTCAATGCCTCGACCTTTACGGCGCGGACCATCGCGGGCACGGGGTCGGACGTCTACTCCGCCATTGCCGGTGCCATCGGCGCCCTGCGCGGCCCCAAACATGGCGGTGCCAACGAAGTCGCGTTCGAGATCCAGAAACGCTACGAAAACGCGGATGAGGCCGAGGCCGACATCCGCGCCCGGATGGACCGCAAAGAGGTCATCATCGGCTTCGGCCACCCGGTCTATACCATCGCCGATCCGCGCAATGTGGTGATCAAGCGGGTGGCGAAACAGCTTTCCGATGCCGCCGGCAGTCTGAAAATGTTCGATATTGCCGAGCGGATCGAGACGGTGATGATGGACGAGAAGCGGATGTTCCCGAACCTGGACTGGTATTCGGCGGTGTCCTACCATCTGCTGGGGGTGCCGACGTCGATGTTCACGCCGATCTTCGTGATCTCCCGCACCTCGGGCTGGGGCGCGCATGTGGTCGAGCAGCGGCAGGACAACAAGATCATCCGCCCCTCGGCCAACTACATCGGGCCGGACAATCGCGCCTTCACCCCCATCGAAAAACGCGGGCTGCTCGCCCCGCCCTCGGAGGCATGACCATGCCCTATTTGATCGCCGACGACCTGCCCCTGGCGCCCGCCGGGCAACGTTTCCGCGCCGCTCTCTCGCGCCCCGGCATCCTGCGCCTTCCGGGTGCCCATAACGGCCAGGCCGGGCTTCAGGCCAAGGCTGCGGGCTTTGATGCGCTTTACCTTTCCGGCGCCGCGATGACCGCCTCGATGGGCCTGCCGGACCTTGGCATCATCACGGTCGATGAAGTGGCGTTCTTCATCCGCCAGATCGCACGAGCGTCCGGCCTGCCGCTCCTGGTTGATGGTGATACCGGCTATGGCGAGGCGCTGAATGTGATGCACATGGTGCGCACCTTCGAGGAAGCCGGGGCAGGGGCGGTGCATCTGGAAGACCAGCTGCTTCCGAAAAAATGCGGCCATCTGAACGACAAGAAACTGGCCGCTGCACAGGATATGGCCGCCAAGGTCGCCGCTGCCGCCCGCGCGCGCCGCGATCTGGTGATCATCGCCCGCACCGATGCTGCGGCCTCAGAGGGGATCGAAG
This sequence comes from Szabonella alba, assembly GCF_016765775.1. Taxonomy (GTDB): domain Bacteria; phylum Pseudomonadota; class Alphaproteobacteria; order Rhodobacterales; family Rhodobacteraceae; genus Szabonella; species Szabonella alba. The sequence goes on along the minus strand of NZ_JAESVN010000007.1, from coordinate 62,496 downwards.
GGGCCGTCGCCCGCGCAAAACTCTATGTCGAGGCCGGGGCAGACGCGATCTTCCCCGAGGCGCTGACGAGCGTGGAAATGTTCAAGGAGGTCCGCGCGGCGCTGCCGGGTGTGAAACTGCTGGCGAACATGACAGAATTCGGCCGAACGCCCGCGCTGACCGCACAGCAGTTCGAGGATCTCGGCTATGATATGGTGATCTGGCCGGTCTCCTCGCTGCGCGTCGCCAACAAGGCGCAGGCGAAGCTCTATGCCGCGCTGGCTCGCGACGGCGCGACGACGGCGATGATCCCCGAGATGCAGACGAGGACTGAGCTCTACGACACCATCGGCCTCAACGCCTTCGAGGCGCTGGACGCCAGCATCGCCCTGTCGGTCGCGCCCTGATCCAATCATCGTCGCCCCGTCCTGAACCGCCGGGGCGGCGGTATCGCTTTGGCGGGTTTGCCGCCTTTCCAGACTTATTCCCTGAAAGCCCATAAGCTATCATGCCAACCATCACCGGACTGGACAGCGCAAAGACGCGCCGCCACCTGAGCATCGCCGGAAACTCCATCGCCTTTTACTCGATCCCGGCGGCCGAGGCTGCGGGTCTGGGGGAGTTCTCGCGTCTTCCTGCATCGCTGAAAGTGGTGCTGGAAAACATGCTGCGGTTTGAAGATGGGGGCTTTACGGTTTCGCTTGATGATATTCGTGCCTTTGACGCCTGGGCGAAGGATGGCGGCAAGAACCCCACAGAGATCGCCTATCGCCCGGCCAGGGTGTTGATGCAGGATTTCACCGGCGTGCCCGGCATGGTCGATCTGGCGGCGATGCGGGATGGCATCATCCGGTTGGGGGGCGATCCGCAAAAGATCAATCCGTTGAACCCGGTCGACCTGGTGATCGACCATTCGGTGATGATCGACGAATTCGGTAATCCACGCGCCTTCCAGATGAATGTCGATCTGGAGTATGAGCGCAATATGGAGCGCTATACCTTCCTCAAATGGGGGCAGAAGGCCTTCGACAACTTCCGCGTGGTGCCGCCCGGCACCGGCATCTGCCATCAGGTGAACCTCGAATATCTGTCCCAGACGGTATGGACCGATACTGATCAGAGTGGCGAACAGGTCGCTTATCCCGACACTTTGGTCGGCACCGACAGCCACACCACCATGGTCAACGGCCTCGCCGTCCTGGGCTGGGGCGTGGGCGGGATCGAGGCGGAGGCCGCGATGCTGGGCCAGCCGGTTTCGATGCTGATCCCCGAGGTTGTGGGCTTCAAACTGACCGGCAGGATGGTCGAAGGCAACACCGCGACTGACCTCGTGCTCAGGGTGGTGCAGATGCTGCGCCAACATGGCGTGGTCAACAAGTTCGTCGAATTCTACGGCGAGGGGCTGGACCATCTGCCCTTGGCCGACCGCGCCACCATCGCCAATATGGCCCCCGAATACGGCGCCACCTGCGGATTCTTCCCGATCGATGGCGAAACCCTGCGCTATCTGCGCAACACCGGACGCGACGAGGACCGCATCGCCCTGGTCGAGGCCTATGCCAAGACCAATGGAATGTGGCGCGGCCCCGATTACGATCCGATCTACACCAGCACGCTGGAACTCGACATGGGCACCATCGTTCCGGCGATCTCAGGTCCGAGGCGCCCGCAGGACTATCTGCCACTGACCGATGCCGCGCGGACCTTCTATAAGGTCGTGGCCAGCTATCGTGGCATTGATGTGGGCACCGATGCCCAGGAAATGGTCGATGAGGGCGGCGCGGTGCTGGCGCCCCCGAAGGACGCTCGCAAGACCGTCGCGGTGGACGGCAAGGACTACACCCTCACCGATGGCTCGGTGGTGATCGCCGCCATCACTTCCTGCACCAATACCTCGAACCCCTATGTGATGATCGGCGCGGGACTGGTTGCCCGCAAGGCGCGCGCGCTTGGCCTCAACCGCAAGCCTTGGGTCAAGACCTCGCTTGCCCCCGGATCGCAGGTTGTCGGTGCATATCTGGAAGCTGCGGGCCTGCAGGAGGATCTCGACGCGCTCGGCTTCCACATTACCGGCTATGGCTGCACGATCTGTATCGGCAATACCGGCCCGCTGGCCGATCCGGCGATCTCGCGCGCGATAAACGATAACGACCTGATGGCGACGGCGGTGCTTTCCGGCAACCGCAACTTCGAGGGTCGGATCTCGCCGGATGTGCGGGCGAACTTCCTCGCCTCGCCGCCGCTGGTTGTGGCTTATGCCATCGCGGGGGATCTGAACATCGACCTCACCCGCGACCCTGTCGGCCAGACGCCCGAGGGGCGCGATGTGTTCCTGAAGGACATCTGGCCGTCCAATCAGGAAATCGCCGATCTGGTTCACCAGACAGTAACCCGCGAGGCGTTCCAGAAGAAATATGCCGATGTCTTCAAGGGCGACGAGAAGTGGCAATCTGTCGATGTGACGGATTCCGAGACCTATGACTGGCCAGCAAGCTCGACCTATATCCAGAACCCGCCCTATTTCCAGGGCATGAGCCGCGAGCCGGGTGTGATCAAAGATATCGAGGGTGCCCGCGTTCTCGCCATTCTGGGCGACATGATCACCACCGACCACATTAGCCCGGCCGGATCCTTCAAGGCGACGACACCCGCCGGTAAATATCTGACCGAGCGGCAGGTGGCAGAGAAGGATTTCAACTCATACGGGTCGCGGCGCGGTAATCACGAGGTGATGATGCGCGGCACCTTCGCCAATATCCGTATCAGGAACGAGATGCTGGCCAATCCTGACGGAAGCAGCGTTGAAGGTGGCTATACACTTGGCCCCGACGGAGCGCATACCTCTATCTTTGACGCCTCAGTGGCCTGGCAGGAGCAGGGCACTCCGCTCGTGATCTTTGGCGGCGTCGAATACGGTGCCGGTTCATCTCGGGACTGGGCCGCGAAGGGCACAGCGCTGCTGGGCGTCAAGGCCGTCATCGCAGAAAGCTTCGAGCGGATCCACCGATCCAACCTTGTCGGTATGGGGGTGATCCCGTTTGAGTTCAGTCCCGGCGAGACCCGCAAGACCCTCGGCCTGAAAGGCGATGAGGTGGTGACAATCCAAGGTCTCGCGGGCGATCTGAAACCGCTCTCCTTCGTGCCCTGCACCATCAGATATGGCGACGGCACCGAGAAGACGATCCAGATCAAGTGCCGGATCGATACCGCCATTGAGATCGAATATGTCGAGAATGGCGGCGTGCTGCATTATGTGCTGCGCAACCTCGCCAAGACTTGAGCGGAGGATGATCGCCGGATCAAACCGCATCAGCGCTGCTCCGCTTGCGACTGGACACGCCACATCCTCGGCAAACACATGACCGAGGGTCATGCGTTGATGAAATAAGATCATTTTTCCTCATCCGACTGCTCAGGCATAGAGGCTGAGTTGCTCATGAAGACAGGCGGTATGGCGGCTGCTGATTGAGAAATGATGCAAGAACGCAGGAAGGTCTGAATACCGGAGACGGGGTTCAGGCCATTCCGGATACTCAGAAAGCCTGATCATGACCGCTGAAAACTTCGCATTCTCGATCAGAAGCACTGCGTTCAACGAGGACTATTGTCCGTCGGATAATACGCGGCTCACAACCAATTTCGCCAATCTGGCGAGGGGGGAAACCCGTCAGGAAAACCTTCGCAATGCGTTGAGGATGATCGACAATCGCTTCAATGCGCTGGCGCATTGGGACAATGCCGGAGCGGAACGTTACTCTATCGAGCTTGAGATCATTTCGGTCGAAATGAGCCTGGCGGCAGCAGGCAGGAATGACGCCTTTCCGCTAATCGAAATCCTGAAAACCGTTGTCGTCGACCGGAATACCGGGAACCGGATCGAGGGGATCGTCGGAAACAACTTCTCTTCCTACGTGCGGGATTATGACTTCAGCGTTGTTCTTCCCGAGCACAACAAAAATCGGAATGATTTCGGTGCTCCGGACGGTTTTGGCGATCTGCACGGCAAGCTTTTCCGGCATTTCGTGAACTCGGATGCCTATAGGGAGCATTTCAGCAAGGCCCCGGTGATCTGTCTCAGTGCCTCAAGCAGCAGGACCTATCGGCGTACCGATAATTGCCATCCGATTCTTGGCGCCGAATACCAGCAGGATGCGCTTTCCCTGACCGATCTGTATTTCAGAAAAATGGGATTGCAGGTGCGCTTCTTCATGCCTCCGGGCAGTGTTGCCCCCCTGGCCTTCTACTTCAGCGGCGATTTGCTGAACGACTACAGCAATCTCGAGCTGATCAGTACCATCAGCACGATGGAGGCCTTTCAGAAGATCTATCGCCCCGAGATATACAATGCAAACTCCGCAGCCGGAAATGTCTACCAGCCCAACCTGAAACACCAGGACTTCTCGCCGACCCGCATCGACTATGATCGGGAGGAACGTAGTCGGCTGGCTGTCGAACAGGGAAGGTTCACGGAAGAGCATTTCATCAAGCCGTATCATGCTATCCTCGAGCGCTGGTCCGCCAGCTACGCGCTCTGACGACACCAGAACACAAGGTCTCCGACGATGAACAAACTGCTCCCCACCTCGACTGCCGGCAGTCTGCCCAAACCCTCCTGGCTTGCAGAACCGGAAAAGCTCTGGTCGCCTTGGAAGCTGCAAGTAGAGGCGCTGGTCGAAGGCAAGCAGGATGCGCTGCGTCTGACACTGATGGATCAGCAACAGGCCGGGATTGATATCGTCAGCGATGGCGAGCAGACCCGGCAGCACTTCGTCACCACCTTCATCGAGCATCTCGACGGCGTGGATTTCGAGAAACGCGAGACCGTCCGGATCCGCGACCGCTATGATGCGAGCGTGCCCACCGTTGTCGGCGCCGTCGAGCGCCCGAACCCGGTGTTTGTCGAAGATGCGCGCTTCCTGCGCCAGCAGACCCAGCAACCGATCAAATGGGCGCTGCCCGGTCCCATGACCATGATCGATACGCTCTACGACGCCCATTACAAAAGCCGCGAGAAACTGGCCTGGGAATTCGCCACGATCCTCAACCAGGAGGCGCGGGAGCTGGAGGCCGCCGGTGTCGATATCATCCAGTTCGACGAGCCCGCCTTCAACGTCTTCTTCGACGAGGTGAACGACTGGGGTGTTGCCACGCTTGAACGCGCCATCGAGGGCCTGAAATGCGAAACGGCCGTCCATATCTGCTATGGCTACGGCATCAAGGCCAACACCGACTGGAAAAACACGCTGGGGTCGGAATGGCGCCAGTATGAGGAATCTTTCCCCAAGCTGCAGAAATCCGGTATCGGCATGATCTCGCTGGAGTGCCACAACTCCCATGTACCAATGGATCTGATCGAACTTCTGCGTGGCAAGAAGGTGATGGTCGGCGCCATTGATGTCGCGAGCGAGACCATCGAGACCCCGGAGCAGGTGGCAGACACGTTGCGCAAGGCGCTGCGATTTGTCGATGCCGATAAGCTCTATCCTTGCACTAACTGCGGTATGGCGCCGCTGTCGCGGCGCGTGGCCAAAGGCAAGCTTGCAGCACTGGGTGCGGGCGCGGCAATCGTCAGAGGAGAGCTCTTGGCCTGAGGCTTCGGACTTTGAATCGTCTTCGAGGCGTGCGATGGCTTTCTGCCGCCGGGCTTGCCTGTTCGCTTTGGCTAGTCGTCATCGTCAGAGGCCCATATGTTCTCCTTCACTCCCACACTTAGCCATCGCCGCATTTCCGCAGCGAGAGCGCCAGTGCCAAGCGGATCTCCGCCCTCGGGGCTGATCCGTCGGCGATCTCGCTTCGGTCCGTCCCAACGGTTGCTCTGATAAAGCTGCTGCGTCTGTCATGCCGCATTGCCGTCAGGCCGGTTTCGGCCCAACGGGCCACTTTGGCAAGGATGGAGCACCTTCTCTGCCGCACCTGCAAACGGCGGCTTAGTCTCGCATAGCGTTCATGATTTCCCGAATCTCGAGCCAAAGTTGGGCCACGATCCGCAAAGCTTTTTTTGGCGCTCACCGCCGTTCTCCTGTATTTGTACGCCACGCTACTACGACCGTCGAAACTAGTTGAAACGCCCCGATTCGGCTCTCTTTTAGTCATCCCCATCCGGGGAGCGTCTCCAGCCTCCCCGGTGGAACGGGGACGAGATGGCAGGCAACATTCACAAACAGGCAGTGGTGGACCGCGGCGCGCGCATGCTCCGGACGGCGCTCGGGCCTGCCATCTCAACCCTTCTGCAAGACCCTGCTGTGGTCGAGGTCATGCTGAATCCGGACGGGCGGATCTGGGTGGACCGGCTGTCCGAGGGACTGGCCGATACGGGGGAGGTGCTGTCGCCTGCCGATGGCGAACGTATCGTGCGGTTGGTTGCCCACCATGTCGGCGTCGAGGTCCATACCCGCAGCCCGCGTGTCTCTGCCGAACTGCCGGAAACGGGTGAGCGCTTCGAGGGTCTGCTTCCTCCTGTGGTGGCCGCGCCAGCCTTCGCCATCCGTAAACCCGCCGTTGCCGTCTTCACGCTGGATGACTACGTGGCCGCCGGCATCATGTCTGCGGGTCATGCGGCAGCCCTGCGCCGCGCGGTTGCAGCCCGCGCCAACATCCTGGTGGCGGGAGGCACGTCGACCGGCAAAACCACGCTGACCAATGCATTGCTCGCTGAGGTGGCGAAGACCCAGGATCGCGTGGTCATCATCGAAGACACCCGCGAACTGCAATGCGCGGCGCCAAACCTCGTTGCCATGCGCACCAAGGACGGCGTCGCGTCCCTGTCAGAACTGGTGCGCGCCTCTCTGCGTCTGCGCCCGGATCGTATCCCCGTCGGCGAGGTGAGGGGGGCCGAGGCCCTCGATCTCCTCAAAGCCTGGGGCACAGGTCACCCCGGCGGGATCGGCACCATCCATGCCGGGTCCGGCATCGGAGCTCTGCGCCGCCTCGAACAACTCATCCAAGAAGCCGTCGTCACCGTGCCGCGTGCCCTGATCGCGGAGACCATCGACCTCGTGGTCGTTCTCTCCGGTCGCGGATCAGCCCGCCGACTTGCGGAACTCGCCTCGGTCGAGGGGCTCGGCCCTGACGGCGACTACCGGATTTCCCCCGCCTTTTCCGATCCCACCACCACTCCCAACTCAGGAGACCCTCAATGATCCGTTCCACCCTCCGTATCCACCAGCATGTCGCGACCGCTGCTGCCTTCGTTTCGGCGAGCCTGATGACCTCCCCGGCCTTTGCCGCGGGGTCCTCCATGCCCTGGGAGGCCCCGCTGCAATCGATCCTGCAATCGGTCGAGGGGCCGGTCGCCAAGATCGTCGCGGTGATCATCATCATCGTCACCGGTCTGACATTGGCTTTCGGCGACACTGGCGGCGGCTTCCGGCGGCTGATCCAGATCGTCTTTGGTATCTCCATCGCCTTCGCGGCCAGTTCCTTCTTCCTCAGCTTCTTCAGCTTTGGTGGCGGGGCGCTGATCTGATGGCCCTGAGTTTCGAGGCCCTCGACGCGGTGCCGGGATTCAGCGTCCCGGTTCACCGCGCCCTGACCGAGCCGATCCTGCTCGGTGGGGCGCCGCGCTCCGTCGCCATCCTGAATGGCACGCTGGCCGGCGCGGTCGGCCTCGGCCTTCAGCTCTGGCTCATCGGCATCCTTATCTGGGCGGTTGGCCATATCGCCGCCGTCTGGGCCGCCAAGCGTGATCCGCTTTTTGTCGAGGTGGCGCGCCGCCACCTGCGGATCCCCGGCCATCTCTCGGTGTGAGGCCCCCGCCATGATGAATCTTGCAGAATACCGCCGCACCGCATCGCGCCTCGCCGATTTCCTGCCCTGGGTGGCGTTGGTCGGGGAGGGGACGGTCCTCAACAAGGACGGATCATTTCAGCGGACCGCGAAGTTTCGCGGTCCCGATCTGGATTCCGCCGTGGCGGCTGAGCTCGTCGCGGTTGCAGGGCGGCTGAACAATGCCTTCCGCCGCCTAGGCTCCGGCTGGGCCATCTTCGTCGAGGCGCAGCGGTGTGAAGCCGCGACCTATCCGGCGAGCCGCTTTCCCGATTCGGCCTCGGCGCTGGTCGACGCCGAGCGCAAGGCCGATTTCGAGGAGGAGGGCAGCCATTTCGTTTCGGGGTATTTCTTGACCCTGCTTTGGCTGCCGCCCGCAGAAGATGCCGCGCGCTCGGAGGCCTGGCTCTATGAGGGGCGCGAGATCTCGGGAGTGAACCCCTGGAAACAAGTGCGCGGCTTCATCGACCGCACCGACCGCGTGCTGGCGCTGCTCGATGGCTTCATGCCGGCGTGCCGCTGGCTCGATGACGCGGGCACGCTGACTTACCTCCACTCCACCATCTCGACCAACCGCCACCGGGTCCGGGTGCCGGAAACCCCGATCTATCTCGATGCGCTGCTGGCCGATCAGCCGCTGACAGGTGGGCTTGAGCCGCGCCTGGGCAATCAGCACCTGCGGATTCTGACCATTACCGGGTTCCCGGGCACGACCACGCCCGGCTTGCTCGACGAGATGAACCGGCTGGCCTTTCCCTATCGCTGGTCGACCCGTGCCATTCTCATGGACAAGACCGATGCCACCAAGCTGCTGACGAAGATCCGCCGACAATGGTTCGCCAAGCGCAAGTCCATCGCAGCGATCCTCAAGGAGGTGATGACCAACGAGCAATCCGCGCTGGTCGATACCGATGCGGCGAACAAGGCCGCCGATGCCGACATGGCCTTGCAGGAACTCGGTGCGGACCTGGCGGGTATGGCCTATGTGACGGCCACCATCACCGTCTGGGACGAGGATGCCCGGCGCGCCGACGAAAAGCTGCGGCTGGTCGAAAAGATCGTCCAGTCACGCGACTTCAGCGTCATGGTCGAGACGGTCAATGCCGTTGACGCCTGGCTCGGCAGCCTGCCGGGGCATGCCTATGCGAATGTCCGCCAACCCCCGGTCTCGACGCTTAACCTTGCCCATATGGTGCCCTCCAGCGCGGTATGGGCGGGCGAGGCGCGGGACGAACACTTCAACGGGCCTCCGCTTCTTTATGGCCGCACGGAAGGTTCGACCCCGTTCCGGTTTTCTCTTCATGTCGGGGATGTCGGCCATACCCTCGTGGTCGGCCCGACCGGCGCTGGCAAATCTGTCCTGCTGGCGCTGATGGCGCTCCAGTTCCGCCGCTACCCGCGCAGCCAGATCTTTGCGTTCGATTTCGGGGGCTCGATCCGCGCATCGGCCCTCGCCATGGGCGGTGACTGGCACGATCTCGGAGGCGAGCTGACCGAGTCATCTGAGTCCTCGGTTTCGCTGCAACCGCTGGCTCGCATCCATCAGACTGCTGAGCGGGCCTGGGCCGCGGACTGGATCGTCGCGATCCTGATGCGCGAGAACATCCAGATCACGCCTGAGGTGAAGGAACATCTCTGGACGGCGCTGACTTCGCTTGCCTCTGCCCCCATCGGGGAACGCACCATCACCGGCCTTGCCGTGTTGCTGCAATCCAGTGACCTGAAGCAGGCGCTGCGCGCCTATTGCGTCGGTGGACCTTATGGCAGGCTGCTGGATGCCGAGGCCGAACATCTCGGCACCGCCGATGTTCAGGCGTTCGAGATCGAGGGGCTGGTCGGCACCGGAGCGGCGCCGGCGGTCCTCTCTTATCTATTTCATCGCATCAGCGACCGGCTCGATGGCCGGCCGACGCTGCTGATCATCGACGAGGGCTGGCTGGCGCTCGATGATGACGGCTTCGCGGGCCAGCTCCGCGAATGGCTCAAAACGCTGCGCAAAAAGAATGCCAGCGTCATCTTCGCCACGCAGTCGCTCAGCGATATCGACAATTCCGCCATCGCCCCGGCAATCATCGAGTCCTGCCCGACGCGGCTCCTCTTGCCGAACGAGCGCGCCATCGAGCCGCAGATCACCACGATCTATCGACGTTTCGGGTTGAATGACCGCCAGATCGAGATTCTGGCGCGGGCGACACCCAAGCGGGACTATTACTGCCAATCGCGACGCGGCAACCGGCTCTTCGACCTCGGCCTCTCCGAGATCGGCCTCGCGCTTTGCGCGGCCTCCTCGAAATCAGACCAGGCGATGATCGCCGAGATTCTCGCGACCTATGGCCGTGATGGCTTTCTCGACGCCTGGCTGCGAGCGCGTGGCGTCGATTGGGCGGCCGATCTGATCCCGAACCTCACCAACCTCGCGGATGACCCCGAGGAGACGTCCCCCGTCACGATCCTCGATGACGGGGTCAACCTCACCCTGAATGAAGAGGAGATCACCCCATGACCTGCAAGACGCGGCCCTTCCTGTGCACGGCCAGCGCAACCGCATTCGCCCTGACACTTGCCGCACCGATGGTGCTCGCCCCGGTGTTCACGACGCCGGCCCATGCCTTCTTCGGTGGTTTCGGCCGGATCGTCTACGACCCTACCAACCATGCCGAGAACCTGCTGACGGCCGCGCGGACTCTGGAGCAGATCAACAATCAGATCACCTCGCTCCAGAACGAGGCGCAGATGCTGATCAACCAGGCCCGCAATCTCACGAGCCTGCCTTATAGCTCGCTCCAGGCGTTGCAACAGAACGTGAGCCGCACCCAGCAGCTTCTGGGGCAGGCCCAGAACATCGCCTTCGATGTTCAGAACATCGACCAGATGTTCCAGCAGGACTACGGCAATCTGTCCCTGAGCGCGACCGACACCCAGATGATCGCGGATGCGCGCAGCCGTTGGGAAAACACCGTGGGCGGCCTGCAGGATGCGATGCGGGTGCAGGCTGGCGTCGTCGGCAATATCGACAGCAACCGCGTCGAGATGGCCGCACTGGTGGGCGAAAGTCAGGGTGCGACCGGCGCGCTGCAAGCGACGCAGGCTGGCAATCAACTGCTCGCTCTTCAGTCGCAGCAGCTCTCTGACCTGATCGCGGTGATCTCGGCAAACGGCCGGGCCGAGGCGTTGACCGAGGCCGAACGCGCGAGCGCCGCCGAGCAGGGCCGTATCCAGCGCGAGCGCTTCCTGACGCCGGGCACGGGCTACCAGCCCGGCAATGCCCGCATGTTCAACTGATATCGGGGGGGCAAGGTATGGAAGGGAAGGTGCTGGCTCGGATTGCGGCCGTGGTGTTCGTCGCCGTCGCGCTCACCGCGGCGGTCATCGAGATGACGCGCAAGGACATATCCGTGCCATCACCTTCTGCTTCGGCGCTTCAGGCTCCGGCGAATCCGCTTCGCCTTGAGCTGCGGCGCTGCCAGGAAATGGGCGAGGCGGCGGCCAATGATGCTGAGTGCTTGCGCCTCTGGGCCGGGAACCGTGACCGCTTTCTGGGGCGGACACCTGCGTCATCGACACCTGCCCAACCTGGTCCTTGCCCGATTGGGGGGCAGTAATCATGGGCGGAACCGGCGTAATTGACAGCTTTCTCGGCATCTTCACCAGCTATATCGACTCCGGCTTCGGCTTGCTGGGCGGAGAGGTCGCCTTTATCGCCACCACGTTGATCGTCATCGACGTGACGCTTGCGGCTCTGTTCTGGGCCTGGGGTGCAGATGACGACATCCTCGGCCGGCTCGTGAAGAAAACCATCTTCGTCGGGGTCTTCGCCTATATCATCTCCAACTGGAACAATCTCGCCCGCATCGTCTTTGAGAGTTTCGCCGGTCTCGGCCTCATGGCCTCCGGCACCGGGATCTCGGCGGCGGATCTGCTGCGTCCGGGCCGGGTCGCCCAGATCGGCCTGGATGCCGGCAGGCCGCTGCTCGACTCCATCTCCGACCTGATGGGCTGGATCGCGGTCTTTGAGAATCTGGTGCAGATCCTCTGCCTGTTCTTCGCCTGGGCGCTTGTGATCCTCGCCTTCTTCATTCTCGCCGTGCAGCTCTTCGTCACGCTGATAGAGTTCAAGCTGACCACGCTCGCGGGCTTCGTGCTGATCCCCTTTGGCCTCTTCGGTAAAACCGCCTTCATGGCCGAGCGGGTGCTGGGCAATGTCGTCTCCAGCGGTATCAAGGTGCTGGTCCTCGCCGTGATCATCGGCATCGGCTCGACCCTGTTTGGCCATTTCACCGCCGCCTTCGGTGGCGCGACACCGACGATCGACGACGCCATGGCCATCGTGCTGGCGGCTCTTTCCCTTCTCGGCCTCGGAATCTTCGGCCCGGGCATCGCCTCCGGCCTTGTCTCGGGTGGTCCCCAACTCAGCGCTGGTGCTGCCGTCGGGACCGGCCTCGCGGTTGGCGGGGCAGCCGTTGCGGCGGGCGGCGCGACCATGCTGGCCGCGCGTGGCGGTGGTGCAGCCCTTTCCGGTGGCACGGCCCTGGCGCGCGGCGGGGCCTCCGCGGCTGGTGCTGCGTCTTCTGCCTATACCTTGGGCGCGACCGGCGGTGCGGGTGTTGCCGCAGGTCTCGGTGGCGTTGCCCGCGCAGGCGCATCCGCTGCCGCATCGCCCCTGAAACGTGCCGCCTCCCGAGCCGCTGAAAGCCTCAAATCCAGCCATGCGGGAGGGGTGCGGGGCGGCGTCGCCGCCACCGGCGGCACCACCACGATGGGAACTGTTGGTGGCGCGCCATCCGCACCCGATGCGCCTGTCCCAGCCGGTGGCCCGCCCGCCTGGGCACAGCGTATGCAGCGCAGCCGCGCCATGAGCCAGGGCGTCAGGGCCGCCGCCCATGCCGTCCGATCCGGCGACAGCCGTGGCGGCGGCTCCTCGATCAGCCTTTCTGAAAGCGACCGCACATGAACATCTTCAAACGTCCATCCACCCATTTCGGCAAGGTGCCGCAACCAGAGACACCCTATCAGAAGGCTGCACAGGTCTGGGATGAGCGCATCGGCTCGGCCCGGGTTCAGGCTCGCAACTGGCGCTATATGGCCTTCGGCTGCCTGATCCTTTCCGCAGGCTTCGCCTCGGCGCTGGTCTGGCAATCGGCGCGCGGGACGGTGGTGCCCTGGGTGGTGCAGGTCGACACTCTCGGTCAGGCCCAGACCGTCGCACCAGCCACTGCCGACTACCGGCCCACCGATCCGCAGATCGCCTTTCATCTCGGCCGTTTCATCGAGCAGGTCCGGGCGATCCCGGCTGACGCCATCATCGTGCGTCAGAACTGGCTACGCGCCTATGAGTTTACTACGGATCGCGGCGCGGCGGCGCTGAACGAACATGCCCGAACCAATGATCCCTTTACCCGCGTCGGTCGCCAGCAGGTGGCGGTCGAGGTTTCCTCAGTCATCCGGGCTTCGCCCGACAGTTTCCGCGTCGCCTGGACCGAGCGGCATTTCGAGAGTGGTCAGCTTTCCACCACCGAGCGGTGGACGGCGATCCTGACCATCGTGATCCAGACCCCGCGGGACGCCGAGCGTCTGCGGGCCAATCCGCTCGGAATCTACGTCAACGCTGTTTCATGGTCGCGGGAGATGAGCCAATGACCCCGATATTGTCCTGCAAAGCCGCAGTCCCGGCTTTCCGTAAACCCGCTGTTGCAGCTTTGCTGCTGTCCGCCTCCCTGCTGGCGGGATGTGCCAGGAACCAGGTGCCGCAGTTCAACTACGATGACGATGTGCCGTCGGTGGCAACTGCGCCGACGGTGGTGGCAGATACGAGACCCCGCCCACTGCATGTTCCGCCTGCCTGGACGGTGGCGCGTGGCGGCACAGCCGCCGGCACGCCGGATGGTCGGGTCGAGAACGCCAATGCCGCTGCCCGAATCGAGCCGCGCCGGGAAGGCTATTACAATGCCATCCAGATCTACCCCTGGAGCGAGGGCGCGCTCTATCAGGTCTATGCCGCAGTCGGCCAGATCACCACGATTGCGCTGGAGCCGGGCGAGAGTCTGACCGGGGCGGGGCCGATTGCGGCGGGCGACACCGCACGCTGGGTGATTGGCGACACCGAAAGCGGCAGCGGGCCGAACCGGCGGGTCCAGATTCTCGTCAAGCCGACGCGGCCGAATATTTCCACCAACCTCGTCATCACCACCGACCGGCGCATCTATATGATCGAGCTGCGTGCCCGCGAGGCGCTCTACATGCCCGCTGTGGCTTGGTCCTATCCCGCGCCGCCGCCGGGCAAGCGTCAGAGTGTGCCTGCTGCGCCCGCCATCCCAGCTGAGTCCGCCCGCAACTATCGATATGGCTTGCAGCTTCCCGGCGAGAGCCCGCCATGGCGTCCGGTTGCCGTTTTTGATGATGGCCGCCGCGTCTATGTCGTCTTCCCGCGTGGGATCGTGCAGGGCGAAATGCCACCGCTATTCGTTCTGGGTAGCGATGGCGAGCCGCAGATCGTCAACTCTCGCGTTCATCAGAACGTCCTGATCGTGGACCGGCTGTTTGGCGCGGCCGAGTTGCGTCTTGGCAGTGGCGATCGTCAACAGGTCGTCAGGATCATCCGCATGGAGCTGACACAGACTGAGGCAGAGACACCTGCGCCAACGGCGGGAGGATCGCCGACATGACCGAGAAACTTGCCGCCCCCATGCGGCTGCGCGCCGATGCGCCCCGTGTCACCCGCCTGTCCCGAAAGATGTTGGCGGGCGTCGGCGCTGTCGCCCTGCTCGGCATCGGCGGCACGCTGATCTACGCGCTTCAGACCCGGGATGCCGGGCCGGGCGGTGGCGAACTCTACTCGACCGAGAACCGGCCTACGGCGGATGGTCTCGCCGGTCTGCCGCGCGACTATACAGGCCCCGTCCTTGGACCGGCATTGCCCGGTGATCTCGGTCGCCCGATCCTTGACGCGCAGAACCGGGGGCAGCCCGTTGTTCCACCGCCCATGACCCCGCCGACGGTCGATCCCGAGGAGCAGCGCCGTCTTGCCGAGGAAGAAGCCGCCCGCCTGAGCAACGTGTTCTTCCAGACCGGCCCCCGCACCGGCGCAGGAGCGGGACCGGCGCTGGCGGGGCTTGGCGGGCTCGACCTTGGAGGCGTTGCCGGGCCGCAGGATGCTGCCACGGGTTTCCTGAACGGCCCGGTGGATCGTCAGACCGTTTCCCCGGATCGTGTCGCGCCGCCGGCGTCCCCCTATACCCTTCAGGCTGGGGCCGTCATCCCGGCCGCCCTGATCACCGGCATCCGCTCTGACCTTCCCGGCCAGATCACCGCGCAGGTCACCGAAAACATATATGACAGCCCGACTGGCAGCCTGCTCCTCATACCGCAGGGCACGCGCATCATCGGGCAGTATGATGACGATGTAACCTTCGGACAGCGCCGGGTTCTGCTGGTCTGGAACCGCTTGATCCTTCCCGGTGGCCGGTCGATCGTTCTGGAGCGCCTGCCGGGCGCGGATGCCGGCGGCTATGCGGGCCTCGAAGATGGTGTCGATTACCATTGGTGGGATCTGATGCGGGCTGCGGGCCTGTCCACGCTGCTGGCTGTCGGGGCCGAGCTTGCCACAAGCGATGAGGACCGGCTTGTCCGCGCCATCCGGGATGGCGCGCAGGATACGATCAATCAGGCCGGTCAGCAGATCGTCCAGCGCCAGTTGCAGGTCGCGCCGACGCTGGCCATCCGGCCCGGCTTTCCGGTCAGGATCATCGTGACCCGTGATATTATGTTTGAACCGGCAGGAGGTTGACCATGGCCAAGCTGAAACTCGGCCCGCTCTCTGATGATACACCCATCAAGGTGACACTAGAATTGCCGGCGCCACTTCATCGAGATCTGGTCGCCTATGCCGAGGCGTTGGCGCGTGAGAGCGGCCAGCCCACTACGCAGCCCGTCAGGCTGATCGTGCCGATGCTGGAGCGATTCATCGCGACCGATCGAGGCTTCGCAAAGGCACGGCGTTCTGGGTAGGCTACGATCTCACGGAACGGTCGGCCATTGTCTTCGCTAGGCTAAGTAACCGCCGTAAAGCTGGATTGTCGTTCTTCGCCGACCAAACGGCTGAGAAGGGGAGTATCTCACCTAAAATCTGAAGATAGACCACTCCAGGGAACTGCGCAACGGTCATCGCTTCGCTTACAAGCGTCAAACCCCGATCAAGTGCGACGAGAGGCATCAGGTTGTCACGACTTACATGCTGGACCTGGATTACGGGACGTCGTCCAAAGTCTGCGATACGTCGCACCAAATGATCGTGGATCTCTTGACCAGGAGCGGTTTCGCTTACAATGAATGTTTCTTCGGCGAGGTCGCGCCATCTTAGCTTCTTGTTTTTGGCTAACGCATGGTGAATCGGAAGAACTGCAAATACACGCTCGGACCACAGATGCCGCTGGTCGCAGTCGGGCCAATTCCGTGTTCCCGTAATAAAAGCAACGTCGAGGCTGAGCTGTCGAATTGCCGATATGTGCTCGATTGGATTTCCGTCAATCATTTCGATCTGTATTTCGGGATGGTGTAGTCCATAGATGCCCAGCAAATCGGCTAAAAATCCCGAAGCAATGGAGGAATAGATCCCGATGCGGACACGACCGAGCTCGGATCGTCCAGCGGAGGCAGCCTCATCGACGCCTTCGCTAATGGTCCTGATGGCTCTGCGTGCTCGAGAGAGAAAGCGTTGACCCGCATAGGTCTGTGACACGCCCCAAGTATGCCGATGAAAGAGCGATGCGCCGATCTTATTCTCAAGTTCGGCCACGCACCGGCTGATTGCTGACTGTGACAGCCCGAGAGCCGATCCAGCCTTGCGAAAGCTGCCATGTTCTGTCGCGGCCAAGAAACATCTTAGGTGGCGAAATTCAATTGAAACCGAATGATTATCCTCCTTCTGCATACGTTGCATACCTTATCTAATGCCGCAGTACCTCCGGCAATCAATTAGATAAATTTTCCGCGCCCCCCTTTTGGGCGGGTGCTGCGAACTGTGAGTGGTTTTGTAACCAGTAACACCGACGACACAGTTGCCTCACGAACCCGGATCGTACTTGCAGGGATTAAGCGAAGCTTAAGAGGGCTGTGTCCCAGGGCGCAATATTTTCAAATAGTTGTGATTAATCATGTATTGTCGTTGGCAGGGTTTGCCGGTTTGATCACCTTGTGATGGCATTCCAGATACCCGACTGAGCAAAGCAGCCTGTGGCAAGGATCAGGAAGATCGTGGTCGACATCAGTGGCAGGAAGGCCCCGATGAAGCCGCGCGTGACCATGAGAACCCCGGCACGAGTAAGCTCGCCCGACCTGCGGTGACAGCGGTCGTGCCGGGGGACATGGTCATCTCAGATGTTCGGTCACCAGCGCGCGCACCCGGGCGAAGGCGACTTTGACCCCGGCGATGCAGCGAGCCAGTGTGGGAGCCTCCCACAAGGCGATCTCAGCCTGCCGTATACCCCCCGTCAATTACAAGCTTCTGGCCTGTAACAAAGGAAGATTCGTCCGACATCAGGAAGACTGCGGGCTTGGCAATTTCGACAGGAACGCCCATGCGACCACCAAACTTGCCCCGTGGAACGATATCGGCCTGTTCTACCGGGTCGTTGCAGAGCGGGTGCAGTGCCGCCAGTTGGGTGAAGTCGAAAGCATCTGTTGCCAGCGTCTTCTCTTTTGCCAACTCGCCCTTATCGGCATTGACCGCAGCCTGAAACAGGGGAGTCATGATATAGCCCGGGTTCACCGTATTAACGCGAATGCCATATTCCGCCAGTTGAAGAGCCAAGGCCTTGGACAGGCCGACGACGCCATGCTTGCCCATCGTGTATTGAATCAAGTTGAAGCGATCGATTAGCACATCGCCCGTGTCCGGGTTCACGACCTTGGGGCGACCGACGACACCGTGAATACTGGATACCAGCACGATGGAGCCTTTCGTCCCGTGCTTGATCATCAGACGCGAACCGTAGAGGGCGGTGTGGAAAACTCCGTCCTCATTAATGCTTTGAATGAACTTACGGGATTTCAGGACAGCTTCCGGATCCTTGTCGAAGTCCTCGGCCGTTGCCACCCCGGCATTGGCCATAACAGCATCGACGCGGCCATAGGTCTTTTCGGTGATATCGAACAGCTTTTCGACATCCTTCGGGTCTCTTACATCTGTATGGACATAAAGAGCCCGTCCGGTGCCATGTTGTTCGTTCAGGCTTTTCGCGAAGGCTTCGCCCAGTTCGTCGTTGATATCGGAGATGACGACTCCCGCAGCCCCTTCTGCCAGAGCTTCGCGAATGGTTGCCGATCCAATGGAATCATATCCCGGGATCGCAGAGACCGAGCCCGTCACCACGACAACTTTATCGTTTAGCTTACCCATGTAGACTTCTCCTTTGGTTGGGTTGGGGTGACGCAAATATTGCGTGCCACCACTGTTTGCATGCGCCTGAGTATATCTTTCTCACCTGATTGTGGATCGCCTGGATCGGTGGTCCCCCACACGTTCAGGGGGATGCGCTAGTCGAGTTTTCTGCTGAGCTGTGCGAAGATGAGATCCGAACGAGAGAGAGTTGCTTTCATTGCGCCGCAAATCATGATTGTGCTTTTTAGATAGAAACGGTGCATCGGTTCCAACTTAGGATTGGCTTTGCTTGGGGGAAACCGATTTCGCTTGGCTGTGTTGATCGTCGTCTTCCAGCATTTCGTACCACATTGCGTTCAGAACCGCGAAGCAGACTGCGAGCGGCAGACCGAGGATCCAGGCAAAATACCACATTTCTGTTCCCTTTCAGTAGGCGTGACCGCCACCTGTGATGTCGTCTTCCTCGACCTTGCCCCAGAGCAGTTTGTAGGCCCAGGCCGTGTAGGCGGCGATCAGAGGCAAGAAGATTACGGTGACAAAGAGCATGATGAAGAGCGTCAGATGGCTGGAGGATGCGTCCCAGACCGTCAGGCTGGCCCCGGGCTGCACTGTCGAGGGCAGGATGAACGGAAACATCGACAGCCCGACCGACGAGATGATCCCGAAGATCGAAAGCTTCGAGAACAACAGCGTTCCGATCTCGCGTCCCGAGCGCAGCCCCCACAACACCAGAAGCGCGCCGACGAAGCCAAGGGCGGGGGCCAGCAGCATCCAGGGATGGGTGGCGTAGTTCGCAAACCAGCCGCCTGCCGAGGTCTCGACGGTTTTTGCCAGCGGGTTGGACGGGCCGGACGGGTCGATCACGCTGGTGATGCGGTAACCATCGACAAAGAGCCAAAGGGCCAACCCGCCAAGTGCATAGAGCCCGATGGTGGCAAGGGCCGCGATCCGGGCGAAGGACCGCGCCCGTGCCGCAACCGGCCCCGAGGATTTCAGCACCAGCCAGTTCGCCCCGTGCATCGCCAGCATGGCGACCGACAACAGGCCGCACAGCAGCGCGAAGGGGTTCAGGAGGCCGAAGAAGCTGCCGTCATAGAAGATCCGCAGGTCGGAGCCGAGCCGGAACGGCACCCCTTGCAGCACATTGCCGACAGCGACACCGAAGATCAGCGCCGGGACGAAGCCACCTACGAACAGCGCCCAGTCCCAGTTCCTCCGCCAGCGTGCGCCTTCGCGTTTCGAGCGATACTTGAACCCGACCGGGCGCAGGATCAGCGCGGCGAGGATAGCAAACATCGCAAGGTAGAAGCCCGAGAAACTGACCGCATAAAGCGGCGGCCAGGCGGCAAAGATCGCCCCGCCGCCGAGGATCAGCCAGACCTGGTTGCCCTCCCAGACCGGGCCGATGGTGTTGATGACGATGCGCCGTTCCATATCGGTCTTGCCGGCGAAGGGCAAAAGCATCCCCACCCCAAGGTCGAAGCCGTCCATCACGGCAAAGCCGATCAGCAATACGCCGAGCAGCAGCCACCAGATGACGCGCAACGTGCCGTAGTCGATGAGTTCATGCAGGATCATGGCGTCACTCCGCTGCAACAAGGGGTTTGGGGGCAAGGGGCATTTCCGGGTCGTGATCGGGCTGCGGCCCCTTGCGGATCGCCTCCAGCATCAGCCGGACCTCGATCACGATCAGCACCGAATAGATCAGCGTGAAGCCGATGATCGTCAGCCAGAGGGTCGGCACGGTCAGTTCGGAAACAGCGGCGACCGTGGGCAGAACGCCCTCGACCGCCCAGGGTTGGCGCCCGAATTCGGCGGTGATCCAGCCGAGTTCGGCGGCGATCCATGGCAGCGCCAGCGAGGCCACCGCGATCTTCAGCGGCCAGCGGCTGACGCCCAGCTTGCGGCGCGCCGAAAGCACCACGAAAAAGCCCATCAACGCGACGTTGAAGAAGCCGATCGCGACCATGAGGCGGAAGGACCAGAACAGCGTCGGAACATGCGGCACCGTATCCCACGCTGCGGCCTTGATCTGCGCCTCAGTCGCCTCGCGCGGATCCTCGACATACTTCCTCAAAAGCAGCGCATAGCCGAGATCGTGGCCGTGTTCGTCGAAGGCCGTGACGGCCTCGGGAGGCACTGCCTCGCGCGAGGGCGCGGCCCGGTAATCCTGCAGCGCATCATAGGCAAGGATGCCGTTGCGGATCCGGGTTTCGGCATGGGCTTCCAACTCCTCGATGCCGGGGATTTCGGTCGTCAGCGAACGGGTCCCGATCAGTCCCATGACCCAGGGGATGTGGACCGCATAATGGGTCGTGCGCTCCTCCATGTCGGGAATGCCGAACAGGGTGAAGGAGGCCGGCGCCGGCTCGGTCTTCCACATGCCCTCGATGGCGGCGAGTTTCATCTTCTGGTGTTCCGAGGCCAGATAGCCGCCCTCATCCCCCAGAACCACGACCGAGACCGAGGCCAGCAGGCCGAACGAGGCCGCGATGGTCATCGAGCGTTTGGCGATGGCGATGTGCCGACCCTTCAGCAGATACCAGGCCGAGACGCCCAGAACGAAGACCGAGGCGGTCAGATAGCCCGCCGAGACGGTATGGGCAAAGCGGGCCTGGGCGACCGGGTTGAAGAGCACCTCGAAGAAATCGGTCACTTCCATCCGCATGGTGTCGGGGTTGAATGTCGCGCCCACCGGATGCTGCATCCAGCCATTGGCGATCAGGATCCACAAGGCAGAGAAGTTCGAGCCGATCGCCACGGCATAGGTGGCGAAGAGATGCCCGACCTTCGACATCTTGTCCCAGCCGAAAAAGAACAGCCCGACGAAGGTGGCCTCAAGGAAGAAGGCCATCAGCCCTTCGATGGCGAGCGGCGCGCCGAAGATATCGCCGACATAATGGCTGTAATAGCTCCAGTTCATGCCGAACTGGAATTCCATCACGATGCCGGTGGCGACGCCCAGCACGAAATTGATCCCGAACAATGTGCCCCAGAATTTGGTCATCTGGCGCCAGATCGGGCGGCCCGTCATCACATAGACTGTCTCCATCGCCGCCAGCAGCACGGAAAGGCCAAGAGTGAGGGGCACGAAGAGAAAATGGTAAAGCGCGGTCAAAGCGAACTGAAGCCGCGACAGGGTTACAACGTCGAATTCCATCTTGCTGCCTTTGCGTCTGCGGGTGGATGGAGCTGTTTTGCCCATGATGGGCGGTTCAGTCAGGGCGCAGGTCGTTCAATGCGGCCTCAAATCCCGGGCTGCCCCGGATATGGCTGGCCTTGATCCCGCCATCCCCCAGGATCAGCAGGCGGTCGGCATCTTCCGCTTCGCGTCGAATATGGGTGGCGGTGATCGTGGCGCGATTGCCTGCGGCATGGCGCAGCCGGGCCAGAACATCGCGGGCGGTCTCTCCGTCCAGCCCCTCGGTCGGCTCGTCCAGAAGCCAGAGCGGCACATCGCGCAGCATCAGCCGGGCAAGGGCCAGCCGCCGCGCCTGTCCCCCCGACAGACCCTGGCCGCCATCGCCGAGTTCTGTGTCGAGGCCACTAGGGAGCGCATGGATGATGCTTTCCAGCCCGGCCTGCGCCAGAACGGCCATCATCTGCGCGTCGCTTGCCATGGGGGCGCCGAGGCGAAGATTTTCGCGCAGGCCGTCACGGAACAGTTCGGTGCGCTGTGTCAGCCGCGCAGTGGCGGTGACGCGGACGCTTCCCGCCGTGGGCGGCAGATCACCGGCAAGGCACTGGATCACGCTGGTCTTGCCGACACCGCTTGGCCCGATCAGCGCGATATGCTCGCCCTCCCGGACCGAAAGCGACAGATCCCGCAGGATCGGCGCAAGGGCCGCATCGTGGCGCAGCGTGACGTGATGCAATTCCGCTGCGAGACCGGGGGCGGGTTCGGCGCCGACAGGAAAGGCGGCGCAGAGTAGCGCAGGCCCGGTGCGTCTTGCGGCAAGACGGGCGCGCGCAAAATCCAGCGCGCCGCGCCGCAGGGCGGCAAAAGGCTCGGTTGCGGCCATGGTGATGAGGAGGGCAAGCGCGACACCCGGTGCGCCGATATGCCCCCCGGCGGCGATTGCTGCCGCCGCCACCAGCACCAGCGCAGGCAACACCGCCGCAAGCAGGCCATGGGCCAGACCTGCCCGAGCCTCGATCCGGTTGAGGCGGTGGTCGTCGGCGGCAAGCCTTGCGTCCACCTCTGCCAGCGCGGCCCTTTGCGCAGGGATCCGTCCCGCCATCAGCAGGTCGGTCTGGCCGCTGGCAAGGTCGATGACGCGCGCCCGCAAGGTCTCGATCCGGGCGGCGCGGCGCAGGGTTGCGGGGGTGGCGCTGCGCGCAGTGATCCCCGCGACGAAAGTTCCGGTCAGCATCAGCACCGCAAAGACCGCGACCCCCAGAGCCGGGCTGATGAAGGCCAGTGCGATCCCCGCAGCCAGCGTCGCCACGAGGGTGGTGCCAAGCGGCACCAGCACGCGCAGATAAACAGTATCGAGCGCATCGACATCGGCGGTCAGCCGAAACAGCAGGCGGGCCGGGCGCATCGCCAGTGCCCTTGCCGCGCCCGGCGCCGACCAGCCGCGAAAGAGCCGCCCGCGCAACGCGGCCAGAAGGCCGAGCGTTGCATCATGGGTCACCAGCCTTTCGCCATAGCGCGCCGCCGTGCGGCCAAGCGCAAAGAGCCGGATCGCTGCCGAGGGCATGAAGACATCGAAGGCCCAGGCCGTGGCGGGCACCAGCCCCGCAAGCGCGGTCGCGGTGATGAACCAGCCCGACAGGCCCAGAAGCGCCATGCCCATCAGCCCGGTCAGGGCGGCCAGCGCGGCACCTCCCAGCAGTTTCCGGCCGGTACTCGCGCAGAACAGGCCAAGGAAGGGCCGGAAATCATTCAGGACGCGCTTCATGCCGCTGCCCTCCCTGCCAGAGGGGCCAGACGGATGCTGCGATCCATTCGCACGGCGAGGCGCGGGTCATGGGTTGCGACAATCAGAGTACGCCCCTGGGCAAGCCGTAGCAGGGCGTCGGTGATCTCGCCCGCGGTGACGGGATCAAGGTGGGCGGTGGGTTCATCCGCAAGGATCAGCTCCGCCTGCGGCGTGACGGCGATCCTTGCCAGGGCCAGCCGCAGGGCTTCGCCACCCGAAAGACCGGCGCCACCTTCGCCGATCGGGGCGCTTCCGCGCGCGCGCGCCACATGGTCCAGCCGCAGCGCGGCCAATGCGCGGGCGATGGTATCATCATCAATGCCGCTGCGGCCCAGTGTGACATTGGCGGCAAGCGACCCGGCGAAGATATGCGGGTTCTGCCCG
Organism: Szabonella alba; assembly: GCF_016765775.1. Lineage (GTDB taxonomy): Bacteria > Pseudomonadota > Alphaproteobacteria > Rhodobacterales > Rhodobacteraceae > Szabonella > Szabonella alba. The sequence goes on along the minus strand of NZ_JAESVN010000007.1, from coordinate 39,069 downwards.
ATCCATGCCATCCGCGCGCGCAGGTGCAGGACGGTCTCGGGGCGCAGCTCCTGCCCGAAAACCTCGATCCGGCCGGCTTTCGGCATTGCCAGCCCCGCGATCAGCGACAGGATCGTGGTCTTGCCAGCCCCGCTGGGCCCGAGAAGGGCGACATGTTCGCCGTGGCTGACGGTAAAGCCCAGCCCGTCCGGGAAAAGGCGGTCGGGTCCGGTGTGGTCAAAGGTCAGGCCCCTGACAACCACCGACGGGCCGATCGCAGGCCTGTCTGCAGGAACCGGAGCGGAGGCTTGTCCGGCCTCGGGCAGCCGGTGGCCTTCCTGCGCCAGCCGCAACAGGTTTTCATGCGCGGCCTGACCTGCGGCCTTGTCATGCCAGATGGCGGACAACTCTCGCATCGGCTCGAAAAACGCAGGCGCCAACAGCAGGATGAACATGCCCTGCGCCAACCCGAGCTTGCCCCCCCAGGCGCCGAAATCCAGATCCCCCAGCAGGTGAAAGCCGACATAGACCGCAACCATGGCCACACCGAGCGCGGCAAAAAGCTCCAGCACCGCTGAGGTCATGAAAGCGATGCGCAACACCGCCATAGTGCGGACCCGCAGGGATTGCGCCTCCTCATCGACGCGTTCCGCCACCCGATCAACGGCGCCCAGCCCGCGTATGGTCGCAAGCCCCCGCAACCGGTCCAGCAGAAAGGCGTTCATCGCGCCGACCTCGACCAGTTGCGCCTTGCTGGCCGCCTGCGCGCGCCAGCCGATCAGCGCCATGAAGACCGGGATCACCGGCAAGGCGATCAGCAAGACCAGCGCTGCCGCCCAGGAGAGCGGGAGGATTGTCAGGAAAATCGCCAAAGGGATGACGACCGCCTTGATGCGTGTCGGCCCGAACCGCGCGAGCCATGGCGTGATGCTTTCGGCCTGTTCGGCGATCATGCTTGCGGCCTCGCCCGAAGCCGTGCGCGTGGCATCCAGAGGAGAGCGCGACGCCAGAGCCAGAACGGCTGCATTGCGCAGGCCCGTCACCGCCTCGCGCGCCCCGAGAAAGCTTGCACGTTCACTGGCGGAGGAGATCAGCGCCCGCAGGATGCCCAGAATCGCCGCAAGGGCGGCGAATCCCGCGATCTCCACCAGTGCCGCGCCCTTCGCCACCGCCGCAATCGCAACGGCAAGCAAGGCAGCCTGAGGTAGCCATGCCAGCGCGGCCATCGTCGGCAAAAGGTCCGCTATATCGGGCCGGTCTGCCTTCTGTGCCATATGGTCATTTCGGGTCTGACGGGGCATCTCGTTTCTCTGGCAAGGCGCAGTTTGGCACCATGCACTTTTGAAAGTATATTAGTGGATGCGGGCTGATCATTTCAGGGATCAAGGCGACAATGTATCGTTCTGACCCGCCACGGCGACGTGGCAGGGTGACGCGCGGCATGTTGTCGGCCCGAATCGCGCGGCGGCAGGAATTGCAATCAGGACTGGTAATCTGGCGCTGGAGTGAATTTGCTTACAGATCTTCCGGGTCCGGTTCGAAATTCCTCCCCGAGTATTCCAGGCCGCGCGCAACGGCATTCTATAGCTGCGGAGTGATCAACTCCGCAGCTATTCAAAACCGCGGCGGGTCCTGGCGGTGCTGCTTTACAGGGATGATCTACCCCCAATCCGCGCCGGTCAGCACGTCGAGCGGCAGCTTGATATATCGCCTGCCATTGGACTCCGGCTCGGGCAATCGGCCACCGTTCATGTTCACCTGCAAGGCATGCAGGATCAGCTTCGGCATCGGCAGGGTTGCGTCGCGCGCATCTCGCGCGGTGACGAATTCTGCCTCGGTCCGGTATTTCGCCATATGGATATTCGTGGCCTTCTGTTCGGCCACGGTCGATTCCCACTGTGGTTCCCGCCCGCCGGGTTGATAGTCATGGCCAGTGAAGATTCTCGTTTCGTCAGGCATGGCGAGGATCGCCTGAATCGAATCCCACAGAACCTTCGCATTTCCACCCGGAAAATCGGCCCGTGCCGTACCGCTGTCGGGCATGAACAATGTATCATGCACAAAGGCCGCATCACCGATCACATAGGTGATCGAGGCCAGCGTATGGCCGGGCGAAAACATGACCCGGGCAGGAATCGTCCCGACCATGAATGTATCGCCATCGGCAAAGAGCCTGTCCCACTGGCGACCGTCCTCGGGGAAATCCGGCCAGTTGTAGAAGCCTTTCCACAGCTTCTGCACCTCGACCACCTTTTCGCCGATGGCCGTGTGCGCAAAGGTCTTTTCCTTCAGGTAATGCGCGGCAGAAAAATGATCAGCATGGGGGTGGGTGTCGAGGATCCATTGCACGCGATAGCCTTTGTCAGAGACAAAGCGCAGGATCTCATCGGCGTGTTGCGTGCCGGTCTGGCCGGATTTTTCATCGTAGTCATAGACCGGGTCGATGATCGCGCAGTCTTTCGTGGCTGGATCAGCCACGACATATTGCACCGACCAGGTGCGCGGATCGAAGAAACCGGTCACTTCGGGTTTGCTGGACATCTGAGGTTCCTTTCGTGGAAGAGTTTGGCCCCTTGCCTGGGCATCATGCGCGAGCCAGTTCAGCGCTGCGCTTGCATCGCATCCCCTTGCTAGTGCGAACCCGGCCAGGTCTTCGAAGTTCATCCGACCGACCAGCACCTCACCGATGGCCCAAAGGGTGAAGGACCGCGCGCCGGAGCGGCAATGCGCGAGAACCGGTCCCGAAGCGGCGTCGAGCATGGAGCGAAACGTCTCCACCACCTCGCCATTAATTGTGGAACCGGTCACCGGCAGCCAGAGATAACCCATGCCGACGGCCGCCGCCGCCTGACGCATGGTTTCATGATTGGGCTGGTCGGCTTCCTCGCCATCGGGGCGGTTGTTGAGAATGGCGACAAACCCCATCGCGGCAATCTGCGGCATATCCACAGCCCGGATCTGGCCGGTGATGAAGAAGCTGTCTGTGATACGGATCGGTGTCATGAAGGCGGACTTTCGCAGCGCGCAGCGCAGGTCAGGTCGGGCAGGGGCACTATGCCCCTGCCTTGATGTTCAGAGAGTGCGGGTCGAGAAATACCAGTCGACCGTGTTGTAACCCTCGGCGGCGCGCGCTTCGGCCTCTTCCGGGGTTTTCGGGGGCGGCACGATGACCGGCTGGCCGGGTACCCAGGCTTCGGGCATCGCGCAGGCATTGGTGTCGGCCGTCTGCAGGGCGACGACGAGGCGATGGATTTCCGCCACCGACCGGCCCGCATTCATCGGGTAGTAGAGCATCGCGCGCAGCACGCCCTCGGGGTCGATCACGAATGTGGCCCGCACCGCAGCCGTGTCCGAGGCTCCCGGCATGATCATCCCATAGTCATGGGCAACCTTCATGCTGAGATCGGCAATGATCGGAAAGCCGATTTCGGTGCCGAAATTCTGCTTGATGTTGCGCGTCCAGGCGATGTGCGAATGGGTGCTGTCAATCGACAGGCCGATCAGTTGCGTGTCGATTGCAGCGAACTGTTCCTGCAATTTTGCGAAGCCGATGAATTCGGTGGTGCAGACCGGGGTGAAATCCGCCGGGTGCGAGAACAGCACCAGCCATTTCCCACGAAAGTCGGCCAGCTTTTTGCGTCCATGGGTGGTTGGCGCGTCGAAATCGGGGGCCGGTTCGTTCAGCCGCGGCAGGGTGGGGGCTTCGGTCATCTGGAAACCTCTGGGTTCGTGTTTGCGATGGCCAAGAAGTAATAGGTTTGCGCGTATATATGAAATTGATTATATGACTAATCGTAATCGGGATTTTCAATAACATGCCCAGCCTTCGCCAGCTTCGCTTTCTGACCGCGCTTGCCGATACGCTGAACTTCTCGCGCGCGGCCGAGGTCTGCAACGTAACGCAGCCGACGCTTTCGACCGGGTTGAAAGAACTTGAGGGGCGGCTTGGTGTTGTGCTGGCCGAGCGCACACGGCAATCGGTCATGTTGACCCCGGCGGGCGAAGATATTGCTGCGCGTGCCCGCCGGATATTGGCCGAGGTCAAGGATATCGAGGCTGCGGCGCGCCAGCACAGCGGCGCCTTTCAGGGAGAGGTCCGGCTGGGGGCGATTCCGACGCTGGGGCCATTCCTGCTGCCCCGCGCCTTGCCCGCGATCCGCCGCCGCTGGCCTGATCTGCGGATATTCCTGCGTGAGGAACTGACCGACAGCCTTGCCGCCGGGCTGGCCGAGGGACGGCTTGACCTGATTCTGGTCGCGCTTCCCCATGATCTGGGCGATGCGGTGGTTGAGCCGTTGTTTCAGGATGGATACCAGTTGGCTGTCAGCGAGAAACATGCGCTGGCGGCCAAGGGTCAGGCAGAGCCTGAAGATCTGTCCCGCACGCCGCTGTTGTTGCTTGAGCGGGGCCATTGTTTGCAGCGCCACGCGCTCTCGGCTTTTCCGGGGATTGCGCTCCACGCCGATGAAACATTTGCCGCGACCAGCCTGCCGACCCTTGTTTCGATGGTCGAGGAGGGGCTGGGCATCACGCTTTTGCCTCAGCTGGCGGTGGATGCCGGGGCGACGCGGGGGCATGGTGTCGCACTCTTGCCGCTGCCCGGCGCATGTCCGCGCCAAGTGGTGCTGGCCTGGCGTCCTGGATCGCCGCATACAGCGGTCTTCCGGCAGATGGCGGCTCTGCTTCGCGATGTGCGCGAGGAAACGGCCGCGGCCTGAAATTCCTGCTGTCGCGGGTGCTGCGGCACGGGTGTCTTTGGCGACACAGTGCCGCAGCATGGTTAAGCGAAGATCTATTCCTGCGTCCAGGCGATACCGGGATCTACCTTATAGCTCCATGGAAGTCCGGAGTTGCGCCAGCCGTCCACCGCCCGCACACCTTTCGACGTGCCCTCCTTGAGCGTGCCGCCTTCAAAGCCATCGGTAACGGACCAGACTTTGGTATAGCCCATTGCATTGATCACATCCGCCGCAGGCGCGCTGCGCGACGAACCCGAGCGGCACATCACGATGATGGTATCCTCTGGTGTCACGCCAAGGGCATCGAGACGGGCCTTTACGCTGGCCTCGAACCCTTCGTTGCGCTTCATCGGCCAGACGCCCTTTTCGGCGCTGAATTCCGCACGGTCGAGCACCATCCACGGCACATGGATGTCCAGTCCTTCGGCGGCGCCGGTGAACATCAGTTCGGACGGGTCGCGGACATCGATCAGGATCGCGCGAGGATCGGCCTCCATCATGGCATGGGCTTCTGTCGCAGTCGCGTAAAGGCCGAGTTTCGTTTCGCTGTAGGAATCGCTTTCCTGGGCCTGGGCGACGAAGGGAAGCATGATGGCGAGAGCAAGGGCGGGCAGGACCTGTTTCATATTCATGGTTCCGGATCAAAAGCTCATGACCGTCGTGTCGTCGTCGATCAGCTCCTTCGCCATGGCGTCGGGTGCCGCAGCGGTTACGCCATCTATGAGGACTTCCGGGCCGGCACCCAGCCCTGGCAGATAGATCGCGCAAACCTGCACCTGCACGCCGTTTTCCGATATCATCGTCTTCAGAAGGCCTTGCGGGCTTGCGCCTTTTGGGGGTTGGCCTGCCGTCGCGGCTTCCGGGGCTGCTTGCAGCGCAATATCGCCGGCAGGGCCGCAAAGCAGGATTTTCGCCTCGGCCCCCTGCGCCACGGCGTTCATGGTCAGAACCATCGCCATAAGCTGGGTCTGGGCCTCGGGCGCCGTCAGGATCGTCACCAGTTTGCGCGGTTCGTCAGCCTGGACCGCGCCTGCGCTGGTCAGAGCCAGAGCGGCGGCAAGGAGGGTCGCTTTCATGGGTTCGGTCCTTCTCTCGTTGGTGACAATGGAGGTTTGCGATGGCCGACTGGGCTATCCAGTGTGTTTACCCGGCCTTCGCAGTGGGGCCTGTCGCGGCCAGGCTCTTCCAGGCGTCGTATTGCGACAGGAAGACTTCGCCGTTCAGATCGCGCAGAAAATGTGTGGTCTTGAGCCGGTCCATGACCGGGCCTTTCACTTCCGACAGATGCAGGCGGACCTTCTGCGCGGCCAGTTCCGTGGCCAGCGCCTCAAGGGATTCCAGCGCGGAAAAGTCGATCACATTCACCGCCGAACACATCAGCACCACCTCGCGAATGGCGGGGTCGGCTGCCAGGCGATCCAGCACCAGGGTCTCGATGGCGCGGGCATTGGCGAAATAAAGGCTCTCATCCACCCGCAGCATCAGCACGCCCGGCAGGGTTTCGACCTTGTGGCGCAGCACATTGCGGAAATGCTGGCTGCCGGGCACTAGGCCGACCTCGGCCACATGCGGGCGGGCAGTGTTCAGGACGTGCAGCAGCAGGGACAGCGCGACGCCGGTCGAGATCCCGGCCTCGACTCCGAACAGAAGCGTGGAAAGGACTGTCACCACAACGCTTGCGAAATCGCGCCGCGAATAGGCCCAGGTGCGGCGCAGGATCGCCGGATCCACAAGGCTCAGGACGGCGACGATGATCGTGGCCGCGAGCGTGGCCTGGGGCAGGAAATAGAGTAGCGGCGTCAGGGTCAGCGCGGCCAGTGCCAGCCCGATGGCAGTGAAAGCGCCGGCGGCAGGGGTGGCGGCACCCGCGTCATAATTCACGACTGATCGCGCAAAGCCCCCCGTCACCGGAAAACCGCCGGAAAAAGCCGCTCCGATATTAGCGGCGCCAAGGCCGATCAGTTCCTGATCCGGGCCGATGCGCTGGCGCTTTTTTGCGGCAAGGGTCTGCGCGACCGAAACGCTTTCGACAAAGCCGATGATCGAGATCAGTGCAGCGGGCAGGGCGAGCGTTCCGATCAGCCCGGGGGACAGGTCGGGCAGGGTGAGGGGCGGCAATCCTTGGGGAATCGTGCCGACAATGGCGACGCCCTGCTCATGCAGTCCGAATGCCCAGACGGTGACCGTGGTCACGACAATCGCAAAGACCGGACCGGCGCGGGTCAGCAGCGTGGCCAACCCGTCGCCTGCGCCAAGCCGCTTCAGCGCGGGCTTCATCCCCTTGCGCACCCAGACCAGAAAGACGGTCGAGGCCAGGCCGATCACCAGCGTTTGCCAGTTTGCCTCGGCCAGATGCTGCCAGAGCCGATGCAGGATTTCGGGGAGTGCGTCGCCACCACCCGCGATGCCGAAGATATGCCGCGCCTGTCCGGCGGCGATCAGCAGGCCCGAGGCGATGATGAAACCCGCGATCACCGGATGGGACAAGAAATTCGCCAGAAAGCCGAAGCGCAGCAGGCCAAGCACGATCAACATGAGCCCCGACAGCAGCGCCAGCGTCAGTGCGGCCACCGCATAGCCCGCCGTGCCGCTTTCCGCCACCTGACCGACCGCCGAGGCGGTCATCAGCGATACCACCGCAACCGGCCCCACCGCCAGCGCCCGGCTGGTGCCGAAGATCGCATAAAGCATGATCGGCAGGACCGAGGCATAGATCCCCGCCTCCGGCGGCAGGCCCGCCAGCATCGCATAGGCCAGCGATTGCGGCACCAGCATGATGGTGACGATCACCGCCGCCGTCAGATCGGAAGACAGATCCGATTTCGAATAGCGCCGTCCCCAGTCGAGGATGGGCAGATGGCGGGTCAGGGACAGGCGCATGGGTCCGCTTTCGGCAATGGCAGGTCGCGCGCGTTTTCAGGCGCGGGCGAGGCGATGAGACAAGATCAGGGGGCTATTGCGGCGGTACACAGCATCGAGGATCGGGCACCGGACCGGCAGTAGGCCAGAACGGGCCCCGATGCTGTTCGCATAGCCTCGGCCATGGCGGGGGCCTGACGCGCGAAATCGGAGGGCCCGGCGACGGGCAGATACAGGGTCGCCAGCCCGGCCGTCTGAGCTGCTTCTGCGATCTCGGCAAAGCCGGGCTGGCCGCGTTCTTCCTCGTCTGGACGGTTGCATACAAGGAGGCCGTAGCCCGCCTGGACGATCTCGGGGATATCCGACAGTTCGACCTGTCCGCAGATCCCGAGCCGGGGCGAGAGTTTCTGGATATCCATACTATCTCGCCCTTTACAATGCGCCGAGCGGCACCTTGAGGAACCGCTTGCCGCTCTCGTCCTCGGGCGGCAGTTCGCCTGCCTTCATATTGACCTGAAGCGAGGGAATGATCAGCGTCGGCATCTTCAGCGTGGCATCGCGTGCCTCGCGCATGGCGATGAAGTCCTCGCGCCTGCGGCCCTGGCCGACATGGATATTGTGGTCCTGCTGTTCGCACACAGTGGTTTCCCAGGCGATGTCACGGCCGTTCGGGCCATAGTCGTGGCACATGAAGAGCCGGGTCTCGCGCGGCAGAGCGAGCACCTTCTGGATGCTGTCATAAAGCACCCCGGCATCGCCGCCCGGGAAATCGGCACGGGCCGAGCCGCCGTCGGGCATGAAGAGCGTGTCGCCGACAAAGGCCGCATCGCCCATCACATGGGTCATGCAGGCGGGGGTATGGCCCGGGGTGTGGATGGCGCAAGCCATCATTCCGCCGATCTGATAGGTATCGCCGTCATTGAACAGCCGGTCGAACTGGCTGCCGTCGCGCTGGAATTCTGTGCCTTCGTTGAAGACCTTGCCGAAGGTTTCCTGCACCACGGTGATCTGGCTGCCGATGCCGATCTTGCCGCCAAGCGCCGCCTGGATATAGGGCGCACCCGACAGGTGGTCGGCATGGACATGGGTCTCGATCAGCCATTCGACCTTCAGCCCCTGTTCGCGGACAAAGGCGATGATGGCATCGGCGGATTCGTAGCTGATGCGACCGGCGGCATAGTCGATATCCATCACGGAATCGACCACCGCGCAGGCGTCAGATCCGGGATCCTTCACCACATAGGAAATGGTGTTGGTGGCCGGATCGAAGAAGGGCATGACTTCGGGTTTCACGGTGAGGTCGGCTTTGCAGGACATGCTATCCTCCGAATATCAGATGGCCGGATCGGGCGGCCCGATCAGGCAGATTGGGGCGAGCGGGCAGCGAGAGCTTTCAGACCGCGAGCGATGAAGAGGCCGAGGATCATTGACGCAACGAAGGCCAGCGCCTCGGGGCGGAGTGTGCCAAGCGCGGGCAGAGCGCCGCCGGGACAGAAGCCCGCAATCCCCCAGCCGATGCCGAAAAGGCCGGAGCCGGAAACCAGTTTCACGTCGATCAGCTTCGTGTCGGGAAGCTGGAATTTCGGCTCGAACCGGGGTGCCTTGCGGACAAGCACCAGCCGGTATCCCGGTATGGCGACCGCAAGGGCGCCTCCCATGACAAAGGCGAGGCTCGGGTCCCAGTTCCCCGCGATGTCGAAGAAGTTCAGCACCTTGGCCGGGTTGATCATGCCGGAGGTGGCAATGCCGATACCGAATATCAGACCGATGAGCAGTGCGGAAAGCAGGCGCATCTCAACCTCCGATCAGGTGGCGGGTGACATAGACGGTGAGGAATGCGGTTGCCATGAAGCTGAGCGTCGCGGTGATAGAGCGGCGCGAAAACCGGGCATTGCCGCAGACGCCGTGGCCCGAGGTGCAACCGCCGCCATAGCTGACGCCAAGCCCCACCAGCAGCCCGCCGCCGATGATCGCGGTCATCGACACCGGCACCTCCAGCGCGGGCCAGCTGCCGGTGACAAGCAGCACCAACCCCGGTGCCAGCACCATGCCGGCAAGCAGCGCTGCTCTCAGCGACCAGTCGCGCATATTGCCGCCGCGCATCAGGCCGGACAGGATGCCGGTCGCACCGAAGATGCGACCGTGAAAGGCCATCAGCAGAACGGCCGCCAGCCCGATCAGCATGCCGCCCGCGAAAGAGGTCAGCGGGGTGAAGCTGGTCATTTCTTTTTCAGCGGGCAGGTGGACAGGCCGAACAGCCGATAGGCCGGGCAGGTGGCGAAGGCTGCGGTCAGGATCAGTATGGTCGCCACGACCCACAGCACGGGGCCAAGCACTGGCCAGCCGCCGCCATAGAGCCATGCGATCACGGCTGCGACAATTCCGGCCACCAACCGCAGGATGCGGTCGGGCTGGCCAAGATTCTTGATCATCGGGACACCTCGGGACTGTGTTTCGTGGCATGAGGATGCCACGGCCGCGACCTCCCGTCGGTGACTTGGTTACACTTCCGGCTCTCGCGTCAGTTTTTCCAGCGCGGGCCGATCCATCAGCCGAACTTCGCCCCGGGCCTGTTCGATCCATCCCCGGCGCTGAAACTCGGACAGCGTCCGGCTGATCACCTCGCGCGCCGAGCCGAGTTCAGCGGCGAGTTGCTGATGCGTGGCATGGACGGTATCGCCCTCGGCCATGGCCAGAAGTCGCGTGGCAAGCCGCAGGTCGATCCGCTGAAACGCGATATCGTCGATCAGCGACAGAAGATCCGTCACTCGCCGCGACCAGGCCCGCATGACAAAACCCCGAAAATCGGGCGACATCGCCATCAGCTCGTCGAAGGTGGCCCTGGGGATGCCGATGGCCTCGACATCGGTTTCCGCCAAGCCTTCGGTTGCCAGATCGTCATAGGCCAGCATGCAGGCCGAGGTCAGCACGCAACTTTCCCCCGCGCCAACGCGATAGAGAACGACCTCGCGCCCGGTGTCAGAAACCTGGGTGACCCTGACCTTCCCCGAGACCAGCAGGAGCAGATACTCTGCGGGCTGCCCTGGACCGAACAGACGCGATCCCGCCGGGAACTGCAGCTTACGGCTGTTGCGCAGAAGGGATTTGCGCATCGGCGCAGGAAGCTGATCCATTTCTTTGAAATATGCGGTCCAGTCGTCCATCTGCTCTCCTACGTTAACAGGGGTTCTAGCAGGAACGACCGAAAATGGGCAGGCCCGATCAGGTTGTGCCCGGTGATGGCCTGTCGCTTTGGCGACATATCATGGCAGATTGGCAGTCTTGCCCGCAGCGGGTTCCTGTTCCAATTCGAAAAAGAACGGTGCCCGGTCGGCGCAATTTTGCCCGGCCCCGGCCCCGGCTCTGTCCCGGATTAAAGGAGAGACCCATGCAATCCGCTCATTTCGTCGCAACCTTGTTCGATGGCCGCGCCAACCCGGCCAAGGTCACCGTAGCCTTCACCATGGCGCTGAACGCGCTGCAAAAGGGGCACAGTGCGATGGTGCTCTTGATGGTCGAAGCGGTCGAACTGGGCCAGCCCGATGCGACTGCGGGGATCGACGTGGGCAAGCCCTTCGAGCCGGTCCCGGATCTGCTGGCGAAATTCATCGCGGGCGGTGGCCGGATCGGCATCTGCAAATCCTGCATGATCCATAACGGCTTCAGCGCCGAGCAGATGGTGCCGGGCTATGAGATCATCACCGCGCCCGAGGTGATCGACCTGATGATGGCGGCCAAAGGCTCGCTGCAGATCACCTGAACGCATTTTCCGAAACAGGGAACAGAAACCATGAGCAATGCTCCGCAACGCAATGTCGTGAAGGCCCGCGAAAGCGGCTTTGGCCCCTTCGGGCAATATATCAATGTGGGCCACCACATTCTTGGCGCGGACGAACCGGGAACCTATGGCGGGCAGGACACCGGCCCCGATCCGTTTGAACTGGTGATGGCCGGCCTTGCCGCCTGCACCACGATGACGATCCGCATGGTCGCGGGTCGCAAGAAAATCGCGCTCGACGATGTGTCGGTCGAGGTGCGCCACCTGCGCGCGCCGGTGATGAGCATGGGCGCCGATCCGGCTCCGACCGGCGAAAAGCCCCATGCCTTCGAGCGGGTCGTCACCCTGATCGGCGATTTGACCCCCGAGGACCGCGCGCTTCTGGTCGCGATGGCTGACAAATGCCCGGTCCACAAATTACTGGAAGGCGAGGCCGAGATCATCACGCGCGAGGCTGCGTGAGGGGAGGGCGGGCGGGGGGCACCCTCCGCCCGCCCTTGTTTTGCAGGGAGGAGAGACTTCACGATGACGGAATTTCGAAGCACGCGGCGTGGCCTGTTGGGGCTGGGCGCGGTTGGGGCGCTGGCGCTTGGCCTTGGTGGCGAGGCGCAGGCGGCGAAGCTGGCGACCAAGGCGCGGATCGTGATCATCGGCGCGGGGGCGGGTGGTGCGACGCTTGCCAATCGTCTGGTCCAGCGGCTGGACGGTGCGGCAATCACTCTGGTCGATCCACGCAAGGAACATTTCTATCAGCCGGGGCTGTCTCTGGTTGCGGCGGGGCTGAAACCGGCGGATTATGTCGTCAGCCAGACCACCGACTGGCTGCCGCAAGGCGTGACGCTGATTACTGAGAAGGCCGCCGCCATCGACCCGCTGGCAAAGACCGTCTCTACCGAAAGCGGCAAGCGGCTGGACTATGATTTTCTGGTGGTCGCGCCCGGCCTCGTGCTGGACCATGATGCCATCGAGGGCTTTGCGCTGGATATGGTCGGGCAGAACGGCATCGGCGCGCTTTATGCCGGGCCGGAGCACGCCGCGAAGACATGGCAGGCCGCGCAGAAGTTCACCGAGGAGGGCGGCATTGGTCTCTTCACCCGCCCCGCGACCGAGATGAAATGCGCCGGCGCGCCGCTGAAACATACGTTCCTGATCGACGACATCGCCAGCCGTGGGGGTGCCAAGGGCAAATACGAGACCCATTACGCTTGCCCACAGCAGGTGCTGTTCTCGGTGCCGATCGTCTCGGAAAAAGTGCGGATGCTGTTCGGCGAGCGCAAGATCACCCCGCATTACGGCCAGACCCTGACCACCATCGACGCCGGGGCGAAACGGGCAACATTCGCCACAATGACCACCGATCCGGCGACGGGCGCCGTGGTGAAATCCACCACCGAGATGCCCTATGACTATCTGCACGTTATCCCGCCGCAGCGCGCGCCCGAGATGATCCGGCAATCGGGCCTGTCCTGGGCGGATAAATGGTCCGACCAGGGCTGGGTCGAATGCGACATGAAGACGCTGCGCCACCTGCGCTATCCCGAGATCTTCGCGCTCGGCGATGTGGCGGGGGTGCCGAAGGGCAAGACGGCGGCGAGCGTGAAATGGCAGGTGCCGGTGGTCGAGGATCACCTGATCGCCGCCATCCAGGGTCGCGAAGGCACGACGGTCTATGACGGCTATACCTCTTGTCCGATGATCACCCGTGTCGGCAAGGCGATGCTGGTGGAATTCGACTATCACAACAACCTTGTGCCCTCCTTCCCCGGTCTCATCGCACCCTTGGAGGAGTTGTGGATCAGCTGGCTGATGAAGGAGGTGGCGTTGAAGGCCACCTATAACGCAATGCTGCGCGGCAGGGCCTGAGGAGGAGGGAACATGCAGGAGCTAACGTTTTCGACGATGATCGCGGTGCTCGAGGAAATCTTCGGGCGCGGCCTGTTATGGGTGATGGTGGCCGCTGCCGTTCTTGTGACGGCGGCCTATCTCTACGTCCTGATGCGGGATCGGGCAGTGTCCTGGCGCAAATTCCTCTGGGCGCAGGTTGCCATGCCGTTCGGCGCCATTGCGGCGGTGCTGTTCGTGCAAAATGTGACCAGTTCGGGCTTTGGCGACATCGGTGGCCCGATTGATGTGATCGTGCTGCTGCTGGTGTCAGTGGCGGGTGCGGTCGGAGCCGCGATCCTCGTCTATACCGCACAGTCGCTGTTGCGCGGCAAGGCGGCAAAGCCATGAACTCGCCCATCCTTTTGCGGCCCATCGGCCAGATCCGCACCCCATGGAAGACGCTGGCGGATTGTCCGAGTGGCCCGGGACGGGGCGGGGAGGAAGCGCGTCTGGAAATCCTGCCGGAATATGCCGAAGCGCTTCATGCTCTGTCGGCGTCTGAGCTGGATCTCCTCTACTGGTTTGACCGCGCAGCGCGCGATGTGCTGCGCTCGGTCAGTCCGCATGACGGGGGCGAGCGCGGGGTTTTTGCCATGCGCTCCCCGCATCGCCCCAATCCGGTGGCGCTGTCGCGGGTGCCACTGATCGCGGTAGAGGGGCATATTCTTGTCGTCGGTCCCCTCGATTGCCTCGATGGCACGGCTCTACTGGATATCAAGCCGGTTTCCTGTGGCGGCAGGTCGACAAAGGCATAGAACTTCCCCTGGCCCTCAGCGTCCCGAAGGCCAGTGGATGGTTACGGCGGGGCGAAGGCAATCGCCTCGTCGTAACCGGATTTACGAGCCGTTGTTCAGAAAGCGCTGTGGTGTCGTTCCAAAGACTTCGCGGAACGCGGCGATGAAGGCGCTCGGGCTGCTGTAACCCATCGAAAAAGCGATGGTCGTGCTGCTTTCACCGCGGTTCAGCGCCTCGATCGCGCTGAGCAGACGCAGTTTCGACCGCCATTGCCGGAAGCTGAGCCCGGTCTCGGCGCGGAACAGCCGCTCCAGCGTACGGGGGCTAGCGCCCGCGATCTGACTCAGTTCGGGAAGCTGGCTCGGGTCTTCCGGATGGCAGATCAGATGGCGGGTCACCCGGACCAGCCGCTCGTCCTGACCGCCGGGCAGGTTCAGCGGCGCCTCGGAGAGGCCTTCGATCTCATCGAGCAGCACGGCGCAGAACCTGAGCAGCCGCTCATCGAAAGGGGCGGAGGTATCGCTGTCGCCAAGCCTGCGGATCAGTTCGCGCGCCAGCGGTGTCAGCAAAAGCACTGCGCAGCAGGGCATCGGCCGTGTTGGCGGGCGCACTGTGACCGAAGGGTCGACATAGATGTTCAGCAGTTCCGCCTCTGCCTCGATTGTGACCTGATGTTTCATACCGCCGGGGATCCAGACGGCGTGGCTTGGCGGTACCAGCCAGATACAGGAATTGCTGACCACGCGCAGGACGCCCCGCATGGCCCACAGAAGCTGACCGCGCGGATGGCTGTGCGGGCGCACCGCGCGTCCGGCGGCGATCACCCTTCCATGAGTCAGGATGGGGCGCGCCGGGTCTATCGTGAAGGCGATATCCGAGGGGTCGAAATCTGGCGGTTTGGCGACATCTGTTGTCATGATCGCAGTCTGGCACAAGGGTGCGGTCAAGGCTAGATCAGAGCTGATACCAACCAGCCTCTTCGGTTTGATCAGATGACGTTTTCCGCCAAACATATTCTTACAGCCCTCGTTGCACTCGTTGCCCTGCTGGCACTGGTGATGGCGATCCTGCCGCCGCCAATGCTGATGCCGGATCAGGCGCGGATCCTCGGCATCGTGCTGATCACGCTGGTGCTTTGGGCCACGAGCCTTGTGCCTGGCTATCTGGCCAGTCTGATCTTCTTCGCGGTGCTGCTGGTCGTTGGTCTGGCCCCGCCCGATCTGGCCTTTGCCGGGTTCTCCTCAACCGCCGTCTGGCTGATCGTTTCGGGTTTTGTCATCGGGGCGGCGATCTCGATATCGGGGCTGGGCGCGATGTTGGCACGAGGCCTTGCGCCGCTGCTGACCGGCAGCTATCCGCGATTGATTGCGGGGCTGATGGCGGTATCGGTTCTGCTGAGCTTTCTGATGCCGTCCTCGATTGGGCGCGCGGTGGTGATGGTGCCGGTCGGCATGGCGCTGGCCGATCAGATGGGGTTCGGGCCGGGATCGAAGGGCCGGATCGGCATCGCATCGGTGCTGGCGATCGGCACCAATATGCCCGGCTTCACCATCCTGCCGTCGAACATCCCGAACATGGTATTGTCGGGCGCGGCCGAGACCATCCATGGCGCGCATTTCGGCTATATGGACTATCTGCTGCTGCATTTTCCGGTGCTGGGGGTGCTGAAGGGCTTGGCGGTCGTGGTTCTGGTCTTGTGGATGTTCCCGGATACGCCCGGCGCAGCCCTGCCTGCGCCCGAGGCCGCCAAAGGCGACAAGCCGGTCAGCCCCGCCGCGCGGATCCGGGTGACGGTGATCCTGCTGGCGACGCTGGCGCTGTGGATGACCGACAGTCTGCATGGCGTGAACTCGGCCTGGATCGGGCTGGTGGCGGCTGTGCTGCTGCTGTTGCCGGGCTTCGGCGTGGTCACGCCGCCGGCCTTCAAGGCCTCGGTCGATTTCGGGATGCTGCTCTTTGTCGCCGGGGCGCTGGCGCTCGGGGCACTGGTCAATGCTTCCGGGCTGGGGGCGATGCTTGGGCAGGCGTTGATCGCGGCGCTACCGCTGGAGCCGGGAGCGGATGCGACAAACTTCGCCTCGCTGTCGCTGATGTCGGCGGTGACGGGGCTGTTCACCACAGTGCCGGGTGTTCCGGCCGTGCTGACGCCGATGGCCGGAGATCTGGCCGCGCAGACCGGGTTCAGCCTGAACACCGTGCTGATGACGCAGGTGATCGGGTTTTCAACGGTGATCTTTCCCTATCAGGTCGGGCCGCTGGTGGTTGCCATGCAGATGTCGGGCGAAAAGCTGGGCCATTTGCTGCGGATCACCCTGCCGCTGGCGCTGATCACCTTCCTTGTGCTGCTGCCCATAGATTTCCTGTGGTGGAAACTGCTGGGCGCGCTCTGACCGGGGGCGCTTAAGGCCCGGTTAAGGGGTAGGGGCCAGAGGCTGGATCAAACCCTTTCACGAGCCCGGAGATCAGACCATGCGCAAGCTGCAACGACGCGAATTTACCACGCTCGGACTGGTCTCGGGCCTTACCCTGTCCGTCGGCGTGCCCATGGCACGGGCACAAGATAATCCCATGCCACCCGAGTTGCGCGACGCGATAGAGCGGCAGCCCTTCTCGCCCGTGCTGGGTAATTCGAAGGGCGATGTCACCCTGACCGAGTTTTTCGATTACAATTGCCCGCATTGCCGGACCAGCGTTCCGGTGATCCGCAAGCTGATCGGGGACGATCCGCACCTGCGTGTGGTGCTGCGGGAATGGCCTGTTTTCGGCGAAAGTTCCGAGTTTTGCGCCCGTGCCTCGCTGGCATCCGTGAAACAGGGGAAATACTGGCAGTTCCACAGCGGGTTGATGGCAATCCGAGGGCGGGCCGAAGAGGCTTCGGCGATGCGGGTCGCGCAGGAGGTCGGGCTTGATCTGGCAAAGCTGCGACGCGACATGCGGTCTGCCGATGTCGAGGGCCATATTGCGCAATCCATGGCCCTTGGTGACCATATGGGGCTGATGGGAACGCCCACCTTCATCGCCGGCAACGATGCATTGTTCGGCAAGAAATCCGGCTCTGAACTGAAGCAACTGGTAGCACAGGCGCGCAAGGATCTGGCCTGAACCGGACCCAACACATGCACCGCAAATGCGCGATGCTCTCGCATTCGTGTCCGGTCATGGGGGACATCGCTTAAGGCCTGGTTAAGCCAACTTTTCCAAGTCAGCGCCCATGAAACACAATCCTTCCCTTCCTTCTTGCGCTGCGCTGCTTCTGGCGCTTCTCGTGTTCTGGTTCCCGGCACATGCGCAGACCTTCACCTTCGGGGGCGGCGGAAGCCGGCCCCTCGACCCTGAGGATGCCTTCATCATCGAAGTGCTGTCGGTCAGTGATGGCCGGGCAAGCATCGGCTGGCGTATTGCCGAGGGCTACTACCTTTACCGCGATCAGATCGCCGCCCATACCGCCGATGGCGCGGCCCTTGCGGTCGAGACATCTGCGGGCCGGATCAAGGACGATCCGGGCTTTGGCCGGGTGGAGGTCTATTACGGCAATGCCTCAATCCTGTTGCCCAGTGCGGGTGGCGAGGTGCGTATCACCTGGCAGGGCTGTCAGGAGGATGGGATCTGCTATGCGCCGGTCACCAGCAGCCTGAGCCTGCCGGAACTAGCGGCGGGGACAGCGCCGGGCGGTTCCGCAATAGAAGATCCCGCGCGGGCAACAGGCTCGGGCGAGATTGCGGAACAGGCGCCGACCCCCGCACCGCAGATGGAACTGGCAAAGGGTGAGGGCATGCTGGCGGGCCTTGCCAAGCGCGGTGGCACAGGACTGGTTCTGCTGGCATTCCTTGGTTTCGGACTCGCGCTGGCGCTGACACCTTGCGTCTTTCCGACGGTGCCGATCGTTGCGGGGATGCTGGCCCGTCAGGGTGAACGGCTGACGCCCGCGCGTGGGGCACTGCTGTCCGGGGTCTATGTGCTGGCCATGGCAACGGCCTTCGCGGGGCTTGGGGCGGTGGCGGGTTGGTCAGGGCAGAACCTGCAAATGGCGTTGCAATCGGCCTGGGCGGTCGGCTCGGTAGCCCTGTTGTTCGGTCTGTTGGCGCTGTCCAGCTTCGGGCTCTTCGACCTGACGTTACCTGCGGGGTTGACCGCGCGATTGCACGGCGCGGGCCGGAGAGGCTCGATCGCCGGGGCGGCGGCGCTTGGTTTCACCTCGGCACTGATCGTCGGGCCTTGCGTGACCGCGCCTTTGGCGGGGGCTTTCCTTTATATTGCGCAGACCGGGGATGTCGCGCTGGGCGCGGCGGCACTGTTCATGCTGGGTCTGGGGCAGGGGGCGCCGCTGATCGTTGCTGGAACGTTTGGCTCGGGTGTCCTGCCGAGGGCGGGGGCCTGGATGGAAGCTGTGCGGCGGGTCTTCGGTTTTGTCTTCCTCGGCCTCGCGATCTGGCTGGCCGCGCGCATTCTGCCCGGGCCGCTGGTTCTGGCGCTGTGGTCGGTGCTGCTGGTGGGGATGGCGGTATTTCTCGGCGTGCTTGACCGGCTGGAGGCGGGGGCGAGCGGGCTCATGCGCCTGCTGCGCAGCGGCGGCATTGCTGCCTTGATCGCTGCCGTCCTGCTGGCGATCGGCGCAGCCCTTGGCGGGCAGGATCCGCTCCGCCCGCTGGCGCCCCTGGTGGCGCGCGGGCCGGTGGGCGCGGCTGACATTGTTGCCTTTGCGCCGGTTTCCAGCTCGGCCGATTTGGCTGCGGCATTGTCGAACGGCCCGGCTGAACCCGCGATGATCTATGTCACCGCCGACTGGTGTGTGACCTGCAAGGGGATCGAGCGCAGCGTCCTGCCCGACCAACAGGTTCAGGCCGCGCTTGGCGGGATGCGGCTTCTCAAGGCCGATGTGACGCAGCTTGACGAGGCGGGGCAGGCCTTGCTGCGTGATCTGGGCGCGGCCGGGCCGCCGACGATGATCTTTCTGGACACGGCGCTGCGTGAACCCCCAGGCACGCGCCGGATCGGCACTGTCGGGCCCGACGACATCCTCCGCTCCGTGGCGCTGGCAAAGGCGGTGAAGTGATGGGAGGGTTTGCGCTCGGGCCTTTCGTGCTCTCCGCCGACCGCGCGCCGGTTCTGCTGGCGCTCTTGATCCTGCTGGGGGCCAGCGGCATCATCGCCCGCAAGCGGGGGCCTGCCATTGCCAACTGGGCCAGTGCGGCGGCTTTGATGGCCGGGCTGTCGGCACGGTTGGGGTTCGTTCTCCAGCATCTTGAAAGCTTCAGGGCCGATCCGCTTTCAATCCTTGCCTTCTGGCAGGGCGGGTTTAGCCCGCTCTGGGGCGCCGCAGGTTTCGCGGCGGTGTCGGTCTGGTATCTGGGGCGCCGGACCGATCTGATCCTGCCGGCGCTGACGTCGGTGGTTTTCGCGTTCATCGGCTGGAATGTGGCGCAGCAACTGGCGCGGGGCATGGATGTTGCGCCGCTTGGGGATATGCAGCTTGCCACGCTGTCCGGCGATCTGGTGACGCCTGCCGACTGGCAGGGGCGGCCCATGGTGATCAACCTCTGGGCAAGCTGGTGCCCGCCCTGTCGGCGCGAGATGCCGATGATGGCCGGCGTGGCGGCGGGCCTGACCGATGTGGACATGCATTTCGTCAATCAGGGCGAGGGGGCAGAGGCCGTCCGCCGCTATCTCTCGCGCGAGGGCATTGTGATCGCGCCGGTCATGGATCCGGGCTCGCAGATGATGCGGCATTTTTCGGCCATGGGCCTGCCCGCAACCCTGTTCATCGACGCGCAGGGAAAGCTGCGCGCCGCCCATATGGGCGAGATCTCTCATGCGCATCTGACGGCCGGGATCCGCGATCTGAAGGAAAACGACTGATGATGACACAGTTTCGCCGTCACGCGGCACACCGTCTGGCCCTTGTTTTTGCACTGGCTGGATGCGCCGTTCCCGATCAACCACTGTCCCCCGCCGAACCCGTTCTGGAACCCGGGATCGCGGCACATTACGCAGCCTTGACCGATGGCGAGATCGACGTCCCGTCGGTGCCCGCGAAATACCTCAGCGAGCGCAACATCCGGCGCGAGGTGGATTACTGGACGGATGAGAGGCCCGGCACCGTTATCGTCGATCCCTGGCAGCGGTTTCTCTATTATATTCTGCCCGAAAATCGCGCGATCCGTTATGGCGTGGCAGTGGGCGACGAGGGGCGCGCATTCTCCGGAACGGCGCATATCCCCTATAGCCGTGACTGGCCGTCCTGGCGGCCGACCGACAACATGATCCGCGAATTTCCCGATCAATACGGCCCGCTGCGCGATGGTATGGCGGGCGGGCTGAACAATCCGCTCGGCGCCCGGGCACTCTATCTGCACAGGGGAAACCGCGACACCTTTTACCGAATCCATGGCACTTCTGACATGGGGTCGATCGGTAATGCGACCTCGGCGGGCTGCATCCGCATGTTTCATCAGGATGTGATCGAACTCGAGGGGTTGATGCGGTCCGGCGCGCGGGTGGTCGTTCTGACCGAGGCCGAAAGCGGCAAGGGCACCGTGCTGCCCGGAGCGCCGATCCCCTCTAACATTCCCCCTACTGCAACCATTCCCCCAGAAGGAGGACAGCCATGACCCAGAGTCCACCCTTGACCCGCAGAAACCTGATCGGATCCGCCATGGGCACCGGCCTGTTGTTGGTCGCGGGGCCGGGCTGCGCCCAGGATGCAGAGGCGGAGGCGTTCCGGCGCGAACTGACCCACGACCCCGATCAGCCGGTGCTTGGCAACCCCGAAGGCGATGTCACGCTGGTCGAATTCTATGATTATCAATGCCCATTCTGTCGCAAGGGACATCCGGCGCTGCTCGACATGGTGCGGACGGACGGCAGCATCCGTCTCGTGATGAAGGACTGGCCGATCTTCGGCGAGGCTTCGGTTCACGGGCTGCGGCTGGGCCTCGGGGCTGTGGGTCTTGGTCAGTATGAGGCCGCGCATGACACGCTGATGCAGATCGAGGGCAGACGGATCGCGCCGGAGGTGATGGACGAGGCTGTCCGCGCGGCGGGCGTCGAACCGGCCGCCGCCCTCGCGAGTTTTGCGCGTGAGGAAGCGCGCTGGATGGGTCTTGTCTCGCGCAACGACGCGCAGGCCCGCGCGATTGGCCTTCAGGGAACACCGGCCTATCTGGTTGGTTGGACCCTGATGCCCGGTGCCTATGAGATCGACGTCATCCGCGATGTGATCGCCAAAGAGCGCGACTGACGATACCTGCGGACACAAGGCAAATCATGAGGGCACTTCCATGACCGACATCCACAATAAGCTCTGTCTTAGCTGGACCGGGGGAAAAACCGGCGCGGGGCGGATCACCTCCCGCCATATCGGCGGTGACCTTGCCATGCCTGCCGGGCATGGCGGGACCGGCCAAGGGCTGGACCCGAAGAGCCTTCTTGCTGCTTCGGCTGCGGAATGTCTGATCCTGAACCTCGTTGCCATCCTTGAGGCTTCGGGTGTGGAACACGGGCCGATTTCCATCGAGACCGTGGCGCAGGGCAGCGGTGGTGCGGGCATCGCAATCGACCACCACCTGACACTTTCGCTTTCTGCGGATGGTGTGGAAAATGACAGGGTCGGGCGGCTGATCGAGAAGGCCGAGGCGTCTTGCAACATCGGGAATCTTCTTAAATCCGCAGGGGTACCGATCACTCTGACTCATTCCACAGCCCGAATCTGAATGGTTTTTCATATCCACGCGGAGCGAACTGCCGAATGACTTAAGTTTGGCTTAAGCTGCACCTCCGACATGGATTTACGCACGAGATTCGCGTGGATCCGAACCGGCCGTTCCCGACCGAGACCCGGACCCACCGGGACGCACGGGGAGGGCGATCCGCAATGCCGATCACAATGGGGCTTTTGCTGGCCCTGAGCTTTGTAGTTTCGCTATTGGCATTGGGCTTCCTGATCTGGGCCATCGCCACGAAACAATTCGCCATGGACCGCGCTCATGCGGCGACCGTGTTTGGCAAGCAAGGTGCCGACGGGCCGGATACCGACGGGACACATCTTTTCGACACGACCGGGATCGACAGGATTTCCGCCCGGCCGGTGAAACTTCTGATCCTTGGGGCGATCTTCTGGCTGATCGTCGGCTCGACCTTCGGCGTGATCGCCTCGCTGAAACTGCATTGGCCCGACTGGCTGAACCAGGCGGCACCGCTGACCTTTGGCCGGATGCGGGCGCTGCATCTGAACCTTGTCGCCTATGGCTGGCTGTCGCAGATCGGCATCGCCTGCATGTTCTGGATCCTGCCGCGGATCTTCCGTACGCCCCTGCGCGCGCCGAAGCTGCCGGTGATCGGCTTCTGGCTGTGGAACGTCGCGCTGCTGCTGGGCGCGGGGGCCTTCGCCCATGGCTGGACCGATGGCGAGGAATGGCTGGAATTCCCCTGGCAGCTCGACATGCTCCTGGTGCTGGCAGGCGTGTTCTTCGTGGTGCCGCTGGTCAAGACCGCCCGGGCGCGCGAGGTCGACCATATCTATGTCACCGGCTGGTATTTCCTTGCGGCGATGGTCTGGTTCCCCTGCCTCTTCTTCATCGCCAATATCCCCGGCATCCATTACGGGGTCGAGGAAGCCACGGTGAACTGGTGGTTCGCCCATAACGTCCTGGGCCTGTGGCTGACGCCTCTGGGCGTGGGGACGGCCTATTACTTCATTCCGAAAATCATCGGCAAACCGATCTATTCCTATTCGCTCTCGCTGATCGGGTTCTGGGGGCTTGCGCTGTTTTACAGCCAGGTCGGGATCCACCATCTGATCGGCGGTCCGGTGCCGACCTGGGTCGTCACGCTTTCGGTCGTGCATTCGGTGATGATGTTCATCCCGGTGATCGCGGTGGCGGTGAACCAGCATGTCACGGTTGCGCGCAACACCTGGGCCTTGCGCGAGTCACTGCCCCTGCGCTTCATCGCCTTTGGCGCGGTGATGTATACGCTGGCCTCCTTCCAGGGCTCGATCGAGGCATTGCGCTCGGTCAATACCATCACCCATTTCACCCATTACACCGTGGGCCATGCGCATCTGGGGGCCTATGCCTTTGTCTCGATCGTCATGTTCGGGGCGGCCTATCACATCATGCCGCGCCTTGTGGGGCGTGACTTTGCCCGCCCCGGGCTGATCCGGCTGCATTTCTGGCTCGTGGTCATAGGCTTCGCGATCTACTTCTTCTCGCTTTCCATCGGCGGGGTTCTGCAGGGGCTGGCCATGCTGGATGCCACCCGCAGCTTTGCCGAAAGCGTGATCCTGACCAAACCCTATCTTGAGGCGCGTTCGGTCGGCGGCACCATGATGACGCTGGGCCATATCGTCTTTGCAATCAATGTCATCGGCATCCTGCGCAAGCCGCGTGCCGCAGAAACCCCGGTGGCCGCAGAATGAACCGCTATCTTCCTCTTGTCGTCGTCGCCCTTGGTATCCTGGCCTTTGCCACGCTGATGCTGGTGATCGCGCCGGGCATCCAGATGGCGCAGCGCTCTGTGCCCGAGGGGCTGCGCCCCTATTCCGAACAGGAACAACGTGGCCGCGATCAATATGTCAGTCTTGGCTGTGTCTATTGCCACAGCCAGCAGCCGCGCGCCCCCGAACAGGCGCCGGATGGTGAACGCGGCTGGGGCCGGCCCTCGGTTGCGGGCGACTATGTCTATGACCGGCCGCATCAGCTGGGCACCATGCGCACCGGGCCGGACATCCTGAATGTCGGCGCGCGCCTGCCTTCGGAAAGTTGGCACCTGACGCATCTCTATCAGCCGCGTGCGATCTTCGACTGGTCGATCATGCCCGCCTATCCCTATCTGTTCGAGGAGAAACCCGAAGCCGCGCCCGGCGATACGGTTGTGGTTCTGCCCGAGGGCTTTGGCCCCGCAAGCGGCGTGGTCATAGCCCGCCCCGAGGCGCTGGACCTGACCGCCTATCTGCTGTCGCTCGACCGGACCTATCCGGTGCCGGAGGATGCGCTGCGCGATGACGGCTATGCCCGCAAGGAGGACGGATTGTGAGCAAGCCCCGCAAGCATGATTCCAGCAAGATAACGCGCCCACCCGAAAGCTATGAACCCTGGGAGAGCCATAACCGCATTCCGCTGCCGGTGATCTGGATCGCTTTGGCGCTTGGGATCTGGGGCACGGCGATGCTGTTCGAGGACCAGACCAGCTATACTGTGGCGCAAAGCGCGCGCGAGGCGGGTGAGGTCATGGCCCATGACGCCCCCGAAGGCGGCGAGGCGCTGTTTCTGGCCAATTGCTCGACCTGCCATCAGCCCAATGGTGCGGGCGTGCGGCTTGCGGTGCCACCGCTGGAAGGGTCCGAATTCGCCAAGGCCGGGCCGGAAGTGGTGGCCCGGATCATGCTGCGTGGCATTGACGGGCCGATCCGGGTCAAGGGCTTCACCTATGACGGCCATATGCCCAGCTTTGCCGCCGCGCTGAGCGACAGCGAAATCGCCGAGGTCGCCGGATTCGTCGCGGCCCGCTTTGGCGGCAATGCGGCAGAACTCGCGCCGGGCGCTGTCGCGGGTTTGCGCGGCGCGGCTGCCGGCAAAGACAGCTGGCAGGGCGGTGCAGAGCTTGCCACCCTTGTCGCCGATCTGCCGCCGCAACCCGCCATGCGCGCAGGTTCCGAGGCGGATATCGATCCGGCGATCTCGGATCTGATCTTTGCCGGAAAGGGCGATGTCTGGGCCTGTACCAGCTGCCATGGCGGGCTGGGTCAGGGGGTGGAAAACACACCGCGCCTTGCGGGTCTCTCGGGGGGCTATCTGGCCGGGCAATTGCGCGATTTCCGCGATGGGGCGCGTTATAACGAGCATATGGCCTTTGTCGCCAAAGGCCTGAGTGATCCCGAGATCGACGGCCTTGCCCGCTATTATGCAGGGCTACGGGTGGCCTCGACCGCCGCGCCGTCGCTGGGGGGCGATCTGGCGCGGGGCGAGGAAATCGCGCTGCACGGCGACTGGCCCAGGGGCATCCCGGCCTGTTTCAGCTGCCACGGCCCTTCGGGCTTTGGGGTCGCGCCCGACTTCCCGGCGCTTGCCGCGCAGCAGCCCGCCTATATCGCCAGCCAGCTGGCCGCCTGGGCGGGCGGGCATCGCAACAATTCACCGCTGGGCCTGATGGACCAGATCTCTGCCGCCATGTCGGAAGGCGACCGTCGTGCCGTGGCCGACTATCTCGCAACGCTGCCGGCGGTTCCCGCCGTCGGCCCGGACGCAATCGCACAGCTGGAGGGTTCCGACGATGGCCAATGACCATAAAGACGCGGTCGAAAAGGGCCGCAGCGCCAAACGGGTCATCTTTGCCGCGGGCGGCGGGCTGGCGCTGGTGGCGCTTGGCGCGCTGGTGCTGGAGGCGGGCTGGGTTCCGACCTGGATTAGCGGCCGTGTCGCCGATACAGCGGATGCCGAGAGCATCTATTTCCAGCCCCCGACAGATGCGGAAATCCCCGAGGGCAAGTTTGGTGATGCGATCAAACGCGGCCGCGACATCTTCATGAACACCTCGACCAATGCCGGGGATTATGTCGGCAACGGGCTGTCCTGTTCCAACTGCCACCTTGATGGCGGGCGGCAGCCGCTGTCTGCGCCGATGTGGGCGGCCTGGACGCGCTATCCGATGTATCGCAAGAAAAATGACCAGATCAACACGATGGAAGATCGTGTGATGGGGTGTTTCACCTTCTCGATGAATGCGCAGCATTCGGTTGCAGGAGGCCCGCCGCCGCATGGCAGCGACATCTACCGCGATCTGGAAAGCTATATGTATTGGCTGGCGACCGGCGCGCCGGTGAACGAAAAGCTTGACGGCACCGGCTTTGGCAAGGTCGAAAAGACCGAGCTGGGCTATTCGCCCGAGCGCGGGGCCGAGGTATTCACCGCCAATTGTGCGGTGTGTCACGGGGCCGATGGGCAGGGGCAGAAAGACGCCAATGGCCGCATCGTCTTTCCGGCACTTTGGGGGCCAGGCAGCTATAACTGGGGCGCGGGCATGGCGCGGATCGACACCGCCGCCGCTTTCATCAAGAACAATATGCCGCTGTCGCAACCCGGAAAGTTGAGCGATCAGGAGGCATGGGATGTGGCGGCCTTTATCAACAGCCATGAACGCCCCAGGGATGCGCGGCAGGGTGATGCCAGCATCGAGGAGACCCGCCTGCGCTTCCATGACGGCGATCAGATCTATTACGGCAAAGAGCTGAACGGCGTGTTGATGGGCGTCGGCACGCCCGATCCGGAACGGCCCATCGGCGCGCCCGAACTGCCGATCGGGCCGACGCCGCTGGAATGACGCGCCAGCTTTTCGGCATCGAGGGTCTGGCCTGCGCCGGTTGCGCGCGCGGGCTGGAGCGGCGGCTGGCCGCACTGCCTGGCGTCCGCTCGGCGGGTGTGCATTACCTGACCGCTTCGGCGCTGATCGACTGGGACGGGACGCAGACCACGCCGGAGGCCCTGGCCGCCGCGACGGCGGTGGCGGGTTACCGGATGGTGCCACGCCACCGGCCCGAAGAGATTTCCGCCGCAATGGGACGCGAGATCCACCGGCTGGGCATCCGTCTTGCCGTGGCCGTGTTTGCGGGCATGTGGTCGATGGTGCCCGCGCTGGTGATCTATTTCACTGACCTGCCGCCGGGCACGGCTTGGGCGCTGGCCCTGACCTCGGGGATTTTCGCGGTGCCGGTGGTGTTCTGGGCCGGGTTGGGCATCCTGTGGATGGCATGGCGCTCGATCCGGTTGCGGGCGCCGGGGATGGATCTGCTGATCTCGCTGGGGGCGCTTGCGGCCTTTGTGGCGTCGCTCTGGTCGCTGGCGCAGGGGCGGGCCGAGGTGTGGTTCGACACGGCCACGATGCTTATCACGCTGCTCTTGTTCGGGCGGCTGGTCGATACCGCGACCCGGCGCGGCGCGGTGGATGCCCTGCGGGCCATGGAAGAAGCCTCGCCCGAGGTCGCGCTTGTCGAGGAGGCCGGTCGATGGATTGCGCGCCCCTGCGCCGGGATCGCGCCCGGCACCCCGATTGCGGTCGAGGCGGGGGCGCCGGTCAGCATGGACGGGGTGGTGCGCAGGGGCGAAAGCCGGATCAACCGCGCGGTGCTGACCGGAGAGAGCGCTTTGGTTCCGGTCGGGGTGGGGATGCGCGTCGAGGCCGGTGCGCTGAATCTGGGCCGCCGGCTGATCCTGTCAACCGATCGTGCCTTTGGCGACCGCGATATAGACCGGATGGGCGGGGCCATCGCGCTGGAGATCGCCCGGCGCGGCACCCGGGCGAATCCGGCAGAGATCTGGGCCGCGCGGCTTTCGCTGGCCATTCCGGCGCTGGCGGTTCTGACGGTGGCATTGGCGCTGGCTCTTGGTCTGGGGGCAGAGACGGCGCTGTTGCGGGGGCTGACGTTGCTGGTTGCGGTCTGCCCCTGTGCCTTGTCGATTGCCCTGCCGTTGGCACAGATGCGGGCGGCGGCGATGGGGGCGAGCGTGGGTTTGCGGCTGCGTGATCCGGATGCCTTTGCCACCCTGGCGCATCTGCGCAGCATCGTGTTCGACAAGACCGGCACCCTGACCACCGGCCGGTTGCGTGTGGCCGAGGTCCAGCCAGTGGCGGGCATGACACCGGCCGGGCTACTGATGCTTGCGGCACGGGCCGAAACGGGGATCAGTCACCCGATCGCCCGCGCCATCCTTGCCGCGCATGGCGGCGAGGTTGGTCCCGGTGGTCAGCGCCTGCCGCGCGGCGCCGAGGCGCTGGATGAAGCGGGCCGGAGGATCGCCATCGGCACCGCGCCACAGCACGACCCCTTGGGGCGCAGTTGGCTGACCGTCTCGCGCGAGGGCGAGGAGGTTGGGCGTATTGCGCTGGAAGACAGCCCTGATCCGGCGGCGGCGGATCTGTTGCGCGGTTTGCGGGCCGAGGGGATCGATCTGCAGATGGCGACGGGTGACGGCGTTTCGGCAGCGATGGCCTTGGCCGCGCGGCTGGGGCTGCCTGCGGCGGCAGTGTCATCCGGTTGCACGCCTTTGGGAAAGGCCGAACTCTTGCGCAGCCTGCCCGGCCCGGTAGCCTTTGTGGGCGATGGGGTGAATGACGGCCCGGCTCTGGCGGCGGCCGATTGCGGGATCTCGGTCGAGGGCGCGCATTCGGCGGCGGCCCAGACGGCGGCGCTGGTGGTGACGGCGGGCGGGCTTTCACAGGTGGGCGTTGCGATCCGGCTGTCGCGGCGCATGGTGCGGATCGCACGGCAGAACCTGTGGCTCGCGCTGGCCTATAATGCGCTGATGATCCCGGCGGCGGCGCTTGGGCTGATCGGCCCGGCACTGGCCGCGGCCGCGATGCTTGCAAGCTCGGTTTCGGTGGTGCTGAACTCGCAACGGTTCGCGCGGATATCCACGCGCCGTGCGGGAGCGGATCCTCACACCCCCGTGACGTGCCGCCCGGGGATCGTGATCGGCTGACCCCGTGGCTTAAGGCCCGTTTAAGCCCTGCGGGGCAATCCGTTCGGACAAGGCGGCACACAGGCCGTCACGCCGAAAAGGAGGCTCAGGATGGGCAGAAACCTCTCACGTCGTCAGGCTTTCGGGGCCGGCATTGCCGGGCTGGTGACACTTTGCGCACCGGCGGTCCTGCGCGCGCAGGCCATAGGGCCCAGGAACAATGCCTCGGGCTTTCGGATGCAGGACTGGCGCGCGCATTTCGACAGTCTGGGCAAGGGGGCCATCGTTGCCGACCTGAATTCGCGTGCCTTGCATTGGTGGTCGGCAGACGGAAGCGATTATCGTCTTTTCCCGACCTCGGTCCCGATCAGTGACGAATTGACCAAACGGGGCTATACGGAGGTCGTGCGCAAACGCGTCGGCCCCGACTGGACACCCACGGCGGACATGCGCAGGCGCGACCCGGACCTGCCGTCCCATATGCCGCCTGGGCCGGACAATCCGCTTGGCACGCATGCGATGTATCTGGGCTGGCCCGCCTATCTGATCCACGGCACCCATGACACGCGCAAGATCGGGCGGCCGTCCTCGTCGGGCTGCGTTGGCCTTTACAATGAACATGTGGCCGAACTGTTCGCGGTGGTTCAGGTCGGCACCCGGGTGCGCCTGCTCTGACGGGCTTCAGCCCCGTTTAAGGTAGAGGGCGCACAAACGGCCATCATCCGGTCATTGGGCAGATTTCGCTTTGCTGGAGGTGGCCGGAATTAATGAGTGAACAGCGAAAAGCTGCGGCGGGGCATTCTGAATGCCTCGCCTGTGTATCTTAATAACCATATGATATTAAATAATAATATCTTTAATAATTGACGCAGATCAACTTCGGCACCGCCTCTTTCGGGTAATTCTTCTCCTCGTCCAGAGAGACGAGGAAGACATGAGAATCGCCATATATGCCCTGCTGGCCGGTGCCTCGGCGCTTGCTGTCGGATGGGGCACAGCCATTTCCAGCCAATGGTGGTTTGCGCCGAAGCTGACCACCGAAGTTGACGCCTCCGACCCAGATCTGATCGCGCGCGGAGAGTATCTTGCGCGGGCCGGGGATTGTGTCGCCTGCCATACCGCTCCGGGGGGCGCGCCCTTTGCTGGGGGCCTTGGGTTGCAGACGCCGATGGGCACGATCTATGCCACGAATATCACGCCCGACCCGGAGACCGGGATCGGCAGCTATGATTACGGCGACTTCGAGCGCGCCGTGCGGCAAGGCGTGCGGCCCGATGGTGCGCATCTTTATCCCGCGATGCCCTATGCCTCTTACCGGGTGGTAAGCGACGAGGACATGCAGGCGCTTTATGCGTGGTTCAGGTCCTCGGTCGAGCCGGTGCGCAAGGAGAACCAGCCGACGACCATTCCCTGGCCCGCCAGCCTGCGCTGGCCGCTGGCGTGGTGGAACATGCTGTTCTCACAGCCCCGCGATTTCACTCCGCCCGAGGGCGGCGATCCGGTGATTGCACGCGGTGCCTATCTGGTCGAGGGGCTGGCCCATTGCGGGGCGTGCCACACGCCGAGGGGCCTTGCCTATGAGGAAAAGGCGCTGTCCGAGGATGCCGGGGGCAGCTTCCTGTCCGGTTCGGTGCTGGAGGGCTGGTATGCCAAGAACCTGCGCAATGAGGATACCGGGCTTGTCACCTGGTCGGAGGAAGAGCTTGCCACCTTCCTGAAAACCGCGCGCAATGACAGAACCGCCGCCTTCGGGTCGATGTCGGATGTGGTCGAACATTCGCTGCAATATCTGACCGATGACGATCTGACCGCCATCGCGCGCTATCTGAAATCGCTGAAGCCCCGGGCTGGGCGCGAGCAATGGGTGCCGCAAGAAGACGTGACCACAGCGGCGCTGCGGGCGGGGGACTTTTCGGCCCCGGGCGCGCTGACCTATGTGGAACATTGCACCGCCTGTCACCGGCTGGACGGGATGGGCGCGCCAGAGGTCTATCCGGCGCTGAAGGGCAATTCGATGGTTTTCGCCGATGATCCGTCGTCGCTCATTCAGGTCACGATGGCCGGTGGACGGATGCCCGACACGCCTGCGCATCCGATGGCCTTCACCATGCCTGGCTTTGCCCATCTGACCAATGCCGATCTGGCCGAGCTGATGACCTTCATCCGCAATTCATGGGGCAACCACGCAAGTTCGGTGGCCGAGGCCGACATCGCCCGGATGCGGCATGAGATCGCAAACAAACCCACCCATTACGCTCCGGAGGCAGGGCAATGAAAAAGACGCTTCTCTTGGCAGGCGCGGCAATTGTCGCCATCGGCGCTGGCGCGGCATGGATTGCGACACGTCCTGCGATGGATGCCCCCGCACCGACGGGCATCGCCATTCTGGATGCGGATAAGATCGAGGTCGGGCGCTATGTCCTGCCGCCGGACAAGGACATCCTGAGCCAGCCGAATGCGGATGAGATCCTCTATGGCAAGCGGTTGCTGGCGGATACCAAGCGGCTTTTGCCCGACCATGTCGGCGCGCAGATGAACTGCAACTCCTGCCACATGCTCGACGGCAAGATCGATGCGGCGAATGGCTATATCAATACCGCGAATTTCTATCCCCGTGTCATGCCGCGCGCGGCGAGAGAGGTCGATCTGACAGGCCGCATCAATGGCTGCTTCCAGCGCTCGATGAACGGCACGCCGCTGCCGAAGGATGGGGCCGAGATGAAGGCGATGATCGCCTATATGGAATGGCTGCGTCAGGGCGTGGACAAGGAGGACAGGGTTGACGTTGTCAACGCCGGGGTGATCGACGAAAGCTTGATCCCCGATCCGGTCAATGGTCAGGCGGTCTATGCCGCGAAATGCGCCGCCTGCCATGGCGCGAATGGTGATGGCACTTTCGACCAGTTCGGCGACGTGATCTTTCCGCCGCTCTGGGGTGAGGGCAGTTTCAACATCGGCGCGGGCATGGCGCGGACCTACAAGGCGGCGCAATTCGTGAAATGGGCAATGCCGCCCGCGATGCACCTGACCGGGCAACTGGGGCAGGGCGGTGTTCTGAGCGATCAGGAGGCGGTGGATGTGTCGGAATACTTCACCCATATGCCGCGCCCCGACTTCGCGCCCAAGGTGAATGACTGGCCGAACGGCAACAAGCCCAAGGATGCCCGTTACTGAGGCGGGCCAATAGACCCCGGCCGGGTGTTTCCGCGTTCCCTTTGGGCCCGGCCGGGGCTCAGGCGGTGGCGGGCAGCAGCAGTTCTGCCAACTCGCCACCGCCATCACGTGGCGACAATCGCAACTCGCCCCCCATGCGCGCCATGACAGCCGCGACGATGGCAAGGCCCAGGCCGCTGCCGTGGCCCGAGGTGTCGGCGCGCCCGCGCCAGAAACGTTCGGTCACATGCGGGCGATCCGCGTCGGCAATGCCGGGGCCACGGTCCAGAACCGAGAAACGCATGCGGCCGTCCTGCCCGTCCAGCCGAGCCTCGACCCTCGCGCCTGCGGGTGAGGCGAGGATTGCGTTTTCCATCAGATTGCGCAGCGCCGGGGCCAACAGGGCGGCCTGCGTTGTGCGCCAGGGAACTGAACTGGCGTCCAGCACCAGTGCCACCCCGCGCGCGTCCGCAAGGCCGGCAAGCCCCTCGGCCACATCGGCCAGAATCCGGGCGCCCTCCTGTGCGGCCAGATCGCAGGCCACGACCGGATTTTCGGCCGCTGTCATGTCCAGAAGCTGGCGGACCATGCGGTCGGTCCTGTCCACGCCCCCGGTGATCTGCGCCAGAGCGCGGGCGCGGGTGGCCTCGTCCGGCGCGATCTGCGCGATCTGCGCCTGGGTTTTCAGGCCTGCGAGTGGCGTCTTCAACTCATGCGCGGCAAAGGCGGTGAAGCTGCGCTCACGCTCGCGCGCCGCATCGACCCGGCGGAACAGGCCGTTCAGCGCGCCGATCATCGGTTGCAGTTCGGTGGCGGTATTGCGGTCATCAAGCGCCGAAAGATCCGTAGCCGGTCGCGCGGCCAGCGTGCAGGCGAGGCTGTCGAGCGGTTGCAGGCCGCGCCGCACCGCCAGCCAGATCAGCCCGGCCAGCAGGGGAAGGATCAGAAGCGCCGGGGCCAGCAGGCCAAGGACCACATCGCCCACCAGCCGGTCGCGGACCGACTTCGCATCGCCAACCATGACCCGGATGCCCATATCCTCGTCGACATGGCTGTAGACACGCCAGACCTCGCCTTCGACCTCGCGTTCGGAAAAGCCCTCTACCCCGTCGGCAAGGCGTGTGCCTGGCGCGCCATCGGATTCGCTTTTCAGCTGGCCGTCGAAGCCCCAGACCTGACAGATCAGCTGTCGCGCGAAGTCATGGCTGCCGGTGTCGGGCAGGGCGGGGGCGGCATCGACCAGTGCTGCCGCATCGTCGGGAACGATGCCGCCGTTCCGACCGATCAGCGAAGCCACCATCCGAGCGGATTCCTGCAAGCGCCGGTCCAGCACATGGCTGACTTCCATGCGGGTAGAATACTGGATCCAGATCACGGCAGACAGCCAGACCGCCCCCGTCGCCGCAAGCAGGATTGCGAACAGCCTTGTGCGTATCGAGTTCATGGATCCCTTCCCTCCCGCACTGGATTGGCAAGTCGGTAGCCCGCACCGCGCAGCGTTTCGATGAAGGCGGCGCCAAGTTTCGCGCGCAGCTTGTGGACATGGACCTCGACCGTATTGCTTTCGACCTCTTCCTGCCAGCCATAGAGCCGGTCTTCGAGGAAGCTCTTGGCAAGGATTGCCCCGGGGCGTTCCATCAGGGCTTGTAGGATGGTGAATTCGCGGTTGGAAAATTCGACCTCGCGGCCACCCATCTCGCCGCGCATCCGCGCCGGATCGAGGCAAAGGCCGTTCCAATGCAGCAGGTTTTCCGCTCGGCCCTGACGGCGGCGAAGAATCGCGCGTAGCCTGGCCGCAAGCTCGGTCAACTCGAATGGCTTGCCGAGATAATCGTCGGCGCCGGCATCCAGCCCCGCGACCCGGTCCCCGGTTCGGTCGCGCGCGGTCAGAACCAGGACTGGGGAGCTGTCGCCTGAACCGCGCATTTCTCGCAGCAGATCCAATCCGGAGCCATCGGGAAGCATCAGATCCAACACCACGGCTTCGAAAGTACCCGACGACAATGCAGCCCGCGCATCGGCCAGCGAGCAGACGGCATCGGGCGAGAAACCGGCGAGCCTGAGCCCGACGGCGAGGCCATCGCGGAGCATCTCGTCATCCTCGACGATCAGAAGCCTCATGTCCGTTCTCCAGCCATAGTTTGCGGGCCGAACTTTCATTCTTTCCTTAAACCAAGCTTAAGCCAAAGTCGCTGCCGCAGGCAGAACCGGCGGCATAGCCCGTATGGGTCCCGTCTCAATCTGGCCAGATCAGCGAGCGGTGCAACTGTGCCCCAGCCCAGGCATCATCTGCGGCGAGAGAGACCGAATGCGGAGTGCGGACGTTGGCGTCCAGCAGAGCGGTGTAACGGCTCATGGTCGGTGGTAGCCTATATCCTGCTCTTGGTCTCATATCGGGGCGGGGGATGGTCCACGCTGAGAGATGGGGCAGGAGCCGCTCTGAGGCATTGAGGACAACAAAGTGAGTTGTCGAGAAAGAGTCCCATGATACTGTGCTGTTACGACAAGTTTGTGGGGGTGCGGCCGATGCTACGCTGCACTACGAAGCAACCCACTGGACGTCGCTAGCGCCGACTGCTCAAGGATGGCCCGATATGCCGAGAGAAGTCGCAATTTGAGATGGTTGCCTGCCCCCGCAACCAAAATTACCACGCTAGATCAACAGCTTAAGAGCCGTCCGCACGGGCGGCTTTTTGCGTTCCCAACCGCAGGTCAACAATAGGTCAACAAACGGACGAATTCCGCGTGCGAAAACAGTGGGATAGTAGTCGGGCAGGATCAGAAACGGACAAAAACCGCAGCCGACACAGTTCAACAGGGCTGGGATGCTGAGTGCCCGGTTCTGCAGTTGATCTGCCTCGATCGGCCTTTAAGTCTTGAACAGCTGTATGTTTGCATCGACGCCGTTGAGCTGAAGAACCGCTGCTACTGTTCTTGCCCAAGTGCTTGCTCGCTCGAGCGACTGGCTTTGTATCGGGCTCAAGGTAACTACACCACCGTACCCATCAGTCTCCCCAACACCTGTCTGCCGTAACCATCGCGCGAAGCCCCGCCGGGCATCAAAAACTCTCACCAGCGCGGTTCCGCACTCTCCTTCTGCAACAGGACCTACCCCGGACAGAAACATGGGAGTTGGAACATGATTGTTTGCAGCATCCTGTCCGGCAAGATTCGCCAAGCTCCAAAGGTTTGACCATTCCACTTTTGTCCTGGGTCCGGGAGGTAGAATTGGTGGATCGCCTGGCTCGACCGCGCCTAAGCGATCCTGCCCAGGAAATGCTGTAGACAGGGAAGGCATTGCACCAGGGACCATATTCCATCCGGTTTCAATTGCTACCGTCGTTCCCGTTCTATTGCGGACTCGCATCAAGACGTTGAATCGCGCAGCAATGCCGGTCTCCCACTCGATAATCTTTACGTCTTCTGGCCTTGCCATCAGAAGGCCGAAGTAGAATTGACCAGCGAGATAACGCCAATCCTCGGGATCAATACCCAAGAAATCGATCAAGAAAGTGGCCTTCGAACCGCCCTTTGGGTGCGTTCGATCCAACAAGTACTTCGTGAACTTGCCCTCTGGCAGCAGCGCCTGCAGGATATCAGTCGGCGTGCCGATGGCCTTGAAGTCAAAGCTAGTGCGGGAATCATTCTGTAGAATGACATTGCTAATCTCGTCCAGTACTCTCAGTTCGACGCTGAGGGTCTGCTTGCGCTTGACTGCAGTTGCAGCCTGCTGTCCTCTAAGCGAGGCCATAGCCGACGGCCTGGCAGGCCCGTGTAGCGCCAGCCATCCATAGGGCTGCCAAACAGAACCAGCGGGCTTGAAGTCCTCCGAGCCATCGAGGGGCCAATCCTGATCGCCTTCGAAGCTGAGTTCCTGGATGACTGCACCGTTTGAAATCGCTGCAGCATAGATTAACAAGTCAAAGAAGCCCCGGCGATGGACGGGATTCCCGGGGTCAATCTGAAAAGCGCCCACGTATCCAGGTATTGACCTTAGGTGAT
This sequence comes from Szabonella alba, assembly GCF_016765775.1. Classification (GTDB taxonomy): domain Bacteria; phylum Pseudomonadota; class Alphaproteobacteria; order Rhodobacterales; family Rhodobacteraceae; genus Szabonella; species Szabonella alba. The sequence goes on along the minus strand of NZ_JAESVN010000007.1, from coordinate 3,490 downwards.
TGTCGATTGCATCGCGTAGGTCGTCGTCGAGAGAGGATAGAGTTATGCACTCGGCGGTATGAATTCGAAAGACCTCCAAACCCGCTTCGTGATCCACGCTTGACCACCCAAGTTTCAAGGAATCCAGCCACTCCCAAATGACATACTTGTAGATGTCATTGTCATGGGAGACTGTTCGGCCAGTGCCTCTTTCATATCCGTGCACGCCAGTTGTCCGCTCAGCGAATTCGGACAAAGTCGGTACTCCAACACGGAACTGTGCATGAGTGCGTCCGTTCACATCTGCACTGCCTAGTGCAAAGAGCACTTCTTTCGTAAAGAAGCTCAGCGCCGGGTCAGGTAACCCTGCAGCGCTACCGTCGAGCAGAAATCCGTATGCATGTTGGCTTGTAATTGATCCGATCCAACAATCAATGACCGCGCATCCGAAGGCTCACGGATCGACGGCCCAAATCTTCGAGCACATCACTAGCGATAAGATCACCGGGGATCTTCGAGAAAGGTTCTGTCGTTAGCTTCTGCGATACTAGTGCCCTTACAACTTCATTGCACACAGCGTTGCAGGCTGTGTCCTTATATCGGGGGACGGATCGCTCACCATTGGTTTCAAGCACTTTTGCAGCAATCAGAAAGAACAGCAAGCGACTGCCACGGATGGCTTGATAGCCCTTTCTGGTAGACTGGTTCATGAACACATGATAAAATATTGGGGGAAAATTGCGCCATTGCCGATCATGGAAATCAATATTCTCAAAGTTAGAAGACTGAATGCAGGAAATAAATTGTGAGAGATAATAGCGCGCTAAGTTCTTTCGCTTAGTATTTGCTCTGAGTGCCGCTTCGAGTATGGTGTCCAGGAATGCTATTGTGTTCTCTTGTTCTTCGATTTCTTCAACACTTGGTATTGGCCCCCCAATCTCTCCACCCCCATGGCGAATGTCCCGAAACGCCACCCAGTTAGAGGCCTCATCATCAACGGGAAATGCGCTGTGGCAAGTTCGGTCGACTTGATCAGCCTTCAGGGCGTTCTTTTCGATTGTAAAGCCAATTCCCTTGAAGCTTTCTTGCGCATAATAAACGCCAACAGCGGCAGGCCCGAAGAATGAACCTGACACGTCAAAAGGATGCAATCGACCTTCAGTGACATGCTGTACTATAGGTCGATCCTCAAGCTCGCCTCGAGCAATGGCTGCCTTAAAGAAAATCTGCTCAGAGAATAACGTCCATCGTACGGCTGCCACGAAGTCCACAAGTTCTGAAAAAGAGCCGCATTGTAGATAGACGCTATCAGCAAAGAAACGCACCTTTACGTCAGCTTGAATATTTTGGGCATGTTCTAGCAGAGTGTGAGAAAAAGTCTCGATCTTCAGCGGATACTGACTTGAGCTGATTTTTGCGCTGTCTTTCGTTCCAAGCAAATCAAGGAATACGATCCAAGATTCTTTCTCGCGCTGATTTGTCATTTCGCACCCAAGTATACTCGAGTTAAATAAATGGCGTCTGATGCTGCCAACTCGGCTGCGTGCAGCGGGGGATCGTCTCCGAAGCTTAAACCGAACTTCCGGCCACCGGAGCCACGGCTGTCAAGTCCGGTCAGCAGAGCATCGAGCTTGTTTCTTAACTTCGGATTAGTGCGAGCCTCCATGGAACGCTTTTGAACAACTAAGTGGCATATTCCTTGCGGCGCGTCCTCAAGGATACGAAGTAGCGGCCGCTCTGGGAGCTGGTTGCGATATGACGGATAGTTGAGGATCGTGCGCGCCATCTGTTCTCGCGAAATCTGTGCGCCAGAGATCACTCTCAGCATGAACTCGTCCCACAAGCGCACAAACGCATCGAGATGTGCTTCTGTTCCAAACTTGTCACTTTTTCTGGCCAAAGCCGAAAATGATACGTAAGGGGCGGTTTCTTCAGCTAGGTGACCAGCCTGATGTGCGAAGATCACCTTCTTCCGAAACAGCTCCTTTAGCGTTCCCGTGGGTCCAAGGGTGCCCTGAATGATCTTCGCAGGAAGATAGGAGTTGGCAAAGCTGATATCGAGAAGAAAGTCTGCAAGGTGGTTGGCGACAGTCTTAACTGTAGCTCCGGTGTGAGCGACGTCGACATCCAGAGGATGTGGCCCAAGGTATCCATCAGCCTTCTGCAGGTCGATCGCAACGAGCAACGGATTGTTGGTCACAACGGTCGGCAGGGTATCCCAACCATTGTCTGAGACAATGAAACGATAGCTTTGCCCACACGGTATTGGGAAACCTCGTGCCGCCGACCACTCAGAGAAGTCACGGTGTTGAGGGCTACCAAGAATTGGATGGATGCTCACGCCAGACAATCGAATGCCAGCTGTGACGGCGAGATTCTTCTTTGCCGATAGAAGCCTTAACTCCCAGAGTTTCTGGATGACTGGAATAGGGAAATTCGTTACGTTGTTCTGACCTACAGCTGCCAGTAGTATCCGCGCTCCAGTACTCAAGACTCACCCTTCCAACGCTGTGAACCCTCATCTTGTTTCAGCGGCAGTTGTTTTTCAATTTGTTTCTTGGTGTTGAGGGTCGCTCACGAGTGCTTTCTCTTCCTATGCTAAGCCCGTTCCCGCACCACATACCCCGCCACGAAGTTCACCGCCCCCTGCGCGAGCGCAAGTCCCCCGGCAACAAGGGACGCCCCGACTTCGCCACCGCAGGCTTCCGAAAGCCCCGGCAGCCAGGGCGCGATGATCGCGGCCACGATCGGGCCGAGAAGGCTCGTCCAGCCGACGGCGGCCATCTTGCGGGTGGGGCGAAGGTTGGGTTGGTTGATCAGGTTCATTTTGGTCTCTCCTGTGATGGGTTTCAGGCCCGGTTAATCCAGCTGCGCACGACGAAGCCCGGGCAGGCTTTGGCGGCGTGGTCGTTGTGACCGGTGATGCGGGTGATGGCGGTCTCGGCGCGGATGGCGTCGATCAGGCCCCGCAGGGCGCGATCCTGGGCTGTGGTGAAGTTCCGCTCGAAGGGATCGGTGGCGGATGATCCCGCGCCGCCGATCAGGCAGATGTGGATCACGCCGCGGTTGTGACCCTCGACCCCGGCGCCGATTTCGGTCTCGGCGCGGCCGGGCAGGATCGCACCGTCGCGATCGATCAGATGGTGGTAGCCGATCTTGCGCCAGCCGCGCTCTTCGCGGTGCCAGCGGTCGATCTCCTTGCGCTTGGCCGTGAGGGGCTGCCCGCGCATCCAGTCGGGGTGAGTGGCAGCGCAATGGATGACGATCTCGTCGACGGGGTAGCGGGCGCTGCCCTGGAAGATCATCGGCACCGGTGCTGCCGCGACCGTAGGAGACTTCAGGTTGCGGATGGAACCGCGTTCGGCTGCCACGGCCTTGAGGGCGTGTTGATTTTCACCCAGAACTGACCCGGGTAGGCGTGTAATTTTCATTGAGATTTGACCCATGTGACCCTTCTCCCGCGCGGTGAGCGACGGGGGGCAATGGAGTGATAAACATGGGACTATTGAAC
>NZ_JAESVN010000006.1 GCF_016765775.1 Szabonella alba | reverse complement strand
CACCGAAGGCTGGTGGATGACCGGGCAGACCATTCTCGTCAATGGCGGCTACACCACCAAGTAACGTCCGACACTTAGGATCTGTGCCCATAGCGGCCCGGCCCGGTCCTGAAAAGGGGCCGGGTCATTTCCCTATTCAGCGAAAGCGCGATAAAATGACTACGATCGAAACTCCCGAAATTCTGACCCGCTTCGTCGATGCCGTGAACCGCGGCGATACCGAGGGCTTTCTGGCCTGTTTCACCGAGGATGGCGTGGTGAATGACTGGGGCCGTCCCTTTCACGGCCATGACGGCATCCGCCGCTGGTCGGATGGTGAATTCATCGGTGCCAAGGGCAAGCTGACCGTGCAGTCCACTGCCTTGCATGGCAATACTGTGGTGATGAAAGCCAATTGGGCTAGCCGCGTCTTTACCGGTGACAGCGTGTTCACCTTCACCCTGTCCGGTGGGCGCATCCGCGAAATGAAGATCACGGAATGACGGCCCCGCCGCCGGGTGGCAATATCAGCCCGGCGGCGGCACATCCGCCCCTCCAAGCCTGCGGTGTCAGCGCGCGCCCTGCGCCAGACGCCGCGCCTCGGGATGCGCGCGCAGGGCCAGCATCGCCCAGGTTCCGATCAGCGGCCCCGGCAGCAGGAACAGAAAGGCCCATTGCCAGCCGCCGATCAGCCCGACAAACAGCGGCAGCGCCCAGATCGCCACCACAGTCAGCGCGAAGCCGATCCCCATCTGCAAGGCCAGCGCCGTGCCGACAAAGGCGCTGTCGGCCAGTTCGGTGACGGCTGCGGAAAACTGGGCGCTGTCGCCGACCACGGTGATGCCCCAGATCACGGCCAAGAGCCCCAGCACAAGGGCCGGACCGTCGAAGAACAGCCCGATCAGCGCCGCACAGCCCCCCGATATCAGCATCATTCCCGCGCAGGTCAGGCAGCGCCCGATCCGGTCGGACAGCCAGCCGCCCAGCAGGCATCCCACCACGCCGGATGCGATCACGACAAAGCTGAACATCGAGGCGGATCCGAAGGGAAAGCTCTGCAACCCCGCCTCGGCGGCGGCGGCAAAGGCCACGATCCAGGCCCACATCGCATAAAGCTCCCACATATGGCCGAAATAGCCGATATTCGCCAGAAGCAGCGGCCGGTTGGAAAAGACGGCCAGCGCCTTGCGCGGGTCGAAGGTCGCCCGGCCAAACGGATGCGGCCCCTCGCGCAGCAGGGTGGCAAACATCAGCGCCGCGATCAGCGCCGAGGCCGAGGTGGCCCAGACCACCGCGCGCCAGTCCAGCCCCGATGTCATCGCCCGCGCCAGATGTGGCAGCGATGATCCCAGCGTCAGCGCGCCGATCAGAAACCCCAGGGCCAGCCCGCGGCCCTGCACGAACCATGTCGCCATCAGCTTGAGCGCGGGCGGATAGACCCCGGCCAGCGCCATGCCGGTCAGGAACCGCGCTGCAATCGCCCCCTCCGGCCCGGTAAAAAGCAGGGCTGAATTGGCCAGTGCGGCCAGCAGCGCCGAGGCGGTCATCAGCCGGTGCATGGCAACCCTGTCAGGCAGATTGATCAGTGAGGCCCCGATGGCCCCGACCACGAAACCGACCTGCACCGCATTGGTCATCCATGCGGCCTGCGCGGGCGACAGGCGCCAGTCCACGATCAGGGCGGGCAGGATCGCTGTGGCCGAAAACCATGTCGCCAGCACAGCGACGACACCGGTGCAGAGGATCGCCAGCATCCGCCAGCGCAGGGCGGCCCATGCCCCGCCCGTCATGCGCGCGGCCTGTGGGTGTTGTTCCCGGCGCCGGGGCCGCTGGTCTTTGTCATCGCCTTGTCCCTGCCGCAGTTCCGGCCTGCGCCGTCCCCCGGCAGGGGTCAGGCCGCGACCAGCCGCAGCACCGTGTCTATATTGAAGTTCAGCCGTTCGGCCAGTGCCTCATTCGTCATGAAATCGCGCTCAAACAGGATGGCGCCGGTAAAGCGGTTGGTCAGATAGTAATATCCGATGGCGGCGATGGTGATGTTCAGTTGCACCGCATCGACATCCTTGCGGAACACGCCATCATCCACGCCGCGGTCAAGGATCGTCCTGACCATGGACACGAATTTGCGGCTGTAATCCATCACCACCTCGGATTTCTTCAGATGCCGGGCGCGATGCAGGTTCTCGCTGTTGACCAGCGTGATGAATTCCGGGTTCTTCAGATAGTATTCCCATGTGAAGCGCACCAGACGTTCCAGCGCCGCCCTTGGGCCCAGATGGTCGAGATTGAGCTTCTGTTCGGCGGTGCGGATGTCGATATAGGCGTTTTCCAGAACGGTCTGAAACAAGCCCTCTTTCGATCCGAAATAGTGATAGATCATGCGCTTGTTGGCGCGGGCCTTTTCCGCGATGAGATCGACACGCGCCCCGCCCAGTCCGTTTTTCGCGAATTCGCGCTTGGCCGCCAGCAGGATCCGCGCCCGCGTCGCCTCGGCATCGCGGATGCGCGGCTTCGGGGGGGCTGCCGCCTGTGCCGTCTTTGCATCGTCCGTCTTGCCCATGGCCTGCCCCTGCCGGTTTGCACTTTAATACCAGAATTTTGATTACACGTCCTCCGCGCTGCACGTCAAAGCGGTAAAGACGGCTGCCGAACGGAAAACCCGCCCGGACATGCCGGGCGGGCTGATCCCCTGAAAACGGGGGTTTAGCGGTTGGCGCAGTCGCGCAGCGTCTCGATGCTGGGACCGTCGGGCGTGCGGCCCAGATTGAACGGGGCCGAGGCATCGCGCCAGTTGGCGTAGTTTTCCAGATACTCCATCTGGCTCAGATAGACCTTGGCCGAAAGCGGGTTTTCGCAGGCCACGGTCTCGATGGTGGCATTGGCCATGGTCTGGATCTGGGCGAGGGTTTCATCATCCATGCGGGTGATGGTGGTGCCATGCTCCTTGAACTGCAGATAGGATTGCGTTGCACGGTGTTCGGTGAAGGCCAGCGACCAGAGCATCGTCGCATCGGCGGCAATGCGCAGACGCTGCTGGGTTTCCGGGCTCAGTGCATCCCATGCGGCCTGATTAATCATCACGCCGAAGACCGATGAGGACTGGTGCCAGCCCGGCGTCGCCCAATGGGTCGTCACCTGCTGGAAACCACCCGACCAGTCGACATTCGGGGTCGAGAATTCGGCACCGTCGATCACACCGCGTTCCAGCGCCTGATAGATTTCCCCCCCGGCCATGGAGACCTGACTGCCGCCAAGCTCGGTCAGCAGGCGGCCCTGTTCCAGCCCCGACAGACGCAGCCGCATGCCTTGCAGATCGGCGGTGGACTCAATCGCCTTGTTGGTGCGGAACCCGGATTCGTTATTGGTCACGCCGTATGGCAGATAGACCATGCCGAATTTGCCATAGACCTCATTATACAGTTCAGCGCCGCCCCATTGCTGGATCCAGTTCACATAATCGACGGCGTTGAACAGGCTGGCATGGGTGGACAGCGGCGAAAAGGCCGTGTCGCGCCCGGCCCAGTATCCGGGCCAGTCCGCCCCGGCCTGAATGGTGCCGGATTCGACCGCGCCGAACACCTCACCCGCCGGAACCAGCGCGCCGCCATCGAACAGTTCGATGGTCAGATCGCCCGTGGTCAGCGCATTGGCCAGTTCGACGAATTTGCGGTCCATCTCGATCAGTTCCAGCGAGGCGGGCCAGACGGTCGTCATGGTCCATTGCTGCTGTGCCATGGCGGGCGTTGCCAGCCCCGCCGTCGCAAGGCCGAGTGCGGCCATTGTCGTGATCCTGAGTGTCATGCGGTTCCTCCTCCGTTTTAGTTGCTTCGATAAAGGGTGTCGGGCAGCCAGGTCACCAGCTGCGGAAAGAAGGCGATGGTCAGCGCCATCAGGACGATCAGCCCGATGAAGGGCAGCACCCCCAGCACGATGTCGCCATAGGTCACATCCTTCGGGGCCAGCGCGCGCATGTAAAACAGCGCATAACCGAAGGGCGGTGTCAGGAATGAGGTCTGCAGCACCACAGCCATCAGCACCACGAACCACAGCGGATCCACCCCCATTTCCTGCACGATGGGCAGGAAGATCGGGAAGGACAGCAGCACGATCCCGGTCCAGTCCAGAAACATGCCAAGGATGAAGATCAGGAACATCATCACCGCGATCAGCATCCAGGGTTCCATATCCAGCGCGCGCATCAGGTTCTGCGTCGCGCGCAGACCGCCGGTGATGTTGAAGACGCCCGTAAAGGCCGTGGCGCCGACGACGATGAACAGGATCATCGCCGAGGTCAGCGCGGTTTCGCGCAGCGCACTGACAAAGGTCGCCCATTGGAAGCGCCGCCGCGCGATCACGATCAGCAGCGCCAGCACCGCGCCCACGGCCGAGGCCTCGGTCGCGGTGGCGATGCCCATCAGCATCGTGCCCAGTATGCCGAAGATCAGCACCAGCGGCGGCAGCGCCTCAAGCAGCAGCATCCGAAGAAGTGCGCCGCGCGTGATATGTTCCTCCAGCCGCACGGCGGGCGCCAGATCAGGTCGGAAAAAGGCGACCGCAGCAACGTAAAGCCCGTAGCAGAGGCCCAGCAGGATGCCCGGCACCATGGCCCCGGCAAAAAGCTCGCCGACCGAGATGCCGGAATTCGACGACATCAGGATCAGCATGATCGAGGGCGGGATCAGGATGCCCAGACAGCCCGAGGCCGCGATCAGCCCTGTGCTAAGCTGTTTCGAATAGCCGTATTGCAGCATGGGTTTCAGCGCCATCACCCCCATCACGGTGATCGAGGCCCCGATGATGCCGGTGGTCGCAGCCAGCAGGATCGAGATCAGTACGACCGCCAGCCCCAGCCCGCCGGTGACCCGCGCCAGCATCAACCGCAGCGATTCGAACATACGGTCGGTCACGCCGCTGTCTGACAGGAACCGGGCCATCAGCACGAAAAGCGGAATCGCGATCAGAACGTAATTGTCCAGCACATCGCCATAGATGCGGTTGATGACAATGCCCAGAACCTGCGGCTTGCCCGCGATCAGCGCACCCAGCACGGCCGTTCCGCCCAGAACGAAGGCCAGCGGATGGCCCATGAACAGGCCAAGGACCAGCAGCCCCGCCATGATGAGTGCGATCATCTCACCGGTCATTGGTGGTCTCCCCGGTGCGGTTCAGCAGCAGTTTCAGGAATTCCGAGATCCCTTGCAGCAGCAGCAGCACCGCCGCCACGGCCATGGCGATCTTGAACGGATAGACCGGCATCTGGATCGCGCCATAGGTGGTTTCCCCCTGCGCCCAGGCACGCGCCGCGAAAAGATAGCTTTGATGCGTGAAGACCCACGCGAAGGGAAAGAAGAACAGCAAATACCCTGCCATTTCGGCAATCCGGCGGGGGCTGGGCCGCAGCGCCGAAGTGACCAGATCGACCCGCACATGCGACTGATGGCGCAGCGCATAGCCACCCAGCAGAATGAAGTAGAAGCCGAACAGACCCTTGGTCAGATCAAAGGCCCAGAGCGTCGGCGCGTTGAAGACATAGCGCAGCACGACATCATAGATGATGAGCGCCGCAAAGATGACGGCGACCCATGCGACAACTTTCCCGACAACCTCATTGAGGCCGTCGACCAGACGGAACAACATTCGGCTATCCTCCCGTGACATGGGTTTGTCCCATGCTCTGCCCCTGACTATCCGTGCCCGGCCCCGGCCCTGTCAACGCCGCAATTGTCCTGCCGGACAAGAATTGAACAGTTGTTCAGCTTATGGCAGTCTCGGCGCAGGATGTTTCGGGCCGGGCAGGCCTTGGGACAGGCTGCGCAATTCGGGAATCGGGCGTTTCGCCGGGGGGCGGGACGCGGGGGGAAAGACATGCTGCCATCTGCCGACAGCTATGCCGTGCTGGGCCGGACCTTCCGCTGGGACGTGCCTGACAGCTACAATATCGGGGTCGATGTCTGTGACCGCTGGGCGGCGGTTGATCCCGACCGGTTGGCGCTGATCGAGGCGGGTGAGGATGGCAGGGGCCCCGAAACCCGCACCAGTTTCGGCCAGTTGCGGGATCTGTCGAACCGCTTTGCCAATGTGTTGGCAGGCTTCGGTCTGGGGTCGGGGCAAGACACCGATGCGGCGGGCGACCGGGTGGCGATTCTGCTGAGCCAGCGACGGGAAACGGCGCTGGCCCATATCGGGGCCTTCAAGGCGGGATGCGTCTCACTGCCGCTGTTCACGCTGTTCGGACCCGAGGCTTTGCTGCACCGGTTGCGCGACAGCGGGGCGCGGGTTCTGGTCACTGACCGCGCCAGCCTGCCGCGCCTTGCCGGGATCCGGGACGATTTGCCCGCGCTGGAGCATATCCTTGTCGTGGATGGTCTGGCGGGCGCACCCCACATGCCGGGACTGGTCGATTTCGCGGCGGCGATGGAGGGGGCTTCGTCCGATTTCACGCCGGTTGATACGCTGGCCGATACGCCTGCGGTGCTGATCTACACCTCGGGCACGACGGGCAACCCCAAGGGCGCGCTGCATGGCCACCGGGTGCTGTTGGGGCATCTGCCGGGGGTCGAGATCAGCCATGATTTCCTCCCTGCCGAGGGGGATCTGTTCTGGACCCCGGCCGACTGGGCCTGGATCGGGGGGCTGTTCGATGTGCTGCTGCCCGCGCTGCATCATGGCATCGCGGTCGTGGCCTGCCGCTTCGGCAAATTCACCCCGCAGGCTGCCTGCGACCTGATGCGGCGTTTCGGCGTGCGCAATGCCTTTCTGCCGCCGACCGCGCTGAAGATGATGAAGGCCGACCCCTCCAGCCGTGACTGGGGGCTGCGCCTGCGCTCGGTCGCCTCGGGCGGTGAGACGCTGGGCAGCGAGTTGCTGGACTGGGGGAGGCAGGCGCTGGGCGTCACGATCAATGAATTTTACGGCCAGACCGAATGCAACATGATCGTCAGCGCCTGTGCAGCCCTTGAGCGGCCCGAACCGGGCATCATGGGTCGCCCCGTTCCGGGCCACCGGGTCGAGGTGATCGACCCCGCCACCGGCCTGCCGCAGCCCGACGGGGTGGAGGGCACGATTGCCGTGCTGTCCCCCGACCCCGTGATGTTTCTGGGTTATTGGCAGAACCCGGGCGCGACGGCGGCCAAATTCGTGACTGGCCCCACGGGGCGTTGGCTTTTGACCGGGGACCGGGCGGAGCGGCGGCCCGACGGGCGGCTGCGCTTTGTCGGGCGCGATGATGACGTGATATCCTCGGGCGGTTACCGGATCGGCCCGGCCGAGATCGAGGATTGTCTGATCGGTCATCCGGCAGTGCAGATGGCGGGCGTTGTCGGCCAACCTGATCCGCTGCGCGGTGAGATCGTCGCCGCCTTCATCCGGCTGGCCCCCGGTTTCGACCCCTCGGATGCGATCCGTGACGCCATTGCCGACCATGTCCGCACAAGGCTTGCCGCCTATGAATTTCCGCGCGCGATCCATTTCATCGACGAGATGCCCGCCACCACCACCGGCAAGACGATCCGCGCCCGCCTGCGCGAAATGGCAAAGGCGCTGGCGGTGGAGGGGCGCTGAAACCGGAATGGAGCGGCGGCCAGCCGTTCCTGCGCCACCTTCCGGCCCCACGTCCGCGGCCCGACTCTGACCCCGTTTCCAGTTCCCGCTCTTGGAACGCTGCGCCAAGGCGGCCTGAGGTCAGGCGTTGCCCTGCCTCCCCGTACCGCTTCTGCCGCGGCCCGGCGATTGAGACTTGATCTTGGTGCCGGATTCTCGCTAGTTTGATAACCGTTCAGTTACTTGATGCCAGCCCTGAAGGAGCGACCCTTTGTCGAAAGTGAAGACAGCCGCCGAGGCGGCACGCCTTGTTCTCGACGGGGCAACGGTTGCGGTGAATTCCTCATCAGGGTTGCTTTGTCCCGATGCGGTGCTCAAGGCTTTGGGGGAACGGTTTCTGGCCGAGGGCGCGCCGCGCAACCTGACCTCGATCCATCCGATCGCGGCGGGGGACATGTTCGGCACCAAGGGCGTGGACCATATCGCGCATAAGGGGATGCTGGCACGGGTCATCGGCGGATCCTACCCGTCAGGGCCGACCAATGCCGAACCGCCGCTGATCTGGCAGCGCATCCTTGCCGAGGATCTGGCGGCGTGGAACATCCCGTCGGGCATCCTGTTCGACATGCTGCGCGAAGGCGCGGCAAAGCGGCCCGGCGTCTTGACCAAGGTGGGGATGGACACATTTGTTGATCCCGAACAGGATGGCTGCGCGATGAATGACAGCGCGCGGAAAATCCCGCTCGCGCGGCGGGTGGAATTCGACGGTGAGACATGGCTGCATTTCCCGGCGATCCGGCCCGATGTCGCGATCATCCGCGCCAGCACCGCCGATGAGAACGGCAATCTGACCTATGAGATGGAGGGCGCCACGCTGGGCGCGATGGAAATGGCACTGGCGGCGCGCAATTCCGGCGGCATCGTCATCGCACAGGTGCGGCGCGTCGCGGCACAGGGCACGCTGCGCCCGCATGACGTGCGGGTGCCGGGCATCCTTGTCGATGTGATCGTCGAGGCGCCCGATGCACTGCAGACCACCGCAACCCCCTATGATCCGGCCATTTCGGGCGAATTGTTCCGCCCGATGTCCAGTTTCGAGACGCCCGATTTCAACCCCGCCAAGGTGATCGCCCGTCGTGTGGCGACCGAGTTGCAACCGGGCTGGGCGGTCAATATCGGCTTTGGCATCTCGGCCAATGTGCCGCGCATCCTGATCGAGGAAGGCCAGCATGGCCGCGTGACATGGGTGATCGAACAGGGTGCCGTGGGCGGCGTTCCCCTGCTGGATTTCAAGTTCGGCTGCGCGTCCAATGCCGAGGCTTTCGTCGCATCACCGCATCAGTTCATCTATTTTCAGGGCGGCGGCTTCGATTGCTCGCTGCTGTCCTTTCTTGAGATCGACGCCGAAGGTTCGGTCAATGTCAGCCGCCTGTCGGCCACCCCGCACCGGACGGCGGGGGCGGGGGGCTTTGTCGATATCACCTCCCGCGCGAAAAAGATCGTTTTCAGCGGCAATTTCAATGCGGGCGCGAAGATGCGCATCGAGGATGGCCGGCTGGTGATCGACAAGGAGGGGCGCATCCCGAAATTCGTGCCGAAGGTCGATCAGGTCAGCTTTTCGGGGCGGCGCGCGGTGATGCAGGGCCAGCACATCACCTATGTGACCGAGCGTTGCGTGATCCGCCTGATGCCCGAGGGGCTGACGGTGACCGAGATCGCGCCGGGAATGGATCTGCAGCGCGACATTCTGGACCAGTCCGCAACCCCGCTGCGCGTGTCACCCGACCTGCGCGAAATGGAGGCGCGGTTGTTCCGGCCCGAAGTGATGGGGCTGGCGCTGTGACCGATCCCCGGCTGGAATTGCAACTGGAGGGCGGGCTGGCGGTTCTGACGATCCGCCGCCCCGAAAAGCTCAACGCGCTGGATGCCGAAATGGTCGATGCGCTGATCCCGCTCTGCCGCCGGATCGAACGGTCGGATGCGGCGGTGGTGATCCTGACGGGTGAGGGGGACCGGTCCTTCTGCGCGGGGGGCGATATCGCGGCATGGTCGGGCAATTCGCCTCTGGATTTCGCGCGGCACTGGGTGCGTGACGGCCATGCCGCGTTTGACGCGCTGGCCCGGCTGCGCCAGCCGCTGATCGCGGTTCTGAACGGGCATTGTCTGGGTGGCGGGCTGGAACTGGCGGCCTGCGCCGATCTGCGCATTGCCGAGACGCATGTGAAGATCGGCCAGCCCGAACCGGCGCTTGGCGTCATTCCGGGCTGGTCGGGCACGCAACGCGCCGTTCGGCGCTTCGGCGTGCAGATGGTGCGGCGCATGGCGCTGTTTGGGGAAGTGTTCGGGGCAGAAGAGGCCGAAAGGCTGGGCCTTGTGGACCGGGTCGTTGCCAAGGGCGAAGGGATGGCAGCGGCAAGGGAAGTGGCACAGATTGTCCTGTCGCGATCACCGCGCGCCACGGAACTGACCAAGATGCTGATCAATGCCGCCGAGGGCGAAGAGGTCGGCCGGGTGCTGGAGTCCCTTGCTAGCGGCATCGCCGCCGCCTCGGACGATCTGACCGAGGGGCTGGCCGCCTTCCGCGAGAAACGTAAACCCCGCTTTCCGGGGCAGGGGACGTAACCGGACCAGCCGGAGGCGGCAGGGGGATCGCGCCGGGGCGCGGATCAGCGTCGCATCATCAGGGTGGTCTGGCCGGTCTGGACGACCTCATCGCGCTGGTTGCGGGCGGTGACCGCAAAGACCGCGATGCCGCGCTTGCCGTCGCTGGCAAGGCGTTTCGATTGCAGCCGGTATTCCGCCTGCAGGCTGTCGCCCAGCAGGACCGGCTTGCGAAACCCCATGTCCCAGTTCAGCGTGGCGATGGCCGACAGTTGCGCAGGCGCCTGATTTTTCAGCCCGTCGATCAGCGACAGCACCAGCAGCCCATGCGCCACCCGCGCCGGAAAGCCCAGTTCGCGCGCGGCTTCATCGCTCATATGCAATTCGAAACGGTCGCCGGAAAGATCGGCGAAGCGGTCCACCATATCGGCGGTGACGACCAGTTCGGCGGTGATGACATGGTCACCGGGCGCAAGACTGTCAAAGCCATGCATCCCGGGCGGAAGGCGCCGCCCCGGTTTGGGCGCTGCGGTTTCGCCTTTGTCGATCCGGGCTGTCATTCCATCCTCCGGAAGGTAACCATATGGTGCATTAATGGCGGCCAGATCCGTTTTCCGCAAGGCAAAAGCCGCGAAACGGACTTGACCGGCCGGATGCTGCAAGGATATGTAACCGAACAGTTACCAACCGGAGGGTGGAATGTTCCTGAGCGAGACCCAGCAGCAGGTGCGCGACATGGCCCGCGCCTTCGCCGATGATGTGATCCGCCCCGCCGCTGCGGATCTGGACCGCGATGCGCGCTTTCCTGACGAGATCTATGCGCAGATGGCCGATCTGGGTCTTTTTGGCATCGGCGTGCCCGAATCGATGGGCGGTCCCGGCTTTGATACGCTGACCTATGCCGTGGTGATGGAGGAATTGTCGCGCGGCTATGCCAGCGTTGCCGATCAATGCGGGCTGGTCGAACTGATCGCGTCACTTCTGGTGCGGCATGGCACGCCCGATCAACTGGCGCTTCTGCCCGGCATTCTGGCGATGCGGCAGAAGGTGGCCTATTGCATCACGGAACCCGAGGCCGGAACCGATGTGTCCGGCATCCGCAGCACTGCCACACGGGACGGGGCGGGCTGGCGGCTGACGGGCGGCAAAATCTGGATCCACAATGCGCCGGTTGCCGATCTGGGCTTCGTGCTGGCGCGGACCGATCCGCAGGCGGGCAATCGCGGCATGTCGATCTTCATCGTCGATCTGCATGCGGCGGGGGTCGGGCGCGGCCCCAAGGAGCGGAAGATGGGCCAATGCGCCAGCCCGGTCGGCGCGCTGAATTTTGACGATGTCCGTCTTGGCCCCGAGGCGCTGCTGGGGCAGGAGGGGCGCGGCTTTCACATGATGATGAGCGTTCTGGACAAGGGCCGCGTCGGCATCGGCGCGCTTGCGGTCGGCATCGGTCAGGCGGGGCTGGAGGCGGCACTGGACTATGCCGGAACGCGCAGGCAGTTCGGCAAGGACATCGCGGAATTTCAGGGCGTGCAATGGCTGCTGGCCGATATGGCCAAGGATATCGAGGCCGCGCGCCTGCTGGTCCATTCGGCGGCGGTGAAGCTGGATACCGGACAGGATGCGACGCGGGCCTGTTCGATGGCCAAATGCTTTGCCGGGGATATGGCGGTTGCGCGCACATCCGATGCGGTGCAGGTTTTCGGCGGGTCGGGCTATATCCGGGGGTTCGAGGTGGAAAGGCTCTATCGTGATGCGAAGATCTGCCAGATCTATGAAGGCACGAACCAGATTCAACGCATGATCATCGCGCGCGAATTGCTGCGCAAAGGTGCCCGGACATGAGGCCGGTCGCCCTTGTCACCGGATCGTCGCGCGGGATCGGCCTTGCCGCGGCCGAGGCGCTGGCGCGGGAGGGGTTTGCGATTGCCGTCAACGGGCCGGTTGCCGATGCCGACCTGTCGGCGGCGGCGGCGCGGATCGCCGATCTGGGCGTGCCGGTGGTTGAGGCCCCGTTCGACGTGACCGATATCGCAGGCCATGACGCCGCATTGGCCCGGATCGAAGCGGCACTGGGACCGCTGACAACGCTGGTCAACAATGCAGGCGTCGGCGTTCTCAGCCGGGGCGATCTGCTGGATGTGACCGAGGCAAGCTGGGACCGCTGCCTGAGCGTGAACAGCAAGGCCATGTTCTTTCTGTCGCAGGGCTTTGCCCGCCGCCTGCTGGCGCGGGACCGGCCCGGGGATCTGTTTCATTCCATCGTCAATGTCACCTCGGCCAATGCCGTGGCCGTGGCGGTGCAGCGGTCGGAATATTGCGCGTCCAAGGCGGCGGCGGCGATGGTGTCCAAGGCACTGGCCGTGCGGCTGGGGCCCGAGAATATTGCCGTCTATGACGTGCAACCCGGCCTGATCGCAACCGAGATGACCGCCCCGGTGATCGACAGCTATCGCACCCGCGCGGCGGCGGGGCTGACCCTGTTTCCCCGCGTCGGCGAGCCGGCCGAGGTTGGCGCGATCATTGCGGCGCTGGCCTCGGGGCGGCTGCCCTATACCACCGGACAGGCAATCTCGGCCGATGCCGGGATGCTGCTTCCCCGTTTCTGAAAGGTCTGAGACATGAAAATCGCCTTGCCGGACGATCAGGGCCGCCTGACCGATTACACCTTGCGCGGAACGCCGGTCGCGGCGGGCAGGCTGGGGCCGGATGCGGCGCGCAGTGTCTATTCGGCGGCGCATGTCGTGGCCGATCCCTTTACCGGCAATGACCCGTCGGGCGGCGCGACGGTCGACTGGGCGGCCACCATGACCTTTCGCCACCATCTGGCGGGTCTGGGGCTGGGGATTGCCGAGGCGATGGATACCGCGCAGCGTGGCATGGGGCTGGACTGGCCCGGCGCGCTGGAGCTGATCAGGCGCACGCGAGAGGAATTGCCCGATGCGGCGGTCGCCAATGGCTGCGGCACCGACCATCTGGACCCGTCAGCGGCCCGCAGCACCGATGACGTGATCCGCGCCTATCAGGAACAGCTTGAGGCGATCCAGAAACTGGATGCCCGCATCATCCTGATGGCCAGCCGCGCGCTGGCTCGCGTGGCGAAAGGCTCGCAGGATTACATCCGCGTCTATGACCGCATTCTGTCGGACTGCGACCATCCGGTGATCCTGCACTGGCTGGGCGACATGTTTGATCCGCAACTGGCGGGTTATTGGGGGCAGGACGACTTTGCGGACGCGATGGAGGTGGCGCTCGAGGTGATCCATCGCAACCGCGCCAAGGTTGAAGGCATCAAGATCAGCCTGCTTGACAAGGACAAGGAAATCATCATGCGCCGGCGTCTGCCCGAAGGCGTGAAGATGTATACCGGTGATGATTTCAACTATCCCGAACTGATCGAAGGGGACGATCAGGGGTTCAGCCATGCGCTCTTGGGCATTTTCGACCCGCTGGCCCCGGCGGCGGCCCATGCGGTGGGCCGGTTGGGGCAGGGCGATGTGGCGGAGTTCCGTGCCACGCTGGACCCGACCGTGCCGCTGGCGCGGCATATCTTCCGCGCGCCGACGCAGTATTACAAGACGGGCGTGGTATATCTCGCCTGGCTGAACGGGTTTCAGGATCATTTCATCATGCTGGGCGGGGCGCAGGCGATGCGGCCCTTGCCCTATTTCACCGAGACCTTCCGGCTGGCCGATGAATGCGGTCTGCTGCGCGATCCCGATCTGGCGGTGGCGCGGATGAAATCGCTGCTGGCGCTTTACGGGGTGTGACTTGCGCGATTTCAGCCGCGATCTTTCGGCGCTGGCGCTGAATACGGCAACGCTGGGCCATAATGTCGAGGGCGCCGGGGCGGGCTGGACGCCGGAACGGGTGATCGACGCCTGCGCCGCGCGCGGCTATGGCGGGGTCGTGTTCTGGCGGCGCGAGATCGGCACAAGGGCCGCCGCAATCGGCAATCATGCACGGGCCGCAGGGCTGCGCGTCGCAGGCCTGTGCCGCACGCCCTATCTGGTGGGCCGCGATGCGCCGCAGGATCTGGACGAGGCGCGCGCCAGCATCGACATGGCGGCCGAACTGGCTGCACCGGTGCTGACCCTTGTCACAGGCGGCACCGAACCCGGCAGCAAGGGCACGGCGGAAACTGTCGCGCGCCTTGCCGACCGGATTGCCGAACTCGCCCCCCACGCGGCAGATGCCGGGGTCGCGCTGGCGCTGGAGCCGCTGAACCCGATGTTCGGCGGCAACCGGACCTGCCTGTTCACCGTCGCCGATGCGCTGGCGGTTTGTGATCGCGTCGGTGCGCCGAATCTTGGCATCGCGGTCGATGTCTATCACGTCTGGTGGGACCGGCTGCTGGCGCAAAGCCTTGCCGCCGCGCAGGGCCGGGTGCTGGGCTATCATCTGTGTGACTGGTTGGAAAATACGTCCGATATGCTGCTGGACCGGGGCATGATGGGCGACGGCATTGCCGATCTGCGCGCGATCCGGGGCATGGTGGAAGGCGCGGGTTATGTCGGGCTGTGCGAGGTCGAGATCTTTTCGGCCCGCAACTGGTGGCGGCGCGACCCCGATGAGGTGCTGGACGTGATCGTGGACCGCTTCCGGCGCTGCTGCTGACGCGGCCAGATGCGGGCCGCTTCAGCCCCGGACCGAACCGCCCAGTGCCAGTGTCAGAGACTGGTTGATATGAAAGGACAGCGCGGCGGTGACCGCCTCGGCCCGGCCTTCCAGCAGGGGGCGCAGGAAATCCAGATGCTCCCTGATGACACGGGTTGCATTCTGGCGCGTCACCCGGACACGGGATTGCGCGGCCATGCGGATCTTGATGGCTGTGACGCGATAGACGTTGGAAATCAGCTTGTTGTCCATCGCCTCGACCATCTGGCCATGCATGTCCCAGTCGAATAGCTGGAAATCGCGCAGGAATTCGGCCTGATCCCCGGCGCTTTCGTCGGTCAGCCGGTCCTGTGCCGCCTCATGCCATCTGATCCAGCCGGTGACGGTGGCGCGGTCCAGCCGTTCACACAGATCAGGCACCATGCCCAGTTCGATCAACCGGCGCATCTGATAGGCTTCGCGCACGAAACTGACATCCAGACTGGGCACCATGATCCCGCGCTGCGGCAGGGTCTGCAGCAGTCCCTCGGCCTCGAACCGGGGGATCGCCTCGCGCACCGATCCCAGCGTTCCGCCCGTCAGCTCGACCAGTTCACGCTGCGAGATGATCTGCCCCGGCCGCAGGCGGCCCCAGTTCAGCAGATCCTCGATCCGGTCATAGGCCTGCTGGCGCAGCGAGGTTTCCCCGGCGCCTCCGGTCGTGGCGCGGCGCAGGGCGGTGGGTGGCAACGCCATCGGTTCAGTCATCTGTCACTTCCGTAACCTATTGCTAACATCACTCTAACATGTTACGCGGGGCATGGTAAGCGCTTTCCTGTCGGTTTCCGCATTCCGATGACAACAGCAACAGAACGAGCCCGATCTGAACGGGAAAGCGCCCGCGACGCCATTTCTGGGAGGAGTAGACAAGATGATGAAACAGATGAAACGCCGGGCATTCCTTGCGACGACGGGCGCGCTGGCGCTGGCCGTGGCCGGGTTCTCGGCCCAGCCTGCCGCAGCGCAGGATCGCCCCGTGATCCGCATGTCCACCCCGGCCTCGGACACCGATCAGCGCTCGGTCGCGCTGGCCACGGTTTTCGGCCCGGCCATTGCGGAATTCGCGGATTACCAGCCGCATTACAATGCGTCACTGATCGCGCAGGGGTCTGAACTGGAAACCATCGCCACCGGCGATCTGGAAATGTCCATCGCCTCGGCGCAGGAACTGGCCAATTTCTTCCCCGAATTCTCGATCTTCGCGACCGGCTATGTCCATCAGAGCGCGGACCATCAGGTGCGGGTGTTCAACGACCCGCTGATGGATCCGTTCAAGCAGAAGGTCGAGGATGAACTGGGCGTCAAATTGTTGGCCGTCATGTATCTGGGCAAGCGCCATGTGAACCTGCGCTTTCCCCGGTCGGAACGCGATGTGATGACCCCGGCCGATCTGGCGGGCGTCAACCTGCGGATGCCGGGCTCTGACGCATGGATGTTCCTTGGCCGCGCCATCGGGGCGAACCCGACGCCGATGGCCTTTACCGAGATCTATACCGCGCTGCAGACCGGATCGGTTGACGGGCAGGACAATCCGCTGCCGACGGTCGTGGATGCCAAGTTCTATGAGGTGACGAAACAGGTCAGCCTGACCGCGCATCTGGTCGATCTGAACTATATCGCCTTCTCCAAGGAATTGTGGGACAGCCTGCCCGCAGAGCAGCAGGCCACCGTGCAGAAAGCGGCCGAGGATGCCGCCGAGGCCGGGCGTCAGGCCCAGATTGCCAAGGAGGAAGAACTGGTCGCCTTCCTGACCGAACAGGGCCTTGATGTCTATGAGCCCGATCTGGCAGCCTTCCGCAGCCATGTGCAGGAGCAATATGTCGGTTCGGAATTCGCGGCCTCATGGCCTGAAGGCGTGCTGGACCAGATCAACGCGCTTGGCGACTGATCTGATCTGAATAACGGGGCCGGGGCCGTCAGGCGCCCGGCCCTGTCCCCGTCTGCGCACCCCCGATGCCGCCTGCCGGAGTGTCCCGCTTGTCCCGTTTGCAGACCCTGTTCCGCCATTCGACCGAGGCTGTTGCCGCAGCCCTGATGGCGGCCATGTTCGCGACCTTCATCCTGCAGGTCGTCGTGCGCTATGCGGCACGGCTGGACTGGGTGGCGGTGAACATGCCGTGGTTTCAACCCTCCAGCTTTGGCTGGACGCTGGAATTCTGTCTTGCGATCTGGGTCTGGCTGATCTTCTGGGGCAATGCCTTTGTCGTGCGCGATCAGGATCATGTGACGTTTGACATTCTTTATACCACGGTGCCGCCCGGGGTCCGTCGCGGCTTTGCCATCGTGGCGGGGCTGGCGATTGCGGTGGCCCTTCTGGCCTCGATCGCCGCGACATGGGACCGCTTTGCCGTGCTGCGGCTGAAACGGACGGCCACATTGGGTGATCTCTTCGGTGACTGGATCCGGATGCGTGACATCTATCTGATCTACATCATCTTTCTGATCGCGGTTCCGCTGCGCTATTTCTGGGCGGTCTGGCGGGCCTTCCGTTATGGGGTTGAGGAACCGGTGCTGCCCGGCGTGGTGCCGCCGGTTGAGGGAAGGCAAGGCAAATGAGCTTCGAATTTCTGCTTTGCCTGACCATCCTGATGGGGCTGGCGGCCATCGGTGCCCCCATTGCCTATGCGATCCTGACCGCCTCGCTGGTCTATCTTATGGCCGCCGGTCAAAGCATCGGGATGAGCGGCAAGATCCTGATGGACGGGCTTTATTCCGGCTTCATCCTGCTGGCGGTGCCGCTGTTCATTGTGGCGGCCAATATCATGAATGCGGGCACGGTGTCGGACCGGCTGCTGCGCTTCTGTGTGGCGCTTGTGGGCCGGTTCCGGGGCGGGCTGGGCCACGTCAATGTTCTGGCCTCGCTGGTCTTTTCCGGCATGTCGGGATCGGCGGTGGCGGATGCGGCGGGGATCGGCAAGCTGATCATCGAGATGATGGTGAAATCGGGCCATTACACGCGCGGCTATGCGGCGGCGATCACGGCGGCCTCGGCCACGATCGGGCCGATCATCCCGCCCTCGATCCCGATGGTGCTTTATGCGCTGGTCTCGAACACCTCCATCGGCTTCCTGTTTCTGGCGGGTATCGTTCCGGGCCTTCTGATGGGGGCGGTCCTGATGCTGATGAATGCGCTGATTTCCCATCGTCGCGGTTTCGCGCGGGATGAACCCGTGCCCCTGCGTGAACTGCCGCGCCTGACGCTGGATGCAGGGCCTGCGCTGCTGATGCCTGCGATCCTGCTGTATGGCATCTATGGCGGCGTCACCACGCCGACCGAGGCCGCCGCCGTCGCCGCTTTCTACGCGCTGATCCTTGCCGCGGTCTTCTACCGCTCACTGAGCCTTGCCGGGTTTTACGAGATCCTCGTCTCCAGCGCCCGGTCGTCGGCAGCGGTGGGTCTGGTGATCGGCGGGGCGCTGATCCTGAACTATATTGTCGCCTCCGAGAATATCCCCGATGTCGTGGCGCGCACGCTGGTCGGGCTGGACATTCACCCGCTGGTCTTTCTGTTGTGCGTCAATCTGCTTCTGCTTCTGCTGGGCTGTTTTCTGGATGCGACAACGATCATTCTGGTCATCATCCCGCTGTTCATCCCGTCCTGCCGCGAGCTGGGGATCGACCTTGTGCATTTTGGCGTGGTTGCCGTCGTCAACTGCATGATCGGCCTCATTACCCCGCCTTACGGGATCCTGCTGTTCGTCATCAGCGCCGTATCGCGCATCCCGCTGGGAGAGATCATCCGCGAGATCTGGCTGTTTCTGGGCGTGCTGGTCGCGGCCCTGCTGGCGATGATCCTGATCCCCGATATCACCCTGATGCTGCCCCGCGCCTTCGGCTACGAAGGCTGACCCACCAAAACCCCCAAGGAATTCTGAAATGCCGCATGCGATGCAAGGTATCTTTCCGGTCGTGATCACGCCCTTTCACGCCGATGACCGGATCGACTGGGACGGTTATGCCCGTCTGATCGAGTGGTATATCGACAATGGTTCGCATGGGCTGTTCGCGGTCTGCCAATCCTCGGAAATGCTGTTCCTGACGCTGGAGGAACGCTGCGCATTGGCGCGTTTCACCATGGAGCGGGTCGCGGGTCGCGTGCCGGTCGTGGCCTCGGGCCATATTTCCGACGGGGTTGAAGACCAGAAGGCCGAATTACGCGCCATGGCCGAAACCGGCGTCGATGCGGTGGTTCTGGTCACCAACCGTCTGGCCGGGCGGGATGAGGACAGCAGCACCTTCCGCGCCCGGATGGACGATCTGCTGGCCGCGCTGCCGACTGACACCGCGTTGGGGCTTTACGAATGTCCCGCCCCCTATCGCCGTCTGCTGACCGATGACGAGGTGCGTTTCTGCGCCGAAAGCGGGCGCTTTGCCTTTCTCAAGGACGTGACCTGCGATCTGGAGCATCTCAAGCGCCGTCTGGCACTGGTTGCGGGGACGCCCTTGGCGATCAACAATGCCAATGCCGCGATTGCATGGCCTGCGATTCAGGCGGGCGGGCATGGCTTTTCCGGGGTGATGAACAATTTCCATCCCGATCTTTACCGCTGGCTGATGGATCACGGCCGCGCCCATCCCGACCTTGCGGCGGAACTGGACACGTTCCTTGTGCTGTCAGCCATGTCCGAGGGCATGGGCTATCCCAAACTTGCCAAGCATTTCCACCGCCGGATCGGCACCTTTGCCGATGTCCACAGCCGCACCATTCCCTATGACATCGCCGAACGGCATTGGGCGGTCGAGGTGGTGCTGGATCATATCATCGAAGGGGCGGACCGCTTCCGCGCAAGGATCGCGGCACTGGGCTGAAAGGCCCCGGCGGGGCAGGCGGGGCCTGTTTCACAAGGTGGACTTGAAAATGTTCCCGTTATGTTCTATATTGGATCTGTTCCGATAAAGGACATGACCCATGGAAGATGCACCCGTCGCCCTGCCCGCCCAGACCCTGCCCGCCACGCCCCGCCAGATCGCCTATGCGCGGTCGCTGGCCTTGCGCAACCGGACACTGTTGCCGCCCGAGACGCAGCAGGACCGCCGCGCGCTCAGCCGCTGGATCGAGGCGCAGGCGCGGATGAAGCCGAATTCGGCCTTCGATCATCTGCCCTCATCGCGGCAGGTGGCCTTTGCCGAACGACTGGCCCGCATCAAGCGCCGTGCCGTGCCCGGGGAATGTTTCCGTGACAAGCTGCTGATGTCGAAATGGATCGATGGCAATCGCTGAAGGCGCGGCGGGGCTGATCCCCGAGCACCTGTGCCGCACCCTTGCCGGAGGTCCACTTCTGAACCTCCTTCGCTGTGGCACGGCCTGACCGGTGCCGCCCGCTGCCGGGCCCCGAATCAAGGCATCCGTCCCTGTGCGGACAGCGCCCCCGCCCGGATGGCGGGCGCGACGCTGCCCTTTCACCGCTTCCAATCCCGCCACGAAATCCTGTGCCTGCGCCATGCAGGGCCAGTGCCTTCGTCTGTCCGGCGCGGGGTTCAGCGGTCTCGGATTCGGGTTGCCTGTGTATCATATACGATATACAACTTGGGTTCCTGAGGCTGACCGGGCCGGATGACGGGGTAACCGCGCGCCAGACAGGCGCGTTGGCGCCGTCCGACAGCCCGCACAGGCCCTCGGGAGGAGGACCAATAGGAGGGGAGTATGGCGATGGCACTGCCGCTGGCGGGCATTCGGGTTCTGGATATTTCGCAGGTGATGGCAGGCCCGTTCTGCTGCATGCTGCTGGCCGATATGGGCGCGGATGTCATCAAGATCGAGCCGCCCGAAACCGGGGATTCCACCCGTCAGTCCATGGGGTTCCGCCTGAAGGGCGACGACAGCCCCGGATTTCTGGCGCTGAACCGCAACAAGCGCAGCATCGCGCTGGACCTGAAATCACCCGAGGGGCGCGAGACGCTTTATGCGCTGGTCAAGACCGCCGATGTGCTGGTCGAAAACGCCCGCCCCGGTGTCGCCGCCCGTCTGGGCATGGATTACGACACGCTGAGTGCGATCAATCCGCGTCTGATTTATGCCAGCATCTCAGGCTTTGGCCAGACCGGTCCCTGGGCGCAGCGCCCGGGCTTCGATCTGATCGCGCAGGCGGTGTCCGGCATCCTCAGTTCCAACGGGTTCGAGGGGATGGAGCCTGCCAAGAACTCGATCCCGGTCGCGGATCTGGGGGCGGGGCTTTTCGCCTGCTATGCGATTCTCAGTTCGGTGATCGGACGCTCGGTTTCGGGGCAGGGGCAGTTCATCGACGCATCCTTGTTCGAGGCGGCCATGGCCCTGTCGGTCTGGGAAACGACCGAGCTTTGGGGCACGGGCAAAT
The DNA here is from genome assembly GCF_016765775.1 of Szabonella alba. Lineage (GTDB taxonomy): Bacteria > Pseudomonadota > Alphaproteobacteria > Rhodobacterales > Rhodobacteraceae > Szabonella > Szabonella alba. The sequence goes on along the minus strand of NZ_JAESVN010000006.1, from coordinate 233,245 downwards.
CGCCGGTTCCGATCGGGTCGGCCAATCGTATGTCGGCGCCTTATCAGGCGGTCAAAGCCTCGGACGGCTGGTTTGTGATCGGGGCGGCCAATCAGGGGCTCTGGCTGCGGATGATCGCCGCGATGGGCATCGACCATCTGCAAGAGGATGCGCGGTTTTCCACCAATGCCGCGCGCGTTGCGAACCGTGTTGTGCTGATCGACGAACTGGCGCCCACCTTCGCGGGCAAGACCCGCGACGAATGGATCGCGGTGCTGCAAGAGGCGGGCGTGCCCGCCGCGCCGATCCTCGATTATGCCGAGGCGGTGGACTGCGAACAGGCCATTGCGCGCGAGATGGTGCAGATGGTGCCGCATCCGGTCGAGGGCGAATTCCGCGCCCTTGGCTTTCCGGTGAAGATGAGCGCGACACCGCAGCAGATCCGCCATCCGCCGCCGCTGCTGAATGAACATGACGCCGAGATCCGTGCCGAACTGGCGCAGAAGGGGCTTCTGGATGCCAAGCGGGGTGCGGCCTGATGTCGGACCCCCGGATCCATCTGGAAAAGGACGGCGCGATTGCGCGGATCCTGTTCGACAATCCCGGCGCGCATAATGCGCTGACCTCGGGCATGTGGCAGGATCTGGCGACGGCGGCGCGGGATGTGACCGCCGATCCGTCGATCCGGGCCGTGATCTTCCGGGGCGTGGGCGGCAAGGCCTTCGTCTCGGGCACCGATATCTCGGGGTTTGCCAAATTCACCTCTGGCAATGACGGGCTGGAGTATGAACGCAGGGGCGATGCCTGCATGCGGGCGCTGGATGCGATACCGGTCACGACCATCGCGGTGGTCGAGGGCTGGGCCGTTGGGGGCGGGCTGAACATCGCTGCTGCCTGCGACTTCCGCATCGCGACACCGGGCGCGCGGTTCGGCTGCCCGATCGGGCGCACGCTGGGCAATTGCCTGTCGCCGCTCAGCATCGCGCGGGTCGGCGGCACGATGGGTGCGGCCATAGCCCGCCGCATGGTTCTGCTGGGGGAAATCATCGAGGCCGAGGAACTGAAGGCCAGCGGGTTCCTGCTGGATATCGTGGCCAAGGAGGCGCTGGACGCGCGGATCGAGGCGCTGTGCCAGCGCGCGGTCGAGAATGCGCCCCTGACGACACGTTCGTTCAAGGAAGTGTTGCGCCGCATGACGCTGGAAACCCTGCCCGAGGCCGATGACCTGATGGCCGAGGTTTATGGCAGCGACGATTTCCGGCTGGGGGTGCAGACCTTCCTGTCAAGGACCAAGGTCCTGCCGGAATGGTCGGGCCGCTAGGCGCATGCACGGGCCGGGACATCCCGGCCGCCCCCGGAACAAGGCTTGGGGGCAGGCAGACAGAATTGAACCGGGGAGGAATGACATGACGCAAACGGAACGTCCGCGTATCGGCTTCATCGGCATCGGCCTGATGGGCGAGGCAATGGTGCGCAACCTTCTGGACCGGGGCTATGCCGTCACGGTCTGGAACCTTGAGCCCGAGCGGCTGAACACCGTGGTGCCGCATGGCGCGGTGGCGGCGGACAGCCCCGCCGCCGTGGCGAAGGCCAGCGATATCGTCATGCTCTGTGTGCTGAACATGGATGCGGTCGAACGCTGCATCTTTGCCGAGGACGGGGTTGCCGCTGCTGGCAAAGGGCCGCGCGTCGTCGTCGATTTCTCGACCGCCGATCCCGAGGGCACCCGAAAGGCCGCCGCGCGCCTGCGGGACATGACCGGCTGCGGCTGGGTCGATGCGCCGGTTTCGGGCGGCCCGCAGCTTGCCCGCAACGGCACGATGACGGTGATGGCGGGCGGAGATGCGGCCGATTTCGAAACCGTCCGCCCCGTGGTCGATCAGATGGCGGGCAACCTGACGCTGATGGGGCCGGTCGGTGCCGGTCAGACGACCAAGATCCTCAATCAGGCGATTGTCGGCACGGGTTATGTGCTGATGGCCGAGGCGCTGATCCTGGCCGAGGCGGCGGGGATCGACGCGGCGCAACTGCCTGCCTGTCTGGCGGGGGGGCATGCCGACAGCAGCTTGTTGCAGCGGTTATATCCGCAAATGCAGCAGCGCGCCTTTGATCCGCCCAACAGCTATGCAAGGCAATTGCTGAAGGATCTCAAGGCTGTATCGGCATTTTCGCAGGGGCTTGGGCTGGACCTGGGCGTCATCGAGAAAGGCGTTTCGCAGTTCAAGGACTATGTCGCCCTTGGCCATGAGATGACTGATTCCGCCGGGGTGGTGAAGCTTTACGAACATAAGGCCAGCCAGCGCGACGCGGCCAAGGGCTGAAGGGGGAACACCGCATGACCGATCAACCCCTCCGCCCCAAGGCCGTCATCGACGCGCATCATCATATCTGGGATCTGCGCAACGATCTGCCATGGCTGAAGGACGAGCGTATTCCGTTCCGCTATGGCGATTATTCGTCGATCTGCGTCGATTACATGCCCGAGGATTACCGCGCCGATACCGCAGGCTGGCCGATTGCCGGTTCGGTCTATGTCGAGGCGGAATGGAACCGCGCCAAGGCCGCCGAGGAAAGCCGCTGGGTGGCCGAGATTGCCGCGCGCTCGGGCGTGCCCACGGTGATGGTCGGCTGGTGCGACCTGGCCGATCCCGGCGCGGCCGAACTGCTGGCGGAGCACGCGAAGATCTCAATCCTGCGCGGGATCCGTCACAAGCCTGCCGCCGTGGCCACCCCTGCCGAGGCAAGGCGCGGTGCCAAGGGCTCGATGGATGATCCGGTCTGGCGTGAGGGCTATGCGCTCTTGGAACGGCACGGCATGTCCTATGACCTGCAGACGCCCTGGTGGCATCTGGATGCCGCCGCCGACCTGGCGCGGGATTTTCCGGCCACCAACCTGATCATCAACCATACCGGTCTGCCCGCCGACCGCAGCCCCGAGGCGCTGGCGGCATGGCGCGCGGCGCTGGAGACGGCCGCCGCGCAACCCAATGTGGCGATCAAGATTTCCGGAATCGGACAGCCCGGTCTGCCCTGGACGGTCGAGTCGAACGGCCCGATCATCCACGACGTTCTGGCGATCTTCGGCACGGATCGGGCGATGTTTGCCAGCAACTATCCGGTTGACCGGCTGGGCGGCGGCTTCGACACGATCTTTTCGGGTTTTTCCACCGCAACCGCCCATCTGCCCGAGAAACAGAGGGCGGGTCTGTTTCACGACAACGCGGTGCGCGTCTACAGACTGCCGGACGCATAAGACAAAAAGCGCAGTCAAATCAAGGAGGAGGAAACTATAATGCACAAAAGACAGATGCTGAAATCCATGGCTGCGGCGCTTGCGCTGTCGCTGGGTGTGTCCTCGGCGCAGGCCGATGTGACGATCCGCTATGCCCATGTCGGGTCCGAAGGCGATATCCAGTACTGGTATGCCGAGGAATTCGCCAAGCGCGTGGCCGAACGCACCGAAGGCCGCGTGACGGTTCAGGTCTTCCCGAACTCGCAGCTTGGCGGCGCGCAGGAAACCGTCGACGGCGTGCGCAGCGGCGCGATCCCGCTGGCGCATCATGAATTCGCCTCGCTGGCCCGGCTGTTGCCCGATATCGCGGCCTTTGCTGCCCCCTTCGCCTATCGCGACGGACGGCACGCCATGGCCGCGACCGATCCCAACAGTTCCGAGGTTATGCAGGATCTGTCGCAGCAACTGGTGGATGCGGCCAATATCCGCGTGATCGGGCGGCTTTACCGGGGTGCGCGGCAGATGACGGCGAATATGGCGGTCTATTCGCCCGCCGATCTGGAAGGACAGCGTTTCCGGGGCGTTCCGCTGCAACTCTGGACGACGATGATCAACGGCATGGGCGCGATCCCGACCCCGGTCGAGGTTGCCGAACTGCCGACAGCCCTGTTGACGGGCATGGTGATCGGGCAGGAAAACCCGCTGACCATGATCAACGCCAACAAGCTTTTCGAAGTGCAGACCCATGTGATGCTGACCGGTCATATGCAGAACGTGCTGCCGGTCTTCATCAATGAGGATGCATGGCAGTCGATCCCCGAGGCCGACCGCGCCATCGTTGGCGAAATCGCCGCTGAAATCGGTGAGGAAACCCTGGAAATGGGGCTGAAGGCCGAGGTCGACCTGATTGATGAGCTGAAGGGCAAGGGCATGACCTTCATCACCGAGGCCGATGGTCTGAAGGTTGAGGAATTCCGCACTTCGGTCGGCGCCGAAGTGGCCAAGGACTTTCCGACCTGGGCACCGCTGATCGAGCGGATCCAGGCCATCGAGTGACCTGACCCCGGGTCATCTGAAACCGGGGGGGCGGCGCGCAATCGTGCCGCCCCTTTGCCCCGTTCCATGCGCCCGTTTCGTTCCCCCGCTTCATTTCGCCGTTTCGTTCCATCGTGCCCTTCCAGCCGTCAGGAGACCACGCCGTGCAAGCCCCCCCCTCCGGTCCCGATGTTCCGGCGGCCGTCACCGCAACCGATGGCCGCGCCTATGCCATCGACCGCATGATCGAGCCTGTCCGCTGGGTGTTCCGCCTGACCAGCCTTGTGGTTCTGGCGACGCTGATCGCGCTGCCCTTCATTCAGGTCGTGCTGCGTGAAGTCCTGTCGACCCCGATCGTGGGCGTCGAGGAGTTGACCCGCTTCATGCTGATCTGTTCGGTGTTTCTGGCCTTTCCCTATGTGGTTTCGGCGGGGGCCAGCATCCGGATGGAAGAGATCCTGGCCTTCCTGCCGTCCCGGATCATCGTGATCGTGCGGTTCTGCACCTCGCTGATCGCGATTGCGGCTTTCGCGATCCTTGCCTTTGCAAGCCTTTATGCGATCAGCCGCAACATGGACAATGCCACGCCCACGCTGGGCATTCCCTATTACATCTTTTTCGGTGCGGCCTTTGCGGGCTTCACCATGACCTGCGTCGAATGCCTGATCCAGTTGTTCAAGGCGCTGCAAGGGCAACCGCTTTACATCACCTTCCGGCAAGAACAGGAACCGCCGCAGGAGTTCGACATCACCTTCGATCCGATGGGCAAGGGGAACTGACAGCCATGGCTCTGATCCTCATCCTTGCCTTCGTGGTGTTCTTCATTCTGGGCTTTCCGGTGGTCGTGGCGCTGGCCGTTCCCGCGATGGTCTATGTCCTCTATTCGGGCTTTCCGACCGAGATGATGGCGCAGCGCATGACCTATGCGCTGGATTCCTTTCCACTGGTCGCGGTGCCGGTCTTTATCTTCGTCGGCAGCCTGATGAATCAGGCCGGCATCACCGGCCATATCTACCGCTTCGCTCAGGTTCTGGGCGGGCGCGTTCCGGGCGGGCTGGCGCAGGTCAATGTCATCGGCTCGCTGGTCTTTTCCGGCACATCCGGTGCGGCGCTGGCCGATATCAGCGGGTTGGGCCGCATTCAGGTGCGCGCCATGGTCAATGCCGGGTTTTCGCCGCCCTATTCGGCGGCGGTCACCGGGGCTTCGGCACTGGTCGGGCCGATCTTTCCGCCGTCGATCCCGCTGGTGATCTATGGATCGGTGACCAGCGTGTCCATCGTGCAGCTTCTGGTGGCGGGGATCCTTCCCGCGATTCTGTTCATCCTGTTTCTGATGCTGGTCGTCGGCTGGATCGCCATCCGCAACAACCATCCAAGGTCAAGCCGCTGGCCGACTGTGGCCGAGGTCTGGACCGCCTTCCTGCCCGCCGCCCCGGCGCTGTTTGCGCCGATCCTGCTGGTGGGCGGCATGTTGCACGGGTTGTTCACCCCGACCGAGGCGGCATCCGTCACCGTGGCCTATGTGCTGGCCATTGCGCTGTTCTTCTATCGCGGTCTGACATGGCAGCGGCTGGTCTTTGCGCTGTTCGAGACGGTCAAGACCACCTCGGCGGTGCTGATCATCGTCTCGGCCGCTGCGCTGTTCGGCTGGGTCATGGCGGTGGAACAACTGCCCCAGACCTTCACCCGCACGCTGCTGACCCTGTCGACCGATCCGCTGATGCTGCTGTTCATCGCGAATGTGCTGCTGCTGGTCGTCGGCATGTTTCTTGACAGCACGACCGCCACGCTGCTGGTCGCGCCGCTGATCGCGGCGCCGCTGGTGATGGCGGGGGTTGATCCGGTGCATCTGGGCATTGTCTTCATCTTCAACCTGATGATCGGGCTGTTGACGCCGCCCTTGGGTCTTGCGCTCTTCATGCTGTCCGATATCGCCAAGGTCTCGATGTGGACAGTGCTGCGCGCGGTGGTGCCCTTCTATATCCCGCTGTTCCTGATGCTGTTCGTGCTGACGATCTGGCCGGATCTGTCGCTGTGGCTGCCGCGTATGCTGCGCTGAGGGATGGGGCAGGGACGCGTGAAAAGGGGGCAGGGTTTCGGCGCTGCCCCCTTTGTCGTCAGGGACCGGCAGCAGGGACGGCCCAGCCCATCCCCGACCAGACCCGGGACAGCGACCAGTCCTGCGGGTTCAGCAGCACCAGTTCCGCCGCCCGCCCCGGCGCGATCCGGCCCAAGGCCGCGCCGATCACCTCGGCGGGGATACGGGAGGACATGGCCAGCGCGCGGGCAGGGTTGATGCCAACCTGCCCGGTCAGAACCCCGATGGCCTGCGCCATGGTCAGATCGGCCCCGGCCAGCGATCCGTCAGCAATTTCCAGCCGCCCGGCATGGCGGCGGATCGGACGGCCGTTCAGCAGGATCTCGGTCAGGTCCGTTCCGGCAAAGGCCATGCAATCGGTGACAAGGAACATCCCCCCCGGCCGCAGGGTCAGCGCCAGCCGCAGGGTTTCGGGATGGACATGGATGCCGTCCGCGATCACCCCCGCCGCGATATCGCCGCCAAGCACCGCGCCCACCAGTCCCGGTTCGCGATTGCCCAGCTGGCTCATCGCGTTGAACAGATGCGTGGCGCAGCGCGCGCCTGCCGCGATGGCGGCCTGTGCGGTGTCATGGCTGCAGTCGCTGTGGCCCAGACTGACCACCGCACCTGCCCGGGTCAGGGCGGCAATCTGTTCGGGGGTCGCGCTTTCAGGGGCCAGCGTCACCATCAGCGCGGGCAGGGCCGCCGCCGCCGCGCATAGGCGGCTCAGGTCATCGCCGTCCATCGGGCGGATCAGTGCGGGATCATGCGCGCCCTTGCGGCGCGGATCCAGATGCGGGCCTTCCAGATGCAGGCCCAGAAAGCCCGGAACACCCGAGGCCGCCGCCGCGATCCCGGCCTCGATCACCCGCGCGGTCACCTCGGCCCGGTCGGTGATCAGCGTGGGCAGCACGCCCGCGCAGCCATGCCCGCGATGGATGGCGCAGATATTCGCCAGATCCTGCAGGCGCGTTTCGGGGCCGATCTGATGCCCGCCCGCGCCATTGATCTGCAGATCGACAAAGGCCGGGGCCAGCACGCCGGTAACCCGTTCCACCGCATCCCCGCCCTGAGGCAGATCGGCCTCGGGGATGATCCCGGCGAGGACGCCCGCGTCGATCCGCAGCGCGCAGCCGTCATGGAAGCTGTCGCCGTCAAAGATACGCGCGCCGGTCAGGAAGCGGGTGGAATTCGCCTCGGTCATCCTACACCGTCTCGGTCACTTTGCGCAGATGCGGCGGCGTGTCGGGATCGAAGCCGCGCCTGCGGGCCAGTTTCTCGACAAAGGCATAGAAGGCCGCGATGGCGACCAGTGGCGCCACGATAGGATGCAGGCCGGAAACGGCGGGCAGCCGCGTCGTGCCGGGCACATCCGCATGGGTGACAAAGACATCCGCCCCCTGTGCCGCCAGCCGTTCAGCGGTGGCGCGCAGTTGCGGCAGGGCGGCATCCTCGATCCCCAGAGCCAGAACCGGGAACTGCGCCTGCACGATGGCGGCGGGGCCGTGCAGCACCTCGGCGGCGCTATAGGCCTCGGCATGGATGCCGCAGGTTTCCTTGAATTTCAGCGCCATTTCGCAAGCCGTGGCAAAGGCGGGGCCGCGCCCCAGAACATAGGCCGATTGCGCCCGCACCAGCCGCGCGGCCAGCGGATCCCAGTCCAGCGCCACAGCAGCGGCCAGCGCCTCGGGCAATCCGGCCACGGCGGCGCGCAGGTCCGCATCATCCCGCCATTCGGCCAGCAGCGACAATCCGGCCAGCACACTGACCACGAAGGTCTTGGTTGCCGCGACGCTTTTTTCCTCACCGGCGCAAAGCGGCAGGCAATGGCTGCAGGCCCCGGCCATCGGGCTGTCGGCATGGTTCGTCACCGCGATGGTCAGCGCGCCATTGCTGCCTGCGCTGTGCATCATCTCGACGATATCGGGGCTGCGGCCCGATTGCGAAATGCCGATGCAGACCGCGCGTTCCAGCCGCAGCGGGCGGTGATAGATTGAGGCGACCGAGGGCCCGACCGAGGCGACGGGCAGGCCCGCCTCAAGTTCAAACGCATATTTCAGATAGGTCGCGGCATGGTCCGAAGACCCCCGCGCCACTGTCACCCCAAGTGCCGGATCAGCATGGCGCAGGGCCTCGGCTGCAGCGGCCACGGCATCGCGGGAAGTGTCCAGAAACCGCTGTGCCGCCTCGGGGATTTCGGCCACTTCGCGGGCCATGTGGCTGATCGTCATTCTTCGGTCCTTTCCTGCGCCGGGACGGTCGCCCCGGGCGCGAGTTTGAGTTCTACGGCGAAGTCATAGGCATCGCCGCGATAGAGCGAGCGGGTGAATTCCACGACCTTGCCCGAGGGCAGATAGGAAATCCGCTCGATCTTCAGCCCGGCCACGCCGGGGGTGACCTGCAGCAGGGCGGCATCGCGCGCGCCGACATTGGCGGCGGTGATCCGCTGCACCGCGCGCACGGGCCGCTGTCCGCGCGCCTCCAATGCGGCATAAAGGGATCCGGTGACCGCCTCGGGCTCCGGCAGCACCGTGGCGGGAAGCGAGGCGCGTTCGATGGCCAGCGGCAGGTCGTCACTGCGGCGCACGCGTTCCAGCCGGGCCACGCGGTCATCGGCCCCCAGCCCCAGTGCCATCACCTCTTCCGGCGATGGCACATGCAGCCCGCGCGCCAGCCAGATGCTTTCGACCTGACGGCCCCGCCTTGCCATATCCTCGGTGAAGGAGGTCAGCAGCGACAGCGCCTGTTCCAGCCGCTCGACCTTGGGCGCGACGAAAGTGCCCGATCCGCGTCGCTGCACCAGTTGCCCCGAGGCCACCAGTGCCTCGACCCCCTTGCGGACGGTGACGCGGGAAAGGCCGGTCATCACCGCCATTTCCCGTTCGGCAGGCAGGCTGTCACCGGGTTTCAGCCGCCCCGAGGCGATGGCGGCGGCGATGCGGCGATGCAGTTGCAGATAAAGCGGGCCGCTGCCCGCCTCGTCGAATCCCTGAGGAGAAAACAGCGCCTCTTCGTCCATCATCCCGCCCCCTGCGCCAGCAGCAATGCGCCGTCCAGCCCGCTGCCCAAGGGCGCGCGGATGTCCCAGCACCGGGCAAGCCGGGCGGCATAGGCCCCGGCCAGCCCGCCCAGAAAGACGACCGGCAGGGGGGGATCCGTCTGCAACCGGTTGATCATCGCGCGGACAACCATCACGGCATCGGTCATGATCCGTTCGGCGGCAGGGTCATCGCCTTGCAGCAGTTTCGGGGCGAATTGCGCGAATTCTGCCGGACTTGCCCGCAGGCTGAAAGCGATCACACCCTCGGCGCCGCCATGCCCGTCCAGCACCGATTGCAAAAGCGGTGTCATCGGCGCGAAACCATCCTCGGCGCGCAGCGCCTCGGCCAGCAGGGCGCGGCCCAGAACGGCACCGCTGCCCTCATCCCCCAGCACGAACCCGCGCCCGCCGAATTGCCGGAATGTGCCCTTGTGGCTGAGCCCGAAGACCGAACCTGTTCCCATCGCCGCCACGATCCCGTCCGCGCCGCGCAGCGCGCCGACGGTCGCGGTCATCGCATCCGAAACGATGCGGTGGCGGGCGAAGGGCAGGCCGGCGGAGAGTTGTGCCGCCGCCCTGGACACATTCGCTCCGGCCAGCCCCAGCACCGCAGAAACCCGGGCCGGATCGACGCCGCCCGCCGCATCCAGCGCGGCGTTTGAGGCTGTCAGGATATTGGCCAGCGCCCCTGCGGTATCGGTCGAGATATTGGCAGGCCCCGCCGCGCCACGCCCCAGAATCCGGCCCTGCGCATCGCAAAGCGCCGCCCGGCATCCGGTTCCACCCCCGTCAATTCCCAGAAATACCTGCATCCTGCCTCCGTATTGCGAATAAGATACCAAAATAATACCAGATGGAAAGTAGGAAGTTTTTCCTGCGTAAACTGGCCTAAAAAGGCGTAGGCGAACAACGGACTTTACAAGTGGTATTGTTTTGGCATTATCGAGGGGCAAGGGGGGAATCATATGACGTCATCGCCGACCGAAGCGCGCCATCCCGATTCTGTGGGACTGCATGCCCGTCCTGCGGCCGAGATTCTGACGGCCCTGCTGCAGGCGCAGGCGGCGGCGCTGGCGGTGGTCGGCCCGGCAATCCCGGCGCTGTTGCGTGCCGCCGAGGCCGGGGCAGAGGCGCTGCGCCGGGGCGGGAGGCTGGGCTATGGCGGGGCGGGGTCGTCGGGGCTGATGGCGCTGGCCGATTGTCTGGAACTCGCGGGCACATTCGGCATTCCGCCCGAGCGCACCCCGATGCTGTTTGCCGGGGGGGCTGCGGCGCTTTTGCACATGACGGGCACTGTCGAGGATGATCCGGCGTTGGCGCTGGCTGATCTGGACCGCTCGGGCCTGACGGCGGGGGATGCGGTGTTCGTCCTCTCCGCCTCAGGCCGCACGCCCTATGCGCTGGCGCTGGCGCTGGCCGCGCGCGACAGGGGTGTGAGGGTCGTGGGCTTTGCCAATGTGGCCGGGTCGCCGCTGGCGGATCTGTCCGATATCGCCGTGCTGCTGGACAGCGGGCCCGAGGTGGTTTCGGGATCAACCCGGATGGGGGCGGGCACGGCGCAGAAGGTGGCGCTGAACATGGTGTCCACCCTGATCGGGATTCATCTGGGCCATGTCCATGACGGATACATGGTCAATCTGGTGGCCGACAATGCCAAGCTGACCGACCGGGCGGCGCGGATCGTGGCCGATCTGGCGCAGGTGCCGCGCGACCGTGCCGAGGCGGCGCTGGCCCGGACCGGTGGCGCGGTGAAACCGGCCATACTCGTGGCGCAGGGACACAGCCCCGGGGCGGCGGCGGATCTGCTGACCGTGACGGGCGGGCGGCTTCCGCCCCGGTGACAGACCATGCAACCAACGGGCCACCAAAGGCCCGACAACAGGGAGACGACGATGAAAAGAACGATCCAGTTTGCGCTTTTGTCCAGCACGATGCTGGCGGGGGCCGCAACCGCACAGACCACGCTGACCATCGAAAGCTGGCGCAATGACGATCTGCAGATCTGGCAGCAGACCATCATTCCGGCCTTCGAGGCGGCGCATCCCGATATCAAGGTCGTGTTCTCGCCCAGTGCGCCGGCGGAATACAACGCGGTGCTGAATTCCAAGCTGGATGCCGGATCGGCGGGTGATCTGATCACCTGCCGCCCCTTTGACGCCTCGCTGGAACTGTTCAACAAGGGCAGTCTGGCCGATCTGACCGATCTGCCCGCGATGGCCAATTTCTCGGATGTCGCGAAATCGGCATGGCAGACCGATGACGGTTCCGCCACCTTCTGCGTGCCGATGGCCTCGGTCATCCATGGCTTCATCTACAACAAGACCGCGTTTGAAGAGTTGGGCCTGACGCCGCCGAAAACAGTGGATGAGTTCTATTCGGTGCTGGATGCGATCAAGGCGGATGGCAATTACATCCCGATGGCGATGGGCACGGCGGATCAATGGGAAGCGGCGACCATGGCCTATCAGAATATCGGCCCGACCTATTGGAAGGGGGAGGAGGGTCGCCGGGCGCTGATCGCCGGGGAACAGAAACTGACCGAAGAGGGCTGGGTCGAACCTTTCCGCCAGCTGGCACGCTGGAAGGATTATCTGGGCGACGGGTTCGAGGCGCAGACCTATCCCGACAGCCAGAACCTGTTCACGCTGGGCCGTGCCGCGATCTATCCGGCCGGATCATGGGAAATCGGCGTCTTCACCCCGCAGATCGACGGCGCCTTTGAAATGGGGGCCTTTGCACCGCCCGTCGCCGCCGAGGGCGATACCTGCTATATCAGCGACCATACCGATATCGCGCTGGGGCTGAATGCCGCCTCGCCCAATGCCGAGGCCGCGCGGACCTTCCTTGAATGGACAGGCTCGCCGGAATTCGCAACGCTTTATGCCAATGCGCTGCCGGGGTTCTTCAGCCTGAATTCGACCCCGGTCGAGATGACCGACCCGCTGGCGCAGGACTTCGTCAGCTGGCGCAGCAGCTGTGAGCCGACGATCCGGTCCACCTATCAGATCCTGTCGCGCGGCACGCCCAATCTGGAAAACGAGACCTGGAATGCCAGTGCCAATGTGATCCGTGGCACCGAAACGCCCGAGGCGGCGGCCGAACGGCTGCAATCGGGGCTGGCAAGCTGGTACGAGCCGCAGAAGTAAGCGGCAGGGCCGGAACCGGGCCGGCGGCACCCGGGGGGCTTCGCGCCCCCCGGACCCCCTGCGGGATATTTGGGAACAGATGAAGAGGACAGAGCATGGCGGCGGGCAGGCCTGTGCGTTGGCATATCGCGGTTTTTCTGGCGCCTGCGGTGCTGGTCTATACCACCATCATGATCATCCCGCTGTTCGGGACGTTGAACCTGTCGCTGTTTACTTTTGACGCGGCGGGGCAGCGCGTTTTCGCGGGGCTGGCCAATTTCCGCACCCTGTTCGGCGATCCACGCTGGTCCGATGCGTTCTGGAACGCGCTGGGCAACAATGCCTGGTTCTTTCTGGTGCATATGCTGGTGCAGAACCCGATCGGCATTGCGCTGGCGGCGCTGCTGTCCTCCCCCCGGCTGCGCATGGCTGCCTTTTACCGCACGGCGATCTTCATTCCGACGATCCTGAGCTTTGTGATCGTCGGTTTCGTGTGGAAGCTGATCCTGTCGCCGATCTGGGGCATTGCACCCGACATGCTGGATGCGGTGGGGCTGAAGGCGCTGTTTGCGCCATGGCTGGGGAAAGAGGAATACGCCCTGACCACGCTGGCGCTGATCTCGGTCTGGCAATTCGTGGGCATCCCGATGATGCTGATCTATGCGGCGATGCTGTCGATCCCCGATGAGGTGATCGAGGCGGCCGAGATGGACGGCGTCACCGCCTGGTCGCAATTCTGGAAGATCAAGCTGCCGCTGATCCTGCCTTCGATCGGCATTATCTCGATCCTGACCTTTGTCGGGAATTTCAACGCGTTCGATCTGATCTATGTCAGTCAGGGCGCGCTGGCCGGGCCGAATTTCGCAACCGATATTCTGGGCACCTTCCTGTATCGCACCTTCTTTGGGTTCCAGTTGCAACTGGGTGATCCGCATATGGGGGCGACGATTGCCACGGCGATGTTCGGGATCATTCTTGTCGGGGTCTCGGTCTATCTTTTCGCGATCCAGACGCGGCTGCGCCGCTATCAGTTCTGAGGTCCGCAGATGAGCATCGCCCGAAACCAAGGCACCCTGACGCGCAGCATCGCCGCCCATGCGGCGCTGCTGACCTGGACCGTGATCGCGCTGTTTCCGGTCTTTGTCATCGTCATCAACAGCGTCAAGTCGCGCCGCGTGATCTTTGCCGATCCGCTGGCGCTGCCGACGGCGGAAACCTTTGATCTGGTGGGTTATCAGACCGTTCTCGCGCAGGGGGATTTCCTGCTTTACTTCACCAATTCGATGATCGTGACCATGGCCAGCCTGTTTTTCGTGCTGCTGTTCGGGGCCATGGCCGCCTTCGCGCTGAGCGAATACCGCTTTCGCGGCAATTTGCTGATGGGGCTGTATCTTGCGCTGGGGATCATGATTCCGATCCGGCTGGGCACGGTGGCGATCCTGCAGATGATGGTGGCGACGGGGCTGGTCAATACGCGCACGGCGCTGGTGCTGGTCTATACCGCGCAGGGGCTGCCGCTGGCGATTTTCATCCTGTCGGAATTCATGCGCAATGTGTCATCCGATCTGAAGAATGCAGGCCGGATCGACGGGCTGAGCGAATATACCATCTTTTTCCGGCTGGTCCTGCCGCTGGTGCGCCCGGCCATGGCGACGGTCGCGGTGTTCACGCTGATCCCGATCTGGAACGATCTGTGGTTCCCGCTGATCCTTGCCCCGGGAGAAAGCGTCAAGACGATCACGCTGGGCAGTCAGGTCTTCATCGGGCAGTTCGTCACCAACTGGAACGCCGTTCTGGCCGCGCTGTCGCTGGCCATCGTGCCGGTGCTGGTTCTCTATCTGATCTTTTCCCGGCATCTGATCCGGGGCATCACCGCAGGAGCCGTCAAATGATCCGCACGCTTGTCGCCGGACTGGGAAACATGGGGCGCAGCCATGCGCTGGCCTGCCACAAGGATCCGGCCTTTGATCTGGTGGGGCTGGTCAACCGGTCCGCCGTCGATCTGCCCGCCGATCTGCAGTCCTATCCGCTGATGGCCGATTACCGCGCAGCCCTGGCCGAGCTGAAGCCCGATCTGGTCTGCATCGCGACCTATTCCGACAGCCATGCCGAATATGCCATCGCGGCGATGGAGGCGGGCGCGCATGTTTTTGTCGAAAAGCCGCTGGCGACCACGGTGGCCGATGCCGAACGGGTGGTTGCGGCGGCGCAAAGGCTGGGGCGCAAGCTGGTCGTGGGCTATATCCTGCGCCATCACCCAAGCTGGCAGCGCCTCATCGCCGAGGCGCGGGACATGGGCGGGCCCTTTGTGTTCCGGCTGAACCTGAACCAGCAGTCCAGCGGCCTGACATGGGAGGTGCACAAGGCGCTGATGCAGACCACGCCGCCCATCGTGGATTGCGGTGTGCATTATGTCGATGTGATGTGTCAGATCACCGATGCCGCCCCGGTGGAGGTGCGCGGCATGGGGCTGCGTCTGTCCGATGAAATCGCGCCGGATATGTATAATTACGGCCATTTTCAGGTGCTGTTCGAAGATGGGTCCGTCGGCTGGTATGAGGCGGGCTGGGGGCCGATGATGTCGGATACCGCGTTTTTCGTGAAGGATGTGGTTTCCCCGCGCGGCGCGGTCTCGATCCGGATGCCCGATATTGCGCGGTCCGACGATATCGACACCCATACCAAGACCAGCACCTTGCGTGTGCATCGCGTGGGTCAGGCGCATGAGGATCTGGATATGGCGGATGAGCCCGGCCATCAGGATCTGTGCGACCGCGAACAGGCCTTTGTCGCCCGCGCGATAGCCGAGGATCTGGACCTGACCCGCCACATGACCGATGCGGTCCGTTCGCTGGCGGTCTGCCTTGCGGCGGATGAAAGCGTGCGCTCCGGGCAGCCGGTGAAACTGTGACGGTTCCAACCATGAAGGAGGGCTGCCCATGGGCGCGTTGACCTTGACCAATGTCACCAAATCCTTTGGCAGCACCGATGTCATCAAGGGCGTCGACCTGCAGGTGGAACATGGCGAATTCTGCGTCTTTGTCGGCCCCTCGGGCTGCGGCAAATCCACGCTTTTGCGCATGATCGCGGGGCTGGAGGACGTGACCGGCGGCGATGTCATGATCGACGGCGAACGGGTGAATGACCGCGCCCCGGCCAAGCGTGAAATCGCGATGGTGTTCCAAAGCTATGCGCTTTACCCGCATCTGGATGTGCGCGCCAATATGGGGCTGGCGCTGAAACAGGCGGGCGTTGCGCGGGATGAGATCCGCGCCATGACCGACAAGGCGGCCGGAATGCTGTCGCTTGACGCGCTGATGGACCGGCGCCCTGCCGAATTGTCGGGCGGGCAGCGCCAGCGGGTTGCCATCGGCCGCGCCATCGTGCGGCGGCCCAAGCTGTTTCTGTTCGATGAACCGCTGTCCAATCTGGATGCCGCGCTGCGCGTCCAGACAAGGATCGAGATTGCCCGCCTGCACCGTGAACTGGGGGCGACGATGGTCTATGTCACCCATGATCAGGTCGAGGCGATGACACTGGCCGACCGGATTGTGGTGCTGCGCGCGGGTCGGGTGGAACAGGTGGGCGCACCGATGGATCTGTACAAGGATCCGGCGAATACCTTCGTGGCCGGGTTCATCGGCAGTCCACAGATGAATTTCCTGAAGGGCGCGGCCCTGGGGATGCGGTCCGAAACGGTGGGCCTGCGCCCCGAACATCTGCGCCCTGACAACGATGGGCCGATTTCCGGCAGTGTCAGCCATGTCGAGAAACTGGGCGGCGAAACGCTGGTCTATGTCACGACCGAGGCGCATGGCTTGCTGACCCTGCGCCTGTTTGGGGAGCATGACTATGATGTGGACAGCGTGCTGCGGCTGGGTTTCGATGCGGCGCGCGCCTTTCATTTCGGTGCCGATGGCCTGCGCCTGCGTGACTGACGCAGGCGCAGGCCGGTCCGGTATTCAGCCCACGGGCGCGTCGTCGCGCAGCAGCCCGTCGGTTTTCAGATCGGACCAGAGGGCTGCGGGGATCACCGCCTTTGCGGCGGCCAGATTGGCCTCCATCTCCTGCACGCCCTGCCCGCCGGGGATGACCGAAACCACCGCAGGATGGCAGAGCGGGAAGCGGAAGGCGGCATCGACCATCCGCACGCCATGGGCGGCGCAGACCGCCTCAATGCGCGCGACACGGTCAAGGATCGGCTGCGGGGCGGGGTTGTAATTGTAGAACGCCCCGGGCCGCGCGCCGGTGGCAAGGATGCCCGAATTGTAGGGGCCGCCCAGCACGATGCCGATTCCCCGCGACTGGCAAAGCGGCAGGAAGCTGTCCAGCGCCTCCTGTTCCAGCAGCGTGTAGCGACCGGCCAGCAGGAACAGGTCGAAATCGCCCCGCTCGGCCAGCCATTGGCAGGATTGCCATTCGTTCAGCCCCGCCCCGAAGGCGCGGATCACGCCTTCGTCGCGCAGGCGCAGCAGGGCGCGGTATCCGCCCCCGATGAATTCGGTCAGTTTGGCCTGCAACACCTCGGCGCTGCCATGGTTGAAGAGGTCGATGTCATGGCCATACAGAATGTCGATCCGGTCCACGCCCAGCCGTTCCAGCGAGAATTCGACCGACCGCAGCACCGCATCATGACCGTAATCATAGACCTCGCGGCGCGATGGCACCTCGAACCATTTGCCGATCCCGTCGCGGGTGTCCGGGGTGGCGGCCTGCAAAAGCCTGCCGACCTTGGTGGACAGCACATACTCGTCCCTCGGCTTGCCGCGCAGAAAGCGGTTCAGCCGCGTTTCGGACAGGCCCATGCCATAAAGCGGCGCGGTGTCGAAATGGCGCACGCCCCCGGCCCATGCCGCCTCCAGCACCGCCTGCGCCTCGGCATCGCTGATGGCGCGGTAAAGATTGCCCAAGGGCGCGGTGCCGAAGCCCAGTTCGGTAAAGGTCAGCCCGCCATTGCCCAGACGGTCCCAGACGCGTGTCGCTATTGTCATGTCATCCTCCATATGCTGACATGTTAGATGGGATGCCGGCGCAGGCCAAGCCCTTCCGCCGGATGGACAGGCGGGGGGCGCTTGGCTAGGTGTCGGTCAGGGCTGGCCAAGTGGGCCATCAGGGCAAGGGGTGCATCATGGAAAAGACGGTTCTGGTCTATGGCGATTCGAACAGCCATGGCACGAAACCCTTGCCGGATCTGCAGACGCGCGGGCGTTACGCGCGGGCTGACCGCTGGCCGGGTGTCATGGCCACGAAACTGGGCCCCGGCTGGCATCTGGTTGAGGAGGCCTTGCCCGGCCGAACCACGGTGCATCCTGACCCCGTTTCGGGCCATCACAAGAACGGGCTGCCGGTGCTGCCCGCGATTCTTGAAAGCCATGCGCCGGTCGATCTGGTCATCCTGATGCTGGGCACCAATGACATGAAGGCGCGGTTCGGCCTGCCGCCGGTGGAAATCGCGATCTGCGTGGAACAGCTTGTCCGGGTGATCCGGCAAAGCGTCACCGGGCCGGGCGGCGCCCCCCCGGCGCTGTTGCTGGTCTGCCCGCCCCCGGTGCTTGAGGCGGGTTGTCTGGCCGAGATCTATGCCGGGGCCGCCCCGAAATCGCAGAGCCTTGCCGAGGCCTATGCCGGGGTTGCCGAACGCTGGGGACTTGCCTTTCTGGATGTCGGGCAGGTGATTGCGCCGTCGCCGGTGGATGGCGTGCATTTTGAGATGGAAGATCATCACAAGCTGGGCCTTGCCATCGCGGTGGCGGTTCAGGCCATGGAAATCTGACAGGGGGGCGGATGCTCAAGGGGATCGACCACAGGCTGAATGCCGATGTGCTGCAGGTGCTGCGCGCGATGGGGCATGGCGATACGCTGGTTCTGACCGATCTGAACTTTCCCGCCGAACAGGTGGCGCGGGCCACGCTGCGGGGGCAGGTGCTGCGGATGGAAAACCTGACACTGGCCGGGGCGGCGCAGGCGGTGCTGTCGGTGCTGCCGCTGGATACCTTCGTTGCGGATTTCGCGATGCGGATGGAAATGGTCGATGCGCCCGACACGATCCCGCCCGTGCAGGCCGAATTGCAGGCCGAGATCGACCATGCCGAGGGGCGTCCGCGTCCGATGCTGGGCCTCAGGCGGTTCGAATTCTATGACCGTGCGCGCGAGGCCTATGCCGTGATCCAGACCGGTGAACGGCGGTTCTATGGCAATGTGATCCTGCGCAAGGGCGTTATCGGGCCAAAGGACTAGGACATGACCGGACATATCGCAATTCTGGGGATTTTCGTCGCCGATACGGTGTACCGCGCCGAACGCCAGCCCCGCATGGGGGAAACGCTGCTGGGGCAGGGCTTTGCGCTGGGGCCGGGGGGGAAGGGGTCCAATCAGGCGGTGGCGGCGGCCATGGCAGGGGGCCGCGTGCATTTCATCACCCGGCTGGGCCGCGATGCCTTTGCCGCAATGGCGCAGGAGGTCTGGCAGCGCGCGGGCGTCATTCCGCAGGTGGTCGAGGATGCCGACAGCTATACCGGTGCGGCCTTCATCTTCATCGAGGCCGCGACCGGGAACAATGCGATCATCGTCTCACCCGGGGCGGCAGCGCGCATCACGCCTGCCGATGTCGAGGCACGGGCCGGGCTGATCGGCGGGGCCTCGGTTTTCGTGACACAGCTGGAACAGCCCGTTGCGGCGGCGCATCGCGGGCTGGTCATCGCACGCGAAGGGGGCGCGCGCACGATCCTGAACCCTGCGCCTGCGGCAAGGATACCGCCCGAAATGCTGGCGCTGTGCGATTTCGTGACGCCGAATGAAAGCGAGGCGGAAGGCATCACCGGTATCGCGGTGCAGAGTACCGCCGATGCCGAACGCGCCGCCGAGGCGCTGCTGGCGATGGGGGTGGGGGCGGCGATCATCACGCTGGGGGAACGCGGCGCGCTCTATCGTGACCGCAACCGCAGCCTGCTGGTGCCGCCCTTCCGGGCCGGGCCGGTGGTTGAGACGACGGGGGCCGGGGATGCGTTCAACGGCGGTTTTGCAACCGCCCTCGCCGAAGGGGCCGACCCGGTTGAGGCCGTCCGCTTCGGCAGTGCGACGGCGGGCCTGTCGGTTACCCGCGCAGGCGCCGCCGCAGCGATGCCCGCCCGGGCGGAGATCGAGGCGTTGCTGGGCGGCTGAGTGGTCAGCCGGGTGAAGGCAAGGGGCGGGCGCTGGCCGCAGGCTTTGGCCTCCGGCGGACGGGCCGAACCTGACGCATGACCCCGGCGATGGCCGGGATCAGACTATCATCCGCGCGTCACAGCCCCCTCAATACCACATATCCGGCATCGACGCCTTGCGCCGTGCCATGAAATCCAGCAACGCCTCATCGGTGGCCGCGTCAATCGGCGGGGCCTCATAGTCGCGCAGAATGGCCTTCCAGCGGCTGTTCGCGCGCTGGGCATAGTCTATGCCGCCCTGTTCGTCCCATGTCTCCCAGGGCTGGTTGTCATCCAGCGCTGATTCCCAATAGGCGGTCTCGTAATGGCGCAGCGTATGGGCGGTGCTGAACAGGTGCTGCCCGGGGCCGAGTTCCGCCAATGCGTCAAAGGCCAGCGTGTCGTCATTGACCACCATACCGTCCAGATAGGCATGCAGCGCGCCGCACATATCGGTATCCATCACCAGTTTTTCATAGGACATCGACAACAACCCGTCGAGAAAGCCCGCTGAATGAAGCACATAATTCGCGCCGCCCTGCACGGCGGACATCATCGACATCATGCTTTGCTGCATCGCCTGACCGTCGGGCAGTTTTGATGTGCTGAAATTGCCTGCGCAGCGCAAGGGCAGGTTCAGCCTCCGGGCCAACTGCCCCATCACCAGTGACCCGATGGCCGGTTCCGGCGTGCCGAATGTCGGCGATCCGGTCCGCAGCGACATCGAGGAAAAGAAACTGGCAAGGATCGCGGGCGCACCGGGGCGCACCAGTTGGGTCAGCGCGCAGGACACCATGGATTCCGCCAGCCCCTGCGCCACCATCCCCGCGATGGTCAAGGGCGCCACCGCACCCCCCAGAAGGAAAGGCAGATGGATCGAGCCCTGATTGGCCGCCGCATAGGCGCGGATCCCCGCCGCCGTCACCCCGTCCAGCACCAGCGGTGAGGTTGTGTTGAAATTGCCCATGATGACGCAGTTCTGATCGACGAATTCCGCCCCGAACAAGAGCCGCGCCATCTCGATACTGTCCTCGGCGCGGTCGGGTGCGGTGATCGAGCCCAGAAAGCCCCGGTCGGAATAGCGGATATGGGCATAGACCATGTCCAGATGGCGCTTGTTCACTGGCACATCGGTCGGTTCGCAGACCGTGCCGCCCGAATGGTGCAGCCAGGGCGAGGATTGCGAAAGCTTCACGAAATTGCGGAAATCCTCGATCGTGCCATAGCGGCGGCCCCGGTCCAGATCCATCACGAAAGGAGAGCCATAGGACGGCGCGAAAACCACATTCCGCCCGCCGATCTGCACCGAATTGGCCGGATTGCGGGCGTGCTGGGTGAATTCTGCCGGGGCGGTCTTCAGGATCTCGCGCAGCATTCCGGGTTCGAATTTCAGCCGCCAGACCCCGGGCGCGGTTTCGGTCACCTGCGCCCCGGCCTGCCGGTAAAGCTGCATCGACTCGGGGTCGTCGCGCAGTTCCATCCCGATCTCGGCCAGAATACGTTCGGCCGTGGTCTCGATGCGGATCAGGCTTTCCTCGGACAGGATGTCATAGGTCGGGATGCCGCGCTGGATATAGGGTCGCCCCGGTCCTTGTCCTCCGGCCAGCCGGATCTCGCGCCGCTGGTTGCGGCCCCCGCGTGTGCGCCGCGCGTCCTGCACCGTTCCGATCCCGTCCGCCATTGTCCCACCTCGTATAAACCTGTCCCAGATTAGGGCGGGTGGCCTGTCAGGTAATGCTGGAAAAGTTTCATCAGAATGATAAGCAAAATTCATGGATCATCTGCGCCGCCTCATCCCCTCGATGAACAGTCTAGTCGTGTTCGAGGCGGCGGGCCGCCTGTCCAGTTTCACCGCCGCCGCGCGGGAGTTGAACATGACGCAGGCGGCGGTTTCCTATGCGGTTTCGGGGCTTGAGACGGCCCTTGGCCTGCCGCTTTTCCGGCGGGAGCATCGCCGCGTCGCCCTGACCGAGGCCGGGGCCCGCTTTCATGCCGATGTGACCATCGGCCTGTCGCATATCCGGCGTTCGGCGCTGGATCTGCGGCAAACGGCGGCGGGCGGGCATGTGACGTTGTCCTGTTCCACCGCCTTTGCGGCCTACTGGATGGTGCCGCGCATGGCGCGGTTGCGGCAGGATCTGCCGCATGTCGATCTGCGAATCCAGACCGCCGACCGCGATCTTGATCTGGCGGGCGCGGGCATCCCGCTGGGCATCCGGGGCGGCAATCCGGACGACTGGCCGCATTACACCGCTGCCATGCTGGCACCCGAGGAGATTTATCCTGTCTGCAGCGCGGGTTATCTGACGCGCAGCCCCGGCCCGCCCCTTGCTGCCGCCGATCTGCTGGCGCAGCGCCTGATCCATCTGGATGAACCGTTCCGCACCGCCGCGACATGGCGCGACTGGTTCGCCTCGGCGGGGATTGATGGCCGCCAGATGCCGAAGGGCCTTGAGATCAACGATTATGTTCTGGTCGTCCAGTCCGTGATCGAGGGGGAGGGCGTGGCGCTTGGCTGGCGGCATCTGATTCAGCGGCTGGTCGACCGGGGCGTTCTGGTCCGGCTGACCGGTCATGTGCTGGTCACGGGGCAGGCCTTTCACGTCGTCTGGCCCAAGGACCGCCCCCTTGCCGCCCCTGTCGCCGAGGTGCGCGACTGGCTGCTGGCGCAGCGCGAAGCGGAGGATCCGTGATCGGGGCTGACCGGAATACGGGGTCAGCGGCCCGTCAAAGCCCGAACTGGCCGTGCAGCCGGGCAATTTCGCGTGGGTCGGGGGGGTGGCCGGTGAAGATCTCGACATAATGCGGAATGCGGGTCAGGCGGGTTTCCAGCGTTTCTTCGACCTGCATCGAGATATAGCCGATCTGCACCAGATAGATCGTGCGCGCCCGCACATCGGCATCGGCCTGCGCATGGCCCCAGCGGATCAGCATCGCCCGCAGCGCCGCCAGCCTGCGCGAATCGGCCTCGGCAATCCGCGCCAGAATCGCCGGATCCTTCAGCCCCCAGCCGCGCAGCGCGAATTCCAGCCGCGTATCGAAGGTGTCCGTATTCAGGAAACAGGCGATGACGTTCAGCATCGCCTCGGTCCCGGTCTCGGCATAGGCCTCGGTCGCGGCGACAAGGGGGGCGGTGGTGCGGGCCTCCCACATCTCGGCCAGTGCCGCCAGCAGCGCGTCGCGATCCTTGAAGAACCAGTAGAAACTGGTGCGTGACAGTTTCAGATGCTGGGCCAGCGTCATGATCTTCACGGCATCGACGCCTTCGCGGATCAGGGCCGCATAGGCGGCATCAAGCCATCCCTCACGGGATCCCCGCCAACCGGTATCGGATTTCAGCGCCTCTGTCATGGCGCCACATTAGGGCCGGGGGCGGGGATCCGCAAGGAATGTTCGGATATGACTGGTATCTTGACACAAGTGAACATTTCGCCCCAGAGTTCCGTCAAAGACCCCTATTCCGGTCAAAGACAGGAGGCGCCCCATGTCCAACGATCCCTTGCTGCAACCCTACCAACTCAAACATCTGACGCTGCGCAACCGCATCATGATCACCAGCCATGAACCGGCCTATCCCGAGGACGGGATGCCCAAGGGCCGTTACCGCGCCTATCATGTGGAACGCGCCAAGGCCGGGGTTGCGCTGACGATGACCGCCGGTTCGGCCTCGGTCGCGCGCGACAGCCCGCCGGTCTTCAACAACATCCTGGCCTGGAAGGATGAGGTCGTGGGCTGGATGAAGGCGATGGTCGATGAATGCCACGACCATGGCGCGGCGGTGATGATCCAACTGACCCATCTGGGCCGCCGCACCCGCTGGGACAAGGCGGACTGGCTGCCGGTTCTGGCCCCCAGCCATGAACGCGAACCCGCGCATCGCGCCTTTCCGAAACGCATCGAGGATTGGGACATCACCCGCGTCATCCGCGACTTTGCCGATGCGGCTGAACGGATGAAGGCCGCCGGCGTCGACGGGATCGAGCTTGAGGCCTACGGCCATCTGCTGGAACAGTTCTGGTCGCCCCTGACCAATGATCTGGACAATGACTATGGCGGCAGTCTGGACAACCGCCTGCGCTTCACCTTCGACGTGCTGCGCGCGATCCGCGCCCGCTGCGGTGAGGATTTCATCGTCGGCCTGCGCTACACCGGCGATCAATGCGCCCCCGGCGGGATGGGGGCTGCCGAAGGGCTTGATGTCAGCCATCGGCTGAAGAACAGCGGTCTGGTGGATTTCCTGAATGTCGTGCGCGGATCCATCGACACCGACCCGGCGCTGACCGATCTGATCCCGATTCAGGGCATGAAATCCGCCCCGCATCTGGATTTCGCAGGCGAAATCCGCGCCGCGACAGGCTTTCCCACCTTCCACGCGGCCCGCATTCCCGATGTGGCGACTGCGCGCCATGCCATTGCCAGCGGCAAGCTGGACATGGTCGGCATGACCCGGGCGCATATGGCCGACCCGCATCTGGTCAGGAAGGTGATCGAGGGGCGCGAGGATGATATCCGCCCCTGTGTCGGCGGGAATTACTGTCTGGACCGGATCTATCAGGGCGGTCTGGCCTTCTGCCTGCACAATGCCGCCACGGGACGTGAGGAGACGATGCCGCAGACCATTCCGGCGGCCCCTGCGATGAAACGCATCACCATCGTCGGCACCGGCCCGGGGGGGATGGAGGCCGCCCGCGTTGCCGCCGAGCGCGGCCATGCCGTCACCGTGTTCGAGGCCGCCGATCAGCCCGGCGGACAGATCCGCCTGACCGCGCAGGATGCGCGGCGGCGTGAGATGATATCGGTCATCCGCTGGCGGATGGAACAATGCGAAAAGCGTGGTGTCGCCTTCCACTTCAACACCTTTGCCGATGCCGATACCGTGCTGGCCAGCAACCCGGATGAGGTGATTATCGCCACCGGCGGTCTGCCCCATACCGAGGTGCTGGAGGCGGGCAATGATCTGGTCCATTCGGCATGGGACATCCTGTCGGGCGATGTGAAACCGGGCGCGAATGTGCTGATCTATGACGATGCAGGCGATCATTCGGCGCTGCAGGCGGCGGATCTGATCAGCGCGACCGGGGCGGCGGTTGAAATCGTGACCCCCGACCGCAGCTTCGCGCCTGAGGTGATGGCGATGAACCTTGTGCCCTATATGCGCAACCTGCAGAAACGCGACACGACCTTTACCGTGACATGGCGGCTGAAATCGGTGCGGCGCGAAGGCAATCTGCTGCGCGCCGTGATGGGCAGTGATTACGGCGATTTCACCCGTGAACGGCTGGTGGATCAGGTGATCGTCAACCATGGCACCCGCCCGCTGGATGATCTGTATTTTGACCTGAAGCCGCAATCGTCCAATCTGGGTGAGGTCGATTACGAGGCGCTGACCACCGGCGCGCCGCAGGGCGTGGCGCGCAATCCGGGCGCTGCGTTCCGGCTGTTCCGCATCGGCGATGCGGTGGCCGCGCGCAACACCCATGCCGCGATCTATGACGCGCTGCGGCTGGTCAAGGATCTTTAGACGCAAAGGGAACCGGCCAAGATGCATCGCAATCTGATGTCACCGATCCGGCTGCGGGGGCAGGTTCTGCGCAACCGCATCGTCTTTGGCGCCCATACCAACAACATGGCGGATGACGGTCTGCCGGGGCCCCGGACGGCGGCCTATCTGCTGGAACGCGCGCTTGGCGGGGCGGGGATGATCGTGGCCGAACCGATGCCGGTGCATCGCACGGGCGTTCTGACGCGGGGCAACTTCCGCCATGGCACGGATGAGGTCATCCCGCATTTCCGCAAGGTGACTGAACCCGTGCGCGATGCGGGCGCGGTCATCCTGCAACAGCTTTACCATATCGGCGCGCATGGCGATTCCGATCTCAGCTTTGCGCCGCATTGGTCGCCCTCGGGCGGGCCGAGTTACCATGACAGTGACGGCTCGCATCGCATGACCGAGACCGAGATCGAAGAACTGATCGAGGCGCATGTCGCGACGGCGCGGCGCTGCAAGGCGGGCGGTTTTCAGGGGGTTGAGGTCTGGGCCGCCTATCACTCGCTGCTGGACCAGTTCTGGACACCCTGGAGCAACAGCCGCGATGACCGCTGGGGCGGCAGTCTGGAAAACCGCACCCGGTTTTCCCGCACCATCATCGAACGCATCCGACGCGATTGCGGCGAGGATTTCATCATAGGTCTGGCGGTCTCGACCTCGGATGCGCAGGATGTCACGTTGTCGGTGGAAAGCCTGCTGGAGATCCTCGCGCTGCATGACGCGACGGGGCATGTCGATTACATCACCTGCGGGCATGGCGGCTATCTTGATTTCGAACGGCTGATGCCGACCTTCCTGTTCGGGGAAAAGCTGACTGCGCCGGTGACCGAACAGATCCGCGCCGTGGTGAAACACGCCAAGGTCACATCCGAGGCGCATGTCAGGACCCCCGAGAATGCCGAGGCGATCATCGCCGCAGGGCAGGCGGATCTGGTCAGCATCGTGCGCGGCCAGATCGCCGATCCGCATCTGGCGCGCAAGACCGCCGAGGGCCGGGCCGATGCCGTGCGCGGCTGCATTTCCTGCAATCAGATGTGCTGGGGCAGGCGGTCGCGGGACTACTGGATTTCCTGTCTGGTCAATCCCAGCGTGGGCCGGGAATGGGAATGGGGCGGTGACCGCTTCACCCCGTCGGCCATGCCGCAGGATGTGCTGGTCGTCGGGGCCGGTCCTGCAGGGCTTGAGGCCGCGCGCGCCGCCGCCGAACGCGGCCACCGGGTCACGATTGCCGAGGCGGCACCGCAGATCGGCGGGCAGTTCCGGCTGGCCGGGATGCAGCCGCGCCGTGGCCAGATCCTTGACCTGCTGGACTGGTATGAACGGGAATTCGCGCGGCTGGGTGTCACGCTGCGGTTGAATACCTTTCTGGATGAGGACGACATCGCGGCCCATCCGGCGCAGACGGTCATCCTTGCCACTGGATCGCTGCCCGACGCGGAGGCGCGGCAGCGCTGGCTGCCGGGCGTGGGGCCGTTGCCGGGGCTGGATCTTGGCGGTGTCTGGTCCACTGAAGAGGTGCTGCGGCGTGAGGCCCGGCTGGGCGATACGGTTATCGTGCTGGATGAGGGCGGCAACTGGCGTGGCGTCGGCACCGCATGGGCGCTGGCCGAACAGGGCCGGCAGGTCGTGATCGTGACGCCGGATCCTTATATCGGCAAGGAAATCACCCGCACCTCAGCGGATGGTCCGGCGCGGGCGCGGCTTGCGCGGGCGGGGGCGCAGTTCCTGACCGAACATGTCATCACCCGCTGGCATGGCAATGGCGCGACCGTGCGCAGCCTGCTGACCGGGACTGAGGAGACAATTGCCGCCTCGGCATTGGTGACGGCGACGACGAATATCGCCTTCGATCCTTTCCCCGAAACCATCCCCGGCAAGGGGGTCCATCGCATCGGCGATTGCGTGGCGCCCCGGCTGGCGGCCTATGCCTTTCATGAAGGGCGGAAGGTGGCGCTGACGCTTTGACCGTGTCACCAGTCCGGCCTTCCCGGCCATTCAGCAGGGCGTGACGCGCCGGGGCGGAGATCAACGCCCCGGCGCACCTTGTTTCCGCTTCGAATTCAATCCGTAAGGCGCATCCGGGCGGATGTGTCGCCGGTCCTGCTTGGCCGCCTGTCGGGCGCTCTCACGGACGGCTTGCGGGGTTTTGGCATACCGAATTGCGTTGACTGTCGGTGAATATTGTATACAACATGATCCGGATATCCAGATGGCCCGGAACGCCGGCCGGATCGGATGTCAGGGGGGATAAGGCTTGCATCATGGCAGGGCGCTGACCGCGTTCCCGCCTCGGCATGTTCATCCGTCATCCCCTTCCGCGTTGACGCAGATGAAGTCCGGAGGATCCACCAGATGCATTACGGCTCGCTTCTTGAAAAGGCCCGGCAGCGCAAGTTGCGCGTGGGGCTGATCGGGCTGGGTGATTATGGCCGTTCGCTGCTCTTCCAGTCGCTGCGCGGCCCGGGGATCGAGATTGTCGCGGTCTGCGATTCGGATATGGACCGGGGGCAGGGCGCGCTGGCCGCAGCCGGGCTGACCGGCGACCGCATCCGCCGCACCGACAGCCTGCCCGAGGCCACGGCGGCGCTGGAGGCGGGGCAGATCGTGCTGACATCGGACGGCACGATGATCCCGCGTCTGGCGCTGGATGTGGTGGTCGAGGCAACCGGCCACCCCGAGGCGGCGGCGCTGCATGCCGCCCTGTCCATCGGCGAGGGCCGCCATGTGGTCATGGTCTCGAAAGAGGCTGATTCGGTGGTCGGCCCGCTGCTTGCGAAACGCGCGGCCTCGGCCGGTGTGGTTTATACGCCGGTCGATGGCGATCAGCCCAGCCTGCTGATCCAGCTTGTGCTTTGGGCGCAGGTCTGCGGGCTTGAGGTGCTGAGTGCGGCAAAATCCAGCGAATATGATTTCGTCTTTGATCCCGGCGCGGAAACCGTCACCTGCGTGAACCGCAGCGTATCGGTGCCCGGTTTCGGTGCGCTTTGGGACATGGCCGGGCGCGATCCCGCACAGGTGATTGCGGAACGGTCCGAAAGGCTGGCCACTATCCCGCAGCGCACGGTTGCCGATCTGACCGAAATGGGCATCGTCGCCAATGCGCTGGGGCTGGATGTGGACCGCGCTGATTTCCATGCGCCGGTCGCAAGGGTGCAGGAAATTCCCGATCTGCTGGCCCCGGCGGACCGCGTGGCGGGCGGGCTGTTGTCGCGCGGAGGGGTGGTCGATGTCATCAACCTGCTGCGGCGTCCCGATGAATTCAGCCTTGCGGGCGGTGTCTTCGTGACCGTCGCCTGCGAGGACAGCTACACCTGGAATTTCCTGCGCGAAAAGGGCCATCTGGTCAGCCGCGACGGCAAATCCGCAACCATCGCCAATCCGGCGCATCTTCTGGGCGTGCAGTCCGCGACGACGATCCTGCTGGCCGGACTTGAAGGGCGCGCCACGGGGTCGGGCCGCATCGAGGCGCGCCATGATCTGATCGGACGGACCAATCGCGACATGGCGCGGGGCACGAAACTGGTGCCGCAGGGCCGCCATCATGAGGTCGAGGGGATTGACGGGCTGCTGGTCCCCGCGCGTGCGGTGCGTCCCGGCGCGCCGATCCCGTTCCACATGATGTGCCAGCACCGGCTGGCCTGCGACGTGCCCGCCGGAACCGTCATCACGATGGAGATGATCGAGACGCCCGCCGCATCGCAGCTTTGGGCGCTGCGCGCGGAAATGGACGAAGAACTGCTGGCCGGCACCTGACCCCGCCGCGCGGGGAAAGGGCCAGGTCAGGAGCGGAGCGGGCAGCGTCAGCATGACTGCACCCGCTTTCGAAAACGGAAGGCCGACGGCCCGGGAAACGGGTCGCAAGGGATGCAGGAAAGTTTCGCAGCATCCGGGAAACGACATTTGTTAGGGAGGCAACATGTCCAGAATCATCACTGTAAACCGCCGCTTCGTTCTGGCCGGGGCGCTGGCCGCGCCGGTCGTGTTGCGCGCGCCTTTCGCGTCTGCGGCAACCCAGCTGCGGCTTACCCATCCGGCCGATGCCTCGCATCCGGTGCATATCGCGGCCGAAGGCATGGTCGCGCGGATTGCAGAGCGCACCGGCGGTGAGGTCGGCATCACGATCTTTGCCAATAACGCGCTGGGATCACCCACCGATACGGCACAGCAGACCCGTCTGGGTGCCATCGACATGATCCTGATGAACCCCGCCAATATCGAGGCACTGTCCGGCACGATCGGGGCGATCAACATCCCCTATCAGTTCGACGATTACGCCCATGCCCACCGGGTGCTGGACGAAAGCGCACGCGACTGGATCACCGAACAGCTGCTGACCGCCGGCTTTTCGTGGATCTCGAATTTCGAATGGGGTTTCCGCGCCTTGTCGAACAGCCGCCGCGCGGTGAACACGCCCGAGGATGTGGTCGGCATGAAGATCCGCGTCCCCCCGGAACTGGCAATCAAGGCGGCGTTCGAGGCCCTGGGCGCCTCGACGCAGACCGTCG
Organism: Szabonella alba; assembly: GCF_016765775.1. GTDB lineage: Bacteria > Pseudomonadota > Alphaproteobacteria > Rhodobacterales > Rhodobacteraceae > Szabonella > Szabonella alba. Next base: position 203,520 of record NZ_JAESVN010000006.1, on the reverse strand, counting down.
CCTTCCAGGAGGTCTATCTGGCGCTGGCCAACAAGATGGTGGACGGGCAGGACAACCCCGTTGCCACCACCTTTGCCGCCAAGTTCTATGAGGCGCAGGAGCATCTGGCACTGACCAAGCATATCTATGCCACGATCATGCTTTGTGCCAATCCGCGGGTCTGGAACGACCGGCTGACCGAGGAACAGCGCGCGATCATCTCGGAAGAGGCGATCACGGCGGGCAATGAGGCCCGGCAGGCCGTGCAGGACGGTGAGGCAGCCGCCATCGCCGAGATGGAAGAATACGGCATCGCCGTAACCCGCCCCGAGGTGGAACCCTTCCGCGCCAAGATGGGCCCGGCCTATGACCAGCTGCGCGCCGCCTTGGGTGACGAGACCTGGACAACCTGGGAAGCGCTGGTCAACGACGCGCGGGCCTGACGGCCGCTGTCCATCGGAGGGGGCGCGGTGGCGCCCCCTCCAGTCTGTCCCCCGTGGTTCCCTGAGGTCCGTTCCGATGTTCACGCTTTTCATCCTTGTCGCGATCTGCGTCGTCATTCTGGGTGGCGTTCCCATCGCGGTGGCGCTTGGCGTGATCGCGGCGGGCACCATGATTCTGACCGTGGGGCCGGATCTGTTGTTCATTTTCGTGCAGCGCACCTATGCGGGCACGACCTCGTTTCCGCTGCTGGCGATCCCCTTTTTCGTGCTGGCCGGGAACCTGATGAATGTCGGGGGCACGACGCAACGGATCTTTGCCGTGGCGCAACTGCTGGTCGGGCGCATCCGGGGCGGGCTGGCCCATGTCAACACGATTGCCAGTGTGATCTTTGCGGGCATGTCGGGATCGGCCGTTGCGGATGCCGCCGGAATGGGCGTGATCCAGCAAAAGGCGATGACCGAGGCGGGATACCGGCCCAGCTATGCCGCGACGATCACTGCCGTTTCCTCGACCATCGGGCCGATCATTCCGCCCAGCATTCCGCTGGTCATCTATGGCAGTCTGGCCAATGTCTCGGTCGGGGCGCTGTTTCTGGCGGGGATCCTGCCGGGGCTGTTGATGGCGGTCTGCCTGATGGTCGCCATTGCAATTTCCGCGTCGGTGCTGAACCTGCCGCGGGGCGCGGGCTTTCCGCCGCTGCGGCAGGCGGCCCGGACGCTGTTCGTGGCCCTGCCCGCCCTGATGCTGCCCCCCGCGATCCTGATCGTCATTCTGACCGGCATCGCCACGCCGACCGAGGCCGCCGTCGTCGCCGCCGCCTTTGCCTTTGGGCTGGGCCGCTGGGTTTACCGCGAACTGACCTATACCCAGGTCTATGAAATCCTGTGGGACAGCGCGCGCCAGACCGCGCAGGTGATGTTCATCATCGCGCTGGCCGCCCCCTTTGGCTGGGTTCTGATCCAGCAACAGATCCCCAATGCGATCCTGACGGCACTGCTGGGCCTGTCGACCGAGAAATGGGCGATCCTGCTGATCATCTGTGCAGCCCTTCTGATCCTTGGCATGTTCATCGAGGGGGTCGCGTTGATGATCATCGCATTCCCGGTGCTGATGCCCGTGGTGCAAAGCATCGGTGTCGATCCGATCCATTTCGGGGTGATCCTTGTGCTGACGCTGATGATCGGGCTGGTCACGCCGCCGGTGGGCCTGTGCCTTTACGTCGTCTCGGGCGTGGCCCGGGTGCCGATCCCCGATATCGTGCGGGAGATCTGGCCCTATTTCCTTGGCCTGATCGCCGCGCTGCTGCTGGTGACTTACATCCCGGCCATCTCGCTCTGGCTGCCCAATCTGCTTGGCTATGGAACACGCTGATGAATGCGCTGCGCACCCTTGACCGTTTCATCGCCGGGTTCTGCAAGATCGGCTGCGTCACGATGCTGGCCGCGCTGTTCCTGCTGCTGGCGGCCTCGGTGATCCTGCGTCTGCTGCCGCTGTTCACGATCAGCGGCTATGACGAGATCGTGGAACTGCTGTTTATCTGGATCGTTATGCTGGCCACGGTGTCGCTTTGGCGTGAGGGCATGCTGTATCGGGTCGAGGTGCTGGACACGATGCTGCCGCCGCGCGGGCGTCTGGTGATGGCCGTGCTGATCAACCTGCTGATGTTCGGCTTTGCTGCGATGATGGTCTGGTATGGCTGGGCCTTTGCTGCGGCAGCGGGGGAAACCACACCTTTCCTGCGGCTGGACAAGATCTACTGGTATACGGCGATCCCGCTTTGTTCCGCATTGATGGCGGTCTACAGCCTTGTCTGGCTGTGGCGCATCCTGTGGCTGGGTGAGGATCCGCACCGCGAGAGCAACCTGCTCAGCTAATTCAAGAATGGAGGACAGAATGGGACGTGCAGAAGGACGGGTCGCGATCGTGACCGGAGGCGCAGGGGGCATCGGCTCGGCAATCGGGACGCTGCTGGCCCGTGAGGGGGCTGCGGTCCTTTTGGTTGATGCCGATGGCGCGGCGCTGGACGCGGTTGCGGCCGGACTGCGTGCCGAATTGCCGGATGCAAAACTGGCAACGCTTGTGGCTGATTGCGGCGAAGAGGCCAGTGCGGCCCGCATCGTCGATTGCGCAAGGTCGGAACTGGGGCAGATCGACACGCTGGTGAATTGCGCGGGCATGCGGTCCTATGAACCGCTGGCCGATGCCAAGACCGAGACATGGCAGCGCATTCTGGCCGTCAATCTGCTGAGCTATGCCTGGCTGACGCAGGCCGCCATCGACGATCTGCGCGCCTCGGGCCGGGGCAGCGTGGTCAATGTCTCCTCGACCCATGCGGTCAATCCCCGCGCCGGGATGGGGCAATATGACGTGACCAAGGCCGGGATCGTCTCGATGACCAAGACGCTGGCCTTTGAAGAGGCAAAACACGGCATCCGCGTCAATTCGGTCTGCCCCGGCCTGACCTTCACCCCCTTCCACCGCAAACGGGCCGAGGCGGCGGGCCGCACGCAAGCGGATATCGACAGTGAGGCGCAGGGCGGCTGCCTGATGGGCCGCTGGGCCGATCCGATGGAGATCGCCTATCCGGTGCTCTGGCTGGCCTCGGATGAGGCATCCTATGTCACGGCCTCGGTGCTGATGGTCGATGGCGGGCGCTTCGTTCTCTGAGCTGCGTTGAAAGGGACGGAAGATGGTTCTGCGCCGCTGGTTGCTGGCAAGTGTCGAAAACCTGCTGGTCGCGGGTTTTGCCGTGATGATCGCGATGGTCTTCGGCAATGTCGTGCTGCGCTATGGCTTCGGCTCGGGGATCACGATTTCCGAAGAGGTCTCGCGCATGATCTTCGTCTGGCTGACCTTCGGGGGGGCCTTTCTGGTGGCGCGGGAAAACGGGCATCTGGGCGTTCAGGCGCTGGTCAACAAGATGCCACCCTTGGGGCGGCTGGTGTCGCGGGTCACGGTGGAACTGGCCAGTCTGTTCTGCATGGGGCTGCTGATCACCGGCTGCTGGGCGCAGGCGGGGCTGAACATGGCCAATCCTGCCCCGGTTTCGGGCATCCCGCTGGGCGTGACCTATCTGGCGGGCATTGCCTGCGGACTGGGGATTGCGGGGCTGAACCTGCAACGGCTGTTCCTGTTGCTGACCGGCCGCTGGGTGGAGCCTGAACCCGACCTGCCGCTGCCCGCCCCACCCCCCGCCCCCAACCTGGGCCCTGCCCAAAACCCTGACCGGAGGCCCGATCTCTGATGCTGACGGTTTTTCTGGGGTCGCTTCTGGGGTCCATGGCCATCGGCGCGCCGGTCGCGATTGCGCTGATGATCTGCGGCGTCGCGCTGATGCTCTATCTCGACATGTTCGACGCGCAGATCCTGGCGCAGAACCTGATCGGCGGGGCGGATAACTTTCCGCTGATGGCGGTGCCGTTCTTCATGCTGGCGGGTGAGTTGATGAATGCGGGCGGCCTGTCGCGGCGCATCATCAATCTGGCCGTGGCGATGGTCGGGCACAAGCGTGGCGGTCTGGGTTATGTCACCATCGTTGCCGCCCTTATCATGGCCAGCATCTCGGGGTCTGCCGTGGCCGATACGGCGGCGCTTGCGGCAATCCTGATCCCGATGATGCGCAAGGTCGGCTATAACGTGCCGCGCGCGGCGGGGCTGATCGCGGCGGGCGGCATCATCGCGCCGATCATCCCGCCCTCCATCGGCTTTGTCGTCTTTGGTGTCGCCGCCGGTGTCTCGATCACGCAGCTATTCATGGCCGGAATCGTGCCGGGCATCCTGATGGCGGTGTCGCTGACCGTGACATGGTGGCTGATCGCCGGGGATGAACCGGTCGCGCGCGCCGAAAAGGCCAGCGGGGCCGAGATCGGCCGCGCGCTGTGGGACGGGGTCTGGGCGCTTGGCATGCCGCTGCTGATCGTGGGCGGCATGCGGATGGGGGTTTTCACGCCGACCGAGGCCGCCGTGGTTGCCGCCGTCTATGCAGGCTTTGTCGGCGGGTTCATCTACCGCGAACTGAAACTCTCGCAGATGCGGGAGATCATGCTGTCGGCGCTGAAAACCTCGGCTGCCGTGATGTTTCTGGTGGCGGCGGCAATGGTTTCGGCATGGCTAATCACCATCGCGGATATCCCGGGTGAGGTGGCGCAACTGCTGGGCCCGGTGATGGACAGCCCGACATTGCTGCTGCTGGTCATGGTGTTGCTGGTGCTGGTGATCGGCATGGTGCTGGATTTCATCCCGACCATCCTGATTCTGACTCCGGTTTTCATGCCGCTGGTGAAACAGGCGGGCATCAACCCGGTCTATTTCGGGGTGCTGTTCATCATGGCCACGGCCATCGGCCTGCTGACGCCGCCGGTCGGCACCGTCATCAACGTGACCTGCGCCGTCAGCCGCACGCCGATGGAACAGGTGATCCGCAATGTCCTGCCTTTCCTGCTGTCGCAGGTGCTGGTGCTGGGTCTGCTTATTCTTGTGCCGGAACTCGTAACCGTTCCGACTAACTGGTTCATGGGGCGCTGATGGCCCTGCGACCGCTCAACCCCCGGGAGGATACCATGAAACTCAACCGCAGAACCGCCTTGACCGGTGCCGCCGCCGGTGTTGCCCTGTTCTCCATCGGTCGTCCGGCAGCGGCGCAGGCCACGCGCATGCGCTTTGCCCATCCGCATCCGACCTCGGACAGCTGGCAGACGGCAGCCCTGCAATTTGCCGACCGGATCAAGGAAGATACCGGCGGCGAATATGAAGTGCAGGTTTTCCCCAATGGCGCGCTTGGATCGGACCAGCAGACGATCAGCGCGGTGCGCGGCGGGTCGATTGATTTCTGCATTACCGGCAATCCGTTCTTCACCGGTCTTGCCCCGGTTCTGAACGTGCTGGACCTGCCCTTCCTGTTCCAAAGCCGCGCCCATGTTGCCACCGTGATGGATGGCGAAATCGGCGACGGGATGCGCGCGGAACTCGAGGCGTCGAACCTGAGGGCGCTGGCAACATGGGATATCGGCTGGCGCAACCTGACCAACAGCCGCCGCGCCGTCGCCACGCCCGATGACATCCGCGGCCTGAAGCTGCGCACCACCCCGAACCCCGCCCATATCAAGGCGTTTGAGCTTCTGGGCGCGGTGCCGACGCCGATGGCCTTTACCGAGCTTTTCACCGCGCTGGAAACCGGCACGGTGGACGGGCAGGAAAACCCGGTGACGCTGATCCTGAATGCGCGCTTCTATGAGGTGCAGCGCCACCTGTCGCTGACGCGGCATGCCTTCACCACAGCACCGTTCTGCATGAACAACGACAAGTTCGCCGAATACCCCGCCGCAATGCAGGAGATCCTGCTGGCCGCCGGGCGCGACATGGCCGTGGCACAGCGCCAGATGAACGAGGATGCCGAGGCGACCAGCCTTGCCGAACTGAAATCCGCCGGGATGGAAGTTGTGGAAGAGCCTGACCGCGACGCCTTTGCCGCCATCGTAACCGAGGCGGTGGAACAGGAATTCGTGGCTCAGTTCGGATCCGACCTGCTGGACCAGATCAAAGGGGCAGCCGGCTGATGCGGATCGTTGACCTCAGCATGCCGATAGAGCCGCATCTGCGCTGGCCGGTCGAGCTTGGCGTGAAGGGCGATATCGCGGCGGGGGACCAGTTCCGGGTCTCCCGCATCGCGACCACCTGCCACGGCTTCACCCATGTCGACGCACAGGCGCATTTCATCGCCGGTGCGCCGACCATCGAGGCGACCCCGCTGGATCAGGTCGTCGGGCGCTGCCGGATTCTGGACCTGCGCGACATTGCCCCGAATGAGGCGATTGGCCCGGAACGGCTGGCCGCTGCCGATCCGGGCGGCGCAGAGGGTGAGATCCTGCTGCTGTCGACCGGATGGGACCGGCATCGCGATTACCGCGATGCATCCTTCTGGAAGGACGCGCCTTATCTGACCCGCGAGGGGGCGGAATGGCTGGCCGCGCAAAAGCCCACGGCGATTGCGGTGGATTTCCCGCAGGATTACGCGATCCGGCTGCTGCTGGACGGGGTGGTTGCCCCGACCGAGGAGCATGTGACGCATGATGTCTGCCTGCGGGCGGGGATCACGCTGATCGAATATCTGGTGAACACCGCCGGGTTGACCGGTCCGCATTGCTTTCTCAGCGCGGCACCCTTGAAACTGCCCGGTGCGGATGGATCGCCCGCGCGGGTCTATGCCATCGAAGGGCCGCTTCCGGTCTGACCACCTGCGCTGCCGCAGCCGCCCCGGTGGCTGCGGGTCACATTTTGCGCCCTGTTCCCGGTTCCGTTCCTGGTTCCGGGGGCGGGGCGTTTCCTGTCGGGTCGCCCTGTTCTGCCTGCCAGTACCGCGCGCCCTGCAGGACCGTGCGATAGGCGGCGGCCCCGATCGCCTCACCCAGCGGGGTGTGCATTCCGCAATAGGCCACCCGTCCCGGCGGGGCCGCAACCGCGATGCAATCGGTGCCGGTTCCCGTTGCCACCCCTGTCGGAAGCTCAAGCCCCGCATCAAGGATCGCTGCCGTCCGGGCCGAGGCGACGATGCTCAGCGCCTCGATCAGTGCAGTTCTGGTCAGGCCCGGTCCGATACGCAGCGCGATATTGATCGTGCCCCAGTCCTGCGGACCGCGCGGAACCCGCTGGCCGATCCTTTCGGCATTGCCCAGGCCCACCGTGGCCACACAATCAGCGCGGCAGCCCTCGACCACTGCGCTGGCGCGACAAAAGCGCGTCACATCGCGGGAGGTCAGAAAGCCGATGGCCCCCTCATGCCCCGTCCGCATCAGTTCCGCGCGCAGCCATGCCCGCGCATCCAGCCCCGCAGGCAGATCGGCATTGCGCACCTCACGCCAGATCACCTGCTGCGCCATGGCAAAGCCGGGCCGGTTCAGCGCCCAGCTGAGCACCCGCATCCGCTGGCCCAGATCGAAACGGAGCCACGGGCGGTCCAGTGTGACATCGGTCAATGCAGCACATCCAACGGCTGCAGGACCGGGCCCTGTGCCGTCTCACCGATCCAGGCCGAGATGCCGAAACCCGTGCGCAGCCGCGCGGGCGTCAGCACTGAAAGGGGCGGGCCGTCGGCCGAGATGCGGCCGCCCTCCAGCATCACCAGCCGCGTGCAATGGCGTAGCGCCAGCCCCAGATCATGCAGCGAGACGACAACCCCGCGCCCCTCGGCGGCCAGCGCGGTAAAGCTGTGCATCGTGGAAATCTGATGCGCGGGGTCAAGGCCCGCCACGGGTTCATCGGCCAGCAGCAGCGGCGTTTCCTGCGCCAGAACCCGGGCGATCAGCACCCGCGCCTGTTCACCGCCCGAAAGATTTGTGGCGTTGCGCTGCCGGAAAGGGTCCAGCCCCATGCGGGCGATTGCCCGGTCCACCGCCGCGCGGTCGGTCTCGCTCAGGCGCTGGCCCGCCGTCAGATGCGGAATGCGGCCAAGGGCGACAAGGGTTTCCACCGTGACCGGCCAGGCGATTTCCCGCGCCTGCGGCATCCATGCGGCATGACGGCCCCGGTCGCGCGCGGGCATTTCGGCCAGCGAAGACTGCCCGCGATGCGACAACAGGCCCAGCATCGCCCGCAGCAGCGTCGTCTTGCCCGCGCCATTGGCCCCGATCAGGCCCACCACCTCCCCCGCCGCGACGGTCAGCGAGATGTCCTGCAGCACCGGCCTGCCGCGCCGCGTGACGCTGAGGCCCCGGACCGAAAGCAGTGTCATGCCCCCCTCCGCGTGCGATAGATCAGATGCAGAAACAGCGGCGCGCCGACCAGCGCCGTCAGCACCCCCAGTTTCAGGTCGCGGTCCGGCAGCACCAGCCGCACCGCGATATCGGCGGCCAGCAGCATTGCCGCCCCGCCAAGCGCCGAGGCCCAGAGAAGGCGCCCCGGACGCGCGCCCACAAAACCGCGCAGCAGATGCGGCACCACAAGTCCGATGAACCCGATTGCCCCCGCCACGGCGGTCGAGGCCCCGACCACCGCCGCCGTGCCGAAAACCAGCATCAGCCGCAGCCGCGTCAGGTTGACCCCCATCGCCTCGGCCGCGTCCTCTCCCAGTGTCAGCGCATCCAGCGCCCGGCCCTGCAGGGCCAGTGCCAGACCACCCGCAAGGATCAGTGGCAGCGCCAGCCAGACATGGGTCATCGAGCGGTCGGCCAGCGATCCCATCATCCAGAAGACGATCTCATTCGCGGCGAAAGGATTGGGCGACAGGTTCAGCACCAGCGAGGTCAGCGCCCCGGCCAGCGCGGAAATCGCGATTCCGGCAAGGATCAGCGTCAGCGATCCGCCCCGCGGTCCGGCCAGTGCAAGGATCAGCGTGACACCGATCATCGCGCCGGCCAACGCAGACAGCGGCAGCGCCAGCAGGGCGGCCGCCGCCAGCCCGGTCTGAAGGGCGATCACCGCGCCAAGTGCAGCGGATCCTGAAACCCCGATCAGCCCGGGATCGGCCAGCGGGTTGCGCAAATAGCCCTGCATCGCCGCCCCCGCCAGTCCCAGCCCGGCCCCGATCATCACAGCCAGCAGTGCGCGTGGAAGGCGGATTTCCCGCATCACCAGCGTCACGGGGCCGCCGTCATCCAGCACCAGCGCGCGCAGGCTGTCGCCGGGGCCGATGGCGGCGGGGCCGATGACCAGGGCCGCCAGAAACAGCAGCAGGACCAGCAGGGCCAAGCCCGCGAAAAGCCGCATCAGCCGCCCTCCGCCCCGGTCAACCCACGGCGTAGCGCGACCATTTCGGCCACCGCCTGCAGGACATGCGGCGTGCCGCAGACCCAGTGCCTGTCCGAAAAGGTGCCACGCGCGGCATCGGTGCCGACGGCGGCAACCGCCGGGTGACGCATGACCTCTTCGGCGCGCGAGGCGCCCGGATAGGGGTGGCTGGTGATGACGGCTTCGGGGTTCAGCATGACAAGCAGTTCCAGCGGCAGATAGCCGCCCCCGGACAGACCCGCCTCGACGGCGATATTGGCAAGGCCGGCCGCGTTCAGGATCTGGCCTGCAAGGCCGCGATCCCCGGTCGTATAGCCGCTTGCATCGTAAAGCGCCACGCGGGGACGGGTGGGACCCTCGGGGCGCAGCGCGGCAAGGTCATCGTGAAACGTGGCGACCATCGCCTCGGCCTCCGCCTTGCGCCCCAGAAGGGCACCGATCCGGCGGATCTGCGCGGGGACTTCATCCAGCGAGGTCACGGGTTCGAAGGTTTCGACTCTGAGGCCCAGCCGTTCCAGCATCGCGACCGTGGCCCGCGCGGTATAGGTTCCCGCCAGAACCAGATCGGGGCGCATCAGATAGATCTCTTCGGCCCGCCCATGATTGGCCGGATAGGCGCGCGCCGCATCCGCCATGGCCGAACTGCGCGGATCGGCCGCCAGATGCGATACGGAACGAAGCTGCCCCGGAGCGGCCAGCAGCATGGCCAGCTGATCGGTGCATAGATTGAGCGATACCACCCGCTGCGGCGCGGGGGTATCGGCAAGGGCGGGGGCGCCCGCCCCGCCAAAGGCAAGGCAAAGCGCCCCCGCCGCTATCTTAGAACGAACTGCGCAGGCCCACATAAACCGACCTTCCCGGCTGGCCATAGTTATAGGAGGTCTGATAATCCTTATCGAACAGGTTCTCGACGCGCAGATGGGCCTGTGTCGTTTCGTTGATCGCATAGCTGACCGAGACGTTGACAAGCGTATAGTCCGGCATCTTGGTGCGGACCGTGCCACCCGAGAAGTAATCGTCATAGAAGTCGATCACACGCTTGACCGAAACCACCGTAGCGATGCGGTCGGTGATCTGGCCCTCAAGCCCAAGGTTCAGGTCATGGCGCGGCACACGGGCTAGCCGGGTCTCGCCACCAGCATTTCGGGTCATCGCATCGGTATAGGTGTAGATGCCGAAAAGTTCCCAGTCAGGGGCGATCTGGTATTTGCCCGTAAGCTCGATACCGCGGGTGCGGGTGTCGCCCGGGATCTGGATATAGCCCGCCCCCTGCCAGTCGATCTTGTCCTTGATCGTGGTGTCGAAAAGCGTCGCCTGAACGGAACCGCCCGGCAGCAGGTATTCGGCACCGAGTTCAAAGCTGCGGCTGGTCTCGGGCTGAAGGTCGGGGTTCCCGCCAAAGCCGTTATACATTTCATAAAGCGACGGCGCGCGGAATCCGGTCGAGGCGACGGCGCGGATCACCCAGTCATTGGTCGGACGCCAGGCCAACGCGGCCCTGCCGGTGGTCTTGCCGCCAAAGTTTTCATGATCGTCCCTGCGGACCGCGAGTGACAGATCCAGATCCTGTGTCGGCGCATAAAGCAGTTCGGTATGGACAGCCCGGGTCCAGACATCGCCGCCTTCCAGCGTCGTGCCGAAGGACGAGGCGTAGACCGAATCGAATTTCTCTTTCGTCCAGTCGAGCCCCCAGTTGAGCGAGAGCTGTTCGCTCGCTTGCCAGTTGCCGGTATAGCGCAACTGGTCGCGCTTGCCGTCATAGCTGGAATCCGAGAAGGCTTCGTTATAGATGCGCTGGGTCTTGGTATGGGCATAGGAAAGGTGATGCTGAACCGCGCCGGTTTCAGCCTGAAGGAAAATGCGCGCTCCGCGCAGCTTGCCGTTTTCGACATTATCGGCATCGCTGAACTGAGTGTCATATTCGGTATAGCTGTCGCGCCCGAAGCCGTTGAGGCCGATCCGCATCGTTTCGGTCAGGTCATAGGCCGCCGAAAAGCTGAGATTCGTGGCGCGGAAAGCGTCGTCCTCGGTGCCGAAAGCATAGGCCGAAATACCGTCCGTCTTGGTGCGGCTGAGGGTGAAGGCCAGTTCGGCGCGGTCGGTCAGCAGGCCCGCCGAGACCGTGCCGCTATAGGTGCTGTCCGAGCCGCCTTCGATGGCCACTTCGGCCTGCGTGCCCTGCCGGGTGGGGCGCCAGGTGGTGATGTCGACCACACCGCCAATCGCCTCGGACCCGTAAAGCGCCGATTGTGATCCGCGCAACACCTCGATCCGGCTGATGCCGCCCATGGTGGTCGTGCCGAAGTCATAGGCGCATTGCGTGCCCGAGGGGTCGGCCACGTCGATACCGTCGATGCGCACACCGATATAGGGCCCTGACAGACCCCGCAGCCGCAGCGCGGACGAGGCGCCGAGCCCGCCGTTGCGTGTCATGCTGACACCGGGCAAACGCGCCAGAAGCGTGGCCGCCGAAATGTCGCCCGCCTTTCTGATATCCTCTTCAGTCACCACATCGACCGTGGCGCCGGTACGGCCAATTTCCACCGGTTCGGAGGAGGCCGTCAGGCTGATCGTGCCCAGAACCTCGCCGAAATCGGTGCTGGTGGTTGCCTGCTGCGCCCCGGCATGGCTGGCGACAAGGATGTTGGATGTGGCCGCCAGCGCGGCCATGAGTGCGATACGTGAGATGCCTTGCATCTTCCTGTTCCCCCGTTACGGCGGTCTTTGCCGCCGCGTGATGCGATATGCACGGGAGAACTGCTCCGCCCGCGACGTGTGACACGTCACCACTGGCGGATGCCCGCCTTCCCCTGCGCGCCCCGCGCAGCGGAAAAGGTGATCACCTTGGCAGGTCTCCTGACTTGCGGGTCATCGCTCGACCGGACCTTCCCGCCGCCCTTCGGGCCGCAGTGGTCTTTCCGGTTCCGCTCGCCGCTTACAGTTGCGGGGGCAGTCGTGGAATTGGGCCCCGAAGGGTGATCCGCACCACGTTCCCTATTACCGGACGGCATACCGCCCGGACCAAAGTGCCGCCAAGCTATCAGTCAGCGAAGGGACTGCCAAGGGGGGTTTGCACCGTCCCCATGGCCGTGCCCCTGTGCTAGGCTGCGCCCGAAGACAACCAGGCGATGGAAGGGCCGGGGGATGGAGGGCCGGAAATGGCAATGATAACCGATGCCGACGATTACTTCCTCAAGGGATGCGGCCGCTGCGCGCGGTTCGCGACGCCGGATTGTTCGGTGCAGCGCTGGGTCGGGGGGCTGAAGCATCTGCGGCGGATCTGTCTGGATATGGGGTTGCAGGAAACCGTGAAATGGGGGCATCCGACCTACATCCATGCCGGGCGCAACATTGCCCTGTTCGGGGCGTTGCGGGGGGATTTCCGGCTCAGCTTCATGAATGCGGGGTTGCTGACGGACAAGGACGGCCTGCTGGAACCGGCAGGGCCGAACAGCGCGACACCGGCGGTGCTGCGCTTCACCGATGCGGCGCAGGCCGCAGGGATGGAACCGGCGATCCGCGATTTCCTGCGGCAGTTGATGGATCACGCCGAGGCGGGAACGAAGCCGCCCAAGGCCGAAACCCGGGCCGAGATGCCCGAGGAACTGGCCGAGGCGCTGGACAGTGACCCCGAACTGGCCGAGGCCTTCCATGCGCTGACACCGGGGAGGCAGAAAAGCTATGTCTTCGCCATCGGGCAGGCAAAGCAAAGCGCCACCCGCATTGCGCGGATTGCGAAATTCCGCGACAGGATCCTTGCAGGCAAGGGCGCGATGGAGCGTTGAACGCACCGACGCCGCGTTGCGTGCTTGCAGCCGGGGGACGCTTTGGGGAACATCCGGGGCAGCAAGAAGGACAGGATGACCATGACCGCCCTGAAACTGCGCATCCTGTTTGACGGGGCGATGATCGGGCCGGGCAAGGCCGAATTGTTGCAGCATATCCGGGAAACCGGGTCCATCGCGGCGGCGGGGCGACAGATGGACATGAGCTACAAGCGCGCCTGGATGCTGGTCGAGGAGATGAACGCGGCCTTTCGCGATCCGCTGGTGGCGCGGGTCCGGGGTGGTCCGGGGGGCGGTGGCGCGCAACTGACCGATGCAGGGGCCGAGGTTCTGCGGCTTTATCACGATGCCTTGACGCGGGCCGAAGCCGCCAGTGCCGGACCCGTTGCCGCGCTCGAGCTTATGCTGCGCCGCAGCGACGAAAGCGATCTGTCTGGCGGGAAATAACGCTTGCCTGTGAGCTTGGCCTTGGGTGATATGTTTTCAGAAACATATTGCCGGAGGTTCCATGCCCCTTTCGCGCCTTTCCCGTCTTGCCCTCGCACCGCTTCTGGCCGTGACGCTGACCGCCCCTGCCGTCCATGCCGATGAGGTCGTGGTTTTTGCCGCCGCTTCGATGAAAAACGCGCTCGATGCGGTTGCCGCCGGATTCGAGGCTGAAACCGGCCATCAGGTCACGATCAGCTATGCCGGATCGAACCAGCTTGCCCGGCAGATCATCGAAGGGGCACCGGCCGATATCTTCATCTCGGCGGCGGTCAACTGGATGGATGAGGTTGAAAAGGCGGGGCTGATCGCCGACCAGCGCCGCAGCGACCTGTTCGGCAATTCACTGGTCCTGATCGCGCATGGCGCAGATGTGACTCCGGTCGAAATCGGTCCCGATCTGGATCTGCCTGCGTTGCTGGGGGGCGAGCGGTTGGCGATGGCGCTGGTCGATGCGGTGCCTGCGGGGCAATATGGCAAGGCGGCGCTGGAAACGCTGGACCTCTGGTCGGGGGTGGAGCCTTTGGTCGCCCAGTCGGACAATGTGCGCGCGGCACTTGCGCTGGTTTCAACCGGTGAGGCACCCTTTGGCATCGTCTATGCGACGGATGCTGCCGCCGATGACACTGTGACCGTGGTAGGCACCTTTCCCGCTGACAGCTATCCGGCAATTGTCTATCCGGGCGCGGTCCTGACCGGGGCGGCGGATGCAGCGGATCGCGCGTTTTATGAGGCATTGTCCTCGGACGCTGCCGATGCGATTTTCAAGGCCGAGGGATTTGCCATCCTGAACTGATCCTGGCCCGGACCCCCTGCATGACCGAACTCCTGTCCCCCGAAGAATGGAACGCCGTGGCACTGTCGCTGCGGGTTTCATTCTGGGCGACGCTGCTCAGCCTGCCGCTGGGAGTGCTGGTGGCCTATGCGCTGGCGCGCTGGGATTTCTGGGGTCGGCAGATCCTGAACGGGCTTGTGCATCTGCCGCTGATCCTGCCGCCGGTCGTCACCGGCTATCTCTTGCTGCTGACCTTCGGGCGGCGTGGCGCGGTCGGTCAGTTTCTGGACCAGTGGTTCGGCATCGTGCTGGCCTTCCGCTGGACGGGGGCGGCACTGGCCGCTGCCGTCATGGCTTTTCCGCTGATGGTGCGGGCCATCCGGCTGGCGATCGAGGCGGTCGATCCGAAACTGGAAGAGGCGGCTTCGACACTGGGCGCATCGCGCGTCTGGGTCTTCGTGACCGTCACGCTGCCCCTGATCCTGCCGGGGATCGTTGCGGGGGCGATCCTTGCCTTTGCCAAGGCGATGGGCGAATTCGGCGCGACGATTACCTTTGTTTCCAATATTCCCGGCCAGACCCAGACCCTGCCTTCGGCGATCTATTCCTTCCTTCAGGTGCCGGGCGGGGATGCGCAGGCCTTCCGGCTGGTGCTGATCGCCATCGTGATCGCCATGGCGGCGCTTTTGCTGTCGGAATGGATCAGCCGGGTGGTGGCAGGCAGGATATCCGGGCGATGACGCTGACGGTCGATCTGCATCACCGCTTTGGCGATTTCACGCTGGATGCGGAGTTTGAGGCCCCTGCGGGGGTGACGGCGCTGTTCGGGCGGTCGGGTTCGGGCAAGTCCAGCGTGGTCAATGCGGTGGCGGGGCTGTTGCGGCCCGACCGGGGGCGGATCACGCTGGAGGACAGGGTTCTGTTGGATACTGCGTTGGGGGTGATGCAGCCGCCGCATCGCCGCCGCATGGGCTATGTGTTTCAGGACGCGCGGCTGTTTCCGCATCTGACGGTGCGGCAGAACCTGCTTTACGGTCGCTGGTTCGCACCGGGACGGCAGGGGGCCGATCCCGCCCGCATCGTGGCCTTGCTGGGGCTTGACGCCCTGCTGGACCGGCGCCCCGGCACCCTGTCGGGCGGAGAGCGGCAGCGCGTCGCCATTGGCCGCGCGATCCTGTCCAATCCGCGCCTTTTGCTGATGGATGAACCGCTTGCCGCGCTGGATGAGGCCCGCAAGGCCGAAATCCTGCCCTATCTGGAACGCTTGCGCGACGCGTTGGGCCTGCCGATCCTCTATGTCAGCCATTCCGTGGCCGAGGTGGCGCGGCTGGCCACCACGGTCGTCTTGATGGAGGCGGGGCGGGTTCTGGCGGCAGGCCCGGCGGATGCGGTGATGGCCGATGCCCGTCTGGCCCCGGCCCTTGGGCTGCGAGAGGCGGGGGCGCTCTTGTCGGTGCGTCTGGTCGCGCAGGAGGCGGACGGTCTGTCGCGGATGGAAACGGCGGGCGGTCCGCTTTGGCTGCCGGGGGTAGCGGCCGGTCCGGGCAGCCGCCTTCGCCTGCGCATACTGGCGCAGGACGTGATCCTTGCGACGGAACGGCCCCGGGGCCTGTCGGCGCTGAACATCCTGTCCGCCACGGTGGAACAGATCCATCCCGGTGAGGGGCCGGGCGCGTTGGTCCGCCTGCGGGTCGGCGATGAGGTGCTGTTGTCGCGGATCACCAAACGATCCCTGCTGGCGCTGGATCTGCAGCCGGGCCGGCCGGTGTTTGCGATTCTGAAAACCGTGGCCATCGCGCAGGAAAATGTCGGTAACCGTCTTTTGCCCTGACCCGCTATGCAGCGGGGATGCGGGGCCGCGTGGTCAGCCGGGAATCGCCACGCCCCACCAGCGCAGGGTCAGCCGCAAATGGCGGCGGATCTCAGTGGCCGCAGTCTCGGCACTGCCGGTCTCGATGGCGTCGATGATGGCCAGATGTTCCTCCATCGCCGGGATCACCCGGTCGGGCAGGAAGGCGCGGACATTCTGGATCACGGTGATGCGGCTGCGGTTCGCCTCATAGGCCTGCCGCAGAAAGATGTTGTCCAGCCCGCGCGCCATGAAATCATGCAGGGACAGATCGGTGGCCAGCGCGCGCCGCGACAGATCGGCCCCCGGATCGGTCCGCGCCTCATGCAGCAGCGCCTCATGCGTTGCGCGCAGATCTGCCAGATCGGGCCGCCCGGCCAGCAGCAGGCGGCGCACGCCTTCGGTTTCCAGTGTGGCGCGCATGTCCATGCAGGCGCGGGTCGTATCAGGCCCGGCCTCCATGATCAGAACGCCGCGCTTGGGCAGGATCGTCACCAGCGACTGATCCTCCGCGCGTTTGACCGCCTCGCGCGTTGGGGCAAGCGGAAAGCCCAGAACCTCGACCAGTGCCGGAACAGTGTGAAACTCACTGCTGCGCAGCCGTCCGTCGCGCAGCGCGACCAACAGGGCCTGAAAGGCCTGTTCCGATTGCAGGTCAGGGGGTTGTTTCATGATGTCTTGCCCAAGGCCGCGTGTGATTATCAAAAAACCCCTAAGGGTCTTTCCTGATTTTACAGGTGGTGACAGTTTGATCTGTCAGGTAACATTTTACAAGAGATAATACAAAAGATGCCCACAAAAGGGCACTTCGCCTGGCCGGAACCCCGGCCCGAAATCAGGGAGACCGACATGTCCGACACCATCACCGAGCCTGCGCCCGATCCCGAGACAGACGAGACCGCGCCCCGGTCCCGCATGCCGCATATCTATGTGATCCTGTTCGTGTTCACCGCGATTGCAGCATTGCTGACCCATATCGTTCCGGCGGGGCTATATGACCGGATCACCCTGCCCAACGGGCGCGTGGCGGTCGATGCCGCGACCTTCCGCTATGTCGAGGCCAGCCCCGTCGGGCTGGAGCAGTTCATGATGGCCGTGCCGCTGGGGTTGATGGGGGCGGCGCAGGTCGTGTTCTTCACCCTCATCATCGGGGGCATGTTCATGGTGATCCGGCATACCGGCATCATCGACGTCGCGGTGGACAAGCTGACGCGGCGTTTTGCCGGGCGCAGCGTTCTGATGATCCCGGTTCTGATGGTCACTTTCGCGGTGATTGCCACGCTGATCGGCACGCAGGAACTGGCGCTGGTCTATGTTCCGGTGATCCTGCCCTTAATGATCGCGCTGCGCTTCGATTCCATCACCGCCGTCGCCACGGCGCTGCTGGCCACGACGGCGGGATTCACCGCCGGGGTGCTGAACCCGATCAATACCGGGCTGGGCCAGACCATTGCGGAACTGCCGCTTTATTCCGGTTTCGGGTTGCGGGCGCTGCTGCTGGTCTGCCTGCTGGGGGCGGGTACGGCCTATCTGATGCGCTATGCGCTGCGGGTTCGGGCCAATCCCGCGCTCAGCCTGATGGCCGATGACCCGGTCGAACAGGAAAAACGCCGCGCCTTTGTCCATGATCTCGACAGCGCCGCCCTGCGTTTCACGCAACGGCAGGTCTGGGCCGGGTTCGCCACGGCGGGCTTTTTCGCGGTGATGGTCTGGGGCGTGCTGACGCGCGGTTGGTTCATGACCGAGATGGCGGGGCTGTTCGTCGTCATGGGCATCAGTGTCGGCCTGATTGCCGGTCTGAACACAGGGCGGATCTGCGCGGCCTTCAACAAGGGCTTTCAGGATGTTCTGGTCGGCGCGATCATCGTCGGGCTGGCCCGGGCGGTGGCGATCATGCTGGAACAGGGGCAGGTGATGGATACGCTGGTCCATGGCCTAGGCAATCTGGTCGGCGGCCTGCCCGCAACCTTTTCGGCGCTGGGCATGTTCGCGGCGCAGCTTGGCTTCAACTTCGTCGTGCCCTCGGGCAGCGGTCAAGCGCTGGTGACGATGCCGATCATGGCGCCCTTGTCCGACCTGATCGGGGTCACCCGGCAGAACGCGGTTCTGGCCTATCAACTGGGCGACGGGCTGTCGAATATCCTGTATCCGACCTCGGGCTATTTCATGGCGACGCTGGCGCTGGCCGGGGTGGGTTGGGATCGCTGGGTGCGGTTCTTCCTGCCGCTGTTCGGCATCTGGGTCGCGATTGCATCGGGTTTTCTGATCTTTGCCCAGATGACCGGCTGGATCGGCTGACCATGGGCGCGCGGTGGTGGCAGGGGCCGGGGTTCAGGCCCCGACCCTTGCCGTCAGCACAAAGAACGCAATCGGCGTGGCGGGTTCGTCATACATCCCGTCATAGGGATGTTCGGCAAAGCGGTTCTGCCACTCGGCCACATCCCCGAAACCGGCCTCTGCCAGCCAGCGCCGGGCCTCGGCCCGCGTCACGCCGCAGGCATGGGGTAGATGCGGGCCAAGCGCGCCCAGCCTTGCATCCGGCGACCGGCGCCAGAGCCCGTCCGACAGCAGCACCCGCCCGCCGGGGCGCAGCAGTCGCAAGGCCAGTTGCAGCGCCGCGGCAGGGTGCGCCAGCGTCCACAGCACATTGCGCAGGCTGACAAGATCGGTGCAGGCATCGGGCAGGGCGCAGCGATCCATGTCGCTGTGGCGGAAATCGATCTGCAGCCCGTCACGCGCGGCGGCTCGCCGCGCCTCGGCCAGCATGGCCGCCGATCCGTCGATGCCCGTCACCCGGTGGCCCAGCCCGGCCAGCAGGATCGCACAGGCCCCCGTGCCGCAGCCCAGATCGACCACGTCCAGCGGGCCGAGGCCGGTTGCGGCGGCCAGCACCTGCCGCCAGTCGGCGCGATGGCGGTGATGCGACGCGGCCGCCTCGAACAGATGCGCCCGCCCGTCCCAATGCGCGGCCATATCTGCGGCGGTCTTCGCTGCGACGCTCATTCCGCTTCCCCGGCGGCTTCTCCGGCGCGTTCAAGGATCGCGGCAAAGCGCTGCTCCACGTCGGGGGGCATGTCAGCGGGCAGTTCGGCCTTGTCCAGCCCCGCCTCGCCGACGCGGATCAGCATGACCATGCCCATCTCGTAATGCGGGGAACATTTGATGCCGTAGAATCCGCCTGTCGTCAGGGTGATCTCGATCTCTTCATTGATGCTGCCCAGAAAGGGGGTGGCCCCTTCGGGCATGAAGCCGTCGATGCTGGCGGCGTTATGGCCGCGCTGCGTGGCCTCGAACCGCACGGTATCACCCGGGGCGATGGTCAGGAATTCGGGTTTATAGACCATGCCGCCAAGATGGTTTCCGTTCAGCATCTTCACGATATGGGTTTCGGTCATGACCGGCGTGGCGGCAAATGTCAGAACGGACAGCAAAAGGATGGGCAGCATTGGGCGGACAGGCGCATTCAGACCTCGGGCAGGGTGAAACGGATGAACCGATGCCCGTCGGTGGGATCGGTAACGAAATGGCCGCGCACATCAAAGACGCGGGCCATCAGATCGGGGGTCAGGATGTCGCGCGGCGGCCCGCAGGCCACCAGCCTGCCACGCTGCATGACGCCGATACGGTCGCATTTCAGCGCCTGATTAAGGTCATGCAGCGCCACCATTGCGGTGACACCCAGAGAGCGCACCAGACGCAGGATCGACAATTGCTGAATGAAATCCAGATGGTTTGTCGGCTCATCCAGCAGCAGGATGCGCGGCTCCTGCGCCAAGGCCCGGGCCAGATGCACCCGCTGACGTTCCCCCCCCGAAAGACCGTGCCAATAGCGGTCGGCCAGCGCGGCCGTGCCGACCTGTTGCAGCGCGCGCGTCACGACCCGGTCATCCCGCCCGCCAAAGGGCGCCAGCATCGAGATCCAGGGCGTACGCCCCAATTCGACCGCATCGCGCACCGTGACCCGTTCCGATGTTTCGGCCTGCTGGGCAACAAAGGCCACCATCCGGGCCGCACAGCGCCGCGACAGCCGCGCCTGCGCCTGACCATCCAGCCGGATCATCCCCGCCGCCGGGGTCAGAACCCCGGCGATCAGCCGCAGCAGGGTGGATTTGCCTGACCCGTTCGGCCCGATCAGGCCGAAGGTTTCCCCCTCGCGGATATGCAGGGCGATATCCTCGACCACCGGCCAGCCGCCTGCGCGCCATGCCACCCCCTCCATGCGGATCACCGGCTGATCCTCCGGTTGCGGATCAGGATCAGCGCGAAACCCGGGGCGCCCACCAGTGCTGTGATGACCCCGATGGGCAGCACCTGATTGGGCACGATCACCCGGGACACCACATCGGCCAGCACCAGAAACACCGCCCCGATCAGCGCCGAGGCCGGGACCAGCCGCGCATGGCGCACACCGACCAGAAAGCGCGCAGCATGGGGGATGACCAGCCCGACAAAGCCGATGGCGCCGACGATGCTGACCATGGTGGCGGTCATCATGGTCACAAGGGCGATCAGCAGCGCCTGCGTGCGGCGTACCGGAATGCCCATCGTCACCGCCAATACCGCCCCGAAGGTGAAAGCGTCCAGCGCCCGGACCTGCGCACGGCAGGCCAGAACCCCGATTGTGGCGACCGTCACTGCAAGGGCGACATCGGTCCAGCGCACGCTCTCAGGTTCCCCATCATCCAGAAGACGATGCCGCGCACCTGTTCGGCGCTGGCCGATTGCGCAATGATGAAGGAGGTCAGCGCATTGAACAGTTGCGTGCCTGCGATCCCCGCCAGCAGGATCAACCCCGTTTGTGGCAATCCGGTGCCGCTGCCCGCCGCGCGGGCCAGTGCCACGACCAGCGAAAAGGCCAGCACCCCCCGGCAAAGGCCCCGACCGACAGCGACACCGCACCTGCGCCGATGCCCAGGACCATGACCAGAACCGCCCCTGTCGAGGCCCCCGCCGAAATGCCGAGGATATAGGGATCGGCCAGCGCATTGCGCAGCAGCGCCTGCAGCACGACGCCCGATACCGCCAGCCCCGCCCCGCAGGCCGCGGCCACCAGTGCCCGCGTCAGGCGGTAGTTCCAGATGATCCCGTCTTGAATCGGATGCAGATCATGGCCCGCCTCGGCCAGCCGGTTGGCCAGCGTGCGCCAGATCACCTGCGGCGGGATGAAGGTTTCGCCGATGGAAATGCCAAGGGCCAGCGCCGGCCGCAGGGCTGCCAGCCCCGCCCCAAGCCACGGCAGGCCCAGACTGCGACGTTGCGCCGGGCCTGCCGCAAGGTCGGTCATTCCGGGACAGGCTCCGCTGCGCCCGTCCCTGACCGCCGACATGTGACGGGTGACCGGATCGGTTTGCAGATAGTCCAGCTTCACCTCGTGGTCATCGGCGGCAAAGCGGCGACGGTCCATGCGGGCGATGATGATGTAATCGGGATCGGCGCTGGCGATGGTTTCCCAGCCGATCGAGGGCCATTCTTCGGCCGAGTCGATGACATTGTGCAGCCCGAGCGTTTTCAGCACGAAACCCGCGATGCCGTTCTGCCCGGCCACGAAGGGGTCCAGTGCGATATCGGGGCTGGAAAACCAGACGACCGCCGTCTTGCCCTCGGCGCCAAGGTCGCGGGCGAGGTTTGCCGCCGTGTCGACCCGGTCGCGCATTTCGGCCTCAAGGGCGTTGCTGCGCTCCTCGACATCGAAGATCTGCGCCAGTTCCCGCAGGGCCTGATACATCAGCGTGATCGAGAATTCCTGCATGCGCTCGCCATCGCCGCCCACCATATTGTCCTTGTCCACGCAATCGGCGGGCATCGCATAGACCTGCGTTCCGATTTCATTGAACTGTTCGCGGGTGCCGACAACGCCCTTTGCGCCGAGGTGGAATTCGAACTGTGTCGTGACCAGTTCCGGCTGCTTGCCCATCACGGCCTCAAACCCCGGATGGTTGTCGGCCAGCCGTTCGATACCGGCATTGGTTTCGGCAAATTCGGGCAGGATCTCATTGAACCAGACCGAGGTGCCCTGCATCCGGTCCGCCAGCCTGCGCGCACAGAGCATTTCGGTGGTCGACTGGCCGATGGTGACAACGCGCGCGGGCGCTGCGTCAAAGACCAGCGACTGGTCGCAATTCTCGATGGTCAGGGGGTAATCCGTGGCATGGGCGGGGGCCGCCAGCAAGGCGGCAGCCGCGAGGATCAGTCTGGTCGTCATGATTGTGCTCTCCGATGAGTCAAGATTGCTCACCGGACGGAAAGGCCCGTTGGAAAGGATGAAATGGGTCCGGTTGCCGGCTGTCGGGCCTTGCAGAGGTCATGCCGCGTCCTTCCCCGGACACCCCGCCCGGTCTGGTGGAACAACGTCGGCAGGTCTCCTGACTGGCGGGTCATCACGCGGGTCCGGCCTTCCCGGGCATGCTGCCCAGTGGACTTTTGGATCGCGCTCGCCGCTTACAGTTGCGGGAGCAGTTCCGTTTCGCATCCGGGGATGCGCTGGATTCCCTTTTGATTCCTTGCGGAAACCGACGGATCAGGCATTGGGGCATCCCGGCAGTGGCGCAAGCCTCAACTGCCGGGCGTGTCCGGCCCGGCTCAGCCCCGGCGCGTCACCTCCATCATGACAGGGACGGCATGACGCAGGGTGATGCCGGGCCGGGGGCGCAGATCCTGCCCCGGCAGCAGGCGCAGGCGAAGCCGGTCGAACACGGTCGCAAGGATATGTTCGGCGATGCCCTGCGCCAGATGCAGGCCCACGCAGCGATGCTGCCCCAGGCCGAAGGGCATGTAGGCGCGGCGCGGCGGGGGCGTATCGGCGGAAAACCGTGAGGGGTCGAACCGTTCCGGATCAGGCCAGAGCCGGGGGTCGCGATGCAGCAGCCATGGCGAGATCAGCACCGAACTGCCTGCCGGAATGTCGAAGTCGCCGATCCGGTCTGCCACGCGGGCGCGCCGCTCAATCACCCAGATCGAGGGGTAAAGCCGCATCGCCTCGGCAAAGATCTGCGCGGGGGGTGCGGTTTCATGCCCGCCCGCCGCATGGATGAAGGCGCGGGCCAGCGCATTCGCGGTCGTTTCGTGCCCGGCCAGCAGCAGCGTCACGGTGGCATCGCGCAATTCGCGATCCGTCAGCCCCGCCCCGGTCTCCGCGCTCCGGGCCGCGACAAGGCGCGTCAACACATCATCGGGCGGCGCCGCCATGGCGCGACGCGCAGCGATCAGGCCGAGTACGATCGCGTCGATCTGGCCGACTGCGCGCCTGAAGGTCCGCCGGTGCAGATGGCGCGACAGTTGCGACAGGTCAAAGGGGGCTTCGATCCGACGCCAGGTATCGGCCAGCAGAACCTCCAGCGGATCACTGATCCTGCGGGCCTCGATCTCTGCCGAGAACAGGATACGGATGGCCGCGCCGATGACGATGCGCATCATTTCCGCGACGATATCGACCCTGCCCGACCGCAGCCAGTCCTGCATTGCCGGCAGCAGCAGCGCGTCGATGGCCGGGGCTATGGTCCCGTCGAAACGGCGCGGCTGAAAGGCGGGCTGGATAACCTGCCGATGCCGCGTCCAGTGCTCCGGATCGGGCGACAGCAGGCTGTTCCCCGTGGTGGCGGCAATACGGTCCGCACTGCGCGTCGCCTTGTCATAGCCGCGCGCATTGCGTGACAGGACATGGTCGATATGGTCCGGCGCATTGACCAGATGGGCGGTGAATGGCCCCATGCGAAAACGGAAGACCGGGCCATGATCGCGCAGACCCTGCGCCAGAAACGCCAAAGGATCGGCCTTGAAGGCGGGCAGCGATCCCAGGATCAGCCCGCCCTTCGGCCCCGGCGCGCGGGTCATGTCGGGTAATTCCCCTTGGAAAAACTGCGCGCCCAGCGTTCGGCCACCCGTGCGCGCGTGGTCGCGTCCAGCGGGGCAAAGCTGTTCTTGCGATAGCCCTTCAGCGTGGCGACATAGGCGCGCAACCGGGGTTCGAACCCAGCGAATCCGGGCAGCGAGAGCGCCTGATAGACTCCGGCAATCCCGGCCACCGGATCCGCCTCTAGCTGGTCAAAGCGGATCTCATGCAGGTGCCCCGGCGGGATCAGGGGCAGATCCGCATAATAGGCGTCATACATCGCCTCGTGCCGGGTCAGGATCGCCTCATCCAGCGCGGCAAGGTCGGGGCGTTGCAGATAGGTATACCAGCCCGCCGTATCGAAGAAATGCCGCTGCGACTGAAACACGTCATAGGGGTTGCGGTGGATATGGACAAAGCGCGCATCGGGAAACATCTCAAGGATCGTGCGGATCCGCGCTGTATGGGGCGGTGATTTCAGCAGCACTGCGCGCGGGCTGTGCAGGGTGATCTTCCGGCAGAACCGCAGAAAGGCGGCCTTCCACGCCTCCACCTCGGCCCGGTCAACGTCCTGGAAGGTCAGGTAGCGTTCATAATGCGCGGCGCGGCGTGGAAAGCTCATACCCAGATAAAGCGAGGTCAGCGTCATCAGAAGCGGCGCGAATTCATCCTCCTGCGGTGAGGTGAAGGACAGCGCCATATTGTCCATCGGGCGGCGCGGCGGCACCAGCCACGGAAACATCCGCGTCGTGAAATTCTCGGTCGTCAGGAATGTATGGGGGTTCACCACCTGATAGGTGTTCGGCGTCTGGAACTGCACATCGTCCTGCGCCAGCAATTCATGCAGCAGCGTCGTGCCGCTGCGCCAATGGCCAAGGATGAACAGCGGCGGCCGGGTGATTTCGACCGCGTCGATGCGGCGGGCAAAGCGCAGATGCTCGACCCCCGCAAGAACGGAATTCGACAGGCTGGCCAGCGTGATCGCCGCCGCGCGATGCAGATAGACAGGGGAAATCGCAAAGCCGTTCTGCCACAACAGGCGGCACCATGCGCCGAAAGTGATTCCGGTCAGGTAGTTGTGTCCGATGCTCCAGCGGTGTTTGAGGGGAGAGGCCATATGGATCCGTCGATTGAACTGGTTTACACCGGACCGGACCAGGACGAGAGTGACAAGTGACAGTTCGATCAGGTGAATCCTAGATGCCCATCCCGTCCCATGTCAAAGAGATGCTGCACCGCATCCGGGCCCGGTTCCGGCAGGCGCCCTTGCAGGACCGCATGCTGCCCAGTGACGCGCAGTTCACGACGCTGCGCCCGGTGCGCAAGGCCAGTGCCGAAAGCATCGCGCGCTATTGGGAACGGCTGAAGGGCAGCGCAGGCCCCGAGGATCAGGCGGCATTGGCCGATCCGCTGACGCTGCAGGATCCGGGGCGCTACAACGCCAATATCGAAAACTTCATCGGCACGGTAAAACTGCCCGTCGGCATCATCGGCCCCCTGCGGATCAACGGGCTGAACGCGCATGGCGATTTCCATGTGCCGATGGCCACGACCGAGGCCGCGCTTGTCGCCTCCTACGCGCGCGGCGCGCTGGCCGCCACCCGGTCGGGCGGGATCAACACGGCAATGCTTTATGAAGGGGTGATCCGCACACCCGCCTTCGTGCTGGACAGCCTGCTGGATGCGGGACTGTTCGTGGAATGGGTGGTGCGCGAGATCGAGACGCTGAAGGCCGCCGCCGAAGCGACGACACGGCACGGGCGCATGGTCTCGGTCGAGCCGGTGATCGACACCAATATCGTCTTCCTGATCTGCCGATACACGACCGGCGATGCGGCCGGGCAGAACATGGTGACGATTGCGACCAATGCGATGTGCGAAGAGATCGCCGCCCGCTGTCCGGTGCCCCTGCGCGCCTGGTATATCGAGGGCAATTTCTCGGGCGACAAGAAGGCGTCCTCGCTGGGCATGGTCACCGGGCGGGGGCGCAAGGTCAGCGCCTCGGTGGTCCTAAAGGCCGAGGTGGTGGAGCGGGTTCTGGGCACCACGGTTCCGGCGATGCTGGCCTATGGGCAGGTCGCCAATCTGGGCTCGCTGCTGTCGGGGCAACTGGGCGCACAGGCGCATTTCGCCAATGGGCTGGCGGCGGTCTATATCGCGACCGGACAGGATGCCGCCTGCGTTGCCGAAAGTGCCATGGGTGTCACGCGGATGGAGGCGCGGGGGGTGGATCTGTTCTGCAGCGTGACCATGCCCAATATCCTTGTCGGGTCGGTCGGGGGCGGCACCGGCCTGCCCAGCCAGTCGGCGGGGCTGAATATCCTTGGCCTGAAAGGCGCGGGCCATGGCGCGGCGCTGGCCGAGGTGGTGGCTGCGACCTGCCTTTGCGGCGAAATCTCGATCGTGGCGGCCATCGCGGCGGGGCATTTCACCCGCGCCCATGAATCGCTGGCGCGGCACAGATGACGCTGCGCGCGCTCTGGATCTATCAGAAAGAACGCTTTCCGCTGGCGCGGACCGCGCCGCTGCTGGCGGTGTTTTCGGCGGCCAGCATTGCGGTTTCGGCAGAGCTGGCGGGCCGTCCGCTGCCCGGCTGGGGCGGTTTTGCGGCGGGGTTCGCGGTGGCAATGCTGCTGTTTTTCCAGATGCGCGTCTGTGACGAATGGAAGGATCTGGAGGATGACCGCTGCTATCGCCCCGACCGCCCGATCCCGCGCGGGCTGATTTCCCTGCGGGCGGTGTTGGGGCTGGGGTTGGCCAGCCTGCCGCTGGCGGCGGGGGCGGTCTGGCTCTGGCATCCGCCGCTTTTATGGGTGCTGGCGCTGGTCTGGCTGTGGCTGGCGCTGATGACGGCGGAATTCGGCGCGCCCGAATGGCTGAAGGCGCGGCCGGTTCTTTATCTTCTCAGCCATATGGCGATCATGCCGCTGATCGACCTTTTGCTGACCGGCGTGGAATGGATGCCGGGCGGCGGCCCTGCGCCGGGGCTGGCGCTGTTTCTGGCGCTGTCCTTCGTCAATGGCTGCGTGCTTGAGGTCGGGCGCAAATGCTGGGCACCGGAACAGGAAATCGTGGGTGTCGACAGTTATTCGCGGCTTTGGGGCGCGGCAAGGGCGGCCCGGATCTGGGCTGCCGCTGTGCTTGTCTCGCTGGCTTTGCTGCTGGCGGTGGCCGGATTGACGGGCGCCTTCCGGCTGGTGCTGCCGCTGGGGGTCGCGGGCGCGGTGACCTGTCTGATCGCCGCGCGGCGCTATGCGGCCCGCCCCGATCCTGCCAGCGCGAAACGGGTGGACCTTCTGGCCGGGCTCTGGATCTTTCTGTGCTATGCGCTGGCGGGCTTTGCCCCGCTGCTGACAAGGATGTTCTGATGGGTTTCATCATCGCGCAGGAGCGCGCGGCAACGGTTTCCGATGTGGGCGGCAAGGCGGCAGCCCTGCACCGGCTGGCAAAGGCCGGTTTCGCGCCGCCCGGGTTTTTCGTGATCCCGGCACGGGCCTTTGAAAGTGACGCGCCCTTTGCGGGGCTTGAGGCGGCACTGGCGGCACTGGGCCCCGGCCCCTATGCTGTGCGCAGTTCCGCCCGGCAGGAGGACGGGGCCGAGCACAGCCATGCAGGCCAGTTCGACACGCTGCTGAATGTGCCCGCCGACGGGGTGGCCGACGCCGCAAGGCAGGTCTGGCAGTCGGGGTTTTCCGAAACCGTCGCCACATATCGCGCCCTGAAAACCGGCGCTGCGGCCGAGGGGCCTGCGGTGATCGTGCAGCGCATGATCGCGGCCCGGGCGGCAGGCGTCGCCTTTTCCGCCGATCCCGTTTCGGGGCGGCGTGACCGGGTTGTGATTTCGGCCATTGCCGGGCTGGGCGACCGGCTGGTTTCGGGTGAGGAGGATGGCGAGGACTGGCATGTGATCGCCGATACAGCGGTCTGCGCGGCCCTGCCTGCCGTCCTGACCGTTGATGAAGCGCGGCGGATCGCCGTTCTGGCCCGCCGGGCCGAGGCCGAATTCGGCGCGCCGCAGGATATCGAATGGGCGCTGGACGCCTCAGGCCTGCATATCCTGCAATCGCGCCCGATCACCACCACGCTGCTGCCTGCCGCCAATCCTGACGATCAGGTAACGGTCTTTGACAATTCCAATATTGTCGAAAGCTATCCGGGGGTCGTCAGCCCGCTGACCTATTCCTTTGCGGTGCATGTCTATACCCGAGTCTACCGGGCCTTTCTGTCGCTTCTGGGCGTGTCGCAGGACACCATCACCGCCAATTCCGCGATCTTCGGCAATATGCTGGGCCGGGTCGATGGCCGGGTCTATTACAATCTGGTCAACTGGTATCGGGCGCTGGCGCTGCTGCCGGGTTTCTCGCTCAACCGGACGCATATGGAAACCATGATGGGTCTGGACATGCCGCTGCCCGCAGAGGTGACAGACCGGATCGCAACCCCGCCTGCCAGGGGGCTGGCGCGGCTGATCGAATATCTGCGGCTGCTGCGGGCCGGGGCGGGGGTGGTCTGGCAGACGCTGCTGCTGCCCCGCACGCGGCGGCGGTTCCTGCAGCGGCTGGACCGCGCGCTGGACAGCGGTTTCAATGTTGAAACGGCCGGGCCGGGCGCGCTGGTGGCGGAATACCGCTTTCTTGAAAGCACCCTGCTGGATCGCTGGGACGCGCCGCTGGTCAATGATTTCCTGTGCATGATCTCTTTTGGTGCCTCGCGCAACCTGCTGCAGCGCTGGCTGGGAGAGCGGGGTCTGATCCTGCATAACGATGTGATGATCGGGCAGGGTGACATCGTGTCTGCCGAGCCTGCGCAACGGATCGCCCGCATGGGGCAGATGCTGCGCGCGGCGGGGCTGGAGGATGCGCTGGCCGAACAGGGCATGGCGGCGCTGCTGGGTCATCCCGACCTGCAGCGCGAGGTAGAGGATTATCTGGCCCGCTTCGGCGACCGCTGCACCGAGGAATTGAAACTGGAAAGCCTGACCCTGCGGGACGATCCCGCCAGCCTGCTGGCCGCGATTGTCGCCAGCGCGCGGCGTGGCGGTGGCCCGGCCCATGGCGGCGAGACGCCCGACTGGCGGGGGCTATTTCCCAATCCGGCCAGGCGTTTCTTCGTCCGGGCGGTGATCGGCTGGACCAAGAACCGGGTGCGCGACCGCGAAAACCTGCGCTTTGAACGTACGCGGATCTTTGGCCATGCGCGGCGGGTGTTTCTTGCCCTGGGGCGCGAATTCACGGCGCGGGGGCTGCTGGATCATCCGCGCGACGTGTTCCACCTGACCACGGCCGAGGTTCTGGGAGCGGTTGAGGGCTTCGGGCTGAGCGCCGATCTGAAACCGCTTGTCGCGCTGCGCAAGGCTGAGGCGGACGAGGCCGCAAAGCGCCCCGACCCGCCCGAGCGGATCACGGTTTATGGCCCCGCCATTGCCCCGGTCTGGGCCGAGGTCGCGCTGACCCGTGACGCGGCCCTGATCCGCCGCGCGACGGGCTGTTCGGCGGGCCGCGTGACCGCCACAGCCCGCGTGATCAGCGACCCCCGGACGCAATCGCTGGCGGCAGGGGAAATCCTTGTTGCCCGCCATACCGATCCGGGCTGGATCGCGGTGTTTTCCAATGCCTCGGCCATCGTGGTTGAACGGGGATCGCTGCTGTCCCATTCGGCCATTGTCGCGCGGGAACTCGGTATCCCCTGCGTCGTCGGGCTGAAAGGCGCGACGCAATGGATTGCCGATGGGGAGACGGTGACGGTCGATGGCGCAACGGGTGAGGTGACGCGGCATGACGATGCAGCCTGAAATCAGGGCACGTTCGGAGATCGAGACGCGGGCCGCCTTTGACCATATCCGCTATGCCCAGGCCTGGGAGGATGCCGATATCCTGACCCAGGGTCTGGGCGATTGTGCCGGTGGCACGCTGGTCTCGATCTGTGCGGCGGGGGACAATGCACTGGCCCTGCTGCTGCTGGACCCGGCGCGGGTGGTGGCGGTGGACCTTTCGCCTGCGCAGATCGCCTGCCTGCGGCTGCGCATCGGGGCCTTTACGCAACTGACGCATCCCGAATTTCTGGAACTGATGGGCGCGCGCCCGTCTGACCGGCGTGCCGTCTTGCTGGACCGGGCCATTTCAGGGCTGGACGCGGAAACCCGCGCCTTCTGGTCGGCCCTGTCGGATGAGGTCGCGCACTATGGTGCTGGTGGTGTTGGCAAGTTTGAGCGGTATTTCCGCTTCTTCCGCACCCGGTTGCTGCCCTTCGTGCATTCGCGTGCGCTGATCGACGATGTTTTCGTCCCTCGCGACCGGGCCGGGCGGCAGGACTTCCATGACCGGCGGTTCAACAGCTGGCGCTGGCGGTTGCTGCTGAACCTGTTCTTTTCACGCTTCGTGATGGGGCGCATGGGGCGCGACAAGGCGTTTTTCGACCATGTCGAGGGCAGTCCCGCCGCCCATGTCGCACGCCGCATCCGCCATGCGGCGGTGGATACCGATCCCGCGCAGAACCCCTATCTGCACTGGATCCTGAAAGGCACGCATGGCAGCGCCCTGCCGATGTCCTGGCGGGCCGAGCATTTCGACACGATCCGCGCAAGGCTGGACCGGCTGGATATCCGCCCGGGATCGCTTGAGGCGTTCGTCTCGACCGGGGAAAAGGCTGACGGTTTCAACCTGTCGGACATTTTCGAATACATGTCCCCCCCGGTCTTTGCACAGGTCTATGGCAGCATCCTTGCGGCGGCATCACCCGTGGCGCGGCTGGTCTATTGGAACATGATGGCGCCGCGCCGCGTGCCGCCGGAATTTGCGGAGCGCGTGATCCGTCAGCGCGCCGAGGAGGACCGGCTGAAGGCCGAGGACAAGGCATTCTTCTATTCCGATTTCGTGATCGAGGAGGTCAGGGGTTGAGCATCGCCCTGCAGGTCGCGCTGGCCGCAGGCTCGGTCGCGGTTCTGACGGGGATGATCGCGCTTGTGCGGCTGATCGCGCGCCATGCCGCGCTGGCGCCTGAGGTGCAGCGCAAGCTGGTGCATGTGGCGACGGGCCTTTATGCGCTGTGCCTGCCATGGCTGTTTCCCGACCGCTGGCCGGTCTATCTGCTGATTGGAGGGGCGCTGGCGGTGATGGTCGCGCTGCGCATTCCGCAGATTTCCGGCACGATGGGGCAGGCGCTGCACGGGGTAGAACGCCGGTCCTACGGGGATTTCCTGCTGGCGCTTGCGGTCGGGCTTTGCTTCTTTCTGGCCGATGGCGTGGCGCTTTTCTATGTGCTTCCCATCGCCGTGCTGACCCTTGCCGATGCCGCCGCCGCCCTTGCGGGCACCGCCTATGGCACGCGGCGTTTCCGGGTCGAGGAGGGTGAGAAAAGCATCGAGGGGACGGTGGTTTTCTTCACCGTCACGCTGCTGATCGCGTTGATCTGCCTGATGTTCCTGTCCGATCTGCCGCCCGCCAGCATTCTGGCGCTGGCCCTGATGACCGCCGCTTTCGGCGCACTGGTCGAGGCGCAAAGCTGGCGCGGCTTTGATAACCTGTTCCTGCCGCTGGGGCTGTTCGTCTTCCTGTCGGTCCACAGTCAAAGCGGACCGGGCGAATTGCTGGGCCTGCTGGTCGCCTTCTGGTCCGCGATCCTTGGCTTCCGGCTGCTGGGGCCGCAGGTCGGGCTGACGGCCCATGCGGCGCGGGTCTATGTCGTGGCGGTCTTCATGATCCTTGCCGTGGTCGAGGTGCAGAATGCGGTTCTGCCGGTGTTGGCGCTTCTGGCCCATGTCTGGGCACGGCGGCGCAATCCCGACAGCGACCGTTACGGCGATCTGGACGTGGTGGCGGCGCTGGCGCTGTTCAGCTTCGGCTGGCTGGCCCTGGGCAATGCGACCGGGTGGAACGCGGTGCAGTTCTACGGGCTGACGGCGATGGGGCTGGTCATGGGCCTTGCCACGCTGGCCATGATCCCTGACCGGAAGGTGGTCTGGCTGCCACTGGTCGCGGCGCTGCTGTTTGGGCTGCGCGAGGTCGTGACAAGGCTGAACCCGCCCGCGACACATTGGGCCGAGCCGCTTTGGCCACTGGCGCTGCTGTGTCTGGCGCTGCCCGGGCTGGCGGGGATCATCCGACCGGATCTGTTCCGGCAGGACCGGGTGTTGAAGCTGACCTTCCTTTCAATCATCCTTCCACTTGGCCATTATCTGTTTGCTCTTGCCGGAACAGAGGGTGGCCTTGCCTTATCCGGAGCGATCCCGTGACACGCGAAACCCTGAAAGCCGAAGGCGCCAGCCTGACGATCCATCTTGATGGCCCGGTCTGGGACGGCGTGCAGGCCGCGACCATCGGCGATGTGGCCTTTCGGGATCCACAGGCGGGGGCGGCACTGCTGGGCGATGCGTTGGCGCGGATCCGCGCGGCGGGGCGCGACCGCGTGCTGGGGCCGATGGCGGGGGATACATGGCACAGCTACCGTTTTGTCAGTGAAAGCGACGGATCGAAGCCCTTCCTGCTGGAACCGTCAAACCGCCCCGAAGAACCCGCGATCTTTGCCGATGCCGGGTTCCGGCCCGTGGCGCATTACTTTTCGGCCCGGATGGCGCTGACCGGCGAGGACCCGCCCCCGCCCCCCGCCGATGCGCGGTTCCGCATCACCGCATGGGACGGCGCCGCGCCCGAGGATCTGTTCCGCGAGGTCTTTGCCCTGTCCTGTGCCGCCTTTGCCGGGAATGCCTTTTACACCCCGATTGATGAGGCGGCCTTTCTGGCGATGTATCGTCCGGTCATGCCGATGATGACGCCGGATCTGATCCTGCTGGCCCGGCGTCCCGATGGCAGCCTTGCCGGGTATCTGTTCGCGATCCCGAACCTTGTCGAAGGGCCGAAGACAAAGACCGTGATCCTGAAAACCTATGCCAGTCTGGAACGCGGGGCGGGGCGGCATCTGATCCATGCCTGCCACAAAACCGCGCGGGCGATGGGGTTTGAGACGGTGATCCATGCGCTGATCCATGACGACAACATCTCGGCCGAGCGCAGCCGGCGCGAGGGGGCGGATGTCTTTCGCCGTTACGCGCTGATGGGCCTGCCTCTGGATGTCTGACCTGCTGCGCGACTTTGCCGCCGCCGTGGCGCGGCATCCCGACCGGATTGCGCTGATCGACGGCCGGGGGCGCGATGTCACTTTCGCTGCGCTGCAGGCAAGGGCGGTCCGGATGGCGGCGGACTGGCAGCGGCAGGGCATCGGCCCCGGCGACCGGGTGCTGCTGGCGATGCGGCTGGATGCCGATCTTTATGCAGCACTGGCGGCACTCTGGTCGCTGGGGGCAACCGTGGTGCTGCCGGAACCGGCCATGGGCCTTGCCGGGCTGCGCCATGCCGCAAGGGTGACGCGTCCCCGCGCCTTTTGCAGTTCGGGTGCTTACGGATTGCTGAAATACCTGCTGCCCGCGCTGTGGCCGCTGACCCATCTGCGTCCGTCCCGCAATAGTGCAGTGGCCCGAAGCGCGACCGATGCCGCGCTGCCGCCCCCCTCCGGAGCCGATATCGCGCTGATCTCCTTCACCTCGGGCACCGGAGGGGCACCCAAGGCCATTCCGCGCAGCCATGATTTTCTGGCGGCGCAGCACCGCGCCATCGCCCCTATGCTGGACAGCGACAGGGAGGAACGCGATCTGGTCGCCTTTCCGGTTTTCGTGCTGATCAACATTGCCAGTGGGCGCAGTTCAGTCCTGCCTTCCTGGCGGATGTCGCGGCTGGACCGGTTGCGCCCCGGTGCCTTGCGAAAATGGATCGAGACGCGGCGCGCCACCCGTGCCCTGCTGCCGCCCGCCCTGTGCCGCACACTTGCCCGTGCCGGTGGGGCGACGGGGCTGCGGCATCTGTTCACCGGCGGCGGGCCGGTCTTTCCCGGTCTGCTGGAGGCGCTGAACCGCGTCGCGCCCGATCTGCGCGTGACCTGCGTCTATGGCTCGACCGAGGCAGAACCGATTGCCCATCTTGACGCAGTGTCGATCACCCCGGCGGACCGGGCCGAGATGCAGGGCGGGGGTGGGCTGCTGGTCGGTCATCCGGTTGCGGCCCTCGGCCTGCGTCTGCAGGAGGACGAGATTCAGGTTGCGGGCGATCATGTGAACCGCGGCTATCTGGACCCCGCGCAGGATGCCGGAACCAAGATCCGCGAGGGTGGCGTGATCTGGCACCGGACCGGCGATGCGGGGCGGCTGGATGCGCAGGGGCGGCTCTGGCTGCTGGGGCGCAAGGGGGACGAGGTGCGGATCGCGGGCTGCCTGACCCATCCGTTTCCACTGGAGCTTGCCGCGCGGCAATGGCCGGGGGTGGTGCAGGCCGCATTGATCGGGCGGGCGGGGCAGGCCTGCCTTTATATTGAAGGGGAAACCACCCATCTGCCCGACTGGCAGGACCGCGCCCATGCCCTTGGAATTGACGCGGTGATCCCCCTTGCCCGGATGCCGATGGACCGCCGCCACCGGTCGAAGATCGACCGCAAGGCGCTGAAGTCCCGGAACTGACTTTTTCAAACTCCCCCCGGTGCAGCGGCCCGCGACCCTTCCGGTCAGGCAGGTCCATGCGCTGATGTCGGCAAAACCGGCTTATCCGTTCCGGCCTCTCTTGTCATTCCCAAGTATAATGTAATAACATACCATTTTTGAATCGACGGATATGCCGTCCGGAACGCGACCGTGCCAGCCAGCCAGCCAGACCGGCACGGTGCCGGACCGCCCGGTGGTTCCGGCACTCCGCAACCAAGGAGAAAGACAGGATGAGATATTTCGCAGGGGTCGGAGTCGCCGCCCTGATCGCGGCCCAGTTCACTGCCATACCCGCTAGGGCCGATGATCCCGCGTCAGAAGATGTCACGCTTTACCGCGTCTTCATCGGCGATCATGTTGCGCCGCGCGTGACCGTGATCGACCTGCCGAAAGAGGGCGGGACCGATGCCGAAGGCGACACCGGCGGGCGCTGGAGCTTTGAGACGACGGGACAGGCGAAACTTTACACCGTTGCCTGGGGCGCCGTGGTCGCCGCCGTGCAGTCGGACAGTGACACGGTGCAGTTCTTCCGCAGTGGCATCGCGTTTCACGATCACGGCGATCATGCCGATATCGAAATCACCGATCCCGCAGCCATCAGCACCATGCTGACCGGGCCACGGCCGTTCCATCTGGTCGATCATGACGGCAAGGTGGTCATCAATTATGATCGCGGCGGCTATGCCGAGATCCTTGACGCGCATCGTCTGGCAGAGGGTGCGGTTGCGCCCGACCGTTTCCCGCAAGCGCGCGCGCATCACGGCTTTGTCGCACCGCTGGGGCGGAATTGGCTGTCGACCGTCGCATCAGAAGAGGCGGTTGAAGGCGATGCCGCGCCGCCGCGTCTGGGGCTGCAGGCCTTCACCGCCGAGGGACAGCCTGCGGGGGATCTGACCCCCTGCACCGCCATCCATGGCGAGGCTTTTTCCGGCGCCTATCTGGCGGCGGGCTGCCGGGACGGGGTTCTGACGGCCACCCTGCAGCAGGATGCGGTCCATTTCCGGATGCTGGACTATCCGGCCGATCTGCCACAGGGCGTGACAACGGGAACCCTGCTGGGATCGACGGGGATGCAGTTGTTTCTGGGCAATTACGGTGCTGATGGCCTTGTGGTCGTTGATCCTGCCGATGCCCCGCATTTCCGCCATTTCGCGCTGCCCTTCCGGCGTGTCGATTTCGTGCTGGATCCGGCCCGCCCCGCCCATGGCTATGTCCTGACCGAGGACGGCACGCTGCACCGCATCGACCTGCTTGCGGCCCGGATCACGCAAAGCGCACCCGTCACGCAGCCCTATTCGATGGAAGGTCACTGGAATGACCCCCGCCCGCGTCTTGCCATGGCCGGGGATGAGATCCTGCTGACTGATCCCGCTGCCGGGCTGCTGCGCCGCATCTCCACCGAAACACTGGCCGAGACGGGGCGGATCGGGATTGGCGGCACGCCGTATAACCTGACCGTCGCCGGAGGCAGCGGCCTTAATCACTGACATCCGCTTCATCCTGGCCGAAATACCTTCGGGGGTGGGCTCGTCAGGGCCGAGGGGGGCAGACAGCCCCCCTTGCCCGGTTTCGGTTGCGATGCCGCTCAGCCGTTTTGCATGGTCCCGTCCTGCGCCACCCCGGCAAACAGGGCGGCCAGACGCGTGGCCTCGCGGTTGATGTCATGGCGCGCCAGAACGCGGTCCCGCGCCGCAACACCCATTCCTGCCAGCCGTTCGGGTGGGGTGGCGGCCAGATCACGGATCGCGCGGGCCAGCGCGCCCGCATCCCCCGCAGGCACCAGCCAGCCCTCGCGCCCCTCGCGCACAAGTTCGGGCAGGCCCGCAATGGCGGTGGCAATCACCGGGCGTCCCGCTGCCATCGCCTCCATCACGACCACGGGCAGTCCTTCGGCAAAGGAGGGCAGGATCAGCGCCTGTGCCGCGGCAAGGGCGGCGCGCACGCCCTTCTCATCGGCCCAGCCTGCCAGATGGACCACCGCCTGCAATCCCTGCGCTGCAATGGCCGTCTCCAGTTCTCGGCGCAGCGGGCCGTCGCCCAGAATGGTCAGCCGCAAGCCGGGCAAATCGCGCGCGGCCTCGGCCATAGCGGCAATCAGCAGCGGAAATCCCTTCTGTTCGGCCAGCCGCCCGATGGCCACCAGATGCGGCCCGCCCGGGGGCAGCGGGGCGGGGGTCGCAAAGCGCGCGGGCTCGATCCCGCAATGCACGACATGGATGCGCGGCCAGTCGGCAAAGGCTGCCTGACGGCACAACTGGCTGCGCCCGAAACTGCTGATCGCGACGGCAAAGGCGGCATGGCGCAGCTTTTCCCCCAGCGAATGCGCATGGGGCGCGTCGAATTCCTCGGGGCCATGGGTGGTGAAACTGTAGCGCGGCCCGCCCAGGGCATGGGCCAGCATCGCGACCGTGGTCGAATTCGTGCCGAAATGCGCATGCAGATGCGTGATCCCCAGATCCCGACAGCGCCGCGCGACATGGGCGGCCTCGGCCAGATAGATCAGATGGCGCAGCCGCCCGCCGGTGCCCGCCACGCCCCCGGCCCCCTGCGTGCCGCAGTCCAGCGCCAGCCGCAGCGCGGCCCATGTCCGCCCCGGATGGCGCAGCATCCAGCCAAGGGCCGACATCCCCAGCCGCGCCGC
The DNA here is from genome assembly GCF_016765775.1 of Szabonella alba. Lineage (GTDB taxonomy): Bacteria > Pseudomonadota > Alphaproteobacteria > Rhodobacterales > Rhodobacteraceae > Szabonella > Szabonella alba. The sequence continues at coordinate 166,490 of NZ_JAESVN010000006.1, read as the reverse complement.
GCCCAGTTCCAGCACATGTTCGGTCCGGGCATCCTCGGCCAGATCCGCCGCATCGACCAGATTGTCCCGGTCCGACCGCATGGCGAATCGGTGCAGCGTGATGCTCTGCCGCTCCAGCGCCTGTATCTCGCGCCGGATGAAGGTCTGCGAGGCGCGGGGATAGGTGTTGACCAGATAGGCGATTTTCAAGGCGGTGCTTTCGGCAGGGTGCGGTGCCGGGCAGAGTGGCCCCATGCCGCGCCCGGGGTCAAGCGGGCGCGGGGTCCCTGTGCAAGCGCGCCCGCTGCGGCTATAGGGACGCGGATGGTTGCAAGGGACGCGGGCAATGGCAGAGATCACGCTTCTGGATGGCGGCATGGGGCAGGAACTTCTGGCCCGTTCGGGGGATGAACCGACACCGCTTTGGGCGACGCAGGTGATGCTGGACCATCCCGATCTGGTTCGTGCGATCCATGCTGATTACTTCGCCGCCGGTGCGACCGTCGCCACGACGAACACCTATGCGATCCATCACGACCGTCTGGTGAAGTTCGGCCGTGACCATCTGTTCGAGACGCTGCACATGGCGGCGCTGCGGCAGGCGGTTGCGGCGCGTGATGCCCATGGGTCGGGGCGCATCGCCGGGTCGCTGGGGCCGCTCGGGGCCAGTTACCGTGCCGATCTGGCCGAAAGCGTGGATCAGGCCGCCCCGAAATTCGCCGAAATCGCCCGCCTGCTGGCCCCGCATGTCGATCTGTTCCTGATCGAGACCTCGGCCTCGGTCCTGCAATCGGAGGGGGCGCTGAAGGGGGCGGCAGCGGGGGGGCTGCCGGTCTGGCTTTCGGTGACGGTCGCGGATGGTGACGGCACGTGCCTGCGCTCGGGCGAGGCGCTGGCCGATCTTGCGCCACTGGTCGCGCGCTATCGCCCGCAGGCGGTGCTGGTCAATTGCTCGGTCCCCGAGGCGATGGCGGCAGCCTTGGCCGAGGTGGCGCGCTTCGGGCTGCCCTTCGGCGCCTATGCCAACGGGTTTTCCCATATCGCCCCCGCCTTTCTTGAGGCCAACCCGACAGTGCGCGCGCTGGAAACCCGCCATGACCTGACTCCCGATCTTTACGCCCGCTTCGCGATGGACTGGGTCGCGATGGGGGCCACCATCGTCGGCGGGTGCTGTGAGGTGGGTCCGGCCCATATCGCCGAACTGGCCCGCCGCCTGCGCGCCGCCGATCATGTGCTGGTGTGAATGCCGATGACTGAATTCGTCTACAGCCCCCCCGATCAGCCCCTGTCGGTGATCCATGAGGACCGCGATTTCGTGATCGTGGACAAGCCTGCGGGGCTTTTGTCCGTTCCCGGGCGGGGCGAGGATCGCGCCGATTGCCTGATCACGCGGCTGCGCGCGGTCTGGCCCGAGATCCTGCTGGTCCACCGGCTGGATCTGGATACATCGGGTGTGATGGTCTTTGCGCGCAACAAATCCGCGCAGGGCGCAATCAGCCAGCAATTCGAAAAGCGCGTGGTCGACAAGCAGTATGTCGCGCGGCTGGCCGGGCTTGTGGGGCCGGATCAGGGCAGGGTCGATCTGCCGCTGATCGTGGACTGGCCCAACCGCCCCCGCCAGCATGTGAACCATGAAACCGGCCGCCCGGCCCGGACCGACTGGCAGGTGATCGCGCGCGGGCAGGAGGAAACCCGAATGCGGCTGATCCCGCTGACCGGGCGCAGCCATCAGTTGCGCGTGCATATGGCCGCGCTTGGCCATCCGATTCTGGGCGACACGCTTTATGCGACCGGGGACGCAATGGATCATCCGCGCCTGATGCTGCATGCCGAAACGCTGGCCCTGCGCCACCCCCGGACGGATGCCGCGCTGTCCTTCACCGCGCCGCTGCCGTTCTGATCGCGGCCCTGCGCTCTGGCCCCGCAGTCCGGGCACCCATTCCGGACCTGCGCCGGGGCAAAGCCAAATCTTGCCTGATCGCGCAAACCCGCCTATAAAACCATCATGCGAGGCTTCATCTATTTCAACATCACCGATCATGCGCGGCTTCCGGCCCGCTTTTTCGGCATGACCCGCACGATTCTCGCGCGTCTCTGACGGTTCGCGCCCTGCGGCCCCGGCCGCTTTTCCGAATCCTACCGCAGCCAGCCATCACAAAGTGAGAGAGCCATGACCGCTCCGCGTACCCTCTATGACAAGATCTGGGATGAACATGTCGTCCATCAGGCCGAGGACGGCACCTGCCTGCTCTATATTGACCGCCATCTGGTGCATGAGGTCACCAGCCCGCAGGCATTCGAAGGTCTGCGCATGACGGGCCGTCCGGTCCGCGCGCCTGAAAAGACCATCGCGGTGCCCGACCATAACGTGCCCACCACGCCGGGGCGCGAAAACCCCGACCAGATGCCCGAGGAAAGCCGCATTCAGGTCGCGGCGCTAGACAAGAATGCCCGCGACTTCGGCATCCATTACTATCCGGTGACCGATATCCGTCAGGGTATCGTGCATATCGTCGGACCCGAACAGGGCTGGACCCTGCCGGGCATGACCGTGGTCTGCGGTGACAGCCATACCGCCACCCATGGCGCCTTCGGCGCGCTGGCCCATGGCATCGGCACGTCGGAAGTTGAACATGTTCTGGCCACCCAGACGCTGATCCAGCAGAAATCGAAGAACCTGAAGGTCGAAATCACCGGGTCCTTGCGCCCGGGCGTCACGGCCAAGGACATCACCCTGTCGGTCATCGGCGCCACCGGGACGGCAGGCGGCACCGGCTATGTCATCGAATATTGCGGTCAGGCGATCCGCGAATTGTCGATGGAAGGCCGCATGACCGTCTGCAACATGGCCATCGAGGGTGGCGCGCGGGCCGGTCTGATCGCGCCGGATGAAAAGACCTTTGCCTATGTGATGGGCCGCCCCCATGCTCCGAAAGGTGCCGCATGGGAGGCCGCACTGGCCTATTGGAAAACCCTTTATACGGATGAGGGCGCGCATTTCGACAAGGTCATCACCCTGAAGGGTGAGGATATCGCCCCCGTCGTGACCTGGGGCACCAGCCCCGAGGATGTGCTGCCGATCACCGGCAGCGTGCCTGCCGCATCCGATTTCGCCGGCGGCAAGGTTGGCGCGGCACAACGCAGCCTTGACTATATGGGGCTGACGCCGGGGATGAAACTGACCGATATCAAGATCGACACGGTCTTCATCGGATCCTGCACCAATGGCCGGATCGAGGATCTTCGCGCCGCCGCCGCCATTCTGAAGGGCAAGAAGATCGCCCCGGGGATGCGGGCCATGGTCGTCCCCGGCTCGGGCCTTGTGCGCGCACAGGCCGAGGAGGAGGGTCTGGCGCAGATCTTCCTCGATGCCGGGATGGAATGGCGTCTGGCGGGCTGCTCGATGTGTCTGGCGATGAACCCCGACCAGCTTGCCCCCGGTGAGCGTTGCGCCGCAACCTCGAACCGCAATTTCGAGGGCCGTCAGGGCCGGGGCGGACGCACCCATCTTATGTCCCCCGCCATGGCGGCGGCCGCGGCCCTGACCGGCTATCTGACCGATGTGCGTGAGATGATGGCCGAGACGGTCTGATCCTCTTCTGTTTCCAAATATCCCGGGGTCCGGGGCAGCGCCCCGGCGCGCGCCAAACGGACCCCGGCCCATCATTCAGGACATCCCATGGATAAATTCACCACCCTGACCGGCATCGCGGCCCCCATGGCGCTGGTCAATATCGACACCGACATGATCATCCCCAAGCAGTTCCTGAAGACGATCAAGCGTTCCGGGCTTGGCAAGAACCTGTTTGACGAGATGCGTTACAATCAGGACGGATCCGAGAAACCGGATTTCGTGCTGAACCAGCCCGCCTACCGGCAGTCGGAAATCATCGTGGCGGGCGATAATTTCGGCTGTGGTTCAAGCCGCGAACATGCGCCCTGGGCGCTTCTGGATTTCGGCATCCGCTGCGTCATCTCGACCAGCTTTGCCGATATCTTCTACAGCAATTGCTTCAAGAACGGCATCCTGCCCATCGTGATGCCGCAGGACGTGGTCGATGTGCTGATGGAAGACGCCCGCAAGGGGGCGAATGCGCGGATGACGGTCGATCTGGAAAACCAGACCGTCACCACATCCGACGGCCAAAGCTTCGGGTTTGAGCTTGACCCCTTCCGCAAGCATTGCCTGATGAACGGGCTCGACGATATCGGGCTGACGATGGAAAAGGCAGCCTCTATCGACAGTTATGAGGCCCGCGTCAGTGGCCAACGGCCCTGGATCTGACAGTTCTGACAGCCTGCCTTCGGGGGCCGTCCTGACCAGGCGGCCTCTTTTTTTGCGCCGATTTGATGCAATCTAGCGACACATTTACCGCGAAATGGACACATATTCCCGGTTTTCTGTCTCGGTGATTGCAGCAGAATCTGAAAGAAGGCAGAATTTGGGCAAGATTGAGGCAATCCGCCGTAAAGCGCGGTCATGGATGGGAACAAGGCCACGGCATCGTATCGTGTCCGTCCCTTATGAGGGTGAGACAGCAGTGTTTTCGCGATTCCCGGGCGCAGTGATGCGGGCCTTTCTGGTCATGGTGCTTGTCGCCATGCCTTCGGTCATCCTGCCGGGCACCGGAATGGATGGGCGGCAGATGGTGGCGCTTGTCGCGCTGTTTCTCGCCGTTCTGACCTTCGTCGAATATAACGCCACCTATCCGGGCCTTGTCGAGTTCCGCGATGCGCCACCCTATAACCGTGTGCGCTTCATGATGCTGATGGCCACCGTCTTCGTGCTGTCGATGATGCAGCCGGGTCCGGGGGAACCCTCGACCGTTGGATTGCTGTTCGAGGCTCTGGGCATCCTGATGGGCCGCGCGCTGGATTTCCCCTACAGCCCGGTGCGTCTGGCGCGGCTGGTTCTGGCCGATCCGGCGCGCCCTGAACTGGCCGACGCGGTGCGCAACGCGGCGGCGGCGGCCTTCATGATCTCGCTGGCAGCCCTTGCGATCTTCGTGGTGCTGCTGCGGCTCTATCGCTGGCCGACGCAAAGCGGTGCCTTCAATGTCTGGGTGAATCTTCCGACCTTCGATCCGACCGCCGGCGGCGATGTGGTGGCGCGGCTGGAGCGGGATGCGCGCATTAACCTTGTATTAGGCTTCCTGCTGCCATTCTTGATCCCGACAGTGTTGAAATTCGGTGGTGCGGGTCTGCGCGCGCTGGATCTTTCATCGCAGCAATCGTTGGTCTGGGTGATGACGGCATGGGCCTTTCTGCCTGCCTCGCTTTGCATGCGCGGCATCGCCATGGCGCGGATCGCGGGCATGATCCGCGAGATGCGCGCGCGCGGCCAGGAGGTTCCGGCCGAGGGGTATCTGCCTGCCTGATCCGGTGCTGCTTGATCCGGTTCCGCCTGATCTGTCCCGGGGCGGTCTGCCGCTGGCTGCTGGTGTTTTTCTGTCTCTTCGCGCCACTGCCGGGCATGGCCGACAGATTGCGGGTGGCGACATGGCATGCGGATCTGTCGCGCGACGGACCTGGGCTGTTGTTGCGCGACCTGCTTTCGGGACAAGACGCGCAAAGCCTTGCCGCAGTCGCGGTGCTGCAGCGGCTGGATGCCGACATCCTGCTGCTGACCGATCTGGATTATGACCACGGGTTGCTGGCGCTGACGGCACTGGCGGATCTGTTGCAGGCGGCGGGGCTGTCCTATCCTCATCGTCTGGCCCTTGCGCCCAATCGCGGGGTGCAGACCGGGCTGGACCTTGATGGCGATGGCAGGATCGGCGGCGCGCGCGACGCGCAGGGCTTCGGGCGGTTTGCGGGGCAGGGCGGCATGGCGCTGCTGTCGCGTCTGCCGCTGGGGCCGGTGCAGGATTTTTCGGGCTTCCTGTGGCGCGACCTGCCCGGCAGCCTGCTGCCTGCCGGGCCGGGGGGCGGCATCCAGCGCCTGTCCTCGACCGGGCATTGGGCGGTGCCGGTGATCCTGCCGGGGGGCGGCGAACTGACATTGCTGGCCTGGCATGCCACGCCACCGGTCTTTGACGGGCCGATCCGGCGCAATGCCGCGCGCAACCATGATGAGACGATTTTCTGGCAGCATCTGATCGAGGGGCGGCTGCCCTTCGCGCCGCCCGATCCGCCCTTCGTGCTGCTGGGGGATGCCAATCTGGATGCCGCGGATGGTGACGGGATGCGGCAGGCGATCAGCACGCTGCTGTCCCATCCGGCGCTGCAGGATCCTGCCCCCCGGGCGCCTGCCGCAGCGTGGCGCGGCCGCCCGCCCGATCCGGCCCACAAGGGCGATCCGGCTTTGGACACGGCGCTTTATGACCGGATCGGCGGGTTGCGGGTGGATTATATCCTGCCCTCTGCCGGGCTGAACCTGCAGGCGGCAGGGGTCCTCTGGCCACCCCATGGCAGCGAGGAGGCCGCGATCTTTGCCCGCGCCTCGCGCCATTATCCGGTCTGGGTGGATATCCTGCTGCCCTGACATGGCCTGCCCCTGCCTTTCCGGTCCGGATCTTTTCCGCTTTGTCTCCTCGTGCCGTTCGGCGCTTTCGAACACGGCTTTCGTCCGCCCGATGCTTGGGACAGGCTACACCAGCGGCTATTTCGGTCGGGCCGGTCCTACCGACCGGAAGCCGCGCCACAAGGGCTGCGGCGGAAAGGGCAAGGGTGCAGATGTCAGCGTTTCAGATGTCAGGCGGGCTTCACCACGTCACCGCGATCACGGCACGGGTTCAGGCCAATGTCGATTTCTATGCCGGTTTCCTTGGGCTGCGGCTGGTCAAGCAGACCGCCGGTTTCGCGGATGGGGAACAGTTGCATCTGTTTTATGGCGATGCGGCGGCCAGCCCCGGATCATTGGTCAGCTTCCTTGTCTGGGAGGCGGGCGGGCGCGGGCGGACCGGCCATGGCCAACCATCCGAGATTGCGCTGGCCGTGCCACCTGCCAGTATCGGCGACTGGCTGGCCCGGGCGCTGTCGGCGCAGGTGCCGGTCGAGGGGCCCTTGCGCGAATTCGGCGAACCGGTGCTGCGGCTGAAGGATCCTGACGGGATCATCGTCAAGCTGGTGGGCGTCGATCTGCCCGCCACGGCGCCGCTGCCGGATCCGATCGCGCCGACGCGGTTGCGCGCGGTGACATTGCTGACCGCCGAACCGGGGGCCAGCGCCGAATTTGTCGCGCGTTTCGGCTATCGGGAAGGGGCGCGCGAAGGCGCCACCCTGCGCATGGTTTCGGGGGCGGATGCGGTGGATCTGCGCGATGCGACCGGGTTTTTCCCCGCGATCCCCGGCACCGGCATGATCGACCATGTCGCCTTCCGCGCGGCGGATGCGGACACCCTGCGCGCCACACGCCGCGCGCTTGGCACCGCACCGGGCCTTACCGAAGTGCATGACCGGCGCTATTTCCTGTCGCTTTATGTCCGCGAACCCGGCGGTATCCTGATCGAACAGGCGACCGACGGGCCGGGCTTTGCCATTGACGAGACCGTGGAGAATCTGGGCCAGACCCTGGTCTTCCCCCCGCATGAGGCCGCGCGCGCAGCAGAACTGCGCGTCATGCTGCCGCAATTCGCCCGACCGGGCGAGGAAAGGATACCGATGCGCGATCTGCCCTTCATCCATCGTCTTTATCGGCCCGAGGATCCCGATGGATCGGTTCTTGTCCTGCTGCACGGCACGGGCGGGAACGAATCCGACCTGATGCCGCTGGCCCATTCCATCGCACCGCATGCAACCCTTTTGGGGGTGCGGGGCCGGTCCACCGAGGAGGGCATCAACCGCTGGTTCCGCCGTTTCGATGCGGTGACCTATGATCAGGACGATATCCGCGCCGAGGCTGCGGCCTTTGCCGGTTTCGTCGACGGGGCCCTGCGCAGTTATGGGCTGGAGGCGGACCGGATGACCTTTCTGGGCTATTCCAACGGGGCAAACCTTCTGGGGGCGATGATGCTGCTGCATCCGGGCACGGTGCGGCGCGCGATCCTTCTGCGCGGCATCGCGGCGCTGGAGAAACCGCCTGCCGCTGATCTGGCGGGCAGTTCGGTGCTGCTGTTGACCGGGGCGCAGGATCCTTTTGCCCGCATGGCCCCGGCTCTGGAGGCCAGTCTGCGGCAGGGCGGTGCGGCGCTGGATGCCCGGTTGCTGCCCGCCGGGCATGGGTTGACCGAGGCGGATCGCGAGATCGCGGCAGGCTGGATCTGACCGGCAGGCCACTGCAAGACGAGAACGCCCCCGTCGCCATCATAGCGTCGGGGGCGTTTTCCTGTCCTGTTGTCGTCCGGCAGAGGGCCGGTCAAAGGCTTCCGGCGAAACCGCGCAGGAATTCGGCCAGTTTTTCCCGGCTGTCGGCATCGGTCAGAGTGCCATTCTCATCGAAGAGATCCCCTGCCCGCGCCACCATCATCCGCCCGCCGCCCCAATGCGCGGCCCGCAAGGTGCGCAGCACCGGCAGCCAGTGCGACTGCGCCAGCACCGTGCCGAACCCGCCCGGTGAGGCGCCGATCACTGCTACGGGCTTGCCCACCCACAGTTTCAACCCCGGACCGCGCGACATCCAGTCGATGGCGTTCTTGAACACACCGGGCATGCCGTTGTTATATTCCGGCGTCACCATCAGCACCGCATCCGCCGTCTGCAACTGCGCCTGAAGCCGGGTGACGGCGGCGGGCAGGCCCTCGGCCTTTTCCAGATCGCCATCGTAAAGCGGCACATCGCGGATTGATCCGATCTGAACCGTCACGCCCTCGGGGGCAAGATCCGCTGCCGCCCGCAGCAGCCCGGAGTTGAACGAGGCCCGGCGCAGGCTGCCGGACAGGCCGAGGATGGTCTTGGTCATGGGTGTTTTTCCTGTGCTGAAACCACCGGGGCGTGTCCCCGGTGGTGGTCCTGTTCTTTCGGATGATCGTGGCGCGGGACGTGCTCTCAGTCGAGGGGCTTCAGACCCGCCTCGATCGCGGCGCGGCGCGGTTCAAGGAAGGGCGGTAGCGACAGCGATTCGCCCATCGTTTCAAACGGTTCATCAACATCGAAGCCGGGGCCATCCGTCGCCAGTTCAAACAGGTTTCCGCCCGGTTCACGGAAATAAAGGCTGCGGAAGTAATACCGCTCCACCTCACCCGAGTTCGGAACCCGGAAGCCGCCGACGCGCTGCGTCCATTCGGTCAGAGCGGCACGGTCGGGGACGCGGAAAGCGACGTGATGCACTGCGCCCGCCCCCTGCCGCGCGACCGGCAGGCCCGGCTGCACCGCGACATGCAGTTCGGCGGCAGGCCCGCCTGTGCCCATTTCGAAGACATGGACCTGCCCCTGCCCGTCGGGGCTGGCATAAGCCCGCGCAGCGCGCATGTTCATCACCTTGGTCAGAACGGCTGCCGTGGGGGCAAGGTCGGGCACGGAAATCGTGATCGGGCCAAGGCCGCGGATCTGGTGTTCGGCGGGAACGGGGCTGCGCTCCCACGGATGGGCGGGGCCGGGCTGATCGGCGGTCAGCCGCAGGCGCTGGCCCTCGGGATCCTCGAAATCAAGGCTGGCGCGGCCATCGGTTTCGGCAATCGCGCCGGTGGTCAGCCCCTGCTCGCGCAGCCGCGCAGCCCAGTAATCAAGGCTTGCGGCATCGACGCGCAGCCCGGTGCGGCTGATCGACCGGGTGCCGCGCCGTTCCGGCCCCACCGGCCAGTCGAAGAAGGTCAGATCGCTGCCCGCGCTGCCCGCGCCATCGGCAAAGAACAGGTGATAGGCCGATGTATCATCCTGATTGACGGTCTTCTTGACCCGTCTCAGGCCAAGGGTCTGCGTGTAGAATCGGTTATTGCCCGGCGCATCGGCGGTGATTGCGGTCAGGTGGTGAATTCCGGTCAGGTCCATGATGGCCCCCTTTCGTTGCTGCCCCCAAGATGGCAGGCCCGGGCGCCCCTGTGCAGGCCCGGCCTTGCCAACCCCGCGTTCGCGATTGTCGAACGCCGGGCGCGGCGCTAGGGTCATGCCATGCGCTACACGCTGGATGAGATTGAGACTTTCCTTGCCGTCATGGAACTGGGCAGCGTCACCGCCGCCTCGGCCCGGCTGAACCTGTCGAAATCGGTTGTCAGCAAACGCATCACCGATCTGGAACGCGCCCTAGGGGCGGCGCTGTTTCTGCGCAGCGCAGGCCGGATTGCCCCGACCGAGGCGGCGCTGCGTCTGACCGACCGGCTGCGCCCGGCCCTGTCCGACCTGCGCGCCGCCGCTGAAAGTGCCGCATGGGAGATGGACGGCGCGGCCCCCCTGCGCGGACGTCTGGCCATCTCGGTGCCAATGAGTTTCGGAATGCTGCATCTGGGGCCGATCCTTGCGCGGTTTGCGGCGGCGCATCCGGGGCTGGATCTGCGGATCGACTATGACGACCGCGCGCATGATCTGGTGCGCGACGGCTATGATCTGGCCATCCGGATCGGCGAGGCGCGCGATGCGGCCCTGATCGGGCGGCTTCTCTGCACTGACCGGATGATTGCCTGCGCAAGTCCCGAATACCTGTCGCGGCAGGGGCGGCCCCGAAGCCTTGCCGATCTGGCCGCGCATCAGGTGATCGGCTACAGCCTGTTGTCGGATGCGCGGCTTTGGCAGTTCACCGAAAACGGCGCGCCGGTGACGGTTCCGGTCTCCAGCCGTGTCACGCTGAACAATGGTGAGGCGATGCGCGATTTCGCGCTGGCGGGGCTTGGCCTTGCCATGCTGCCCGGCTTCATCGCCGCCCCCGAGATTGCCACCGGGCGACTGGAACAGATCCTGCCCGACCACCCGACGCGCGCCCTGCCGATCCACGCGCTGTGGCCCCCTGTCTCACCCATGCCCGCAAAACTGCGCGCGCTTGTCGATCACCTGTCATCAGAATTGAGCGGCGGACGGCCCTGGACGGGCGGGAAGGACGGGTAGGGAACGGCTCCGGCTGAGCGGGTCGCGGCTAACCCGCCACAAGGCCCGGCACCGGGGGCGCGTTGCGCGCGATGTCCAGAAAGGCCGCGACCAGTTTCGTGTCGCGCCGTTCGGGCAGGCAGATCAGCGTTTCATGCATGTCCATACGGGGCGCGTCGCAGAGTTCGATCCGGCGCAACCGGCGATCCTCGCCGAATTCGGCCATCGAGACAAAGCCGATCCCTGCCCCCGCTGCCACAATCTCGCGCACGGCCTCGCGCCCTTCGGCGACGATGACGGGTGACAGGGTCAGGCCCAGACTGGCTGCCGCCTGTTCCAGTGTCGCGCGGGTCCGCGACCCTTCCTCACGAAACACCAGCGGCAGGCCCGGCAGATCGGACAGCCGCAGGGCAGGGCGTGCGGCCAGCGGATGCCCGGTTGCGGCAAAGGCGATGATCGGGCTGTAGCCCAAGGGAAAGGCCTCAAATTCCGTGCTGTCGGGCACTTCGCCCACCACGCCGATATCGGCATCATAGCGGCGCAGTGCGGCGCTTACGCTGTCGCTGTTGCCGACCTGAACATGGATGCGGACCATCGGATATTTCTGCCGGAACTGCGTCAGCACCCCGACAAGGTGATGGGCGCTGTCGGCGATGATGCGCAGATTGCCCGCGCGGAAGGCGCGTTTCTCGGTCAGCAGGTCCAGCGCCTCGCGTTCATTGTCGAACATGCGGCGGGTGATCTGCAGCAGCGCGTCACCCTCGGGCGTCAGGGTGATCTGCTTGCGGACGCGATTGAACAAGAGAACGTCATACTCCTCCTCCAACCTGCGCACCTGATCGGACACGGCGGGCTGGGTCAGGCGCAGCGTTTCGGCGGCACGGGAAAAGCCCCCCGATGTGGCGACATTGTGGAAGGCGCGAAGCTGGACATAGCGCATGGGCGACCTTTCGGAGGGATCAGTGAAATTTATGCTAGCATGGTTTTTAACGATTTTACAAATGAAACAGCTTTTGCGAAGCAGGGTCATCCTGCAGGAGATCAATGCATGACACAGACAGCGGAATTTCCGACGCCCCGGTTGGGGGAACCCTATCTGCTGACGCCCGGGCCGCTGACCACGGCCTATGAGGTGAAAGAGGCGATGCTGCGCGACTGGGGGTCCTGGGACGGGGATTTCCGCGCGATGACAGCGACAATCTGCCGCCGCCTTCTGGCCATGGCGGGCGATGAGGCCGGGGACTATGTCTGCGTGCCAATGCAGGGCTCGGGGTCGTTTTCCGTTGAGGCGATGCTGGGCACGCTGGTGCCGCGCGACGGCAAGGTGCTGGTGCTGGCCAATGGTGCCTATGGGCTGCGGGCGGCGGAAACCCTGCGCTATCTGGGGCGCGACCATGTGGTGATCGACAAGGGCGATTACCTGCCTCCGCGCGGGGATGAGGTCGCGGCGGCGTTGGCCGCCGATCCGGGCATCACCCATGTCGTGGCAATCCATTGCGAAACCTCATCCGGCATCCTGAACCCGGTCGAGGAGATCGCTGAAGTGGTCGAGGCGCATGGCCGCAAGCTTCTGATCGACAGCATGTCAGCCTTTGGTGCGGTGGATCTGGACGTGCGCCGCATCCGGTTCGAGGCGCTGGTGTCCTCGGCCAATAAATGCATCGAGGGCGTGCCGGGTTTCGGCTTTGTCATCGCGCGGCGAACCGAGATTGCGGCGGCCAAGGGCAACAGCCATTCGCTCGCGCTCGATCTGCATGCGCAATGGGTCTATCTCGAAAAGACCGGGCAATGGCGCTATACCCCGCCCACGCATGTGGTGGCGGCCTTTCTGAAGGCGCTGGATCTGCATGAGGCCGAGGGTGGTGTTGCGGGCCGGGGCGCGCGCTACCGCGCCAATCGCGATACGCTGGTCGCGGGAATGCGGGCGCTGGGCTTCGAGACGCTGCTGGATGACCGCTGGCTGTCGCCGATCATCGTGACCTTCTTCAACCCGGCCGATCCCGCCTTTGATTTCGCCCGGTTCTACGATCTGATGAAAGAGGACGGGTTCATCATCTATCCCGGCAAGCTGACCGTGGTGGACAGTTTCCGGCTGGGCTGCATCGGGCGGATGGATGCCGCCGTGATGCGCCGCGCGGCCGATGCTGCTGGCCGGGCGCTGACGCGGATGGGCGTGGCGAGCGCCGCCCCCCCGGCCCTTGCGCTGGAGGAACGCGCGCGGCTTGCCGCCTGATTTGACCTTTTGCCCCGGGCCGGATCTGGCCCGGGGTATTGAGACTGCTTCGGCCCTGTACGCCGCCGCCCCCCGTTATGACCGACCCGGAAGGACGCAGAATGACCCGAACCGTTACCGCCAATGGCCGCAGCTATCCCTGGCCCTCGCGCCCTGCCATTGCCATCTGTCTGGATGGCTGCGAACCGGCCTATCTTGAGGTTGCCATTGCGGCGGGGCTGATGCCGACGCTGAAACGGCTGCGGGAGACTGGAACCGACCGGATCTGCCATTCGGCGATGCCGTCCTTCACCAATCCCAACAACCTGTCGATTGCCACCGGCCGTCCGCCTGCGGTGCACGGGATCTGCGGCAATTACCTGTATGAGCCGGAAACCGGACAGGAAGTGATGATGAACGATGTGCGCTTCCTGCGCGCGCCGACCGTCTTTGCCGCCTTCCATGATGCGGGCGCGCGGGTTGCCATCGTCACGGCCAAGGACAAACTGCGCGCGCTGCTGGGCGCGGGGCTGAGTTTTCAGGGCGGTCGGGCGATCTGCTTTTCGTCGGAGAAATCCGACAGCACGACCGAGGCCGAACACGGGATCGACAATGCAAGCGCATGGCTGGGCCGCCCGGTGCCGGATGTCTATTCCGCCGGACTGTCGGAATTTGTCTTTGCCGCCGGGGTGAAACTGCTGCGCGAATGGCGCCCGGATGTGATGTATCTGACGACCACGGATTTCATTCAGCATAAATTCGCCCCGGGCGATGCCGAGGCCAATGATTTCTACGCCATGTTCGACCGCTATCTGACCGAGCTGGATGCGATGGGGGCGGCGATTGTGGTGACCGCCGATCACGGCATGAAACCCAAGCACAATGCCGATGGCAGCCCGGCGGTGGTCTATGTGCAGGATCTGCTGGACGAATGGCTGGGCAAGGATGCGGCCCGGGTCATCCTGCCGATCACCGATCCCTATGTGGTTCATCACGGCGCGCTGGGGTCTTTCGCCACGGCCTATCTGCCTGCGGGTGCGGACCGCGCGGCGATCATCGCGAAACTGGCGGCGACGCCGGGCATGGATGTCGTCCTGACCCGGGAAGAGGCCGTTGCCCGTTTCGAACTGCCCGCCGACCGGATCGGCGATGTGGTGATGACCTCGACCGAGAATATTACCATTGGCACCTCCGCGCATCGCCATGACCTTGCGGCACTGGATGTGCCCCTGCGCAGCCATGGTGGCCTGACCGAGCAGGAAGTGCCCTTCATCGTCAACCGGGTGATGGATCTGGCCCGCGCCCCGGTGCTGCGGAATTTCGACGCGTTCCACATCGCCTGTCTTGCAGCGGCGGAGTGATCCATGCCCCCCATCCCTTACCGTCATGAACAGATGCGCATCGCGGGCCGCAAGGTTGACCGGGCTGAACGCGTGCCGGTCTTCTATCCCTATACCGGAGAGGAGATTGGTTCGGTTCCCGCCGGACAGGCCGACCATGCGCGCGAAGCTTTCGCCATCGCCGCGGCCTACCACCCCGTCCTGACCCGCCATCAGCGCCAGCAGATCCTGTCGAATACCGCCCGCATCATCGGCGACCGCAAGGCGGAACTCGCCGCGATCATCACGGCGGAACTGGGGATCAGCCATGCCGATGCGCTTTACGAATGTGGCCGCGCGCAGGATGTCTATGCGCTGGCCGGGATGCTGTGCATTCAGGATGACGGCGAGGCGTTTTCCTGCGATCTGACCCCGCATGGCAAGGCGCGGCGCATCTTCACCCTGCGCGAACCCTTGCGGGCGATTTCGGCCATCACGCCCTTCAACCATCCGCTGAACATGGTCAGCCACAAGATCGCGCCGGCGATTGCCACCAACAATTGTATCGTGGTGAAGCCCACAGAACTGACGCCGCTGACCGCGATCTGGCTGGCGGATGCGCTCTATGAGGCAGGGCTGCCGCCCGAGATGCTGTCGGTCGTCACTGGCTGGCCCGGCGATATCGGCGATGAGATGATCACCAATCCCGAGTTTGAGCTGATCACCTTCACCGGCGGCGTGCCGGTCGGCAAGATGATCGCGGCCAAGGCGGTCTATAAACGGCAGGTGCTGGAATTGGGCGGCAATGACCCGCTGATCATCTGCAATGACCTGTCGGATGCCGATCTTGCACGCGCCGCCGATCTGGCGGTGGCGGGTGCCACGAAAAACTCGGGCCAGCGCTGCACGGCGGTGAAACGCATTCTGGTGCAGGAGAGCGTCGCCGAGCGTTTCGTGCCGCTGGTGCTGGAGCGGGCCCGGGCCCTGCGCTTCGGCGATCCGATGGATCCGGCGACCGAACTGGGCTGCGTCGTCCATGAAAAGGCGGCGGAAACCTTTGAGGCGCGGGTGTTCGAGGCCGAGGCGCGGGGGGCGAAGATCCTCTATCATCCGGGCCGCCGGGGCGCGCTGCTGCCGCCGATCGTGGTCGATCATGTCGATCATGCGTCCGATCTGGTGATGCAGGAAACCTTTGGCCCCATCATTCCCATCGTGCGCGTGCCCGATGATGATGCGGCCACGATGGCAATTTCCAACTCCACCGATTTCGGCCTGTCCTCGGGCGTCTGCACGAATGACTGGCGCCGGATGCGGGCCTATATCGATGGGCTGGTGGTGGGCACGGTGAATATCTGGGAAGTGCCCGGCTATCGCACCGAAATGTCCCCCTTCGGCGGCATCAAGGACAGCGGCAACGGCTATAAGGAAGGCGTGGTTGAGGCGATGAAATCCTTCACCAATGTCAAGACCTTCTCCTTGCCGTGGTAGCCGCGCATGTATGATCTGGCGATTGTCGGCGCGGGGATCTTGGGGCTGGCCCATGCACTGGCCGCAGCACGCCGGGGCCTGCGCGTTGTGGTGCTGGACCGCGACGCGCAGGCCAATGGCGCGAGCATCCGCAATTTCGGCTTTGTCGTCGTTACCGGGCAGGCCCCGGGGCAGGATCTGGCCCGCGCGCGTCAAAGCCGTGATATCTGGCTTGAGGTCGCGGCGGCAGCAGGCATCGCGGTCGAGCATCGCGGCATGATCCTCGCCGCCCGCCGCCCCGAGGCGATGGCGTTGCTGGAGGCCTTCTGCCGGGACGGGGAGGCCGCGGATTGCCGCCTGCTGAACCGGGCGGAACTGGCGGATCTGCAACCTGAAATCGACGCGGGCGGAATGGCCGGCGGGTTTTACAGCCCGCATGAAATCCGCGTCGAATCCCGTCTGGCCATTCCCGCCCTGACCCGCTGGCTGGCGCAGGAGATGGGGGTTGAGTTCCGGTTCGGCACCAGCGTCACCGGCATTGCCCCGCCCGTGCTGGAAACCGGGGCCGGGCCGCTGCGCGCCGCGCGGATCGTGATCTGCCCCGGTGATGATCTGACCGGGCTTTATCCCGACCTTATTGCCGCGCGGCAGGTCACGCGCTGCAAGCTGCAGATGCTGCGGCTGGCCGATCCGGGGTTCCGGCTGCGCGCCGGGGTGATGACCGATCTGAGCCTTCTGCGCTATGGCGGCTTTGCCGCGCTGCCCGAGGCGGCGGCCCTGCGCGCGCGCCTGCAGACGGAACAGCCCGGGCATCTGGCCGATGGGGTGCATATGATCGCGGTGCAGGGTGCGGACGGGTCGCTGGTGCTGGGCGATTCCCACCATTACGGTGCCACGCCCGACCCGTTCGGATCCGACGCGGTGGATGCGCTGATCCTGTCGGAATTCGCCGCCGTTTTCGGCCCCCGCCCCGTCAGGGTCACCGCGCGCTGGACGGGCAGCTATTCCTCGGCCGCCGCTTCGGCCTTCCGCGATGCGCCCGATGCCGATACCCGTCTGGTCATGGTGACCAGCGGCACTGGGGCCAGCACCGGCTTTGCCATTGGTGAGGAAACCGTGGCGGAACTCTTCGACTGAAAGGACCGACCCATGGCGCTGACCCATACCGAGGGCGAATCCAACCGCTCGGCGGCCCGCGCGCGATGGCAGGCGGGGCAGGATCATGACCCCAGCCGCGACCTGCTGGCCCGTGATGCCGATGCCTTTCTGCATCAAAGCCTGTCGAGCCCCTGCGTGCTGACCATTGCCCGGGCCGAGGGCATCTGGATCGAGGATCTGGCCGGGCGTCGCTATATGGATTTTCACGGCAATTCGGTGCATCACATCGGCTATCGCCACCCGCGTCTGGTGGCGGCGCTGAAGGCGCAACTGGATGATCTGACCTTTTCGCCGCGCCGTTTTGCCAATGAGGTGGCGGTGGAACTGGCCGAACGGCTGGGCCAGATGGCGCCGGGGGATCTGGGCAAGGTGCTGTTCACCACCGGCGGATCGGATGCCAATGAGGTGGCGCTGAAAATCGCCCGCGCCGCCACCGGGCGGTTCAAGACGCTCAGTTTCTGGGATGCCTTCCACGGCGCGGGGTTCGGGGCCGCATCGGTGGGGGGGGAGGCGACATTCCGCAGCCATATCGCGGGGCCGCTGCTGCCGGGGGCCGAACATGTTGCCCCCTTCCATTGCTATCGCTGCCCCTACGGCCATGCAGGGCCGGAAAACTGCGGTTTGGCCTGTGCGAATATGGTCGATTACGTTTTGGGGCGCGAGGGCGATGTGGCGGCGGTGATTGCCGAGCCGATGCGCGCTGTGCCCGTCGTGCCGCCGCCGGGGTTCTGGGCCGCGGTGCGCGCGGCCTGTGACAGGCATGGCGCATTGCTGATCTTTGATGAAATTCCGACCGGCCTTGGCAAGACGGGCCGCGATTTCGCGTTTCAGCATGATGGCGTGATCCCCGATATCGTGACGCTGGGCAAGGCGTTGGGGGGCGCGATGCTGCCCATCGCGGCCGTGGTGGCGCGGCGCGATCTGGATATCTGCGGCGATTTCGCGATCGGCCATTACACGCATGAAAAGAACCCCCTGACCGCCCGCGCCGCGCTGACCACGCTGGATATCCTGCGCGAGGAGGGGCTGGCCGACCGCGCCGCCGAACTGGGACGCCGGGCAATGGACCGGCTGCAGACGGCACTGGCCGGTTGCGCCCATGTTGGCGACATCCGGGGCCGGGGGCTGATGTTTGGGGTCGAGATCGTCACTGACCGCGAAAGCCGCAGCCCCGATCCGGCCCGGGCCGAGGCGATTTATTACCGTTGCCTTGAGGCTGGCGTCAGTTTCAAGATAAGCGCGGGGTCTGTCCTGACATTGTCACCGCCGCTTGTGATCGAGGTGGCGGATCTGGACCGCGCGTTGGCCATCGTGGAAAGCGCCATTCTTGAAGGTTGAGCGAAGATGAGCGGCCAAGCCCTTGGTCTGGTGCTGTTTGCCGCAGTGCTGCATGCAAGCTGGAACGCGATGGTGCGTGGGGGCAGCGACCGCGCCCTGACGCTGGCCGGGGTCGCGATGGCCCATGGTATTCTGGGCGCGGTGTTCATCGCCCTGTCCCCCCCGCCCGCACCGGAAAGCTGGCCCTGGCTCGCGCTCTCGGCGGTGGTGCATTACGTCTATTACTGGCTGTTGTTCCGCGCTTACCGCGAGGGCGATCTCAGTCAGGTCTATCCGATATCCCGGGGCATGTCGCCCGCGCTGGTGACGCTGGGGGTGATGGTCCTGATCGGCGAAACGCTGACGCCTGCCGGGTTTGCCGGGGTGGCGCTGGTCTCCTGCGGGATCGGCCTTCTGGCCTTCTCGGCCCGGGGCCGGGCGCGTGCGCCTTTGTGGTTTGCCGTCGCATTGGGCATCATGATCGCAATTTACTCAGTTGCCGATGGGATCGGTGTTCGCGCCAGCAATGCCCTGCTGGGTTATATGGGCTGGCTGTTCCTGTCCGAGGCACTGATCCCTGCGGTTGTGCTGGGGCGGCGGCTGCGCCAGCGTCAAAGGCTGGACCCAAGGGTGCTGGCGCTTGGGCTTCTGGGTGGGGTCTTTTCGGTCGCGGCCTATGGAATTGCACTTTACGTCAAGACGATAGCGCCTATTGGCGCGGTTTCGGCGGTGCGCGAATCCAGTGTTATCATCGCCGCGCTGATCGGCGTTTTCCTGTTCGGGGAACGGCCCGCTGGCCTGCGTCTTGTTGCGGCGGGGGTGGTTGCGATCGGGGTTGCGGCCCTTGCCATCGGGGGGTGAATGCCCCGAGTATCAATTCATTTTTCTGTTTCATAAGAAATATAAATTTTACTTGCTGTAACGAGTTGCCCACCTTCGGCTGGGGTTCCTGACCGGGATCCGACCGTTCCGTCCCGCACTCACGGGGGACAGAACGGGGCGCCAGTATACGAGAACGGCACCAGCCGCAGGCCCATCCATCCACCGACAGGGGAAGAACCATGACCAAATATCTGACGGGAGCGCTGGCAAGCCTTGCCGCCGTCCTGCTTGCAAGCACCGCAATCGCCCAGACCGAACTGACGGTCTACAGCGCCATCGAGGCCGATGACCTTGAGAAATACGCCGCGCGCTTCAATGAGGATCATCCCGATATCACCATCAACTGGGTGCGGGATTCTACCGGCATCGTGACCGCGAAACTGCTGGCCGAGAAAAACAACCCCGTGGCCGATGTGGTCTGGGGTCTGGCGGCGACCTCGCTGCTGGTGCTGAAGGCCGAAGGGATGCTGGAACCGTATGAGCCCGCGGGGCTGGACCGGCTGGACCCCAAGTTCCGCGATACCGATACGCCGCCCGCATGGGTCGGCATGGATGCCTGGGCGGCTGCGATCTGCTTCAATACGGTCGAGGCCGAAAAGCATGGCCTGACCGCGCCGACAAGCTGGAAGGATCTGGCCGATCCGCAATATCGCGGTCATATCGTGATGCCGCATCCGGCATCCTCGGGCACGGGGTTCCTTGATGTGTCCAGCTGGCTGCAGCTTTTCGGTGAGGAAGAAGGCTGGGCCTACATGGATGCCCTGCATGAGAACATCAAGGAATACCAGCATTCCGGATCGAAGCCCTGCCGCCATGCCGGCGCGGGCGAATCGGTGATCGGCATTTCCTTCGAGTTCCGCGCCTCGCGCACCAAGGCCGATGGTGCGCCCATCGACATCATCGTGCCCTCTGAAGGCATCGGCTGGGACATGGAGGCGACCGCGATCATCGCGGGCACCGCGAATGAAGAAGCCGCTAAAACGCTGGTCGACTGGTCGGTTTCGGACAAGGCGATGGAGCTTTACAATGAGGGCTATGCGCTGGTCGCGGTACCGTCGATTTCCCGCCCAGTTGAACATCTGCCCGAGGATTTCGCCTCGATGCTGATCGACAACGATTTCGAATGGGCCGCAAACAACCGTTCGGCCATTCTGGATGAATGGACCAAGCGCTACGATGGCAAGTCCGAGGCGCAATAACAAACCGACCGGTCGGGCGGGGCCGCATGCGCGCTCCGCCCGTCACGCTCTCGTCAGATTCCAGCCCCCCTCACCAGAATGACAGGCCAAAATGACCGACCGGACCCCGGCCGCACAGCCCTATCTTGAAATCCGCAATCTCTGGAAAGCCTTTGGCGATTTCGTGGCGCTGCGCGATATCGACCTTGATATCCACCCGGGGGAATTTGTCTGTTTCCTTGGCCCTTCGGGCTGTGGCAAGACCACATTGCTGCGCGCGATTGCAGGGCTGGATCCGCAAAGCCGGGGCACGATCCGGCAAGGGGGCAAGGATATTTCCACGCTTCCCGCCTCGGGGCGCGATTACGGGATCGTCTTTCAGTCCTATGCGCTGTTTCCCAATCTGACGGTGGAACGCAATATCGCCTTCGGGCTGGAGAATACCGGCCGTCCCAAGGCCGAAATCAAGGCGCGCGTTGCCGAATTGCTGGCGCTGGTGGGTCTGCCCGAACAGGGGCAGAAATACCCCGCGCAGCTTTCGGGCGGGCAGCAGCAGCGCATCGCCCTGGCGCGCGCCATCGCGATCAGCCCGGGGCTTTTGCTGCTGGATGAACCGCTGTCTGCGCTGGATGCCAAGGTGCGGGTGCATCTGCGCCATGAGATCAAGGAACTGCAGCGCAAGCTGGGGGTCACGACCATCATGGTGACCCATGATCAGGAAGAGGCCCTGTCCATGGCCGACCGCATCGTGGTGATGAACCATGGCGTGATCGAACAGGTCGGAACGCCGACCGAAATCTATCGTCATCCCGCGACGCTGTTCGTGGCAGATTTCATCGGTGAGACGAACCATTTCGACGCACAGGTGCAGTCCGGCCGGGTGCAGATGGCGGGGCTGGATCTGGCGGCGGTGACCGGGGGCCATGCGCCCGGCAGCGCGGTGCGGGTTGCGATCCGCCCCGAGGATATCCTGCCCATGGCAAGTGATGCGCCCGAGGCCGAAAACCGGCTGGCGGCGCAGGTCGCGGATATGGAATTTCTGGGCTCTTACTGGCGCGCGCATCTGAAGGTGGGGGAGGTCGCATTGGTCGCCAATTTCTCGATGAATGCGGTTCGGCGTTTCGATATCCGCAGCGGGGCCGCGCAACTGGTCGAGATCCCCGCCGAACGTGTGCTGGTTTTTCGCGGGGCCTCCGCATGAGTGGTGCGTCCGTGCAAACCGCCACAGCCCTGCCGCCGGGGCGCGATACACGGCTGGCGGTTGACCGGGACGGCTGGATCAAGCGGTTCTTCGTCATCGTGATCGGGCTCTATCTGGTTGGCGCACTGGCGCTGCCGCTTTATGCGATGCTGTCGAAATCCTTTGTCACCTATTCCTTCGATCTGTCGCGATACGAGGTGATGCGTTCGGACGCCGAGGGCAATTGGGGCCCGGCGCGCAGCCTTGCCGCGATCAATGACGAACTTGGCCGTTTCACGCCTCAGGATCTGGCCAGCAATGTGAACGGGCGGCTGGCCCCGACCGAATTCTTCCCTGATTTCAGTTTCCGCAGCCCCGAACGCTGGCGGATCCGGGGCCTTGACGCCGAGTCGCATTATCTGGTCGGGCTGGATCTGATCCGGTCGGACGAATGGCGCGAGTTGGACAGCAACACCTTCCGGCGGGTGAACCTGCGGCCGCTGCCGAAAACCGGGATGGACAATTATTCCGCCTATTTCAGCAACCCGGCCCTTTTCGGGTCCATCGGAAACTCGGTGACCATCGCCGCGATCAGCACCGTGATCACGCTGTTTCTGGCCTTCGGCTTTGCCTATGCGATCAACCGCACCTGCATGCGGTTCAAATCCACCTTCCGCATGATCGCGATGATGCCGATCCTTGTACCTTCGCTGCTGCCGGGTATCGCGCTGGTCTATATGTTCGGCACGCAGGGCTATCTGACGCCGCTACTGATGGGGCATTCGATCTATGGACCCATCGGCATCGTCATCGGATCGGTCTTCTTCACCTTTCCGCATGCATTTCTGATCATATCAACCGCGCTGTCGATTGCGGATCAGCGACAATACGAGGCGGCGGAATCGCTGCGGGCCAGCAGTTGGCGCACCTTCTGGACGGTGACGATTCCGGGCGCGCGTTACGGGCTGATTTCGGCGGCGTTCGTGACCTTCACGCTGGTCATCACCGATTTCGGCCTGCCCAAGGTGATCGGCGGGCAATACAATGTGCTGGCGGTCGATATCTACAAACAGGTGATCGGTCAGCAGAATTTCGAGATGGGCGCGGTCGTGTCGGTCATCTTGCTGGTGCCTGCGGTGCTGGCGTTCGTGGTGGACCGGATCGTGACGCGGCGGCAGGTCTCGCTGCTGTCGGCGCGGTCGGTGCCGTTCCAGCCCCGGCCTGACCGGAAGGCAGACCGGCTGTGGCTGCTGTGGTGCATCTGTGTCGCACTGTTCATCACCAGCATCATCGCCACCTGTCAGGCGGCGGCGCTGATCCGGTTCTGGCCTTATGACCTGACGCCGACGCTGGCGAATTACGATTTCAACCGCATGGATGGCGGGGGCTGGGCGGCCTATTGGAATTCGCTGCAGATGGCAGGCTGGACGGCCGTGGTGGGCACGGTGATCGTTTTCACCGGCGCCTACATGGTGGAAAAGATCGATGGGTTCCGCAGCGGGCGCACGCTCTTTCAGTTTCTGGCCATGCTGCCCATGGCGATTCCGGGCATGGTTCTGGGGCTGGCCTATATCTTTTTCTTCAACGATCCAGCCAATCCGGCGAATGTCATCTATGGCACGATGGTCATTCTGGTCGTCTCGACAGTCACCCATTTCTACACGGTTGGGCATCTGACTGCACTGACCGCGTTGAAGCAGATTGATGCTGAATTTGAACCCGTCGCCTCATCGCTGCGTCAGCCGTTCTGGCGGCTGTTCGGGCGGGTCACGGTGCCGGTCTGCCTGCCGACGATCCTCGATATCTCAATCTATATGTTCGTGAATGCGATGACGACGGTTTCGGCGGTGGTGTTCCTTTACTCCACCAAGACGGCGCTGGCCTCGGTCGCGGTGCTGAACATGGATGATGCGGGCACGATTGCACCGGCGGCGGCGATGGGGATGATGATCTTCTACACCAATGCGGCGGCGCGGATCCTGCATGCGATGGCGTCGCGCCGGATCATGCGGCGCACGCAGGCCTGGCGGGTGCGCTGACGGACGGGGGCGTGGGGAGGGGTCAGACCAGCCCCGCCCCCCACAGCGCCAATCCGCCAAGCGCTGATCCCGCCAGCACCGTCACTGGCCCGGCCCTGAACCCGAAGACCGCTACCAGTGCGGCCAGCGACAGCGCCGCTGCAGGCAGGTTCAGCGAGGACCAGACCGGCAGGTCCAGCCGCAGGCCAAAGGCGGCGACAGGGCGCAATTCGTCAAACAGCACATGCAGGCCGAACCAGACCGCAAGGTTCAGGATCACGCCCACCACCGCCGCCGTGATCGCGGTCAGCGCCCCGGTCAGCATCCGGTTGTCGCGCAGCCGCTCGATGAACGGTGCGCCCAGAAAGATCAGCAGGAACGACGGCAGGAACGTCACCCATGTCGTCAAGAGGCCCCCCAGCGTGCCTGCCAGCAGCGCAGGCATCACGCCCGCATCGCGAAAGGCCCCCATGAACCCCACGAATTGCGTGACAAGGATCAGCGGTCCCGGTGTGGTTTCGGCCATGCCCAGCCCGTCCAGCATTTCACCGGGGGACAGCCAGCCGAAATTCTGCACCGCTTCCTGCGCGACCCATGCCAGCACCGCATAGGCCCCGCCAAAGGTGACCACCGCCATGACGCTGAAAAACCCGGCAATGCGGGCAAAGACATTCTGATCCCCGTACAGTGCGAACAGCAGCAGGACCGGACCCAGCCAGAGCATCAGGGTCAGCCCCGTGACCCGCAGCATTTGGCCCCGGTCGGGGCGGGCATGGGCGGGTGTGCCCTCACCGATCAGCGTTGCGGTATCGGCGACCTGCGTCTTGCCTGCCGGGCCATGACCGGCCCCGCCGCCCCGGAAGGCGGCCAGCCCTGCCCGTGCCCCGGCCAGCCCGATCAGGCCCGCGCCCAGAACGATCAGCGGAAAGGGCAGGCCCAGCAGGAAGATCCCCAGAAAGGCCAGCGCGGCAAGGACCACCAGCGCGGGATGGCCAAGCGCGCGGCCCCCGATCCGCAGCACCGCCTGCACCACGATGGCCAGTACCGCCGCCTTGAGCCCGAAGAAGAGCGCGGCCACCGCCCCCACATCGCCATGCAGCGCGTAGATCCAGCTCAGCCCCATGATCGCGACGATGCCGGGCAGCATGAACAAAACGCCCGCCACGATACCGCCTGCGGTGCGGTGCATCAACCAGCCGATATAGACGGCAAGCTGCATCGCCTCGGGGCCGGGCAGCAACATGCAGTAATTCAGCGCATGCAGAAACCGCCTTTCGCCCAGCCAGCGGCGTTCCTCGACCAGCATCCGGTGCATCAGCGCGATCTGCCCGGCAGGTCCGCCAAAGCTCAGCAGTCCGATGCGCGCCCAGATGCGCGCGGCCTCGGCAAGGCTGGGAAAAGGGGCTTCGGCCATGGGTTCATGCTCCGATCTTTGCGGGCAGAGTAGGACCTGCGGAAGAGGATGGAAAGATGACACGGGGTGACGGGCGGCGCGTCACGTGCGTCGGTTGAAGATCCGTTCCGCGACCGGGGCAAACAGGATGACCAGCACCAGCCGCAACAGGTGATGGCTGACGACAAAGGCCAGATCCGCCCCGGCCAGCAGCGCGATCACCACCATTTCCGCCTGACCACCGGGCAGGAAACTGAGGAACGCCTCGGCCGGGGGGGCGATCCCGGAAAGCGCGATCACCTCGATGAAGGCAATCGAGATCAGCGATAACAGCGCGGCATAGGCCAGCCCCGCCCCGACGAACAGGCGCAATTCGCGCAGGGTGATGCCGGTATATTTGACGCCGACCGAAATGCCGATGAAGAGTTGTGCGACAAGGATCATCTCGGCGGGGGGGCGTGCGGTGATGATCCCGGCCAGCGACAGGATCGCGGCAAGAAGCATCGGACCCAGCAGCGAGGCCCCGAACAGCCGCATGCGCTCGGCCAGTTTCCAGCCGATCAGGCCGGTCGCCATCAGGATCAGGATCTGGTCCAGCCCCGACTGGCTTGCCGGTGCGCCGGGGGGGCGCGTCAGGTCGACCTGCCAGATCAGCGTCATCAGGACCGGCGCGATGGTGACAATGGCCAGCACCCGCGTTGCATGGATCAGCGACAGTGCGCGCAGATCGCCCCCCGCCGCCTGCCCGAAGATCAGCATGTCCTGCAAACCGCCGGGCATTGCGCCATACCATGCGGTCGCATGGTCCAGCCGGAACACCCGGCGGAACAGCGGATAGCCGACCGCCGCGATGGCGATGATGAAGATCGGAACGAAGATCAGCGATCCGGCCATGGCGGGCAGTTGATAGACCAGATCGGGCGTGATCGAGGCGCCGACCGCAAGTCCGATAAAGCTGCGCAGATAGGTGCCCACCGGGCCCATATCCTTCATCCGCGCCCCGGCCAGCGCC
Organism: Szabonella alba; assembly: GCF_016765775.1. Classification (GTDB taxonomy): domain Bacteria; phylum Pseudomonadota; class Alphaproteobacteria; order Rhodobacterales; family Rhodobacteraceae; genus Szabonella; species Szabonella alba. The sequence goes on along the minus strand of NZ_JAESVN010000006.1, from coordinate 140,482 downwards.
GCGACCAGACACAGCGCCATCGGCCCCAGCAGCATCGGCAGCGGCAGACCGGCAAGCTGAAACAGCACCGCCCCGGCCCCTGCGATGGCCAGCGTCAGCACCCGGCTGCGCCAGAGTTGCCTGTCGAATGTCACGTTTTCTCTCCGCCTGCGGGGCCGGGCGGCATCCGGATGCGCGCGCCTTGCGCGGGATGCCTGCAGACCTTTTGCAACATGCGGCTGCAGAAGGAAATGCCACTGCCCGCGATGGGGCGGGAAAACCGGTTGGTTGCGGGGACCGTTTCCGCAGCAGCACGGGCTGCCCGCAATGCCCGCCCGTCAGGCCGCAGGCTGGGGCGCATCATGGATCCGATCCATGATCCGGTGGCTGATCTCGGCATAGACCCCGGAATTCGTGACCTCGCCGCGGATGCGGTACTCATCCATCACCATGATCCGGTCGGCCAGCGCGATCATCTCGGGCATCTCGCTGGAAATCAGCAGGATCGCGGTGCCGTTATCGGCCAGTTCGCGCAGAAGATCGTGCAGATAGGCCTTGGTCTTGATGTCGATGCCGACCGAGGGTTCATCGACGATCAGAAAGCCGACATTGGCCGCCAGCCATTTTGCAACGCTGATCTTCTGCTGGTTGCCGCCCGACAGGTTGCCCACGCTTTGCGCAAGGCTGGGGGTCTTGACCTCCAGTTTCGTCAGGAAGGGCGACGCCACCTTGCGCACCCGCCCGTCGGTCAGGCTGCCCATGGCCTGCGCCAGCCTGCGCCAGATCGGCACGCCCGCATTGGCCAGAACCGAATGCTGCAGGATCAGCCCCTCGGATTTGCGGTCCTCGCTGATATAGCCCATGCGATGGCGGTGGATCGCCTCGGCCACAGACCGGATTTTCACTGGCGCGCCGTTCACGCGAACTTCACCGCCCGTGACGGCGAACTGGCCCATGATCGCCTTTGCAAGCTCGGTCCGGCCTGCGCCGACAAGGCCGTAAAGGCCGACGATTTCACCCTTGCGGACGGTCAGCGACACATCGCGATGCCCCAAGGCGGTGTCGACCCCGGCAAGGTCCAGAACCTCAGGCTGGTCGCGCCGGTCGCGGTGGCGCCATGCGCCCGCGCCCTCGGACCGGCCGATCATCATCTGCACAAGCTGCTTGCGGTCCACGCCCTCCATGCTGCGGCTTTCACAGGCATTGGCCCCGTCGCGCAGCACGGTGACGCGGTCGCAGATCTCCTGCACTTCTTCCAGTTTGTGGCTGACAAAGACAAGGCTGGTGCCGTCATCGCGAAGACGGCGCAGGATGGTGAACAGACGGTCGGTTTCGCTTGAGGTCAGCGAGGCGGTGGGTTCGTCCAGCAACAGCACGCGGCTTTGCAGCGACAGCGCCTTGGCGATCTCGACCAGTTGCATCCGCGCGACGGACAGTTCCGAAACCGGGGTCGCGGGGTCGATATCGAGGTCCAGCGCCTCAAGCCAGGGCCGGGCGGCGCGGTTCAGCGCGGCATAATCGACCGGGCGCAGATAGGACATGGCAAGCCGTTCCAGATGGATGTTCTCGGCCACGGAAAAGCGGGGGAAAAGATTGCGTTCCTGATGCACGACGCCGATGCCCCGGGCAATCGCATCGCGGGGCGATCCGAAGGTGGCGGCCTGCCCGTCCAGCCGCAACTGCCCTGCTGTCGGCTGATGCACCCCGGTGATGATTTTGATCAGCGTGGATTTCCCCGCGCCGTTTTCACCCAGCAGCGCATGGATCGACCCGGGCAGCAGCGAGATGTTGACGCCCTTCAGCGCCAGAACCCCCGGAAAGGCCTTCTGCACGCCGACGGCTTCGAAAATCGGGGATCTGTCCATCCTAGCGCCCTCCTGTCGCGGCGCCCGCGCGCAGTTTGTTCAGCCCCACCGCGGCAAGGATCAGCACCCCCAGAACGACCTGCACAAGGAAGGGGTCGATCGAGAACAGGACCAGCGCCTGCGTGATGATGGCAACGATCACGACGCCCAGAAAGGTGGCTGTCGTGCTGACATGGCCGCCCGCAAGAATGGCGCCGCCAATGACGGGGGCGGCAAAGGACAGGATCAGCCAGTCGTCCCCGATGGAGGGCTGGCCGATCTGCAGCCGGGCAACGACCAGCACCCCGGCAATCGCCGCCAGCAGGCCCGAAATCGCATGGGCGATGATCACGGTCCGGCCCACCGATATGCCAGAAAGGCCAGCCGCATGGTCATTGCTGCCCACGGCAAGGATGAACCGCCCCACCGGCAGGCGCCGCAGCGTGAACCACAGGATCGCCGTGACCAGCAATGTCGGCACCAGAAGCCACGGCACCGGCCCTACCAGAACCGCCCCGCCGAACCGCTTGACCCCTTCGGGGATGCCATAGAAGGGCTGCGCCTCGGTGATGCCCAGATTGATGCCCTTGAAGATCGACAGCGTCGCCAGCGTGATGACGAAGGCGGAAATGCCGGTGATGCGGATCAGCACCCCGTTCAGCGCGCCGCAACCCAGACCGATCAGCAGCGCAAAGGTCAGGGCCAGCGGCGCAGGAAGGCCCCAGACCTCCATCGCACCGGCAAAGGAAATCGCGGCCAGCCCGCCGATGGCACCGACCGACAGGTTCATCTGGCCGATGGCGATGATGATCATCTGCGAATAGGCGACCAGCGCATTGACCGCAATGGCCAGCAGCAGGATCTGGATGTTGTAGGCCGACAGGAAATTCGCGCTCAGGCTCTGGATCAACAGCACCGCAAGGATCGTGGCCAGCAGAGGGCCGAACCAGTCGGTGCGCGAAAGGCGGGCAAGGTTGGTCATGGTATTCTCCTCAGGCCAGATTGCGGCGCGCAAGCCATGAGCGCCGCGCCTTGTCCAGCAGCACCGCGACCAGCAGCATCAGGCCAAGAAAGGTCTGCACCCAGAAGGCGCCGACCTGCAGCATCAGAAGACCACTGGACAGCATGGTGACCAGAAAGGCCCCCAGCACCGTACCCAGAACCGAAACCTTGCCGCCCTGCAGCAGGGTGCCGCCCAGAACGGGCCCCAGAAAGGCCGGCAGCAGCCAGTCCTGCCCCAGTTGCCCCGCCATGGACGGAATCGCCGCCCCGTTGCGCGTGACCAGCATCATCGCGGCAATCCCGGCCAGCAGCCCCGACAGCATATGGCACAGGATGATCGCCCGCCCGACGCGGATGCCCGACAGTTCTGCCGCGGCCGGATTGGCCCCTGCGGCCAGCATCTCCCGCCCGGTGACGGTGAAACGGTAAAGCCATGCCAGCGCCAGCGCGACCGCGAAGGTCAGCAGCAGAAGTGGTGAAAGATAGGTCAGCAGCCGCATCTTGCCAAAGGCGGTCATCGCCTCGGGGAAGTCGCGGAACGCCTCGGCCCGGGTCAGGAAGATCATGACGCCGAAAAAGATGCTCATCGTGGCAAGGGTGATAATGAAACTGTGCAGCCCGGTGCGCACCACCATCCAGCCATTGACCGCCCCCAGCCCGGCCCCGAGGGCAAGCCCCCCGAGAATGGCAACAGGCCAGGGCAGACCCAGAATCTGCAAAAGCCAGCCACAGCCCATGGCCGCGCAGACGCCGATCGCGCCGACCGCGAGGTTAAGCCCGCCGGTCACGATCACGGTCATCATCGCAAGGCCGATCATGATGTTGACGGCCGCGTTGCGCCCCAGTGAGAACAGGTTGAAGACCGACAGAAACCCGCTGGTATAGACCGCGAACAACAACGCGAAAGCCGCGATCAGCAGGATCAGGCCGAATTCGTTGGACAAAAGGAACCGGGTGCGCGACAGGCGGGCAAACCCGTCGGAAGAGCTTTCGGGCAACGCGGAGGGAACAGGGGCAACGGACATTCGGGACTTTCCGGGTGGGGGGACTTGTGCCGTGACGGGGCAGCGCCCTGCCCGCCGGGCGCAATGCCGGCGGGCAGGTCAGACCGGCCCCGGTCAGGGCCGGCAGCACCGTGTCACGCGATCAGGGGCAGGACAGATAGGTTGCCTCAAAATCGGCAAGGATGCGCGCGGTTTCCTCGCGCATCGTGTCCAGATAGCCGTCGACATTGCTGGCATCGACATAGGCGGTGCCGGAATCGATGAACTTGTCGGTCAGTGCGTTGGACCCGAAAGGCGCGTCCTCTTTCACCGTGCAGCCCGACCGCATCCGGGCCAGTGCGAAAGACCCGATATAGCCCTGACCGTAAGGGTTCTGGATCATCGTGCCGTCGATGATGCCCTCCTTGATGGCGGCCAGCACCACCTCGTCATGGTCGATCCCTACCATGTGGATGCCGGTATCGCCCATGCGGCGCAGCGCATTGGCGGCAACCACGGCGGGCACCCATGCGGTGGTCACGATACCGTCGACATCGCCCGCATGGGCGGCCAGATAGGCGTTGATCTTTTCTTCGGCAGGTTCGGGCGCGTCGATATCGGCGATCACCTGCACGACGGTCGCGCCCGCCTCTTCGGCGGCGCGGTTCACGGCGTCAATGCGCAGTTGCGTGTTCGGATCGACAAGGAAACCGGTGAAATGGGCAATGCGCTTTTCACCATCCCCCATCGCGGCCAGCAGTTCCTTGGTGCCCAGATAGGCCGAGTTGCCGGTATCCGTGCCAAGGCAGAAGGCCGCAGGCGAGGGGTCCTTGTAGCAGCCGCCGCCCGCGATCACCGGGGCACCGAATTCGGCCAGTTCCTCGGCCGTGGCCACGGCACCCACGGGATCGCCCGGGAAGATCATGAAACCGTTATAGCCCTGGCTCAGCAGGCTTTCGAGAAGCTGGTTCTGCTGCGCAAGTTCCCAGCGTTGCGGCACCTTGTAGTCCGAGCCCGCCAGCCCGAATTCCTGCGCCGCATCGGCGCCTGCCGGTTCCCATGCCGCGAAATAGGGATGCGGGCCGCCCGGCACCAGCGCCAGTTTGCTGTCATCGGCGGCCAGTGCCGCAGTCGCGGCCGCGCCGCCCATCAGCGCGGCAAGACCCATCGTCCTGAATATCGTTGTCATGTTTTCCTCCTCCACAGGAAATGCCCCCCGGCCGGAACCTCCCGTTCCGTCCGACCGGCTGCCCCCGCCCTGCGACAGGGCCTGAATCACCGGCTTGCATTCACAACTGGAACACTAGTAGTCTTGTATCCAAGCAGCAAGACGGATTTCACCGTCAGAGTTCATCGCCGGATTTTATCGCGGGGGGGAGGGGACATGGCAGAGACGGCGCCGCAGACCGGCAGCCCCGGGCATCAGCCCCCTTCGGCGCTACCGGGTCTGGCCGGGCTGATGCTGACACTGGACCGCCATTCCTCGGTCTGCGATCAGGTCCATGCCGTGCTGCGCAAGGCCATCGTCGAGGTCCGGCTGAAGCCCGATGAACTCATCAGTGAAAACTCGATCTGCAAGCAGTTCTCGGTTTCCCGCACCCCGGTCCGCGCCGCGATCCAGCGGCTGGCCGAGGAAGGACTGGTCGATGTTTCGCCACAGCGCGGCAGTTTCGTCGCCCCCCTTCGGCTGGAGGCACTGCAGGATTGTCAGTTCGTGCGCCGGTCACTGGAGGTGGCATTGCTGCGCGAGACCCTGACGCGCTGGACCCCTGGGATGAGCGCCGAGATGCGCAGCCAGATCGCCGGGCAGGAACGGCTGGTCGCGGCGGATGACCCCGAGGGGTTTCTGGAGGAGGATGACCGCTTTCACCGCACGCTGGCGGGATATTCGGGCCGCGAAGGTGTCTGGGCCGCGATCCGGGCGGCGAAAATCCCGCTGATGCGCTTTCACCGCTATTGGGCGCATCGCAGCCGTCTGGCCGATGTGCTGCGCGAACATCGCGCGATCATCGACGCGCTGGATGCGGGCGATCCGGCGGCCTCGGAAACCGCGCTGGCGTCGCATCTGGACATGGTTTTCGTGATCTTCGGCCGGATGACCGAAGAGGAACGCGCCCGCCTGCCCTTTGAGGTCCCGGCCGGGATTTCCCCATGACTTCGACAGAGGACAGGCCGGGACAGGGCAACCCCGCCCCGGAACGAACAAGCCCCGGAATGAACACTCAAGGACGCCAAGATGAACCGCAGACGACTGGGCCGCACCGATCTTCACCTGACCGAATTTTCCTTTGGCGCGGCCGGGATCGGCAATCTGTATCGCCCCGTGGCGCGGCAGGATGCGATGGCAACGCTGGATCTCGCATGGCAGGCGGGGATGCGCTATTTCGACACCGCGCCCTTCTATGGGCAGGGCCTGTCGGAGCGCCGCATCGGGGATTTCCTGCAAGGCAAGCCGCGTGGGGACTATGTGATCTCGACCAAGGTCGGGCGCATTCTGAAGCCCATAACCGATGGCAGCCAGCCCGATAACGGCTATGTCGATGCGCTGCCTTTCTCGATCAACTACGATTACAGCCATGACGGAATCCTGCGGGCGTGGGAGGACAGCCTTGCCCGGCTGGGCCTGCCCTCGGTGGATATTCTGTATGTGCATGATCTGGAAAGTGGCAGTTTCACTGGCGGCGACTATGCCCGGCATCTGGAAACCTTCGCGACAAGTGGCATTCATGCCCTGCGTGAATTGAAGGCGGCGGGAAAGATCGGCGCCTTCGGGCTGGGGGTGAATGAGGTTGCGGCCTGCGTGAACGTGATGGAGCGGGTTGAGTTGGACTGCATCCTGATGGCGGGGCGCTATTCGCTGCTGGACCGGACGGCGACGGGGCGGCTGACGGATCTATGCCGCGAACGGGGCACGGCCTTTGTCGTGGGGGGCGTGTTCAACTCGGGCATCCTTGCCACCGGCGCCCGTCCCGGCGCGACCTTCAACTATGCCGAGGCCCCGCCGGAGATCATGGACCGCGTGGCCGCGATGGAGCAGGTCGCGGCGGATCAGGGCACCGACCTTGCCACGGCGGCGCTGCATTTCCCGCTGCGCGATCCGCTGGTCGCCTCGGTCCTGATCGGAACGGCAAAACCGTCCAGCCTGCAGCGCAATATCGACCTCTTTGATCGGAGCGTGCCCGATGCGGTCTGGCCCGCGATGGATGAATTTGCGCTGAAGCCCTGAGGCGCGGCTGACCGAGAACCAGACAGAAGGAGCCCCGCGATGGAGCTTATCGACACGCATCAACACCTGATCCTGCGCAATCATCTGGGCTATGGCTGGACCGAAGGCATCGACGCGCTGGCGGGGGATTTCACCCGCGACGATTACAACGCCCTTGTCGCCGGGCGCGGGGTCATCGCGACGCTGTTCATGGAAACCGGCGTGGATGAGGCCGATTACAAACGCGAGGCGCGGCTGGTCGCGGGGATGATGGGCAAGGATGCTGCAGACACCGGCGATCTGCCGATGCTGGGTCAGATCGCCGCCTGCCGCCCGGAAAGCGATGAGGGTTTCGAGGCGTGGCTTGACGAATGCCGCGACCTGCATGTGGTGGGTTTCCGGCGGCTGATGCAGACCATGCCCGATGACATGTCACGCGCCGAAACCTATCGCCGCAATATCCGCCGCATCGGGGCGGCGGGCTGGCCGGTGGATCTGTGCCTGTCGGCACATCAGTTGGATATCGCGGCCGATCTGGTGCGCGCCTGCCCGGATGTGGCCTTCGTGCTGGATCATTTCGGCACCAACAATTTCCGCGCGGGCGGCTTTGACGATTGGCGGGCGGGCATGGCCCGGCTGGCGGACCTGCCGAACGTCTGGGTGAAGTTTTCCGGCATGACCGCCTATGTGCCGCCCGATGCGGGCCCTGCCGATCCGCCCGCCGCGATTGCCGGGGCCGCGCTGGACCTGTTCGGACCGTCCCGGCTGATCTGGGGCGGGGATTGGCCGGTGGTCGATCTGGGACCGGGCCTGCCCGGCTGGATCGACCTGACGCAGCGCTTGCTGGCCGGTCTTTCGGCGGATGAGCGCGCGCAGATCGGGCATCTGAACGCGCGCAGCTTCTACAATCTTCCTGATTGAATCGAGGGGACAATGGCCAGAATCGAACGCGTGCAACTGTCCATGGTTGACCTTGCCCCCAAGGTGAAACGCACGGATGCGATCCAGAGTTTCGTCAGTCAGGAAACCCCGATGGTGACCATCACCGACAGCGATGGCGCGGTGGGTATCGGATATTCCTACACGATCGGCACGGGGGGATCCTCGGTCATGCGGCTTCTGGCCGATCACCTGGCCCCCCGCCTGATCGGGCGTGAGGCCGAGGAGGTTGAGGCGATCTGGCATGATCTGGAATTCGCCACCCATGCCACGACGATCGGGGCGATCACCTCCATCGCGCTGGCGGCCATCGACACCGCGCTGTGGGATCTGCGATGCAAGCGGGCGGGTCTGCCCCTGTGGCGGCTGGCGGGGGGGGCGCGCCCCGCAGCCCCTTGCTACACGACCGAGGGCGGCTGGCTGCATATCCCGATTCCGGCACTGGTCGAGGATGCGCTGGCGGCGCGCGAAAAGGGCTTTACCGGGTCCAAGGTGAAGATCGGCAAGCCAACAGCCGCCGAGGATGTGGCGCGCATCGCCGCGATGCGGGATGCGCTGGGGCCAGCCTATGAAATCATGACCGATGCCAATCAGGGCTTTGCCCGCGACACCGCGCGCAGGCGCGCCGAGGCGCTGCGCCCCTTCGATCTGGCCTGGATCGAGGAGCCGCTGGCCGCCGATGATATTGCGGGCCATGTCGATCTGGCGCGCGCGGCGGTCATGCCGATTGCCGTTGGCGAAAGCCTCTATTCCGTCCGGCATTTCGCGGAATATATCGCGCAGGGGGCGGCCTCGGTCATTCAGGTCGATGCCGGGCGGATCGGGGGGATCACCCCCTGGCTGAAGGTCGCGCATATGGCGGAATGCTTCAATCTGCCGGTCTGCCCGCATTTCCTGATGGAACTGCATGTCAGCCTTGTCTGTGCCGTGCAGAACGGGCGCTATGTGGAATATATCCCGCAACTGGATGAGATCACCGAGACCGGCCTTCATATCGAAAACGGCATGGCCCATGCGCCGGAAACCCCCGGCATCGGCATCGCCTGGGACCATGATGCGCTGGCCGCGCGGGGGATTGCGGAATTCAACATCGACATCCGAAAGGACGCGTGATGCAGCGGATGGGGGGCGTGATCGGCGTCAGGCCGGAAATGATTGCCGAGTATAAGCGCCTGCACGCGGCGGCATGGCCTGATGTGCTGAAGAAGATCAGCGACTGCAACATCCGCAATTTCGTGATCTATCTGCGCGAACCGGAAAACCTGTTGTTTTCCCATTTTGAATATCACGGGCAGGACTGGCCTGCGGACGCCGCACGCATGGCCGCCGATCCGGTGACGCAGGAGTGGTGGGCCCAGTGCGGACCCTGCCAGCGGCAACTGGACAGCGTGGCGAAAGGGGAATGGTGGGCGCCGATGGAAGAAGTGTTCTTTCATCCCTGACGCCGCCGGTGAGGGCTGCACGCCTGCATCCCGAAGAGGGCGAAACAAGGGAAATGGTGGAGCCGAGGAGGATCGAACTCCTGACCTCGTCATTGCGAACGACGCGCTCTCCCAACTGAGCTACGACCCCACTGCGGCGGTTCTTTGGCCGATCTGCGCCATCCTGTCAAGATCAGCCGCGCATGGCCCGCTGACTGTCCGCCGGAAAATGCAAAAGGACGCGCGGCCCTGCGGCTGCGCGTCCCTTTCCGCAAGATCAGACGATCACTTCGATTCGACCGTTTCCGTGGTTTCGGCCCGGTCAAAGCGCGGCTCGCGCGGCGGTCTGCCTACGACTTCGCGCAACTCGTCCAGCTCGATGAAATTGTCGGCCTGACGGCGCAACTCATCCGCGATCATCGGCGGCTGGCTGCGGATGGTCGAGACCACCGAAACGCGCACGCCCTGACGCTGCAGGCTTTCCACCAGCGGGCGGAAATCGCCATCGCCCGAAAACAGCACCGCATGATCCATGCGCGGCGCAAGCTCCATGGCATCGACAGTCAGTTCGATATCCATATTGCCCTTGACCTTCCGGCGGCCCTGACTGTCGGTATATTCCTTGGCGGGTTTGGTCACCATGGAATAGCCGTTGTAATGCAGCCAGTCGACCAGCGGCCGAATCGGCGAATAGTCATCATTTTCCAGCAGCGCAGTGTAGTAGAACGCGCGCAGCAGTTTTCCGCGGCGCATGAACTCATGTCGCAGGAGCTTGTAGTCGATGTCGAACCCCAGCGCCTTGGCGGCGGCATAGAGGTTCGATCCATCAATGAAAAGCGCCAGTCTTTCGTCCTTGTAAAACATTTCTTGTCCCCTCAAATCAATTCGCGGACGGACCGTATAACTGGGTAAACTGGCCCCGAGTGTCGGGCCTTTATCAATCCGTCAACGAATGAACGAAGTATCGGGTCATTTGTTCCCGATTCAAGCGCATCTATACGAAAGTGTAAGAAAGATGACATCTGTTGCAGCGCCGATCCTTGTCGCTTTCGGCGCGAACCTGCCCAATGACGCGGTGACACCTGCGCGACAACCCGCCGCCACCCTGCGCGCGGCGCTGACGGATCTGGCGGCAGAGGGGCTGCGGCTGCGGCTGATCAGCCCGTTTTACGCAACACCCTGCTTTCCCGCCGGGGCTGGCCCCGATTATGTCAACGCAGTGGCGGCGTTTGATCCGCCCCTGACATCCGATGCCGCAACCGATCCGGTGCAGATTCTGGATCGGCTCCACCGGGTCGAGGCGCGTCATGCGCGGCTGCGCATCAGCCGCTGGGCGGGGCGGACGCTGGATCTGGACCTTCTGGCCATGGGTGACAGGATCCTGCCCGATGTCGCGACTGAATCCCGCTGGCGGCTGATGGATCCGGCGTTGCAGCGGCAGAAAGCGCCCGACCGCCTGATCCTGCCGCATCCCCGCATCGCCGACCGCGCCTTTGTTCTGGTCCCGCTTTGCGATGTCGCGCCCGACTGGCGCCACCCCGCGACCGGCCTGACCGCGACCGACATGCTCAATTCCCTGCCGCAAGGGGACCGTGACGCGGTTCGGCGGCTGGACTGATCCGCGGTCCTTGCCCTTTCATCCTGGCAGAAAGACCTCGGGGGGAGGGGGCTTTGCCGCAGGCAACGGCGCCGGAGGGCTGATCCCCACTCTTGGCGCGGTTACCGGACGGCGGACGCGTCGGGCGATTCCCCGATGCGCCCCGATCCGCGCCGATCGGCGTGGCAATTGGGCCGGATGACCCTGCAATCTTCGGAAATCGCGCGGTTGTGACGCGGTTTCGTCCTGGTTCGCGACTTGTCAAGCTTCGCGCATGGGCTTACATAGACGCTTCCTCGCTTCCCAAGGCAGAAAGGTTTCCCCATGGCCCGCGTTACGGTCGAAGATTGCGTCGACAAGGTCCCGAACCGCTTCGAGCTGGTCATGCTCGCAGCCCATCGCGCCCGGGAAATCCAGTCCGGTTCGCCGCTGACGATTGAGCGCGACAATGACAAGAATCCGGTCGTCAGCCTGCGTGAGATCGCCGAGGAAACCCAGTCGGCCGATGCCCTGCGCGAGCGGATGATCGAAAGCCACCAGACCCAGATCGAGGTGGATGAGCCGGAAGAGGACCAGATGGCCCTGTTGATGGGCGGTGAGGCAGATCGCCCCGCCCGTGACGACATGTCCGAGGAAAAACTTCTGCGCGCGCTGATGGAAGCGCAAGGCGCGAACTGACGTCGGACTGGGTGAAAGCGGACGGGCATGATCGACGTCGAAGACCTGATCGCGCTCGTCCATAACTACAATCCGCGCAGCAATGCCGATCTGATCCGCAAGGCCTATGCCTATGGATTGCAGATGCATGACGGGCAGTTCCGTCATTCGGGAGAGCTTTATTTCACGCATCCCGTCGCGGTCGCGGCAATCCTGACCGAACAGCGGCTGGACGATGCGACCATCGTGACGGCGCTGCTGCATGACACGATCGAAGACACGAAATCCACCTATTCGGAAGTTGCGCGCCTGTTCGGGGATGAGATCGCCGAACTTGTCGACGGGGTGACCAAACTTACCAATCTGCAACTGTCCTCGGCCCAGTCGAAACAGGCCGAAAATTTCCGCAAGCTGTTCATGGCGATGTCCAAGGACTTGCGGGTGATCCTTGTCAAACTGGCCGACCGTCTGCACAACATGCGCACGATCAAGTCGATGCGCCCGGAAAAGCAGGCCCAGAAGGCGCGCGAGACGATGGAGATCTTCGCCCCCCTTGCCGGTCGCATGGGCATGCAATGGATGCGTGAGGAACTGGAGGATCTGGCCTTCCGCGTCCTGAACCCCGAGGCCCGCAACTCGATCATCCGCCGTTTCATCACGCTGCAACGCGAGGCGGGTGATGTGGTCTACAAGATCACCGCCGATATCCGCACCGAACTTGACCGCGCCGGGATCGAGGCCGATGTTTACGGTCGCGCCAAGAAGCCCTATTCCGTCTGGCGCAAGATGCAGGAAAAGGATCTGGCCTTTTCGCGCCTGTCCGACATTTACGGCTTTCGCATCATCACCGGGTCCGAGGCGGATTGCTATCGTGTGCTGGGGGTGATCCATCAACGCTGGCGCGCGGTGCCGGGGCGGTTCAAGGATTATATCAGCCAGCCCAAGATGAACGGCTACCGGTCCATCCACACCACGGTTTCGGGCCGCGACGGCAAACGGGTGGAGGTGCAGATCCGCACCCGCCAGATGCATGAGGTCGCCGAGGCGGGCGTGGCAGCCCACTGGTCCTATCGTGAGGGCGTGCGCGCCCAGAACCCCTTTGCCGTCGATCCGGCGAAATGGGTGGCGAGCCTCTCGGAACGGCTGGATGAGGCCGATCACGACGACTTCATGGAAAACGTGAAGCTGGAAATGTATACCGATCAGGTTTTCTGCTTCACGCCCAAGGGCGATGTGATCCAGTTGCCGCGCGGTGCCACGCCTTTGGATTACGCCTATGCCATCCATACCCGCATCGGCAATGCCTGCGTTTCGGCCAAGGTGGACGGGATCCGCGTGCCGCTCTGGACACGGCTCAAGAACGGGCAGTCGGTCGAGATCATCACCGCTGAGGGCCAGCGTCCGCAGGCAAGCTGGATCGACATTGTCACCACAGGCCGGGCCAAGGCCGCGATCCGCCGCAGCTTGCGCGAAGAGGATCGCAGCCGCTTCATCCGGCTGGGGCAGGAACTGGCCCGGGCGGCCTTTGACCATGTCGGGCGCAAGGCGACGGACAAGGCGCTGCGCACGGCGGCCAAGATACTGGGCCTTGCCGATGAACAGGATCTGCTGGCCCGTCTGGGAAGTGCCGAACTGAATGCGCGCAAGGTTCTGGAAACGCTGTATCCCGAACTTGAACGCCAGTCGGGCGATGAGGTGGATGCCCGACGCCCCGTGGTCGGGCTGAGCCCTGAACAGACCTATGAGCGCGCGCCTTGCTGTCAGCCCCTGCCGGGGGAACGGATCGTTGGCATCACCTATCGCGGCAAGGGCGTCGTGGTGCATGCCATCGACTGCCCCGCATTGGAGGAACTGGAGGAGCAGCCCGAACGTTGGGTTGATCTCAACTGGCATTCGGGGCGCCATGCGCCAGTCAATACCGTGGGCCTTGATCTGACGATTTCCAACGATGCGGGCGTGCTGGGGCGGGTCTGCACCTTGATCGGAGAGCAGAAGGCCAATATCTCGGACCTGCAGTTCATCGACCGCAAGCCCGACTTCTATCGTTTGCTGGTTGACGTTGATCTGCGGGATGTAGAGCATCTGCATATGGTGATGACCGCGCTTGAGGCCGAGACGGATGTGGCCGAGGTCGCCCGGCGGCGCGATCTGAAGCGCAAGCCCTGAAAGGCCGGAACGGGCGAAGATGGTTTTCAAGCGTCGGGACAAGCGTAGCTGGGGGCGGGTCATCCTCGAAAGCCTCTGGCCTCGTGGGGGCTGGGCCCGGGCGGCGTCCTATGTGAACCACCGGTTGCGGCGTCTGCCCGATGCGCCCCACCGCATCGCGCGCGGTATCTTTGCCGGGGTCTTCATCTCCTTCACCCCGTTGTTCGGATTTCACTTTCTGGGCGCTGCGGGGCTGGCATGGATCATGCGCGGCAATATCCTTGCCTCGCTTATGGCGACGTTTTTCGGCAATCCGATCACCTTTCCCTTCATCGCGGCCTTTGGCGTGGAATTCGGCAACTGGATTCTGGGCCGGCCCGGTGAAATGCCCGCGCTGGAGATTTTCACCGCCTTCGGACAGGCTGGCAATGAACTTTGGCACAATCTGGCCTCGCCCTTCAGCGGGGAACCGGCGCATTGGGACCGGCTGTTCCGTTTTGTCCGCTCGGTCTGGTATCCCTATCTGGTGGGCGGCATCCTGCCCGGGATCGTTGCGGGCGGGATCTGCTTTTACATCAGCCTGCCGGTCATCATCGCCTATCAGAACCGGCGCAAGAAGAAGCTGCGCGAACGGCTTGAGAAACGCCTTGCCGCGATCGAAGCGAAATCCACGACCCCGGCACCGGGCGCGGATGATGCACCGGGCGCACCCTGACGGGCGGTTCTCCGGTGGCCCGCGCGGGTGGGATGCGGCGATTTTCCGCTGGCCTTGGCGCGGTCCGGCTCCTACCTTGGCGGCGGCAGGCGGCGCTGCGGGCGGATCGTCCGGCGCGCCGCAAGGGATGATGCGAGGGACGACGCGATGCAAACCGCCGGACGGCTCAGACTGGGTGTGAATATCGACCATGTGGCAACGCTGCGCAATGCGCGCGGCGGGGCGCTGCCCGACCCGTTGCGCGCGGCATTGCTGGCCGAGGCGGCCGGGGCCGACGGCATCACCGCCCATCTGCGCGAAGATCGCCGCCATATCCGCGACGGAGATATCGAGGCGCTGATGGCGGGGATTTCGCTGCCACTGAATTTCGAATGTGCTGCGACGGCGGAAATGCAGGCCATTGCGCTGCGCCACAAGCCCCATGCCATCTGCGTCGTGCCGGAAAAGCGCGAGGAACGGACGACCGAGGGCGGGCTGGATGTGGCGGGCGACGAGGCACGGCTTGCCGCCTTCATCGCGCCACTGCGGGAGGCAGGCAGCCGGGTCTCGATGTTCATCGGGCATGAGACGGCGCAGATCGCCGCCTCGGCGCGGATTGGTGCTGCAGTGGTCGAACTGCATACCGGGCATTATTGCGATCTGCGGGCCGAAGGGCGCGAGGCCGAGGCGGCGACCGAACTGGAGGCGCTTCGCCGGGGCGCGGAAGAGGCCCATGCGCTGGGTCTTGAGGTGCATATGGGCCATGGGCTGGATTATGAAACTGCCACCCATGTCGCGGTCTTTCCACAGGTGGTGGAACTGAATATCGGCCATTTCCTGATGGGAGAGGCAGTGTTCCGGGGCCTTGGCCCGGCCATCGAGGAAATGCGCCGCCGCATGGATGCGGCCCGCGCGCGGCTGGCCTGAGCGGGATGCGCGGTCAGCGGCAGGATGGGCGGAACGGGGACGGGCCACGGTGATCCTTGGCATTGGCACGGATCTGGCGAATATCGAGCGGATCGCCGCCACGCTGGAGCGTTTTGGCGACCGGTTCCGCAACCGTGTCTTTACCGAACGCGAGCAGCGCAAGGCCGCGTCGCGCAAGGATGAGGCGGGCACCTATGCCAAGCGATGGGCTGCCAAGGAGGCCTGTTCCAAGGCGTTGGGAACGGGTTTGCGCATGGGGATTTCGTGGCGCGACATGGCGGTGTCGAACCTTGCCACGGGCCAGCCCGTCATGCATCTGACCGGCTGGGCCGCCGAACGTCTGGCTGCAATGACCCCGCCGGGGCATGAGGCGTTGGTGCATGTGACGCTGACCGACGATCACCCCTGGGCGCAGGCCTTTGTGGTGATCGAGGCCCGTATGATCGAGACCGACCCGAAACAGCCCCCGGCTTGACTCTGACCCTCACAAGCGCAAGAAGCGCGGCACAGCACAAACAGGGCGCGAAACCACATGGCCAGCAAGGCAAAATCCGAAGGCGGCATTGTCGAGACGATCAAGACCATCGTCTATGCGCTGCTGATTGCCGGGGTGTTCCGGACCCTGTTCTTTCAGCCGTTCTGGATCCCCTCGGGGTCGATGAAGGATACGCTGCTGATCGGTGATTTCCTGTTCGTCAACAAGATGGCCTATGGTTATTCGCGCTTTTCCTGCCCGTTTTCGGCCTGTCCCTTCGAGGGGCGGCTGTTCTTTTCCGAACCCGAACGCGGCGATGTCGCGGTCTTCCGTCACCCGGTCAACGGGTCGGATTTCATCAAGCGCCTGATCGGCCTGCCCGGCGATACGGTGCAACTGCGTGAAGGCCGCATCTGGATCAATGGTGAGGAACTGCCGCAGGCCCCCAACGGGATCTTTCAGGAAGTGAATGAACCGCAGGGACCAATGGGCGGTTTGCCGCGCTGCCAGAATGCGCCGGTCGGTCAGGGCGGGCTGTGCCAGAAGGAACGATTCACCGAAACCCTGCCGGGCGGGCGCAGCTATTCGGTGCTGAACATCGACAGCAACGGGTTCGGCGACAATACCGATGTCTTCACCGTGCCGCAGGGGCAATACTTCTTTGTCGGTGACAATCGCGACAACAGTCAGGACAGCCGCTATGCGCAATCGGTGGGGGGCGTGGGCTTCGTGCCCGCCGACCATCTGATCGGGCGCGCGGACCGGATCATGTTCTCTTCGGCGGGGCGGTCCATGCTCTATTTCTGGACATGGCGTTCCGACCGTTTCTTCAAGGCGGTGGAGTGAAGCTCTCGGCCGATCTGGCCGCCTTTGCGGCGCGGCTTGGCCATGGGTTTTCCACGCCTGACCTTCTGACACGCGCGGTCACGCACAGTTCGATCTCCTCGCCGACGCGGGGTGACAATCAGCGGCTGGAATTTCTGGGCGACCGTGTGCTGGGTCTGGTCATGGCCGAGGCGTTGCTGGCGGCGGACCTGAAAGCGTCAGAAGGGCGGTTGGCGCCGCGGTTCAACGCCCTTGTGCGCAAGGAGACCTGTGCCGATGTCGCGCGGGAAATCGGGCTGGGCGAGGTGCTGAAACTGGGCCGGTCGGAAATGATGTCGGGCGGGCGGCGCAAGGAGGCGCTGCTGGGCGACGCGATGGAGGCGGTGATTGCCGCCGTCTATCTGGATGCGGGGTTCGAGGCGGCGCGCGATCTGGTGCTGCGGCTTTGGGGGCGGCGGATAGCGCTGGTGGAAACCGATGCGCGCGACCCCAAGACCGCGCTGCAGGAATGGGCGCAGGCGCGCGCAATGCCGCCCCCGGTTTATGACGAGCTAGGCCGTTCAGGCCCGGATCACCAGCCGGTCTTCACCGTCGAGGCGCGACTGGAAAACGGCGAGGCCGAGCGGGCCGAAGCCGGAACGAAACGGGCCGCCGAACAGGCCGCCGCGCGCGCCCTTCTGGCGCGGATGGAGAAACGGACATGACCGAGGCAACAGGCACGCGGGCGGGTTTCGTGGCCCTGATCGGCGAACCCAATGCGGGAAAATCAACGCTGCTGAACCGGATGGTGGGGGCCAAGGTATCCATCGTCACGCATAAGGTGCAGACGACGCGGGCGCGCATCCGGGGCATCGCGATGGAGGGGCAGGCGCAGATCGTCTTTGTCGACACACCGGGCCTGTTCCGTCCGCGCCGCAGGCTGGACCGGGCAATGGTCGCCGCAGCCTGGAGCGGGGCAGGGGACGCCGATGTGATCGTGCTGCTGATCGAGGCGCATCGCGGCCTGACCGAAGGGGTGCAGGCCATCATCGACACGCTGGCCGACCGCATTCCGCAGGGCCGCAAGGTGGCGCTGGCGATCAACAAGATCGACCGGGTGAAGGCCGAGGTTCTGCTGGCGCTGACCGAAAAGCTGAACGCGGCCTTTCCCTTTGCCGAGACCTTCATGATTTCCGCCGAACGCGGATACGGGGTGGACAAGCTGCGCCGCTGGCTGGCGGATGAAGTGCCTGACGGGCCGTGGTTCTATCCCGAGGATCAGATCGCCGATCTGCCGATGCGCATGATCGCGGCAGAGGTCACGCGCGAAAAACTGACCCTGCGCCTGCATGAGGAACTACCCTATCAGCTGACCGTCGAGACCGAGAAATGGGAAGACCGCCCTGACGGCTCGACCCGGATCGACCAGATCGTCTATGTCTCACGCGATGGTCACAAGGGCATCGTGCTGGGCAACAAGGGTGAGACGATCAAGGCCGTGGGGCAGGCGGCGCGGGTCGATCTGATGGAGTTTCTGGGCCGTCCGGTGCATCTGTTCCTGCAGGTCAAGCTGCGCGAGAACTGGCAGGATGAGCCCGAGCGCTATTCCGAGATGGGGCTGGATTTCAAGGACGGGAACTGAGACGGGACCTGATCTGCGCCGGATCGGCGCTTTGCAGGGTCCGGATGCCTCCGGCGGAGGTATTTTTGCCAAGATGAAAGGGCAGCGATGACGCCCCGGCTGACGGCGGATTTCTGGGTTCGGGCCTATCTGGCGCGGCTGCGGCTGGCCGATATTCCGGCCTTTGTCGTGGCACGCGGTGATGCCACCGCAGGCGCTGTTCTGGTGAAATTGGCCACGCTGGACGGGCAGGCGCGGGCCTATCAGCGGTCTTTCGACCTGATGAGCGGTGCACGGGTCTGGGTCGTGCTGGCCGAGGGCGCGGAGGCGGCGGTGGATGCCGCAATCACCCGGCAGCGGGGCTATGACCCCGATCTCTGGGTGATCGAGGTGGAGGATCGCGCGGGCCGCACCCTGCTGGAGGAGGAGGGGCTCAGCGACTGAGCCGCCCGATCAGCCACAGCACCGCCGCAAGCCCGGTAAAGGCAAGCGCAAGCCCGCCGATATTGACCGCGACCGTCTCCCATCCCAGCCGCGCGACATGCAGGAAGGGATAGGGATAAAAGCCGCTGAACGCCCCGCGCAGCAGCGCATAGCCGCAATAGGCCAGCGGCCAGATCAGGCAGTAGGGCAGATCGCGCAGCACGAGCGTCCGGGGCGCGTGGCGCCACCACCAGAAAGCGGTCAGCAGCGGCATGATCCGGTGCAGGCCCAGATCAGCCCACCACCGCAGCGACCACGGCACCAGCGGCCGGTAAAGCAGCAGGTGATAGACCAGCCCGACCATCACGATGGAGATGGTCAGGGTGGCGGCCTCTCGCGCGGAAAGGCGGCGGCCCAGAGCTTGCGCGCCAAAGGCCAGCGCCACAAGGCTGTTGGTCAGAATGGTGAAATAGCCCGCCAGCCCCCAGAGCGTCGGCCCCAGCCCCGGCGCGCGACCCTGCACGACCAAGAATTGCGCCATGAGCGCCGCAGAGGCGATGGCGCAGATCACGGCGGAAAGGGCGCGGTTGCGGGCATTCATCCCGGGGATGTGCCGCGCGGGGCCGCGATTGGCAAGGGGGCGCGGCGCCGTTTGACGGGGAGGTGAAGCGGCCGGCCGCGATTGGCAAGGGGAGGCAAATGCGCAATCCCCTTGGCAAGACCACGGCCGGGCGGGATAGTGCCGGGATGGAATGGCGTGACGAAGGACTGCTGATTGCCCTGCGCCCGCATGGCGAGGCCTCGGCGATTGTCGAGATCTTCACGCTGGGCCATGGCCGTCATGCCGGGGTGGTGCGGGGCGGCGGTTCGCGCAAGATGGCCGCGACCCTGCAGCCGGGCACGCAGCTTGCCGTGGTCTGGCGGGCGCGGCTGGACGATCATCTGGGCGCCTTCACGGTTGAACCGCTGCAATCGCGCGCGGGCCTGATGGAGGACCGGCTGGCCCTTCTGGGGCTGGGGGCGGTCTGCGCGATGCTGCGCCTTGCCCTGCCCGAGCGCGCGCCCGCACCCGGCCTGTGGCAACCGACCCTTGGCCTGCTGGCCGCGATGGAGGCGGGGGCGGCGGATTGGCCGCTGGCCTATCTGCGATGGGAGTTGCTGTTGCTGGAGGAAACCGGATTCGGGCTGGATCTTTCGCGCTGTGCGGTGACGGGGGCGCGCGACGATCTGGCCTATGTCAGCCCGCGCAGTGGTCGCGCGGTCAGTCGGGCCGGGGCCGGGGACTGGGCGCCAAGGCTGCTTCCGCTGCCTGTGGCGATGCTGGGGCAGGGCCCTGCGGATCGGGCCGAGGTGATGCAGGGGCTGGCGATCACCGGGCATTTTCTGGATCGCGGCTGGCAGCCGGTTCTGAACGGGCGTAGCCTGCCCGAGGCGCGGACAAGGCTGGTCGCGGCATTGGCGCGGCAGGCCGGGACGGCCGAGGGGGCCTTGGGCTGAGTTTTGCCCCGGTTCCCCCTAGGCCCGGTCAGCGCACCGTGACGAGGCTCTGACGGGACCGACCAGACAGACGGCCCCGCAGATCAGTTCAGTCCAGCAGGCGGCGCGCGATGACCTGCGCCTGAATTTCGGCAGCGCCTTCGAAAATATTGAGGATCCGCGCATCACACAGGATACGGCTGATCTGATATTCCAGCGCAAAGCCGTTTCCGCCATGGATTTGCAGCGCATTGTCGGCGGCCGCCCAGGCGACCCGCGCGCCCAGCAGTTTCGCCATGCCCGCCTCGAGGTCGCAGCGCTTGTCATGGTCTTTCTGCCAGGCGCTGTAATAGGTCAGTTGCCGGGCGATCATCACCTCGACCGCCATCATGGCCAGTTTGCCCGCGACGCGGGGAAATTCCACCAGCGCCTTGCCGAACTGCTTGCGGTCCTCTGCGTAATGCAATCCGACCTCCAACGCGTTCTGGGCAACGCCGATGGCGCGGGCGGCGGTCTGGATGCGGGCCGATTCAAAGGTCTGCATCAATTGCTTGAAGCCCTGCCCCTCAACCCCGCCGAGAAGGTTCTCGCCCTTTACGCGGAAGCCGTCGAAGTTGACGGTGTATTCCTTCATGCCGCGATAGCCCAGCACCTCGATCTCACCGCCCGACAGGCCCGGATCGACAAAGGGTTCGGCCTCGGTTCCCGGCGTCTTTTCGGCCAGAAACATCGACAAGCCCCGGTAATCGCTGGTTCCCTCGACGGAACGGGCCAGAACCGTCATCACATGGGTGCGCGCGGCATGGGTGATCCATGTCTTGTTGCCGGTGATGGTCCAGTCGTCGCCGTCGCGCCGCGCGCGGCTGCGCAAGGACCCCAGATCGGACCCGGTATCGGGTTCGGTGAACACCGCTGTCGGCAGGATTTCCCCGCTGGCCAGTTTCGGCAGCCAATGCGATTTCTGCTCATCCGTGCCACCGCAGAGGATCAGCTCGGCCGCGATCTCGGACCGGGTGCCCAGACTGCCCACACCGATATAGCCGCGCGACAGTTCTTCCGAGACGACGACCATAGAGGCCTTGGACAGGCCGAAACCCCCCAGATTTTCCGGGATGGTCAGGCCGAAAACCCCCATTTCGGCCAGCTTGTCGATGATCTCCATCGGGATCAATTCATCTTTCAGATGCCAGCCATGGGCATGAGGGGTGATTTCGCTATCGGCGAAGCGGCGGAACTGGTCGCGGATCATCTCCAGTTCCTCATCCAGACCGGTGGCGCCAAAGGTCGCGCGGCCTGCATTGTCGCGCATCAGGGCGAGCAGCCGCATCCGCGCGGCGGGGGAATTGCCGCAGGCGATCAGGCGCGTGGCCTCGGGGCCCGGCTGCCAGTCAAGGCTCAGATCCGACAGGCGGGCAATCTCTCCCTGACTCATCGGGATACCGCCCGCGATCTGTGCCAGATATTCGCCAAAGCCGATCTGCAGGATCAGCGTCTCCATCTCGCCGAAGCTGCCCGCCGATTGCAGCCGGTCGGCCCAGCCCTGCAACTGGCGCAGCGCCTCGGTATAGGTCGCAAGCCAGCTGAGCGTATGGGCCGCGAACTGATGCACCTCCATCGCCGGGGTGGAAACCTTGCCATCGACGGTGACGAGCGCGCGCAATGCCTCGCGTCCTGCGGCGAACAGCGCCTCGATCTCGGGCAGGGCGGCGGCGGTCAGGGCGGTCAGACCGTCAAGCTGCGCGGTCTTGGCGGGGCGGGGGGGCTGTCCGTCATGCGGCATGGTCAGGCTCCGTTTCTGCATCTGCGAAGGGGATAGGATCTTTGCGCGCGCAGCGCAACAAGATTTCAATATGGCGCGTCTGAGGGATTGAAAGTGTCGCGGGCGAATCGCTGATGCAGCCGCTTTGCGAAGCCGCTAGAACGGTGGAAAAGCCAGAAGGGGCAGAGATATGGACAGCATCATGGCGGGCCTGCCCGCGCTTGCCTTCTGGGGCGCGGTTGCGGTCACCTTCTTTTCGGGTTTCGTGAAGGGCACGGTGGGATTTGCCATGCCGTTGATCATGATTTCCGCCTTTTCGGCCTTCCTGCCGCCCGAGATCGCGCTGGCGGGGTTGATCCTGCCGACGCTGGTCACCAATATCTCGCAGGCGTTCCGGCAGGGCGTCGCGGCGGCGCTGGAGTCGGCGCGCAAATACTGGCGCATGATTACCGCGACAGTGGTCTTCATCATCATCTCGGCGCAGTTCGTGCGCGCGATCCCGCAGGATCTTTTCCTGCTGCTGCTGGGGGTGCCGGTGACGGCCTATGCGCTGCTGCAACTCAGCGGGCGCAGCCTTGCGTTGCCCCTGCGCAACCGCAGGCTGGCGGAATGGGGGCTGGGCATTATCGGCGGGCTTTATGGCGGGATTTCCGGGGTCTGGGGGCCGCCCGTGCTGGTCTATCTGCTGTCGGTCGGAGCGGAAAAGGTGGAAAGCATCCGCGTCAGCGGGGTCATTTTCCTGATCGGGGCGGTGGTGCTGTTTCTGGCGCATCTGCAGACCGGGGTGATGAACGCGCAGACCGTGCCGTTCTCGGCGGCCCTGATCCTGCCCGGCATGGCGGGGCTGATGCTGGGATACCGGGTGCAGGACCGGATGGATCAGGCCCGGTTCCGCTGGTGGACGCAGGTCTTGCTGGTGCTGACGGGTCTGAACCTGATGCGCCGCGCGCTGGGGTTCTGAACGGATGGGGCGCCCGTGACTGGCGCCCCTGAGAACCCGTTCAGCCGCCCGATCAACCGATAGCGGCGGCTTTCACATCGGCGTC
This sequence comes from Szabonella alba, assembly GCF_016765775.1. Lineage (GTDB taxonomy): Bacteria > Pseudomonadota > Alphaproteobacteria > Rhodobacterales > Rhodobacteraceae > Szabonella > Szabonella alba. The sequence continues at coordinate 117,485 of NZ_JAESVN010000006.1, read as the reverse complement.
GATATGGGGCACATATTGCCCGAAATTATCGGCAAACATCTGCACCAGACGGGCGGCCTGCGCGTCATAGGCGGATGCGTCGGCCCATGTCGCGCGCGGGTCCAGCAATGCTGCATCCACGCCCGGCACATCGACGGGAACCTCAAAGCCGAAATTCGGGTCACGGCGGAAGGCCGCATCCGACAGGCTGCCATCCAGTGCCGCCGTCAGCAGGGCGCGGGTCGCCTTGATCGGCATGCGCCGCCCGGTGCCATAGGCGCCCCCGGTCCAGCCGGTATTGACCAGCCAGCAGGTCGCACCATGGCGTGCGATCTTTTCCTGCAACAGCTTGCCGTAAACCTCGGGCCGGCGCGGCATGAAGGGCGCACCGAAACAGGTGGAAAAGGTCGGCTGCGGTTCGGTCACGCCGCGCTCGGTTCCCGCAACCTTGGAGGTGAAGCCGGACAGGAAGTGATACATCGCCTGCGCAGGCGTCAGTCGCGCGATGGGGGGCAGCACGCCGAACGCATCACAGGTCAGCATGATGATATTCTTCGGATGCCCGCCCAGACCCGTGGCCGAGGCATTCGAGATCGCCTCAAGCGGATAGGCGCAGCGGGTGTTCGCGGTCAGGCTGTCATCGTCGAAATCCAGCACCAGCGTGTCGGGATCATGGACCATGTTTTCCACGACCGTGCCGAAACGATGCGTGGTGGCATAGATTTCCGGTTCCGCCTCGGGGTTGAGGTTGATCGTCTTGGCGTAGCAGCCGCCTTCAAAGTTGAAGCTGCCCTTGTCGGACCAGCCATGTTCGTCATCGCCGATCAGGATGCGCGCGGGATCGGCCGAAAGCGTGGTCTTGCCGGTGCCCGACAGGCCGAAGAACACCGCCGTTTCCGACGGATCGCCCGCCGCGTGATTGGCCGAGCAATGCATCGGCATCACGCCTTTTTCGGGCAGCAGGTAGTTCAGCAGGGTGAAGACCGATTTCTTGTTCTCACCCGCATAGGCGGTATTGGCAATCAGGATTTCCTTCGCGTCGAAATTCAGCGCGATCACGGTTTCCGTGCGGCAGCCATGGCGCGCGGGATCGGCCTTGAAGGAGGGGCAGTTGATGATCGTCCAGTCCGGGGTGAAGGTCGCCAGATCGGCGCGGTCGGGACGGCGCAGCAGATGCCGGATGAACAGGCCATGCCAGGCCAGTTCGGTCACGACCCGCACATCCAGACGATGCGCCGGATCGGCCCCGGCATAAAGATCCTGCACGAAATAATCGCGCCCCTTCATGTGGTTGACCATGTCTGCCCGCAGCGTATCGAAGCCTGCGACCGTCATGGGGCTGTTGTTTTCCCACCAGATGCTGTCTTCGACCGAGGGCGTGCGGACAACGAATTTGTCTTTCGGTGAACGCCCGGTGAATTGCCCGGTCGAAACCAGAAAGGCGCCGCCCAGACCCAGCCGCCCCTCACCGCGTGCGATGGCGGCCTCCATCAGGGCGGGTTCGACGAGGTTGTAATAGACCTGTCCGAGGTCCCGGAGACCGTGTTGTTCCAGTGTATGATCCGGGTTGACGTGTCCATTGGTCATCTGATGCGAACTCCCCTTGCCGCAGCGCGGCTTCTCCGGGTCTGAAATCGGCGGCCCCGGCCACAGGGTTGCACCGGCCCGCCCCGCAACGGGGCTGACGCGCCCGCTATATCACGGGCAATCCGGATCGTAACAGCAGCGATACAGGTCGTTAGCGCAACCAAACCGGATGATAGCGCAACCAGCAGGGGGACTGAGACATATTAGCCATTCCTTGGGGAATTTCCGGTCTCCTGAGGGGGGTGCTGTGGGGTGATTCGCAGTTACCGGTTGATTCCACCCTTCAAAGTCAGGATTATGTAGAAAAAATAGAAAATCCGAGCAGTATAGGGAAGCAGCCCATGTCAAGGATCGCCCTCGTGGATGACGACAGGAATATCCTGACGTCGGTCGCGATGACCCTGGAAGCCGAAGGCTTTGAGGTCGAGACCTACAATGATGGCCAGTCGGCGCTTGACGCCTTCAACCGGCGCCTGCCGGATATGGCCGTTCTGGATATCAAGATGCCCCGGATGGACGGGATGGATCTGTTGCAGCGCCTGCGGCAGAAATCCTCGATGCCGGTGATCTTCCTGACCTCCAAGGATGATGAGATCGACGAGGTGCTTGGCCTGCGGATGGGGGCGGATGACTATGTCAAGAAGCCTTTCAGCCAGCGCCTGCTGGTTGAACGCATCCGCGCGCTGCTGCGCCGGCAGGAGGCGTTGGCCGATGATACCGTCGCGGTGACCGAGGAAACCAAGGTGATCGAGCGGGGCAACCTGCGTATGGACCCGCTGCGCCATTCGGTCAGCTGGAAAGGCAATGATGTCTCGCTGACGGTCACGGAATTCCTGCTGCTGCAGACCCTTGCGCAACGGCCCGGTTTCGTCAAAAGCCGGGATCAGCTGATGGATGTGGCCTATGATGATCAGGTCTATGTCGATGACCGCACCATCGACAGCCATATCAAGCGCCTGCGCAAGAAGATGCGCATGGCGGATTCAGAATTCTCGGCGATCGAGACGCTGTACGGGATCGGCTACCGCTATAATGAGGAATGACGGCGCGCGATGACCGCCATGCCCCGAGTATCGCCCCCAGCATCGCCCCGAGGATCACAGGGCAGCACCCGGCCGGACCGCAAAAGCGGATCCGAGGCTGAGGTCTTGCTGGGTGAAGACTGGGTTGCCCCCGGAGAGGTGGTCGAACCGGCCTTGCGCGAATATCGCGGGCGGCGGGGTCTGGTCTCGCTGAACCGGTCGCCGCTGGCGCGCAAGATCATCCTGTTCAACATGATGGCGCTGGTCATTCTGGTGGCCGGTGTCCTGTTCATGAACCCGTTCCGCGACACGCTGGTGTTGCAGCGCGAACAGGCGCTTGTCTCCGAGGCGCGACTGATCGCCAGCGTTTTCGAACTGTCGCTTGGCACCGCCGAGAACCGCCCCGCCGAAAACACCCGCACCGAAAATACCTCCACCGAAAACACCCCTGCCGCGCAGCTGGACGGGCAGGCGATGCGGGACATGCTGGGCAGGCTGAATGTCGAACCGGGGGTCAGTCTTTACGTCTTTGATCCGGCAGGGCAACTGGTCGCCTCGGTTGCGGGCAATCCGGTGACGGCCCCGGGCCCGCAGCATGAATCAACCGTGATCACGGACTTCCTCAACGCGGTCTGGGAAACGGTTTCGGGCCTTCTGACCTTTTCACGTCCCGAACCTGCGACGGTGGATGCCGAAGGGCTAGCGCGCAATCTGCATGGCCCTGCCGCGCAGGGACAGACCGCCGCGAATACCGCGCAGGTGCCGGATGGCGGCACCCTGTTTTCAGTAGCGACCCCGATCATGGTGGCAGGTGAGGTGCTGGGGGTCGTGGCCCTGACCTCGGCTGAAGGCGAGATCGACCGCCTTGTGCGCAATGAGCGTGAGCAGATCCTGCAAATGTTCGTGGTGGCGTTGCTGGTTTCGGTCGGCCTGTCGCTGGTTCTGGCCTCGACCATCGCCAATCCGCTGTCCGATCTGGCCGCCGCCGCCGAACTGGGCCGTGACCGCGACAGCAGCCGCATGACACCCGGACGCGTCCGCCTGCCCGATCTGGCCGCCCGCCCCGATGAGATCGGCCGCCTGTCGGTGGCGATGCGCGGCATGGTGGCGGCCCTTTACGACCGGATCGACGCGAATGAACAATTTGCCGCCGATGTCGCGCATGAGATCAAGAACCCGCTGGCCAGCCTGCGCTCGGCGGTGGCCTCTCTGCATGTCGCGAAACGTGACGACCAGCGCAGCCGCCTGCTGGAAGTGATCGACCATGACGTGCGCCGCCTCGACCGTCTGGTCAGCGACATCTCGAACGCCTCACGGCTGGACAGTGAACTGGTCAAGGAAGAGGAAGAACCCTTCAACCTTCTGCACACGCTGGAAAATCTGGGTGAGTATCTGGGCCAGCAGGCGGCCGGGAAGGGCGTCGATTTCATCACCGACCTGCCGGTGGATCCCATCGTCATTCAGGGACTCGAAGGGCGTTTGGCACAGGTCTTTGTCAATCTGATCACCAATGCGATTTCCTTTTGTGACGAGGGGGATGCCGTGCGGGTCTGGGCCCGCAAGCGTGAAAACCGCGTGCTGGTGGTGGTCGAGGATACCGGGCCGGGCATTCCCGAACAGGCGCTGACCAAAGTGTTCAAGCGCTTTTATTCCGAGCGTCCGCAAGCGGATTTCGGCAATCACTCGGGCCTTGGCCTTGCGATCTCGAAACAGATCGTCGAGGCGCATGGCGGCGTGATCTGGGCGGAAAACATCCGCCCGACCCATGCCGATCCGACCTCGGAACCGCTGGGCGCCCGTTTCGTGGTCGGTCTTCCGGTGTGACCGCGATGGCCGGGCCTGCGACTGTAACGGTTCATGGCAGTTGCATTTCCCATCATGGCCGCGCGGCGCTGATCCTTGGCGCTTCGGGCGCGGGCAAATCGGGGTTGGCGCTGCAACTGATGGCCTTGGGGGCGGGGCTGATCGCCGATGACAGGGTCCGGCTGTCCCGGTCAGGGGCGGAAGTGATTGCCGCCTGTCCGCCGCGCCTGTCGGGGCTGATCGAGGCGCGGGGCTTTGGCCTTTTGCCCGCCGCACCCGCCGGGCCGGCCCCCGTGGCGCTGATCGTCGATCTGGACGGGCGTGAGGATCAGCGCCTGCCGCCTGATCGAAAACGTGACCTTCTTGACGTGGCGGTTGATCTTGTCTTTCCCGGACAGGGGGGGCATTTTGCAGCCGCAATAATGCTCTACCTAACGCATGGACGCCGCGCGGAAGGGATGATCGGATGACGCAGGGCCCTTCACAGGCTGAACAGCGCATGGTCCTTGTGACCGGCCCGTCCGGGGCCGGGCGGTCCACTACGATCCACGCGCTGGAGGATCTGGGCTATGAGGTGATCGACAATATCCCGCTCAGCCTTGTGCCGCGGCTGATCGAGGCGCCCAATCCCGGGCGCCCGCTGGCGCTGGGGCTGGATCCGCGCAACCGCGAATTCAATACCACGGCGCTGATCGAACTGATCGACAGCATGACCCGCGACCCGCGCGTGATGCTGGAAGTGATCTATATTGACTGCGCGGTCGAGGAACTGATCCGTCGCTTCAACCAGACAAGGCGTCGTCATCCGATGGCCCCGGATGACACGCCCGCCACGGGTATCGCGCGGGAAATGGATCTGCTGGCCGCCGTGCGGGCGCGGGCCGATCATCTGATCGACACGACCGAATTGTCGCCCCATGACCTGAAGGCCGAGATCGGGCGCTGGTTTGCGGTCAGTTCGGCGACGCGGCTTGCCGTCTCGATCCAGTCTTTCAGCTACAAGCGCGGCCTGCCGCGCGGTGTCGACATGATTTTCGACTGCCGTTTCCTGCGCAATCCGCATTGGAACGCCGAATTGCGCCCGCTGACCGGGCGGGATCCGCGCGTGGTGGATCATATCGCGACCGATGCGCGCTTTGCCGAATTCCTTGAACGGGTGACTGGAATGGTGCTTTTCCTGCTGCCAGCGCAGGCCGAAGAGGGCAAGGCGCATCTGTCCATCGGCTTTGGCTGCACCGGCGGGCAACACCGTTCGGTCGCAATGGCCGAAATTCTTGCGGCACGGCTTGCAGAGGCGGGCTGGCCGGTGGCAAAACGGCACAGGGAGCTTGAACGCGGCGCGGTTGCCGTGCCAGCAGCGGGAACGGGTGATCTGGGGTGATCGGTATCGTCATCGTCGCGCATGGCGGGCTGGCGCGGGAATATCTTTCCGCAGTTGAGCATGTCGTGGGCCGACAGCAAAACATGGTCGCCATCTCGATCGAGGAGGATCACGACCGCAGCGACAAGCAGAATGAGATCTGCGCGGCGGCCGAGGCGGTCGATACCGGACGGGGTGTCGTCGTGGTCACCGACATGTTCGGCGGCTCGCCCTCTAACCTGTCGATGCCCGCCTGTATCGGGCGCAACCGGCGCATCCTGTATGGCGCAAATCTTCCCATGCTCATCAAGCTGGCGAAATCGCGCGATCTGGAGGTTCCGGTTGCGGTGGCGCTGTCGCTGGATGCGGGGCGCAAATATATCAACAGCCTCGATCTGGGCGGAGAGGACGCGCATCCATGATCGAACGCAGTCTGAAGATCGTGAATGAAAAGGGCCTGCATGCCCGGGCTTCGGCGAAATTCGTCGAATTGGTGGAACGCTTTGACGCAACCGCCGAGGTCGAAAAGGACGGAGAGCGGGTTTCAGGCGATTCGATCATGGGGCTGCTGATGCTGGGCGCGTCGCGGGGCAGCACGATCCTTGTGCGCACCAGCGGGGCGGCGGCCGAGGCGCTGATGGAGGCGCTGGCGGCCCTTATCGACAGCCGCTTTGGAGAGGATTTCTGACGCCGCCTCTCCGGCGCCAGCCCCGTGACGCGATCCGGTCCCGCGTCGGAACCGTTCAGCGCGTCGGAACCGGAACCTCGCCGCGATAGTCATAGAAACCGCGCTGCGTCTTGCGGCCCAGCCAGCCCGCCTCGACATATTTGGTCAGCAGCGGGCAGGGGCGGTACTTCGTATCCGCCAGCCCGTCATGCAGCACATTCATGATTGCAAGGCAGGTGTCCAGCCCGATGAAATCGGCCAGTTCAAGCGGACCCATCGGGTGATTGGCACCCAGTTTCAGCGACTCGTCGATGGATTTCACCGATCCAACGCCCTCATACAGCGTATAGACGGCTTCATTGATCATCGGCATCAGGATACGGTTGACGATGAAGGCGGGAAAATCCTCGGCGCTGGCGGCGGTCTTGCCCAGCTTGCCGACGACCGCCAGCAGGCTGTCATAGGTTTCCGCATCGGTCGCGATGCCCCGGATCAGTTCGACCAGTTGCATCACCGGCACCGGGTTCATGAAATGGAAGCCCATGAATTTTTCGGGCCTGTCGGTGCGAGAGGCCAGCCGTGTGATCGAGATCGACGAGGTGTTCGAGGTCAGGATCGTCTCGGGCCGCAGATGCGGCAGCAGTTCGGCAAAGATCTTGTGCTTGACCGCCTCATTCTCGGTCGCGGCCTCGATGACAAGATCGCTGGCACCCAGTTCTGGCAGGGCAAGGGTCGTGCGGATGCGCGCCATGGCGGCATCGCGTTCCGCTGCGGTGATCTTTTCGCGCTGGACCTGCCGGTCCATGTTGCGTGCAATCAGCCCGACCGATTTTTCCAGCCCTTCGGCATTGATGTCATTCAGCAGCACGTCATAGCCGGCCTGAGCAAAGACATGGGCGATGCCACTTCCCATCTGTCCCGCCCCGACAATGCCGACCGACCTGATTTCCATGCTTCTGCTCCACTGGCGCCCTGATGCGCGTTCCGGCCAAACCATAGGCCCGGCGGGGGGCGCGGTGCAAGGCCAGTGCGACAGGATCCGGGCGGAATGGCGGCAAGTGTATAGAATTCAAATCCAATCCAGAATTTAGCGGTTTGGAAAGGCTTGCGGCAGAAACTGGTCACCGGGTGTTCTGAAAACGGGTGGGTGCAATGGCTTTCGCATTTGCGGGCGCGTCGGCGCTTGACTATTTTCCGTGTTCCTATGGAGGGTCGCGGCTGATCTTCCGGGGGCCGAAACGGGCGCTCGCCGCGCCCTATGTCGCGGTTCTGGGCGGGACCGAGACCTATGGCAAATTCGTCGCCAGTCCCTTTCCGGCGATTCTGGAACATAAGACCGGGCGGCATGTCGTCAATCTGGGCTGCCTGAATGCCGGTCCCGATGTCTTTCTGCAGGATGCCACGGTGCTGGACCTTGCCGCGCAGGCGGGGCTGACCATCCTGCAGATCACCGGTGCGGCCAATCTGAGCAACCGGTTTTATGACGTTCATCCGCGCCGCAATGACCGGTTCCTGCGCGCCTCACCATGGCTGCGCACGCTGTATCGGGAGGTGGATTTCACCGAGTTCCATTTCACGCGCCATATGCTGCACCGGCTTCACGATGTCTCGGTTGACCGGTTCGACCTTGTGGTGACGGAACTGCGGGCAGCATGGATTGTCCGGATGCAGGCCCTGCTGGACCGCCTTCCCGGCCCGGTTCTGCTGCTCTGGATGGCCGGACATGCGCCCGGCCCACAAGATGCGCCGCTTGATCTGGCCCGCGATCCACTGCTGGTCGATGCTGCGATGCTGGCCGCCCTCGGGCCCGCCGCGCGCAATGGTCTGCAGGTGGTCTATTCCGAGGCTGCCCGCCGCGAAGGCGTGGAAAACCTCTATTTCTCGGGGCTTGAGCGTCCTGCAGCCGAGGAAGTGCCCGGCACGCTTGCCCATCGAGAGGTCGCCGAGGCGCTGATCCCGGTCGTCACCCGGATCCTTGGCTAAAACGCAAAAGGGGCACCTTGCCGGTGCCCCTTTCGTCAGCATTGAAACATTCCCGCAGGTCGCGGCAAAGGCCCGGGGCAAACAGCCCCCGGTGCGGGTCAGAGTTTCTCGATCAGTTCCGGCACTGCGGTGAACAGATCCGCGACCAGCCCGTAATCGGCCACCTGAAAGATCGGGGCCTCTTCATCCTTGTTGATCGCGACGATGACCTTGCTGTCCTTCATGCCGGCCAGATGCTGGATCGCACCCGAAATGCCGACCGCAACATACAGATCGGGGGCGACGACCTTGCCTGTCTGGCCCACCTGCCAGTCATTCGGCGCATAGCCCGAATCGACCGCCGCGCGGGATGCGCCGACTGCGGCACCCAGCTTGTCGGCCAGTTTCTCGATCAGCGCGAAATCAGCCTCGGAGCCGACGCCACGCCCGCCCGATACCACGATCCCCGCCGAGGTGAGTTCGGGCCGGTCCGAAGCCGCGACCTTGTCCTCGACCCAGTTCGACAGATCCGAGCCCCCTGCGGCGGCAACCGTCTCGACCGGGGCCGAACCGCCCTGCGCGGCGGCCTCATAGCTGGCCGTGCGCACCGAAAATACCTTGATCTTGTCAACCGAGCGCAGGGTCTGGATCGCATTGCCGGCATAGATCGGACGCTCAAAGGTTTCGGCATCGACGATACCCGAGACATCCGAGATCACCATCACATCCAGCAGCGCCGCCACGCGCGGCAGCACGTTCTTGGCATCGGTCGTCGCGGGCGCGGCGATATGGGAATAGTCCCCGGCCAGCCCGACGATCAATGCGGCGGTCGGTTCGGCCAGACGGTGGCCCAGCGATGCATCCTCGGCGCACAGCACCTTGGCGACACCTTCTATCCCGGCAGCCGCAGCGGCGGCATCGGCGGCCTTGGCCCCGGCGCAGAGCACCGTCACCGGACCCAATGCCTTGACGGCCGAAACGGTCTTGGCGGTCGCATCCATGTTCAGCGCGCCGTCGGTGACCTCACCCAGAAGAAGAACAGCCATCAGATCACCCCCGCTTCGTCTTTCAGTTTCGCGATCAGCTCATCGACCGAACCGACCTTCACACCGGCCTTGCGGCCCGCCGGTTCGGTGGTTTTCACGACCGTAAGGCGCGGGGTGACATCGACGCCGTAATCGGCGGCGGTCTTTTCCTCCAGCGGCTTTTTCTTGGCCTTCATGATATTGGGCAGGCTGGCATAGCGCGGCTCGTTCAGGCGCAGATCAACCGTCACGACGGTCGGCATGGCAACCTCGATGGTCTGCAGACCGCCATCCACCTCCCGCGTGACGCGGGCTTTGTCGCCCGCGATGTCCAGCGACGAGGCAAAGGTTGCCTGGCTCCAGCCCAGCAAGGCGGCCAGCATCTGGCCGGTCGCGTTCATGTCATTGTCGATGGCCTGTTTCCCGGCCAGAACAAGGCCCGGGGCCTCTTCCTTCACGACGGCGGCCAGCAGTTTTGCCACGGCCAGCGGCTCGATATCGGTATGCACGTCATCGGCGGCCACGATCAGGATGGCGCGGTCGGCCCCCATGGCCAGCGCTGTGCGCAGCGTTTCCTGCGCCTGCTTCACGCCGATCGAGACAACGACGATTTCCTCGGCCAGCCCCTTTTCCTTCAGACGGATCGCCTCTTCGACGGCAATCTCGTCGAACGGGTTCATCGACATCTTGACATTCGCCAGATCGACGCCGCTTCCGTCCGCCTTCACGCGCACCTTCACGTTGTAGTCGATCACACGTTTGACAGGCACCAAAACCTTCATCGCGCAATTCTCCCATTCAGCAGCCCCCGGACAGGGCCGGTCCAAGCGATTGCGCCTGTGTTAGCCTGTCGGGGCGGGGGAATACAGATCAAAACCGACCGGTCCGGGCGACGGGACGTCGCGTTTCGGGCCATGACGCAATGCGCCGGGGCCGGTTCGGGATTCGGTTCAGGTGCTGCCCGGCTTGGGCGGGCGCGTCAGGCCGGGCACCCAGAGAACATCCTTTGCCCCGTCCTCATTCGCGATGCGGCCTGCGACGAAGAACCAGTCGGAAAGACGGTTGAGGTATTTCACCGCTTCGGGGTTCACATCCTCTTGCACGGCCAGATCCACGGTCAGCCGTTCTGCCCGGCGACAGACGGTGCGGGCCAGATGCAGATGGGCGGCCAGCGCGCTGCCGCCGGGCAGGATGAAGCTGCGCAGCGGCGTCAGGCGGCTGTTCATCGCGTCGATTTCCGTCTCAAGCCGTTCGACCTGTGCCGCAATCATGCGCAGGCGCGGATAGGGGGCTTCGGCATCCTTGTCGCGGTCAGGGGTGCAAAGATCGGCACCCAGATCGAACAGATCGTTCGAGATCCGCTGAAGGGCCGCGTCCAGTTCTCCCCCCGCCGCATGAAGACGGCAAAGGCCGACGGTGGCATTGGTCTCATCCACGGTGCCATAGGCGCTGACCCGGGCGGAGTGTTTCGCGACCCGGTCGCCATTGCCAAGGGCGGTCTGCCCGCCATCACCGGTTTTCGTGTAGATTTTCGACAGGACGACCATGGTTCCCTCCGGCTGGTTACGCCATGCGCCTGACCAGCACGAAGATCAGGATCAGCACGACCGCCCCGAACTGTGCATAAATGCGCCAGCGCATCAAGCGGTTGGCATGTTTGCGGTTGAAATCGCCCCCCCGGGCAAAGCCGCCGATGCCGATCATCAGGATGACCAGAACGCCGAGGCAGGCAATGGCGGCGACGATGAAAAGCGGATCGCTGAGCATGGGCTGTCCTTTGCTGATCCCCTGCATCTAGGCGGTTCGGGACAAAAGGCGAAGGGCAATCTTGCCCGAAAGGCGCGCTTGCGGCAATTCGCGCGGAAAGAGTGGGGGGTAATGGTCAGACCTTGGCAATCAGCCAGTCCAGCGCGCGGGTCGGCAGGATGCGCCGCGCGATATTCATCAGATGCGTCGGATGGGTGACGAAATAGCGCGCCCGGGGGCGGGGGCTTTCAATCGCATGGATCAGTTTCGCGGTGACGGCGGAACAGGGCATTTCCCAGCGGTCGGGTCTGGCCGGGCCATACAGCCGCGCCAGCAGGCTGTCCTCATACTGGCTGCGGCGGGCCGAGGCGCGCCAGTCGATCCAGCGTTCGAAATGCGGCACCGAGTTTTGCCGGATCTTGGTCGGGATCGGACCGGGCTCGATCAGGATGATCCTGACCGGGGTATCGCGCATCTCGATCCGCAGCACATCGCTCAGGCCCTCCAGCGCGAACTTCGTAGAGACATAGGCGCCGCGCCAGCGCATCCCCACCAGCCCCAGAACCGAGGAATTGTTGACGATCCGGCCATGGCCCTGTGCGCGCATCACCGGGATCACCCGGCGGGTCAGGTCATGGGTGCCGAAAAGATTGGTCTCGAAAATTTCGCGCAGCGCGCCGCGCGGAAGATCCTCGACCGCGCCCGGGCAGGCATAGGCAGCATTGTTGAACAGCGCATCCAGCCGCCCGCCGGTGCGGGTCAGGATCTCGTCCATCGCTGCCGTGATGCTGTCCTCTGATGCGATATCCAGCGGCAGGCTTTCCAGACCTTCGCCCTGCAGGCGCGCGCAATCCGCAATGTCGCGACAAGTCGCAAAGACCCGCCAGCCCCGGGCCTGCAGAGTTCGCGCGGCATTCAGCCCGATGCCCGAAGAACAACCGGTGATCAGAATGCTGCGCCGTTCGTCCATGCCACACCCCTTGCCCTGCGCGTCCCCGAAAGGCCTGTGCTGCAAGGCTTATGGTCAAAGACGGTCCGCTGAAAGGGGGCAGGGGAAAGCCGTCAGGGGAAAGCGGGTGTTGCGGTCAGTTTCCGGCCGGATCCTGTTCGGTCATCAGGCGGGCGGCGACAAACCCCTCGACCCCGTCGCCTTCGATGCGGATGCGCACCCAGCCTGCAAATTCCGGTTCCACCACCAGAACGGACTCATTCCGGGTCAGGCGTCCGATCACCGCATGGTCGGTTGACGGACCCTGCCGGACATTGATCGCGGCACTGTTGACGTAAAGCAGCGGCAGGAATTCGGGTTCGGCTTCTGTAACGGGTTCGGGCGTCGAAACAGGCTCGGCCAAAGTTATCTGGTCGGCCACCGGCGCCGGGGTTTCGGCACTCAGATACAGCGCCGGCTGGGCCACTGCCGACCCGTCCTGCGCCGGAAGGGCAGGCGAAAGCGGGGTAAGGGATGCCAGCGTGACCGGCGCTGTCTGCGGATCGGCAGGGGGCGCGATGGGTGTTTCGACCATCGTCTGTGTTGCGGGAGTCTGGGCTGCGGGAGCCTGCTGCACGGGATCGGCGGGTAACGGCAGTTCGGATTCGGCCGCGGCGATCAGGCCTTGCCGCATCTGGCCGCGATCCTGTCCACCGATCAGCATCGTCACGAACATGGTGGCGGAGAGCAGAAGCAGCAGACGGATCATTTTGGCACCGACTCAGAGGGATATGACTTGGATAATGCCTTATCGCCGGATTCGTTCCCCGAAAAAACCGCACAATCGCCCGCCGCGCCGAAACAATCATCCCCGCGCGCCGCTTCCACAATTCCGGCTGGACCGGCTGACGCGGCGCGATTACACAACATCCATGACAAGTGACGCCGACACCCCCAAGATCGGGCCCGATTCCGCACCGATGACTGTTTCCGAACCGCTGCGCCGCGCGATCGGGGACCGGTATCTGACCTATGCGCTGTCCACGATCATGCACCGGGCGCTGCCGGATGCGCGGGACGGGTTGAAACCGGTTCACCGCCGTATCCTGTATGCGATGCGGGAGCTGAAGCTGTCGCCCACCAGCGGGTTCCGCAAATCGGCCAAGATTTCGGGCGATGTGATGGGCAACTATCACCCGCATGGCGATGCCGCGATCTACGACGCGATGGCGCGGCTCGCGCAGGATTTCAACATGCGCTACCCGTTGGTCGACGGGCAGGGCAATTTCGGCAATATCGACGGCGACAACCCGGCGGCCAGCCGCTACACCGAGGCCCGGCTGACGGCGATTGCCGAACGGCTGATGGAAGGGCTGGCGGAAAACGCGGTTGATTTCCGCCCCAATTACGACGGCACGCTGGAAGAACCGGTCGTGATGCCTGCCGCCTTTCCGCATCTGCTGGCCAACGGGTCCAGCGGCATTGCGGTCGGCATGGCCACGAATATTCCGCCGCATAACCTGCATGAATTGATCGACGCCTGCCAGTTGCTGCTGAAGAACCCCGATTGCGCCGATGAATCGCTGGTCGGGCTGGTGCCGGGACCGGATTTTCCCACCGGGGGCGTGATCGTCGAACCGCAGTCGAGCATCCTTGAGGCTTACCGCACCGGGCGTGGCGCCTTCCGTCTGCGCGCCCGCTGGCAGGTCGAGGATCTGGGGCGCGGCCAGTGGCAGATCGTGGTCACGGAAATCCCCTATCAGGTGCAGAAATCCAGACTGATCGAGAAGCTGGCCGAGGTCATCCAGACCAAGAAGGTGCCGCTTCTGGCCGATGTGCGCGATGAAAGCGCCGAGGATCTGCGCATCGTTCTGGAACCGCGCGCACGCACGGTCGAGGCGGATATGCTGATGGGAATGCTGTTCCGCAATTCCGATCTGGAAGTGCGTTTCAGTCTGAACATGAATGTGCTGATCGACGGGCGCACGCCGAAGGTTTGCAGCCTGAAAGAGGTTCTGCGCGCCTTTCTCGATCACCGGCGCGATGTGCTGCTTCGGCGCAGCCAGCACCGGATGGACAGGATCGACCACCGGCTGGAAATTCTGGAAGGGTTCATCACCGCCTTTCTGAACCTTGACCGGGTGATCGACATCATCCGCTATGACGCCGATCCCAAGCGCGCGCTGATGGCCGAGGACTGGGGCCGCAAACACGTTCGGGCCACTTCGGAAAAGGACTATGTTTCCCCCCCAGCGGGAGAGGGCGAACTGACCGAGGTGCAGGCCGAGGCAATCCTGAACATGCGGCTGCGGTCCTTGCGGCGGCTGGAAGAGATGGAGCTGATCGCCGAGCGTGACGCGCTGATGAAGGAACGAGCGGCACTTGATGACCTCCTGGCCGATCCGCGCCTGCAATGGAAGCGCATCGGTGCCGATCTGGCCGATGTGCAGAAGACCTTTGGCAATTCATGGGACAAGGGCCGCCGACGCACGACATTCGCCGAGGCGGGCGTGGTCGAGGATGTGCCCTTCGAGGCGATGATCGAGCGGGAGCCGATCACGGTGATCTGTTCGAAAATGGGCTGGATCCGCGCGATGAAGGGCCATGTGCCCCTCGATACCGAGGCGAAGTTCAAGGATGGTGATGAGGGCCGGTTCCTGTTCCATGCCGAGACGACGGACAAAATTGTGCTCGTGGGCAGCAATGGCCGCTTCTACACGCTGATCGGGGCCAATCTGCCCGGCGGGCGCGGCATGGGCGAACCTGTGCGCCTGATGGTCGATCTGCCGAATGAGGCCGAGATCGTCGATCTGCGCATCCACCGCCCCGGAGAAAGGCTGCTGGTCGCCTCGACCGAAGGCGACGGTTTTGTCGTGGCGGCGGATGAGGTGGTGGCCCAGACCCGCACAGGCAAGCAGGTGCTGACGCTGCGCGACGGCGTGCGCGCGGCGCTGTGCAAGACTGTGGTGGGCGATCATGTTGCCGTGGTGGGTGAGAACCGCAAGGTGCTGATCTTCCCGCTGGACGAATTGCCGGAAATGGCGAAAGGTAAAGGTGTCCGGCTGCAGAAATACAAGGATGGCGGGCTGTCGGATGCGACGACCTTCAACCTTGCATCGGGGCTGAGCTGGAAAGACCCTGCGGGCCGCACCCGGACCGAGACCGAACTTGGCGATTGGCTGGCCAAGCGTGCGACTGCCGGGCGGATGGCCCCGAGGGGCTTTCCGCGCGACAACAAATTTAACTGAACAGACTTGGTACCAACAATGATTGAACGAAAGGGGATAATCGGAATGTCTCAGGGAAACGGCACCGTCCGGTATGACGGCGAGCGCGGGGCGCTTTTCAAACTGGCGATGAAGACCGGTCTTCTGACGGTCGTGACGCTGGGCATCTATCGTTTCTGGGCCAAGACGCGGATCCGCAAATATGTCTGGTCTGCGGCCAGCCTTGACGGCGACCGTTTCGAATATACCGGCACCGGGCTGGAGAAACTTCTCGGATTCCTGATCGCGGTGGTCTTTCTGGCGATCTATCTGGGGATCGTGCAATTGCTGCTGACCTTTGTCGGCCTGGGGTTCTCGCTTGAACCGCAATCGCAATGGGAAGTGATCGCGCAGATCCTGTCGATCTATATTTCCTTCTTTGCCATCGTGCCTTTCCTCTTTTTCGCGACCTATCGCGCGCAGCGCTACAAGCTGGCCCGCACCCGGTTCCGCGGCATCCGCTTTGGCATGGACAATGCCGCAGGCGGCTATGTCTGGCGCGCGATCGTGCATTGGATCCTCACGATCCTGACGCTGGGTATCTTGCTGCCGCGCCAGACCTTCTGGCTGGGCAAATACATGACCGACCGCAGCCATTACGGTGATGCCCGGTTTGAACAGGGCGGCCGCTGGCAGGATCTATACGGCGCGATGAAACATGTCTTCATCGCCATCGTGATACTGGTTCTGGCCGCAGTGGCGGGCGGGGTGCTGAATTCGGGCGTACTGGCGGCGGTGCTGGGTGTGGTCGGCTATATCTGGCTGATCGTGGGCTTTGTCGCCTATGGGGTGCAGTCCTGGGCCTATATGACCTCGAATATGACACTGGATGGCAAGGTCGGCTTTATCGCGACCCCTGCGACGGGGCAGGTTCTCAAGCGGTTCATCCTTGGTGGGCTGATCGTCGGCCTGATCGCCGCAGTCGGTTTTGCGGCGCTTGCGGCGATCTTTGCCGGAACGATGCAGATGGCGGCTTATGGCATGGGGCCCGGTATCGCGACCATTGTCGTGATGGCGGTCGCCTATCTGCTGCTGATCGTCGCCCTTGGTGCGCTGTCGCTGGTCTTCATCACCCAGCCGATCACCGCCTATCTGTGTGAGCGGCTGGAAGTGCAGAATGTCCGGGCGCTGGACGCGGTGCATCAGCGCGCCGCCGACAAGGGTGCCGATGCCGAGGGCTTTGCCGATGCGCTGGATATGGGCGGGGCGTTCTGAATGACCGGCGCCGCGCCGGTCCCGGCGCAGTTCTTCGACGGGCATTCGGCGCGGCGCCATGCAGTTCTTGTCTCGCCCACGCGGGACGGGTCCGGCCTGATGATTGAACGGGCCGAGCGCGGCGGCACCGCCGAGATCTGGCCGCTGGACCGGTTGCGGCGTCTGGCCGATACTGCCGGACGGGGGGAACTGATCCTGACCCGGCTGGCCGAGACCGAGGACGAATCCCCCCGTGATGTGGCCCGTCTGGTACTGTCCGATCCCGGCTTGATCGGCTGGGTCACGCAGAATGCGCCGGGTCTGGACCGGCGCGATACCCGGCAGGGCACGGCGCGGCGGATCGTGACACGGCTTGCGCTGGCGGTGGCAGCCATTCTGGTCATGCTGTTCGTCATCTTGCCCCGCATGTCCGATTTCATGGCCGAACGCCTGCCGCTGGAAACCGAACAGCGATTCGGCCGCGCCGTGGTCGATCAGATGCAGCGGTTTCTGGGCGCGCGCGATGGACAGAACCTGACCTGTGAGGCGCCCGAGGGGGTGGCCGCGCTGAACCGGATGGTCGCGCGGCTGAGCGAGGGGCGCGATCTGGCCTATCCGCTGCAGGTCGGCGTTCTCAATCACCGGATGGTCAATGCCTTTGCCGCCCCTGGCGGACATGTGATGCTGGTGCGCGGTCTGCTGGATCAGGCCGAAAGCCCTGAAGAGGTGGCGGCCGTGCTGGCGCATGAGATCGGCCATGTCGAGGCGCGCGACTCCACCCGCCTGATGCTGCGGGCCGCCGGATCGGCGGGGATCGTGTCCATCGTGCTGGGCGATGTCTCGGGCGGCACGCTGGTTGCCATCGCCGGGGAATACCTGCTGCAAAGCGCCTATACCCGTGAGGCCGAGGCCGGGGCCGACCGTTTTGCGCTGGAGATGCTGAACGCCGCCGGCGTGTCCTCGCAGGGCATGGCGGATTTCTTTCTGCGCATCGGCGGAAAATCGGAAAGCAGCATTCCCGAATATCTGTCCAGCCATCCCTCCAGTGCGGCACGCGCGGGCCGCGCCGCCGAAAATGCGCAGGCCCGGCCTGGCAGCGAGCCGGTGCTGACGGAAGACGAGTGGCGCGACCTGCGCGCGATCTGCGACGGGTTCAGCGTCGCGCCCTGACCGGCCGGAGCCCGCACCGCCCCCGAAATGCCCCCGCGCCCCCGAGGTTGCGCGGCAGGGGGGGCTTCTGTAAGGAAGGACCGGACCGACCTTGCCGGGATATGCCGCCGATGCGCCTGATTGCCGCCCTTGCCATGAGCCTGACCCTGCTGGGGGCCTGCGCCCGAAATGAAACGGTGGAACCGCCGGTGGAACTTGGCGATTTCAAGCTGGGATTCGCGGTGGTCGTGGCGGATGGGGTGCAGAAGGTTCCGATTTCCCGCGACGCCGATCCCGAGGACTGGAAGCGGGTGCTGAAAGAATCGCTCGATGCGCGGCTCAAGCGCTATGAGGGCGGAAAATTCTACAATCTCGGCGTCTCGGTCGATGCCTATGCGCTGGCGCCGCCCGGCATCCCGCTGGTTGTCTCGCCGAAATCGGCGCTGGTCGTGTCAGTCACGGTCTGGGATGATGCGGCACAGGCGAAACTGAACGCGGAACCTGAACAATTCACCATTTTTGAAGGGCTGGACGGCGAGACCCTGATGGGGTCGGGCCTGACCCGCACAGCGGATGAGCAGATGGCGGCGCTGAGCTTCAATGCCGCGCGGCGGATCGAGCGCTATCTGGCCGACAACCCGCAATGGTTCGGCCTGCCGCCGAAACCCGGACGTGCGGCGCCATCCGCGAACTGACGCTTGATTTCCCCTGATTTCGTGGCTATCTCGCGCCGCGTGTGGAACGGGCCGCGCTGTGGCCCCCTAACTGATGAGGCGCCCTGCTATGGCCAAGGCAAAGTTTGAACGCAACAAACCGCATGTTAACATCGGGACCATCGGTCACGTTGACCATGGCAAGACGACGCTGACGGCGGCGATCACGAAGTATTTCGGCGAATTCCGGGCCTATGACCAGATCGACGGCGCGCCGGAAGAGAAGGCGCGCGGGATCACGATCTCGACGGCGCATGTGGAATACGAATCCGCGAACCGTCACTATGCGCATGTCGACTGCCCCGGCCACGCCGACTATGTGAAGAACATGATCACGGGTGCGGCGCAGATGGATGGCGCGATCCTGGTTGTGAACGCCGCTGACGGCCCGATGCCGCAGACGCGCGAACACATCCTGCTGGGCCGTCAGGTCGGCATTCCCTACATGGTCGTCTACATGAACAAGGTCGATCAGGTGGATGACGAGGAACTGATCGAACTGGTGGAAATGGAAATCCGCGAGCTTCTGTCCTCCTACGACTATCCCGGCGACGATATCCCGATCATCAAGGGTTCGGCGCTGGCGGCGATGGAAGGCCGTGATCCGGAAATCGGCGAGAACTCGATCCGTGCGCTGATCGCGGCTGTGGATGAATACATCCCGACACCGGCCCGTGCGGTCGACCAGCCCTTCCTGATGCCGGTCGAGGACGTGTTCTCGATCTCGGGCCGCGGCACGGTTGCCACCGGCCGGATCGAGCGTGGCGTGGTCAAGGTCGGCGAGGAAGTCGAGATTGTCGGCATCCGCCCGAACAAGAAAACCGTCTGCACCGGCGTCGAGATGTTCCGCAAGCTGCTGGATCAGGGCGAGGCGGGCGACAATGTGGGCCTTCTGCTGCGCGGTGTCGACCGTGAGGGCATCGAGCGCGGCCAGGTGCTGTGCAAGCCCGGCTCGGTGAAGCCGCATACGAAGTTCGAGGCCGAGGCCTATATCCTGACCAAGGAAGAAGGCGGCCGTCACACGCCGTTCTTCGCGAACTACCGTCCGCAATTCTACTTCCGCACGACCGACGTGACGGGCACGGTGGAACTGCCGGAAGGCACCGAAATGGTGATGCCGGGCGACAACCTGAAGTTCAACGTCTCGCTCATCGCGCCGATCGCGATGGAAGAGAAGCTGCGCTTCGCCATCCGTGAAGGCGGCCGTACGGTTGGAGCAGGGGTGGTTTCCAAGATCATCGAATGATCCTGGAAACCGGCGCGTTCGCGTAAACCGGCAACACGGCCGGCGCGGGCGTCGTCTCGAAAATCATCGAATAATCCAGCACCGGATTGATGTTGAACGCGCGGAGGGGTCCCCTCCGCGCGTTTTTCATGGACCGGCGCAGGGGCCAAGGGGTGGCCCGATCAAGCGGATTTCATCCCGCTTTTGTGCGGATGGCCCTTGATTTCCCGCCATGCCTGCCGTAACTCCCCGTCAGGCACAGGAGTTTAGCTCAGTTGGTAGAGCATCGGTCTCCAAAACCGAGGGTCGTGGGTTCGAGTCCCCCAACTCCTGCCAGCCTTTTCCCCGATAATACCGCTTGCCGTTATCCTGTTGCAGATGCGCAGGAAATGCTTTGACAAGGGCCAATTCGGGATCCGTGACGCTCCGGGCTTGAACTTCACGGGCCAAGCGCGTATCTCGCCCCGAACATTCCGAGCAGTCAGGACATGACGATGGCAAAGGCCAATCCGCTTCAGTTCATCCAGCAGGTGCGCAACGAGGTTGCCAAGGTCATCTGGCCGACGCGCCGCGAGGTTCTGCTGACCACGGTGATGGTCTTCATTATGGCGGCGCTGACGGCGACATTCTTTGCGCTGGTGGATATGTCGATCCGCACCGGGCTGAGCCTCATCATCAACGGTTTCGGCTGAAACCTGCGCCTCGTGCAGGCTCCCCCTTGAAATCAGGGGGCGGTGGCTGTATCCGGGCCATTCAGCGGAATGCAGGAACGCGCGGCGATTCGGGTCGCGCGTTGTTTTTTGTTCCGGTTCCGGTGGGTAACTGCTGGAGATTGCAGGAAAATCCGGGGTTGCCCGGTCAGGACAGGTGGCTTCGGCATGGCAAAGCGGTGGTATTCGGTGAGCGTTCTCTCGAATTTCGAGAAGAAGATTGCCGAGCAGATCAAGACTGCTGTGGCCGATGCGGGGCTGGAGGACGAGATCGAGGAAGTTCTCGTTCCGACCGAAGAGGTGCTGGAGGTCCGTCGCGGCAAGAAGGTCACGTCCGAGCGGCGTTTCATGCCCGGCTATGTGCTGGTGCGCATGGAAATGACGAATCGCGGCTATCACCTGATTTCCTCGATCAACCGCGTCACCGGCTTTCTGGGCCCGCAGGGCAAGCCGATGCCGATGCGCGATGCCGAGGTGAATGCGATCCTCAACCGGGTTGAAGAGGGCGAGGCCGCGCCGCGCAACCTGATCCGTTTCGAGATCGGCGAGAATGTGAACGTGACCGACGGACCCTTCGAGGGCTTCTCGGGCATGGTCGAAGAGGTTGATGAGGAGCATGGCCGCCTGAAGGTCACCGTGTCGATCTTTGGCCGGGCAACGCCGGTCGAACTGGAATTCACGCAGGTGACGAAAGCCGCCTGACGTGCAAGCCCGTGGGAGGCGAGGGCAGCGCCCGGACCGCACCACTAAACTTCGTCACCGGCATGGCGCCGGGACGGCAGTGACAAAGGAGAGGCCAGATGGCCAAGAAAGTAATCGGGCAGCTGAAGCTGCAAGTGAAGGCCGGACAGGCCAACCCCTCCCCGCCGGTCGGCCCCGCACTGGGCCAGCGCGGTCTGAACATCATGGCCTTCGTCAAGGAGTTCAACGCCCGGACTGCGGACATGGAGCCGGGCACCCCGACGCCTGTCATCATTACCTATTATCAGGACAAGTCTTTCTCGCTTGAGACCAAGACCGCTCCGGCGTCGTTCCTGCTGAAAAAAGCGGCCGGCCTGCCCCCCGTCGGCAAACGCAACCGTGCCAAAGGCTCGGCCAAGCCCGGCCGTGAGGTCGCGGGTTCGGTCACTGTCGCACAGATCCGTCAGATCGCCGAAGCGAAGATGAAGGATCTGAACGCGGTCGATATCGAGGGCGCAATGCAGATCATTCTTGGCTCGGCCAAGTCCTGCGGCATCGAGATCAAGGGGTAAGTTATGGCGAAGCTTGGAAAACGGACGCGCGCGGCGCGGGACGCCTTTGCCGGCAAGGACGTGCTGTCGATCGAGGATGCGGTGGCGCTGATCAAGAAGGCGGCTTCGGCCAAATTCGATGAGACCGTCGAAATCGCGATGAACCTGGGCGTTGACCCGCGTCACGCCGACCAGATGGTGCGCGGCGTGGTGCAACTGCCGAACGGCACGGGTAAAACCGTCCGCGTCGCGGTGTTCGCACGGGGCGCCAAGGCCGATGAGGCCAAGGCCGCCGGTGCCGATATCGTCGGCGCCGAAGACCTGATGGAGACGATCCAGCAAGGCAAGATCGAGTTCGACCGTTGCATCGCGACGCCGGACATGATGCCGATCGTCGGTCGTCTGGGCAAGATCCTGGGCCCGCGCAACCTGATGCCGAACCCCAAGGTGGGTACGGTGACGATGGATGTCGCGGCAGCCGTGGGCAATGCCAAGGGCGGTGAAGTCCAGTTCAAGGTCGAAAAGGCCGGGGTCATTCATGCCGGGATCGGCAAAGTGTCCTTTGACGAGGGCAAGCTGGCCGAAAACGTCCGCGCCTTCGTGGATGCGGTGACCCGTGCGCGCCCGACCGGCGCCAAGGGCACCTATGTCAAGAAGGTCTCGCTCAGCTCCACCATGGGGCCGGGCGTGGCGCTGGATCTCGCCACTGCGGCGAAGTGATTTTCCGGGTGCGGGGATGACCCGCACCCGAACTGAATTCCCGGTCCCTTCGGGGGGCGGGATGGGCAGGCGGCAACGCCTGCTCCTGTCCGAGAAGGCGGGTGGTGCGCAAACACCGTAATTCCTGCCCGAGATGGGGAAGCGAGACGTTTCAGCCGGGGCTGTCCCCGGGCGATCTGGCCTCGGTCCCTCATACGGACCCGAACGCCCCGCATTCGCGGGGCAGATGAGAGCCGGGGGGAAACCCCCATGACTTGGAGTGAACCTGTGGATAGAGCCCAGAAAGAGAAAGTGGTCGAGGAACTCGGCCAGATCTTTGAAAGCTCTGGCGTGGTTGTGGTCGCACACTATGCCGGTATCACGGTCGCACAGATGCAGGACCTGCGCGCGCAAATGCGCGAAGCTGGCGGGTCCGTTCGCGTTGCCAAGAACAAGCTCGCCAAGATCGCCCTCGAAGGGAAGCCCGCTGCAAAGATGGGTGACCTGCTGACGGGTATGACCGTGATGGCCTATTCCGATGACCCCGTCGCTGCGGCGAAGGTTGCGGATGCCTATGCCAAGAAGAACGACAAGTTCGTGATTCTGGGCGGGGCAATGGGCGACACGATCCTGGACCCGGCCGGTGTGAAAGCCGTGGCCGCCATGCCGTCGCGTGAAGAGCTTATCGCTCAGATCGTGTCCTGCATCGGTGCGCCCGCCTCTAACATCGCCGGTGCCATTGGCGCGCCTGCTTCGAACATCGCAAGCATCCTGTCGACCATTGAGGAGAAGGCTGCCGCCTGATCCTGATGCCGGTATGGGGTTGAACCCTGCCTGTCGGAACCCATCTAACCTGAACGGAACTGTAAAATGGCTGATCTGAACAAACTCGCCGAAGAAATCGTTGGTCTGACCCTTCTGGAAGCCCAGGAGCTGAAAACCATCCTGAAAGACAAATACGGCATTGAGCCCGCTGCTGGCGGCGCCGTCATGATGGCTGGCCCTGCGGCTGGCGCTGCTGCGGCCCCGGCCGAAGAGCAGACTGAGTTCGACGTCGTGCTGACCGATGCCGGCGCGAACAAGATCAACGTCATCAAAGAAGTCCGCGCGATCACCGGTCTGGGCCTGAAAGAAGCCAAGGACCTGGTCGAAGCGGGTGGCAAGGTGAAAGAGGCCATCTCGAAGGCCGACGCCGAAGCCATGAAGAAGAAGCTGGAAGAAGCCGGCGCGAAAGTCGAACTGAAGTAATCGGTTCGATGCGTCAGGCATCGAAGGTCTGAATACCGGCTGGGCGCGGATCCTTCCGCGCCCGGCTATCTGCGTCTTGTAAACCCGTCCTGGCAGTGGCTTGACACGACAAGCCCCTTCCAAGGCGCGGTTTCAGGTTCGGGAGCCTTCCGGTGGGACGGGGGGCATGAATGGAACCTGATCCCCCTATCGCCAGCGGTGCGGCCCCGTAGCCCGACGGGACCGGCACCGGCGAAACGATGAAAGGTGACGATGAGCATGGCTCAGAGCTACGTTGGTCAGAAGCGTATCCGCCGCTACTTCGGCAAAATCCGCGAAGTCCTCGAGATGCCGAACCTTATCGAGGTTCAGAAATCCTCTTACGATCTGTTCCTGAAATCGGGCGACGGCCCGAAGCCGCAAGATGGAGACGGTATTCAGGGCGTGTTCCAATCGGTTTTTCCGATCAAGGATTTCAATGAAACCGCCGTTCTGGAATTCGTGAAATACGAACTGGAAAAGCCTAAATACGATGTGGACGAATGCCAGTCCCGCGACATGACCTATGCGGCACCGCTGAAGGTGACGCTGCGTCTGATCGTGTTCGATGTCGACGAGACCACGGGCGCACGGTCGGTCAAGGACATCAAGGAACAGGACGTCTTCATGGGCGACATGCCCCTGATGACCTCGAACGGCACGTTCATCGTGAACGGCACCGAACGGGTTGTCGTCAGCCAGATGCACCGCTCTCCGGGCGTATTCTTCGACCATGACAAGGGCAAGACCCATTCCTCGGGCAAGCTGCTGTTCGCCTGCCGGATCATTCCCTATCGCGGGTCGTGGCTGGATTTCGAATTCGACGCCAAGGACATCGTCTTTGCGCGCATCGACCGCCGTCGCAAACTGCCGGTGACGACGCTGCTTTATGCGCTTGGCATGGATCAGGAAGGCATCATGGATGCCTATTACCAGACCGTCAGCTATCGTCATGAGAAGAACCGCGGCTGGGTTACCCGTTTCTTCCCCGAGCGCGTGCGCGGCACCCGCCCGGCCTTTGACCTTGTCGATGCGGCCACCGGTGAGGTGATCTGCAAGGCGGGCGACAAGATGACGCCGCGCATGGTCAAGCAACTGATCGACGCGGGCAAGGTGACGGAACTGCTGCTGCCCTTCGATCAGATCCTTGGCAAATATGTCGCCAAGGACATCATCAATGAAGAAACCGGCGAGATCTGGGTCGAAGCCGGCGACGAACTGACGATGGAATACGACCGCGACGGCGAAGTGAAGGGCGGCTCGCTGAAGGTGCTGCTGGATCAGGGCATCACGGACATTCCGGTGCTGGACATCGACAATGTCAATGTCGGCCCCTATATCCGCAACACCATGGCGGCCGACAAGAACATGGGCCGCGATACCGCGCTGATGGACATCTACCGCGTCATGCGTCCGGGCGAACCGCCGACGGTCGAGGCGGCGTCGTCGCTGTTCGACACGCTGTTCTTCGACAGTGAGCGGTATGATCTTTCGGCCGTGGGCCGGGTCAAGATGAACATGCGTCTGGATCTGGGCAAGCCCGATACCCAACGCACGCTGGACCGTGAGGATATCATCGCCTGCATCAAGGCGCTGACCGAACTGCGCGACGGCAAGGGCGAGATCGACGATATCGACCATCTGGGCAACCGCCGCGTCCGCTCGGTGGGCGAGTTGATGGAAAACCAGTATCGCGTCGGCCTTCTGCGCATGGAACGCGCGATCAAGGAACGCATGTCCTCGGTCGAGATCGACACGATCATGCCGCAGGATCTGATCAACGCGAAACCGGCCGCCGCTGCGGTGCGTGAATTCTTCGGCTCGTCGCAGCTGTCGCAATTCATGGACCAGACCAACCCGCTGTCGGAAGTCACCCACAAGCGCCGTCTTTCGGCGCTTGGGCCGGGTGGTCTGACGCGCGAACGCGCGGGCTTTGAGGTGCGCGACGTTCACCCGACCCATTACGGCCGGATGTGCCCGATCGAGACGCCGGAAGGTCAGAACATCGGTCTGATCAACAGCCTCGCCACCTTCGCGCGGGTCAACAAATACGGCTTCATCGAGACCCCCTACCGCAAGGTGGTGGATGGCAAGGTGACCGATGACGTGGTCTATATGTCCGCGACCGAGGAAATGCGCCACACGGTTGCACAGGCCAACGCCAAGCTCGATGACGAGGGGCGTTTCGTCAATGATCTGGTCTCCACCCGGAAAGGGGGGGAGTTCATGCTCAACCCGTCCGAGGCGGTTGACCTGATCGACGTTTCGCCGAAGCAGCTTGTGTCGGTCGCGGCCTCCCTGATCCCGTTCCTTGAGAATGACGACGCGAACCGGGCACTGATGGGCTCGAACATGATGCGTCAGGCGGTTCCGCTGGTGAAGTCCGACGCGCCTTTCGTCGGCACAGGCATCGAGGGCGTCGTGGCCCGCGATTCCGGGGCCGCCATCATGGCGCGCCGCGCAGGCGTCATCGACCAGGTTGATGCGCAGCGGATCGTTGTGCGCGCCACCGAGATGCTGGAACCGGGTGAGCCGGGCGTGGACATCTACCGTCTGCGCAAGTTCAAGCGGTCCAACCAGTCATCCTGCATCAACCAGCGTCCGCTGGTGAAGGTGGGCGATCTGGTGCACCGCAATGAGGTCATCGCCGATGGCCCCTGTACGGATCTGGGCGAACTGGCGGTGGGGCGGAACATCATCGTCGCCTTCATGCCGTGGAACGGCTACAACTACGAGGACTCGATCCTGATCTCGGAACGCATCCTCAAGGATGACGTGTTCACCTCGATCCATATCGACGAATATGAGGTCGCGGCCCGGGACACGAAGCTGGGACCGGAAGAGATTACCCGCGATATCCCGAATGTCGGTGAGGAAGCCCTGCGCAACCTTGACGAGGCGGGCATCGTCTATATCGGCGCCGAAGTGCAGCCGGGCGACATTCTGGTGGGCAAGATCACCCCCAAGGGCGAAAGCCCGATGACGCCCGAGGAAAAACTGCTGCGCGCGATCTTCGGGGAAAAGGCCAGCGATGTGCGCGACACGTCCCTGCGTCTGCCCCCGGGCGCCTATGGCACGATTGTCGAGGTGCGGGTGTTCAACCGGCATGGCGTCGACAAGGACGAGCGCGCGCTGCAGATCGAGCGTGAGGAAGTCGAACGCCTGAGCCGCGACCGTGATGACGAGCTGACCATTCTGGAGCGCAACATCTATGCGCGCCTGAAAACGCTGATCCTTGGCAAGACCGCCGTGAAGGGGCCGAAAGGCGTCAAACCCGGTTCGACCATCGACGAGGACCTGCTGGGCACGCTGAGCCGTGGCCAGTGGTGGCAGCTTGCCCTTGGTGAGGAAAGCGAGGCCAAGGATGTCGAGGCCCTGCATGACCAGTTCGAGGCGCAGAAACGCGCGCTTGACCACCGGTTCGATGACAAGGTCGAAAAGGTCCGTCGCGGCGACGATCTGCCTCCGGGCGTGATGAAGATGGTCAAGGTTTTCGTCGCGGTGAAGCGCAAGCTGCAGCCGGGCGACAAGATGGCAGGACGTCACGGCAACAAGGGTGTGGTGTCGAAAGTGGTCCCGATGGAGGATATGCCTTTCCTGACGGATGGCACCACGGTCGATATCGTACTGAACCCGCTGGGCGTGCCGTCGCGCATGAATGTCGGGCAGATCCTTGAAACCCATATGGGCTGGGCCGCACGCGGTCTGGGCATCAAGATCGACGAGGCCCTGCAGGGCTATCGCCGCAATGGCGACCTGACCCCGGTCAAGGAAGCCGTGCGTCTGGCTTACGGTGACGAGACCTATGAGGAAGCCTTTGCCCATCAGGGTGAGGAAGCCTTTGTCGAACTGGCCTCGAATGTCACCGGCGGCGTGCCGATCGCGACCCCGGTCTTTGACGGTGCGAAAGAGGCGGATGTGAATGACGCCCTGCGCCGGGCCGGTTTCGATGAATCGGGCCAGTCCACTGTGTTTGACGGCCGCACGGGGGAACAGTTCGCCCGTCCGGTGACCGTGGGCGTGAAATACATGCTCAAGCTGCACCACCTTGTCGATGACAAGCTGCATGCGCGTTCGACCGGGCCGTACAGCCTTGTCACGCAGCAGCCCTTGGGTGGTAAGGCGCAGTTCGGTGGTCAGCGTCTTGGGGAAATGGAGGTCTGGGCCCTTGAGGCATATGGTGCCGCCTATACCCTGCAGGAAATGCTGACGGTCAAATCCGATGACGTGGCGGGCCGGACCAAGGTCTATGAAAGCATCGTCAAGGGCGAGGACAATTTCGAGGCCGGGGTTCCGGAATCGTTCAACGTCCTTGTCAAGGAAGTGCGCGGCCTCGGCCTCAACATGGAACTCCTGGACGCGGAGGAGGAGTGACCGGCTGGCGGGTGATCCCCGCCCTTCGGCCCCCTGCGGCGGCGGGCATCAGCCCGCCCCGCACCCCCGCCCCCTTTCAAGGATGATGAAATGAACCAGGAACTTAGCACCAACCCGTTCAACCCGGTTGCGCCGGTCAAGACCTTTGACGAAATCAAGATCTCTCTGGCTTCGCCGGAGCGGATCCTGTCGTGGTCTTACGGTGAGATCAAGAAGCCGGAAACCATCAACTACCGCACGTTCAAGCCGGAGCGTGATGGCTTGTTCTGCGCCCGTATCTTCGGGCCGATCAAGGATTACGAATGCCTTTGCGGCAAATACAAGCGCATGAAATATCGCGGCGTCGTCTGCGAGAAGTGCGGCGTTGAGGTCACGCTGCAAAAGGTGCGCCGTGAACGCATGGGCCATATCGAACTGGCCGCGCCGGTCGCGCATATCTGGTTCCTGAAATCGCTGCCCTCCCGCATCGGTCTGATGCTGGACATGACGCTGCGCGATCTGGAGCGGATCCTTTATTTCGAAAACTATGTGGTGATCGAGCCGGGTCTGACCGATCTTACCTATGGCCAGCTGATGACCGAGGAAGAATTCCTCGACGCGCAGGACCAGTATGGCGCGGATGCCTTCACCGCCAATATCGGCGCCGAGGCGATCCGTGAGATGCTGGCGGCAATTGATCTGGATTCGACCGCCGAACATCTGCGTGAAGAGCTGAAGGAAGCCACGGGCGAGCTGAAGCCGAAGAAGATCATCAAGCGTCTGAAGATCGTTGAAAGCTTCCTTGAATCCGGCAACCGCCCGGAATGGATGATCCTGACCGTGCTGCCGGTGATCCCGCCGGAACTGCGCCCGCTGGTGCCGCTGGATGGGGGCAGGTTTGCCACGTCCGACCTGAACGACCTCTATCGCCGGGTCATCAACCGCAACAATCGTCTGAAGCGGCTGATCGAGCTGCGTGCGCCCGATATCATCGTGCGCAACGAAAAGCGGATGCTGCAGGAAGCGGTCGATGCGCTGTTCGACAACGGCCGTCGTGGCCGGGTCATCACGGGCACCAACAAGCGCCCGCTGAAATCGCTGTCCGACATGCTGAAGGGCAAGCAGGGCCGGTTCCGGCAGAACCTGCTGGGCAAGCGGGTCGACTTCTCGGGCCGTTCGGTCATCGTGACCGGGCCCGAACTGAAGCTGCATCAATGCGGCCTGCCGAAGAAGATGGCGTTGGAGCTGTTCAAGCCCTTCATCTATTCGCGTCTGGAGGCCAAAGGGCTTTCCTCGACCGTGAAACAGGCGAAGAAGCTGGTCGAAAAGGAACGTCCCGAGGTCTGGGATATCCTGGATGAGGTGATCCGCGAACACCCGGTCCTGCTGAACCGCGCGCCGACGCTGCACCGTCTGGGCATTCAGGCGTTTGAGCCGATCCTGATCGAGGGCAAGGCGATCCAGCTGCATCCGCTGGTCTGCTCGGCCTTCAACGCCGACTTCGACGGTGACCAAATGGCGGTGCATGTGCCCCTGAGCCTTGAGGCTCAGCTGGAAGCACGCGTTCTGATGATGTCCACGAACAACGTGCTGTCGCCCGCCAACGGCGCGCCGATCATCGTGCCGTCGCAGGACATGGTGCTGGGGCTTTACTACACCACCATGGAACGCAAGGGCATGGTCGGTGAAGGCATGGCCTTTGCCGATGTGACCGAGGTGGAACATGCGCTGTCCTCTGGCGCCGTGCATCTGCATGCCCGCATCACCGCGCGGATCAAGCAGATCGACGATGAGGGCAATGAGGTTCTGAAGCGTTATGAAACCACTCCGGGCCGGCTGCGGCTTGGGGCGCTTCTGCCGGTCAATGCCAAGGCACCGTTCGAACTGGTCAACCGCCTGCTGCGCAAGAAGGACGTCCAGAACGTCATCGACACCGTCTACCGCTATTGCGGTCAGAAGGAATCGGTCATCTTCTGTGACCAGATCATGACCATGGGCTTCCGTGAGGCGTTCCGTGCCGGGATTTCCTTCGGCAAGGACGACATGCTGATCCCCGACACCAAATGGGACATCGTGAACGAGGTTCGCGATCAGGTGAAGGAATTCGAACAGCAGTATATGGACGGTCTGATCACCCAGGGTGAGAAGTACAACAAGGTCGTCGATGCCTGGTCGAAATGTTCCGACAAGGTGGCGGGTGAGATGATGGCCGAGATTTCGGCGGTTCGCTACGACGATGCGGGTGCCGAGAAAGAGCCGAACTCGGTCTATATGATGTCCCACTCCGGGGCACGGGGTTCGCCTGCCCAGATGAAACAGCTTGGCGGGATGCGCGGCCTGATGGCCAAACCGTCGGGTGAGATCATCGAGACGCCGATCATCAGTAACTTCAAGGAAGGTCTGACCGTTCTTGAATACTTCAACTCGACCCATGGTGCGCGGAAAGGTCTGGCCGATACGGCGCTCAAGACCGCGAACTCGGGCTATCTGACGCGGCGTCTGGTGGATGTGGCGCAGGATTGCATCGTGCGGTCGCATGATTGCGGCACCGAAAACTCGATCACCGCTGTTGCGGCGGTGAATGACGGTGAGGTTGTCGCCTCGCTGGCAGAGCGGGTTCTGGGTCGGGTCGCGGCTGAGGATATCCTTGTGCCGGGCGCGGATGAGGTGATTGTCGCGCGGGGTGAACTGATCGACGAACGCCGGGCCGATCTGATCGACCAGGCGGGTGTCGCTTCGGCGCGCATCCGCAGCCCGCTGACCTGTGAGGCCGATGAAGGCGTCTGCGCCATGTGCTATGGGCGCGACCTTGCCCGCGGCACGCTGGTCAACCAGGGTGAGGCGGTCGGCATCATCGCCGCCCAGTCCATCGGGGAACCCGGCACGCAGCTGACGATGCGGACCTTCCACATCGGCGGTATCGCGCAGGGCGGGCAGCAGTCCTTCCTTGAGGCAAGTCAGGAAGGCCGGATCGAGTTCCGCAACCCGAACCTGCTGGAAAACGCCAATGGTGAACAGATCGTCATGGGCCGTTCCATGCAGATCGCGATCATCGACGAGGCCGGTCAGGAACGCGCAAGCCACAAGATCAGCTATGGCGCCAAGGTCCATGTGAAGGACGGGCTGTCGGTCAAGCGCGGCACCAAACTGTTCGAATGGGACCCCTATACCCTGCCGATCATCGCCGAAAAGGCGGGGGTTGCGCGGTTTGTCGATCTGGTTTCGGGCATCTCGGTGCGTGAAGATACCGATGATGCGACGGGCATGACCCAGAAGATCGTGTCGGACTGGCGGTCGGCGCCCAAGGGCAATGACCTCAAGCCTGAGGTCATCATCATGGACCCGGCCACGGGGGAACCCGTGCGGGGCGATTCGGGCAATCCGATCTCCTATCCGATGTCGGTGGATGCGGTTCTGTCGGTCGAAGACGGACAGGATATCAAGCCCGGCGACGTCGTGGCCCGGATCCCGCGCGAAGGCGCCAAGACCAAGGACATCACCGGGGGTCTTCCCCGCGTGGCGGAACTGTTCGAGGCCCGTCGTCCCAAGGACAACGCCATCATCGCCGAGGCCGATGGCTATGTCCGCTTTGGCAAGGACTACAAGAACAAGCGTCGCATCGCGATCGAACCTGTGGACGATACGCTTCAGCCGATGGAATACATGGTGCCCAAGGGCAAACATATTCCGGTGCAGGAAGGCGATTTCGTCCAGAAGGGCGATTACATCATGGACGGCAACCCGGCTCCGCATGACATCCTGCGGATCATGGGGGTCGAGGCGCTTGCCAATTACATGATCGACGAGGTGCAGGACGTTTACCGGCTGCAGGGCGTGAAGATCAACGACAAGCATATCGAGGTGATCGTCCGCCAGATGCTGCAGAAGTTTGAGGTTCTGGAATCCGGACAGACAACGCTGCTGAAGGGTGAGCATGTCGACAAGGCCGAACTCGAAGAGGTGAACTCCAAGGCGCACAAGCTGGGCCTGCGCCCGGCCGTGGCAGAGCCGATCCTTCTGGGGATCACCAAGGCCTCGCTGCAGACGCGGTCCTTCATCTCGGCCGCCTCCTTCCAGGAGACGACCCGCGTGCTGACCGAGGCATCGGTTCAGGGCAAGCGCGACAAACTGGTCGGGCTGAAAGAGAACGTCATCGTCGGCCGGCTTATCCCGGCAGGCACCGGTGGCGCCACGACCCGGGTCAAGAAGATCGCAGCCGACCGCGATCTGGTGGTGGTGGAGGCCCGCCGCAGCGAGGCCGAAGCCGCAGCGGCGCTTGCCGCGCCGGCGCTGGATGTCGCAGCCGACCCTGTCGAGGTTGCCGAAAGCCGCGACGAGTAAACCCGGACCTTCGGGTTACTGAACAGGGCAGGGCCCCCGCCGGAAACGGCGGGGGCCCTGTCGTTCTGAGCAGGGGGCATTCTGGGCAGGGGGGCATTGTCAATGCAGACCCTGTGGCGTTCCGGGGCAGGGGGCACCCCGCACCCGTCGGGTTGTTCGGGTGGGGTCGGATGATGGCGCCCGCGCCTTCACGGCCCGCTTGCCGGAAGCGTGCGGCAAATCCGGCTCGGCGGCTGACCGGTTCGCATCCGAAAAGGATGCCCGGAATACTGCAATCGAAGCGATCGAGACCAAGCGCGCCGTCAACTTCATGCCTGGCGACAACGTCATCCCGTTCCGAAAGGCCTGAGATCGCGTCAGGGACGGACCGCTTGCTGCACCTTCGGGTAACGCGCCTTTTCCCGCTGATGGAGTCCTCGAAGAGGCTGATCCCCGCAGCCATGGCAGACTGGAAATCAATATGAGCAGGACTGCGCTCGCTCGAACACCTCAACTGTCTCGCAAATGGTCGAGGTAGATCCGCACCGCGTCCTGCACATGTCGGAAACGGTCGCCGCCCAGATGCTTGCCGCCGAACCATCGCGTGACCACGACAACATGGTCGCGCAGCCCTTCGCGCTCCAGCATCCGCAAGATCACCATGCCTGCACCTGCCTCACCATCATCGTGCTTTATCGGGGTCTCAGCGGTCAACAACGCCCAACTGTTATGGGTCGCCTTGGCGAACTTCTTCTTTTGGCAAAGCGCCTTTATGAAGGACTTCGCCTCCTGCTCGGTGCTGCAGGGCCCGCCCGAGACTGCATATTTCGACCCACGGTCGCTGATGATGTTCTCAAGGATAAGCATGGGTCAGGCCTAACCTCCACGTCCCACGGCGGCAAGGTGATCGATTGCGAGAGGAAACGCGGCGTATTCTCTCGAACCTTGTAAGCGTCTGGAACGGTGCCGGTCTGTCCCGATCCCGTCAGCGCATCTTGACCTTTGCCACCGGCGGGGGAATGGATGGCAAGCAGCAGGGGAGGGCGCTTTGGCACTGTCGGACAATTCGCGCGGCATTCTGGCGATGAATGTCGCCATGGCGAGCTTCACACTCAATGATGCGATGATGAAACAGGCGACCGAAACGGTGCCCTTGTTTCAGGCCATCGCGATCCGGGGGATGCTGACACTCGGGGCGCTGCTGATCCTTGCGCGGATGATGGGACATATGCAATTCCGGGTGCCCGGACAGGATGGCCGAAGGCTGGGCTGGCGCACGCTGGGTGAGATCGGCGGCACGATCACCTTCCTTCTGGCTTTGCAGCATATGCCATTGGCCAATCTTTCCGCGATCATGCAGGTGCTGCCATTGGCGGTCACGCTGGGCGCAGCGCTGTTCATGCGCGAACAGGTCGGCTGGCGGCGGATGAGCGCGATTCTGGTCGGCTTTGCCGGGGTCATGCTGATTGTGCGGCCGGGCACCGAAGGCTTCAATCAATGGTCGGTTCTCGCGCTGGTCTCGGTCGGTTTCGTCGTGCTGCGCGATCTGGCGACCCGGCGGTTCTCGGCCTCGGTGCCCTCGGTGGTGATTGCGGTCTGGACGGCGGTTTCCATCACCCTGACCGGATTTGCGGGCCTTGCATTCGAGGATTGGGGGCCGGTCGGATCGGCCGATCTGGCGCGTCTTGCCGGGGCTGCGGGTTTTCTGGTGATGGGCTATCTCTTCGTGGTGATGGCGATGCGCGTGGGCGATGTGGCCCTGATCGCGCCCTTCCGCTATACCGCGCTGATCTGGGCGATCTTTCTGGGCTGGCTGACCTTCGGCAACCTTCCCGATGGCTGGACGCTGACCGGTGCCGGGATTGTCGTCGCAACCGGCCTTTACACCTATCTGCGGGAACACCGCCTGCAACGGCGGCTGGCGGCCAGCCGCGCCTCGATGACGGGGACAGCGACACCCGACCGCTGAGATGCCGCGGCCGGTCCCGATCCGCCGGTCCCCATCCGCCGGTCCGCGTCCCGGGGGCCGCTGTTGACATCCCCCGCGACTCCCCCTATACGCCGCTCACCCGGGGGTCCGCGCATGCGGATCTTCAGGTTCCAGTATTGAAGTGGTCAAGATCCGGGCCCTCTCTGCCCCGATCCTCTGTAATTCCACCGCGTCGTCCCTGCGAAGGAGACGGATGCGGTTTTGGCGTTTTCGTGAATGGGCACGGGGACGTCGTCGAGAAGCAGTGTGCCGGAACTACGATCCGGTACGAGTATTGACAGTTGCAACACGGGGAAAGTGTATGCCAACGATCCAACAGCTTATCCGCAAACCGCGGGAAGCGCGCGTTAAACGCTCCAAGTCTCAGCACTTGGAGTCCTGCCCGCAGAAACGCGGCGTTTGTACCCGCGTCTATACCACCACGCCGAAAAAGCCGAACTCGGCCATGCGGAAAGTCGCCAAGGTGCGCCTGACCAATGGTTTCGAGGTCATCAGCTATATTCCCGGTGAAAAGCACAACCTGCAGGAACACTCGGTTGTTCTGATCCGCGGCGGCCGGGTGAAAGACCTTCCCGGTGTGCGCTACCACATCCTGCGCGGTGTTCTGGATACCCAGGGCGTCAAGGATCGTCGTCAGCGCCGGTCGAAATACGGCGCGAAGCGTCCGAAGTGAGGTTTTGAGAGATGTCCCGTCGTCACGCCGCAGAGAAGCGCGAAATTCTCCCCGATGCCAAGTACGGTGATCGGGTTCTGACCAAGTTCATGAACAACCTGATGCTGGACGGAAAGAAATCCGTTGCAGAATCGATCGTTTACGGTGCGCTGGAACGCGTCGAGGGCCGCCTGAAGCGCGCGCCCATCGAAGCCTTCCATGAAGCGCTGGAAAACGTGAAACCCTCTGTCGAGGTGCGTTCGCGCCGCGTCGGCGGTGCCACCTACCAGGTGCCGGTCGAAGTGCGCATCGAGCGTCGTGAGGCGCTGGCGATCCGCTGGCTGATCACCGCCGCGCGCAAGCGCAACGAGCACACGATGGAAGAGCGTCTTGCCGCTGAACTGGCCGATGCGGTGAACAACCGTGGCACGGCCGTGAAGAAGCGCGAAGACACCCACAAGATGGCCGACGCGAACAAAGCGTTCAGCCATTACCGCTGGTAAGAGGACAAAATGGCACGCGACTATCCTCTCGAGCGTTACCGGAATTTCGGGATCATCGCCCATATCGACGCGGGCAAGACCACGACTTCGGAACGTATCCTTTACTACACCGGCAAGTCCCACAAGATCGGCGAAGTCCATGACGGCGCCGCCACGATGGACTGGATGGAGCAGGAGCAGGAGCGTGGCATCACGATCACCTCGGCTGCGACGACCACGTTCTGGAACCGGACAATTGATTCCGGCGTGACCGGTGATGTTGGCGAGAAGTTCCGCTTCAACATCATCGACACCCCCGGCCACGTCGATTTCACCATCGAGGTGGAGCGTTCGCTCGCCGTTCTGGATGGCGCGGTCGTGCTGCTGGACGGCAATGCGGGCGTTGAGCCGCAGACCGAAACGGTCTGGCGTCAGGCCGACCGCTACGAAGTTCCGCGGATCGTGTTCGTCAACAAGATGGACAAGACCGGCGCGGATTTCTTCAAATGCGTACGCATGATCAAGGACCGGACCGGCGCCAATGCCGTTCCGATCGTCCTGCCGATCGGGGCCGAGGACAAGCTGGAAGGCATCATCGACCTCGTCACCATGGAAGAGTGGGTCTATCAGGGCGAAGATCTGGGCGCCTCCTGGGTGCGCCAGCCGATCCGTGCCGAACTGCAGGATGAGGCCGTCGAATGGCGGATGAATCTGCTGGAAACCGCGGTCGAGCAGGATGACGAGGCGATGGAAGCCTATCTGGAGGGCAATGAGCCTTCTCCGGAAAAGCTGCGCGAACTGATCCGCAAGGGCACGCTGGCCATCGACTTTGTGCCGGTGATGGCGGGCTCGTCGTTCAAGAACAAGGGCGTGCAGCCCCTTCTGAACGCGGTCATCGACTATCTGCCCTCGCCGCTGGACGTGCCGCCTTATATGGGCTTTGCGCCGGGCGACGAGACTGAAACCCGCAGCATTGCCCGTTCGGCCGATGACGCGCAGCCCTTCTCGGCGCTGGCCTTCAAGATCATGAACGACCCCTTCGTGGGCTCGCTGACCTTCACCCGGATCTATTCGGGCAAGTTGGCCAAGGGCGACGCGATGCTGAATGCGACCAAGCAGCGCAAAGAGCGCGTTGGCCGCATGATGATGATGCACGCCATCGAACGTGAGGAAATCTCCGAAGCGTTCGCAGGGGACATCATCGCGCTTGGCGGATTGAAGGAAACCACCACCGGGGACACGCTGTGTGATCCTGCGGGCCCGGTTGTTCTGGAAACCATGACCTTCCCGGTCCCGGTGATCGAGATCGCGGTGGAGCCGAAAACCAAGGCCGACCAGGAAAAGATGGGCATCGCATTGGCCCGCCTGGCTGCCGAAGACCCGTCTTTCCGGGTGGAGACCGATATCGAATCCGGTCAGACCATCATGAAGGGCATGGGCGAACTTCACCTCGACATCCTCGTCGACCGCATGCGTCGCGAGTTCAAGGTCGAGGCGAATATCGGTGCGCCGCAGGTGGCTTACCGTGAGACGATTTCGCGGGAATACGAGATCGACTACACGCATAAGAAACAGACCGGGGGCACCGGTCAGTTTGCGCGCGTGAAGCTCATCATCTCGCCGACCGAGCCGGGCGAAGGATATTCCTTCGAGTCCAAGATCGTTGGTGGTGCGGTGCCGAAGGAATATATCCCCGGCGTCGAAAAGGGCATCAAGTCGGTCATGGATTCCGGTCCGCTGGCGGGCTTCCCGGTCATCGACTTCAAGGTGCAACTGATCGACGGGGCGTTCCATGACGTCGACTCCTCGGTGCTCGCCTTTGAAATCGCCGCGCGGGCAGCCATGCGCGAAGGCCTGAAAAAAGCCGGGGCGAAGCTGCTGGAACCGATCATGAAGGTCGAGGTCGTGACACCGGAGGAATATACCGGTGGTGTGATCGGTGACCTGACCTCGCGTCGGGGCATGATCAACGGACAGGACACCCGCGGCAATGCCAATGCCATTGCCGGCATGGTGCCGTTGGCCAACATGTTCGGCTATATCAATACCCTGCGCTCGATGACCTCGGGACGGGCCGTGTTCTCGATGGAATTCGACCATTACGACACGGTTCCGGACAATATCAGCCAGGAAATCCAGAAGAAATACGCTTGACGGTGTGGCGGGGAGAACCCCGCCCTACCACCCCTGTAGGGCGGGGTTTACCCCGCCGCCCGCAACAACGAGATGAGGAGTAGCCATCATGGCCAAGGCAAAGTTTGAACGCAACAAACCGCATGTTAACATCGGGACCATCGGTCACGTTGACCATGGCAAGACGACGCTGACGGCGGCGATCACGAAGTATTTCGGCGAATTCCGGGCCTATGACCAGATCGACGGCGCGCCGGAAGAGAAGGCGCGCGGGATCACGATCTCGACGGCGCATGTGGAATACGAATCCGCGAACCGTCACTATGCGCATGTCGACTGCCCCGGCCACGCCGACTATGTGAAGAACATGATCACGGGTGCGGCGCAGATGGATGGCGCGATCCTGGTTGTGAACGCCGCTGACGGCCCGATGCCGCAGACGCGCGAACACATCCTGCTGGGCCGTCAGGTCGGCATTCCCTACATGGTCGTCTACATGAACAAGGTCGATCAGGTGGATGACGAGGAACTGATCGAACTGGTGGAAATGGAAATCCGCGAGCTTCTGTCCTCCTACGACTATCCCGGCGACGATATCCCGATCATCAAGGGTTCGGCGCTGGCGGCGATGGAAGGCCGTGATCCGGAAATCGGCGAGAACTCGATCCGTGCGCTGATCGCGGCTGTGGATGAATACATCCCGACACCGGCCCGTGCGGTCGACCAGCCCTTCCTGATGCCGGTCGAGGACGTGTTCTCGATCTCGGGCCGCGGCACGGTTGCCACCGGCCGGATCGAGCGTGGCGTGGTCAAGGTCGGCGAGGAAGTCGAGATTGTCGGCATCCGCCCGAACAAGAAAACCGTCTGCACCGGCGTCGAGATGTTCCGCAAGCTGCTGGATCAGGGCGAGGCGGGCGACAATGTGGGCCTTCTGCTGCGCGGTGTCGACCGTGAGGGCATCGAGCGCGGCCAGGTGCTGTGCAAGCCCGGCTCGGTGAAGCCGCATACGAAGTTCGAGGCCGAGGCCTATATCCTGACCAAGGAAGAAGGCGGCCGTCACACGCCGTTCTTCGCGAACTACCGTCCGCAATTCTACTTCCGCACGACCGACGTGACGGGCACGGTGGAACTGCCGGAAGGCACCGAAATGGTGATGCCGGGCGACAACCTGAAGTTCAACGTCTCGCTCATCGCGCCGATCGCGATGGAAGAGAAGCTGCGCTTCGCCATCCGTGAAGGCGGCCGTACCGTCGGCGCGGGCGTCGTCTCGAAAATCATCGAATAATCCGCAATCTGGAAGAGGGGCGGCGGGGCGTTCGCGCCCCCCGCTTCCCGCCAAGCCCGAGGGGCATGACATGCAAGGTCAGACTATCCGTATCAGGCTCAAGGCCTTCGATTACCGCGTTCTGGATGCCAGCACGCAGGAAATCGTGAACACCGCCAAGCGGACCGGCGCAACAGTGCGCGGCCCGATTCCGCTGCCGAACAAGATCGAGAAATTCACGGTTCTGCGTGGTCCGCATATCGACAAGAAGTCGCGCGACCAGTGGGAAATCCGCACGCATAAGCGCCTTCTCGACATCGTCGATCCGACGCCCCAGACCGTGGACGCGCTGATGAAGCTCGACCTTGCGGCGGGCGTTGATGTCGAAATCAAAGTTTAAGGGGGCATGACCATGCGCTCTGGCGTTATTGCAAAGAAACTGGGCATGACCCGGCTGTTCCTCGAGGACGGAAAACAGATCCCTGTGACCGTCCTTCAACTCGACAATCTGCAGGTCGTGGCACAACGTACCGCCGACAAGGATGGCTACACCGCCGTTCAGCTGGGCGCGGGCACTGCCAAGGCCAAGCGCACCACGGCTGCGATGCGCGGCCATTTCGCCAAGGCGAATGTGGAGCCCAAGCGCAAGATTGCCGAATTCCGCGTGACCCCTGATTGCCTGATCGGCGTCGGTGAGGAAATCACGGCTGACCACTACTTCCAGGGTCAGTATGTCGATGTCGCGGGCACCTCGATCGGTAAGGGTTTTGCCGGTGCGATGAAGCGTCACAACTTTGGCGGTCTGCGGGCCAGCCACGGTGTGTCGATCAGCCACCGTTCGCACGGCTCCACCGGTCAGTGCCAGGATCCTGGCAAGGTGTTCAAGGGCAAGAAGATGGCCGGTCATCTGGGCGCGGTCCGTGTGACCACCCAGAACCTGCAGGTGATGCGCACCGACAGCGACCGTGGCCTGATCATGGTCAAGGGCGCGGTTCCCGGATCGCGCGGCGGCTGGGTGACGGTCAAGGATGCGGTCAAGAAGCCGGTTCCGGCCAATGTGATCCTGCCCGCAGCCCTGCGTTCGGCGGCTGAAGCGGCCCGCAAGGCGGCGGAAGAGGCTGCAGCGGCTGCAGCGGCTGAAGAAGCAGCCCGCGCCGAAGCGCTGGCGGCCGAGCAGGCAGCAGCAGAAGAAGCGGCGCTTGAGGCAGCACAGGCGGAGATTTCCGCCGATGCCGAGACCCCGGCGGATGGAGGCGAGAAGAATGAAGGCTGATGTCATCAAGCTGGACGGCGGCTCTGCCGGTTCCATTGATCTGGACGATGCGCTGTTCGGCCTCGAGCCGCGCGCCGACATCCTGCATCGTGTGGTGCGCTGGCAGCGGGCCAAGGCCCAGGCCGGCACCCACTCGACGCTGGGCAAGTCGGATGTGAGCTATTCGACCAAGAAGATCTATCGCCAGAAGGGCACCGGCGGCGCACGCCACGGGTCCCGCAAGGCACCGATCTTCCGCAAGGGTGGTGTCTACAAGGGCCCGACCCCGCGCAGCCACGAGCATGATCTGCCCAAGCAGTTCCGTGCGCTGGGTCTGCGTCACGCGCTGTCGGCCAAGGCCAAGGCGGGTGAGTTGATCATCATCGACAGCATCGCGCTGACCGAAGCGAAATCCTCGGTCCTGGCCAAGAAGGTCAAGGAACTGGGCTGGAAGCGGGTTCTCATCATCGACGGTGCGGAAATCGACGGCAATTTTGCCCTCGCCTGCCGCAATATCGAGACCGTGGACGTGCTGCCGACCATCGGCGCGAATGTCTATGACATCCTGAAGCGCGATCAGCTTGTGATCACGAAGGCGGGTGTCGAAGCACTTGAGGCCCGTCTCGGGAAAGGTGACCTGAAATGAGCGCGAAACCCGAACATTATGAAGTGATCCGCAAGCCGATCGTCACCGAAAAGGCAACCCTGGCCTCGGAGGCCAATGCCGTTGTCTTTCAGGTGGCGATGGATGCGACCAAGCCGATGATCAAGGAAGCGGTCGAGGCCGTTTTTGGCGTCAAGGTGAAGGCGGTCAACACCACCATCACCAAGGGCAAGGCCAAGCGGTTCCGGGGTCGTCCGGGCGTTCGGTCCGACAAGAAGAAGGCCTATGTGACGCTTGAGGATGGAAACACCATCGACGTCACTACCGGGCTTTGATAAAGCAAGGCGAATCTTGCGGCCCCGGTTTTCCGGGGCCGCGGATTTTTTCAATCGGGGATCTACGGAGCCCTACACACCCGGATCGCATCTGATGCGATCCTCAAGCTGACGGAAGACAGAGAGCATGGCACTCAAGTCGTATAAGCCGACGACGCCTGGCCAGCGTGGGCTGGTTCTGATCGACCGTTCGGAGCTTTGGAAAGGCCGCCCGGTCAAGTCCCTCGTTGAGGGTCTGACCAAATCGGGCGGTCGGAACAATACCGGACGGATCACGATGTGGCACAAGGGCGGCGGGGCAAAGCGCCTGTACCGCGTTGTGGACTTCAAGCGCACCAAGTTCGACATGGCGGCAGTCGTCGAGCGGATCGAATACGATCCCAACCGAACCGCCTTCATCGCGCTGGTGAAATATGAGGATGGCGAACTGGCCTATATCCTCGCGCCGCAGCGTCTGGCTGTCGGTGACTCTGTGATCGCCGGTTCCAAGACCGACGTGAAGCCCGGCAATGCGATGCCCTTCTCGGGTATGCCGATCGGGACGATCGTGCACAATGTCGAGCTGAAGCCCGGCAAGGGTGGTCAGCTGGCCCGTGCCGCCGGAACCTATGCGCAATTCGTTGGCCGCGATGGCGGCTATGCGCAGATCCGGCTGTCCTCGGGTGAACTGCGCATGGTCCGTCAGGAATGTCTGGCGACCGTGGGTGCGGTGTCGAATGCCGACCACTCGAACCAGAATTTCGGCAAAGCGGGCCGGATGCGCCACAAGGGCGTTCGCCCGACCGTTCGCGGTGTCGCGATGAACCCGATCGACCACCCGCATGGCGGCGGCGAAGGCCGCACCTCGGGCGGCCGTCACCCGGTGACCCCGTGGGGCAAGCCCACCAAGGGCGCCAAGACCCGCAAGAACAAGACCACGGACAAGTATATCGTCCGTTCGCGCAACGCGAAGAAGGGGCGCTGATCCATGGCACGTTCAATCTGGAAAGGCCCGTTCGTCGATGGCTACGTCCTGAAAAAGGCCGAGAAGTCGCGCGAAGGGGGCAAAAACGAGGTGATCAAGATCTGGTCGCGCCGTTCCACCATCCTGCCGCAATTCGTCGGGCTGACCTTTGGCGTTTACAACGGCAAGAAGCACATCCCCGTCGCGGTGTCCGAGGAAATGATCGGCCAGAAGTTCGGTGAATATTCGCCGACGCGGACCTATTACGGTCACGCCGCCGACAAGAAAGCCAAGAGGAAGTAAGCCATGGGTAAGGAAAAGAACCCGCGCCGCGTGGCCGATAACGAAGCGATGGCGCTTGCGCGCATGCTTCGCACCTCGCCGCAGAAGCTCAATCTCGTGGCCGCGCTGATCCGCGGCAAGAAGGTGGACAAGGCGCTTGCCGATCTGACCTTCTCGAAGAAACGGATCGCGGCCGATGTGAAGAAATGCCTGCAATCGGCGATTGCCAATGCCGAGAACAACCACGGTCTTGACGTGGATGATCTGGTCGTGGCCGAAGCCTATTGCGGCAAGAACCTGACGCTGAAGCGGGGTCGTCCGCGGGCGCGTGGCCGGTTTGGCAAGATCATGAAACCGTTCAGCCAGCTGACCATCAAGGTGCGTCAAACCGGGGAGTCTGCATAATGGGACAGAAGGTAAACCCCATCGGGATGCGCCTCCAGGTCAACCGGACCTGGGACAGCCGCTGGTTCGCGGACAGCAAGGATTACGGCAATCTGCTGCTGGAAGACCTGCGCATGCGCGACTTCATCCATGAAGAGGCCAAGCAGGCCGGCGTGTCGAAGGTCATCATCGAGCGCCCGCACAAGAAGTGCCGCGTCACGATCCATGCTGCCCGTCCGGGTGTCATCATCGGCAAGAAAGGCGCGGATATCGAAGGTCTGCGCAAGAAGCTGACGGCTTTCACCAGCTCGGAACTGCATCTCAACATCGTTGAGGTCCGCAAGCCCGAGATGGATGCGAAACTGGTCGCTGAATCCATCGCGCAGCAGATGGAACGCCGGGTGTCTTTCCGCCGTGCCATGAAGCGCGGCGTGCAGAACGCCATGCGGATGGGCGCGCTGGGGATCCGGGTGAATGTTTCGGGCCGCCTTGGCGGGGCCGAGATCGCCCGGACCGAATGGTATCGTGAGGGTCGCGTTCCGCTGCACACGCTGCGCGCGGATATCGACTATGCACTGCATGAGGCCAAGACCCCCTATGGCATCATCGGTGTGAAGGTCTGGATCTTCAAAGGCGAGATCCTTGAGCATGATCCGCAAGCACATGACCGCCGCCATGCCGAGGCACAGGAAGGCGCGGTTCCGCGTCAGCCGCGCCGCGAGCGCGCGTAAGGGAGAAGCACGATGCTGCAACCTAAACGGACGAAGTTCCGCAAACAGCACAAGGGCCGGATCCACGGCGAGGCCAAGGGCGGGTTCCTTCTGAACTTCGGCACCTATGGTCTCAAGGCGACCGAGCCCGAGCGCGTCACCGCGCGGCAGATCGAAGCGGCCCGCCGCGCGATCACCCGCCACATGAAACGTCAGGGCCGGGTCTGGATCCGGATTTTCCCGGATGTTCCGGTCTCGTCGAAACCGACCGAGGTTCGGATGGGTAAAGGCAAGGGCTCGACCGATTACTGGGCGGCCAAGGTCAAACCCGGTCGCGTCATGTTCGAGATCGACGGCGTGAACGAAGTCATCGCG
This sequence comes from Szabonella alba, assembly GCF_016765775.1. Taxonomy (GTDB): domain Bacteria; phylum Pseudomonadota; class Alphaproteobacteria; order Rhodobacterales; family Rhodobacteraceae; genus Szabonella; species Szabonella alba. The sequence continues at coordinate 73,873 of NZ_JAESVN010000006.1, read as the reverse complement.
CGTGAGGCCCTGCGTCTTGGCGCGATGAAACTTCCGGTCACCACCCGCGTCGTGGTTCGCGAAGACTGGTGACTGCCTGGAAGAATGCATTTAACACGCCCGCCGGTCATCCGGCGGGCGTGTTTCGTTCTACGGGTGCACGGAAGGCTTGCGTGCCTCCGGCTGGTGATTGCCGGGGTCCGGGAACTGATCTATCATTGACCGGAACAGAGGTTTGATTTGTATTCCCCTTTGCCGGGGTAGGGATGAGTGAGGAATGTTTATGCTGAAGGGAATGACCACCGCAGAGAAGGAATGTATCGCTGCGGGTGCCGATTTCACGTCATTGTTCAAGTATCAGTTCCTGCTCAGCAAAAATCCCGATCTTCGGCTTCCCGGTTTCTCAATCCAGCGGCTCGGTTCCGATTGGACCTTGTATTCCGGTTCGGCCTTGCCCTTGACGCCGATCCTTGATTCCAGACAGCGAGCCGTTGGCTGGGTGCTTGGTGCCGCATTGCATCCTGATGGTGGGTTGATCGAATCCTCGCTCAATCTGGCTGTTTCCAACTCGGAGAAGTCCTTTCTATCGAAGGCAGAAGGACTGATCGAAGGGCTTGCAGGCCGCTACATCGTCATGATCACAAGTGGAACCAAGGCACGGATCTATATCGACCCCGTGTCGGCGCTTGGCGCGGTCTATGACCCGAAGACGCGGACGGTTGCATCTACGGTCTTGCTTGCCCTTGATCGCGACAGGGAGCCCAATCCCCTTTTTGATGAAGAACTGATCTTCGCCGGCAGGGGCAATTACACATTGCAGCATACATCGGATGCGGGGCTGCGTCGGCTTTTGCCGAACCATTATCTTGATCTTTCCGATTTCACCCATTGCCGTCATTGGCCGAAGGAGGGACAGGAGTTTCATATCCCGCTTGAGGAAGCGCCCGCAGCGCTGGAGGAGATCCGGGATCGTCTGGCGCGCACCATGAGAACCCTGGTTTCGGCGCGTCCCTGCGTGATGCCGATTTCGGCGGGTCGCGACTCCCGTAATCTTGTGGCGGCTGGCCGCGACCATCTTGACCAAGTCAGTGAGTTTTTTGCCTTTGGACATCATTTCAACTCGCGACTCGACTGTGCCGTAGGTTCACTCGTTGCCGAGAAGATGGGGCTTCCCTATCACATCTATGATGTCGATGATTTCCCGAAAACTGCGTTGAATGGACGTTTCAAACGCAGAGTGGCGACGCGCGACTACATGATCGCGAACGGAATGACGGGTACTCCACCCAATGAAGTGGTTTACGGGTTGATCCGGCATCAGCCTCCGGGGCTCTGGCATATCCGGGGCAATGTGATGGACCTCATGCAGGCGAGTCACTGGAAGAATGGTGCCATTACACCGGAAACCCATGACCCGGAGCATGGGATCAAGCGCCTGCTCATCACAGGTGGGTCGGGCAATTCCGACGAGTTATCGGAACGCTGGATGCCGCATTACCTGGAATGGTATGAGACCTTGGGTTCGCTGAAGACAAAACCCTATGACATGATTTTCAATGAGTTGTATCTGGCATCGTCGCAGGGTGGCAAGATGTATGGATTGACCCATCACTTCTATATCTCGCCTTTCAATGACCGCTATCTGATTGAGCGTGCGATCTCGCTTCCCTTGCAGTATCGCATAACGGACAGGGCAAATGACGATCTGTTGGCGATTTCCGCGCCCGAGCTGTCCAAGATCCCCTTCCTGCGCGCCTTTCAATACCGTGCAAAGGAACGCGGCGGCAATTGGTATGGCAAGACCATGGTTCGTATCGGTGAACGCCTGACGAGAGAGGGCGGTTCTGCCAGCCAGTGAATTTGATCAATGAAAGAGGCCGTGTACGTCGGTTGCGGTTTGCGCGCATGTGTGCTGGTGTGACCGTGACGCGACGCTGCATGGTCTGTTTGCCTTGACCGAAGGCTTGCACGACAGCTTGTCAGGGCGAACCCGACAGTTGGAGTGCGCACATTCCCTGATCTGGCGCCGCCCGCGCGACGGCAACTTCCCCTTGCCTTCCGCTTGCACCTCCCGTATGCAGCGCCATCCGCGATTCCGGCCAGCCGGGATTCGCGTGTTTATCAATGATCCACCAGGTCGCAGGTGACCCGTTCCGGGGCCCTCTGGTGTTTTGAAGAAGGAAAAGCGCATGAGCGCCGAAGAACTCCGGGCCAAGACGCCCGACCAATTGCGTGATCAGCTGGTCGCGCTGAAGAAAGAAGCCTTCAACCTGCGTTTCCAGCAGGCCACCGGCCAGCTTGAGAACACCGCGCGCATGCGCACCGTCCGTCGCGAAGCCGCGCGGATCAAGACGGTTCTGAACCAGAAGGCGGCTGAAGCCGCCACCGCGAACTGAGGAGCCGCGACATGCCCAAACGTATCCTGCAAGGCACCGTGACCTCGGACAAGAACGAGCAGACCATCACCGTTTCGGTGGAACGTCGTTTCAAGCATCCGCTGCTGCAAAAGACGGTTCGGAAGTCGAAAAAATACCGCGCCCATGATGCGGAGAACAAGTACAAGGTCGGCGATACGGTCCGTATCGAGGAATGTGCGCCGATTTCGAAAACCAAACGCTGGACGGTTGTGATCGACGCGCAAGCGTGATCCCAGCGTCAAGACATGTCGAAACCCTGGGGCGTGAACCACGTCTCCAAAGGTCGGGAGAAACCAAATGATCCAGATGCAGACCAATCTGGATGTTGCTGACAACTCCGGCGCACGCCGAGTTCAGTGCATCAAGGTTCTGGGCGGTTCACACCGCCGCTATGCATCCGTGGGCGACATCATCGTGGTGTCGGTCAAGGAAGCCATTCCGCGCGGTCGCGTGAAGAAGGGTGATGTCCGCAAGGCCGTTGTCGTTCGCACCGCCAAGGAAGTCCGTCGTGAGGATGGCACCGCCATCCGTTTCGACCGCAATGCCGCCGTCATCCTGAACAATCAGGGCGAACCGGTCGGCACCCGTATCTTCGGGCCGGTCGTGCGCGAACTGCGCGCAAAGAACTTCATGAAAATCATCTCGCTCGCCCCGGAGGTGCTGTAAGATGGCTGCCAAGCTGAAAAAGGGTGACAAGGTCGTCGTTCTCGCCGGCAAGGACAAGGGCAAGCAAGGTGAAATCACCTCTGTGATGCCAGCCGAGAACAAGGCCATCGTGGACGGCGTCAACATCGCCATCCGCCACACCAAGCAATCGCAATCCAATCAGGGCGGCCGCATCCCCAAGGCGATGCCGATCGACCTGTCGAATCTTGGTCTTCTCGACGCGAACGGGAAAGCCACCCGCGTCGGCTTCCGCATGGAAGACGACAAGAAGGTGCGTTTCGCCAAGACCACCGGGGAGACGATCTGATGCTCGACCAGACCAGCTATACCCCCCGCATCAAGACGCTGTACAAGGACACGATCCGTCCGGCGCTGAAGCAGGAATTCTCGTACAAGAATGACATGCAGATCCCGCGTCTGGACAAGATCGTCCTGAACATGGGCGTCGGTGAGGCAGTCAAGGACACCAAGAAGGTCAAGCAGGCCGCCGAGGAACTGTCCGCGATTGCCGGTCAGAAGGCCGTCGTCACCCATGCCAAGAAGTCGATCGCCGGCTTCCGCGTGCGTGAGGAAATGCCGCTTGGCTGCAAGGTCACGCTGCGCGGCGACCGGATGTACGAATTCCTCGACCGTCTCATCACCATCGCGCTGCCCCGCGTCCGCGACTTCCGCGGCGTGAAAGGCACGTCCTTCGATGGTCGTGGCAACTACGCCATGGGCCTGAAGGAGCAGATCGTGTTCCCCGAGATCAACTTCGACAAGGTCGATGAGATCCTCGGCATGGACATCATCATCTGCACCACCGCGAAAACCGATGCCGAAGCCAAGGCGCTGTTGAAGCAATTCAACATGCCCTTCACGTCGTAAGCGAGGATCACGAGATATGGCAAAGAAATCCATGGTGAACCGCGAAGTGAAGCGCGCCCGGCTGGTCAAGCAATATGCTGGCAAGCGCGCTGAACTGAAGGCGGTGATCGAAGACCAGTCGCGTCCGATGGAGGAGCGTTTCAAGGCAACGCTCAAACTGGCGCAACTGCCCCGCAACTCCTCTGCTGTCCGGCTGCACAATCGCTGCCAGCTGACGGGTCGTCCGCATGCGTATTACCGCAAGCTCAAACTCTCGCGCATCATGCTGCGGGACCTGGCCTCATTCGGTCAGATCCCCGGCATGGTCAAGTCCAGCTGGTAAGGAGGCCGGTCCATGTCGATGAACGATCCTCTCGGCGATATGCTGACCCGCATCCGCAATGCGCAGATGCGTGGCAAATCGACCGTCTCCACCCCCGCGTCCAAACTGCGCGCGTGGGTTCTGGATGTGCTGCAATCCGAAGGGTATATCCGCGGATATGAGCGCAACGAGACCGAGAACGGCCAGGGTGAACTGGTGATCTCGCTCAAGTATTTCGAAGGCACGCCGGTCATTCGTGACCTCAAGCGCGTCTCGAAGCCGGGCCGCCGCGTCTATATGGGCGTCAACGATATCCCGTCCGTGCGCAACGGTCTGGGTGTCTCCATCGTCTCCACGCCCAAGGGTGTGCTGTCGGACGCGAATGCACGGGCTGCCAATGTTGGCGGCGAAGTGCTCTGCACCGTGTTCTGAGGAGGGCAAGATGTCTCGTATTGGGAAGAAACCGGTCGAGCTGCCCAAGGGGGTTACTGCCTCCCTGTCCGGCCAGACCATCGAAGTGAAGGGTCCGAAAGGTACCCGCAGCTTCGGCGCGACCGACGATGTGACCATCGCCATCGAAGGCGATACCGTCACCGTGAAACCGCGCGGCACGTCCAAACGGGCGCGTCAGCAATGGGGCATGACCCGCAGCCAGATCGACAATCTGGTGCAGGGCGTGACCACCGGCTTCCGGAAAGAGCTGGAAATCCAGGGCGTCGGCTATCGTGCCGCAATCGCCGGGAATGTGCTGAAGCTTTCGCTGGGTTACAGCCATGAAGTGAACTTCGAAGTGCCCGCCGGTGTGACCGTGACGGCGCCGAAGCAGACCGAAATCGTTGTGGAAGGCACCGATCAGCAACTTGTTGGTCAGGTTGCGGCGAACATCCGTGAATGGCGCAAGCCCGAGCCCTACAAGGGCAAAGGGATCCGCTACAAGGATGAATACGTCTTCCGCAAGGAAGGCAAGAAGAAGTAAGGGGCGCAAAAATGGCGAACAACAAAAGACAGCTGTTCCTCAAGCGCCGCTTGCGCGTCCGGAACAAAATCAAGGCGATGGCAAATGGGCGTGCGCGTCTGTCGGTCCATCGGTCCAGCAAGAATATCAGCGTTCAGCTGATCGACGACGTGAACGGCGTGACCCTTGCCGCAGCCTCGACCCTCGAAAAGGATCTGGGGCTGATGGGCAAGAACAATGTCGAAGCCGCGTCCAAGATCGGTGCCGCGATTGCCGAGCGGGCCAAGAAGGCCGGGATCGAAGAATGCTATTTCGATCGTGGCGGTTTCCTCTTTCACGGGAAGATCAAGGCTTTGGCCGAGGCTGCCCGTGAAGGCGGCCTGAAGTTCTGAGGAGTAGTCAGATGGCAAGAGAAGAAAACCGTCGGGACCGCCGCGATCGCGCGGAGGAGACCCCGGAATTCCAGGATCGTCTGGTTGCGATCAACCGCGTCTCCAAAACGGTCAAGGGCGGCAAACGCTTCGGCTTTGCGGCTCTGGTCGTGGTGGGCGATCAGCGCGGTCGTGTCGGCTTCGGCAAGGGCAAGGCCAAGGAAGTGCCCGAGGCGATCCGCAAGGCGACCGAGCAGGCCAAGCGCCAGATGATCCGGGTGCCGCTGAAGGACAGCCGCACGCTGCATCATGACATGGAAGGGCGCCACGGCGCCGGGAAAGTCGTGATGCGCACGGCCGTGGCGGGGACCGGCATCATTGCCGGTGGTCCGATGCGCGCCGTATTCGAGATGCTGGGCATTCAGGACGTGGTGGCGAAATCCATCGGTTCGCAGAATCCCTACAACATGATCCGCGCGACCCTCGATGGTCTTCGTCAGGAAACCAGCCCCCGTCAGGTCGCGCAGCGTCGTGGCAAGAAGGTGGCCGATATCCTGAACAAGCCCACCGCTGATGCCGCTGCGGCCGAAACCGTGGAGGCGTGATCATGGCTGATGCTCCGAAGAAAACCATCGTGGTGAAGCAGGTGGCCTCGGCTGCCCGCCGCCCGGCGATCCAGACCGCGACCCTCAAGGGTCTGGGCCTGAACAAGATGAACCGCACGCGTGAGCTGGAAGACACGCCCTCGGTGCGCGGTATGGTCAATAAGATCAGCCATCTGGTGCAGATCATCGAAGAACGCGGATAAGTCCGGGTTCTGACTGAACGGAAACGCCCCGCAGGTGACTGCGGGGCGTTTTTTGTTGTGCGGCGCGCAGTTCTCTGCGGCCATTCCCGCTGCTCTGTGTCAATGCGCCGCAGAAAGGGGAGACCCGGGCAATCATTGGCTTTCTCCTTGCCTTGGTGACGCGGCTCCTGTAATCGCCCCGGGTGGCCTTCCCGGCCACGAGAATCAACAAGAAATGCCGTGTTGCCCCCATCCGTCGCAGGCGGGGGCCTTCCGGCCAAGGAGATTGCGACATGAAACTGCATGAACTTTCGGACAATCCGGGTGCCGCCAAGAAGCAAAAGCGCGTGGCGCGTGGTCCCGGCTCGGGCAAGGGCAAGACCGCCGGGCGCGGGATCAAGGGTCAGAAATCCCGTTCGGGTGTGGCGCTGAACGGCTATGAAGGCGGCCAGATGCCGCTGTATCGCCGCCTGCCCAAGCGTGGCTTCACCAAGCCGAATGCCAAGGAATACGCGGTCATCAATCTTGGCCTGATCCAGAAATTCGTCGAGGCCGGCAAGCTGGACGCCTCGGCCGAGATCAACGAGGATGCGCTGGTTGCGGCTGGTTTGACCAAGTCGAAGCATGACGGCATCCGCGTTCTGGCCAAGGGCGAGATCAGCGCATCGGTCAATCTGGTCGTGACGGGGGCCTCGGCCTCGGCGGTTGCGGCGGTTGAAAAGGCCGGTGGTTCGCTGAAACTTGCGACCAAGGCAGCGGCGGCAGCCGAATAAGAGGTTGTGAGCGGTCGCAGGACCGCTTACATCTCCCTCACGTTTCTTGCGCCGCCGACCGCAAAACGGTCAGGCGGCGCTTCCTTTAGCGACCGCGGAGTAAGGACACCATGGCATCTGCTGCGGAACAAATGGCGGCAAACCTGAGCTGGAGCTCAATCGGCAAGGCCAAGGATCTGCGTCAGCGGATCTTTTTCACAATCGGTTTGCTGATCGTCTACCGGATCGGCACCTATATTCCGGTGCCCGGCATTGACGGAACCGCCCTGCGCGAGTTCATGGAAGAGCTGTCGACCGGAATCGGTGGCATGCTGAACATGTTCACCGGCGGCGCGATTTCCCGCATGGGGATCTTCGCGCTGGGGATCATGCCCTATATCTCGGCCTCGATCATCGTGCAGCTTCTGGCCTCCATGGTGCCGAAGCTGGAACAGTTGAAGAAAGAGGGCGAACAGGGCCGCAAGAAGCTGAACCAGTATACCCGTTATGGCACGGTGGCGCTGGCGATCTTTCAGGCTTACGGCATCGCGGTCAGCCTGCAATCGGGCGGGCTTGTCACCAGTCCGGGGGCCTTTTTCATCACCGCCTGCGTCATCACGCTGGTCGGTGGCACGATGTTCCTGATGTGGCTGGGTGAACAGATCACCGCGCGCGGTATCGGCAACGGCATCTCGCTGATCATCTTCGTCGGCATCGTGGCCGAGATTCCGGCCGCTCTGGCGCAGTTCTTCAGTCAGGGCCGCTCGGGTGCGATCTCTCCCGCCGTGATTGTCGGTGTGATCGTGATGGTGGTACTGGTGATCGGCTTTGTCGTGTTCATGGAACGTGCGCTTCGCAAGATCACCATCCAGTATCCGCGCCGTCAGCAGGGCATGAAGATCTATGAGGGCGGATCAAGCCATCTGCCGATCAAGGTGAACCCGGCCAGTGTGATCCCGGCGATCTTCGCCTCGTCTCTTTTGCTGCTGCCGGTCACGATCTCGACCTTTTCGGGCCAGCAGACCGGGCCGATCATGTCGACGATCCTGGCCTATTTCGGTCCGGGGCAGCCGCTTTATCTGCTGTTCTTCACGGCGATGATCGTGTTCTTCACCTATTTCTACACGCATAATGTGTCGTTCAAGGTTGAAGACGTGGCCGAGAACCTGAAGAATCAGACCGGGTTCATTCCGGGGATCCGGCCGGGCAAGAAGACCGAGGAATATCTGGAATATGTCGTCAACCGGATCCTTGTGCTGGGGTCGGCCTATCTGGCGGCAGTCTGTCTTCTGCCCGAGATCCTGCGCAATGAACTGGCAATCCCGTTCTATTTCGGCGGCACCTCGGTTCTGATCGTGGTTTCGGTGACGATGGATACGATCAATCAGGTGCAATCGCATCTTCTGGCCCATCAGTATGAGGGGCTGATCGAGAAATCGCAGCTTCGCGGCAAGAAACGCGGCGGTTCGCGCGCACCGGCACGGCGCTGAGAGAGGGGGCAGAGATGGCCAATATCATCCTTCTGGGGCCCCCGGGCGCAGGCAAGGGCACGCAGGCCAAGCGGCTGGTCGAGGAGCGGGGCATGGTCCAGCTTTCTACCGGCGACATGCTGCGCGAGGCGAAGTCCTCCGGCTCGGAAATGGGGCGCCGCGTGGCCGAGGTCATGGCACGCGGAGAGCTTGTCACCGATGAGATCGTCATCGGTCTGATCCGGGAAAAGCTGACCACGGTCGCCAGTGGCGGGGTCATATTTGACGGCTTTCCCCGCACCCTGAAACAGGCCGATGCGCTGGGGGACCTGCTGGCGGAACTGGATCTGCGTCTGGATGCGGTGATCGAGATGCAGGTGGATGACGCGGCACTGGTTGATCGGATCTCAGGCCGCTACAGCTGTGGCAATTGCGGGGCGGTCTATCATGACCGCATCACGCCGACCAAGGTTGACGGGGTCTGCGATGCCTGCGGCTCAACCAATCTTATGCGGCGCGCGGATGACAATGAAGATGCTCTGCGCACCCGGCTGATGGAATATTACAAGAAAACCTCGCCTCTGATCGGCTATTACCATGCGCGCGGTGAACTGCGCGCCGTGGATGGGCTGGCGGCGATGGACGCGGTGGCGGCTGCCATTTCCGAAGTTCTTGACAGCAGTCGTTAAATCTGCGTCGCGCCCTTGACGGGCGGGGCAAAAGCCCATATTGCACGGCGTCCCGCAAGGGAATCGTCGGCGTTTCCGGGATGACGGAAGCGGGACGGACGGATCGGGGGCGGATACGCTGTTCCCGGGCGTTGTGAAAAAAGGTTCTGGCATCACGGAACCGCAACGAAAGGAAGAACGCGTGGCACGTATTGCTGGCGTAAACATTCCGACCGGGAAACGAGTCCCGATCGCACTGACCTATATCACCGGGATCGGCAATCATGTCGCCCAGCAGATCTGTGAAGCCTGCAACATCGACCTGTCGCGTCGTGTGAATGAGCTGTCGGATGCCGAAGTTCTGGCGATCCGCGAGCATATCGACGCAAACTTCACCGTCGAGGGTGACCTGCGTCGTGAAGTCTCGATGAACATCAAGCGTCTGATGGATCTGGGCTGCTACCGCGGTCTGCGTCATCGCCGGGGCCTGCCGGTCCGTGGCCAGCGCACCCATACCAATGCCCGCACCCGCAAAGGCCCCGCAAAGGCCATTGCCGGCAAGAAGAAATAAGGGGGCGATCAGATGGCTCGTGACAAGACCCGCGTCAAGAAGAAAGAACGCAAGAACATTGCTGCCGGTGTGGCGCATGTGAATTCGTCTTTCAACAACACCAAGATCCTGATTTCGGACGTGCAGGGGAATGCGATCTCCTGGTCCTCCTCGGGCACGATGGGCTTCAAGGGGTCGCGTAAATCGACCCCCTATGCCGCCCAGATGGCCGCCGAGGATGCTGCCCGCAAGGCGCAGGATCATGGCGTCAAAACCATTGAGGTTGAGGTTCAGGGCCCCGGTTCGGGCCGCGAATCGGCGCTTCGCGCGCTGGCCGCCGTTGGCCTCAACATCACCTCGATCCGCGACGTGACCCCGCTGGCGCATAACGGATGCCGCCCGCCCAAGCGTCGCCGCGTCTGAAAATCGTTTCAAAGGCCGGGCCATGCGGAGGACGCATGGCCCGGTTTCGGCATTTCTGAATCCTCGGGCGTTTGCCGCTTAATGGACATGGGCAGCAGACAGGTATGGAGGCGACACGCATGATCCACAAAAATTGGGCTGAACTTATCAAGCCGACGCAACTGGTTGTCAAACCGGGTGCCGATGCGCAGCGCAGCGCGACCGTTATCGCCGAACCGCTGGAGCGCGGCTTTGGTCTGACGCTGGGCAATGCGCTGCGCCGGGTTCTGATGTCCTCGCTGCAGGGCGGGGCGATCACCTCGGTGCAGATCGACAATGTGCTGCATGAATTTTCCTCGGTTGCCGGGGTGCGCGAAGACGTGACCGACATCGTGCTGAACCTCAAGGGTGTGGCGCTGAAGATGGAAGTCGAGGGCCCCAAGCGCCTGTCGATCTCGGCCAAGGGGCCGGGCGTCGTGACGGCGGGCGATATTTCGGAATCCAACGGCATCGAGGTCCTGAACAAGGATCACGTGATCTGCCATCTGGATGACGGCGCGGATGTGTTCATGGAACTGACGGTGAATACCGGCAAGGGCTATGTCGCCGCCGACAAGAACCGCCCCGAGGATGCCCCGATCGGTCTGATCCCGATTGATGCGATCTATTCGCCGGTCAAGAAGGTCAGCTATGAGGTTCAGCCCACCCGTGAAGGGCAGGTGCTGGATTATGACAAACTGACGATGAAGATCGAAACCGATGGCAGCCTGACGCCGGATGATGCCGTGGCCTATGCCGCGCGTATCCTGCAGGATCAGCTGTCGATCTTCGTGAACTTCGACGAGCCGGAATCGGCCAGCCGTTCGGATGTGGATGACGGGTTGGAATTCAACCCGCTGCTGCTGAAGAAGGTTGATGAGCTGGAACTGTCGGTCCGTTCGGCGAACTGCCTGAAGAACGACAATATCGTCTATATCGGCGATCTGATCCAGAAAACCGAAGCCGAGATGCTGCGCACCCCGAACTTCGGCCGCAAGTCGCTGAACGAGATCAAGGAAGTGCTGTCGGGCATGGGCCTGCATCTTGGCATGGATGTCGAGGACTGGCCGCCGGAAAACATCGAGGATCTGGCCAAGCGCTTCGAAGACCAGTTCTGAGGGGGCGCCGCCCTCCCCCATTCCCTCCCCACAAGGGGGAGGGAGAGGGTGGGGGGGCGCCACCTTGCAAGAAAATGCCCGGACTGCCGGGGAATCCATGGGCAATCCCGCCCCAACGACGCCGCCCGCAACGCACGGGTTGCAACACAAAGCATAACGCGACGATAGGAGACCATCATGCGTCACGCCCGCGGCTACCGCCGCCTCAACCGCACTCATGAGCACCGCAAGGCGCTGTTTTCCAACATGGCCGGCTCGCTGATCGAGCATGAGCAGATCAAGACCACGCTGCCCAAGGCCAAGGAACTGCGCCCGGTGATCGAAAAGCTGATCACGCTGGCCAAGCGCGGTGACCTGCATGCCCGCCGTCAGGCTGGTGCGCAGCTGAAGGAAGACAAGGACGTGGCCAAGCTCTTTGAGATTCTGGGCCCGCGCTACAAGGATCGTCAGGGCGGCTATGTCCGTGTGCTGAAGGCTGGCTTCCGCTATGGCGACATGGCGCCGATGGCGATCATCGAATTCGTCGACCGCGACCCGGCCGCGAAAGGTGCCGCCGACAAGGCCCGCCTGGAAGCCGAGGACGCTGCCGAAGCCTGAGACCGGCGCCGGTCGCCGACCGGTAACACCTCTGGAAAGCCCGCCATGTCGGCGGGCTTTCGCCATTTTAGGTCATTGGGGCAACAATCCTTACCTTTTGGCAATCAATGTAAACTGTTTCTTAACAGGATATCTGGCAGAGCGGAATTTATGCCACTAGGGTTGTATGGAGAGTCAGCCGAATCTGTATAAGTTGATACTGTGAACAGAAGCCTCACCGAGCTCTATGATGAACTCGCCGCCCTCGCCCCCGAGGGTTATGCGGTGGGTCTTCATATCCGCTATGCCAATCCGCTGATCTACTTCAGCAAGTATCCGGCTGACTGGGTCGAGTATTACAATGCCAATTCCTACTATCTTCGCGATCCACTGGTGTTTTGGGGGATTGGCACGACGGGCACAGCACGATGGAGCGAGATCCCCCTTCCCGACCCGTTCGGGGTGCTGAAAAAGGCCGCTGCCCATAACATGAATTTCGGCGTGGTCTCGTCCTATGGGCCGATTACCTCCCGTTCCATGGCAGGGATCTGCCGTTCGGACCGGGAGTTCAGTGACGAAGAGTTGACGATTCTGGCCGACATCACTGCGCGACTTCATATTGCGGCCAAGCCGCCTTCGGATCTCACGAAGGCACAGATCGAGGCGTTGCAATGCATCGCCAACGGGGACCGCCACACTGCTGCCGCAGCGAAACTGGGAATATCGGAAAGCGCCTTCAAGGCGCGGCTGTCCTCTGCCCGAGTCCGACTGGAGGCCCGGACGACGTCGGAGGCGGTCAAGAAAGCGCGAGAATACCGACTGCTCTAGGCATGTGACGGTCCCCTTCCCAAGGTTTTAACCCCCAGAAGGAGACTGAAAATGGAAGTCACAACCCTGTCTTTCGAGAACATGCACAATCACGGCGAACTTTTCGCCAATCTCTTGCGCGCGCGCCATCAGGCTTTCATCGTGCAGAACAAATGGGATCTGCCGCAAGCCGATGGCATGGAGTTCGACCAGTATGACACGCCCGCCAGCCGTTGGGTCGCGGTGCATGAAAACGGCCGCATTCTGGCCGGGATCCGACTGACGCCGACGACCCATCGCTGCGGCATCTATTCCTATATGATCCGCGATGCGCAATTGGGTCTTTTGTCCACAATTCCCTCAAATCTTCTGGATTTCGAGGCTCCCATTGCGGACCATATCTGGGAAAGCAGCCGGGTCTTCGTATCGGACTGCGTGCCCGCCAATCAGCGGCTGCGCGTGCAGTTGCAATTGCGGCAGGAGATGGTGAATTCGGCGCGCCGGCTGGGGGCCACTTCAGTTCTGGGTCTGATCCCCGAAGCCTCGCGCCGGATCGGGCGGCGCGTCGGTCTGGAATGTGAACCCGCCGGGCCGATCCTTGATTTCGACGGTCTGCCCTGCGTCTGCGTGACGATCAACATGGCCTCGAAACTGCATTGAGGGCGTGTCTGTTGCAGCTTTGCCGCCGATACCCCATATCGGCGGCAAGGCTGCAATCCGCAAAAGCGGCAAACCGAGGTCACGATGAAACCGCACCCTGTTCTTGGCGCCGCGCTGGCGCTGATCCTCTCTGCTCCGGCCGTCGGCGCGCAAACCGTTCCGGAAAGCCGCGAAGAGATCGCGCTGTCCTTTGCCCCGCTGGTGCGTGAGGCGTCCCCCGCCGTCGTCAACATCTATGCGCAGCGGGTGGTGCAGGGGCGGTCCGGGCTGTTTTCGGGCGATCCCTTCTTTGAACAATTCTTCCGCGATCTGGGGCCGGTGCGCCCGCGTGTCGAAAACTCATTGGGGTCCGGTGTGATCCTGCGGCCGGATGGTCTGGTCGTCTCGAACTACCATGTTGTCGGCGGCGCCACCGATATCCGCGTCGTGCTGACCGACCGGCGGGAATATTCGGCCGAGGTCATCATGGCCGATGAGGCCAGCGATCTGGCGGTGCTGCGCCTGTCGGGGGCATCTGACCTGCCCGCGCTGGACCTGCGCGACAGTGATGCGGTTGAGGCGGGTGAACTTGTCATGGCCATCGGCAACCCGTTCGGTGTGGGCCAGACCGTGACCTCGGGCATCGTTTCGGCGCTGGCGCGGTCTTCGGCCTCATTGGGGCAGGGCTATTTCATCCAGACGGATGCCGCGATCAATCCGGGCAATTCGGGTGGTGCGCTGATCGACATGAATGGCCGCCTGATCGGGGTGAATACCGCGATCCTGTCGCGATCCGGCGGTTCAAACGGGATCGGCTTTGCCATTCCTGCCAATCTGGTCGCCGAGGTGCTGCGTCAGGCCGAGGCGGGTGGCACGCGGTTTGAACGCCCCTGGGCGGGCGTTGGCGGGCAAGAGGTGGATGCCGCCATGGCCGAGGCTTTGGGGCTGGACCGGCCCGGGGGCATCGTCATCACCGAACTGCATCCGCAAAGCCCCTTTGGGGCGGCAGGGTTGCAGCCGGGTGATGTGATCCTTGCCCTTGGCGGGGCCGAGGTGAACAGCCCGCAAGAGGTGATGTTCCGTCTGGCCGTGGCCGGGATCGGGCAGGAAACCAGCGTTGAATATGCCCGCGACGGCGCACGGGCCGAGGTCACACTGCGCCTTGACGCAGCCCCGGGGGGCGATGGCCCCGCCCTGACGATTACAGAAGGCGCGCTGGCCGGACTGTCCGCCACCGAAATTGACCCGTCTACGATTGTCGAACTGGATCTGCCGCTGGCAGCTCAGGGGGTTGTCGTGACAGGGCTGGAGGGGCCCTTGCTGCGGTCGGGGCTGGCGGCGGGGGACGTCATCCTTGGCATCAACGGCGTCGCAGTCGAGACGCTGGCCGATCTGGCCGAACTGTCGGAACAGCAGACGCGCAACTGGGCCCTCGATGTGCTGCGGCAGGGACAGCGGGTCCGCCTGCGCTTTCGTTTCTGACCCCTTCCGCCCGTGAGGCGAAGCGCGTAGCGTGATCCGATGGCCGACCTTTTCGATCAGATCCCCGATGACGGACCCAAGGCAGAGGGTCCGCGCCCGCTGGCCGATCGCCTGCGGCCGCGCCGCCTGTCCGAGGTGGTGGGGCAGAGCAAGGTGCTGTCGCCCGAAGGGCCGCTGGGAGCGATGCTGGGCGCGGGGTCGCTGTCCTCGCTGATCCTCTGGGGACCGCCCGGGGTGGGCAAGACCACCATCGCGCGGCTTCTGGCCGATGAGACCGATTTGGCCTTCGTCCAGATTTCCGCGATCTTCACCGGCGTGCCCGATCTGCGCAAGGTATTCGAGGCGGCGAAACTGCGCCGCCGCAACGGGCAGGGAACCTTGCTGTTCGTTGATGAGATCCACCGTTTCAACAAGGCGCAGCAGGACGGATTTCTGCCGCATATGGAGGATGGCACGATCCTTCTGGTCGGGGCGACGACGGAAAACCCGTCCTTCGAACTGAATGCGGCATTGCTGAGCCGGGCACAGGTCATCGTGCTGGAACGCCTGACGCTGGCCGATCTGGAACTGCTGGCGCAGCGGGCCGAGCAGGAACTGGGCCGCGCGCTGCCCCTGAAGGGTGAGGCGCGCGAGGCGATGCTGGAAATGGCCGATGGCGATGGCCGCGCGCTTCTGAACCTGATCGAACAGGTGGCGGCATGGAAGGTGGACTCACCTCAGACCCGTGAGGCACTGGCCACCCGCCTGATGCGCCGCGCCGCGAAATACGACAAATCGGGCGAGGAGCATTACAACCTGATTTCCGCGCTGCACAAATCGGTGCGCGGATCGGACCCGGATGCCGCCCTGTATTGGTTCGCGCGGATGCTGGAAGGCGGCGAGGATCCCCGCTTTCTGGCCCGTCGCCTGACCCGGATGGCGGTCGAGGATGTGGGCCTTGCCGATCCGCAGGCGCAATCGGTCTGTCTGGAAAGCTGGGAAACCTATGAACGGCTGGGCAGTCCCGAGGGGGAACTGGCGCTGGCGCAGGCCGTGGTCTATCTGGCCCTCGCGCCGAAATCGAACGGGGTCTATACCGCCTACAAGGCCGCGCGCGCGCTGGCGCGGGATACGGGCAGCAAGATGCCGCCCGCCCACATCCTGAACGCGCCGACCAGGCTGATGAAGGATATCGGCTATGGCGCGGATTATGCCTATGACCACAACGCCGAGGACGGATTTTCGGGGCAGAACTACTTTCCTGACGGGCTGCGCCGCCCGGTGCTTTACGCGCCGCCCGAGCGCGGGTTTGAACGGGAGTTGAAAAAGCGGATCGACTATTTCGCGAAACTGCGCGCCAAGCGGCAGGGAGAGTGACCCTGCGGCCCTTCCGGTTGACAATTCGCCTTGTCGGGTTGAAGGAAGGGCGATGATCTGGACCCTTTCCCAAGTCGCCCTCGGGGGTGCCATCGGCTCTATGCTGCGCCATCTGGCGAATATAGGGGCTGCGCGGCTTTTCGGTCATGGCTTCCCGTTCGGTATTCTGCTGATCAACGCATTTGGCAGCTTTCTGATGGGGGTCATGGTGGTGGTTCTGGCGAAATTCGGCGGCACCCGTCATGCACCGTTCCTGATGAGCGGAATTCTGGGCGGGTTCACGACTTTTTCAGCCTTTTCCCTTGATGCCGCGACGCTGTGGGAACGGGGACAGGCGGGGCTTGCGCTGGGTTATGTCGCGGCCACGGTCTGTCTGTCGCTGGGTGGTATCGCGGCGGGGCTTTTCCTTGCGAGGCAGGTGCTATGAGCGAAGTGAAACTTCTGACCGTGTCCGAGGATGAGGGCGAGCAGCGGCTGGACCGTTGGATGAAACGGCGTTTTCCGCAGATCACGCAGGGTGCTGTCGAGAAATACTGCCGCACCGGGCAGGTGCGCGTCGATGGCGGGCGGGCCAAGGCATCCGACCGGGTCGCGCCCGGCATGGTGATCCGCGTGCCGCCCATTCCGCAAGGCGATGCGCCGTCACGCCCGCTGTCCGACAGCATAAGTGCCGCGGATGCGAAGATGATCCAGAATGCGGTGATCTTCCGTGATGAACATCTGATCATCCTGAACAAGCCGCCGGGTCTGGCCAGTCAGGGCGGATCGGGGCAGGGCGACAAACATGTGGATGGCCTGACCGAGGCGCTGAAATTCGGCTACAAGGACCGCCCGAAACTGGTGCACCGGCTGGACAAGGACACATCAGGCGTCCTGATGCTGGCCCGCACCGACCGTGTGGCGCGCGCGCTGTCCGAGGCTTTGCGCCACCGCAACACCCGCAAGATCTATTGGGCGGCGGTCGCGGGCGTGCCGTCACCGCGTCAGGGGTCTGTCAAATACGGGCTGATGAAGGCGCCGGGGCGCGGGCGTGGCGGCGAGGGGGAGAAGATGATCTGCATCCATCCCGCCAAGATGGCCGATTTCCCCGATGCCAAGCGGGCGCATACCGATTTCTTCACGCTCTGGTTTCTTGGCACGCGCCTTTCCTGGATGGCGCTGGAGCCGGTGACGGGGCGCACCCATCAGTTGCGCGCCCATATGGCGGAACTGGGCCATCCCATTCTGGGCGACGGCAAATATGGCGGCTCGGGGTCGGAAAACCTTGGCGATGGCTGGGGGGCGTCCATCGGCGGCGAGGTCAGCAAGAAGCTGCATCTGCACGCCCGCAGCCTGAGCATCGAACATCCCATCACCAAGGCTGCGATGACCTTCACCGCGCCGCTGCCCGACCATATGGACCGGACATGGAAGGCGCTGGACTGGGGCCCGAACGATGTGCCCGCCGACCCGTTCGAGAAACTGCACAAATGACAGCCTGGGCTCCGAAACGGTTCTGGACCGAGGCCCGCACCGAGGCGGTCGAGGGCGGCTTTGCCGTGCTGCTGGACGGGCGCGCGGTCCGGACCCCGGCCAAGACGTCGCTGATCCTTCCGACGCAGGACATGGCTGATGCCATCGGCGCCGAATGGCAGGCGCAGGAGGGGGTGGTGAAGCCCGAAACCATGCCGATGACCCGCATGGCCAATTCCGCGCTGGACAAGGTGCGCCTGCAATTTTCCGAGGTGACGGAGGTGGTTGCGGCTTACGGTGCCTCGGATCTGCTGTGCTACCGCGCGCCCGGACCCGAAGCGCTGATTGCGCGGCAGAGGGCGGGCTGGGATCCGCTTCTGGACTGGGCCGAGGCGACATTCGGCGCGCGGCTGGCGGTGACAACGGGGGTGATCCCCGTGGCGCAGGACCGGGCTGCGACCGGGCGGCTGGCAGATGCGGTCAGGGCGCTGGATGCGTTCCGGCTGGTGGCGTTTCATGATCTTGTCGCGATCTCGGGTTCGCTTGTGCTGGCGCTTGCGGTCATCCGCGCGCGCCTGATGGTGGAAGAGGCCTTCGCCCTGTCGCGCATTGATGAGCACTGGCAGGCTGAGATCTGGGGGCAGGACGATTTCGCGCTCGAATCCGAGGCGGCGAAAC
Organism: Szabonella alba; assembly: GCF_016765775.1. GTDB lineage: Bacteria > Pseudomonadota > Alphaproteobacteria > Rhodobacterales > Rhodobacteraceae > Szabonella > Szabonella alba. The sequence goes on along the minus strand of NZ_JAESVN010000006.1, from coordinate 55,542 downwards.
GGGCAGCCTTTGCCGATGCGGGGCGATTCTTCGGATTGTGCGGGTAACAATCTTGCCTAATCTGCAGGCAGCAATGCCGCAAGTTGCGGCAGACCTTTGCCAAGCCAATGAAAAACCGGAATTTTACGACGCGGCAAGGCTTGCTCTTGACGTTTCAAACCGCTTCGGTCGAAACTGACGGGCACTGAGGGAGCAATCCTTCGATCAGGTTCAACCCCCGCAAGGGGGAGGGAGCAATAATTCCGCGCAAACATGCGGACAATCAGGAAGAGGTAAACATGAAAAAAACCGTATTCGTCGGCACGCTGGCTGCCGCCGCTGCGATTGCTGGAACGGCATCGGCTGCCAAGCTGGATGACGTGAAGGCGCGCGGCGAACTGAATTGTGGCGTGTCCACCGGGGTCAACGGCTTCTCCGCGCCGGATTCGGCCGGGGAATGGCAAGGCTTTGACGTGGCGGTGTGCCGCGCCGTTGCCGCAGCGGTTCTGAGCGACCCCAAGAAGGTAAAATTCGTCACCACCACCGGCCAGACCCGCTTTACCGCGCTGGCCTCGGGTGAGATCGACGTGCTGGCCCGTAACACGACCTGGACCTTCTCGCGCGATGTCGACCTGAAGTTCACCTTCGCAGGCGTGAACTACTATGACGGTCAGGGCTTCATGGTGAACAAGGCCCTGGGCGTGTCCTCGGCCAAGGAACTGGACGGCGCGACCGTCTGTATCCAGACCGGCACCACGACCGAGCTCAACCTGGCCGATTACTTCAAGGTCAACAACATGAGCTATGAGCCGGTCCCGATCGAGACCAATGCCGAAGCCCAGCAGCAATATCTGGCCGGTGCCTGCGACGTCTACACGACTGACGCTTCGGGCCTAGCCGCGACCCGCGCGACCTTTGCGGATCCGGAAAACCATATCCTTCTGCCCGAAATCATCTCGAAAGAGCCGCTGGGCCCGCTGGTTGCCCATGGCGATGACCAATGGTCGGAAATCGTGATGTGGACGCTGAACGCGCTGATCGCGGCCGAAGAACTGGGCGTCACCTCGGCCAATCTGGAAGAACTGGCCAAGGGCACCGAAAACCCCGAGATCAACCGCCTGCTTGGCAATGAAGGCGATCTGGGGCCGATGTTCGGTCTGGACAATGAATGGGCCAAGCGCGCCATCATGGCGGGCGGCAACTATGGCGAGATCTTCGCCGCAACGATCGGTGAATCGACCCCGATCGGTCTGGCGCGCGGTCTGAACGCGCAATGGACCCAAGGCGGGCTGCTCTATTCGCCGCCCTTCCGTTGATCTGAACTGACCAGAAAGGGCGCGGCTGGACCGCGCCCTTTTTCCCTCCACAATCGAAATCTGACAGACGCGCCGGACAGATCCGGCCCGGCGTCCAGAGCGCGATAAAGCGCCGTTCAGAGACAGGGGATATTTTATGGCAATGACGAACGAAAGTTCGGGTGCGTCGTTTCGGCCGAGCATGCTGCTCTATGATACGCGCTACCGATCCATGACGATTCAGATCGTGGTGATGTTCATGCTGATGGCGGGTTTCGCCTGGCTGGTCGACAACACGGTCGAAAACCTGCGGGCCTTGGGCAAGGATTTCAATTTCAACTTCCTGTCCGTCCGTGCCGGTTACGACATCAACCAGCGCCTTGTTGAATACACCAATGACAGCAGTCATGGCCGGGCCATGCTGGTCGGGTTGCTGAACACGCTTTTGCTGGCCTTGGTGTCCTGTGTCACCGCCACGGTGATCGGGGTGATTGCCGGGGTGCTGCGTCTGTCGAAAAACTGGATCGTCTCGCGGCTGATGGGCCTTTATGTCGAGGCCTTCCGCAACGTGCCGCTGCTGCTGTGGATCATCGTCATCTTTGCCGTGATGACCGAAAGCATGCCGGCCCCCTCGGCCTTCCGGGGTGAGAATGCTACCTCGTCTATGCTGTTCTTCGACACGGTCGCGATCACCAACCGGGGCGTTTATGTGCCGGGGCCGCTGTTCACCACGTCACTGGGGGCCATCAATCTGGGGATCATTTCGGTCTCAATCAATTTCCTGCTTATTCTGGCGGTGGTTGTTGGCTCGCTCTGGGCGAATATCCGGCTGCTCCGCCACGCGACGGCGGTGCAAGAGGCGACCGGTCTCCGCCCGGTCACATGGTGGAAATCGCTGCTGATCCTGTTTGCGCCGATCACGGTTGTCCTTATCGCGCTGGGTTTCCATCTGAGTTACCCGTCGCTGCAGGGGTTCAACTTTCAGGATGGCACCTTCCTGCGCAACTCGTTCATCGCAATGTGGCTGGCGCTGTCGCTCTATACCGGCGCCTTTATCGCGGAAAACGTGCGGGCGGGCATTCTGGCCGTTTCGCGCGGGCAGACCGAGGCCGCCTTTGCGCTGGGGATGCGCCCGTCCTGGACGATGAACCTTGTGATCCTGCCGCAGGCGCTGCGGGTCATCATCCCGCCGCTGATCTCGCAATATCTGAACATCACCAAGAACACCTCATTGGGGATCGCGGTGGGCTATATGGATCTGCGCTCGACCCTCGGGGGCATCACCATCAACCAGACCGGCCGTGAGCTGGAGGGGATGCTGCTTCTGATGCTGGTCTATCTTGCGATCAGTCTGCTGATCTCGGGGCTTATGAACATCTACAACAACAGCGTCCGGCTGAAGGAGCGTTGAGATGAGCGATACCCATTCCAATACGGTGGCCTATGTCCGCGACTCGATGCTGCCCGAGGCCACCCCACCCCTGACCGAGGTCGGCGCGATCCGCTGGCTGCGCGAAAACCTGTTTTCGGGGGTGCTCAACATCATCCTGACCGTGCTGGGCATCAGTTCGGTCATCTGGATCGTCCTGCATATCGGTCCGTGGTTTCTGAATGCGGTCTGGAATGCGGAAAGCCTTGCCGAATGCCGCCAGATCCTTGACGGAGCGACGGGCGCCTGTTTCGGCGTCATCAAGGATCGCTGGCATCAGCTGATCTTCGGGTTCTACCCGCCTTCGGCCTATTGGCGTCCAACGCTGGCTTTCGTACTGATGCTGGTGGCGCTGGCACCGATCCTGTTCGCGGGCGCGCCGCGCAAACTGTTCTGGTTCAGTGCGATCTATCCGGCGCTGGCCTTCTGGCTGCTCTGGGGGGGGACGATCTGGTTTCCGATCATCGCAATGGCGGGCTTTGCCGTCGGCTATCTCGCCTATCGCGTGACGCTTCCACTGTCGACGCTGGCGGCCACTATCGTTGGCGTCCTTGCCACGATCCTGTGGTGGCTTTATCTGACGGGGCCGATCTCGAACATGCTGTCCGGGGCTCTGCCCATCGGCATCATGCCGATCCGTTCCGACAGTTTTGGCGGCTTCATGGTCTCGACCGTGATTGGCGTCACCGGGATCGCGCTGTCGCTGCCCATCGGTATCGTGCTGGCGCTGGGGCGACAGTCGGACATGTTCCTGATCAAGACGGTTTCGGTGGGGTTCATCGAGTTCATCCGGGGCGTGCCGCTGATCACATTGCTGTTCACGGCGTCTCTGCTCTTGAACTACTTCCTGCCGCCGGGGACGAATTTCGACATCATCCTGCGGGTCATCATCATGGTGACGCTGTTTGCTTCGGCCTATATGGCCGAGGTGATCCGGGGCGGTCTTGCCGCCCTGCCGCGTGGACAGTATGAGGCCGCCGATGCGCTTGGCCTTGATTACTGGAAGGCGCAGCGGCTGATCATCATGCCGCAAGCCCTGAAAATCTCGATCCCGGGCATCGTCAACACCTTCATTGGGCTGTTCAAGGATACCACGCTGGTGGTCTTCATCGGCATTCTTGATCCGATCGGGCTTTCGAACGCCATTCGGGCCGACAGTGACTGGAACGGTATCTATTGGGAACTGTTCGGGTTTATCGGCCTTTGTTTCTTCATCTTCTGCTTCGGCATGTCGCGCTATTCCCAGTATCTGGAGCGCAAGCTGAAGACAGACCATCGCTAAGGAGCCCGCAATGTCCGAAGCCGCAATCGAACGTCAGATCGACCGCAGTCAGATGCAAGTCACCGATGAGGTGGCCATCCAGATCAGTGACATGAACAAATGGTACGGCACTTTCCATGTGCTGCGCGACATCAACATGACCGTCAACCGGGGGGAGCGGATCGTGATTTGTGGCCCCTCGGGGTCGGGAAAATCCACCCTGATCCGCTGCATCAACCGGCTGGAGGAACATCAGGCCGGCAAGATCGTCGTGGATGGCACGGAACTGACCTCGGACCTGAAGAATATCGACAAGGTGCGGTCCGAGGTCGGAATGGTGTTTCAACATTTCAACCTGTTCCCGCATCTGACCATTCTGGAGAACTGCACGCTGGCCCCGATCTGGGTGCGCAAGACGCCCAAGAAAGAGGCCGAGGAAGTGGCCATGCATTATCTGCGCAAGGTCAAGATCCCCGAACAGGCGCTGAAATATCCCGGGCAGCTGTCGGGCGGGCAGCAGCAGCGCGTCGCCATCGCGCGGTCCTTGTGCATGAAACCCCGGATCATGTTGTTCGATGAACCGACATCGGCGCTGGACCCCGAGATGATCAAGGAAGTGCTCGACACGATGATCGAACTGGCCGAAGAAGGCATGACAATGCTGTGTGTCACGCATGAAATGGGCTTTGCGCAGGCGGTGGCGAACCGGGTGATCTTCATGGATCAGGGGCAGATCGTCGAGCAGAACGAGCCGAAGGAGTTTTTCAACAATCCGAAAAGCGACCGGACCAAGCTGTTCCTCAGCCAGATCCTCGGGCACTGACGGCACAGGCCATAATGCAAAAAGCCCCGCCGGAAGCGGGGCTTTTTCATTTGGGGTGCTGCTGCCGATCAGGCGGGCAGGGCGGCCTTGGCCTGCGCCGCGATGGCGTTGAACGCCTCGGGCTCATGCACGGCCAGATCGGCCAGAACCTTGCGGTCCACTTCGATCCCGGCGAGCGCCAGACCGTTGATGAAGCGCGAATAGTTCAGTTCGGCATCGAACAGGCGAACAGCGGCATTGATCCGCTGGATCCACAGCGCGCGGAAATTGCGCTTGCGGGTCTTGCGGTCACGGGTCGCATACTGGTTCGCCTTGTCGACCGCCTGCGTGGCGGTGCGGAAGTTCGTGCTGCGCGCGGCGTAATAGCCTTTGGCAGCCTTGATCACCTTGCGGTGGCGGGCGTGGGTAACGACGCCGGATTTGACGCGGGACATATCTGGCTCTCCTTACCGGTTATAGGGCATGTATTTCTTGACGATCTTGGCATCCGCATCGGACAGGATCATGGTCCCCGTCACATCGCGGATGAATTTCGTCGAGCGTTTGATCATGCCGTGACGCTTGCCCGCAGGGCCAGCCTTCACCTTGCCGGTCGCGGTGAAGCTGAAACGCTTCTTGGCCGCGGATTTGGTCTTCATCTTGGGCATTTCCATCTCCTCTTTCGAGTGGTTATCGCGCGACTCGGCATGCCTCTTGGCCGGACGCGCGGGGTCAGAGCGGGCCGTATAGGCAAGCCCGCCCTGGGGTGCAAGAGAAAACACCTGTTTTTGGCAGTGTTTTCGTGGATTTCCGGCAGTTTCGCCGGTCAGTTCAGATAGCGCCCGATCACCCGGTAGAACACATCGGGGATCTCGGCGATGCTGTAGCCGCCCGCCTTGTTTGTCAGCGCCACGGCGATCAGGACCCCGGCAATCAGCGACACGATGGCCGCCGCCCGGGGCGGGCGGGATTCCGCATAGGCTGACAGCATGGAGGGGATGGTCAGAACGGCCAGAACCAGCCCGATCACAAGCATAAGATCCGGATCCATCCCGCCACCATTCCCCAGCATTGCCCGGGGTCAGATTATTCGGGATCCGCGTTGAAAATCAATCGCTCGTCGCAGGGGGCAACGCGCAGGATGTTCGTTGTGCCCTGCACGTTGAACGGCACGCCCGCCGTCACCACGATCTGGTCACGTTCGGTCGCGAAACCGTCGCGCCGCGCCACCTTGGCCGCAGCGATGACGGCGCCCTTGAAGCGGTCCTGACGGTCGGTGATCGCGCAATGCGTGCCCCATGTCAGGCACAGCCTGCGCGCCGTGCCCATCAGCGGCGTCAGCGCGATGATCGGGACGCGGGGGCGCTCGCGCGCCACCAGCGTGGCGGTGGTGCCCGACTGGGTGAAACAGCAGATCGCCTTGATATCGGTCGTTTCGGCAATCTCACGCGCGGCTGAAACGATGGCATCCGCGACGGTCTTGCGCTCGGCGCGGCGGCTGGCCTCGATCACCTCACGATAGATATTGTCGCTTTCGACCGAGATCGCGACATTGTTCATCGTCTGCACGGCCTCGACCGGATACTGCCCCGCCGCCGATTCCGCCGACAGCATGACCGCATCGGCGCCTTCGTAGATGGCGGTGGCCACGTCCGAAACCTCGGCCCGGGTGGGCACCGGGGATTCGATCATGGATTCCAGCATCTGCGTGGCCACGATCACAGGCTTCGCCGCCGCGCGCGCGCCGCGCACCAGACGTTTCTGGATCGGCGGCACGGCATGAACAGGCATTTCGACGCCCAGATCGCCGCGCGCAACCATGATGCCGTCGGAAACGGCAAGGATCGCGTCATAGGCTTTCACCGCCGCCGGTTTCTCAATCTTGGACAGGATCGCCGCGCGGCCCTTGGCCAGTTCGCGCGCCTCCAGCACATCCTCGGGACGCTGCACGAAGGACAGGGCCAGCCAGTCCACACCCAGATTGGCAGCGAATTCCAGATCCTTGCGGTCCTTTTCCGACAGCGCCGCCAGCGGCAGCACGACATCGGGGACGTTCACGCCCTTGCGGTTGGAAATAACGCCGCCCACCACCACGGTGCAATCCGCGAAATCGCTGCCGCAGGTTTCAACCTTCAGGCGGATTTTGCCGTCATTGACCAGCAGCGTCGCCCCCGGTTCCAGTGCGGCAAAAATCTCGGGATGCGGCAGTTGCACACGGCTTGCATCGCCCGGTGTCGGGTCCAGATCCATCCGGAAGGCCGCGCCGGGGGCCAAATCCTCACCGCCCTCGGCCGCGAACGTGCCGACACGCAGTTTCGGGCCCTGAAGATCGGCCAGAATGCAGATCGGACGTCCGGTATCGCTTTCGATCTGGCGGATGATGCGGTGGCGCGCGGCGATGTCGTCATGGGTGCCGTGGCTCATGTTCAGGCGGAACACATCGGCTCCTGCCTCAAACAGTGCGCGGATCGTGTCGTAATCGGAGGAGGACGGGCCCAGCGTGGCCACGACCTTGACATTGCGAAGGCGTCTCATGCGTTCTTCGTTCCCTGTTGCAAAGTGGGTCTATCGGTGGGCCAAGCGCCTTATGGCCGAAATCCCCCCTGGGGGCAACGGTCGGGCGGCTGATCAGGCGCGAAATCCGGGGGGCAGGGGGCAGTGCGGGGCAAGGCTGCGGTTCCCTTTTCCGGGCGGGAGGGTTAGATCTTCCTCGCAGCTTGACATGACGGGAGAATGAAGGTGACACAGCCCGATCCGCAACCTTACCGCATTTTCGGGGCGGACCGTCCTGCGCGCTTTCTGGTCACCTGCGATCATGCAACCAACCGGGTGCCTGCCGATGTGTCTGGTGGCGATCTGGGCATCGGGCCGGCGGATATGGCCCGCCATATCGCCTATGACCCCGGCGCGGCGGGGCTGACGCTGGCGCTGGCCGAGACGCTGGACGCGCCCGCGATCCTGTCGGATTTCTCACGCCTTGTGATTGATCCCAACCGGGGTGAGGACGATCCGACGCTGCTGATGAAACTTTATGACGGCACGATCATTCCGGGCAACCGGCAGGCCGATGCGGCGGAACGCGAAAGACGGCTGGACGGTCTCTATCGTCCCTATCACGCGGCTTATGCGGCGCTGGCGGCGCGCAGGCCCGATACGGTGGTGATCGCGATTCATTCCTTCACGCCCTGTCTGCGGGGGCGTGCGCCGAGGCCCTGGCAGGTGGGGGTGCTTTATTCTCATCTGGATGACCGGCTGTCGCGGGCACTGATCGCGCGGCTGGAGGCCGAGCCGGATCTGTGCGTCGGCGATAACGAGCCCTATACGGGCCATCTGCCCGGCGATGCCATTGACCGGCATGCGCTGCGGATGGGCCGCCACAATACGCTGATCGAACTGCGCAACGACCTGATCGCCGATGAGGCAGCACAGCGGGACTGGGCGGCGCGGCTGGCTCCGCTGATCCGGGCCGCGCTGGATGACGTGACCGCGAAAGGAGAATGACATGACTGGAATACCCGACGCCGCCACCCGCACCGAGCTTGAGGCTGCCGCCTTTCGCCGCCTGATGGATCATCTGCTGGACGAGCGCCCCGACGTGCAGAATATCGACCTGATGAATCTTGCAGGCTTCTGCCGCAACTGCCTGTCGCGCTGGTATCAGGAGGCGGCCAATGCGCGCGGTCTGGAGATGAGCAAGGAAGACGCGCGCGAGATTGTCTACCGGATGCCCTATGACGATTGGCGCGCGGCCCATCAGACCGAGGCGGATGCGGCAAAGCAGGATCGATTCGCGCAGGCATTTCGCGAGAATGTCGAAAAGGGCGGCTGATACCCATCATAATCGGCACAAGTATCTGAAAACTGGTCGTATATGTCCTTGCTAAGAAACAGGTTCCGTTAAGGAATTGACGGAGACCCATTCGTGTCGCGATAAACGGAATCAGGGAATCCTGCGCCTAGGAGGGCAGTTTCCAGTGTGTTTTGTGTTTTCTAGAGGTTGCCATGGAAATTCTCGCCCTGCTTGCCCTGCCCATGCTGCTGTTGGGGGGGCTTCTTCTTGATGGTTCCAGCAATGACGATGATGAGGATCGTCCCGCACGCGAACCGGATGCCGAACCCAGCGAAGACGCGGATCTGCTGCACGGCACCGATGATGATGACCTGATTTCGGCGCTTGGCGGCAATGACACTGTCGATGCATTCGGCGGCGATGATGAGGTGTCTGGCGGGATCGGCTATGACCAGTTGTTCGGCGGTGAAGGCAATGACACGCTGTCGGGCGATGCAGGGAAAGACCTTCTTTACGGCGGGGCAGGGTCCGACGGCCTTTCGGGCGGGGCGGGCAGTGACACCCTGTTTGGTGGCCGCGGAGAGGATGAACTGTCCGGCGGGACCGGCGATGACGTCCTGACCGATGACAGTGGAACGGATTATCTGTTGGGCGGTGATGGTGCCGATCTGCTGAACGCCGTGGATGGCGCCGAAGAACCCGGACAGGATGAATTGTTCGGCGGGGCGGGCGATGACACGCTTGTCGGCGATTGGGGCGATGAAATGTCCGGAGCCGAGGGGCGGGACCGGTTCGTTGTGCAACTGAGCGCGGAAACCGGCGCCGCCCAGCAGTTTGAGCCGCTGACGATCGTCGATTTCAACCCCGCAGAGGACCGGATCCGTCTGGAATTGTCGGGCTATGCCGAGTCCGAGGTCGAGCTTGTTGCGGATGACGAGATCGACGGCACGCTGATCCGTCTGCGGTCAGGGACAGAGCTTGCCCGCATCTTCCTTGTCGCGCCCGGGGACATACCGTCCGAGGCGCTGGAATTCGATGTCGCGCAGAATGTTCTGACAGGCACGGAAGGGGCGGACACGATCACCGGCACCGAAATGGCAGACCGGATTGAAGGCCTGGGCGGGGCAGACTTGATCGAAGCGATGGACGGGGATGATCTGGTCTATGGCGGGGCAGGATCCGACACCCTAATCGGCGGGGCCGGGAATGATCTGCTTGTCGGCGGCGCCGGAGATGACGTGCTGGCAGATTGGCAAGGGCGCAATACGCTTGAGGGCGGCGCGGGGAACGACATTCTGTTCGCCTTGGGTGAGGGAACTGAAAGCGCGCCAAGCGAGCTTTACGGTGGTCAGGGTAATGACACGCTGGTCGGGGATTATCTTGACCGGATGGCGGGCGGCGCGGGCGAGGACTTTTTTGGCATCGAACGCGTTGCGGAAGAAATGGATATGGAAGACCCCCGCCCGGTCATCATCACCGATTTCAATGGCGTGGATGACCAGCTTATCGTTGACCTGGAAGGGTTCGATGCACCGGTGCTGACGGTCGAGGATGATCCTGATGCGGACGGGATGCTTGTCATGATCAACGGTCTTGCCATCGCGCGGCTGGATGGCATCACCCGGGAGTCCTTTCCGGTGGATCGGCTGCTTGTGACGAATGAGGGTCAGCAGGTGCCGGTCCAGCAGGGGATGGTCACGGCCTGACCGCAGCGAAAGGGCGATGGAGGGCGGGGCGGTAGCCCCCGGCTCCGGCCTGGCGGTTGTCAAGGCGGGGCGACGGCACGAAGCCGATCCCCGCCTTGCGCCCTACAGCGCCGCCTTGCGGCTTTCGTCAAGATAGATTTCCCGCAGGCGGGTTGCGACGCGGCCCGGGCGGCCATCCCCCACCGCCGCGCCGTCGATCTGAACCACCGGCATGACGAAGGCCGAGGCCGAGGTCACGAAAGCCTCATCCGCCGCAAGCGCCTCGTCGATGGTAAAGGCGCGTTCCTCGATTTCCATCTGCGCCTCGGCGGCAAAGCGCAGCACGGCGGCGCGGGTTATGCCGTGCAGGATATCCGTGCCCAGTTGCCGCGTGATGATCCGCCCGTTCTTGACGATATAGGCATTGTTCGAGGTGCCTTCGGTCACGAAGCCGTCCTCGACCATCCAGGCATCATCGGCACCGGCCTTCTTGGCCATCATCTTGCCAATCGACGGATACAGCAGCTGCACCGTCTTGATGTCACGGCGGCCCCAGCGGATATCCTCGATGGACACGACCTTGATGCCGGTCTTTGCCGCCGGATTGTCGGCAAGGCCGGGCTTGGACTGGGTGAACAGCACGATGGTCGGCGTCACCGGCGGATCGGGATAGGCGAAATCGCGGTCACCGGGATTGCCGCGCGTGATCTGCAGATAGACCATGCCATCGGTGATGGAATTGCGCGCCACCAGTTCGCGGTGGATCGCCAGCAATTCGTCGGTCGTGACCGGGCTGGTCATGTCCAGTTCAGCCAAAGACCGTTCCAGCCGTGCCGCATGGCCGGGAAAGTCGATCAGTTTACCGCCCAGAACCGATGTCACCTCATAAACGCCATCGGCCATCAGGAACCCCCGGTCGAAGATCGAGACGGTGGCCTCGGCCTCGGGCAGATACTGGCCGTTGACATGGACGATGCGGGTCATGGAACACTCCTTTGCGCGGGACCCCCGTTCTATCCGCGCTTGTGGCGGGCGGGTCAAGCGATGAAGGCGCGTTGCGCGGCGGCCTCCTCGTCCGCGTTCCGGCAAGTCACGGGATGCCGCATCTGCATTGCTGCGGCGCAAAAGGCGTCTTGCGGATTGATGCGCAACATTATATCGCAGGAATTGACCGTCAGGCAACTTCCTTACTGAAGGATCCGAAGATGAGCTTCCGTCTCCAACCCGCCCCCCCGGCCCGTCCCAATCGCTGCCAGTTGTTCGGCCCCGGCTCCCGCCCGGCCCTGTTCGAAAAGATGGCTGCCTCGGCGGCTGATGTCATCAATCTGGATCTGGAGGATTCCGTCGCCCCCGGCGACAAGGATACCGCGCGCGCAAATATTATTGCCGCGATCAATGCAGTGGACTGGGGCCGCAAGACGCTGTCGGTGCGGATCAACGGGCTGGACACGCCGTTCTGGTATCGCGATGTGGTCGATCTGCTGGAACAGGCGGGGGACCGGCTGGATCAGATCATGATCCCGAAAGTGGGTTGCGCTGCCGATGTCTATGCAGTGGATGCGCTTGTTACCGCTATTGAACGGGCCAAGGGGCGCACCCGCCCGATCGGGTTCGAGGTCATCATCGAAAGTGCTGCAGGCATTACCCATGTCGAAGAAATCGCCGCCTCCAGCCCGCGCCTGCAGGCCATGAGCCTGGGGGCCGCCGATTTCGCGGCCTCGATGGGCATGCAGACCACCGGCATCGGCGGGACGCAGGAAAACTACTACATGCTGCAGGATGGCGCGCGGCACTGGTCGGACCCCTGGCACTGGGCGCAGGCGGCCATTGTCGCGGCCTGCCGTACCCATGGCGTGCTGCCGGTGGACGGGCCTTTCGGCGATTTCGGCGATGATGAGGGCTTTCGCGCGCAGGCCCGCCGTTCGGCGACGCTGGGCATGGTCGGCAAATGGGCGATCCACCCGAAACAGGTCGCGCTGGCCAATGAGATCTTCACCCCGTCCGAGGCCGCGGTTGCCGAAGCGCGGGAGATCCTTGCCGCGATGGAGGCCGCAAAGGCGCGCGGTGAGGGGGCAACAGTCTACAAGGGACGGCTGGTCGATATCGCCTCGATCAAACAGGCCGAGGTCATCGTACGCCAGTCGGAAATGATTGCCGGTTGAGCGGGATTCGTTGACAAACCGCTCTGGATGAAGTCAGCTTTACCTAAGATTTGCCGGTTTTTCAGACGGAACTGAAAGATGCCCGCGCCGCGTATGGGAAGAGGAGGCCCTGCGGCGCTATGGGAGGATGCACGCCCCGGACCCCGTGTCCGGGGCGTTGCTGCTTGTGGCCTGTCCCCCCCGCCGTTGACGTGACGCAGAGGATATTGCGGACGGTCTGACCAGAAGGGGATTGCGACATACGGTTCCGTATCCTGTATGTTGTTAAATATTTTCAGTACCTTGTCTGATCTGATCCAAAATCTTCGGAAAGATCCGGAATGAAACCCCTTTGGCATCGGTTCTCCTCACAGAACCTCGGAAGGTTCATGACCGATCAGGAAAGGAAACCGGATGACGAAGAAAACCGATAACACTGTCGATGTCTCGCGCCGCCGTCTGCTGATTCGCGCGGGCCTTGTTGCAGGCTCTGCCTATATGGCACCGGCGCTTCTGGGGCTGAATGCAGCCCATGCCAGCGGCAATTCCGGTGGTGGTTCCGGCGGTGGGTCGCGTGGGGGCGGTTCGGGTGGCGGGTCGCGCGGTGGGTCCCGGGGCGGGTCGTCGCGCGGATCCTCGCGGGGTGGTTCGCGTGGGGGGCGGTCGGGTCCGTCGCGCCGTGGTGCCAACAGCCGGGGACGGTCCTTCCCGTCGGGGCGGGCCTCGCGGTCCTCGGGGAACCGGTCGTTCCGCGCCGATACGCCCGGCTGGGTCCGCACGATCTTCGGAGGCTGATCCTTGACGTTCCGCGATCTGCAGATGGAAGCCACGGGGGGCGTGCTGTCACGCCCCTCGGACACATGGATCCGGCTGGATCTGCGGGGCGCGTACCGGCCGGTGATCCTGCCGGCCGAAGGGGGGCTCTCGGAGACGTTACTGCGCTGTCTGCGGGGCTGGCGGGTCCGCCGTTCGGGCTGGGATCCGCAGACGGCTGCCAATCGCGCGCCGATCCGCGCGGCGCAGGGCGGGCCCGTCCTGTCACTGGCCGAGCCGCGCCCGGGCGGACGGTACCGGGTCCATTCCGCCTATACCGATGCGCCGCTGGACGATCTGCCCGAGGCCAGTGCGGCCTGCGCGGTGATTGCCGATCTGGCGCAGGCGGCCTCGGCCGGGATGGCGGGGAAGGGCGGTATCGGCCTGCATTGCGGCGCGTTCGAGATCGGGGGGCGTCTGATTGCGCTGACCGGCGCGCATCGGGCGGGCAAGTCCACGCTGATTTCGCGGCTGACGGCAGAGACAGGTATCACGGTCTTCTGCGACGATGTTCTGGCACTGGGTGCGGATGGAACGGGCCGCGCGCTGGGCATCGCGCCGCGCCTGCGCCTGCCCCTGCCCGCGACCGTCACGCCGGAATTCCGCGCCCATGTTAAGGCGCATCTGGGTCCCGCAGATGACCGTTACGGCTATCTTCTGGCGCCGGGACTGGCGCGCAAGGGCCGGGCCGCACCGCTTGGTGCCATCGTGATGCTGGACCGCAGGCCCGGTGCGGCGGGGTTTCACGCCATGGAGCCCGAGGATGCGCTGCGCCTGCTGGTCGAGCAGAGCATCACCGATTTCGCCCATGCCGCCGGGGCCTATGCCACCGCCGAGCGTATTCTTGACGGCGTGCCGGTGCTGCGGCTGGTCTATGAGGATCTGGAAGATGCCGTGCGGCTGTTGCGTCGCGCCTTTGGCGGGCCGTGCCTTATGCCGAAGGATCTGGAAATCGGCCCGCCCCTTCCACCGGTGGCGGCAGAGGACGGGCCGCAGGACCGCGCCGACCCTGTCGATCCCGATGCGGTCTGGCGCCGCGCGCCGGGCATGGCGGTGCGGGTCCTTGGCAACAGCGCCTTTCTGTGGTGGCCGGGCGACGGGATGCTGTGGCAGCTTAACCCGACGGCCCGCGCGATCTGGGCGATGCTGGAACTGCCCGGATCGGCCCGCGACTTTGCCGAGGCGCTGTCGACGCTCTTTCCTGATATCGGGCAGGACCGGCTTGAGGCCGACTGCACGCTTCTGATGGCGGAACTGGCGGCGGAAGGGTTCATCCGGTCCGAATGACCCAACCGGGATGATCTGTCCGAATGATCAGTCTGGCCGGTCCCGCGCTGTGAGTTGCATTTGCGGTCCTGCGGCGTCATATACGCTGGGTCGTTCCATGCCGGGAACGTTCGCAGGGAGTGCCGGATGAACTATCTCGATTTCGAAAAGCCGCTGTCAGAGATTGAAGGCAAGGCCGAGGAACTGCGCGCGATGGCGCGGTCCAACAAGGAAATGGATATCGAGAAAGAGGCCGTGGCGCTGGACGCCAAGGCCGCAGTGCTGCTGCGCGATCTTTACAAGGATCTGAGCCCGTGGCGCAAATGCCTTGTCGCGCGCCATCCTGACCGGCCCCATTGCCGCGACTATATCGAGGCATTGTTCACCGAATACACCCCGCTGGCGGGGGACCGGAATTTCGCCGATGACCATGCGGTGATGGGCGGGCTGGCCCGGCTGGGCGATCAGCCGGTCATGGTGATCGGCCATGAAAAGGGCAGCGATACCAAAAGCCGGATCGAACGCAATTTCGGCATGGCCCGGCCCGAAGGCTATCGCAAGGCGATCCGCCTGATGGATATGGCGCATCGCTTCGGCCTGCCGGTCATCACACTGGTGGACACGCCCGGTGCCTATCCCGGCAAGGGGGCCGAGGAACGCGGTCAGGCCGAGGCGATTGCGCGCTCGACCCAGAAATGTCTTGAAATCGGCGTGCCGCTGATCTCGGTCATCATCGGTGAGGGTGGATCGGGCGGGGCTGTCGCCTTTGCCACCGCGAACCGCGTCGCGATGCTGGAACATTCGGTCTATTCGGTGATTTCGCCCGAGGGCTGCGCCTCGATCCTGTGGAAGGACGCCGAAAAAATGCGCGAGGCGGCCGAGGCCCTGCGCCTGACGGCGCAGGATCTGCAGAAACTGGGCGTGATCGACCGCATCATCGCCGAGCCGCTGGGGGGCGCGCAGCGGGGCCGCACGGAAACCGTGGCAGCCGTCGGCAAGGCGCTGGAAACCATGCTGGCCGAGCTTGCGGGTAAAGCGCCCGAGGCGCTGGTCAAGGATCGCCGGCAGAAATACATCGCGATGGGGTCGCGCGGGCTGGCGGCCTGAAGAGGACACCCTGCGCTGTCCATCCTCCGGTCGCACCTGTTTCCGGCGGGGCAGGGGGGCAACGCCCCCCCGCCCGTCACCACATCGTCTTTGCCGCCCGCCCGGGCCATTCGGCATCATAGGTCTTGCCGTCAAACCCACCCGAGGTGATTTCCGTCAGCATGTCGCCGATGCTGGGCAATCCGGCGGATTGATCGCCGGACCAGAGCGCTGCGCGCATCACCGCGCGGGCGCATTGCGGATAGAGCTCGTCAATCGCGATCACGATGACAGTGCGGGGCCGCGCATCGCCCTTGCGGAACCGGTCGCGCAGGGCCGCATCCTCGGTCAGACGGGCGCGGCCATTGACGCGCATCGCGGTGCTGGACCCGGGAATGAGAAAGATCAGGCTGACCCGGCCATCGACGACGATATTGGTCAGGCTGTCGATCCGGTCATTGCCGCGCCAGTCGGGCAGGGCAAGGGTCTGGTCATCCAGAACGGTGACGACCGGCCCTTCATCGCCACGCGGGCTGCCATCGGTGCCATCCGGGCCGACCGTTGTCAGCACGCAAAAGCGTGACCGTTCCAGAAAGGCACGATAGGTCGGGATCAGCCGGTGCATGACCTTGACCTGAGCTGCCTGTCCGGGCGTGCCGTATAGCCGGTGCAGGCTTTCGGTATCGGTGATGAAATCCATGCTTTTTCCTAACGCAATCCGGGGAAACCCGCCTCGGCCATCAGCCGGTCTGACGCGGTTTCAATCTCGGTTTCCATCCGGGCCATGAATTCGGCATTGGGCAGGCCGGGTGGAATGGCGGGCAGAAATTCCACCACGGCCAGCCCCGGCTTGCGCAGGATGCCATGCTTGGGCCAGAACAGCCCGACATTGGCTGCGACCGGCACACAATCCTGCCGCAACTGGCCGTAAAGCGCCGCCGTGCCTGCCTTGTAGGGGGCCTTGACGCCCGGGGCGATGCGGGTGCCCTGCGGATAGATGATCAACTGTCCCGGATCCTGCGCGCCGGATTTCACATCGGCCATCATCCGGGTGATGGCCTGCCCGCGCTTGCCCCGGTTCACCGGCACGCAGCCGATGCGCAGCGCATAAAGGCCAAGGACCGGCGCCCAGATCAGTTCGCGTTTCATGATGAACTTGCCGCGCGGGACCGCGCCGAAGATCAGGAGGATGTCGAGAAAGCTTTGATGCTTGGCGGCAATCAGGACCTCCCCCTGCGGAACAGGGCCGCGCACCTCGGTCCTGAGCCCGGTCAGAAGGCGCAGCGAGAAACGCACCCAGCGGCAAAAGGCATGACAGGCGGCGCGCGCGCCATCGCGGCTGATCAGCGCCCAGGGGAAATAGACGATCCCCAGAACCAGCATGGCCAGATACATCTGCAGGATGAAAACAAGCGAAAGCAGCCATTGCAAGGAGTTGCGCATCAGGTCAGTTCCTTGAGCTTGCGGAAAGCGGCGGCGCGGGTGGCGAAAAAGGCGACAAGGGCGGCGGCGGGAGGCAGCAGCAGCGGCAAAAGCCATCCCGCCCCCTGAAAGCCCAGCCCGGTCAGAAAACCGCCCGCCGCATCGGCCGCAGGCAGCAATGCGATCCCCGCCATGCCGGCTGCCGTCCCGGCCAGCGCGCCC
The DNA here is from genome assembly GCF_016765775.1 of Szabonella alba. Lineage (GTDB taxonomy): Bacteria > Pseudomonadota > Alphaproteobacteria > Rhodobacterales > Rhodobacteraceae > Szabonella > Szabonella alba. The sequence continues at coordinate 38,351 of NZ_JAESVN010000006.1, read as the reverse complement.
AGAAAGGCCCGCCGCGTGAAGCGTCGCGTGAAGGCGCGCACGATATAGCTGTCCCTTGCGCCGACCAGACGCAAGACGCGGATCACCTGCGCATTGGCCGCCAGTGATGCATTGGCCGCCAGCACGATCATCGCGCCCATCGCGGTGGCGATCAGCCCGATCGAGACCAGCCCCAGCAGGTTGAGCCGTTCGGCCGCCAGCACCAGCGGACGGCGCCAGCGGGTATGATCGTCCAGCACCGCGCCCGGGGCCTCGGCCGACAGGCGCAGCCGCAGGCCGGTGGTGTCATAGCCCGCCTCGGTTTCGGTCAGTTCGACAAGCTGCGGCAGGGGCAAGGCGTCCAGCGGCAGATCGGGGCCAAACCACGGCTCCAGCAGCGCAAGGCTTTCGGCCCGCTCAATGCGCCGGGCCGAGGCGATGCCGGGCGTCGTCGCCAGAAGGTCCAGCACGGCGCGGGTCTGCAGCTCGATCTGGTCGGGCGGGGCGGAGATGCGGATCGTCGCGGTGCGGGCCAGCGCCCCCTCCCAGCGGTCGGCCATGCGCGACGCGGCCAGCGACAGGGCCAGCGCAAAGACTGCCAGAAATGTCATCGCCCCGGCGGTGAAGGTGGTCAGCCATGCCGTATGGCCTGATGGCGGCACCACATTGTCGCGATGTCCCTCGGCGGCAAGGAAGGGGCGAAGCCGCGCAATGATCCGCCGCATCACAGATCCGCCCCGGCCAGTTGCACCCGCCGCTTTGCGATGCGCAGCACCCGTGCGGCCACCTGTTGCTTGGCCGTGCGGATCAGGTTCAGGTCATGGGTCGCGATCAGGATGGTCTTGCCCATACGGTTGAGTTCAATCAGCAGTTGAAGCAGCCGCAGCGACATGTCCCAGTCCAGATTTCCGGTCGGTTCATCGGCCAGCACGACCTCGGGCGACATGATGATGGCCCGCGCCAGCGCCGCGCGCTGCCGTTCCCCGCCCGACAGATGCGGCGGCATCGCCTGCATCACATCGGCCAGCCCGACCCAGCCCATCAGATCGGCCAGATCCTGCATCGGGGCCTCCCGCCCCGTCACGGTGGCGGGCAGGGCGACATTCGCGGCCATCGGCAGATGGTCCAGAAACTGGCAATCCTGATGCACGATCCCCATGCGCCCCCGGATGCGGGCAATCTCATCGCGGTTCAGGCCGCGCACCTCACGGTCGAACAGGGTCAGCCGCCCTGCCGTTGGCAACAATTCCCCGTAGCACAGTTTCAGAAAGGTCGATTTGCCCGAGCCCGAAGGCCCGGTCAGGAAATGGAAGGATCCCGGGGCCAGTTTCAGACTGACCTCGGACAGGAGTTCCCCGCCGCCGTAATTATAGGCGACATTTTCAAATGCGATCACGCGCTGCTCCGTTGCGCGGGGCAGGCGGCGGTTCTGCCCTGCCCCGGCGGGCAGTATGCCGATGGGGCAGGGGGTTTCAATGCGCGATTGTTCCGGCCGTTGCGACAAAGGCTTGGAAGTGATCGCTAACAACGCTACAAATGAGGCGCAGGCAGAATTAAGAACAGGGCGGGGACGGGCTGATGCGACTGATTTGCCCGAATTGCGACGCACAGTATGAGGTTGATGACAGCGCGATCCCCGATGACGGACGCGATGTTCAATGCTCAAATTGCGGTCACGCATGGTATCAGGTGCCGGTCGGCCCTTCGGGTATGCTGGCCGAGGATGGGGCGGAGTATTCCGTCGGTCCCGAGACGGATCTGCACGGAATGTCCGAGCCGGAACCGGCCGAGGAAACGGCCTTTGCCGCGCCGCGGGCGAACGGTCAGCACGACGTCTGGAATGACGATACCGAGGAGGATGAGGCCGGGCCGGTCACGCAGGGCGCAGGTGCCGGTGCGATCGCAGGTGCAAGTGCGATGCTGTCTGACCATGCCGCGCAGATGCATACCGATCCCCCGGCGGCCCCGGATCCCGATGCCGCCGATCCTGATGCCGCCGCTCCTGATGACGGGCCTGACGCGCCCTTGACCGCGACAGGACCGGCGACGCCGATGCCCGGCCCCGAAACGGCGCAGCCGCGCCGGTCGCTGGACGAAAATCTGCTGGCAGTGCTGAAGGAAGAGGCCGAGCGGGAGGCCGCGGCGCGCCGTGCCGAACAACAGCGCCCGATCGAGACCCAGACCGATCTGGGGCTTGAGGAAACCGGCAGTTCCACCGCATTGCGGAACCGGCTGGCCCGTCTGCGCGCGCCGGAACCCGAGCTTGAGCCCCAGCCTGAGGACCGGACCGATCCTGAGGCCGAGATCACCGCAAGGCCGGGCGCGCGTCGCGATCTTTTGCCGGATATCGAGGAAATCAATTCCACCCTGCGCGCGAGTTCCGAAACCCGTCCGGGTGTCGATCCCTTGCCCCGGCAGGACACGACCGCCGCCCGGGGCGGATCGGGTTTTCGCAGCGGATTCTTCCTGATGGTGTTTCTGGCGGTTCTGGCCGCTTCGGCCTATGTCGCAGCCCCCCGGATCGTCGAGCAATTCCCCGCTGCGCAAGACATGATGACCCGCTATGTCAATGGCGTAAACCATCTGCGGGCGGGGCTGGACGGTTTGCTGATGCGGGCGACAGGCAGCCTGCAATCCATGGGCGGCAACTGACACCAAGAGACTGCGTATGATGGAACGCGGGGCGTAACGGGCGTTCGGGAAGCATTGGCCGCGCCAAGGGCTTTGCCGAACCGGATGCAGCGGCTGGCCACCGTCAGCCCCCCGCGCATCACTTCCCCCCGTGCATGCCCCCCCCCGTGCATGACGCCTTTTTCTGCAATCAATGCGTGTGATCCGGTGCTGCAGGTCTCAGAACATATCCAGCAGCCGTTCCAGATAGTCGCGTTCGCTTTCCGGGCGGGTCAGGTCACCCTGACGGCGGCGGATCTCATCCAGCAGTTCACCGGCACGGCGGTCGCCATCCTCATCCTGCAGCATGTTGCGGTCCGATCCGATGCGCGCCCCGTCGCCGGGTTCACGGCCCAGCGGATCGCGGGCGGAATTCGGATCGGCGCGGCCCACGGCCTCGCCCTGACCGCCGCCTTTCTGCTCGCGCTGGTCCTGCGCCATGGCCTCACCCAGCGAACGCATCCCTTCACGCATGGCGCGCATTGCATCGGCCTGCCGGTCCAGCGCGCCGGGCAGATCGCCGTCGCGCAAGGCGCGCTCGGCCTCGTCCATCGCGCGGCCCGCCTCATCAAGGGACCGGCGCCCGGCCTCCCCCTGCTGCGACCCCGCGCCAGGCAGGTTTGATCCGTTCAACTGGCCCAGCCGGTTGCGCAACTCCTGCTGACGGTCGGCAAGGCCCTGACCCTGCCCGTTCCGGCCCACGCCTTCCTGACCCTGACCGCGATTGCCCTGCTGGCCGTTCTGGCCTTCGCCCTGCTGGCCATCCTGCCCTTGCTGGCCATCCTGCCCTTCTTGCCCTTGCTGCCCGTCCTGACCCTGATCCTGCTGGCCATCACCGTTCTGCAGTTCCGAGAAACTGTCATCCGACAGGCCCTGCTGATCGCGCAGCGTTTCTGCCAGATCGCGCATGGATTGCTGGCCGGGGCCGCCCTGACCGCCCTGTCCCTGCGTAACCTGCATGTTCTCCATCAACTGGCGCAGCATCTCCATCAGTTCGGCGGCCTCGGCCATGCGGCCCTCTTCCAGCATCTGCTGCAGCTCTTCCAGCAGTTGCTGCAACTGGTCGCCGGACATTTCCATGCCCTCTTGTTCCATCCCGGCCTGACTGTCGGGATTGCGCGCGGCCTCTTCGGCAAGCTGGCGCATATAATCGTCCATCGCCTCGCGCAGTTCCTGCATCAGCTCCTCGATTTCCGAGGGGTCGGCGCCGTTGCGGATCGCTTCATCCAGCCGGTCCTGCGCGCGGCGCAGCCGTTCCCGGGCCGAGGCCAGATCACCCTCTTCGATCATCAGGGCGATGTCCCACAGCGTTTCGGCCATCGCGTCGCGCTGCTCGATGGTCAGGCCATCGGTCCGCGTGTCAAGGTCGCGCAGCGCGACCCGCAGGCGCAGCCATGCGCGCTCATTGCGCACGAACCCCTCGGGCGCATGAGTCACGGCCTTCAGGATCTGCACCGTGCGCGCGGCATTGTCGCGGTTCCACAGGATATCGCGGCGCATCTCGATCACGGCGGCGGCCAGCGGATCGAAGAAGCGTTTCCCCGGCAGGGTGATGTGCAGGGCCGCGCCTTCACCGGTCTGTCCGGCGGCATCGGTGGCCGACAGCGCGACTGTCACCGGCAGATTGGCCAGCACATGTTTCGACAGATCGTCAATCAGCGTTTCGGTGAATTCCGCGCGGTTGCCGGTGATCGGCAGCGGCAGATCCAGCACCACAGGTTCCACCGGTTCGGGGTCGATGGTCAGGCCGTGGCGGCGGTCCACCTGCGGCAGATCCAGCGCGATCACCGCGCGGCCCGAGGTCACGCCGTAATCGTCCTTCGCTGTGAATTGCAGTTTCATCCGACCGTCGGCCTCGCGCGTCACCTCATCCGTGGCGGATATTTCGGGCGGGGTGTCGCGCAGCGCGACGATGTTCCAGACCCGGTCATCCGGTCCTTCGATCCCCAGCGATCCGCTTTGCGCGATGGTGAAATCCTGCACCGGTTCGCTTGGTGCGGGCAAATCGCTGCCGCTGCGCCCCGAGACCGATTCGGCAAGGCTGATCGCACCCACCTCACCATAAAACCGGATCTGGACGCGGCTGCCGACCGGCACCGAGAATGTGACGCGGTCGATGTCATTCAGGTAAAGCGTGGGTTTGCCGGTATAGGGCGGGGGCTGAATCCAGCCCTCCCATGTCGGGCCGCCGATCAGCGCCTGTGCCGGGCCGGGGCCCAGCCCGGTCACGCTGGCCACCCGCCAGACCGACCCGAAGGTCAGCGCCACGACCAGCGCGGTCAAGGCGATATAGCGCAACCCGTAAGGATCACGCCGCGCCAGCCGCAGGTCAGGGGCAACCGGCCTTGCGCTGGCGGCGCGGTCGGCCATGCGGCGCAGATGCGCCTGCCAGACCGCGCGGGAGGCCGCATCGGCAGCCCCGATCGCCTGCGTGTCGGCCAGCGCCGACAGGGGGCGTCCGGGCAGTGAGGCATCAAGCCGCACCATCGCCTCGGCCTTCAGGGGGCGGCGGAAATTGCGCCAGCCATACCAGACCGACCAAAGCGCCAGCACCCCGATCAGCGCCAGCAGACCCAGCAGGCCATTCGGCGACAGATGATCCTGCAGCCCCAGCGACAGCAGCGCCAGCACCGCCAGCAGCAGCGACCAGAGCGGCCAGAACCCGCGCGCCAGCCGTTCGGCCCACAAACCTGCAAAGGTCAGCCGCAGCGGCATGCGTAATCTGTCGATGAGGGTCTGGCGGTCTTCGGGTGTCATGCAGCCTGCCTGAGGCCGCGTTCTGTCACAGCCATTCGGGTATGCTATCGCGTTCCAGCATTTCGTCAAATGTCGGACGGCGGCGGATGACGGCGAAGTGATCCTTGTTGACCAGAATCTCGGGCACCAGCGGGCGGCTGTTATATTCCGAGGCCATCACCGCGCCATAGGCCCCGGCGGAACGGAAGGCGACCAGATCGCCCTCGGCCAGCATTGGCAGGTCGCGCGCCTTGGCGAATGTGTCGCCGGTTTCACAGACCGGGCCGACCACATCATAGGGCTGCACCGGGCCTGCCGGGACAGGTTCGGTGACCGGGACAATATCGTGATGCGCATCATACATCGACGGGCGCACCAGATCGTTCATCGCGGCGTCAAGGATCAGGAAATCCCGGTCCTCACCGTTTTTCACATAGATCACCCGCGAGACCAGCACACCGGCATTGCCCGAAATCAGACGGCCCGGTTCGATCTCGATCTCACAGCCCAGATCGCCCACGGTGCGCTTGATCAATGCGCCGTAATCCAAGGGCAGCGGCGGGGCGGAATTGCTGCGCGCATAGGGGATGCCAAGCCCTCCGCCCAGATCAAGGCGGCGAATATCATGGCCTTCGGCGCGCAGGGCGCGGGTCAGGTCGGCCACCTTGAGATAGGCCTGTTCGAACGGCTCCAACTCGGTCAGCTGGCTGCCGATATGGACGTCAATGCCCACCACATCGACCCCCGGCAGGCGCGCGGCCTCGGCATAGACCTCGGGGGCGCGGGCGATGGGGATGCCGAACTTGTTTTCCTTCTTGCCGGTCGCGATTTTGGCATGGGTGCGGGCATCGACATCGGGATTGACGCGGATCGTGATGGGCGCGGTCAGGCCCAGCGAGGTGGCCACTGCCGAAAGGGCGCGCAGTTCGGGTTCGGATTCGACGTTGAACTGGCGGATGCCGCCGGTCAGGGCAAGGCGCATTTCCTCCCGCGTCTTGCCAACGCCGGAAAACACGATCCGTTCGCCCGGTACACCGGCCGCGCGGGCACGGCGGTATTCACCGCCCGACACCACGTCCATTCCCGCCCCCAGACTGCCCAGAAGTCGCAAAACCGCCAGATTGGACAGGGATTTGACCGCGAAACAGACCAGATGCGGCAAAGGCGACAGCGCCTCGGTGAACAGATGGTAATGCCGCGTCAGCGTGGCACTGGAATAGCAGTAGAAGGGCGTGCCGACCGCCGCCGCGATATCGGCAAGCGCCACATCCTCGGCATGAAGCTGTCCGTCGCGATAAAGGAAATGATCCATGGTCCGACTTTCGCAAGGGCACTTTGCCGCGCTATATCAAGCCGGGAAGGGGCGCGCAAACGGGATGGTGACAGCGCGCCGGATGGGAAAGCGAGCGGGGGCCACGGCCCCCGCCCGCTCGGACCGTTCAGCCCTGCATGGCAGGCTGGATGCGGCCGTATTCGTCATCTTCCCACAGGCCCTCAAGCTCCAGCGATTCCTCGCGGCTGCGGATGCGGACCGTAGTGCCCAGTTCGACCTCGTTGAACAGATGGATCGCATCCTGATTGAACAGACGGATACAGCCGGCCGAGGTGGCCCGCCCGATCGAGGCATTGTCGATCGTGCCATGGATCCGGTAATAGCTGTCGCGGCTGCCGCGATAGAGATACAGCGCGCGCGCGCCCAGCGGATTTTCCAGACCACCCGGCAGACCGCCCGCGAATTCGGCATAGGTCTCGGGCATGGTGCGGATCATGTTGGCGGTGGGCGTCCAGCTGGGCCATTCCACCTTGCGGCCCACGGTGGTGGTGCTGCGCAGGGTCAGACCATCGCGCCCGACGGCGATGGCATAGCGGGTCGCCATGCCGCCCTCTTTCACATGGTAAAGTCGGCGGGAATGGGTATCGACGACAATCGTGCCCGGGCCTTCGGGACCGTTATAGACAACATCCGTCCGCCGGTTCAGGTCGGTCAGATGCAGCGGATCAACCGCCGGGATCAGAAAGCCGCCATCCTCGACAGCGGCATATTCGGGCGGCGTTTCCTCGACAACGGGGGCGGCTGCGCAGGCTGCCAGCAGCGGCAGCAACAGGATGGCAGCTAGGCGCGGAAGCATAATTTTCACGGCAGACTCACTTTGAATGGTTTTGCGCTATTCCGACCCGGCAGACCCATGGCGTCAACCCCTGCGCAACGTCACTGTGACACAATTGCACCGGGCGTTGCTTTCGGGGCGAGGGTTCTGTGTCCTGTGACGCAATGGGCCCGGGTTTCGGCAGGCGGTTGCCTATCCGGCGATATTGGTCGCAGGCCCGTAGGGATAGCCGGTGATGGTCTCGGCCCCTTCCTCGGTGATGATCAGGATGTCATGTTCGCGGTATCCGCCCGCCCCGGGCTGGCCTTCGGGGATGGTCAGCATCGGCTCCATGGAAATCACCATGCCGGGCTCCAGCGCGGTGTCGATATCCTCACGCAGTTCCAGCCCGGCCTCACGCCCGTAATAATGCGACAGGATCCCGAAGGAATGGCCATAGCCGAAGCTGCGGTATTGCAGCAGGTCGCGTTCGGCCAGAAAGGCATTGATCTGTTCCGTCACCCCGGCACAGGTCGCCCCGGGTCGCAAAAGGCCCATTCCGAACTCATGCGCCGCGATATTGGACTGCCAGACGGCCAGGCTGGCCGCATCGCATTCCCCCAGAAACATCGTGCGTTCCAGCGCGGTGTAATAGCCCGAGATCATCGGAAAACAGTTCATCGACAGGATATCCCCACGCCGCAGCCTGCGATTCGTGACCGGGTTATGCGCGCCATCGGTATTCAGCCCCGACTGGAACCAGACCCATGTATCGCGGTATTCGGCATCGGGAAAACGCCGGGCAATCTCGGCCTCCATCGCGTCTCGGCCTGCCATGGCGATTTCAAGCTCGGTCGCGCCGTCGCGCAGTGCTGCCCGGATCGCATGACCGCCATGATCGGCCACCTGCGCGCCCTGACGGATCAGGTCCAGTTCCGCCGGGGACTTCACCATGCGCTGCTGCATCGTCGCGGGGGAAATATCCATGCCGCGCGCCGGTTTCAGGAAATGGTTGAACTTTTCCGCCTGCAACAAGGTCAGGTGATCGGCCTCACATCCCACGGCTTTCCCCGTGCCGGTAATCCCGGCCACGACGCGCCAGAAATTGTCGCGCGTCCAGTCGGTATAGGTGATGCTGTCGCCATGGCCGCGGCGCCAGGGCTGCCCGCCGTCAATGCCCGCCGAAACGGTGATGCAATCGGTTTTCGTCACCACGCAGGCATAGGGCCGCCCGAATGCACAATAGAGAAAGCCGGAATAATAGGCGACATTTTGCATCGAGGTCAGCAGAACGGCGTCGAGGGAATGCATCTCCATCAGATCGCGCAGACCGGCCAGCCGGTCATCATATTCGGCGGGATCAAAGGGCAGGGCGGCCTTGGCGCCATTGTGGAAGCGGTATTGTTCGGGACGGGATGTCATGGTCAGACCTCGGGATACGGGGCCTGCGGCAGACCCCGAAAGGTCCCGGCGTTCAGGACGGTGGAGGGGGTGGCGCGATGCCCGTGGCGACGCCATCGCCACGCCCCCTTATGCCGGGCGGGCGGCGGCCATGCAAGCGGGGGGGCGTGCAATCAGACCTGTGCAATCTGTCCCGTGCAAACGGGAACGGTCGTGAAGGGGGTTTGCATCAATTAACCAGGTGGTGCATTGTCCGCCCGTCAAAGCGGAGGAAACCGGATGCGGATGCAAGGCAAGGTGGCGGTGGTGACGGGCGGCGGCTCGGGCTATGGTGCGGGGATCGCGCGGAAATTCGCGGCCGAGGGTGCGCAGGTCGTGATAGCCGATATCCGCCCCGCGGCCGCAGAAGAGGTGGCTCGTGAAATCGACGGCATGGCGCTGACCGTCGATGTGGGGCAGGGCGCGTCGGTCGCGGACATGGCCCGCGCGGTGCTGGACCGGTTCGGACGGATCGACGTGTTGGTAAACAATGCCGGCGTCACCCATCCGCCCGGCCCGCTGGAAGAGGTGGAAGAGGCCGAGTTCGACCGCGTGTTCCGCATCAACGCGAAATCGGTCTATCTGATGGCGCGCCATGTCGTGCCCGCGATGAAGGCGGCAGGCAAGGGCGTGATCCTGAATATCGGATCAGGCGCGGGGGTGTCGCCGCGTCCCCGGCTGGCATGGTATAACAGCTCAAAGGGCTGGATGAACATTGCTACGAAATCGATGGCACTGGAACTTGCCCCGCATGGCATCCGCGTCAACATCATCAACCCGGTTTCCGGCGATACGCCGATGCTGTCGCAATTCATGGGGGGCGACAGTGCGGAATTGCGGGCGGGCTTCATGGCCTCGATCCCGCTGGGCCGGTTTTCCACGCCCGAGGATGTCGCCCATGCCGCCGTCTATCTGTGTTCGGACGAATCAGGACTTGTGACCGGGGCGGCGCTGATGGTGGATGGCGGGCGCACGATCTGACGCCCCTGGACTGACGGTTTCGCCGCGTATCAGGCGCGGCGGAGCATCAGCGGGTCAAGCCCGGTCTGCTGCCGGATCCGGGCCAGCGCCTCGGCGGCGGGTTCGATCACGGTCGCCATGAAATGCCCGGTCGCATGGATCATCAGATCGGCATCGACCATCATCGCAACATGGCCCTTCCAGAAGATCAGGTCGCCCCGTTGCAGCGCGGTACCGTCGGGCAGCGGCTGCCCAAGGCTGCGTTGCAGGTCGCTGTCGCCGGGGCAGGCGCGTCCGCAGGCCAGCCATGCCATCTGCACCAGCCCGGAACAGTCGATCCCGCCCTGCGAATTCCCCCCCCACAGGTAAGGCGTGCCCAGAAACAGGCCTGCAACCTCAACCGGGTCGTTGTGCCATTTGCCAAGGCTTGACAGATGCCCGGCATGGATGAAGCCATGCGGGGTTTCGGCCCAGACCCCTTCTTGCCGCAACACGCGCAGCTTGGTGCCGAAACTGACCCACAGATGACGCGGCGCCTGTGCGCGGGGTTCGCTGTAAAGATGGCTGGCGGGAACGCAGACCCAATGGCTGATCCCGGTCGGGATGCAAAGCGCATCCTCGGGCACATAGCCGCAATAGCCGTCCCGCGCGGCACGGCCATAGGCAAACCCCTCATGCCGTTCCAGCACATCGAAGCGTTCCCCCAGCAAAAGCTGCCTTTCACGGGCACCTTCCGGGGCGGCCAGCAGATCGATGACGGGCAGGGCAATCTCGGCGGCCTCTGTCTCGGCATAGCGGGGGGCGGCAATCTGGCCTTCCAGCGACAGATGCGCCACGCGGTCATTGGCAAGTGTCAGGCGGCGGTCGGTCATTTCGGCACCTCCAGAAGGGCGGGCAGGGCCTCCAGCAGCGCCCGCGCGCCCTGTCCCGCACCCCCCTTGGGCCGCGCCGAGGCATCGGCGGGGTTGTGGCCGTAAATGTCGAAATGCAGATAGCGCGGATTGCTGACGAAACGGCGCAGGAACAGGGCCGCCGTGATGGAACCCGCAAAACCGCCCGAGGGCGCGTTGTCCAGATCGGCGATGCCCGGTTCGATCATCGTTTCATAGCCGGGCCAGAGCGGCAGGCGCCAGACCGGATCCCGCACCGCCCGCGCGCCGCTTTCCAATGCGGCGGCGATTGTGTCATCGTCGGTGAAATAGGGGGCAAGCTCCGGCCCCACGGCAACGCGCGCAGCCCCGGTCAGCGTGGCCATCGAGACAATCGCTGTGGCCTCTTCCTCATCCGCGAGGGCCAGCGCATCAGCCAGCACCAGCCGCCCCTCGGCATCGGTGTTGTTGATCTCGACCGTCAGTCCTTTGCGGGAGGTCAGGATATCGCGGGGCCGCATCGCAGAACCGGAGATTGCATTCTCTACCGCCGGAACCAGCACGCGCAGCCGGATCGGCAGGCCAAGGGCCATGATCGTCTGCGCAAGGCCCATGACGGTCGCCGCCCCGCCCATATCCTTCTTCATCAGCAGCATGCCGGACGAAGGCTTGATATCCAGCCCCCCGGTGTCGAAACAGACGCCCTTGCCGACGAGCACCAGTTGCGGACCGTCATTGCCCCATCGCATGTCCAAAAGGCGCGGCGCGCGGGCCGAAGCGCGGCCGACCGCATGGATCATCGGCAGGTTGCGCGTCAGCAGATCATCGCCCCGGATGACCGAAACCGCAGCGCCGAACCGGTCGGCCAGCGCGCGGAAAGCGACCTCAAGTTCATCCGGGCCCATATCGGAGGCGGGCGTATTGATCAGGTCGCGCGTCAGCCATTCGCCCGCCGCAATCGCCTCGATCCTTGGGGCATCCAGCCCATCGGGCGCGACCAGAGTGGCGGGATTGGCGGGTTTGGCGGCGGGGCGGTAGCGGTCGAACCGGTATTGCGCCAGCAGCCAGCCAAGGGCCAGTTCGTCGCGCAGGGCGGGGTCGGTGGCCGATGCCAGCCGCCAGACCGAGCCTGCGGGCAGTGCGGCGACAGAGCGGGCAAGGCCGAACCGGGTGCGGCGGCGGGCCTCGGATGTGCCAAGGCCGACCACTGCGCCCGCGATGCCGCCCTCGGCATCGGGCAGCAGCGTGGTTTCACCCAGCCCGGCGGCAAAGCCCGAGGCCTGCAGCCAGCCCTGCGCGGCGGCGGACAGGGGGCTGTCCGGCCCCGTCAGCGCCCCGGGATCCAGCAGGTGAAGCGGCAGGGCGTTGGCAGTGTCAGGGGCGAAACGGGGGGACATGCGAAAGGCTCCGGCTGCGGGGTGGCGGCGGATCCCTGCCCCTGACGGGGGCGATCCGGACTGCGCGTCTGTTTTGCCTGACCCTATCCGATCCCCCCGCCCCTGCAAGCGGTCATCTGGCGGGGGGATGGCGTTGCCTCCCCTCGATCCGTTTTGTCGGTCAGGAAGTCCGTCAAGCGGCTTCCGATCCCGCCATCGTGACCCAATCGCGGGCCAAATGACCGCTTATCGCTCCGGTTGATCCGCGTGTATCGGAAATCTATGCATGCAGCCTTGCTGCTCGTGCCGCCTGCCCATGAATTGCCAAAGTCCCCGGTGTTCCGCATCCGGACGCTGCTGCGCGCGCAGGGTTCTGACAATCTGCCTCTGCCGGTCATGCGCTTGCACCGATGCTGTGCGGCTGAGAAGCGATTCCCTTATATGCACGCTGTCCACGCAAATCCGGGCCAGTCATGTGCGGCGAAACCATCAAAGGAAGGTGCGCCCGGCGATGCATGTGCAAAAAAGGGGCGCAGGCTTGCCGCGCCGTCCTTCCCCAACGGGGTAGCCGCAGCGCGCATACCGCCACACAAACCCCCTTCTGATGCGGCGCTCCTGCCCGACCGGTCGCTTCCCGTGCTCCCTAGCGGGAGTGGTCGAGCAGTCCCGGTTCCGGGGCCAATGAGATTTCTGCAACCCGGATCAACCGCGCCAGGACCGCCGCAAAGCTGATCCGGTCGCCATGGTCCAGACAGTCGCGCGCATCGCCCGCGACAAGCCCCAGACTGACCAGCCCCAGTTGTTCCGACATGCGCTGCAGGCGGCGGAGCGGGCGGGACAGATCGGCAATGGCAGCGCCCTGCGATTGGCCGCCCAGACCTGCACCGGCCAGACCTGCAATCGTCATCATCACCTCGCCAAGCGCCCGCGTCACCACCTCTTCGGCCGCCTGCGTTCCCATGGTCCGGTAAAGCAGCGCGATGGGTCCGGCATCCTGTTGTACTCGTTCCTTTGGCCTGAAGGCCATCACATGCGCGGTCATTTCGCGTCCCGTTCCTTTGCACACCCCGGATCAGTCTGGCGCCTTGTGCTGAAGAAAAGGTTGCCGGGGATGCAGGAAGCCTCTCGAATTTTCGGCAGTTCCGTCCTAGTTACAGGACCGCAAGACCCGCCTGCCCGAAAGGATGTCCGATCATGCCACAGGCCCGCCTTCTGCCCGCCTATCTTGTTCAGCGTTATCATGGCTGGAAGGCCACGACCTATCAGGACAACAAGTCGTGGTATCGCCGCCTTGCCGCCTCGGGCCAGCATCCGCGTGCCATGGTGATTTCCTGCTGCGACAGCCGTGTGCATGTGACCTCGATCTTCGGGGCGGATGAAGGCGAATTCTTTATCCATCGCAATGTCGCCAATCTGGTGCCGCCCTATACGCCCGACGGGCAGACGCATGGCACCTCTGCCGCGGTGGAATATGCGGTGACCAGTCTGGGCGTCGCGCATATCGTGGTGCTGGGCCATTCCAATTGCGGTGGGGTCAAGGGCTGCCTCGACATGTGTTCGGGTGAGGCGCCGGAACTTCTGGAAACCTCCAGTTTTGTCGGTCGCTGGATGGATATCCTGCGCCCCGGTTATGAGCGGGTGAAGGATGTCGATGCGGCCTTCCGGGCGCGGGCGCTGGAAAAGCAGTCGGTTCTGGTCAGTATCGACAATCTGATGACCTTTCCCTTTGTCGCCAAGGCGGTGGAAGAAGAAAGCCTGACGCTGCACGGGCTCTGGACCGATGTGGGTGAAGGCGGGCTGGAACAGTTCGACCCGGTCAGAGGGGAATTCCTGCCCGTCTGACGGGCTGTCCCGTCCGGTTGCCCGTCACGACGCCAGTGCCAGCATCTCGCGGCGGCGGCTGGTAAAGATCACCGTCGGCTGCGGATCACGCGGGGCGGCGTTGATATTCGCGCAGCCCGTGGCGGCGGTTCCGGCAGGTGCTGCCGCAGTTGCCTCGCGGCGATGGGCCAGCGCCTGCAGGCGGTTCTGACGGGCACGGGCGATGAGGGTTTCAGCAGAGATCATGTCGGTGGTCCTTCGTGTTGTGTTGATGGTCGGATCTTGTGGTCCGGAATCAGATTGAACGGGTCGGGGCGATCAGGCCGCGCTGGCGTTGCACTGCGCGTCGCAGCCGGAATTTCCTGCGGCCTGACGGGCGGCCAGTGCTGCAAGACGGTTCTGACGGGCGCGCTGGATCAGGGTCTGGGCGGTATTCGATGCGGTATTCGACATTGTCTTGTCCTTTCGGATGGCCGGCATCCTTCGGCCAAGGCCGCTACCGGTTCTGGAACTGGGTTTTGATGGAAAGGGTCGACGATCAGATCTGGCGGGAGCAGCCCAGCTGACGCGCCAGATCCCGCTCGATTTCCAAACGAGTGACGCGGCGGCGTTCTCCGGTTGGTCCAGCGCGCCGCAGGTCCGCGCAATCGGCATCCCGGAAGGATGCAATCGGCTGTGCCGTCAGGGGAGTACTGGTTGAGGGAATTCTGGATGAAAGGGGCCGGGTCTGGTCCTTGATGGCCAGCGCGCACAGGGTGCGAAGTTGGTCAAGCAGCGTCATTCTGGTTCGTCCCGCTCAGGTGGTGCCCGCCACGTCCAGAGATACGGGCGGTTTTCCGCCCGAGTTTCACCAAATGTGAATAATTTCGTTCAAAAAAGAGAGGCAGGAAGGAGATTTTTGGAAAAATAAAATTAAATCAATATCTTAATCAGATAGGATTGCGGCAAAAAAATCATCCCGCATCGCAAAAAGGCCCAGTCTGGGCCTTGCCCTGACGTTTTTCAGGCCGGGTTTCTTCCCATCCGGCTGCATTCTGGCAGTTTTTGGCCAGTCCCAGTCCCAGTCCCAGTCCCAGTCCCAGTCCCGGTCGCGGTCTCGCTCCCGGGTTCTGGGCCTGTCCCGCACCATGAAAAGGGCGACGGAGTTCCTTCAGGGCGCGTTGACCTGTAGACCTTGGGGCACGGGCTGGCGGTCACCGCGCGATGTGGGCGACGATATGACAAGGAAAAACACATCCTCTGCCGTGTCGTTGCGGGCCTGATGCGGCTGACCGGGCGGCACCGCGATGCCCCGGCGCGCGCTGACCTGATACACCTTACCGTCCAGTTCCATCGTCAGGGTGCCGGACAGGACATAGAAGAACTGCCGCGCCCTGTTGTGAAAATGGCGGGTCTCGGCTGTGCCGGGGGGCATGCGTTCCTCAATCACCAGCAGATCGTCGCCGGGCAGCAGCAGCCATCCGTCGCAATCCTGCCCCCAAAGGTAATGTTCCGTGCTGGACCTGTCGACGATCATGCCACACCCCTGTCCGCTGCTTGCCGTTCAATGAAAAGCGCGGCCTCCTGTCAGGGGGCCGCGCTTTCCGCAGGTCCGGCTGATCCGGTCAGCCCTTTTTGAGGCAGCGCTGGCCCAGCACTTCGGCGATCTGAACCGCGTTCAGGGCGGCACCCTTGCGCAGGTTGTCCGACACACACCACAGGTTCAGCCCGTTCTCGATGGTGCTGTCCTGCCGGATGCGGCTGATATAGGTGGCATATTCGCCGACGCAGTCGATGGGCGTGATATAGCCCCCCGCCTCACGCTTATCGACGACCAGAATGCCCGGCGCCTCACGCAGGATATCGGTCGCCTCTTCCCAGTCGAGGAATTCCTCGGTCTCGATATTGATCGACTCGGAATGGCCGACAAAGACCGGCACGCGCACGCAGGTCGCGGTGACCTTGATCTTGGGATCGAGGATCTTCTTTGTTTCGGCCACCATTTTCCATTCTTCCTTGGTATCGCCGGAATCAAGGAAAACGTCGATATGCGGGATCACGTTGAAGGCGATCTGCTTGGGGTAGACCGAGGGCGCAACCTCCTGACCGGGGACGAAAATGCCCTTGGTCTGGTTCCACAGCTCATCCATCGCTTCCTTGCCGGTGCCGGACACGGATTGATAGGTCGAGACCACGACACGCGTGATCTTCGCGCGGTCATGCAGCGGTTTCAGCGCCACGACCATCTGCGCGGTGGAACAGTTGGGGTTGGCGATGATCATCTTCTTCTTGTAGCCCATCACCGCGTCGGCATTCACTTCCGGCACGACCAGCGGCACATCCGGGTCGTAGCGGTAGAGCGAGGAATTATCGATCACGACACAGCCCGAGGCGGCGGCCTTGGGCGCATAGATCTTGGTTGCATCCGATCCGATGGCAAACAGCGCGATATCCCAGCCCGTGAAGTCAAAGGTGTCAAGGTCCTTGGTCTTCAGGGTCTTGTCACCGAAGCTGACCTCGGTTCCCATGGATTTGCGCGACGCGAGTGCTGCAATCTCATCCACGGGGAATTCGCGCTCGGCGAGGATGTTGAGCATTTCCTTGCCCACATTTCCCGTCGCGCCAACGACGACGACCTTATAGCCCATCATGGCCTCCTGTTTCCTATGCGGCCCGTTTAACGCAAGGGTTGAGGAGGCGAAAGGGGGCGTCAGTCCGTGCGGTCCTCGGAAAAGGCATAGATCGCAAGTCCGACCACCAATGCCAGCGCAAAAGCGGCGAAAATCGGGGTAAAGGCGGCCTCGGCCGGGTTGCGGGCCGCCCCGGCATGGATCCAGCCCGATGCATATTGCGCAAGCCCCGTCGCCCCAAGGCTGAAGAGATTGAGCAGAGTGACCCCGCGCCCCACAAGATGCGGCGGAAAGAAGGCCCGGCCATGGGCCATCATCATCGGGAAAGAGGCGCCGAAGAAACCAAGTGCAGCCAGCAGCAGCGCAATCGTGACCGGCCCTGACAGCGGAAAGGTCCAAAGGGCGGCAAGGCAGGCCAGTGCCGCGACATTGCCGCCGAAGATCACCCATTTGCGAGTGCCCAACAGGCGGTCCAGCGGGCCATAGGCGAAATTGCCAAGGATCATCGCGATGCCCATGGCCAGCGTGACCGAGCCGATCATCGTCGCATCCGCGCCATAGACATCGGTATAGAAGGGGCCAACCCACAGCCCCCGAAGGGCCGCCGAAGGGAAGTAGCAGACCATGATCATCGGAATGATGAACCACAGGGCGGGCAAGCGCAGCAGATCCATCAAGGAGCCGCGGATATTGCCCTCCAGCCGGGGCGGGTCGCGCAGTAACAGCGCCGTGGCAAGGGCGATGGCCAGTGTAATCGCGGCCAGCAGCAGCATCGTCACGCGCCAGCCCATCATATCCACGGCCAGCGCCAGCGGCAGGGAACTGGCGATATTGCCGAAATTACCAAAGCCCACCAGCGCGCCCGCCAGCGTGCCGAAGACGGCGGGCGCATAAAGCCGCGCAAAGATGTAATAGGCCGCCATCAGCACCGGCGAACAGCCGATCCCGATCAGCGCCATCGCCAGCTTGATCGTGCCGGGGCCCTGCGCGAAGGCAAAAAGCAGCGCCCCGCCGCCCCCGCCGGCCGCGAAGATCAGCGCCGTGGTCAGTCGCGGGCCGATCCGGTCCAGCGCGATGCCGACCGGGATCTGGAACGCGGCGAAGGTCAGGAACCACAGGCCCGAGGCGGCGGCCAGATCCTCGGCCGTCACACCCAGATCCGCCCCCAGAACCGGGGTCAGAACAGCAAGGAAAGCACGGTAGAACTGGCTGAGCACATAGGCCAGCACCAGACAGACGATTCCCGCTTTCATCGCACTTCCCCCCGGTCGCGCTGTCGCGCGATTGCGGGGCCTGTCTTGGGGGTTTTCGGGGAGGGGTGCAAGGGGGTGCCGTTGACCCCTCTGACGCGTGGAGTTACGGTTCAGGGGTCTGAAACAGGTTAGGCTCGGGAAGGTTGGCCCGCCCCCCGCAATTTGCGGGTCCTTCCGCTGAAATTCGGCGGCCCAGGACTATCAGGGTTTCTGCGTGGTGCAGAGGCCGATAGAAAGGGCATGACATGAAACCCAGAATCTCCGTTCTGACACTCGGCGTTGCCGATCTTGAAATATCGCTGGTTTTCTACCGTGACGGGCTCGGGCTGCCGACAAGAGGCATCATCGGGCAGGAGTTCGACCATGGTGCAGTGGTGTTTTTCGACCTGTCCGGCGGGCTGAAGCTTGCACTGTGGTCCCAGTCCGACATTGCCCATGATACCGGGCTTGTCCCGCAGCCGGTCAGTCCGACCGCCCTGACCATCGGGCACAACGTGGCAGGCCGGGAGGAGGTCGACCGGAACCTTGAGGCTGCGGCCCGGGCGGGTGCCGAGATCGTCAAGCCTGCGCAGGATACGTTCTATGGTGGCTATGCCGGCTATTTCCGCGATCCTGATGGTCACCTGTGGGAGATTGTCTGGAACCCTGACCTGATTCCTGCAGAGGATTGAGGCATCCTGCCGCCTTTCGCGGGTCTGTCAATCGGGCCAGCGAAAGGCGAAACCTATCCCCCCAACAGATCCGCCATCACCCCCGCCATCACCTTCGCGCTGTCGGCCATATCCCCGATCCCCACCCATTCATCCGGCTGATGCGCCAGATGCAGCAGGCCGGGGCCGTAAGCGATGCAGTTCTTCAGCCGCCCGATCCGGTCGATATGTTTCTGGTCATAGGTGCCGGGGGAGACGACGAAATCGGGTTGCCGCGCCAGCACGCGTTCGATGGCGGCGGCAGTGCTGCGCACCACCGGGGCGTCGCGGTCGGCCATGCTGGGCTGCACCTCGAACAGATCGCGGATTTCATAGCTGAAACCGGGGCGGGCGGCCTTGACCCGCTCCATCACCGCCGTGATTTCGGCCTTCACCTCCGCGATGCTTTCCTCGATCAGGAAGCGGCGGTCAAGGATGATGCGGCAGCGGTCGGCCACACAAGGGGCGGGCAGGCCGTCATAGCCGGGTTCGGGCTCGGCCTCACCCCCATGGATCGAATTGATATTCAGCGTTGATTGCCGCGCGCCCTCGGGCACCACCGGCATTTCGGTGCGCTTGGTGGCCAGAAGCGGGTAAAGCCGCTCCTCGATTTCCGCCAGCACCGCGCCCATATGCCGGATCGCGCTGTCGCCAAGGAACGGCATTGACCCATGGGCGATGCGGCCATGGGTTTCCACCTCGGCCCACCAGACACCGCGATGGCCAAGGCAGATGCGGTCCTTGTGCAGCGGTTCGGGGATGATGACGTGATCGACATGGGCGTAATGGCCCTGTTCGGCCAGCCAGGCGACGCCGCCGAAACCGCCCGATTCCTCATCCGCTGTGGCCGAGATTTCAAGGCTTCCGGCGAAATCCGGGGCCAGCGACAGGAAGGCCTCGGCGGCGATGATGGAGGCCGCAAGCCCGCCCTTCATGTCGCACGCACCACGCCCATAGAGGCGGTCGCCCTCGACTTCGCCCGCAAACGGATCGCGCGTCCAGCCGTGCCCCACCTCGACCACATCGTGATGGCTGTTGAAATGCAGGCATTCGCCGGGCCGGGCGCCACGGCGTCGCGCCACCATGTTCCAGCGCGGATGCGCGTCGCTGTCGCCCGGCGTGCCATGGGCGCGCAGCAGTTCGGTTGCAAACCCCGCGTTGTCCAGCCGCGCCGCCAGATAGTCGCAGATCTCGCGGTAACAGCGCCCCGGCGGGTTCAGCGTGGGAATACGGATCAGATCCTGCGTCAGGCGCACAAGATCGTCGCGGCGGGCGTCAATGGCCTTGGCAATGGCGGTATCGGTCAACATGGGCGCAGCCTAGCAACCCCGCCTTCGGCACCGCAAGCCCGGGCCGGGCAGCAGGGCAAAGAATGAAATTGCAATCGGGCCGCCCCTCCTGCAATTTGAAACGCGACGGGGTTTGCCCCGGCGTTTTTCTTGCGGGTGCCACTGGTAACGGTTTCGGCTGGCCCGTATATGTAAACAGAATTTACATGGGGGAGGTCGCAATGGCCGATTTCGACGCGCAGATCCGCAAAAGTCAGACCGAGGTCGCCGCCGCACAGGGCAAGATAGCCGAAGTCACCAGCCGGATCGAGGCCGCCCGTGCCAAGATTGCGGCAGGCGAGGCGGCGATTGATGTCGAGAATGCCTCGCTTGAGGATGTGCACAAGCATACCGACCTGATGAACGCCAATATCGCCGAGCTGATCATGGGGCTGGACGATGTGACGGCGGGCTTTTCGCGTGACTTCGACGAGATGCGCAACAAGTCGGGGATGGAAAGCTTCATCGGCATCTTTTCGCGCGGCAAGGCCGAATCCATGCGGCAGGAACGCCTGCGCACGGCCTCGATCGACGACAAGCTGCAGGATCTGATCTCGAAATCCGATGTGATCGTGAAACTGCTGCAGGGGCAGCTGGACATGCTGAACGGGCAGAAGGCCAGCGTCGAGGCCAATCTGACCGGCACGCTGGATGAACGCGAGGCGACTGTGGCCGCGCTGGAGGCGCTGCGCGCCCAGATCGCCGGGATGGATCCCCGGATCATCGAGCTTGAGAACCGCATCAGCGTCGAACAGGATGCGGCGGCGCGCACGCGGCTGGAAACCGAACTTGCCGAACTGAACACCCGCTATAATGCGATGGTGCAGGACGAACAGGTGCATCTGGCGAAATCGCAGACGCTGGAACGCTATATCGAAAAGGGCAAGACCTGGGTGGACAGCCTGCAGAATCAGGCCGCGACGCAGATGGTGCTGATCAACAAGCTGCAGACCGATACCAAGCAGCGCGTGGTGCTTTATGATGCGCTGACCGCCAGTCTGAAAACCGCGCAGCAGCAGGATGTGGCGCATCAGATCAATGAAATCGGTGTCAAGACCGATCAGGAAGCGCAGGCCGCCATGGCCGCCATCGGCACCGCCACCAATTCCCGCATGGCCGAGATGATGGAAGCCCATGAGGATCACATGGTCTTTGCCCGCAAGATCCTTGAGCAGAAGGCCAAGGCGGATGAACGCTTTGCCCGCCGCTTTGCCGCCATCGTCGAGAAACACGACAAGAACCAGTATGGCGGGTAAGTGGCGCAAGGTCCGAAAACCGCACTGACCGACGACCATGCGGAACTGCATGACACGCTGGTCACGCGCCGCTATTTCGCCAAATTCGAGGCGATCACCGGCCATCTGGCCCGGGTCGCGGCCGAGCTTGAATCCGAGGGCAGCCTGACCCGGCTGGAGGCGCGGATCATCGGCAGCTATATCCTGCGGCTCAGCGCCAGTTTCACGGCGCTGTCGCATAAATACCTGATGTCAGGGCGTCTGGACGGGCCGCTTCCCGGCAAGCTTAGCTTTGACCGGCATGAAAGCGGCTTTCCGGTCGCGCAGGAACTGCTGGTCATGGCGAATGATGCCCAGCAGGCCACGCGCCATCTGGCCGGGATGGAGACCGAGGCCGAACTGAAGGACGCGATGGTGCGCCAGATCGTCGGTGATCTGACCATTCCGACCCGGCTGCAATTCGCGCTGTCACAGCGGCTTTACTATGAAACGCTGCGCGACCGGGATCTGTTCTGGGCGCGCAACGATCCCGATCTGCAATGGCTGGGCGAAACGCCCGATCGGCGCAGCTGGATGGTCCATTGGGCGGTCTATGACAGCCAGACCAACTTGCCGGTGATTTACCTGATGAATGTGCAGGACAGTGGCCGCACATCGCTGCCCAAGGACAACCGGCGCTGGCCGCAGGTGCAGTCGCATCTGATGGCGCAATCGCTGGGCGGGCTGAAGCTGCTGACCATCGCCAAGGGGTTTGACGAGGATTTCGACGATCTGCATCCCCGCCGCCTGCGCCGGATCCATTTGGGGCCGATGCATTCGTCCGGCTTCACCCTGCAATCGGGGCCGGTCTCGGATGTGCTGACCCATGCCGGGGCTGCCACGGGGCAGGACTGGGCGCTGGTCTGGACGGTGGAGGATCTGCTGTCCGACCGGGTGGAAACGGTCAAGACCGGCTGGTTCTCATCGGCCGAACGTCAGGTCTTTGCCTCAAGCCCTTTCGCGGGTCAGGGGCTTGAGGATATCGGCGCCACGAAACTGGAGCGCATGATCGTGCTGCCCGAACGGCCCTATCAGGCGCTGGCAGAGCTTAACCCCCCGGGGTTCCGGGATGTGCGGAAATTCGTGGTGGGGGCGGGCGGGCGCATCATCCCGCAACGGTAGCCCGCAACGGCAGGAGGTAACGATGGCGACGCGTGACACGATGGAACTGCGCGAAGAGGATATCCGCGCGCATTACCCTGCCGCGACCGAAATGCTGATCGGGCTGGACCATACGCCCCGCATCGCCAGCCCGCGTCAGGCGGCCACAGCGCCCGAACGCTCCCCCGGGGTGGCGGCGATGGGGCGGCGCTTCCGCTCCACCACGCCGGGGCTGGTCACGCGCTCCACCGCGCGGGCCGAGGGCGTGCGCCTGATGGACCGGATTGCCGGAAAGGATGAGGATGATCCGCTGACCTCCCCCGTGCAGGCCGCTGTCGGGCAGGGTCTGCGCCGTGCGCTGGCCATCGCGCTGGCCGTTGGCGCGGAATTTGCCCGCACCACGCCACTGACCGAATTGAAGAAGGCCAATCTGGAAAACCGGCTGGCCGCCGACCGCAAGGCCGAATTCACCGAGCTTCTCGCCGCCGAGGCGCTGGCGGTGCTTTACACCTTTGCCAATGCGGCGGCTTTCCTTCTGTCCGCGCAGGCCAGCGAACGCGCCGTCGATCTGGGCACGGTGGATGAGGTGCTGACCGACAATGCGCCGCTGGCCCTGCATGGCGCGATCTGGGAACTGGACCAGATGATCGCCACCCATGCCAGCGACGATGGCAGCCTTGTGGCAACCGTTCTGGCCTATGCGGAACTTCTGATGGCCTCGGTCGCCCAACGGGCCGAAACGGCGGCGCGGCTGGCGGGCTTTGTCGGGGCAAGCTGGCGGATTGAGGCCGATGGCCTGACCATTGCGGGGTTCAAGCCTGCCCGCGCGGCGCGCGGCACGGCGCTGACCATGACCTTCAAGAAACCGCATGAGGTGGTGGGCAACCATATCGCCAAATATCAGGCGCTGCGGCTCTCGAAGATGCTGATGGCCTATGATTTCGACCGCAAGATGAACCCGTTCGCGGAAATGGGCGGATTCATCTTCACATTCATGGGGGATGGCGCGCCGGGGACGGGCAAGACCACGCTGATCCAGATGATGGCGGGGCTGCTGAATGACTATTGCAAGGTCGCGGGCTATCCGTTCCGCTATCAGAATTTCAGCATCGACCAGATCGACAGCTATCAGGGCAAATCGGGGCAGAATGCCAAAGCCTTCATCACCAATGTGCTTGACTCCGCCGTGATCGGCTTCGGCACCATCGACGATATCGACCAGATCGCGGGCAAGCGCGGCGACCGGCAATCCAGCGCGGGCCAGCAGGAGGTGACGGCAGTTTTCATGGAGGCTTTTGCCGGGGCGAATACTGTCGTGCGCGGCAATTGCACCTTCGGGATGTTTTCGAACTTCCCCGAGAATGTGGATGACGCCCTGCGCCAGCGGGCAGGGGCGCGATTTCTGGTAGACGGCCCCCAGACGCGGGAGGATTACATCGACATCCTGTCGCTGCTGATGGGCCGGAACCACGACATTCCGCTGGGCGCGCATGAGCTGTTCGCCGCACAGGAAATCAAGCGCGCGGTGTCGGCCAGTTTTGAATCCCATTCCCGCCCGCATGAGGAAGGGTTGATCGCGGTCTGGGAACGGGTTTCCCGCGATCTGGGCCCCCTGGACACGATTGCCAAGATCGGCAGCTATCTGAAGGCGATCCAGGAGGCCGATCCGCGCTTTACCGGCCGCGCGATCAAGAACATCACCGATGCGGTGAAGGTCCGCGCGATGGATTTTGAACTTCCCGACGAATGGATGGAAAACCCCGATCTGTTCCTGTTCAAACCCTATGACGAGAAGCTGGCGATGATCCGGGGCATGACCACGAAGATCACGGTGGAAATGGTGATTCAGGAGATCAACCGATACGCAGATTCGGAATTCCGCTATGCCGACAAGTCGGATGAGGTGGCGATTTCGAACATGGTGCGCGATTTCGGACGGCAGGAAGAGGCCAAGCGGCGGTGGCTGGAGGGGAAGGGGTGAGTGATTTTTGGTCGACCGCAAATAGCTGGGTTGTTGAGCATCAAGCCATCGTAGTTGCTGTTGGTCTGCCGGTTCTTACTGCTATAGCCTCTGGAGTGGTTGCATATTTCACTAATCGTGCAAATCTCCAGTCACAGGCAAGGAGCAGAGAACTACAGCGTCAAATTCGGATATTCGATGATAAAAAAGTCAAGATTGAGCAGTTTCGATCTGCCGTGCGCCGTTATGCTGCAATTCAACTCCAACTTAGTGCGGATTTAACGTTTGGGTTAAGTAGCGGTCACAAGGATCAAATAACAAGGGAAAGTGCAAAAGTTGCGCTTGAGCAGTTAATTTCTTTACGACTTGAGATCTTATTGCTTATCAATTCATCTGATCCTGAGGCTGGGAAGCTGGATTCTGCGTTGGATTTGAAGGTGGAAGCCTTATCAAAAAAAGAAAATAGTGCTGAATTCGCGTCAATTGATGACCATTTTTTCCAGATTTGTCAGAGGGTAATCGCTCGAATGGAAGTGGATGCAAATAATGGGCTGGCCCCATGAAACGCCTCATCCAGCATGGCCTGATGTTCGGCAATCTTGTCGAAATCTCCTCCCCCGCCCTCATCGAACGCTACAATCGTGCGCTGAAACACCTGACCGGCAAGACGACGCAACTGACCGATTTCCACATCGACATTTCCGGCTATTCGCCGGAAATCGGCGATGAGCTGGGCAATGACATCTATCTCAACCCCAATGGCTGCAACCGGCAGTTCATCCTGCTGACCACGGCGCAGAAGGCCGCGCCCTTGCTGAATGCCAAATTTTCCACCTCGCGCGGCATTCTGCGCCAGTTCTATGAGGCCAATGAGGCGCAGTTATTTGCCCTGACCGCCCGCGATGCCGTGGCGGGGGAGCTTGCGAATTCCGTCTATGAGATGAACACGCCCGCGCGCCTGCTGGATATCCGCCGCATCACCATCGAGGCCGATACGATTGGCGGCCATGTTGCCGATGCGGCCAAACTGGGCCAGTTGATCGACCGTTTTCGCAGCACCCCCGATGGCTGGCGCAATGATCTGCTGATCGCCGAGATGATCGGTCTGGCCAAGCGCACCGGCGATGTCACCCGCGTGCCGATTTCACTGCCCGCCATGGGTTTTGAGCAGCCGAATTTCTGGACCTCGCATTTCGGCGGGCTTTATGTTTTCCGCACGGTGAAGGCTCCGGCGGTGATTTCGGTCGGGCCGGTTCAAGACCTTGGCGAAATGCCCGTCGGTCAGGTCATGGATCTGTCGATGCGCAACATGGTTGCCGACTGGCTGGAACGCAACGGGCTGGTTGAACCCATCGTCAAGGCGCGCGGCATGGACAGTGCGGCCGTCCTGCGCCAGAAGATGGATTTCATCCTTGTCGATGCCGCCGAGGCGCTGGAGCTTGATCTGGGCAATGCCACCCGCACCGATCTGCGCAAGATCGCGCATCGGCTGGGGGCGGCACTGCCGGATGAATTCAAGGGCCTTGCGCGGCTTCTGTCCTGGGTTGAAGGGGGGGGCGACTGGCCGCGCATCACCTCGGAACATCCGGCCTATTTCTACACGCTGCGCTCGCGCCCCCATGCCGACCGCGATCTGGTGAACATGCTGCTCAGCCAGTTGGCCCCGCTGGATGTGCGGCAGATGTTCATCACGCATAAGGAACTGTTCTACGCCAGCTATGCCACATGGTCGGATCGCAAGCGCGGCTATGTCGCGGATTTCCTTGCGCGGGAGTATCAGGTAGACAAGGCAGGCGCGCGCGCGGCGCTGTTCGGCCCCGAACCGGGGATGGATGAGGCCGAGCGCCCCGAACCCAAACCCAGCCCCACGATGGTCGATCTTGTCGGCCCCTGGGGCGCCTTGCGAAAGCGGTCCTGATGGTTGCGATGGTGCGTCTGGCAATTATCGGCTTCGTCGTCATGACGGTGCTTTATGTGCTGCTGTCGATCTATGCCCGCTCCCTGCGGCGTGAGGAACTTGAAAAGGAATGGGATGCGGCGCAGGGCCCCGGAGAGCGGGATGCCTATATCGAGGCCGGCATGACCGCCTATCAGGGCGGTTTGCGGCGCAAGCTCCTGTGGCTGGTCTATATCATTCCGACGCTGGTCTTTCTGGTGTTGCTCTATGTTCTGAATTTCGGCTGAGGATGGCCCGATGCGCTATGTGAAATGGACCCTGCTGACGGTGATTGCGACACTGGTCCTGTCGTTCTTCCACTACACTTTGCCGCAGGTTGATATTGTGCGGATCGTCGGCACCGAGACGCGGCGCATTGATTTCGGCGAAAACTCATTTTTTTGGTCACCGCCCGAGGTGGGCAGTTCCAGCGGCCAGAATTACGATGTTTTCTTCATTCAGACCTTCCGCGCCAATGACCGGCCGATGGTTTACCGCAATCAGGATACCGGATGGGGCTGGCCGCCCTATTTCAAGATCAACAGCTTCAACCTGCAGGCGCAGGCGACGAACCTGATTTCCACCAATGCGACCCCGCAATGGGTGGCAGTCCGGCATTATGGCTGGCGCAACGAGTTTTTCACGATCTTTCCCAATGCGGTTTCGGTCTGGCCGGTCGAAGGCCCGGATGCGCGGGTCTTTCCATGGATCAATATCGTGATCCTGACCACAGTGGCGGGATTCCTTGTGCTGTTCTGGCGGATGTGGGCGCAGTTCCGCGAACGCACGATCGACCCGACCATGGACCGGATCGGCGACCGTATCGACGCGGTCGAGGACCGGGCCGGCGCGGCGCGGGGCCGGTTCGGCCGCTGGATCGACAGCTGGCGTGACAAATCCGGGCGCTGACACGCGGTCCGGATTGCGGGATCAGGTCCCGCAGAAGGTGCGATAGGGGCCGAACCCGGCAGGCGCGGGCAGGGCATGGCCCTCGGCCCCGGGCACCGCATCGAAAGGGGCCGAGACCAGCGACAACAGCCGCTCAAACGGGGCCATGTCGCCCTGACCGGCGGCGGTCAGCGCCTCTTCGACCTTGTGGTTGCGTGGGATATAGACCGGGTTCGCGGCACGCATCCGGGCGGCCTGCGCCTCGGGGGGGGCCTCCTCCTGCGCGGCGCGCTGCTGCCAGCGGCCCAGCCAGTCCTCCAGCGCGGGCCGGTCACTGATCATCGCGGTCAGAACCGCCCGATCCCCGGACAGGGCCCGGAAGGACCGGGTGAAATCGGCACCATGGGCGGTCAGCAGGTCAAGGAGGCCGGTGATCAGCGCTTCATCCCCCGCCATCGCGCGTTCAAGCCCCAGTTTCGCCCGCATCCGGCGCAACCACGCATCGCGGTAAAGATCGGGGAAGCCTTCCAGCACCGCCGTCACCGGGGCAATGGCCTGTTCCGCATCCCCGGGTGCAATCACCGACAGCAGGGTTTCAGCCAGCCGCGCAAGATTCCATTGCGCGATCCCCGGCTGATTGCCGAAGGCATAGCGCCCCTGCGTGTCGATGGAGGAAAACACCGCCTCGGGGTGATGGGCATCCAGAAAGGCGCAGGGGCCATAGTCGATGGTCTCACCGGAAATCGTCATATTGTCGGTGTTCATCACGCCATGGACAAACCCCACCGACATCCAGGCCGCGATCAGGTCGGCCTGCCGTGCCGTGACCCGGCCCAGAAAGGCCAAGGCCCTGTCCGAAATGCTGGCGGTTTTTCCAGCAAGATCGGGGTCATGGCGAGCAATCGCATAATCCAGCAATTGCGCCACCCGGTCCACCTCACGCCGTGCGGCAAAGAACTGGAACGTTCCGACCCGCAGATGTGAGGCGGCGACGCGTGCCAGCACCGCGCCCGGTTCCGGCCCGTTCTGGCGCAGCACCTGTTCGCCGGTGGTGCAGGCGGCCAGCGCCCGGGTTGTGGGGATGCCAAGGCCCTGCATCGCCTCACCGATCAGATATTCGCGCAGGACCGGCCCCAGCACCGCCTTGCCGTCGCCGCCCCGCGAAAACGGCGTGCGGCCCGAACCCTTCAGATGGATGTCGCGCCGCGCGCCCTTGCTGTCGATCACCTCGCCCAGCAGGATCGCGCGCCCATCGCCCAGCTGCGGGGAAAACCCGCCGAACTGATGGCCCGCATAGGCCATGGCAAGGGGCTGGGCCCCTTCGGGCGCGCGGCTGCCGGTCAGAACCTCGGCATCCAGCGCCGCAGGGTCCAGACCCAGTTCCTGCGCAAGTTCGGTGTTCAGCCGCAGGATGCGCGGCGCAGGCGCGACTGCCCCGGGCCAGAGCGTATAGAATCCTTCAAGATCGCGGGCATAGCTGTTGTCGAAGACAAAGGGGGCAGACATGATTTCTCCGGTCTTGGCTCCTTATACTGGGGTCGCAAGCGCGCAAGGGCAAGCAATGCGCCGCCCGCCCCCCTTTTTCTGTCCGGAAATATCCCGGGGGGTCAGGGGGGCTGGCCCCCCTGCTTTGCCCGGGCTGGACCTTCGGCCCGTTTTCCTGCTTTGCTGGCGCAAAGGATGGAGACCTTGGCGATGGATGAACTCGAACGGCGGATCGCGGCAGGGCGGGGCGATGTGCCGGCCGATCTGGTGCTGCGCGGCGGGCAGGTTTTCGACCTTGTGACAGGCGCGATGATCCCGGGCGATGTCGCGATCTGCGGCGCGGTGATCGTGGGCATCGGTGCGGGATATGAGGCCGCGCGGGTGATCGACGTTTCCGGCCTGACGCTGGTGCCGGGCTTTATCGACACGCATCTGCATGTCGAATCCTCGCTTGTCACCCCGCATGAATTTGATCGCTGCGTGACCCCGCGCGGCGTCACCACCGCGATCTGCGATCCGCATGAGATTGCGAATGTCATCGGAGTGGACGGCATCCGCTGGTTTCAGGAGGCCAGCCACCATCTGCTGATGGATCTGCGGGTGCAACTGTCCTCCTGCGTGCCTTCGACCGATATGGAAACCGCCGGGGCCGAGATTGGGGCGTCGGATATCGCGGGGCTGATGGGGCATCCCTCGGCCATCGGCCTTGCGGAATTCATGAATTATCCCGGCGTCATCCATCGTGATCCGGGCGCCATGGACAAGCTGCGCCTGTTTGCGGGCGGTCATATCGACGGCCATTGCCCGCAACTGACGGGGCGTGACCTGAACGCCTATATCGCCGCCGGTATCCGCACCGAACATGAGGCGACAACGGCGGCCGAAGCACTGGAAAAGCTGCAAAAGGGGATGCGGGTGCTGATCCGCGAAGGATCGGTTTCCAAGGATCTGGAGGCGCTGCAGCCGGTGCTGACCGAGGCGACATCGGCCTATCTGTGCCTGTGCACCGATGACCGCAATCCGCTGGATATCGGCGAACATGGCCATCTGGATTACATGATCCGGCGGCTGATCGCGCTGGGCACTCCGCCACTGGCCGCCTATCGCGCGGCCAGCCTTTCGGCGGCCGAGGCGTTCGGGCTGAAGGATCGCGGCCAGATCGCGCCGGGCAAGCGGGCCGATATCGTGGCTGTGGCGGATCTGGCCGCCTGCGATGCGCGGCTGGTGCTGGCGGGCGGGCGGGTGGTGGATGCGGCGGCCTTTGCCGCGCGGCCCGCCCTTGCGCCGGTCGGGCGCAATTCGGTGCGCGCGCCGCGGGTGACAGCGCAGGATTTCCGCAGCCCCGGCAACCGCAGCGCGACCGATGTGATCGGGATCGTCGAAGGCAAGATCATCACCGATCATCTGCGCGAAGACATCGAACCCGAGGGCGGCGACAAGCGCCCCGATCCGGCCCGCGACCTGATCCGCATTTCGGTGATCGAACGTCACGGCAGGAACGGCAATATCGCCAATGGTTTCGTGCGCGGCTTCGGATTGCAGGCCGGGGCCATCGCCTCGACCGTCTGCCATGACCATCACAATATCGCGGTGGTGGGGGTGGATTACGCCGATATGGCGCTGGCCGCGAACCGGCTTTCGGAAATCGAGGGCGGTTTTGTCGTCGCCGCCGGGGGGCGGGTGCTGGCGGAACTGGCGCTGCCGGTCGCAGGGCTGATGAGCCTTGACCCGTTTGAGGTCGTGCGCGAACGGCTGGTCGATCTGCGCGCCGCCGCGCGCGGCCTTGGGGTCACGCTGGAGGAACCTTTCCTGCAACTGGCCTTTCTGGCGCTGCCAGTGATCCCGGCGCTGAAGATCACCGATCGCGGCATGGTCGATGTGGTGAAATTCGAGATCATCCCCGGTTAGGCACCTGCGCGCCCGGGGGCCGGTCAGTCGCGGGCGCGGCTGTAGATCACGCAGCCCAGCCCCTCGACATCCGGGCAGAAGGCGTCCGGGTCGCGGCTGGCAATGGCATGGGCCGATCCCAGGTGGATCTCGGCCTGCTGCCTGCGTTCCTGCCGGTCCTGTTGCGTGCGGGCGGGGGCAGTGCTGTCGATGCCGCGCAACAGATGCAGGGCCTTTTCATGCGCACCCGCGCCCGCAAGGAACCCGGCCGCCTCGGTGCGGATGAAATCGGGACTGATCGAGGACGGCCCGGCGGCGGCGGCGATCAGTGCCGCCTCGGTCGCCCGTTCCAGACCCGCAAGGTCGACCGCTTCCCAGGTCGGGGCCATCGCGGCCTGATTGTTGGCGCGGTAAAACCGCATCAGCGTGGCATAGTCGGCGTCCCCCTGCGCCTTTGCCTCGGCTTCGGCGCGGGCCAGCAGGCGGTCGGCGGCACCGGCATCGCCCTTGGCCTGTGCGATCTGGACCTGCGGCAGCAGCAGCGTCACCCGCCATGCGGCGCGGTCGTTCAGCGTTCCGGCAATCCGCAGCGCGGGGTCCGCCGCATCGGTTTGTCCGGCGGCAATTGATCCGCGCGCATGCCAGAAGAAAAGTTCGGTCAGGCGGGCGCGTGATGCGGGATCCTGCGGCGGCGGTTGGCGCCAGCGGACATCGCCCGTCTGCCAGCCGGGATGCAGCACCTGCGCCGCCGCCTCGTCCAGCGTGGCGCTGGCCTCGGGCAGGCGTCCCATCAGAAACAGCGCGCGCCCCGACAGCGCCAGCGCCTCGGCCCGCAACAGCGCGGTTTCCCCAGGATCGAAGCCCGCGCCCTCGGGCAGATCGGCGCGGGCGGCGGCGGTCAGGGCGGCGATATGGTCGCCGCGGTCAAAGGCGGCCTCGGCCCCGTCCAGCGCGCGGCGAGCCAGCACCAGCGCCGATGTGTTGAAGATCGTCAGATCGCCCTGCGCCCAGTCGCGTGCATAGCTTTCCAGATCATCCGCTGCCTGATCGCCAAAGGTTGCGCGCAGCGCGGGCAGGGCCAGCGTGGCGGTTTCCACCGCCTCGGCCATGCGGCCCAGATCGGCCAGCGCATAGGCACGCGATACTTCCAATGCTGCCGCCTCATTGGCGTAATCCGCGCCGCCCAGACGGGCAAGATCCAGCCCCTGATCGGTGATCTGCAGCGCATAGGCGGGGTTTTCACCGATATTGCGGATACTGTCGGCCAGCATCGCAAAGACCAGCGCCCAATCGGGCGACAGCGGCCCCAACCGCCGCGCCTCACGGATGGACCGGTCCAGATAGCGCCATGCGCCTTCCATGTCGCCCGTCTCCATAAAGGGCGACAGCCCGTCAATGACCGCATAGGGGTCGGGCATGGCCATTGTCTGCGCATCGGCCCGCCCGTTGCCGCCCGGGACCGAGGCCAGCCAGAGCGCCAGCAGCAGCGGCAGACAGCGGGGCAGAACGGCGGTCATCGCCCGTTTTCGAGTCATCGCGGGTGGTCCCATCATCGCCCGTCTCCGACAAGGATGAAGGGCGCCCATGCCGCCGGGTGCGCCAGTGTCGGGTCGCTGTCATCTTCCATCAGCGCCAGCATCGACTGGCGCAGCGCCTCGGCCTTGCCCGTCGCCCGGCCCGAGGCCAGTCGCGCGAAAGCCTCGGTCGTCAGCCGTGCTGCGGCATCGTCGCGCACTGGCCAGTGCGAAACCAGCACCGCGCGCGCCCCGGCAAACAGAAAGGCCCGCGCCAGTCCTGAAAGCCCCTCGGCCCCCGGTGACTCCCCTCCGGCGGTGTTGCAGGCCGACAGGATGACCCAATCCGCATCAAGGTTCAGGTCCGCGATTTCCGAGGCGGTCAGCAGCCCGTCATCCGCCGCATCCGGGCGGTCGGGGGGGGAAAGGACCAGTGCCGGTTCATCCAGCCCCCGGATTTCCCCCGAAAGCAGGCCATGGGTCGCGAAGGCCAGCACCCGGCGATCCGACAGGGTGGCACTTTTCACCGCGCGTTCCGTGGCCGCCATTCCCAGCACCACATCCTCACGCGCTGCCCCCAGCGTTGCCGCAATGGCGCGCAGTTCACGACGGGTCTGGGGCAGTGGGGCCAGCGCGCGCAACTGGTCGGGATCGGCCAGCCCGCCGCGCATCACACCCGGCCCCTGTGCCAGATCCTGCGTCAGACCGGCCACCTGCATCGTGCCGCCGAAATCGGGATCGCCAAAGCCCATGAAGGCCCGTCTGCCCGCATCGGGCGGCGGCAGGTCGCGGATCACCCGCAGGCTGTCAACGGCGGGCAGCACCGTCAGCGCATGCTGGCGGATCATCCAGGGTGTGGCACGCATGGCGGCCGGGTCGTCATCCGCGCCCTCGGGCGGTTCTGTGGGCAAAAGCGCAAAAGGGATCGCGGAAAGCGGGCCGTCCGGCACGATATAGACATGCCGTGCCGTGCCGAAAACCGGCATCAGCGGGGCCAGCAGAAAGGCATGCAGCCGCCAGGCCAGATCGCGCGGAAAGGCAGCGGCAGAGGGCGCGAATCCGCTATCCAGTGCCGCCGCCGCCCGGACCGGGGCCGAGGCCGGATCCAGCGTTTCGCGCAGGCGGGCCACCACATCTGCCAGTGTCGCGGGGTCGGTGCTGACTGCATGCCATGCGGCGGCCTTGGCTGTGACGGCCCAGACAAAGGTCTTTTCTGCGCCGGAAAACATCAGGATCAGCGCCTCATCGGCATCCAGAAGCGCCTGCACCTCGGTCAGTGGGGCGGGGCGTGGGCGGGTCAGATCGGCAAAACGCGGGAATTCCGTGCCGATCCTTGTGTCGATCTCACGGATCCTTGCGGCAAGGGCCTCGGCCTCACCGGTCAGATGAACAGGGTCCGCAGCGGGATCGGTCAGCGCGGTTTCGGTATCGGCAAGCTGCTTTTCCACCGCCTGCCGGTCGCGCAAGAGATCGGCCAGAACCCCGTCGCCCGCGGCGGCACGCTGCCCGATCTGGGACAGCGCCTGCCCGGCGGCGCTGCTCATCGCGGTCTGGGCCAGCAGGAAGGTTTCCGCCAGCAGATCCTGTGCCGTCCCGGCCCGGACAGGCAGAGGAAGGCAGAGCAGAAAAAGGAAGAGCAACCGGCACCGCATGGCGCAGAGTCTGAAACCGCGCAAGTGGCGCGTCAAATGAATTTGACCGTCATCACGGCGTCAGGGGCGGACCGGACCCCGCGCGGGATGCCCGGTCGGCCCTTTCCGCGATGACGGTTCAATGCGGGCTGGCCAGCTTCATCAACACGATGCCGCTGACGATCAGAAGGGCCGCGATGATCCGGGCGGGGGTGACGGCCTCTCCCAGAACGGTGATTCCGACGACGAAGGCCCCCACTGCGCCAATGCCCGTCCAGATCGTATAGGCCGTGCCCAGCGGCAGCGTTTTCATCGCCACGGACAGCAGTGCGAAACTGGCAATCATCGTGACGATGGTGATGACGGTCGGGGTGGGAAGCGTGAAGCCGTCCGAGCGCTTCATCGAATAGGCCCAGACGATTTCAAGGATCCCGGCGGCGAAAAGAAAGATCCAGGCCATAGGCTGATCTCCTGATACCGGGCCGTCCCGAATGATGACCATGATGGTGAGGTCGTCCTCGGCCCGGAAAATAGGAAATCCCGCGCGCATTGGCAACCGGCGGTCGGATGGGAAGGGCGGGGATGCGCCTTTTCGGTGACGGGGCCGGGATGGGGCGAGAATGGGGCGGGATCGCAGCCCGGGATCACAGGCCAGGATCCGCATGAACCATGCGGTCCCGCCGCATTGATCTGCACGCTTTACGCATCGGTGTTTTCGCTGGCGAGCTGTGATCCGCTGGGCTAGGACTGCCCCATAGATCGGATCGCCCCACGCATGCCAGTCACACTCACCGCTCTTTCTGACCTGCGTCAGCTTGGCTTCGATGACGTGATCGACGTCCGTTCCCCGTCAGAATATGCGCAGGACCATCTTCCCGGGGCAATCAGCCTGCCGGTTCTGGATGATGAGGAACGTGCGCGGGTCGGCACCATCTACAAACAGGTTTCCCCCTTCGATGCCCGTAAGATCGGGGCGGCGCTGGTCGCGCGCAATGCCGCGCGCCATATCGAAGAGGTGCTGATCGACCGGCCCGGGGGCTGGCGACCCTTGGTTTACTGCTGGCGCGGCGGGCAACGGTCGGGGTCGTTTGCGACGATCCTCGGGCAGATCGGCTGGCGGGCCGAAACCATCAGCGGCGGCTACAAGGCGTGGCGCCGTCTGGTGCTGGGGGCGCTGTATGAACGGCCCTTTGCAACGCCGGTCGTTCTGCTGGACGGCAATACCGGCAGCGGCAAGACCGAACTTCTGCATCTGCTGCGCGGCATGAGCACACAGGTGCTGGATCTTGAGGCGCTGGCGAACCATCGCGGGTCGATCTTCGGTTCCATGGGGGTGCAGCCCTGCCAGACCGGGTTTGAGGGGCAGCTTGCCATGGCCTGTGATGTGCTTGACCCGGCCCGCCCCGTGGTGATCGAGGCCGAAAGCGGCATGATCGGGCGGATCAAATTGCCCGGTCCGCTGCTGCAGGCCATGCGCCATGCGCCGCGTATCGAGATCATGGCGGAACGCCGCACCCGCGCGCGCTATCTCGCGCGCAGCTATGCCGATATGACGGCCGATTCCGCGCTTCTGGCCCGGGCCGTGGACCGGTTGCGCCCCTATCAGCCCGCAACGCGGATCGAGGGCTGGCATGGCCTGATCGCCGCAGGCGATTTTGAAACACTCGCCGCAGACCTCATGACATGGCATTACGATCCGGCCTATGCGCGCAGCCGCAAGCGGATTGACGGTGATGCGATCCGGGTCGAAGCGGCCGCGCTGGACCCCGAGGCCCTGAAGGGGCTTGCCGCAACCCTTGTCCGCGACATCGCGGCGCTTTCGAAACCCTGACGGAGAGATGCCATGACCGAACCGCGCCTGACCTCGCTTGCCCATGGCGGCGGCTGTGGCTGCAAGATCGCCCCCGGCGTTCTGGAAGAGATCCTTCGCGGGTCGGCAGCACTGCCGGTCCCGGCAGAGCTGCTTGTCGGCATCGAGACATCAGATGATGCCGCTGTCTGGCAGCTGAACGACCGGCAGGCCGTGGTGGCGACAACGGATTTTTTCATGCCGGTGGTCGATGATCCGCGCGATTTCGGGCGGATCGCGGCGACCAATGCAATTTCTGATGTCTATGCGATGGGGGCGACACCGATTTTCGCGCTGGCGCTGGTCGGGATGCCGGTCAATGTGCTGTCGCCCGCAACGATCCGCGCGGTGCTGGATGGCGGGGCCGAGGCCTGTCGTGCGGCGGGCATTCCCATCGCGGGCGGGCATACCATCGATTCTGTTGAACCGATTTACGGCCTTGTCGCGCTGGGTCTGGTCGATCCCGCACAGGTCAAGCGCAACCGCAGCGCGCGGCCCGGCGATGTGGTGGTGCTGGGCAAGCCTCTGGGCATCGGCATCTATTCCTCGGCCCTGAAAAAGGGGCTGCTGGATGCGGAGGGCTATCGCGCGATGATCGACAGCACGACGCGGCTGAACACGCCCGGCCCTGAACTTGCCCGGATCGACGGTGTCCATGCGATGACGGATGTGACCGGCTTCGGTCTGGCGGGCCATGCACTTGAAATGGCACGCGGATCGGGTTGCGCAATGCGGCTGGACTGGGCCGCCGTTCCGCTGCTGCCCGGGGTGCGGGCGCTGGCCGAAGCGGGCCATGTCACCGGCGCCTCGGGGCGGAACTGGGCCAGCTATGGCGATGAGGTCGATCTGAACGGTCTGACCGGAACCGACCGCGCCTTGCTGAGCGACCCGCAGACCAGCGGCGGATTGCTGGTGGCCTGCGCACCCGAAAGCCTTGACGCCGTGCGCGACACGTTCCACCGCCACGGGTTCGCCCAAGCCTCGGTGATCGGTGAGACGGTCGAGGGGGCGGGTCTGACGCTTGTCTGATCGGGAGGGGGCAGGGCAGGCCCTTATCCTCTGATCGCGATGAAGACCTGGCGCTGTGGGTCAGGCACTGCGATATAGTCATCGCTATAAGGGACTGAAGCCGCAGCCTGACCTTCAGGATTCATCTTCCTGCGTCAGCTTGTGCACATTGCGTGCCTTCCACCAAAATCCCGGAACATGTCCATGGCGGAAAGCCCATAGGCGTTGCCAATCCGGAGAATTCCAGACGACCGTCTGCAAGGGACTGAGGGAGAAATGGCGGAACCCGGAGGCAGCCAATTTTCCATTGCGTCCTGTCGCATCTAGTAGACAAATACTTAGTTTTTATAGATATTTGAGATCCCGCGCGTCGTAGGCCGTTGCCACATGTCGCATATGCTCGTACCCTTAATGTGGGGAAGAATTTTGCCATGGATTGCCAAGGAACTTTCGGCGCTCGAAGTGAAACGTCTGGTGCATCCCGGGCGCGGGCGTAACGTCCTGTTTCCGGTCGGTGGCGTTTCAGGTCTGGCCCTGCAGATCACCCCCACTGGTGCCCGAAACTGGATGCTTGGGGTCTTGGTTGGTGGGCGCCGCAGAGAGATCGGGTTGGGCGCATTCCCGGAAGTCTCTCGCGATGGCACGGGAGCGCGCTCGTGAAGCCAAAGACAGCATTCGTCAAGGAATTGACCCGGCTGAAGAGCGTAAGGCGGCACGGACGGCATTGATCCTCGCGCGCAGCAAGAGCCTTCTCTTCAAGGATGCAGTCGACAAGGCTTACCTGTCCGACCTGCAAGTTGTAACCGGCATAGCCATCGACGTGCAGGATGCCGCCGAAGCCTTGCAAGATGCGCTCGGCATGCTGCCCGCCCCGGCCAAAGGCATAGGTGAAGGGCACGCTCGGCGGTGCCGTGCCACCCCAGGGCCGGTCATCGCGGGCCAAGGCCCAGAAGTATCCCGACTTGGTCTTTCTACCCCCGGGGTCAAGGACTGGGGGCACGGGTCACATCCATGAACAGTTCTGTGGCCACTTCAGATCGGCCATCAGCGCGGTATAAACGGTGCGGAGTTCGAAGGCGGCCCGACCGACCCAATCGGTGAGGTTCGAACGGTCAAGGCCACACCCTGACGACTGTAGATTTGAGCCTGTCGATAGAGCAGCCCCAAGATCTTTGTGACCAGTTCAAGCTCTGGCATCCCGACCGGCTGGTCGTTGCGGCCGAGGGCAACATCCTGCGCGAACATACGCGCGTGATCGAACGCAGTCACAAGCTGCCACCAAAGTCGATTTACGACTGGCGTCATTATCTGGCCGTCCTGCAATGGATGTTGATTTCCGCCAAAACCCTCCGCGCGCCCTTCGACGCAACCCTGCACGCGGATCGGCGGCAGCAGGCGGCGTGGCCTGCGACTCAGTTGACACATCCAATAGTATGTATATAGCATGCATACTATTGGATGTTGTTGGCCGCAGGCCCCATCATTCGGACCTTCCCCGAGGGGACCAAATACTGGAGCGCGCAATGGCACAAAACGTAATTCAGGCAGGCACGATCAAGGATGTGCCGATTCACGCCCTGAGGGCAGATATTCAGCAGTATGCCAAATCCGGCGACGATCTTGTGGTGGAGTTGAAAAGCGGGGAAGCGATCCGGATCAATGGCTTCTACCAGCCCGCCGCCAATGGTGAACCACATCTGCTGGTTCTGGGGGATGGCACGGTCATCAATCCCGTCCCCGGGGAAGACCCTGAAGGGGCGGGGACCGGGATGCTCAACACTGATGAGATGATCGCCCTTGGCGCCGCAGGTCTGGGCGCGGGCCTGATAGCCTTTGGCAGCGACGACGATGATGCTGATCCGACGGACGGCACCGATCCGACGGATGGCACTGATCCGACGGATGGCACCGATCCGACCGACGGCACGGATCCGACGGATGGCACCGATCCGACGGATGGCACTGATCCGACCGATGGCACCGATCCGACGGATGGCACTG
>NZ_JAESVN010000005.1 GCF_016765775.1 Szabonella alba | reverse complement strand
GCCTTGCCTCCTGATTGTTCTCAGCAACTTCCGTCGCTGCCCGTCCCCTCAACCGCCGCTTCCGACCGTCTCCGTTTCGGTGAGGCGGTATCTAGGCCCACAACAAAAAACCTGCAAGCAGAAAAAGTGCCCGTCCGGCGATTTTTTTCCCCTCCCTGTCGCCCGGCCCTTTGTTCCTTGGGGTTTGCGCCGGATGGGGGCGACCATGAAGGCGGCATTTTGGGGCCGCAGGCAGGACGGGCGCTACGAATCGTGCCGCTCACAGGACCAGACCCGGGGAATCACCGGCGAATCTCATGCGCTTTGCGGGCGGATATCGACAAATCGGGCCGAATCCCGGTCTTTCGGCGGGAATCCGGTCATCGCGGCAACTGTCCACTTGACCCATCTGCGGCTGTCGGCCTTCTATCGGCCTGTTCCACCGGCATGATGCCGCCCCGCCCGCGCGACCCAAAGCTTTCCGCGCGTCTTTCGTATCGTGTCGCCCCAGAATGAGGATCCTCCCATGACCACCGCCCCCAAGCCCGATGACAGCACCGCCGCCCGGCCCCGGGCCAATGCGGGGAAATCCGTTCTTGCGGCTGATCTGCGGATCACCGGCGATATCAGTTGCACCGGCGCGGTCGAGGTGATGGGCGAGGTGGACGGTTCGATCACTGCCGGGACGCTGCTGCTGAGTCATGAAGGCGTGGTCAAGGGCAAGGTCACTGCCGAAACCGTAGATCTGCGCGGACGGCTCAATGGCCGGATAGAGACAACGGGGCTGACCTTGCGTTCGGCGGCACAGGTCACGGCCGAGATCACCTATAAGACTCTTTCGATCGAAAGTGGTGCGCAGATCGAGGGAACCTTCACGCGCAACAAGGACTGAAGGCGCGCGCGGGGCAGCCCCCTGCCCTGCCGCCGCTGCCGGGTTTTGCCGATCCCTTGGCACCGCGTCCCCGGACTATCCCATCTATAGGGTCACGCCGCGGGCGGGCCTATCTACAGGGTCACGCCCCGGGCGGGATCGAATAGGTCAGTCCCGCGCGCGCGACCGGGGCGTCCTCGCCCTCGCTGCGGATCAGCGCATCGCCGACCGCCAGCACGCGCCCCAGTTTCAGCAACCGCGCCTCGGCGATCAGGTCGCGCCCGGCGGCAGGGCGGCGCATGAAGTCGATGGCGCAATTCGTGGTCACGGCCAGCGCCACCGGCCCGATCCGCGACAGGATTGCCAGATAGAGCGCGACGTCGGCCAGCGCGAACATCGCGGGCCCCGAAACCGTCCCCCCCGGCCGCAGATGACGCCCTGCCACGCGCAGCCGGATATCGACCCCGGTCGCGGTCACGGCCAGAACCTCGAAATCATCGGCCACCTGCGCGAATTCCCGCTGCAGGAATTCGGTCAGCGCAGCGCAGTCCATCATCGGGCTGGCGATCCGGTCCATGCGGCCCCCTTGCAATCCATCCTGCACCCCGGCCAGATGGTCCGGAGCAATCCGCCGACAGGGTAAGGAAGACTGCCATGACCGCAATGCTTTTGCGTGAGGACCGGGGCGCTGTGGCGCATCTGACACTGAACACCCCCGACAGCCTGAATGCGCTGTCCGATGCCATGCTGGAGGCCATGGCCAATGAACTGGCCCGGCTGCATGCGGATGCGCAGATCCGCGTCGTGGTGCTGAAAGGGGCGGGGCGCTGTTTCTGCGCGGGCCATGACCTGAAAGAGATGCAGGCCGCCCGGCAGGCAGCGGATGGCGGGGCGGCGGCGTTCAAGGATCTGTTCGACCGCTGTGCCGATGTGATGCAGGCCATCGTCACCCTGCCCCAGCCCGTCATCGCGCAGGTCCATGGCATCGCGACCGCCGCAGGGTGCCAGCTTGTTGCCTCCTGCGACATGGCCGTGGCGGCCGAAGGAACACGGTTCGGCGTGAACGGCGTCAATATCGGATTGTTCTGTTCCACCCCCATGGTGGCGCTGACGCGCAATGTGCCCGCCAAACTGGCCTTCGAGATGCTGACCACCGGCGCCTTTATCCCGGCGGCCCGTGCGGCGGAAATCGGGCTGATCAACCGCGTGGTCCCGCCCGAGGCACTGGAGGATGAGACGGCTGCACTGGCCGACACTGTGGCGGCCAAGCTGGGCGCGGCGGTACGGACCGGCAAGCGCGGTTTCTATGACCAGATGGGCCTGCCGCTGGACCGCGCCTATGCCCATGCCGGCGCGGTGATGGTGGAAAACATGCTCTGGCGTGACACGGATGAGGGGATCCGCGCCTTTCTGGAAAAGCGCGATCCCGACTGGAAGGATCAGGGCTGACCGCGTTTTGACCCTGCGGCAGGCGTAAGGGCCGGAACAGAAGACGACCCTGCCCCCGTTCTGCGCGGCTGAAACCCGGCCCCACTGCGTGCCCACTTTCCCTTGGGCGGATGATGGGGCATATCGGGGCACCCAGATCAGGAGGCCATGATGCACGATATCCGCGCAATCCGCGAAAACCCCGCCGCTTTTGATGCGGCCCTGTCCCGTCGCGGTCTGGCCCCGCTGTCATCCGAGATCCTGGCCATCGACGCCGCACGCCGCGCGAAGATCCTTGCCGCCGAAACCGCGACAGCGGCGCAGAATGCCGCCTCGCGCGATGTCGGGGCCGCCAAGGCCGCCGGCAATGACGAGGAGTTCAACCGCCTCCGCGGGCTTGTCGCCGAGAAAAAGGCCGAGATCGCGCTCTTGAATGAGGAAGCGGCGGCCGAGGATGCGCGGCTGCGCGAATTGCTGGAAGCGCTTCCCAATGCGCCGCTGCCGGAAGTGCCCGAAGGCGCGGATGAAACGGGAAATGTGGAACTGCGCCGCTGGGGAACCCCGCGCGACTTTGCTTTCCGCCCGCTGGAGCATTTCCAGATCGCGGGTGCGATGCCGGGCATGGATTTCGCGACCGCCGCCAAGCTGTCAGGATCGCGTTTCGTGCTGTTGCGCGGCGCGGTGCTGCGCGTTCACCGCGCGCTGGGGCAGTTCATGCTGGACACGCATGTTTCCGAACATGGGCTGACCGAGACATGGACCCCGGTTCTGGTGAAATCCGAGGCGATGTATGGCACCAACCAATTGCCGAAATTCGCCGAAGACAGCTATCAGACGACGAATGGCTGGTGGCTGGTGCCGACCTCCGAGGTGACGCTGACCAATACGGTCGCGGGTGAAACGCTTGAGGCCGCACAACTGCCCCTGCGCATGACCGCCCTGACCCAGTGTTTCCGGTCCGAGGCCGGATCGGCGGGCAAGGATACATCGGGGATGCTGCGCCAGCACCAGTTCGAAAAGGTCGAGATGGTGTCGATTACCACGCCCGAGACCAGCCTTGCGGAACATGACCGCATGACCGGCTGCGCCGAGGCGATTCTGCAGAAACTGGGCCTTCCGTATCGCGTGATGGTGCTGTGCACCGGCGATATGGGCTTCGGTGCGACCAAGACGCATGATCTGGAGGTCTGGCTGCCCGGCCAGAATACCTATCGTGAGATCAGTTCGGTTTCTGTCTGCGGCGATTTTCAGGCCCGGCGGATGAATGCCCGCTACCGGCCTGAGGCCGGGGGCAAGCCCGAATTCGTTCATACGCTGAACGGGTCGGGGCTGGCCGTGGGCCGCACGCTGATCGCGGTGCTGGAAAACGGCCAGCACGAGGATGGCTCGGTCGATCTGCCCGAA
Source organism: Szabonella alba (assembly GCF_016765775.1). Classification (GTDB taxonomy): domain Bacteria; phylum Pseudomonadota; class Alphaproteobacteria; order Rhodobacterales; family Rhodobacteraceae; genus Szabonella; species Szabonella alba. The sequence continues at coordinate 324,953 of NZ_JAESVN010000005.1, read as the reverse complement.
GCGCTGCACCCCTATCTGGGCGGCAAGACACGCATCGCGGCGGATGGTGCGCTGGTCTGACAAAACGCATCGACGGGCCGGAACAGGAAACGGGCCGGTATTGGAAAAGGGGGCCGTGCGGCCCCCTTTTTTGCATCCGCATGGCGGCAGGCCCCCAAGGCTCAACTGCCCAGAACGACCTTCACGTAATTCTTGGTTTCGGCATAGGGCGGGATGCCGGAATGCTTTTCTACCGCCGCAGGCCCGGCATTATAGGCGGCAAGCGCCAGTCGCCAGCTTCCGAAGCGGTCATACATCATGCGCAGATAGCGCGCGCCGCCTTCCAGATTCTGATGCGGATCGTCGATCTTGACCCGCAGCAGACGCGCCGTATCAGGCATCAGCTGCGCCAGACCCGTGGCCCCCTTGTGCGACACCGCACCGGGGTTCCAGCCTGATTCCTGCTGGACCAGGCGCAGGAACAGATCCTCGGGAACCGCATGTTTGCGCGCCGCCCCTTTCGCGATGTCCAGATATTCGCCCTTATAGCTGCCCCGGAACCGCGCAACCGTCTCGGATTTTGCATCGGGTGCCTTGGGCTGCAGCCGCACCGAGGCCGCATATTGCCGCGACAGCCGGGAATCGAGCAGTTTCGTCTGGCTGCGGAACATCGCATTGCGCGATTTCGCCCCGCCCAGAACCAGCGGCTCGGCAGAAGCCACGCCGGGCATCGCAACCGGCACCGCCGCCACAAGAAGCCCAAAAACCATCGCCAGACCCGTCACGCGCCGCATGAACCACCCGCACCTCGTTTCACCCGGCGCACTATATCGATTCGGCAGCGCAAGGCCAGCATTTCCGATCTGCGGGCTCCGGCCTGCCCCGGGCAGGCAGCGGGCAGGCAGCGGCAGACCGCCAATCCTGCCCCCCGTGAACCGGGACGCGTGGTTGCGCGCCCCGGTTCACGGGGATATAGGCTTTGTTAACTGCGTTCCCGGTATCAGGGAGGGCGACCGCCCCCGGATCGCCGGGCGCGGGCGAACTGAAAGCTGACAAAACAGGGGGAATAATGGCGGGATCGGTCAACAAGGTCATCCTCATCGGCAATCTCGGGCGCGACCCGGAAGTGCGCAGCTTTCCCAATGGCGGCAAGGTCGTGAACCTGCGCATTGCCACCTCGGAAAACTGGCGCGACAAGGCCAGCGGCGAACGGCGGGAGCGCACCGAATGGCACTCGGTCGCGATCTTCAATGAGGCATTGGGCAGGATCGCCGAGCAATATCTGCGCAAAGGCTCGACCGTCTATATCGAGGGGCAGCTGGAAACCCGCAAATGGCAGGACCAGTCGGGCGCGGACCGCTACACGACCGAAATCGTACTGCGCCAGTTCCGGGGCGAACTGACCCTGCTGGGCGGGCGTGACGGTGGTGGATCGGGGGGCAGTTCGGGAGGTGGCGGCGGTTATGATGATCGCGGCGGATATGAGGGCGGCGGCGGCGGCGGAGGCCGGTCCTCGGGTGGCGGCGCGCCCTCGGGCGGACGCCCGGATATGGATGACGAGATTCCGTTCTGAGTCTGCGCCTTGCCGGGTGGATGACCCCGGTAGGCCGGCCGGACGGCCAGCAGCTAGAATGGAACAATCGAAATCAACAGAATGCGCGCACTGGACGCAGGGCGCGCGTTTTCCTATATAATCAGTCGGAATAGAATGTGAGGCCGCGATGAACCAGCCGCAGGACCGGATTGAGGGTACGCCCCTCATCAAGCCCTCCACCACCGACCACCCGCTTTACGATCAGATCGTGGAGGCCTGCCGCACCGTGTTCGACCCCGAGATCCCGGTGAATATCTACGATCTGGGTCTTGTCTACACGATCGAGATTTCGCCCGAGAATGAGGTCGAGATCATGATGACCCTGACCGCCCCGGGCTGCCCTGTCGCCGGTGAGATGCCGGGCTGGGTTGCCGATGCGGTAGAACCGCTTGCGGGCATCAAGCAGGTCAATGTCGGCATGACCTTCGAACCCCCTTGGGGCATGGACATGATGTCGGATGAGGCGCGGCTGGAACTGGGTTTCATGTAGGCCAGAGGCCTGCGCCTTATGAAGGCCTGCAGACCGGGACCCCATGGGCCTGAAACCTGCGGCCTGAAACCTGCGGCCTGCGGCCTGCGGCTTCCTGTGACCCTGCCCCGCATCCAGGATCAACCCTCAGGCATTGAAATCAGGGATTCAACCCTTAGGGATTGATTGGCAGCAGCCATCTGTTAGGCTTGCCGCATGTCAAAGCATGACCCGTTCCAGCCCCGATGCGTCCTGACGGGCGATCTGATCCGCGCGACCGGCGCGTCTGATCGGGAAGTCGAGCGCACATTCGAAAATCTGGAATCGCTTTTCGAGCAAATCGAAGGCTGGCCCTGGGAGCCGCATCAGCCCTCCCGCTTCACCCGGTTCCGGGGCGATGGCTGGCACGCGATCCTGTACAGCCCTGAGCGTGTTCTGACGGCGGCACTTTATCTTTTCGCCTGCTTGCGGACCAGCGAAGACACCCTTGCCACCCGCATTTCCATCGGCATCGGCGACATTGCCTTTGCCGGAACCACCGATCTGTCGGATGCGCGCGGCACGGCCTTTATCCATTCCGGGCGCGCACTGGACGAGATGCCGCGCGGCCATTGGCTGTCAGTCTCGGGCGCGGGCGTCACGCCGCTGCACAGGGCAACCTGCCTGCTGATCGCCGAACGCGCGACGCGGTGGAGCGTGGAACAGGCAAATGCCGTTTCATTCGCGCTGTCCCCCGCCGTCGCGACTCAATCCGATATCGCCGAACGGCTTGGCGTTTCGACGCAAGCCGTCAATGCCCGCCTTACCGCTGCAGGATTCCAGACCATCCGTCAGGCACTCGACCTCTGGGCGGACAGTTTCCACTCTCACTCCCAGACGGAGCACGCCCGATGACCGAGACCTTTGCCGCCCTGCTTCTGGCGCATGTCCTTGCCGATTTCATCTTTCAGACCCGCGCCATGGTTGCAGCCAAGCATCGCAGCGTGCCGATGCTGGCCCATGGGGTGATCGTGCTGGTCACGGCGATCGTCACGACGGGCAGTCTGCATCCGGCGCTTCTGGCGCTGGCGGTGCTGCATCTGCTGATTGATCTGATCCGCACCCATCTTGCCCCCCGCCATGCCCATCGGTTCGGGGCGGGGCCGCTTTCGGTCTTTCTGGCCGATCAGGCGCTGCATCTGCTGACGCTGGCGGTCGTCGCACTGGCCGTGCCGGGGCTTTACGCCGCCGGGCTCTGGGGGCAGTCGCCGCCCGCTTTCCTGCCAGACCTGACGCTGCTGCCGGGCCTTATGGCGCTGCTGGCGGGGCTGATCCTTGCCACACGGGCGGGCGGCTTTGCCGTTGGCTTTCTGATGGCGCCATGGTCGGCCGATCTGTCGCGGCTGGCGCAGGACCGCCCGCCGGGCGATATGCCCCGCCCGTCCGAAGGGCTGCTGAATGCCGGGCAGGCCATCGGTCTGCTGGAACGCGGGCTGATCTTCCTGCTGGTGCTGACCGGGCAACCAGCGGGCATCGGTTTCCTGATCGCGGCGAAATCGGTGCTGCGCTTCGGCACGGTCGGCAATGACCGGGCGGTCAGCGAATATGTCATCATCGGCACGCTGGCCTCGTTCGGCTGGGCCATCGCAGCGGCGCATCTGACGGTTCTGTTGCTGGCACCGCTTGGAATTTCCCTTCCCAACCCTTAAATTGTGGACAAAGCAGGAGAGCCCCCATGTTCGCCATTCCCGGCAAGGCCGCCGTCACCATGACCCCCGCAGCAGCACGCCAGATTGCCCGCCTGATGGAACGGCAGGCCTCGAAAGGCCTGCGCATCGGCGTCAAGAAGGGCGGCTGTGCGGGCATGGAATACACGATGGATTATGTGACCGAAATCAACCCGATGGATGAGACGGTCGAACAGGATGGCGCGCGGGTGATGATCGCGCCGATGGCGCAGATGTTCCTGATCGGCACCGAGATCGACTATGAGACCTCGCTGCTGGAACAGGGCTTCCGCTTCCGCAATCCCAATGTGTCCGAGGCCTGCGGCTGCGGCGAATCAATCAAGTTCAAGGACGCCTGACCCCGGCCCCTTGCAATCGCTCCCTATCCGCCCCACCCTGACGCCACAGAAACAGGGGAGGATGGACCATGCGCAAGCTTGCAGCAGGCAACTGGAAGATGAACGGCACATCCGAGGATCTGGATGAGATCCTGACGCTGATCGCCGCCCATCCCGCCCCGAAGCAGTGCGAAATGCTGATCTGCCCGCCTGCCACGCTGCTGGCGCGCATGGCCGAAAAGGCCGCGGGCTCTGCGCTGCAGGTCGGCGGGCAGGATTGCCATGCCGCCCCTTCTGGTGCCCATACCGGCGATATCTCGGCCGAGATGCTGCGCGATGCCGGGGCAAACTGGGTGATCCTTGGCCATTCCGAACGCCGTCAGGACCATCAGGAAACCGATCAGATGATCCGCGCCAAGATGATGACGGCGCATGACCATAGCCTTGCGGTGATCCTGTGCGTCGGGGAGACCCGCGCGGAACGCGAAGCGGGCCGGGCGCTGGAAGTTGTGGCCGGACAACTGGACCGTGTGCTGACGCGCTATAGATCCGACTCGGATATCGGCTGTCGGGCGGAGAATTTCGCCATTGCCTATGAACCGGTCTGGGCCATCGGCACCGGGCTCACAGCGTCTTCCACAGAAATCGCCGAAGTGCACAGCTTCATCCGCAACCATATTTCCAAGGAATTCGGCATTCTCGGCGCTACGGGCCGCGCGATCCGTCTGCTTTACGGCGGATCGGTGAAACCGTCGAACGCCGCCGAGATTTTTGCCCTGCCCAATGTCGATGGCGCACTGGTCGGCGGGGCCAGTCTGCGGGCCAGCGATTTCGGCGCCATTGTCGCGGCGCTGGAGGCCGCCTGATCCCAAGATGCAGCGCCTGCGCCAATCCCCGAACCAGCCGGATTTCGTCCAGAACCCCTATGACTTCTACGACCGCGCCCGCGCGGCGGGGCCCTTCTTTCTGTGGGAAGACTATGACACGATCTGTGCCACCTCGCATGCGGCGGTGAATGCGATCTTGCGCGACCGTCGTTTCGGGCGCGAAACCCCGCCCGGTCAGCGCATGCCCGTGCCCGACCATCTGCGCCCCTTTTATGCGGTCGAGGATCATTCCATGCTGGAACTGGAACCGCCCCGCCATACGCGGTTGCGCGGTCTGGTGCTGCGGGCCTTCACCTCACGCCGGATCGCGGCGCTGGGGCCCGAGATCGAAAGCCTGACCCACAGCCTGATCGACGCGCTGCCGGATGGGGAATTCGACCTGATCGAGACCTTCGCGCAGCATCTGCCGGTCATCATCATCGCGCGTCTGCTGGGCGTGCCCGAAACCATGGCCGACCGTTTGCTGGGCTGGTCGCATGCGATGGTGCGCATGTATATCCCGCAGCGCAGCCGCGCGGATGAAGAGGCCGCCGCCCGTGCCGCCGCCGAATTCTCGGCCTTCCTGCGCGATCATATCGAGATGCGGCGCAAACATCCTGCCGATGACCTGTTGACCCATCTGATTGCCGCCCGCGAAAACGAGGACCGGCTGGCCACGGATGAGATGATCGCGACCTGCATCCTGCTGCTGAATGCCGGGCATGAGGCGACCGTCCACACGATCGGCAACGGCGTGAAGGCGACCCTGAGCGAAGGCTGCAATCCCGCCGCCCATTCCCCCGCCGCGCTGGCCGAGGAAGTGCTGCGCCATGATCCGCCGCTGCATCTGTTCTTTCGCCATGTCTATGAACCGGTTGAGGTCATGGGCCAGAACCTTGCCGCGGGCAGCCGCATCGCGCTGCTTCTGGGGGCGGCGAATCGCGATCCGGCGGTCTGGCAGGATCCGCACCGGTTCAACCCGGCGCGGACTGCCGCACCGCATCTGGCCTTTGGCGGGGGGCTGCATTTCTGTGTCGGCGCGCCGCTTGCCCGGCTGGAACTGCAGATCGCCCTGCCGATCCTGTTCGCCCGGCTGCCCGGACTGGCGCTTGCCGGTCCGGCGACCTATGCCGACAGCTATCACTTTCACGGCCTGACCGCGCTGCCCCTGATCGCCAAAGGCTGATCCCCGGGCTAGCGCCGGACCAGCGACCGCGATCAGTCCAGCCGTTCCGCCGCCAGAGAATTGGTGGAAGAGGCCGTCACCCGAACGCGCACCAGATCCCCCACCTTTCCCGCAGGATCGGTGACATGCACGGCATGAAGATGATCGGATTTGCCGACCATCTGCCCCGGCAGGCGGCCCGGCTTTTCATAAAGCACCGAAACCTCGCGCCCGACCATGGCCTCTTGCGCCGCGCGCTGCTGCTGCGTGACCAACGATTGCAGACGCTGCAGCCTTTCATCCGCGATATCAGGCGCGACGGGGGTCTTTTCGGCAGCGGGCGTTCCGGGCCGGGCGGAATATTTGAACGAGAAGGCTGCGCCATAGCCGATCGCTGCGATCAGGTCCATCGTTGCCTCGAAATCGGCATCAGTTTCACCGGGAAAGCCGACGATGAAATCCGACGACAGCAGGATGTCGGGCCGCACGGCGCGGATGCGTTCGACCAGCCGCAGATAGTCTGCCGCAGTATGCTTGCGGTTCATCGCCTTCAGGATCCGGTCCGACCCCGACTGCACCGGCAGATGCAGATAGGGCATCAGTTGCGGCAGGTCGCCATGGGCGGCGATCAGATCGTCCTCCATGTCATTGGGGTGGCTGGTGGTATAGCGCAACCGCTCCAGCCCCTCGATCCCCGCCAGTTCCCTCAACAGCCGGGCAAGACCCCAGCCGCCGCCGTGATAGGCATTGACGTTCTGTCCCAAGAGCGTGATCTCGCGCACGCCGCGGCTGACCAGATCGCGCGCCTCGGCCAGCAGGCGTTCGGGCGGGCGGCTGACCTCGGCCCCGCGCGTATAGGGCACGACACAGAAGGCGCAGAACTTATCACAGCCCTCCTGCACGGTCAGAAAGGCGGTCGGCCCACGCAGCGCGCGGCGTTCGGGCAGATGGTCGAACTTGTCCTCGGCCGGGAAATCGGTATCCACGACCTGCCCTTCGGCCCGCATCATCGCGGGCAACCGGTGATAGCTTTGCGGCCCCACGACCAGATCGACCAATGGCATCCGGCGCAGGATTTCCCCGCCCTCGGCCTGTGCCACACAGCCCGCAACACCGATTTTCAGATCGGGCTTGGCCAGTTTCGCAGGTTTCAGCCGGCCCAGATCGGAATAGAGCTTCTCGGACGCCTTTTCGCGGATATGGCAGGTGTTCAGCAGCACCATATCGGCATCCTCGACCGTGTCGGTGCGGGTATAGCCCTCGGCGCCCAGAACCTCGGCCATGCGTTCGCTGTCATAGACATTCATCTGACAGCCATAGGTCTTGATGAACAGCTTGCGCGGCACGGGCGCAGCATCGGCGGACCTGTCGGCCTGACCGGCAGGTGTCGCGGGTTTGGGGCTTGTCTGGTCGGTCATGGCGCGTTTCCCTCGATCCCCAGTCCGGGCCCCAATCCAGGCCCCGGCCCAAGCGCAGGCCCAGTCACTGGCCGCATCCGGGAATATACCCGACAAGCGGGGGCCTATTGCAGCCGCCCTATAGCCCGAACCCAGCCGATCTTCAATCTCTCCGCCCTTCACAGTCCCGATTGACCTTGGCGCGGCTTTCCCCTTTGCTTGACCGCATCCCCCGCAACAGCAAGAAGCGGGCGACAAAGACGTGACCGGCAGGATGGACAGGATGCAGCATTCGGATCTCGGAAATTTTCTTGCCCGGCATGGCGGGCTGCTGGCCAAGGGACCGGTGGCCGTGGTCATGGCCGAAGACAGCGTGGAAATCGACAGCACCCTGCGCCATCATCTGAAAATGGGATTCTTCCCCGTGATTCTGCTGACTGCGGTGGAAATGCCGCTTGCCGCCGACCTGTCCGAACGGGTGCATCGGATCCGGTATGACGCGCATGCCGAAAATGCGCTGATGACGGCGGTCAACCTTATGATCGAGGCTGCGCCGGGAACATGGTTCCATTACGGCTATAACGCCGAATACCTGTTCTTTCCGTTCTGCGAGACGCGCAGCATCCGCGAGATGCTGACCTTCCAGACCGAAGAACGGCGCGACGCGGTCCTGTCCTATGTGATCGACCTTTACGCGCCGGATCTTGACCGGCATCCAGATGCAGTTTGCCTTGAGGGCGCATTACTGGACCGCTCAGGCTATTACGCGCTTGGACGCCGCGATCCGGCAAACCATAATCATCCAAGGGAACGCCAGCTTGATTTCTTCGGCGGTCTGCGCTGGCGCTTTGAGGAGCATATTCCCCCCGCGCGCCGCAAGATCGACCGTATCGCGCTGTTCCGGGCAAAACCTGGACTGCGCCTGCGGCCCGATTTCACCTTCACGGATGAGGAATACAACACCTATGCCTGCCCCTGGCATCACAACATCACGACCGCAATCGCATCCTTTCGCACCGCCAAGGCGCTGAAGCGCAATCCTGGGTCAACCTTTGATATCCACACATTCCGCTGGCACAATTCGACCGAGTTCGAATGGCACAGCCAGCAATTGATGGATCTGGGGCTGATGGAGCCGGGCCAGTGGTTCTGACGGAATGTGCCGGGGTGTCTGTCCGATGCACCCAAAGCGGCACCCGATGACATGACAGTTGCGCCACTGCCCAAACCGATGACATCACAGGATTTGTTGGAAAGTGGTGCCCGGAGACGGATTTGAACCGCCGACACACGGATTTTCAATCCGTTGCTCTACCAACTGAGCTATCCGGGCCTTGCGCCGGGTATTATGCGAGGTGCAGGGGCCTGTCCAGAGGGTAGCGGCAAATATTTCATTCTTCCGGCCCGGTCCGCCGCGGTCCGGCCCGGCAGGCTAGGCCGGGACCGAAAGGCGGGCAAAGGCGCCCGGGCCGAAACTGTCAGAAATCTGCGCCACATGCAGCTCAAACCCTGCGGTGATCCCGTCGGCCAGACGGTCGGACAGGGAATAGGTCCAATGCGGCTCGGGCGTGGTCACTTCCCGGCGGATCGCGCCATCAACCAGCACGCGGAGCAGATAGGATTCGCGCTCTTCGGCCAGCGGCACCTCGATCGCGTCCCAGCTGTCGCCGTCAATCCGCGTGCGCCGGATCCAGCTTGCCCGCATCGCGCCGTCCGGCAACAGGCGGTGACGCAGATGAACGGGGGAATAGCAGCGCAGGCCGATCCCGCTGAAGGCCTCGACGCGCTGCACGGCATTGCGGTCATCGACACCGCGCGCGGCAGTGCCGATCCGGTAATGCCGCGCCAGACCGCGCTCAGACGGCGCAAGATCAAGCTGCGCCAGCGCCGCGTTGAACAGCACGACATAGGATCCTGCAGGCCATATCTCCGGCATCAGCGCATCGCTGCCCAACTGGCCCCGCAACCGACGGCCCAGATCATAGCTGCGCGGACCGATCAGATCGGCCTGCGCGAACTGGAACACCTCCCAGTTTGCGGAACTGCCATCGCCGATCATGGCGATATTCGCCCCGGCCAGCAGCGCCGCATCATCGACCGATTGCAACGCGCCGGAGGACAGCCGCACACGCAGGGGCGCGCCGCGATCCCAGCGGCCCGAAGGGGCCGCGACCAGCGGCGTCTCGGTCACGCCGATTGTTGCGGCAAGCGGCAAAAGCAGATTGAAATCAAAGGACTCTGCAGTGATTCCTTTCCAGACCCCGACCGCCCCGGGCCAAGGCACGGACAAGGCAGCCACATAGGGCGCATGCGGCAGTTCATTGCCGCGCAGCAAGGGCAGATCCAGAAACAGCGGAAAGACCGGAACCGGAGGCACGAAAGCCTGCGATTGCAACCGTTCGGTGCTGTCTTCACCCGGCGCATAAAGGGCGGGTTCCACGCGCACGGCCTCGACCAGTGCGGGCCCGGACTGGTCCAGACGATCGATGCGGAAACGATCCGCCCCGATCTGCACCGTGTCGCCCGCGCCGATCCCCGCCGCCGAAGGCGGCAACGCGAAGCGGGCCGTATCCCGCGCCACCCGGGCCTCGGCCAGCCAGCGCTCGGCAATGCCGCGCGCCTCGGATCCGGTCAGGGCCAGCGGCAGTTCCGAACCGGCAACCGCCGCCCCGTCCGCATCGGGAAAGGACACCTCGACTTCACGGGGCAGAAAATCGCCGCCTTCGTCGATATGGCCCAGCCGGATCCGTCCCGCGCCCTCGGCCTCGGCGGCGCGGATGGTCTCGACCGCGCCGCCGATCTCATCGCTTTGGGCAAGCCGTTCCGGCAGCAGGTGATGGGGACGCGCCGCGCTGCGATGGCGGAAGATCAGCCTCCCTTCCCGCTCAATCACATCCAGACCGAAAGCCAGCACCAGCGATTGCAGCGCCGCCCGCGCCGTGCCCGCGCCCGAGGGCGTGAAGCCGCGTACCACGCCATAGAGTCCCCGCAGGTCCAGATGGCGCAGGCCCGCCGCTTCACAAAGTTCGGCAATGACCGCCGAAAGCGGCTGGTTCGTCGCCCGCCCGGTCAGCCAGTGACCGCGCGCATGGTTGGCAGCATCCGACCACAGTTCGCCGCGCCCCGGAAAGGCCGGATAGGGCCGCGCATCCCAGGCCCAGACAAAGGCCCGCGCCATATCCAGCATCGGGCCTGCGTAAAGATCGGACTGGGGGTTGTTCGCGGGATCGGACCAGAAATCCGCCATGGCGCGCAGATAGTGCATCTGCATCGCGTCATCGCGCCGGCCATTGGAGTATTTCGGCAGCCCGCTTTCCGAGCTTTTCGGATCCAGAAACCGGTTGGGCTGGTTGGTGCCTTTGTCGATTGCAGCACAGCCATATTCGGTAAAGCGGATCGGCTTGGACCCCGGAACCCATGCGGTCGGGGCCTCGGCACGCACACCGTCGATCCGGTTGAAATGCTCATGCGACCACCAGCCGGGCAGATCCTTGTAGCGGAAGATCCACGGCTCATCATGCGCGCCGTCGGTGATCGGCAGACGGCGCTGTGCGGCCTCGCCCTCGGGGCTGTCATAATACCAGTCATAGCCTTCACCGCCCAGAATATTGGCGCGCAGATAGGCCAGATCATGCACCGCACCCCAAGGCGCATCCCGATGGGTCTCACCATCGCGCCAGTCCGACAGGGGCATGTAATTGTCGATGCCGATGAAATCGATCTCCGGATCGGACCAGAGCGGATCAAGGTGGAAATAAACGTTTCCATCGGCATGATAGCCGAAATATTCCGACCAGTCGGCGGCATAGGTGATGTCGGTCTCCGGTCCCAGAACCGCGCGCACATCAGCGGCCAGCGCGCGCAGCGCAGCCACGGCCGGAAAGCTGTGTTCCGGGCCACGGATCTGGGTCAGGCTGCGCATCTCTGACCCGATGCAGAAGGCATCGACCCCGCCTGCGGCGGCGCAAAGATGCGCGTAATGCAGGATGAAGCGGCGATAGGTCCAGCCATCGCCGCCGCTGTAGGCCACCGTATCACCGGTAAAGGTGAAATCGGCCAGATCCGCCGTGCCGAAGAAGGCCGCAACTTCGGCCTCGGCCGCTAATGTGCCATCGGGGGATCCGTCACGCCCCGGTGCGGCAGATGTGGTGATCCGCCCGCGCCAGGGCAGAACCGGCTGATCCTCCGCTCCGGTCCAGGGGTCGCCCAGTCCGTTGCCGGGGATCTGATCCATCAGGATGAAGGGATAGACCATCACCTCCAGCCCCTGTTCCCGCATCGCGGCGATGGATTCGATCACCGACCGGTCGGAGGGCGTGCCGCCATAGGCCGGACGCCCCTCAATCGGCTGCACCTCGGCGGCCGTCTCCCGCGTCAGACCCCCGGCGCGCCAGGGCATCATCGCGGGATCCTCGATCTTCTGGTCGACCTTTGGTTCGATCCGGCACTCGGCGCATTTCAGATTGGAGCCGAACCATGACACGATCAGCGAGACAGCCCCGACCTGCGGCAGTTCGCGTCGCAGATTGTCCAGCGCCAGTTCGAAATCGGTCTGTTCCGTCAGGGTGTTGGTATTCACAGGACGGACCAGTCCCGGACCGTCGCTGTAGCGCACGGGCGTGGTCGCCAGCGTGTATTCCCCGCTGCCGGGCATCATTGCCACCGCGCGCACGGCCTGATCCAGCCGCGTCTCGGCATCGGCCAGCGGCCCCTGTGCAGGGCGGATCACCTCGAATGACAGTTGCGGAACGCGGTTGCCGAAGCGTCCGATATCCAGATCCTCGATCACGACATAGGCGATACCGCGATAGGCGGGTGCCTCTTCCGTGCCTTCCACCGCCTTGATGCGCGGATCGGGCAACTGATCCTCGCTGCCGGGATAAAGCCGCAGGTTCAGCGTTCCGGGGTCGATTTCCTGCCCGTCGGCCCAGATCCGCCCGACGCCAAGGATCTGTCCGGCACAAAGCGCGATGGCGAAACTGACCGTATAGGAATAGGTCGTGACGCGCGGTTTAGGTGCGCCCTTGCCGCCGCCGCTGCTGGTCGTGCTTTCCAGAAACCGCGTGGCCCAGATGATCTGCCCCGCGATCCGCGCGCGGCCAAAGACCCGCGCGATCTCGGCCCCTTCAGATGCGCCGGTCAGCCGGAACCGGTCGATCCGACCGACCTCCACCGCCTCGGAGCCCGCGCCCAGCAGGCGCTGGTCGATGGCCCGGCCCAGTGTCGCGCCGACCGCGCGCCCGATGACCGCCCCCGACAGGCCCAGAACCGTACCGCCAAAGCCCGCGCCGATGGCTGCCCCCACGGCAGAAAGCACAAGTGTCGCCATTCATTCGGCTCCTTCAGGACAGGGAAAGCGGTAGCGCGCGACGATGCGGCGCGCCCAGGGGGTGGAAAGCGGGCTTTCGATGACGCCATGGCCGCTATAGGCATGGATGAAACGGTCCGGCCCACTGGCAATGCCCAGATGTTTCGCGATCCGTCCCTGCCGCATCCGGAACAGCAGGACATCGCCCGCCGTGACCTCAGCGCCCGGTGCCGGATCCAGCCAGTGCCGCGCCGCCACCTGCAGCACCTCACGGCCCGACGCCTCGGCCCAGTCGGCGCTGTAGGGCGGAACGCGCACAGGCTCGGGCCCCAGCAGGCCGCGCCAGACACCCCGGACAAGACCCAGACAATCGGCCCCATGACCCAAGGCACTGGCCTGATGCTGATAGGGCGTCCCGATCCAGCGCCGCGCCTCGGCCACGATCAACCCCTGCCGGTCGTTCATCGCATCAGGCTCCCGCCATCGTGCAACCCACCCGAGGCGGGATAGGCGGTCAGCCAGTCCTCACCCGGGATATGGGGAAAGCCCCGGAAGTTCAGGAAATTCGCGAACTTGAACCGACAGGTCGAAACGGTCTTGTCGCAGCCCGCCACCACGCGCAACAGGTCGCCATCCGCAATCGGCGCGCCAAGGCGCTGCCACAGTTCGATCACGCGCCCGGTCGCATCCAGACGGTCGCGCCGCACCACACCGGTCAACCCGGCGGCGGCACCCGTCAGCATCTCGACGCGCCCCCGCTCAAACCACCCCCCCGCCACATCCGTCAGCTCCGGCAGGCGAAAACGGATGCTGTCCTCGATCACAATGACCGGCACGTCATAGGACAGTCCCGGCCGCGACAGATCGACCCGGCAGGCGGCGTCGCCCAGAATGGCCGCACAGCCGCGCTGATAGCTGCGCCCCTGCGGCTGGTTCAGCAACTCGGCCAGCCCGCGCAGTTCCGCCCGGAACGCCCCGCCGGCGCGCTGAATCTCACCGATCATCCCCCGGAACCGCAGCACCCGTTGCGATGGATCGGCCCAGTTGACCTGCCAGACCGACAGGTCCGCCCCGTCGAACCGGCCCGCCATCAGGTCGGCCTCGGTCAGCGACAGATCCGACAGCGCGCCCATCGCCTCACTGTTATCGACCGCAAGCCCGCTGGTCTGCTGCAGCGCCCGCGCGGTCAGGCCGGTTCCGGCCTGAAAGACTATCCCGTCGAATTCAAGATCCCGGTCGTGATCGGTGAATCCGTAAACCGTGCCATCCTTGCGACGGATCGCCCAGGCATGGCAGGTGGTCGTGATCCCCTGCGCCAGATGCGCGTGCAAAGCCTCACGCGCGGTCATACCCGCAACTCCACCACCGGGACCGAGGGCACATCGCCCGCGCGGAAGGACGCGACCGAGGTCTGGATCCGGTCGGTATCAAACCGCACCGGCACATCGAATTCGAACCCCGCCGTGACCAGTGCGCCGGGTTCGGGCGGAAAGGCAAAGCGCAGGATGCCCAGGGCCGTGTCGACGGTGTAATCCACCGTTTCCACCTTGCGGTCGCCTTCCAGCGCCACGATCACGCTGCCCGCAACAGGTTTGCGGATCGGGCGCAGATAGGTCTGTTCCCCCGAGCGGTAGGATTTGACCAGCGCAAAATCGCGCTGATGCCCGTCGCCGCGGCCCAGCACCTGATCGGTCTCGGCCACGGGCTGCAAGGCGCGGCCCGATTTGAAATCGGCCCAGTCCTTCCAGCGGAACCCGTAAAGCTGACCGCGCCGTGCCTCGAAAAACGCGATCAGCATCTCCACATCATCCAGACTGCGCAGGCCAAGCCCCGCATCATAGCGCCGCCGCGACTCCGCCCAGGGGCTGTTGCGTTCCTCGAACCCGTTGACCAGCGTCACGATCTCGGTGCGCCGTTCCGGCCCGCCGACCGAGCCGAAGCTCAGATTGGCGGGAAAGCGTATCTCGTGAAAACCCATCTGCCCCTCATCTGTTGCGCTGACCGCGCGCCAGCGCGCGCGCCGCCTGTGCCGCGATCTGGCTTTGCGAGCGCTGGAAGCCCTGCACATCGGGTGTGGAGATGTTCATCACCACAGTCACCGGCCGCCCGCCGCCCGCCGCCTGCACGCCCAGCCGGCCATCCGCACCACGCGCCAACGGCATGATCGCCTCGGGTCCGGCCTCTCCCATCAGGCCGGTCGCACCCCGCATCGGAAAGGCCACCGGCTGGCTGACGACGCCGCCCTTTGCGAAAGGCATCACCCGTCCTTGCGTGAAACTGCCGCCTTTCTCAAAGGGCATCAGGCCGCTCAGCAAGGCATTCATGCCTTGGGCGACAAACCCGCCCACCGCGTTCTGAACGGGGCGCATCGCGACCGAATAGACCGTGTTCGCCATGCTTTGCGCGACACCGCGCAGCGCGTCGGACAGTTTCATGCCGTCAAAAACCAGCCCGTCAAAGGCGCGGCGCAGGCCCGATCCGATGCCCTGCGACAGGCTGTTCACCTCACGCCCGGTGAACACAAGACTGTCGCGCATCCGCGCCAGTTCCCCGTCAAAGGCTCCGGCCATTCCGGCCGCCCCGCCAAGGCTGATCTCCAATGCCGCGATCTGGTCTTCCAGCCGCTCAATATCCGCCATTCCCGACCTCCGTCCCGGTTTGCGGCGCGCGATCCGGAAAGGCGCGCGCCAGTTCTTCCAGTCTTGCACGGCCCAGCGGTGCGGCGGGGCCATCCACGCCCAGCATTGTTCTCAGCTCTACCGGCGTCAGCCTCCAGAACTCATCGGGCCGCAAGTGAAGGCCCAGCAGGCCCGCGCGCATCAGTCCTGGCCAGTCGATCCCCGCCATGGCCCGATCAGTCCGCAGGCGGCGCAGCGAAAGCGCGCGCCAGCAGTTCCGCCGCGACCCGCGCAGCCTCGACCGGACCACCGCCGATCTCGACGCAGCGCAGATCGACCGCCGCTCCCGACCAGCCGCCGCCGCGCAGCCCTGCCACGATCAGCGCCAGCACGTCGCGGCTGGAAAACCGCCCCGCCTCGAACCGCTCGACCAGATCAATCAGCGACCCGGCCTCCAGCGCCGCCTCAAGCTCGGCCAGCGCGCCCAGCGTCAGCTTGGCGACATGCGGCCTGCCATCCAGCGTCAGCGCCACTTCGCCCGCCCATGGATTGGTCATCACAGCGCCACAAAGCTCAGAGCGCCAGCCGAGGCCATGGTCAGCTCATAGGTCGCCTCGCCATCATGGCGGCCTGCATATTCAATGGCGGAAATCTGGAACGGTCCCTCGACAATGCCGAAATCGGGGATCACGACCTGAAAGCCCGGGATTTCACCGTCAAAGAAGATCTGCCGGGCGCGCTCATCGGTGTTGGCGTCCCGAAACACGCCAGATCCCGAGATCGAGGCCGTGCGGACGCCCGCACCGGCCAGCAATTCACGCCAGCCGCCCTGACTTTCCAGGCTGGTGACATCGACGGTTTCGGCATTGAAGCTGATCCGCGTGGCCCGCAGACCCGCGATCGTCTCGAATGTGCCATCGCCGGTCATGTCCAGCTTGATGAGAAGGTCCTTGCCATTCTGAACCGCCATGGGTCATCTCCGATGCTGATTTCGGCGCGGGTCGCGCCCTTGATTTTTCACCCTAAACCGGCGTGATCCGCGTTCAGGCGCGCTTAGTCCTGAACGCGCGCGCGGAAGGTCAGGTCGATCCGGCGCACCGCCCCGTCGCGCAGCCGCCGCGCCCGGGCACGCAGAAAGGCAAGGCTGACCAGCCGCCCCCGGTCCAGATCCAGAGGCGCCTGATCCAGCGCATCCGAAACCGCGACTGCGATCTGTTTCGCCGACTGAAACCCCGCCGCATCGCTGATGACCGAAATCATCAGCCGGTGTTCGGCGCCCGCGCCGCTGCCATCTGACGCGTCGCGCACCTCTTCCGGGCCGATCAGCACGAAACTGCCGCCCGGCCCCCCCTCGGGCATGGCATCCAGAACCGCGACCCCGGCCAGTCCAGGGGCCGCCGTCAACTGCTGATACACCGCCACCTGAAGCGCCGCCGCCATGCCATAGGTCATTTCGGCACCTCCTCACGGGTGAAACATTGCAGATACCGGCCCTCGGGATCGCGCTCGGTCACCGCCAGAATGTCGAAAAGGCGCGTGCCCTCGCGGAAACGCTGCCCCGGCACGGGGCGCGACGCCGCGCCCGGCGGGGCTGCACGCAGGGTGATGCGATGGGGGACCGAAGACAGCAGCAGGTCCTCGCCGCCCAGTTCACGTCCCGCACCGGGCCGGATCTCGGCCCAGACCTGCCCGACCGCCTGCCATGTCACGACATGACCGCCCATGCCGTCATCGCTGCGCAAAGGCCGTTCCAGCAGCAAGGCACGGTTCAGACGGATCCCGCTCACCGCGCCCCCCCGCCCAGCACGCGTACCGTGCGCCAGCGTTCCAGCAGCGCCTGAACCGCCAGCGGCAATCCCGCCGCATCGCGCTGCCCGGCCTCATGGCGCATCTCGTAATATTCCGCCGACAGCAGCAGGACGGCCTGTGCCAGATCCGGCGGCACATCCGACCATTCCGGGCCGAACCCCGCATCGAATTCAATCTCGGCCTGCCCGTCCATCGGCACCTGCGGAAAGGCGGCACCGACCGAGACAAGATGCGGCCTCTGGCCATCGGGGCGAAGGCTGTAGCGCTCCGGGTCCAGCGGCGACGCGTCACCGTCCCGGTCGCGCAGCAGCACCGAATGCACCGTGCCAACCGGGGCCAGCGGCAGGGCCTGCGCCCTGTCCGAACGCCAGTAATCCAGCACCAGCCGGAACCGCCGCATCAGCAGCGCCTTGCCGATCCGCCCTTCGACCACGGCAATCGCGGCGCGCAGATATCCGGCGGCCAGCGCATCCTGCATCCCGTCCTCCGGGAACCCGCTGCCCAGCCGCAGATGGGATTTCAGCGCCGCAACCGGCAGGGCCACATCCGGCACCGGGTTCAGCTCGATCAGCATCATGTCACACCTCTTGATTTCCATCTGCAGGATCGGGCGCGCATCCCGCATCGCTCGGACGGAGGGAGCAGCTGGACGACACGGCAGGACAAAATCCCCGACACGCGCCCGAAGGTCCGACCCCGTCAGGGGGCGGAACCATGGCAGGACGCGTCAGGCCTCGGCGAATTTCAGCAGCTTGATCGCCGCGAAATCGGTCACATCGCCACCGACACGTTTTGTTGCGTAGAACAGCACATGCGGCTTGGCCGAAAAGGGATCGCGCAGGATTCGCAGATCGGGACGTTCGGCAATTGTATAGCCCGCATTGAAATCGCCAAAGGCGATGGCGCAGGCATCCTCGGCGATATCGGGCATGTCCTCGGCAATCAGCACCGGATACCCCATCAGCCGCGCAGGCTCTGCCGCCGCAAGACCGTCGGACCACAGGAAACGGCCATCGGCATCCTTCATCTTGCGCACCGCACCCGCCGTGCGGGAATTCATGACGAAATTCGCATTGGCGCGGTAGTCGGCACCCAGCGCATAGACCAGACTGACAATGCAATCGGCGGCATTCATCGCCGGGAAATCGCCCTCGGCGCCCGACGGCACATAGCCCAGATTGCCCCATGACCACAGGTCATTGTCCACCTGCGGCGGCAGCAGGAACCCCTTGGGCTTGTCCACCCCGTCGCCATTGACGAAGGCCGCGGCCTCGGCCCGGATGAAACGGGTCGCGATCTTGCCCGCCAGCCAGTCCTCGACATCAAAGGCGCTGTCATCCAGCAGCCGCTGGCTGGCCTTGGGCATCGCAGAAAGCTCATGCAGGCGGATCGAGATCCGTTCCAGCAGCGGGGTGGTGCTTTCGGCCTGCGGCCCGGCCTCGGTCGCCCAGCCCGAACCGACCTCACTGCGGTCGATCAGCACATCAAAGGACGTTGCCTCGACCTGCACCACATTGGCAACGGCCCGGATCGAAGCGGTCGAAACCAGCATCGAGCGGATTGTTTCCGCCGTCTGCGGATCAACGAGATATCCGCCATCGGCGGCAACGGCGGTATTCATCGCCTTGCCTTCCAGATGCAGTCCGCGCAGGGCATCGTCATCACCCGAACGCAGATAGGCGTCAAACGCCTTCTTGTGCGGAATTTCCATCTCGGTCCGGGCCGAAAGCGCCGGGCGGGCATAGGTCGTCGTTTTCCGATCCAGCATGGTCAGTCGCTCTTCCTGTTGTTGCAACGCTGTCTTCACTTCGGCCTGAAAGCGGGTGATCTCTTTCAGGAAACCCGTCATCGCGGTTTTCACCTCATCGACAGGATGGCGGTCGGCGGGCATGTCTTCCCCGGCCCGAGCCTTGGTCTCGGTCATTTCCCTATTCCTTTCGCTTGCTGTGCTGTGCTGCCGGTCAGCCCCGGGCCAGATCCTGCCGCGCCGCGTCAAAAACCTGCGCCAGATCACGCCAGATCCCGGCTGGCTCATCGTCCTTGGCCGCGATGCGCGCCTCCGGCAGCATCGGGAAGGTCACAAGCGACACCTCCCAAAGCTCCAGTTCGGACAAAAGCCTGCGGCCCTTGCTGTCGCGCTCGGCCCGCAGGGTGCGATAGCCGATCGACAATCCGTCAATCGCGCCTGCCGCGAGCAGCGCTGCCGCTTCACGCCCCTTTTCCACCTCGGGCAGGATGCGGCCCTTGACGTAAAGCCCTGTCGCGTCCTCGCGCACCTCGTCCCAGATGCCGATTGGCTGGCCGGGATCGTGCTGCCACAGCATCCGGACCCGGCGCCCGACCGCCATCAGCCGTTTCAGGCTGGCAGCATAGGCGCCTTTCTGGACGATATCGCCGCCCTGATCGGCCTTGCCGAACAGGCTGGCATAGCCTTCGACCCTGACGCCATCCGACACCACCAGACCGGCCTCAGGCTGGTGGAACTTGCGCTCGGGGGCGCCCTGAATTCCCTGAACTGTCATTCCATCACCTCATTGCCGCGCGTAAAACCGCCTCTGCCCCCTGCGCCAGCAGGAAGGCCGCCACCCCGTAGACACCCACCCAGATCCGCCGTTCGAGCCGCTCCAGCGCGCCCTCGATCTGGACCAGCCGGTATTCAAGCCCGCTCCAACGTTCGGCCGCGACGCGTTCATTCGCCTCGATCCGCGCCGTGGCCGCGTCGAAACTGTCATACAGAAATCGCGATCCGCCCCCCCGGACTTCGCTCATGCGTCCTCCGGCAGGGTTGGCTCCGGCAGGGCGGGCAGTCCCAGAATCGCGCGTTTCTCGGCGGGGGTCAGGAAATCGGCAGCCCCCACCCGCGCCCATTGCTGATCGCGCTCGACCGCCAGTGCCGGCACCTGATCCAGATCGGCGCGCAACTCGGCCGCCTCACCGCCCCATTGCGACAGCCAATGCGACAGCGCCGCCGTGACCTTGCCCACCAGCGGCAGCACCGTCAGCCGGAAAAAGGCGCGGTTCGCCTCCTGATAATTGGCATAGGTCGCATCTCCGGGGATCCCCAGCAGCATCGGCGGCACGCCAAAGGCGATGGCAATCTCGCGCGCCGCCGCCTCCTTGGTCTTGTGAAATTCCATATCCGACGGGCTGAACCCCATCGGCTTCCAGTCCAGACCGCCCTCCAGCAGCATTGGGCGGCCCGCATTGCGCGCGCCCTGATGATGGCTTTCCATCTCGCTGACCAGCCGGTCATACTGATCCGCCGACAGGGTCGATCCGCCATCCGCCCCGCGATAGACAATCGCGCCCGAGGGTCGGGCCGCATTGTCCAGAAGCGCCTTGGACCAGCGCGTGGCCGAAAGATGCACATCCATCGCCACCGCCGCCGCCTGCATCGGCGAGAATCCGTAATGGTCATCCTGCGGATGGAAACTGCGGATATGGCAGATCGGCGGCGGCCCGTCCTGCACCGCGAAACGATGCTTGCGGGCACCGACCGCGTATTCCCAGCCGACCGGCCAGCCATCCGGGCCGGGGATCACATTCATCCGGTCCGAGCGCAGCACATGCAGTTCCGCAGGCAACCCGGATGCGGCCAACCCCGGCACCGCCTCGACATAGGCATTGCCCGACAGCAGCAGCTGCCCATAAATCGCCTCAAGCATCTCCGCCCTTCCCTGCCCCGGGTTGGGCCGGCGTACCAGCTCCAGCAGCGGATGCGTCTCATAGCGGCGCTGGCAATCCTGCAGCACCAGCGGCAGGGCGGCGGCCGTTTCGGCAATCAGCTTGACCGCGCGAAAGCCGACCGGATTGCCCAGAAACCCCGCCCGGGTCAGGCTGGCCGTGTCACGCGGGCTCCAGGCCACGCGGCCCGCGCCCGGCCAGGCGACGACACGCCCGGTGGCCGAGGCTTTCTGCTCCGGCACTTCGACAGGGGCGGCGCGTTTCAGGAAATCGAAAACCATCGGCGTCAGTTCCTCTCGATCCTTGCGATCCATGGCCCCGAGGGTCATTCCGGGCCGCGTTCTGCATCTGGTTCTGAAGCAAATCCTTTGCGTTTCCTTAAAGCGACCGAACGCTGGGCCGCGCAAAGCTGCGGGCCGGGGCGATCAGCAGATCGGTCAGCGCCCAGACCAGCGCATCCACGCGGTCAGGGCTGCCCTTCCCCAGATAACCGCCCTGCGTCATCTGGCACATCTGATCCTCCAGCGCGCCCAGACCGGGCAGATGCGCCACCCGCCCCTGTTCATAAAGTGCGGCCACCGGCTCGGCCCGGGCGGATTTGCCCCGGCTGGCCCGCACCGCGCAATAGGGCACCAAAGGGTCGATCTGCCGGATCACCGCCTCGACCAGATCGCCGCCCTGATTGACCTCGGCCACCAGCCGGTCCGCCCCGTGCCGTTCCATTGCGCCCAAGGCCGCCCGCGCCCATTGGTCGGGGCTCGCGGCCCGCAGGCTCGCATCCTCCAGCACCACCGCCCGCCAGGTCTGTGGCGGGCCCCTGGTGATGGCCCCCACCACCACGATGCCACATTCATCCGATCCCGCATGGCCCGTCACCGGCGGATCGACCGCCACCACCAACCGGTCGAATTCCGGTGCAACCGGAATGCGCCCAGCATCCAGTGCCGCCGCCTGCCACAGTGCGCCCTCGGCCTCTTCCAGCAACTCTCCGCCCAGTTCCTGCCTGCCCAGACTGCTGCCGCCATAGCGCGCGCGCACTTCCTCAAGAAAACTTTCCGCCAGATGCGCGCGGTTCGCCTCGGTCGGCGCATGGGTCACGACCGTTGACGGGTTGCGCAGGATCGCCTTCAGCACCCCGACATTGCGCGGGGTCGTCGTGACGACCTGCCTGGGATTGTCCCCCAGCCGCAGCGCGAATTGCAGCATGTCCCAGGCATCCTGCCCGCGTTTCCATTTCGCCAGTTCATCAACCCATGCGGCATCAAATTGCGGCCCGCGCAACGCCTCGGGGTTCGACGCGGAATAGACCGTCGCCACCGCCCCGTTGGGCCAGACCAGCCGATTGCGTGTCGCCTCCCATGCCGGGCGGCGGTCGGGGGGCGAACAGGCAAGAATACCCGAGGGCCCGAAGATCATCACCTCGCGCGTCTGGTCTTCCGTCTCTCCGATCAGGGCGATGCGGCGCGCCCGGCCGGGTTCGCGCGGTGTCGCCCCTTCCGCCTCGGCGCGCACCCATTCGGCCCCCGCCCGGGTCTTGCCCGCGCCGCGCCCGCCCATGATGACCCAGCTTTTCCATGCGCCATCGGGCGGCAACTGATGCGGCAGCGCCCAGAATTCGAACAGCCAGGGCAAGGACAGCAATGCGTTGTCACTCAGCCCTTCAACGAAATCATCCACCAGGTCCGGCGTCGCGGAGGCGAGCCAGCCTGCGCCCGATCTCATCGCGCGCGGCGTCAAAATGAAGGGGCCCGGCCGCCCCGGTTCCGGCCTGTCCGGCACCCTGTCTGCGAAGTTTGTCAACTCTTGCCCTTTCCTCCATGGCGATCTGATAGGCCATGCGCAGATCGCGCACCGCCTGCAGCGCCAGTTTCGCGCGCGCCTCCCCCGGCGCGGGTTCAGCCGCCGGATCGTCCAGCGCCAGAACCACGCGGCCGAGCGCCAGTGCCGCCTGTGAAAAAATGTCTTCCGCCACGGTCAGCAATTCCACTGCCGGCCTCTCTCCCTCGGAGATGTCATTGGTCATATCCTGCTGCACCCGCCTCTCATGCTGCCCCCGCACAAGCGAAATGAAAAAGCGGCCCGGGTTTCCCCGTGCCGCCTGATGCATTTCTTCCAGCCTGCCCGAACGTTAGAGAGAAGCGTCCGGAAAGTCAAGTTTATTGCTGTATATCAGGCTCTTAAGCGAACCCGATCTTAACAGTTTATTAGCGGATTCCGTCAGGGCACATCGTAGAGCAGCCCCTGCAACCGCCATGAATCTCATTCACGACCGCGGTGTACACAAAACCGCCAGCGTTCAATCCCCCTGAACGCCTGTCACTCCATCCTCGCCGCGCTGTGCCTCGATCTGCCGCCAGCGGGCGACATTCTCGTTATGCTCGGACAGCGTTACGGCAAAGGCATGCCCCCCCGTGCCATCGGCCACGAAGAAGATATAGGGCGTTTCATCGGGGTTCAGTGTCGCCTCGATGCTCAACCGGCCCGGATTGGCAATCGGCGTCGGCGGCAGACCGTCGATGACATAGGTGTTCCATGGCGTTTCGCGCCGCAATTCCGATTGCCGCAGTCCCCGGCCCAGCACGCCTTCGCCTTGGGTCACACCATAGATCACCGTCGGGTCCGTCTGCAGTTTCATGCCTTGCCGCAGCCGGTTGACAAAGACACTCGCCACCTGCCCGCGTTCCTCGGGCATACCGGTTTCCTTTTCCACGATCGAGGCCATGATCAGCGCCTCGCCGGGGTTGGCATAGGGCAGCCCGTCCTGCCGTGACGCCCAGAGATCGGCCAGAATTCTGTCCTGACGCTGCTGCATCTGGGCAATCAGCGCAGCACGCTCCATGCCGCGGGACGAGTCATAGCTGTCCGGCGCAAGGCTGCCCTCAGGCGGGTTTTCCGCGATCTCGCCTTCAAGGAAATCGGCGCGTTTCAGGCTTTCAACCACCTGCCAGCTGGTCACACCCTCGGCCAGCGTCACCCGATAACGCAGGTCGCTGTCGCTTGCCGCATCGACATAATCCTGCGGCACGGCCTCGGCGAAAGGATCGAAGGCCACGACCTCGACATAGCGGCTTGTTGTCGGGTCAAGCTCGCGCAGGATCACATCCGTCCGCGTGACCCCGATGCGGAAATTCACCTCGCGGCCGCAGGTCGATTGTCCGCCCGCCGTCACGATATCCAGCACCTGCACCATCGAGGCCCCGGGCGGCACCAGATAGCTGCCGAACTTCAGACCCGCCGCCTTGTCGGAATAATCTGCGCCGATCCGGAAGATGCGCGCATCCGTAATCACGCCCTGCCCTTCCAGCGTCCGACTGACCGCGCTCAGCGAACTGCCCCGCTCCACCCGAACACAGGCCGCATCCGCCAGCGGTCCCGGCGCTGTGAACTGCTGCCGCCCCCAGGCCAGCAGCCCCGAGACCACGACCAGAATCACGATGATCAGCGTCAGCGCGTTAGAGGCGATGGCGCGCCACATCAGTCCGTCACCCGCCCGAGGATCAGGCTGGCATTGGTGCCGCCAAAGCCGAAGGAATTCGACAAGGCCACGTCGATCCGGCGCTTCACCGCCTTGTTCGGCGCCAGATCCAGCTTCGGCGCCACCGCCGGATTGTCCAGATTGATCGTCGGCGGGGCAACCTGATCGCGGATTGCCAGAACGCAGAAGATCGCCTCGACCGCGCCCGCAGCCCCCAGCAGATGCCCGATGGACGACTTGGTCGAGGACATCGTGGCCGTCTCAGCCGCTTCGCCCAACAGCCGCTCGACCGCGCCAAGCTCAATCGTGTCGGCCATGGTCGAGGTGCCATGCGCATTGATATAATCAATCTGCGACGGCTCCAGCCCGGCCCGCTTCAGCGCCATCTGCATGGAACGGTATCCGCCATCGCCATCTTCTGACGGGGCCGTGATGTGATAGGCATCGCCGGACAGACCGTAACCCAGCACCTCGGCATAGATCTTCGCGCCGCGTGCCTTGGCATGCTCGTATTCCTCCAGCACGACCACGCCCGCGCCCTCGCCCATCACGAAACCGTCGCGGTCGGCGTCATAGGGCCGGCTGGCCTTGGTGGGATCATCCGCGCGCTTGGTGGACAGCGCCTTGCAGGCATTGAAGCCCGCAATCCCGATTTCCGAGATCGGGCTTTCCGCCCCGCCCGCAACCATCACATCGGCATCGTCGAACGCGATCAGCCGTGCCGCGTCACCGATGGCATGGGCACCGGTGGAACAGGCGGTCACCACCGCATGGTTAGGCCCCTTGAACCCGAACCGGATCGAGACCTGCCCCGAGACCAGATTGATCAGAGCACCGGGAATAAAGAAAGGCGAGACACGCTTGGCCCCCTTTTCCTTGATGAGGACCGCCGTTTCGGCAATCGAGGTCAGCCCGCCGATGCCCGATCCGATCATGACGCCGGTGCGGCATTTCTCGTCCTCGGTGGCCGGTTTCCAGCCCGAATCCGCCACGGCCTGCTGCGCGGCTGCCATGCCGTAAAGAATGAAATCATCGACCTTGCGGCGGTCCTTCGGCTCCATCCAGTCATCCGGGTTGAAGCTGCCGTCGCTGCCATCACCATAAGGGATCTCGCAAGCATATTGTGTCACCACCCCCGACGGGTCGAAACGGGTAATCGGCCCCGCCCCGGATTGCCCCGCAATCAGCCGTTCCCATGTCGCCTCCACACCCGAGGCAAGAGGCGTGACCATTCCAAGTCCGGTGATTACGACGCGACGCATGGCAAATCCTTCTGCAGCCCGGGCCCGCGCGAAGGGACCCATCCTCGCCCAGCCTGATACACGGCCCCGTCTGCGCGCGCAACAATCCGGCGCGGGCTGCGCGGCAATCCCCCTTCCGGAAACGGTCGGCAGAAACTCGGCAGGGGCTACAGGCTAAATGAAAAAGGCGCCCCGTGGGGCGCCCTTGTAATCGTATCGGCAGCAACCGTGATCAGACGGCAGCCGAGATGAATTTCACCGCATCGCCGAAGGTCTGGATCGTTTCGGCAGCGTCATCCGGGATCTCGATGCCGAATTCTTCCTCGAAAGCCATGACCAGTTCGACCGTGTCAAGGCTGTCCGCGCCGAGATCGTCGATGAACGAGGCGCTCTCGGTCACCTTGTCTTCCTCGACGCCCAGATGTTCGACGACGATCTTCTTCACGCGGTCGGCGATGTCGCTCATGTCTCTTCCTCGCAGTTGGGGGCAGACGGCCCCGCCTTGGTGTCCCTTGCCCCGGGGGGCGGTTGTGCGACCGTCCTTGAACGGATCGGATCGCGTCAGGGCCGCAGCTTTCCGCCCGGCGTCTTCGTCGGGCCTATAGCAAGCGCCGCCAGCCAAGGCAAACGCTTTCCCGTCTTCTTCTGATTGCCCGTTCCGGGCAATCCGCTCCGCCGACGATCAACCGGCAGGACATCCCCCGCCCTGGCCCCTGCCATGCTCCCGCCGTGCGCGCGGCGCAAGCGGCGGAAAGCCCGGTCAGATCATGGCCATGCCGCCATTCACATGCAGCGTTGCCCCGGTGACATAGCCCGCCTCGGGACTGGCAAGGTACAGCACTGCCGCCGCAATCTCGGCCGCATCGCCCATACGCCCCGCCGGGATCTGGGTCAGGATGCGCCCCTTCTGTTCATCGTTCAGCTTGTCGGTCATTGCCGTCGCAATGAACCCCGGCGCCACGCAGTTAACGGTGATTCCCCGGCTGGCCACTTCGGCGGCAAGGCTTTTGGACATGCCAACCATACCGGCCTTCGAGGCCGCGTAATTCCCCTGCCCGGGATTGCCCGTCGATCCCACGATCGACGAGACATTGACGATCCGCCCCCAACGCGCCTTCATCATGCCCCGCAGCACACCCCGACACAGCCGGAAGGTCGAGGTCAGGTTCACATCCAGAACCGATTGCCATTCCTCATCCGACATCCGCATGAACAGGTTGTCACGGGTGATCCCGGCATTGTTCACCAGAATATCGACCGATCCCATTGCGGTAATGGCCGCCTTGGGCAGGGCCTCGACGGCTGCGGCATCCGACAGGTTGCAGGGCAGCACATGCGCCTGCCCGCCAAGCTCTGCCGCCAGCGCCTCCAGCGGCTCGACCCGTGTCCCCGACAGGCCGACCACCGCGCCCGCACCATGCAAGGCCCGCGCCACATCGGCGCCGATCCCGCCCGAGGCGCCCGTGACAAGCGCCGTCTTTCCCGTCAGATCGAACATGCCTCACTCCTTTTGCAGTTCCGCCCCGACGCAGAAACACCGCCGGGAATTGCGTGATCAGGCCTGCGGCCCGGTTTCATCCGGCGCGACCGCACCGGCCCATGACACAGAGCTCCCGCAGGGATCAGCCGCGCAGGGCAGCAATGTCCTCGGGCGTGCCGATATTCCGGGTCGTGGTCTCTTTCGCGATGCGACGGATCATGCCCGACAGCGCCTTGCCCGCACCGATTTCCCAGAACTCGGTGACCCCGGCCCCGGCCATCCATTCGACAGATTCGCGCCAACGCACCACGCCCGTCACCTGCGCCACCAGCAGCGCCCGGATCCGGTCTGGCTCGGTCACCGCCTCGGCGCGGACATTCACCACTACCGGCACATCCGGGGCTGAAATGACCACGCCTGCCAGCGCATCGCCCATTACCGCCGCCGCAGGCTCCATCAACACACAATGGAACGGGGCCGAGACCGGCAGCAGCAGCGCCCGTTTCGCGCCGCGTGCCTTGGCGATCTCCACCGCACGCTCCACTGCGCCGCGATGGCCCGACACCACCACCTGCGCCGGATCATTGTCATTGGCCGCCTGACAGACCTCGCCCTCGGCCGCCTCGGCCGCCACTTCGGTCGCCGTGGCGAAATCCAGCCCCAGCAGGGCCGCCATCGCCCCGACGCCGACCGGCACAGCCTCCTGCATCGCGGCCCCCCGGATGCGCAGCAGGCGCGCGGTATCGGCAAGACCGATGGATCCCGCCGCGCAAAGCGCCGAATATTCGCCAAGGCTGTGACCAGCCACGAAATCCGCCGTGCCCTCCAGCGGCATACCTTCCGCTTCCAGCGCCCGCAGGGCCGCGATCGAGGTTGCCATCAGCGCGGGCTGGGCATTCTGCGTCAATGTCAGTTCGGCAATATCGCCTTCCCAGATCAGCGCCGACAGCTTTTCGCCCAAAGCCTCGTCCACCTCGTCAAAGACCGCCCGCGCCGCCGGATAGCTCTCGGCCAGCGCCCGCCCCATGCCGATGGTCTGGGCGCCCTGCCCCGGAAATACGAATGCCCGCGTCATCTGTCCTCCACTGCGCGCCCTGGCGCCGCTGTCCCTGCGTCCTGACCGGGAATAGCCCAGCGCCTGCCTGCGCGCAATCTCTCAAGCCCCGTCTGCAGGGAGTGGCCGCTTTGCACAGGGCCTGTGCAGGGCCGGACTTTCGCAGGTGCAGCATCGCCTCTAATCTGCGCCGCGACAGTTACCGGAGTCCGATCATGTCCCTTGCCAACACGACCCGCAGCTATGGCCGCATCGCGCGCGTGCTTCACTGGCTGACCGCCGGGCTGATCCTGATTGCCCTGCCGCTGGGTGTCATCGCCAATGACCTGCCCTATGACACATCCGACCAGTTGCTGCGCAAAGCGCAGCTTTTTTCGCTGCACAAGACGCTGGGGATCGCGGCCTTCTTTACCGGCCTTGCCCGCATCCTCTGGGCGCTGACCCAGCCGCATCCGCAGCCGTTGCATCCCGAGCGGCGGTTTGAGACCTTCGTTGCGGGGGCGGTCCACTGGATGCTTTATATCGCGCTGCTCGCCGTGCCGCTGACCGGCTGGGTGCATCACGCGGCGACCACCGCCTTTGCGCCGATCCTCTGGCCGTTCGGACAGGGCCTGCCCTTCGTGCCCACCTCGGAAACCATCGCCCATGGCGCGGCGGCCCTGCACGGGGTCTTTACCAAATTGCTGGCCGCCTCGGTGATCCTGCATGTCGCAGGCGCCCTGAAACACCATCTGATCGACCGTGATGCAACCCTGCGACGCATGGTCTCGGGCCTTGCCGCCCCGACCGACGGGGCGCAGGCCACCGTGAAACCGCGGGCCGCCGCGCTGACCGCCCTCGTGATCTTTATCGCGGGCGGCGGGCTTGCGCTGTGGCTTGGGACGGGGCAGGGCCAGCCTTCGGGATCTGCGCCCACCACGGCCCAGACCGCCATCGAAAACGGCGGCAACTGGCAGGTGGCCGAGGGAACGCTGGGCCTGACGGTTCAGCAACTGGGCGCCCCCGTCTCGGGCCAGTTCGAAACCTGGCAGGCCGAGATCCGCTTCGACGACCGCGCGACCCCGCCCACCGGCCAGACCCGCGTGCGCATCGACATGACCAGCCTGCGTCTGGGGTCGGTGACCACACAAGCCCAAGGCGCGGATTTCCTCGATACCGCCGCCCATTCCGACGCGGTTTTCGAGGCCGCGATTGCCCCCGATGGCACGGGCTACGTTGCCGAGGGCACGCTGACCCTGCGCGGCATCACTCACCCGCTGCGCCTGCCCTTCACGCTGGCGATTGACGGGGATCAGGCCCGCATGACCGGCAGCGCCGTGCTGGACCGCCGCGATTTCGGCATCGGGGCCAGCTATGGCGACGAGGCCACGGTGGGCTTTGCCGTCACCCTCGACATCGCCCTGACCGCCACCCGCGTTACACCCTGACCCGTTCCGGCAGGTCAGATCCGCCCAACCGCCTCAAGCGCGCGTTCCAGCCGGGCCATCGTGCCCGGCACATCGCGCAGCTTGTCCAGACCAAAGAGACCAAGGCGGAAGGTCCGGAACGCCTCCCCCTCGCCGACCTGCAAGGGCACACCCGCCGCGATCTGCAAGCCCTGTTCGCGAAAACGCGCGCCGTTCTGCACCGCCGGATCCTCGGTATAGCTGACGACAACCCCCGGCGCGCCGAACCCCTCAGCCGCGACCGACCGGACCCCGCGCGCGGCCAGCATCGCCCGCACGCCCAGCCCCAGTTCCCATTGTGCCTCCCGCGCGGCCTCAAACCCCATTTCGCGGGTTTCGGCCATCGCATCGCGGAACCCGATCAGCGCATCGGTGGGCATCGTGGCATGATAGGCATGGCCGCCCCCTTCATAGGCTGCCATGATCGCGCGCCATTTCTTCAGATCCAGTGCGAAACTGTCTGATGTGGTCCCGTCCAGCCGCGCCGCCGCCCGCTCCGACAGCATCACCAGCCCCGCCGAGGGGGAGGCCGACCAGCCCTTCTGCGGTGCCGAGATCAGCACATCGACGCCGGACGACGCCATATCCACCCAGACACAGCCCGAGGCGATGCAGTCCAGCACCATCAGCGCGCCCACTTCATGCGCCGCATCGGCCATGGCACGGATATACTCATCGGGCAGGATGATCCCCGAACTGGTCTCGACATGTGGCGCGAAAACCGCGGCGGGGCGGGTCTCGCGGATCCGCGCCACGACCTCCTCCACCGGGGGCGGCGCATAGGGCGCGCGGGCGTCATTGCCGGTCTGGCGCGCCATAACGACCTCGACAGCCGCTGCAAAACCGCCCGCCTCGAAAATCTGGCTCCAGCGGAAGGAAAACCAGCCATTGCGCAGCACCAGCACCTTTTCACCGCGCCCGAACTGCCGCGCGACTGATTCCATCGCATAGGTTCCGCCGCCCGGCACCACCGCCACCGCCACCGCGCCGTAAACCTCCCGCAGGCCGTCCGAGATCTCGCGCATCGCCTTCTGGAACCGTGCCGACATGTGGTTCAGCGACCGATCCGTGAAAACGACCGAGAATTCCTGCAACCCATCGGGGTCGATATGGGAATGCGGCAGATGCGTCATGGCGGGATCTCCTTTGCTTGGGCCCCTTACCTAACGCGCCCCTGCCGGTCAGGGCCAGCGCGAATCGCCCCACGCCCTACGCGGTCAGCCTGTCGGACCCGGCCGCCCCTCCTCGGACAACAGCACATTGGCCTCCACCTGCCCCACGCCGGGCAGCGTCATGATGCGCCGCCGCAGGACGCGTTCAAAATCCGCCAGATCGCGGGCGACCACGCGCAAACGGTAATCAAACAGTCCCAGCACATGCTGCACGACCTGCACTTCGGGAATGGCGGTCACGGCGCGCTCGAAATCCTCAAGACTGACCCGTCCCTTGGTTGCCAGCTTGACGCCCAGAAAGACCGTCACCCCGAACCCCAGTGCCGCGCGGTCCACGACAACACGCCGTCCCCGGATCACCCCCGCCTCCTCCAGCCGCCGGATACGCCGCCATGTCGCGGGCTGGCCCAGACCCAGTTCCCGCCCCAGCGCGCCTGCCCCGATTGTGGCATCCTGCACCAGCCTGCGCAGGATTGCGCGATCCATGTCGTCAAGGTCGATCATACCGGCAGTGCCCCCTCATCCTTGATCGTCGCCACCAGCATCAACGCCTCGATATCGGCGATATGCGGCAAGGTCAGGATCCGCCTGCGATAGATTTCCTGATAATGTGCCATGTCGCGCGCGATCACCGTCAGCCGCAGATCGACCCGGCCCAGAAAGGTCTCGATCCCCGTCACCTCGGGCACCTGCCGTGCGGCATCCAGAAATTCGTCAAAGGCGCGGGGGTTGGTCTTGTCGAGATTGAAGCGCAGCGACACCTCGACCGCATATCCCAGCCGCCGCCAGTCGATCTCGGCCACCGTCGCGCGTATCACGCCGCCCGCGCGCAGCCGGTCCAGCCGCCGCCAGCAGGTTGCCGTGGTCACCCCCGCCCGCGCCGCCAGATCGGCATTGGACAGGTCCGGATCGGCCAGCAGATGGCGCAGGATGCGGCGGTCGGTATCGTCTATCTGCATGATTATTTCATAATCTTCATCATTGGGCATGATCATTACGCAAATCGGAAAGTAATGGCAAATTTTGCGCCCATCCTTTCCTGCATCTGCCTATTCTGCACGCCAGTGAAACCCGAAAGGACCAAGACATGCGCGTTTACTACGACCGCGATTGCGACGTGAACCTCATCAAGGACAAGAAAGTGGCGATCCTGGGCTATGGCTCGCAAGGCCATGCCCATGCGCTGAACCTGCGCGATTCGGGCGCCAAGAACCTTGTCGTCGCCCTGCGCGAAGGCTCCCCTTCCGCCAAGAAGGCCGAAGGCGAAGGTCTCAAGGTCATGGGCATCGCCGAGGCCGCCGCCTGGGCCGATCTGATCATGTTCACCATGCCCGATGAATTGCAGGCCGAAACCTACAAGAAATACGTTCATGACAACCTGCGCGAAGGCTCGGCCATCGCCTTTGCCCATGGTCTGAATGTGCATTTCGGGCTGATTGAGCCGAAACCCGGCGTCGATGTCATCATGATGGCGCCCAAAGGCCCCGGCCACACGGTGCGCGGCGAATATGTCAAAGGCGGCGGCGTGCCCTGCCTTGTTGCGGTCAACAATGACGCGACCGGCAAGGCGCTGGAAATCGGCCTGTCCTATTGCTCGGCCATCGGCGGCGGGCGCTCGGGCGTCATCGAGACCAATTTCCGCGAGGAATGTGAAACCGACCTCTTCGGCGAACAGGCCGTGCTCTGCGGTGGTCTGGTCGAACTGATCCGCATGGGCTTCGAGACGCTGGTCGAAGCCGGGTATGAGCCCGAAATGGCCTATTTCGAATGCCTGCACGAAGTAAAGCTGATCGTCGACCTGATCTATGAAGGCGGCATCGCGAACATGAACTACTCGATCTCGAACACCGCCGAATATGGCGAATATGTCTCGGGCCCGCGTATCCTGCCCTATGAGGAAACCAAGGCCCGCATGAAAGCGGTTCTGAAGGACATCCAGACCGGCAAGTTCGTGCGCGATTTCATGCAGGAAAATGCCGTCGGCCAGCCCTCGTTCAAGGCGACGCGCCGCATCAATGACGAACACCAGATCGAGAAGGTCGGTGAGAAACTGCGCGGCATGATGCCCTGGATCTCCAAGGGCAAGATGGTCGACAAGGCCCGCAACTGATTAGGGACTGCATCGTGACAATCAAAAGGGCGCCTTCGGGCGCCCTTTTTGGTGCTTTGCGGTGACTTCAAAGGCCACGTCACTCTTTCAGACGGATCGCCACAGTCGTCTGCCACTTTTCGGGCTCAGGCTCTTCCCCGGGGCTGTTGTGATAGATTTCCAGCCGACAGCCAAAGCGTTCGCCCCGGCCATCTGGCCATGAATCGAAGGTCAGCCCCATATGCGCCGCCCAGCCGATCAGCACCGCATTCACGGTAATCAGCGGGTCATAGCGGCCGAACCATGTAATTTCTGCATAACGGCCCGCAGGCAGTTCCGCCGACACGATATCAGCAGCACGCGGGTCAATCAGCCTGTCCACCGGCAGGCCGAATTCCATTTCAAGCTCGGGCATCACGACCAGATCATGCTTGAAAAACAACGGCCCCGAGATGGTCAGCCCATGCTCGGCCACCGTCGCGAACAGCCTGTCCAGAATGGCCGGAAGCTGATCATCGAAGGGCAGCGATACCTGCGCCCTGAGCGCCAGATAGGGCGTCACCTCCCGCCTTGTGATTTCAGGCAGGGTCAGCATCCGAAAGCCTCTGCGAACCGGGAACCATTGCAAGATAGCACAAAATGGGCCCACAGGTCCAATCCGGCCGCGTCGTCAGGGTGGCTCTGTCTGGCGGTCAGACCGCCGCCTCGACCGCGCCGACAATGTCATCCACCACTTCGGCCAGCAGCTGTTCATCCTCACATTCCGCCATCACGCGGATCAAGGGTTCGGTCCCCGATTTCCGGATCAGCAAACGCCCGGTCCCGACCAGTCTTGCCTCGGCATCATCTATCACTTTTCGAACATTTGATGTCCCGATCGGGTCACTTCCCGACTGATACCGCACATTTTTCAATAATTGTGGCACAGGGGCGAATTGCTGTGTCAGGGCGCTTGCGGGCTGGCCCGTGCGCGCCATTTCCGACAGGAATTGCAGACCCGCGATCATGCCATCGCCCGTTGTCGCATAATCGGTCATCACGATATGGCCGGACTGTTCGCCCCCCAGATTGAAGCCCCCCGCCCGCATCCGTTCCACCACATAGCGATCTCCGACCGCCGTGCGCTCCAGCCGCAGACCGCGCGCCTGCATGAAGCGTTCCAGCCCCAGATTGGACATGACGGTGGCGACCAGCGCGCCACCGCGCAGCCGCCCCTCCTCGGCCCAGCGGCCCGCCATCATCGCCATGATCTGGTCGCCATCGGCAACGCGGCCCTGTTCATCCAGAATCATCACCCGGTCGGCATCACCATCCAGACAGATGCCCACATCCGCCCCATGCTGCACCACCGCCTCGGCGGCGGTCTCGACATGGGTGGATCCGACACGGTCATTGATATTGCGCCCGTTGGGCGACACGCCGACCGGCACGACCGTCGCGCCCAGTTCCCACAGCACCTCGGGGGCAACCTTATAGGCCGCACCATGGGCGCAATCGACCACCACCTTCAGCCCGTCCAGACGCAGCCCCGCCGGAAAGGTCGTCTTGGCATATTCCTGATAGCGCCCCCGCGCATCCTCGATCCGCCGCGCCCGTCCGATATTCTCGGGCCGCGCAGGCACGATCTCGGCCTCAAGGATCGCCTCGATCGCGGTTTCGGCCTCATCGCTCAGCTTGAACCCGTCGGGACCGAAGAACTTGATGCCATTGTCATCCGCCGGGTTGTGGCTGGCCGAGATCATCACCCCCAGATCGGCGCGCATCGACCGGGTCAGAAACCCCACCGCAGGGGTCGGCACCGGCCCCAGCAGCAGCACATTCATCCCGGTCGAGGTCAGCCCCGCCGTCAGCGCGTTTTCCAGCATATAGCCTGACAGGCGCGTATCCTTGCCGATCACCACGCGATGCGCGGCCGATCCGTCTCGGCGGAAGTACCGCCCCGCAGCCGCGCCCAGCCGCAACGCCATTTCCGCCGTCATCGGATGGCTATTCGCCCGTCCCCGCACCCCATCAGTTCCGAAAAGCTTGCGGCTCATTGCGTGGTCCCTCCGTTGCAGGCCGACCAGAGGGTCAGCGCCTGTCGTGTCTCTTTCATGTCATGGACACGCAGGATCTGCGCCCCCTGCGCCGCCCCGGCCAGCGCCACGGCCAGCGACCCCGCCACCCGCCGGTCGGCCTGCGGCTCATCGCTCAGCGTGCCGATGAACCGCTTGCGCGATGCGCCCAGCAGAATCGGACAGCCCAGCGCGTGAAACATCGACAGTCGCGCGATCAGCGCCAGATTATGCGCCAGCGTCTTGCCAAAACCGATGCCGGGGTCAACGATGATCCGCGCGCGCAAAATCCCCGCCGCCTCGGCCACAGCGATGCGCGCTTCAAGATAGTCATAGACATCCAGCACCACATCGTCATAGCGCGGATCATCCTGCATCGTCGCGGGGTCGCCTTGCGCATGCATCAGGCAAACCGGCACGCCGCGTTCCGCAACCAGTGGTGCAAGCGCCGGATCATGGCCCAGTGCCGCGACATCATTGACGATATTCGCCCCCGCCGCCAGCGCCGCGCCCGCCACGCCCGCCTTGCGCGTGTCGATCGAGATGGGCGTTTCGACCCCTTCAGCCCGCAGCGCGGCAATCACCGGTGCGGTGCGCGCAATTTCTTCGTCTTCGGGAACCTCGGCCGATCCGGGCCGGGTGCTTTCGCCACCGATATCCAGAATATCGGCCCCCGCCGCCACCATGGCGCGCGCCTGCGCCGCCGCCTGCCCCGCATCCAGAAAACGACCGCCATCGGAAAAGCTGTCTGGCGTCACGTTCAGAATACCCATAAGGGCGGGGCGTGTTGTGGGCAGATCCGACAGGTTCCGCGGCGCGGTCAGTCGCGCCAGCGCCCCGGCGGGCACCTCCGCAACCGGGATCACCAGCGGCGCGCGGCCACGTTCCAGCACTTCGGCATGGCTGAACCAGCACCAGCCCCCCGCCAGCGGCAGTGCCGTGTCGGAGCGCGCCGGTCCGGTCTGCGGAAGAGGTCGGAAAACAGTCATGCCGCCCGCTGGTTCGCGCCCCTCATCCCCGGGGCCGGGCCTCTGATGTGCCGCATCACCCGGACCGGAGCAAGGGCGGCCGTCAGAGCCGTTCAACCGGCACGCGGCTTCCCGCCGGAACTGAAACGCCACCGTGAACAAGCAGACGGTCCGCTGCCATCACCTCGGCCAGCCACAGCGCCAGTGCCACCGGATCGCGCGATTGCGGCCCGTCCACCGCGTCCAGCACCAGTTTTGACGGCGCCCAGACGATGGTGCGGCCATGTTTCATCGCCCAGTCGATCTCGGTCCGGGTCGCCACCACCACACAGCGCGGATCGCGCGCGGCCAGCGCCCAGGCGTTCTGTTCAATGGCCAGAAGGTCAATCCGGCGCTGCGTTGGCCCGTGCCCGGTCACCGGGCGCGGCAGATCGGGCAGCCCCACGGTCAGGATCACCGGCAGCCCCCGCGCCTCCCACTGATCCAGCCGCCGGGGCAGATCGTCAGCGGCAAGGGCGGCATTGTCCAGATGCACAACAACCGGATGCACCGCCGCCTCATCAACCCGCATCGGCACCCCGGCGCGAGACCGCACGATCTCGACGCCCAAGGCGCCGGGGCCACGGTCCAGCTTCTCGATCCGCACGAAGGCCCGCATCGCCTGCGGTTCTGCCAGCACCCGCTCGGCCACTCGTTCGGCCAGCGTTTCCAGAAGGTTCAGCCGCTCTTCGGCAAGTTCCGCCTCAATCGATTCCGTGATCCGGTCATAGGACAGGATCAGATCGACATCATCGGCCAGGGGCGCGGGATGGGGACGGGTTTCAACAACCACGTTGAAGCGCAGGCGCTGCTTTTGTCCGCGCTCCTGCTGAAAGGCGCCGATATCGGCCTCGACCACATGGTCGCGCAGGCTGATCCGGTCGCGCGGATCGGCGCTGGCCGAGGCCGCTGCCCGCTCCTCGGGATGGGCGAAGGCAAGGCTGATATCGCTGGTCATCTGCGTCTCCGCGCCAGAGGGCTGGTTCAGGGCCGGTCGTCGCGGGCAGGATCACCACCCGCCGCGCCCCCCGCTTGCCCGAAGCCGCCCCCCGGTGCAAGGGCCGCGACATCCGCGCCCCTTTTGCAAACCCTTTGCAGGCAGGTCAGAGCGTGCGGACTGATCAGAGCGGCTGACGATAGAACAGATGTGCACCGATCTGCGCCGTGCGCGGAAAGCGATGCGCCCAGCGGGGCCGGACCTGCGTGGTATGGAAATGCGTGGCCCCCTGCGTCAGCTTCCGGGGCGCGCCGCTCAACATCACCTGCGCGATCTTGCCCGCCGCATCATAGGCATCGGCCTCGCGGATCCGGTCATCCTTGCCATCGCAAGTAAAGGAAAACTGACAGGCGTTGCGGCGCCCTGATCCCTGATTGACAACCGCACAGACCGAATTCGGATAGGCCCCGCTGTCGACCCGGTTCAGGATCACCTCGGCCACCGCAAACTGACCCTTCACCGTCTCGCCCCGCGCCTCGAAATACAGCGCCTTGGCAAGACAGGCCCATTCCTGACCGCCGCTCACCGCAGGCTGATCCGCCAGCCAGACGCGGTCATAACTAACCTGTGAACTGCCCTTCTCGGTGCTTTTACGTGTTGCCTTGGGCACATTGGCCAAGGCAGAATGCTCAAGAGATAGCAGGCCGGAAATGCGCGAAACCGGCGCATTCGATTGGCTGGTGGTGACATCGGCGTGAGATGTCACACCCGTAGCAAGCAGCAATATAAGGCCGCCCAGCGTGCTTTTGCACAAGCGCATGGGTCGTTTTCCCGGGTTGTTTCAATAGGCCACCCAGACCGGTAAAACCGGCCCTGTCCGCAGGCAGCGGGGTGAGCCTTACTGCAAAAATATCAAACTGTCCACATTGTGTTACATAATTGCAACAGCGCGCAGTCAAAGATCGGCGAAACCTGGCCGATGGCTATCGCTAACCTATTGAATTTCCACATCCTCAATCAACGGCTCCAACAGCGCCAGATGCGCTGCGGCAAGCCGGGCCAGCGGCACCCGATAGGGCGAGCAGGAGACATAATCAAACCCCGCCTTGCGGCAGAAGGAGATTGATTCGGGGTTGCCGCCATGTTCGCCGCAGATCGACAGAACCAGCTTTTCCCGCGTGCGCCGCCCGCGTTCTGCGCCGATCAGCAACAGCTCCCCCACCCCGTCGACATCCAGAATATGGAACGGATCCTCGGGGAAGACGCCCTGCTGGACATAGGTGTTCATGAAACGCCCGGCATCGTCGCGCGACAGACCATAGGTCATCTGCGTCAGGTCATTCGTGCCGAAGGACAGAAAGGCCGCATGCTGGGCGATATCGCCTGCCCTGAGCGCGGCCCGGGGCGTCTCGACCATCACGCCCAGCTTGTAGTCGAAATCACGCGATTTGGCGGTGCGCACCTTTGCCGCGACCGCATCGACGCGCGTCTTGACCAGTTCCACCTCGCGTTTGGCCGAAACCAGCGGGATCATGATTTCCGGCACGACCGACCCGCCCCGGGCGGCAATCTCGATCGTCGCCTCAAAAATCGCCTGCGCCTGCATGTCGTAGATCTCGGGCAGCACGATCCCCAGCCGCACGCCGCGCATGCCCAGCATCGGGTTGAATTCCGTCAGCGCCTCGGCCCGGCGCGTCACCTCGGACAGCGGGCGGTCCAGCGCCTCGGCAAGTTCCCGCATCCCGTCGCGTGAATGAGGCAGAAATTCATGCAAAGGCGGATCGAACAGCCGGATACAGACCGGCAGACCTTCCATGATCTCGAACAGTTGCACGAAATCATTGCGCTGCATCGGCAGGATCCGCGCCAGTGCCGCCGCCCGGTCCTTGGGACTGTCGGCAAAGATCATCTCCCGCATCGCGACCAGCCGGGCATCCTCAAAGAACATATGTTCGGTCCGGCACAGACCGATGCCCTGCGCCTCGAAATCCCGGGCGGTCTGCGCATCGGCGGGTGTGTCGGCATTGGCCCGGATGCCGATATC
Organism: Szabonella alba; assembly: GCF_016765775.1. GTDB lineage: Bacteria > Pseudomonadota > Alphaproteobacteria > Rhodobacterales > Rhodobacteraceae > Szabonella > Szabonella alba. The sequence continues at coordinate 286,022 of NZ_JAESVN010000005.1, read as the reverse complement.
GCGCACCGCATCGGCCCAGGACAGCAGCTTGCGGAAATGGCCGTCCAGCGCGGGCGGCAGCATATCCGCAGCCCCGGCCAGCACCTCACCGGTGGTGCCGTCCACCGTCACGATATCGCCTTCGCGGAATACCCGCCCATCCGCGCCGGTGATGCGGCGTTCGCGCGGGTCGATCCGCAGATCGGATGCACCCACGATGCAGGGCAGGCCCAGTCCCCGCCCGATCACTGCGGCGTGCGAGGTGATGCCCCCCCGTTCGGTCAGCACCCCCGCCGCCGAATGCATGCCGCGGATATCCTCGGGCGCGGTCTCGCGTTTGACAAGGATGCAAGGCTCCCCCCGCGCGGCGCTGGCCTGCGCACCGGCAGAGGAAAACACGATCCGCCCTGTTGCACCGCCCGGGCTGGCGGCAATGCCGCGTGCAAAGACATCGCGGGGTCCGCGCGGATCGACCTGCGGATGCAGCAGTTCCGACAGGGCGCGCGGTTCAACCCGCAGCAGCGCCTCATTGCGGGTGATGATGCCCGCATCCGCCAGATCGACCGCAATCCGCAGCCCCGCGCGGCTGGACCGCTGCACCCGAACCGCATCAATCACCGCAAGGCGACCATCCTCGATGGTGAACTCGATCTGCATTTCCTCGCGCAGCTTGGCGCGGCAGGCGGTGCCCTGACGCGACAGCGTCTCAAAGATCCCGGGCGCGATATCCTGCAAGGACGGCCCGCGCGCATCGCGCGTCAGATAGAGCGCCTCATCCGTATCGCGCAGCGCCGCGCGGTCCTGCGCCTGCCGCAGCCAGCGCCCGGTGATCTGCGGCTCACCCGTCACCGGATCGACGAACTGGATGACGCCCGAACCCGATATGCCCTGCCCGATCCCCTGCGCCATTGCCTGCACGACCAGCCCCAATGCGGCATCCTCGGGCGCGCCCTTGGCCTGTCGCAACAGCCGCGCCGATGTGCCCTCCCAGGCCCGCGCCATCGACCGCAGCACCTCGGACAATTGCCGCGCGGGATCTTCGGGGAAAGGTTCCTCCATCTCATCGGCATAGGCGCGCAGCGCCGCGCGCAGCGCCTCACCCGAAGGCTCGCGCCCCTCAAACATGTCCGGGTCCAGCCGCGCCACATGCACCGCATAGCCCTGCACGAAGCGCAGATACAGCGCATCGGCCGCCGCCTGCCCGTGCCGTTCAACCAGTTCGGCATGGCGCGCGCCGTTCATGCCGATATTCAGAACCGTCGAAGGCCCGCCCCAGTCCGGATTGGCCGGGGAGGGGCGCACCGAGATCAGGGGCCGTTCCCCGAACAAATGCAGCACCGAGGCATAATCCATCGCCTGCCCCGCCGCGATGCACCGCACAAGACTGGCCGGCAGCGAAACCGAGCGCGGCACCGGCATGTCCAGCCGGATCAGCCGCTGCAGGCATTTCGCCCGCCAGCCATGGGTTTGGGCCGCGATTGCCGCACTTGGCGTGATTTCCGCAAAATCGGGGAGGGGGTCGAATTTCTGCACTGCGGCACCTTCCGGTTTGTGGCCGCAGCATAGTGCCAATCGCGGGTCACGCAAGCGTTACGGGGCCGCAGAACGGGGAGGCCAAGGCACGGGGGGCTGTCTGCCCCCCGACGGACCTGCCGCAAGCGGCAGGCCCTCCCCCCGAGGATATTTCAGGACAGAAAAAGGGACGCGGGCTTTTTCTGTCGGCAAATATCCCCGGGGGTGAAGGCCGAAGGCCGAGGGGGCAGGACGCCCCCTGCCCCGCCCTAGCCTTCGATCCGCGTGAGGTCAGCCACCGGCGCGCAGGCCGCGCGGATGCGGTGCAGAAGGTTCAGCCGGTTGCGGCGCAGGATTTCACTGTCGGCATTGACCTGCACCGTTTCGAAAAACGCATCAATCGGGGCGCGGAGTTTGGCAAGGGCTGCCATCGCCGCCGGGAAATCCTCGGCCTGCATGGCCGGGGCGATGGTGGCCTCGGCGGAATCAAGGGCGGCGAACAGCGCGCGCTCGGCCTCGGTTTCGGCGAATTTCGGATCGGCGCCGAAGGAATATTCCACCCCGTCCTTGTCCTCGGCCTGGGTCAGAATGTTATTGGCCCGCTTGAAGCCCTGCACAAGATTGGTGCCGTCATCGGATTTCAGGAACTCCGACAGCGCGCGGGCGCGGGTGACCAGCAGCGTCAGGTCGTCATTGCCCGGCATGGCGATGCAGGCGTCGATGATGTCGTGGCGGATGCCTTCGTCGCGGAGGAATACCTTGAGGCGGTCGTGGAAGAAGGCGAGGAGGTCGGCGGTGAGGCTGCGGAGACGGCGGTCTCCTTTAATGATACGATCGTCCACAAGTTGGTGGTCAGCATCAAGGTCGTCGAACCAAACCTCAGCATCGTCCACAACTAGTTCTGACCTTAGAGCGGTGTGAAACTCGACAAAGGAACATAGGAACACTGGCGGCTCTTCGCCTGCTTCTGTTGGATGTACATGGCAAACCCCAAGCCAGTTCTTAGCCTCGGGCGTGAGCGATTGGGGCAGCATGTAGAGTGATCGAGCCAAGGCGGGTGAGTACCAAACCTGCGCTGCAGAAACATCAATGATGTCGAGAAGATGCCCGCGCACCCCATTCCCCAACACCAGTCGGATAACCCCCAGCGCCGCCCGCCGCAGCGCAAAGGGGTCCTTGCTGCCCGTCGGTTTCTCGTCAATCGCCCAGAACCCGGTCAGCGTGTCCAGCTTATCGGCCAGTGCCACCGCCACGCTCACAGGTTCTGTCGGCACGGCGTCCGAGGGCCCCAGCGGCGAATAGTGATCCCGCGCGGCATCGGCAATCGCGGATACCCGCCCCGGGCTTGACCCGGGGCCTCCAGCCGCATCAGCCGACAGGGCCTCCAGCACATAATACCGCCCCATGACGCCCTGCAATTCCGGGAATTCCCCCACCATCGCCGACCGCAGGTCCAGCTTGGCCAGACGCGCCGCGCGCTCTGCCTGATCGGCATCCGCCCCAACCAACGGCGCGATTTCCCGCGCCAGCGCCGCGATCCGGTCAATCCGGTCCGCCTGGCTCCCCAGCTTGTTGTGGAAGGTCACGGATTTCAGGCCCTCGGCCCAATCCCCCATCCCCGCCTTCGCCACCCGCAGGTCATTGTCCCAGAAGAACCGCGCATCCGAAAGGCGCGCCGCCAGCACCTTGCCGTTGCCTGCAAGGATCGTCGCGCCATGGTCTTTTGTTTCGCGGTTGGCAACAGTCACATAAGCCTCAATCCGCCCGGTTTTCGGGTTCTTGACCGAAAAGAACTTCTGATGCTCTTTCATCGAGGTTTGCAGCACCTCGGGCGGCAGATGCAGGAAATCCGCACCAATATCGCCCATCAGGACCACGGGCCATTCCACCAGCCCCGAAACCTCGGCCAGCAGCCCGGCATCCGGCACCAGTTCCAGCCCGCGCGCAAAGGCCTGATTGCTGGCCTCGGCCTCAATCGTCGCGGCGCGCTCGGCCGGGTCCAGCATGACAAAGGCGCGGCGCAGTTTCGCGCGGTAATCGTCGAAATTGCTGACCGCAAAACGCCCCTGCGCCATGAAACGATGCCCTTCGGTCGTGTTGCCTGCTGTCAGGTGATCCACCGTGACCGGCACGACCTCGGCCCCGGATTCATCGCTCAAGAGACACAGGATCGACTGCAGCGGGCGCACCCAGCGCAAACTGCCCGTCCCCCAGCGCATCGACTTCGGCCATGGGAAATTGCGGATCGTCGCCTCAACCACCCCGGCCACGATTTCGGCAGCCTCGCGCCCCGGTTTTTCAATCACCGCGAACCAGACCTGCCCCTTCTTGTCATCCCGCAACTCCAGCTGGTCCTTCGTCAGCCCGGTTGAGCGCAGAAAGCCCTGAAGCGCCGCATCGGGCGCATCGGCCTTGGGGCCTTTGCGCTCCTCGCGCAGCGGCTGCGACCGGGCCGACAGCCCCTCGATCGTCAGTACCAGACGGCGCGGCGTCGCAAAGGCGCCCGCCGAGGCATAGGTCAATCCCGCCTCGACCAGCCCATCCGTCACCAGCCGCCGCAGATCATCCGAGGCGCGGGCCTGCATCCGGGCGGGAATTTCCTCGGAGAAAAGTTCAAGCAGAAGATCGGGCATCGGTCGGGTTCCTTGACGGCAGGGACGGGCGGGGTCGGATCAAAGGGCGCGGGGGGGGGTCAGCGCACAGGTGGCGCCGGGCAACCGGGCGGCGCCGGATTGCCGTCGAAGACTTCCTTGCCGCAGGCATTGATCTGCTGCCAGGCAAAGGCGCGGCCATCGGGCAGCACGGTCACGATCCGGTCGATGCCATAGCGATGGTTCTCTTCTCCCATCCAGGCACTTGCCTGACCTGCGGCCAGCGCCTCGCCGATCTCACGCGCGTCGAAACAGTCAAACCAGCCCGGTGCGACCAACGGCTCGGCCCCGTCATAGGGGCGATGCGTCGTGGCATCGGGGGTCACGGTCAGCCGGAAACAGGCGCGATAGCGGATCGGGGAACTGTCGGAATCGATGCCCCGGAAATCGGTCACCGCAATCTCCTCGACCGCACCATCCGCCGTTGTCAGCGTCACCCGCGCCTCGGGCGATCCTGCCGTGATTTCATCGTAATAGGCATAGACCTGAAGATAATAGATCGCGATTCCGGCGATCAGCGCCGAGACGACGATGGAGGCCGCCAGAATCTTGCCCATCATGTCAGGGCCTCCGACCGCCCGGCCTCGGTCGTGACAAACGCATCGGCGCATTTCTTCGCCAGCGCCCGCACCCGCCCGATATAGGCCTGCCGCTCGGTCACCGAGATCACGCCCCGCGCATCCAGCAGGTTGAACAGATGGCTAGCCTTGATGCATTGGTCATAGGCCGGATGGGCCATAACGATCCGCCGCCCCGCCTTGTCCATCTCATCCGCGGCAAGGATCCGTTCGCATTCGGCTTCGGCATCCTTGAAATGCTGGAACAGCATCCCGGTATCGGCCTGATCGAAATTCCAGCGGCTGTATTCCTGTTCCGTCTGGCGGAACACGTCGCCATAGCGCAGCGGAATTGGGCTTGCGGGATCGTTGAAGGGCATCTCCATCACATGATCGACGCCAAGCACATACATGGCCAGCCGCTCCAGCCCATAGGTCAGTTCCCCCGAAACGGGCCGGCAGTCATGGCCGCCGACCTGCTGGAAATAGGTGAACTGGCTGACTTCCATCCCGTCGCACCAGACCTCCCAGCCCAGCCCCCAGGCGCCCAGCGTCGGGCTTTCCCAGTCATCCTCGACAAAGCGGATGTCATGCAGGTCGGTATCAATGCCGATGGCGCGCAAGGATCCCAGATAAAGATCCTGCAGTTCCGGCGGCGAGGGTTTGATCAGCACCTGATACTGATAATAATGCTGCAACCGGTTCGGGTTCTCGCCATAGCGCCCGTCGGTCGGGCGGCGCGAGGGCTGGACATAGGCCGCAGCCCAGGGCCGGTCCCCCAGCGCGCGCAACGTGGTGGCCGGGTGGAAGGTTCCCGCCCCCACCTCCATGTCATAGGGCTGCAGCACCGCGCAGCCCTTGCCTCCCCAATAGGTCATCAGCCGCAGGATGATTTCCTGAAAGCTGCTGGGCACGGTTGGGGCGGCATCGGACATGGCATTTTCCCGGCTCGGAGTGTCGCGCCCTCATTAGGCGCAAGGGGCCAAAGCGTCAATGCGCCCGCCCCTGCGCCCATCTTCCGCCTGCCGCAGCCCCCCGGCCTTGCGGACTGTGATTTCACCTTGGCCGAAATACCTCCGCCGGAGGCTCCCGCCCTGGTCACAACCCCGCGTGCAAGGGGCTGGCGGCGGCACTCGGCTCTGGCCAAATCCGCAAATTTGTGCTTCGCAGGGGCTTTGTATCCGGACCCAGGATTGGAATACCCATGCGACATGCCGCCTTTCTCCTGACCCTCTGCGCCGGGATGCTGCTGTCCCTCGCCGCCAGCGCACAGGAGCGCGCATGGGTCCAGATCGAAGCGCAGCCAACCCTGACCCAGGCCGAAACCCGCGCCCGCGCCTATGCGCAGGTGTTTCCCGATGTGGCCGGGTTCCGGATGACCTCGGGCTGGTATGCCATTGTCCTTGGCCCCTATTCGCCCGATGCGGGCCTTGCCCGGCTGGCGCAACTGCGGTCTGAAAATCTGATCCCTGCCGACAGTTTCATCGCGGCGGGCCAACAGTTCCGCCAGCCCTATTGGCCCATCGGCGCCGATCCTGCCGCCCAGCCGGTGCAGGATTTCACCGCCCCGTCCGAAGCCGCGCCCGAAGCCGCGCCCCCGGCGCTGGCACCGGGCGATCTGCCCGCAATCGTCGAAACCCCGCTTGACGGTGCAACGGACAATGCGCAGGCCGCGCCTGCGGAAACCGCGCCAGCGCCGGCTGAGACCGACATGCCGGCCCCGCTTCAGCCCGCCCCGGCCCTGCCCGACGAAACCCTTGCCGAGGCGCGGCAATCCGAATCCCGCCTGACCCGCAGCGAACGCGAAGAGCTTCAGTCCGCGCTGAAATGGTTCGGCCATTACACCGCCGCCATTGACGGCGCTTTCGGTCCGGGAACCCGTGCCTCGATGGCGGCATGGCAGGCCGCCAACGGGTATGACGACACCGGCGTCATGACCACCGCGCAGCGCGCCCAGATGCTGGATGAGCTTGCCCGGATCGAGGCCGAACTGGGGCTGGAGCGCGTGACCGAAAACGAATCCGGCATCGAGGTCGATCTGCCGCTCGCGCTGGTCGAATTCGATGCCTATGAGCCGCCTTTCGTCCATTACCGCGAAAAGGACGACAGCGGGCTGCGGGTCGTGCTGATCTCGAAACCGGGCGACCGTGCGGCCCTGAACGGGCTTTACGATGTGCTGCAGACCCTGCGTGACGTTCCCGCCTCGGGGGACCGGATTCTGGGCGAACGCTCGTTCTCGATCTCGGCCCGCAACGGCGATACTGCCTCCTATTCCTTTGCCGAACTCAGTCAGGGGCTGGTCAAGGGCTATATGGTAATCTGGAACCCCGCCGACCCCGCGCTGGAAGACCGCGCCGCCCGCGCGATCACGGCCATCGGCGCCTCGTTTCAACCCATCGGGGGGCGGGCGCTTGACCCCGGCCTTGTGCCTTTGGATGACGGGGTCCGTCGCGGCTTGCTGGCGGGCATGGAGGTGCGCCGCCCCACCGTGTCGCGCTCGGGCTTCTTTGTCTCGGCCACGGGCGACGTTCTGACCACCACCGATGTTCTGCAATCCTGCAGCCGCATCACCATTGACCGCGACACGGATGCCGAAGTCGCTGCGGTGGATGAGGCCGAAGGGCTGGCCCTGCTGCGTCCGACGCGCCCGCTGGCCCCCGCGCATCATGCAGGTTTTGCCGATGATCTGGGCCGTCTGGGCCGTGAGGTGGCCGTGGCGGGCTATTCCTATGAGGCGGCCCTGCCCGCCCCGACCCTGACCTTCGGCTCGCTGGAAGAGGTGACGGGGCTTTCGGGCGAAACCGGGCTTGCCCGCCTGGGTCTTGCCGCCATGCCCGGCGATGCGGGCGGCCCTGTGATCGACGCGACCGGTGCCGTACTGGGAATGCTGCTGCCCGGTGGCGCGCCCGAGGGACGGGTGCTGCCCGATGGCGTAGCCTTCCTGCGCCCTGCCGACCGGATTTCGGCCAGCCTTGGGACGCAGATGACCCTGCGATCCGCAGACCGGAACGGCGCGCTTTCGCCCGAGGATCTGACCGAGGTTGCGGCGGCGATGACGGTTCTGGTTTCCTGCTGGAAATGACGGGGTCCGGCGGGCCTCAGGCCCGCCAGAACCGCGCCATAAACAGCACATAGACTGACAGAAGTTCCAGCCGCCCGACCAGCATGCCGAAGATCATGATCCAGCGCGCGCTGGCGGGGAAGTCGGTCACCCCGCCATTGCGGCTGACCTCGGGGCCCCAGACCGGCCCGATATTGGCCACCGCCGTCCAGGCGGCAGTAAAGGCGGTGCGCGTATGCAGCCCGGTCAGTGACAGCGCCACGGCCAGCACGCCGAAGGTCAGGATGAACATGGTGAAGAAAACGATCACCGAATCGATCACATCCCGGCCGATGCGCTGACCCTGATAGCGCGGTTCGATCACCGCCTGCGGGCTTTGCAGGCGGCGGATCTGCACGCGGATCGCCTCGAACACCACAAGATAGCGGAACACCTTGACCGAGCACCCGGTCGAGGAGGTGCAGCCCCCCACCAGCCCCGCAAGGATCGCGATGACAAAGGGAAAAGCCCCCCATGCCGCGACATCGGCCGAGGCATAGCCGGTGCCCGAATTGATCGAGGCAAGGTTGAACAGGCTTTGGCGCAGAGCATCGAAAAAATCATGCTCCAGCGCCAGAACGCGATAGGCCACGATGGCCAGTGTCGCATAGGCCATCCAGCGCACATAGGCCCGCACCTGCGGATCCTGCCAGAGCGGCAGAAGCGACCCCTGCGTCAGCTGGATGAAGCGGATGAAGGGCAGCGAGGCCAGCACCATGAACAGCACCGACACATATTCCAGCGGCCCGGCAAAGACCGAAAAGGATGCGTCGTAATTCGAGAACCCGCCGGTGGAAACCGTGGTCAGCGCATGCATCACCGCATCGAAACCCGACATGCCAAGGGCGAAATAGACCACCGCGCAAACCACCGTCAGCGCAATATAGATCTGGATCAGCGCCGATGAGATATCGAGCGCGCGCGGCAGCACCTTGCCCAGAGTATCGAACCCTTCCGAGCGGAAGAACTGCATCCCGCCCACCTTCATCACCGGCAGGAAGATCATCGCAACGATCACGATCCCCAGACCGCCCAGCCATTGCAGGATGCCGCGCCAGAGATTCGTGCCCGGCGGCAGGCTGTCCAGCGCGACAAAGGCTGTGGTGCCGGTCGTGGTCATGCCCGACATGGATTCGAAAACGGCATCCGTGACCGAGGCATCAGGCGCGCCGATGATGAAGGGCAAGGCCCCGAAAAGCGGCATCATCACCCAGGTCGCGGTGGTCAGCAGAAAGGTCTGTTGCAGCGTCAGACCGCGCCCCGATCCATTGGCACAGGCCAAAGACAAAATGGCACCGAACAACGCGGTCACGATCGCCGATTCCAGAAAGCCCGCCCAGTTGGAATTGCCCGCGACAAGGTCCAGCATCATCGGAAACAGCATCATCGCCGCCAAAGCCATTAGCAGCAATCCGATCACATATCCGACTGGGCGCAGGTCGATCATGCGCCGAGGCTTGGCCTGCGGCCCTGTGCCTGTCAAGCCTCGGCCGCGTTGCGCGGCTCCGGCCCGGCCAGCGGATCCTAGCCGCTATGGATCAGCGACTGGAACAGACGGGGGTCAAGGCTGGTCGCGGCAAAGGTCGGCCCTTCGGTCAAGAGGCTGACCGCATCATGGCTGTGCAGGCTTTCCTGATGGCTCGCCAACACCCGGAAATCGCCGATCCGCGCATCGCCCCGCAACGCCGCCGAGAAGGACCGCGCCGCATCCTCGACAAAGATCGGATTGGCGGCGTTCAGTTCAGCAAAGGCCTGTTCATCCTCACGCTTGACCATGACCTGCGTCTCGGTCGGCACTGCGGCGCGGGCCAGTTCGATCAGATCCTCGAACCACAGGCATTTGGCCGGGCGCAGTTCGACCGACAGCCGGGCGACCGAACGCTGCGAATGCGGCGTCGCCAGTTGTCCGCGTGTCCGCCGCGCATGTTCGGCCAGTTCCAGCGAACAAGGGCAGGTCGAGGAATAGACGAAATCCAGATGCAGGATCTTCTTGCGGATGCCCGCCGCCTCGACCAGTTCCAGCGCGATATCGTAATATTGCCAGCCCGAAAGCCCCGAACGCAGGCTGTCGACCTTCATCGGAAAGGACAGCCGCATCTGGATGCGCGCATCGAAGGATCCCAGATCACGCTTGTAATCCTCCAGCGCCCGCTCGATCACGTCAAAGCTGAAGGCGCTGTCGGCATGGGTATAGAAGGACCGCATGATGCGGCTCATGTTGATGCCCTTGCGATCCGCCTCAAGGCTAACCGTGCCGGTGACCGAGGTTTCAAGCATCACCTCGCCCGCATCCCGCGTGCGGTAGCGGATCGGCAGGCGGAAGTTCGAAATCCCGACATGCTGGATCACCGCCTTTTCCCCGACGATCAGGCTGGCAGGCCCATTCTGAAGGTCGGGCAGGCTGGCCTTATAGGCATCATCCACACGGAATTCGCGCGGGTATTGCCGTGCGAATTCAGGGTATCCGCCGCCCGTCAGTGCGAGCGCCGAAGGGTCCAGCGCCGCAATCTCGGCATTGCTGGCCTTGCCCGCCCACTGCCGCAGCAGCGCCAGCGCCGCCTCGACCTCAGCGCGCGACGGAATGCGGTCAATCTCGGGCGTATGGATGTTCATGGCTGGATCCTTTCGGTTCAGGCACGGCACATGGCCGTCCGTCAATGTCAGCAGGTATACGCGCGGGCCTCATGCCCGGATCAGTTTGCCCAACTCGGCGGGTCCCGTCACAGATAGGCGCTGGACGGGATTCGGAAAAGGCCGATTGCGACGGAAAAGCCCCGCTAATGCGACAACAGGCGGCCAAAGCCGGCAGGCAGGCGGACGAGCCCCCGCCCGCGCGCCTCAACGCGCGGAAAAACGCTGACCCGCCCCGCCCCTGTATCAGACCGCAGCCAGCGCCGCCTGCAGATCGCCGATCAGATCGGCCGGATCTTCCAGCCCGACCGAAAGCCGGATCAGCCCGGGCGAGATGCCAAGGGCAATCTTCTGATCCTCGGGCAGGCGCTGATGCGTGGTCGTGGCCGGATGGGTCGCGATGGACTTCGCATCGCCCAGATTGTTGGAAATCTTGATGATCTCCAGCGCATTGAGGAAACGGAACGCCGCCTCTTTCCCGCCTTTCACCTCAAAGGACAGCATCGTGCCGCCCGATCCCATCTGCGCCATGGCCAGATCGTGCTGCGCATGGCTGGCAAGGCCGGGATGGATCACCCGCGCGATACCCGGTTCTGCCTCCATCGCGGTCGCGATCTCAAGCGCCGCCGCCGCCATCGCCCGGCAGCGCAGATCCAGCGTGGCCATGCCGTTCAGCATGATCCAGGCGGTAAAGGGGCTCATCGCCGCGCCGGTATGTTTCAGATAGGGTTCGGCCACCTTGCGCACGAAATCGCGCGTGCCGCAGATCACCCCGCCCAGGGCGCGGCCCTGCCCGTCGATATGTTTGGTCGAGGAATAGACCACGACATCCGCCCCCTGATCGACCGCGCGCGAAAAGATCGGTGTTGCAAAGACGTTGTCCACCACCACCAGCGCGCCCGCCGCATGGGCGATATCAGACACCGCGCGGATATCGACCAGTTCCAGTGTCGGGTTCGACATGGATTCAAAGAACACCGCCTTGGTGCCCGGCGTCACAGCCGCGCGCCACTGGTTCAGATCGGCCCCGTCAACAAAGGTGACGCGCACGCCAAAGCGCATCAGAACCTCTTCCAGCACATAAAGGCAGGAACCGAACAGCGCGCGTGAGGACACGACATGATCGCCCGCCCGCAGCATCGACATCAGCGCGCCATTGACCGCTGCCATGCCCGAGGCGGTGGCAAAGGCATCCTCGGTCCCCTCGATCGCGGCTATGCGGTCTTCGAACATCCGCGTGGTCGGATTGCCATAACGGGCATAGATGAATTCATCCGGCCCCGACTGCACGAACCGCGCCTCGGCCTGTTCGGCGCTGTCATAGACAAAGCCCTGCGTCAGAAAGATCGCCTCGGCCATCTCGCCATATTGGCTGCGGCGGCTGCCCTCATGCACAAGTTGCGTACGCGTCTTCCAGTTTCCGGCCATGTCGGACCCCCAGTTTCAGCCCCGGATATCGGACAGGGGCACCGGTTGGTCCGGGCTCCTGTTTAGCGGAATGTTTAACGTGGCCCGCAATCCGGAGAACAAATCGCCACGAAAACCGATTACGCCCGCGCTGATGCAAGGTCAAGAGGGCGCAAGGCCAAGGGAGCCAAGGTCAAGGGAAGCGGAGCGGCGCTTCATCACGCCGCACCGCCCCGCCAAGGGGTTATCGCTTGCCCAGCAAACCACCCAGCATGCCCAGCAATGCATCCGCATTGGCCGGGGCCTGCTGGGGCGCGGCGCCCTTTGGGGTCATCTGATCCACCAGAACCGGCAGGATCTGCGCCAGCAATCCGGGTGCGTCGTCCCGCGCAACCCCGGCCTTGGCGGCAATCCGGTCCATTCCCGCCGTACCGAACACCTGTTCAATCTGCGATGGCGCCACCGGCTGGTTCGCGCCCGACCCGACCCAGCTTTGCGCCACCTCGCCCATGCCGGCCTGCTGAAACTTCGCCAGCATCCCTGCCAGCCCGCCATGTTTGTTGCCGGCCGACAGCATGGATGCCGCCACCTGCATCAATTGCGGATTCTGCATCGCGATCTGCGCGATCTGACCCATTCCACCCGCATTGCCTGATCCGCCGGTCAATGCCGAGACAAGGTTGTTGAGAAGCGACATAACAGAAAACCTTTCACCATCAGCGCGGACCGCCCACGCCTTGGGCGACAGGGTTGCCGATTCGTGGCGGGGCGACAAGGGAAAGATCCGGCGCAGAAGCATCAGGTCTGATCCCGGCGCCGGTGCAGGATCAGAAGGGCACATCCTGCGCCTGATCCGCAGGCATGACAAAGCCCGCGACCACATGCTTGACCCCGGCGCGGTCAAAGGAAATCTGCAGCTTGTCGCCTTCGATTCCGGTGATGTCGCCATAGCCGAATTTCTGGTGAAACACCCTGTCCCCCGTCACGAAACGCGACACGGCGGCAAGGTCGATCACCTGATTGCGGGCCTCGCGCGGCTGCGCCATGGGCCGCGCCGCCGATTGCGCCTGCATCCGCCGCCAGCCGGGCGAATTGTAGACATCCGCCTTGACCGCCCGCGCCTCGACCTGCGCCGGGGCCGCCGCGCCGAAGCCGCCGCCATAAAGACCCGGCGGCGTCAGCACCTCGACATGCGCCTCGGGCAACTCGTCGATGAAACGCGACGGAAGCTGGCTTTGCCACTGGCCGTAAACCCGGCGGTTGGCCGCAAAGGAAATCGTGCAGATCTCCTCGGCCCGCGTGATGCCGACATAGGCAAGGCGGCGCTCCTCCTCCAACCCCTTCTTGCCGCTCTCGTCCATGCTGCGCTGGCTGGGGAACAACCCCTCCTCCCATCCCGGCAGAAACACTGCCGGAAATTCCAGCCCCTTGGCCGCATGCAGCGTCATGATGGACACTTTGGGGGCGGATTCCTCGGTCTCGTTCTCCATGATCAGGCTGACATGTTCCAGAAACCCTTGCAGATTCTCGAACTGCTCCAGCGCCTTGACCAGTTCCTTGAGGTTTTCCAGACGCCCGGGTGCCTCGGGGGTCTTGTCATTCTGCCACATGGCGGTGTAGCCGGATTCCTCAAGGATCGTCTCGGCCAGCCGGATGTGATCGGCCCCCGCCTGCACCGCCTCATGCCAGCGGTCAACGCCTGCGACGAAGGCCCGCAACTGTCCGGCCCCCTTGCCGCCGATCCCCCCCTCGGCCAGCAAGTCCCGCGCACCTTCCAGCAGGTTGACACCCGAGGCGCGCGCGGCGCGCTGGATTTCCGATTGCGCCTTGTCGCCAAGGCCCCGTTTGGGGGTGTTCACCACGCGCTCAAAGGCCAGATCATCGGCAGGGCTGACGGCAAGGCGGAAATAGGCCATCGCGTCGCGGATCTCCAGCCGTTCATAAAACCGGGGGCCGCCGATCACCCGATAGGGCAGGCCGATGGTCAGAAACCGGTCCTCAAACGCGCGCATCTGATGGCTGGCCCGCACGAGGATCGCCATGCCATCGGCGGATACGGGGCCAAGCCCGCGCGTGCCGCGTTGCAGCGCCTCGATCTCCTCGCCGATCCAGCGGGCCTCTTCCTCACCGTCCCAATGGCCGATCAGGCGGACCTTCTCCCCCTCCTCCACCTCGGTCCACAATTCCTTGCCCAGACGCCCGGAATTGGCAGCAATCACACCCGAGGCTGCGGCAAGGATATGCGGGGTAGACCGGTAATTCTGTTCCAGCCGGATGACCTCCGCCCCCGGAAAATCCTTCTCGAACCGCAGGATATTGCCCACTTCTGCACCGCGCCAGCCATAGATCGACTGATCGTCATCGCCCACGCAACAGATGTTGCGATGCCCCTGCGCCAGAAGCCGCAGCCACAGATACTGCGCCACGTTGGTATCCTGATACTCATCGACAAGGATATAGCGGAACCAGCGCTGATATTGCGCCAGAATATCGGGATGGGCCTGAAAGATCGTCACCACATGCAAAAGCAGATCGCCGAAATCGACGGCATTCAGGCTGCGCAGCCGGTCCTGATAGGCGGCATAAAGCTCGGTGCCGCGATTATCATAGGCCGACGCCTCGGAGGACGGCACCTTGGACGGGGTCCAGGCGCGGTTCTTCCAGGCGTCGATCAACCCCGCCAGCATCCGCGCGGGCCAGCGTTTGTCGTCGATATTCGCCGCCGCGATCAGTTGTTTCAGCAGGCGGATCTGGTCGTCCGTGTCCAGAATGGTGAAATTCGATTTCAGCCCCGCCAGTTCGGCGTGCCGCCGCAGGATCTTGACCGAAATGGAGTGGAACGTGCCCAGCCATTTCATCCCCTCGGCCACATCCCCGGTCAGACGGCCGACGCGGTTCTTCATTTCCCGCGCGGCCTTGTTGGTGAAGGTCACGGCCAGAATTTCATTGGGCCGCGCCTTGTTCATCGCCAGCAAATGCGCAATCCGCGTGGTCAGCGCCTTGGTCTTGCCTGTCCCTGCCCCCGCCAGCACCAGCACCGGCCCGTCAAGCACCTCGACCGCCGCGCGCTGCGCGGGGTTCAGATCGTCCAGATAGGGGGCGGGCCGCGCCATCATGGCGCGCTGGCTCAGCGGGATCGGGGGGGTGTCGGTGGGACTCATGACCAGACTATAGGAAGAAGGCAGCGCGGGGAAAAGCGCTGTTCCCTTAATGTTCACATCTTTTTCACCTTTGCAACCGCCGCGCCTGCAACCGCCGCGCCCCCGCGCAGCCGCTCGTCGCCTCTCTTCCCTCACCCTGCCTTTTTCTGTCCCAAATATCCCGGGGGGTGAATTTGGCGCAGCCAAAGAGGGGGGCAGCACCCCCCCTACACGGACCCGTTCACAATTCTTTCACCACAGGGATTGCGCTGCGTTGCAGCGTAACTAGAGTGACCCCATCGGACTTATGAGGGGGAGAGCAGACCATGGCGGAATTCCGCAAGATCCTTGTCGCGAACCGGGGCGAGATCGCCATCCGCGTCATGCGCGCCGCCAATGAGATGGGCAAGAAAACCGTCGCGGTCTATGCCGAGGAGGACAAGCTGTCCCTTCACCGTTTCAAGGCGGATGAGGCGTATCGCATCGGTGAGGGCCTGTCGCCGGTCGGCGCCTATCTGTCGATCCCCGAGATCATCCGCGTCGCCAAGATGGCGGGCGCGGATGCCATCCATCCCGGCTATGGTCTTCTGTCGGAAAACCCCGATTTCGTCGAGGCCTGCGACGCGGCGGGCATTACCTTCATCGGTCCGCGCGCCGAAACCATGCGCGCGCTTGGCGACAAGGCATCGGCCCGGCGGGTGGCGATCGAGGCCGGTGTCCCGGTGATCCCCGCGACCGAGGTTCTGGGCGATGACATGGAGGCGATCAAGGCCGAGGCGGAGAAAGTCGGCTATCCGCTGATGCTCAAGGCAAGCTGGGGCGGCGGCGGGCGCGGCATGCGCCCGATCCAGTCCGAGGCGGAACTGGCCGACAAGGTGCGCGAGGGCCGGCGCGAGGCCGAAGCCGCCTTTGGCAATGGCGAGGGCTATCTGGAAAAGATGATCCTGCGCGCCCGCCATGTCGAGGTGCAGATCCTGGGCGACAAGCACGGCCAGATCTACCATCTTTATGAACGCGACTGCTCGGTCCAGCGCCGCAACCAGAAGGTCGTGGAACGCGCCCCCGCCCCCTACCTGACTGACGCACAGCGCACGGAAATCTGCGAACTGGGCCGCAAGATCTGCGCCCATGTGAATTACGAATGCGCGGGCACTGTCGAATTCCTGATGGATATGGATGACGACAAATTCTATTTCATCGAGGTCAATCCCCGCGTGCAGGTCGAACATACGGTGACCGAGGAAGTCACCGGCATCGACATCGTGCAGGCCCAGATCCGCATCGCCGAAGGCAAGACACTGGCCGAGGCGACGGGCGTTGACCGGCAGGAAGATATCACCCTATCCGGCCATGCGCTGCAATGCCGCGTGACGACCGAGGATCCGCAAAACAATTTCATTCCCGATTATGGCCGCCTGACCGCCTATCGTTCGGCGACCGGCATGGGCATCCGACTGGATGGCGGCACCGCCTATGCGGGTGGCGTCATCACGCGCTATTACGACAGTCTGCTGGTCAAGGTCACGGCATGGGCGCAGACGCCCGAAAAGGCGATTGCCCGGATGGACCGCGCCTTGCGGGAATTCCGCATCCGTGGGGTCAGCACCAATATCGCCTTTGTCGAGAACCTGCTGAAGCACCCGACCTTCCTCGACAACACCTATACGACGAAATTCATCGACACGACGCCGGATCTGTTCAATTTCAAGAAGCGCCGCGACCGGGCGACCAAGATCCTGACCTATGTCGCGGATATCACCGTGAACGGGCATCCCGAAACCGCCGGCCGCCCCCTGCCCCCGGCCGAGGCGCGTTTGCCGAAACCGCCCGAATGCCGGGCGGAACCGCCGATGGGCACCCGCAATCTGCTGGAACAGAAAGGCCCGCAGGCGGTGGCCGACTGGATGCGCGCGCAGACGAAACTGCTGATCACCGACACCACGATGCGCGACGGGCATCAGTCGCTGCTGGCCACCCGGATGCGGTCCATCGACATGATCCGCGTTGCACCCGCCTATTCGGCCAATCTGTCGCAACTTTTCAGCGTCGAATGCTGGGGCGGGGCCACCTTTGACGTGGCCTACCGGTTCCTGCAGGAATGCCCGTGGCAGCGCCTGCGCGACATCCGCGCCGCCATGCCGAACCTGATGACGCAGATGCTGCTGCGCGCCTCGAACGGCGTGGGCTATACCAATTACCCCGACAATGTCGTGCAGGCCTTCGTGAAACAGGCCGCCGAAACCGGGGTTGATGTGTTCCGCGTCTTCGACAGCCTCAACTGGGTCGAGAACATGCGCGTCGCCATGGATGCGGTGGTCGAGGCCGACAAGGTCTGCGAAGGCACGATCTGCTATACCGGCGATCTGCTGAACCCTGATCGCGCGAAATATGACCTGAAATACTATGTCGCCATGGGCAAGGAACTGCGCGACGCGGGCGCGCATGTGCTGGGGCTGAAGGATATGGCGGGGCTTCTGAAACCCGCCGCCGCCCGCAAACTGATCAAGGCGCTGAAGGATGAGGTCGGCCTGCCGATCCATTTCCACACCCATGACACCGCCGGGATTGCCTGCGCCACCATCCTTGCGGCGGCCGAGGCGGGCGTGGATGCCGTCGATTGCGCAATGGATGCGCTGTCGGGCAATACGTCACAGGCAACACTTGGCACCATCGTCGAGGCGCTGGACCATACCGACCGCGAGACCGGGCTGGATATCGGCGCGGTGCGCGAGATCTCGAATTACTGGGAAACCGTCCGCGCGCATTATGCGGCCTTCGAATCCGGCCTTCAGGCCCCGGCCTCCGAGGTTTACCTGCATGAAATGCCCGGCGGCCAGTTCACCAATCTCAAGGCGCAGGCGCGGAGCCTCGGGCTTGAGGAACGCTGGCATGAGGTCGCGCAGGCCTATGCCGATGTGAACATGATGTTCGGCGATATCGTCAAGGTCACGCCGTCATCGAAGGTCGTGGGCGACATGGCGCTGATGATGGTGGCACAGGGCCTGACCCGGGCACAGGTCGAGGACCCGAAGGTCGAGGTGGTGTTCCCGGACTCGGTCGTGGACATGCTGCGCGGCAATCTGGGCCAACCGCATGGTGGCTGGCCCGAGGGCATCCTGAAAAAGGTGCTGAAGGATGAGCCCCCGCTGACCGGCCGCGCAGGGGCGTCGCTGCCGCCTGTCGATCTTGAGGATGTGCGCGCCAAGCTGATTGCCGATCTGATGGCGGCCTCCGAGGATGGCGAAGAGGAAACCGTCGATGACGAGGATCTGAACGGATATCTGATGTATCCCAAGGTCTTTCTGGATTACCGCGCGCGTCACCGGATCTATGGCCCGGTCCGCACCCTGCCGACGCGCACGTTTTTCTACGGGATGGAGCCGGGCGAGGAGATCACCGCCGAGATCGACCCCGGCAAGACGCTGGAAGTGCGCCTGCTGACGATGAGCGAGACCGGGGAGGATGGCGACGTCAAAGTGTTCTTCGAACTCAACGGCCAGCCCCGCGTTGTCCGCGTGCCCAACCGCGCGATCAAGGCCAAGGCGGCGGTGAAGCCGAAAGCCGCCGAGGGCAACCCCGCCCATATCGGCGCGCCGATGCCGGGATCAATTGCCAGCGTTGCGGTGACCGTGGGCCAGAAGGTCAATGCGGGCGATCTGCTGCTGACCATCGAGGCGATGAAGATGGAAACCGGCCTTCACGCCGACCGGAGTGCGGTGGTGAAAGCCCTGCACATCGCCCCCGGCGCACAGGTGGATGCGAAGGATCTGCTGGTGGAACTGGAGTGAGGGGTTAGGCAAATCCGAGAAAGCGCAGAATGGCGCTCCACGCCTGCTGGAACTCGGGTCTTGCGATAATCCAACTTCCGACGCGCCCGATTTCTTTGATGGACGTTATCGTACGTGCGGTCCCAGCGACAAATGATACGGCGAAGGTTCCGAATCGAAGAATTCGGCCTGCAAGTCGGAAGCTGCTGTCCTTGCGGTTCTCCGTATCCGCCTTCGGGTCGGTCGCAACCTCGGCGTCCCGCCGCATCAAGCGGGACAAAGGGCCTTCGGAGACTTTTGCAAGCTGATCGGCGGTAAAACGGATCGCTTCTCCATTTTCAATTAGGGCATTGTTGCCCTGAATGGCATTGCGCCTTGTAATAATGTCCTGCGTCTTTATGTCATGCGCCAGAATATCAGCCGCTGCCTCACGGATCAGGGTGAGATACTCCGAAATCAGCGCATCGGTTTCGGGAGATGGCACGGCGTCATTGCGCACAAGGATTACAACCATGCGCGACGAACTGGCGCAGGCGTCGAACAATTCGACAGGAAGCGCGGCGGAATCTTCCAGCGTTTCGCGAAGCCGGGCATGGGCGGGTTCCAGCGGGCGATACTGGTTGTCCAGTTCCGGACCGAACCGGCGCAGCGCGGTTTTCATCTTGCGGCGGGCATAGGTGGCAATGTCATCGGGAAGGTCGGTTTCGGCAACCAATCGTGCAAAGCCGGTTTCAGGGTTGACGACAAGCGCCTCACCATTTGCGGTCAGTTCAAGAGCATGACGCGCCTCAATTTCGCGGATCGCCTCTGCCACCGGGCTGGGGCCTTGTTTCCACACGTCATCCGGGATCAACGCAATGTCGCGTTGAAGGCCCCAAACCAGCGGGGCTCCGGCAATCGTGGCATCCCACCAGCGGGTCCAGAAGTCCCAATGTTCAGGGTTCTCCGCCCAGATCGCGCGGGTTTCATGGTCGGCTTGGGTGAACCAGTCGGGCGGGGTGTCGGGCCAGAGTGGGAGTTGAAGCGCATCGTTTGTGGCGGTGACAATTGAAATATCAGCTCGAACGACCTCCCAAAAATCTGTAAAGACTTCATGTTCGGACGGTGACATTGCCGGAACAATCATATCGTCGGGAGGAAACCGACTCAAATGGCTCTGCAAACTCATGTCCAAAACACTCGCAATCGAACTCCAAGACACTTCAACAGCACGAGACCCCAAGTAGGCAAAGTTGTTGGCAGAAATAGATAAACTAAGTGAAAGAAGTGCCGCGTCAAAAGCCATCAGAACTTGACTTGAACGCAAGCCCCTTGCAACCAAAGAAGCTGCATTTGTTTTATTCAATCGAACCGCTAAATTCATGATTTCTGGAGAACGACCGTTCGACAACGCCGCATTGGTCAACAGTATTCGCAGATACACAAAATCACCAAAGCCAGTGGCCATTTGATCTCTTGCGCTCATTGCGAGAGGAAACACCCTTAACGCCGCGCGATGGGCAATCGCAACGGCATCCTCTCTCGGGCGGGTTTTCAACCACGCCTCAAGGCTTTCCCTGTCCTTGATATCCTCAATATCCATCCGCACCCCACCCTGCCCGTTGTGCAGAATGGCCGCTCACCCCTTCCCGCGCAACCCTACTCCGCCGGGGCGTCGGGGGTGCGTCTGGCCTTGCGGAAGAGGTGGATCAGCGGCCAGCGCAGCACGCTTGCGGCCCCCGCCAGCAGCACCAGTCCCCAGACCGGGCCTTCGGTCAAGGTCACCCAGCCCAGGATCGGAATGCCGATCACGATCAGCACCCCCGCCGCGCGCCAGTGACGATCGCGGGAGGGCAGCATCGCAATCACATTTGCCGCGATCAGCCACAGAAAGGCAAATGTCAGGGGGGATGTCAGCATCGGATGTCTCCGGCTTCGCGCAGGTACAGGCGGGGAACGGATGGAACGCTGGCGCTCTGGCTGGCGCGGAAAGCTCGGGACGGGGCGGCCCCGGTCATGCGGCCTGCCCCTGCAGGCGGGCGGGCAGGCCCCCGGCCCAGGTGGAGATTGTCCCCGCGCCGAGACAGACCACCATATCACCCGGCCGGGCCTGTTCGCGCACCAGTCGTTCCAGATCATCCTCGTTCAATATGGCGCGGGCATGGCGGTGGCCATGCGCGATCAGCCCTGCCACCAGATCATCGCGGCTGGCGCCGGGGATCGGATCCTCGCCTGCGGCATAGACCTCGGCAATGGCCACGACATCGGCCTCGTTGAAACAGGTGCAGAAATCATCGAACAGGCTGGACAGCCGGGTATAGCGATGCGGCTGGTGAACGGCGATGACGCGGCCCTTGGTGGCCTGCCGGGCCGCCCGCAGGACAGCGGCAATCTCGACCGGGTGGTGACCGTAATCGTCGATGATCGTCACGCCGCCGACCTCACCGACCTTGGTAAAGCGGCGGTTCACCCCCGCAAACCCCGCCAGCGCCTCGCGGATCTCGGCCTTTTTCATGCCCAGAAACCGCGCGACGGCCACCGCCGACAAGGCGTTGGACACATTGTGATCGCCGGGCATCGGCAGGGTGCAGCCCTCGATCACGACGGGCGCGCCGTTTTCATCCGGCCCCTCGCCCTGCAGCGCCACATCGAAATGCGCCACGCCGTTTTCATAGGTCAGGTTCACCGCCCTGACATCGGCCTGCGCGTTGAACCCGAAAGTCACGAAGCGCCGGTCGGTCACCCGGCCCACCAGCGCCTGCACCTCAGCATGATCGGTGCAGCAGACAGCCAGTCCGTAGAACGGGATATTCGAGACGAAATCAAAGAACCCTTTTCGCAGATTGTCGAACGTGCCCCAGTGTTCCATGTGCTCGGGGTCGATATTGGTGACAATCGCCACGGTCGCGGGCAACCTGTTGAAGGATCCGTCGGACTCGTCCGCCTCGACGACCATCCATTCGCCCGCACCGGCCCGCGCGTTGGACCCATAGGCATGGATCACCCCGCCATTGATGACGGTCGGATCGAAACCGCCCTTGTCCAGCAACGTGGCCACCATGGTCGTCGTCGTGGTCTTGCCATGGGTTCCGGCAATCGCGATGTTGGACTTCAGCCGCATCAGTTCGGCCAGCATCTCGGCCCGCCGCACCACCGGCAGACCGCGACGCCGCGCCTCTTCCAGTTCCGGATTGCCCTTTTTGATGGCCGAGGAGATCACGACCACCGCCGCCTCGCCGATATTCTCGGCCCGCTGGCCTTCATGAAACACCGCGCCAAGACTTTGCAGCCGCGCCGTGATCTTTGAGGCTTTTGCATCCGACCCCTGCACCCGGTAGCCCAATGTGATCAGCACTTCGGCGATGCCCGACATGCCGATGCCGCCAATGCCAACAAAATGGATCGGACCCAGTTCGACGGGCAGTTTGGTGGCGGCGTTCATGAACGGACCCTTTCGGTCAGGCTTTCGACAAGTTCCACAAGGCGGTCGGTCGCGTCGGGGCGCGACAGGGCCAGCGCATTGCGCGCCATGGCCTGCGCGGCCCCGGGATGACCCAGAACCGCCGCCATCTGCGCCGCAAGGGCTCTGGGGTCAAGGGCTTCCTCGGGGATCAGGATCGCGGCCTCGCCCTCGACCAGCCCCCGGGCATTGGCGGTCTGATGGTCACCCGTGGCAGCAGCAAAAGGCACAAGGATCGACGGACGCCCGATGACCGAGATATCGGCCACCGACGAAGCGCCGGAGCGTGAGACGACAAGCTGCGCCTCGCTCAGACGGCGGGGAATATCGGTGAAGAAGGGTTCGACCTCGGCGCGGATGCCCGCCGTGGCATAGGCGGCGGTCACGCGGTCCAGATCTTCGGCCCGCGCCTGATGGGCCACGCGCAACTGCGCGCGGATCGTTTCAGGCAAGGCGGCCACCGCCTCGGGCACCACATCGGACAGGATGCGCGCGCCCTGACTGCCGCCGATGACCAACAGGCTCATCGGATAATCACCGGGTGGGATATAGCCCGCACCGCTGCGCTCCAGCACCGCCGCCCGCACCGGATTGCCGGTATGGGTGCCGGTCACGCCTTCGGGCAGGGCTGTGGGCCATGTGCCACAGGCCACCGCATCGACACGGAGGGCAAAGACCTGATTGACCCGCCCCAGAACGCCGTTCTGTTCATGGATCATGCGCGGACGGCGCAGCACTGTGGCCGCCGCAAGCGCGGGGATCGAGGGATAGCCGCCGAAGCCCACAACCACGGCAGGCCGGTCGCGCAGCTGCCCGATCAGCGCCGCGATCACCCCGCCCGCAATGCGCAGGGGGGCCAGCGCCCTGACCAGCAGCCCGCCGCGCGCGAAGGTTGCGGAACTCACCTGTTCCACCCGCACCTCACGCGGGAAGCCGCCCGCATAGCGCGCGCCGCGCGCATCGGTGGACAGCTTGACCCGCCAGCCGCGCGCCAGCATCGCCTCGGCCAGCGCCTGCGCGGGAAACATATGCCCGCCGGTGCCGCCCGCCGCGATCAGCAGCAGCGGCCTGTCTGCCCTGCGCCCCGCCATCAGCGCCCCCGCCGCAGCAGAATCTCTGCAATCTCACCCTGCGGGCGGGTCCGGGTCAGCGCCAGCAGCATACCCATCGTGATGCCCGCCGCGATGACCGAGGATCCGCCATAGCTGACGAAAGGCAGCGTCATGCCCTTGGCAGGCAAAAGCCGCACCGCAACCCCCATATTGATCATCGCCTGTACCGCGAAGATCGCAGCCAGCCCCGCCCCGGCCAACCGGGTGAAGGGATCGCGCTCGCGCAGCAGACGGAACAGCGACCGCACGACGATGGTGGTGTAAAGCGCGATGATCATCAGAACCAGAACCAGCCCGTATTCCTCGGCCGCGACCGCGATGATGAAATCGGTATGGGCATCGGGCAGGGACCATTTCACCTGCCCCTCGCCCACGCCGACGCCGAAGAAGCCGCCTTCCTGAATGGCGTTGGTAGCATAGCCAAGCTGGGTGCGCGGATCCACCTCGGGCGACAGAAAGCCGTTGATCCGCCGGGCGAAATGCTCGGAATTGTTATAGGCAAAGAAACCCGCCGCCCCGGTCAGCCCGATGACCGACAGGATCAGCACCAGCGGCGCGCCCGCCACGAAATAGACCACGCCCCAGCCGAACAGGATCAGCGCCGCCTGCCCGAAATCGGGCTGGAAGGCCAGCAGCAGCACGATCACCGCCAGAATAAGGAAAGATGCCGATTTTCCGCGGGGTCCGCCGATGTCCTGACTGGCCGAAATAAGCCATGCCGACAGCACGATGAACCCGGGCTTGAGGAATTCCGAAGGCTGAACCGAGGCAAAGCCCAGGCTGAACCAGCGCACGGCCCCCTTGCCGAAATCCGTGCCGAAGACCGGCAGAAGCGCCAGCGCCATGAAGGAGGCCAGAAAGCCCAGAACCCCCAGCCGCCGTACCATCGCGGGTTGCATCATCGAGATGCCGACCATCACCGCCAGTCCAAGCCCGCCGAAAAAGGCCTGCCGCTGGACATAGTGGAAAACATCCAGCCCGTTGCGCTGCGCCAGCGGCACCGAGGCGGCAAGCCCCAGCAACATGCCGATGCTGAACAGCAGGAAAACCGCCGCCAGCGACCATCGGTCGATGCTGCGCCACCAACGGGGAAGAACCGGCTCCACCACCCGTCCGGGCATGGACCCATAGACCATTTCCGTCATGGAATACCGCCTGATTGTGCCTGTTACTGCCAAATGTCCGGGTTTGCCCTGGATCTGGAAGAAAGGTTAGCCGGATTTTGCCGCTTTGGCCAGTGCAAAGCGGGGCGCCCTGCTCCGATACTGCCGGACCTCCGGCCCGGTGAAACTCCGGCCGATATCGCATCCCGGCTGCGGTCATCACCTGTCCGCCGCATCCGGCAAAGCTGCACAGACCCCTGTGCATCGCGCCCCGCGTGCATTTCCGGGATGGACAGCCCCGCAGGACAGGCTTAGCGATCTGGGCATGTCAAGCCGACCCCTTACCCGTTATCTCGACAGAACCACCCCGCCGCATCTTTCGACGCTGGTGCTTCTGGCCGGAATCGCAGCGCTGTCGCTGAACATCTTCTTGCCCTCGCTTCCGTCGATGGCGCTGGCTTTTGGCGTCGATTACGGGGTGATGCAGCTTTCGCTGTCGCTTTATCTGGCCGCGACGGCGGCGCTGCAGATCGTGATCGGGCCGATATCGGACCGGTTGGGCCGACGTTCGGTGGCGATCTGGGCCATGGCAATCTTCACATTGGCAACGCTGGGTGTCTTGCTGGCCCCGAACTTCGCGCTGTTCCTGACCTTCCGGCTGATGCAGGCGGTTGTCGCCACCGGTTTCGTGCTGTCACGCGCTGCGGTGCGGGATATGGTGCCGCAGGATCAGGCCGCCTCGATGATCGGCTATGTGACCATGGGCATGTCGCTGGTGCCGATGGTGGGCCCGGTAATCGGTGGCATCCTGGATGCGGCCTTTGGCTGGCAGGCGGCCTTTGTCATTCTGGCCCTGTCGGGGGCGGGGATGGTCTGGCTGCTCTGGGCCGATATGGGGGAGACGACGACGCAGCGCTCGGCAAGTTTCGCCGAACAGTTCCGCCAATATCCCGCCCTTCTGACCTCGCAACGCTTCTGGGGCTATTGCCTTGCTGCGGCCTTCGCCTCGGGCGCGTTCTTTGCCTATCTTGGTGGCGCGCCCTACGTGGGTACGACCTTCTACGGGATGGATTCCGCGACGCTTGGCCTATATTTCGGCGCACCGGCCTTGGGCTATATGGCGGGGAATTTCGTTTCCGGCCGCTACTCGGTGCGGGTCGGGATCAATCGCATGGTTCTCTGGGGTGCGCTGATCTCGACGGGAGGGATGGCTGTGCTGATGCTGATCGAACTCCTTGGCAGTGCCGGTCCTCTGGGCTTTTTCGGGCTGATGGTCGCGGTGGGCCTGGGCAATGGATTGGTCATGCCGAACTCGACCGCGGGCATGCTGTCGGTGCGCCCCGCGCTTGCCGGTTCGGCGGCGGGTCTTGGCGGGGCCTTTACGATTGCGGGCGGTGCGGCGCTTTCGGCGCTGGCAGGCTTCGTGCTGGGGCCGGATACCGGCCCGATGCCCCTGATCCTGCTGATGCTGGCCACATCCGCCGCCGCGATTTTCTGCATCCTCTGGGTCCTGCGGCGCGAGGCGCGGCTTTCGCGCGGTTGACGCCACAGTTTTGCAAAGCCACTGTCAGAATTGCAGATGCGCCGATTTGCAAACAGGCGAACTTGCGAACGGGCAGCATTGCAAACAGGGGCGGCGATGGCGGTGCAGAAACTCTATGCCGGGGCAAAGCTGCGCGAATTGCGCGGTCGTATCGGTGTCACGCAAAAGGCTTTTGCGCAGAAACTGGGGATCTCACTGCCCTATCTCAACCAGATGGAAAACAACCACCGCCCGGTCTCTGCCGGGGTCGTGCTGGCGCTGGCGCAGGAATACGGGCTGGATGTTACCGAACTGACGACGGGCGATGCCGAGCGCATGGTCTCGGACATGCGTGAGGCGCTGGCCGATCCGGTGTTTTCCGCCCCGCCACCGCTGGCCGATCTGCGGCTTGCGGCCTCGAACGCCCCGGCCCTTGCCCGCGCCTTCCTTGCCCTGCATCAGGCCTATCGCCAGACCCATGAACGGCTTGCCTCGCTGGATGAGGCACTGGGGCGTGAGGATGCAGCCCTGCGCCCTTCACCATGGGAAGAGGTGCGCGACTTCTTTCATTACTGCGACAATTACCTTGATGCCATCGATCGCGCGGCCGAACATTTCGCCTGCCCGCAAGGCCAGCGCCGCGACGTGATCGCGGCCGCCCGCGCCACGCTGGACCGGCTGGGCGTCGATCTGCGCCATGCCGAGGCAGGCCCCCTGCGCCATTTCGACAGTGCCAAACGCGTGCTGCATCTGGCGCGGGGGGCGTCCGGCCCGACGCAGCGGTTCCAGTTGCTGCATCAGATCGCGCTTTTGACCCAGAATGACCTGCTGGAGGCAACGCTGGACCTTGCCCAGTTCCAGACACCCGAGGCGCGCGGCATCGCCAAGATCGGGCTGGCCAATTACTTCGCCGGGGCGGCCCTGATGCCCTATGGCCCGTTTCTGGAGGTCGCCAATACCGTCCGGCACGATCTGGAACGTCTGGCCGATCTTTTTGATGCCTCGATTGAGCAGGTTGCGCATCGGCTGTCGACCCTGCAACGGCCGGGCGCCAAAGGCGTGCCCTTCTTCTTCGTGCGGGTCGATCAGGCGGGCACGATCACCAAACGCCATTCCGCGACACGGCTGCAATTCGCGCGCTTTGGTGGCGCCTGCCCGTTGTGGAACGTGCATCAGGCGTTCGAGACTCCGGGTCGTTTCCTGCGGCAACTGGCCGAAACGCCGGACGGGATCCGCTATTTCTGTCTGTCGCGCGATGTGTCGAAACCGGGCGGCGCTTACGGTGCCCCGGTGCGGCGCTACGCCATCGGACTGGGGTGCGAGGTCGGCCATGCCGACCGCCTGATCTATGCCGAAGGGCTGGACCTGCGCGGACGGTTTGAGCCAATCGGCATTTCCTGCCGCATCTGTGAACGGCCCGATTGCCACCAGCGTTCGGTGCCGCCGCTTGAACGGCGTCTCAGCCTCGATCCCGACCGACGCGGCACCCTGCCCTATCAGATCGCCGAGGGGCGGTGATGGGAGTACCCTTGCGCATCAACGTTTCGCGCGCCGGAATCCCGCTGCCCGGGCCTCGGCCTCACTGCAGAACATCGCCTCGCCCTTGCGGCGGTCGATCCGGGTCTTGTCGTAATAGCGCTGGCCGGGCAGGTGATAGATCCGTTCGCCTTTGGCCGAGATATTACCCTTGATCGCGCAGCGGTCCTGCGCTTGCGGGCGGGTATTGCCCGCCGATTGCTGCGCCTGCCGGAAGGTTTCGGGCGCTGCGGTCTGGCCATTCCACAGCCCGCGCAGCGCGGATTTCGCCTCGGCCTCTTGTGCGATGTAATCCGTTGAATAGCGCCGATAGGCCGTGGCCGCGCCGGTCCGCACCATCTCGGCCCCGATATCAAGGTCCCCGGCATGGCAGCGCGCGACCGTCCGGCCATAGCGGTCGCGGTCCAATGCCTCGCAGCGCAAGCCGCCCGTCACCAGTGCCCGCAGCCGCGCCGCCGCCCAGTCTCCGCAGGCCCAGTTGCGCCCTGAAGGATCGCAGCGCTGGCCCTTTTCCGGCGCGTCGATCCCGAAAAGCCGCAGCCTTTCCCCGGCCAGAACCAGCGTATCGCCATCGACCACCCGCGCCACCCCGTCCAGCGCCGGGGCGGGGGCGGGCAACAGCGCAAGCGCGGTCAGGACCGGAATGAAAAGGGAACGAAATCTTAACATTCCCCGGATCTGGGCCGCATGAGCCCGAATCACAAGGTTTTTGTTAACATTTGGTTAACTTAGGTTAACGCCCGTTCCCGTCCCGCCACGCCACCCAAAGGCTGCTCCTGGCATTTCGTCACCGCTGCGCCGTCTGCCAGTCCTCGGCGACAACCGGCGGCAGGTTCAGCGGTGCCAGCGGGCTGCGGCCCAGAATATGATCGGCGGCCTTTTCGCCGACCATGATCGAGGGACCGTTGAGATTGCCATTGGTAATGCGCGGGAAGATCGAACTGTCGGCCAGCCGCAACCCGTCCACCCCGATGACGCGGCATTCCGGATCGACCACCGCCATCGGATCGTCGCGCCGTCCCATCCGGGCCGTGCCGCAAGGGTGATAGGCGCTTTCGGCATGGTCGCGGATGAAGGCGTCGATCTCGGCATCGGTCTCATGTCCCGGGCCGGGCTGGATTTCATGTTTCACGAAAGGCGCCATCGCCGCCTGACCGAAAACCTCACGCGTCAGGCGGATACAGGCGCGGAAATCCTGCCAGTCCTGATCGGTGGACATATAGTTGAAGCGGATCATCGGCGGCGCGGCGGGATCGGCAGAACGCAGCCGCACCTCACCGCGCGAGGGTGATCGCATCGGCCCGACATGGGCCTGAAACCCATGCCCCTCGGCGGCGGCCTTGCCGTCATAGCGTACGGCAATGGGCAGGAAATGATACTGGATATCGGGATAATCCACCCCGGCGCGCGACCGGATGAAGCCGCAGGCCTCAAACTGGTTCGAGGCGCCCAGTCCGGTTTTCGTGAACAGCCATTGCGCCCCGATCATCCCCTTGCCGATCAGGTTCCAGTATTTGTACAGCGTGATCGGCTGGCGGCTGGCAAATTGCATATAGACCTCAAGATGGTCCTGCAGGTTTGCGCCCACCCCGGGCCGGTCGGCGATCACGGGAAGGCCATGTTCGGCCAGATGGTTCGCCGGACCGATGCCCGACAGCATCAGGAGCTTCGGCGAATTGATCGAGGAGGCGGCAAGCACCACCTCCCGCCGGGCGGAAATCACCTCGACCCCGCCCCGGCGTGCGACCTCAACCCCGGTTGCGCGGCCCTCGGCAATGACAACGCGGCGGGCAAGTCCCCGGACCAGTGTGACATTGCCCCGCGCCATGGCCGGGCGCAGATAGGCATTGGCCGCCGACCAGCGCCGCCCTTTCCAGATCGTCGCCTCCATCGGGCCGAAGCCTTCCTGTGCGGCGCCGTTGTAATCATCCGTCACGGGATAACCGGCCTGCCGCCCCGCCTCGATAAAGGCATCGAACAGCGGATTGCTGCGCGGACCGCGCGTGATATGCAAGGGGCCATCCGTGCCGCGATAATCCGAATGCGCCCCGTGCGAATGTTCCATCCGGCGAAAATAGGGCAGCACATCGGCATAGGACCAGCCCTGTGCGCCTTGATCGGCCCAATGGTCGAAATCGCGCGCATGGCCGCGCACATAGACCATGCCGTTGATCGACGAGGATCCTCCGATCACCCGGCCGCGCGGCGTGGCAAGGCGACGGTTGCCCAGATGCGGTTCGGGTTCCGAGGACAGGCCCCAGTCATATAGCGGCATGTTCATCGGATAGGACAGCGCCCCGGGCATCTGAATGAAAGGGCCGATATCGCTGCCGCCTTCCTCGATCACGATGATGGATGCCCCCGCCTCACCCAGCCGGTAAGCCATGGCACAGCCTGCCGAACCCGCCCCCACGATCACGAAATCTGCTTCCATCGTTCTCTTTCCGGATCTTCAAGGCGCATCTCGGCGCCGCCTGTGTCTGGCTTCAGGCGCCGGGGGCTGTCTGCCCCCCGGGCCCCCCGAAGGTATTTTCGTCAAGATGAAAGGGGGGTCAGTAGGGCGAATCCACGGGCCCCATGCCGACATAGACCGTCTTGATCTGGCTGTAATGCTCGATGGCCGCGCGGCCGTTTTCGCGCCCGACACCCGAAAGTTTCGAGCCGCCGAAAGGGGCCTCGACCGGGGTCAGGTTATAGGCGTTGATCCAGCAGGTTCCCGCCTCAAGCGCTGCGATCACGCGGTGGGCGCGGGTGATGTCGCGGGTGAACACCCCGGCGGCAAGGCCGAATTGCGTGGCATTGGCGCGGGTCACGGCCTCGTCCTCGGTCTCGAAATCGAGAACCGCCATGACTGGACCGAACACCTCTTCCTGCGCGATGGTCATGTCATCGGTCACATCGGCAAAGACGGTGGGCGCGACGAACCAGCCTTCCAGATCGGGGGCATCGCCGCCGCAGACCAGCCGGGCGCCTTCGGCCTTCGCGGTCTCGATATAGCCGGTGACCTTTGCATGCTGTGCCGCCGAGACCAGCGGACCCATCTGGGTGTCGGGGTCCATCGGATCACCCAGCACGATCACGGCACTGCGTTCGGCCAGACGGGCAAGGAACGCCTCCTTGATGCCCGATTGCACGAAGACGCGCGTGCCGTTGGAACAGACCTGCCCGGCGGAATAGAAATTGCCCAGCATCGCCGCGCCGACCGCGCTTTCCAGATCGGCATCGTCAAAGACGATCAGCGGCGACTTGCCGCCCAGTTCCATCGTGACATGGCGCACGCCCTCGGCGGCCATGGCATAGACCTTGCGCCCCGTCGGCACCGACCCGGTCAGCGAGACCTTGGCCACGCGCGGATCCTGCACCAGCGCCGCGCCAACCTGCCCGCGCCCCTGCACGACATTGAACAACCCCGGCGGCAGCCCGGCCTCGATCAGGATCTCGGCCAGTTGCAGCGCCCCCAGCGGTGTCACTTCGGAGGGTTTGAACACCAACGCATTGCCCATGGCCAGCGCCGGCGCGGCCTTCCAGCAGGCAATCTGGCTGGGATAGTTCCAGGCCCCGAGCCCGACACAAACGCCCAGGGGCTCGCGCAATGTATAGGCGAAATCCTGACCCAGCGGCACGGTCTCACCGGTCACGGTGGGGGCGAGGCCCGCGAAGTATTCCAGCGCATCGGCGCCCGAGGGCCAGTCGGCGACGCGGGTTTCCTGAATCGGCTTGCCGGTATCCAGGGTTTCCAGCGCGGCAAGGCTGTCGCCGTATTCGCGGATCAGATCGGCCGCGCGGCGCAGGATGCGGCCGCGCTCCACCGGACGCAGCCGCGCCCAGTCCCGCTGTGCCGCCTGCGCCGAGGCAAGGGCCGCGTCGATCACCGCCGGTGTGGCCTCATGCAGTTCGGCGCAGATCCGGCCGGTCGCGGGCGAATAGACCTCGATCACCGCGCCGGCCTCATCCTCCATCCAGTCGCCGTTCACGAAATGGCTTGCCTGTGGTTGTGCCCTCATGGGTTCGGATCCTTTCCCTTGTCGGTCAGATGGTCGCGCAGCATCCGCAGGGCGGTTTCCGCATCGGGCGGCCCCTCCTTCAGCACTTCGCGCAGATAAAGCCCGTCGATCAGCGCGCCCAGACTGTCGGCCAGCGCCTCGGCCCCGTGCCCGTGAAGCGGCCGCAGACAGGCCAGAAGGTTTGAGCGCAGCCGCCGCTGATAGACCGACAAAAGCCGCCGCGCATCGGCCTGACTTTGCGCCAGAACGTAGAAATTCAGCCAGGCGCTGACCACTTCGCGCCGGAAGTTGGTGGCCGAAAAGGAAACCCGGAAGATCGCGTCCAGCCGCGCCTGCGGCCCTTCGGCCACCGCCAGCGCGCCGCGCACCTCGGCCCCGTAAAGCGACAGGACATGGCGCATCGCGGCCAGAAAGATCGCCTCCTTGCCGCCGAAATAGTGATGCGCCAGCGCAGGCGACATGCCCGCCCGCCGCGCAATCTGGCTGACCGTCACATCCAGTGACCCGGCCCGACCGATTTCGACGATCGTCGCTTTGACGAGCGCCTCCTTTCGGATAGGCTCCATCCCGAGTTTCGGCATTGGCGGCATTTCCCAATAACTGCTTGCCAGCCGGGCTAACCTGAAGTTTATTGACTCGTCAATCAACAAAAAATGCACAGGGGAGATCGAAGACATGCCACAACCGAGACAACTGCTGCTGACCGGGGCCGCGCTGCTGGCCATGGCCGGACAGGCATCGGCAAATTGTGACCGGGTCGTGTTTTCCGATGTCGGCTGGACCGACATCACCGCCACGACCGCCGCAACCACCGTGGTGCTGCAGGCACTGGGCTATGAGACCGAAACCAAGATCCTGTCGGTGCCGGTGACCTATCAATCGCTGGCCGCCGGGGATGTGGATGTGTTCCTTGGCAACTGGATGCCGACGATGGAGGCCGATATCGCCTCCTATCGTGAGGCCGGAACGGTAGAGACGGTGCGCACCAATCTGACGGGGGCAAAATACACGCTGGCCACCAATGCGGCAGGGGCCGCGCTGGGGATCGCGAATTTCGCCGATATCGCAGCCCAGCAAGAGGCGCTGTCGGGCCAGATCTACGGGATCGAGCCGGGCAATGACGGCAACCGCCTGATCCTGGACATGATCGAGGCCGATGCCTTCGGGCTGAAGGGCTGGGAAGTGGTCGAAAGCTCGGAACAGGGGATGCTGGCACAGGTCGCGCGGGCCGATGGCCGGGATGAGCCTGTGGTCTTTCTGGGCTGGGAACCGCACCCGATGAATGCCAATTTCGACCTGACTTATCTTGCCGGTGGCGATGACTGGTTCGGCCCGGATTTCGGCGGGGCCGAGGTCGCGACCAACACGCGCAAGGGCTATGTCGCGGAATGCCCCAACACCGGAAAACTTCTGGAAAATCTGGAATTCTCGCTGGCCATGGAAAATGAGATCATGGGCGCGATCCTCAATGACGGCGCTGATCCTGCGGCGGCGGCGAAAGACTGGCTTGCCGCCAATCCCGGCGTACTGGAGGGCTGGCTTGACGGCGTGACCACCCGCGACGGTGGCGATGCCATGGCCGCCGTGACCGCCGCACTGAACTGACAGGGGTGCCGGGGAAACCGGGGGGCGCGGGCACGCGCCCCTTTCCCCATGTGCAGAACGCTGGAAGCAGGGGGCCCTGATGGAATGGCTGACCGATAACAAGATCCCGGTCGGGCGAACCGCCAAGACCGTCTTCGACTGGTTGCAGACCCATGCAGCCCCCTTGTTCGACGCCATCGCCGAAGGGCTGGAGGCGCTGATCGACGCGATCCTCTGGGTGTTGCAAAGCCCGCATCCGCTGATCGTGGTGGCGGCCTTCGTGGCGCTGACTTGGGCACTGCAACGGTCCTGGAAGACCTGCCTTCTGGTGGCGCTCGGCTTTCTGTTCATTCTCAATCAGGGCTATTGGAAGGCCACAACCGAAAGCCTGACACTGGTGCTGTCGGCCTGTGTGGTCTGCATGGCCATCGGCGTGCCCATCGGCATCATGGCCGCGCACCGGCCCCGGCTTTATCAATGGATGGTGCCGGTTCTGGACCTGATGCAGACCCTGCCGACCTTTGTCTATCTGATCCCGGCCATCGTGTTTTTCGGCATCGGCATGGTGCCGGGGCTGATTGCGACAGTGATTTTCGTGCTGCCCGCCCCGATCCGCCTGACGCATCTGGGCGTGTCCTCGACCCCGCAGACCCTGCTGGAGGCCGCGACGGCCTTCGGGGCCACGCCACGCCAGCGACTGTGGAAGGTCGAACTGCCCTATGCCTTTCCGCAGATCATGGCAGGGCTGAACCAGACCATCATGCTGTCGCTGTCGATGGTGGTGATTGCGGCACTGGTGGGGGCGAACGGGCTGGGTGTGCCGGTGGTCCGTGCGCTCAACTCGGTCAACTCGGCGCTTGGGTTCGAATCCGGCATGGTCATCGTGGTTGTCGCGATCCTTCTGGACCGCATGTTAAGGGTAAGCCGCAAATGACGGCTTCCGCCCCCCCCTCCCCAGTCCGGCGTCCTGCGGTTGAATTTGACCGCGTGTCCATCGTTTTCGGCGATGCGCCCGACCGCGCCTTGCCCCTGATGGACAAGGGCCAAAGCCGCGCCGAGGTGCAGACAGCGACCGGCCAGATCCTTGGTGTGCATGACTGTTCGCTGAGCGTGGACGAGGGCGAGATCCTTGTGCTGATGGGCCTTTCGGGATCAGGCAAATCCACCCTGCTGCGCGCGGTGAATGGGTTGAACCCGGTCTGCCGGGGTCAGGTGCACGTCAATATCGGTGGCTGGTCCTGCGCGGTGGTGGGGGCGGCTCAGCCCGATCTTCTGAAACTGCGGCGCGAATGTGTGGCCATGGTGTTTCAGTCCTTCGGCCTGCTGCCCTGGCGCACAGTGCGTGAAAATGTCGGCCTTGGCCTTGAACTTGCGGGCCAAAATGCGGCGCAGCGGCGGGAACGCGTCGAGGCGCAGCTTGCGCTGGTCAACCTGTCGCAATGGGCCGACCGCAAGGTGGGAGAGCTTTCGGGCGGGATGCAGCAGCGCGTCGGCCTTGCGCGGGCCTTCGTGACCGAGGCGCCGATCCTTTTGATGGATGAGCCCTTCTCGGCGCTCGATCCGCTGATCCGGGCGCGGCTGCAGGATGAATTACTGGAACTTCAGGCCAAGCTGAAACGCACGATCATCTTTGTCAGCCATGATCTGGATGAGGCGTTCAAGATCGGCAACCGCATCGCGCTGATGGAGGGCGGGCGGATCGTGCAATGCGGCACGGCGCGGGATATCATCGCCAATCCGGTTTCGGATTATGTCGCGGATTTCGTGGCCCATATGAACCCGCTTTCCGTGCTGACCGCGCGCGATGTGATGGAGCCGGGCGAAAGCACCGCCACACACCAGATGGCGGCAGAGACCCCGGTACGGCAGGTGATGGAGGCGCTGCGCGATGGTGCCGCCGAGATCGCGGTGACCGAACAGGGCCGCCGGATCGGCGTTCTGCGCGCGGCGCATGTCATGGGGCGGCTGCTCGACCCGCGCGGCTGACCACCTGCTGCAGCCAAGGCCGGGGGGCTTCGCGCCCCCCGGACCCCCCGCGGGATATTTATGGACAGAAAAATGGGGCGGACTGTCCGGCATGCCGTTGCAGCGGCAGCCCGGCCCCGATTGCCGGGTCTATTCGGCCTTGTCTGCCTTCGGCGCTGCTTTCTTCGTGGTCTTGGCCGCAGGTTTCTTGGCCGCCGGTTTCTTGGTGGCAGTGGTCTTGGCCGCAGCGGTTTTGGCGGCCGGTTTCTTGGCGGCCGTCTTCTTCGGCGCGGCTTTCTTCTTGCCGCCCTTTGCGGCCTTTTCGGCCAGAAGTTCCAGCGCCCGTTCGACCGTCAGATCCTCGGGCGTCACATCCTTGGGCAGGGTCGCATTGACCTTTTCCCATTTCACATAAGCCCCATAGCGCCCCGGCATCACCGTGATGGCACCCCCCTCGGGATGGTCACCAAGCGATTTCAGCGGCTCGGCGGCGACCCGGGCGCGGCTGAATTTCTGGGCCAGAACCTCAACCGCGCGGTTCATGCCGATGGTGAACACCTCTTCGACATCGGGCAGATTGGCATAGGTCTTGCCATGTTTGACATAGGGCCCGTAGCGCCCGATTGCGGCCTCGACCGGCTCCCCGCTCTCGGGATGCGTCCCCACCAGACGCGGCAGGCTGAGAAGCGTCAGCGCGCGCTCCAGCGTCAGCGTCTCGGGCGACCAGCCTTTGGGCAGGCTGGCGCGGTCGGGTTTCGGCTGCGCCTCGGTCGCCTCGCCACGCTGGACATAGGGTCCAAAGCGGCCCGAGCGCAGGCTGATCGTCTCACCCGCCGCATCCTGCCCCAGCACGCGGCCCTCGGGCGGCACGGAATTGTCTTCCTCGCCGGTCACGGAAATCGCGCGTGTATAGCGGCATTCGGGATAGTTGCCGCAACCGATGAAGGCCCCGCCTGACCGCGCGGTTTTCAGATGCAGGCGGCCCGAACCGCAAACCGGACAGACGCGCGGATCGCCGCCGTCTTCACGCAGCGGGTAAAGATGGGGCGCCAGGAAATCGTCGATCCGGGTCAGCACCTCGCCAATGCGCAGATCGGCGGTTTCGGCAATCGCGGCCGAGAAATCGCGCCAAAACCGGGCCAGAACTTCCTTGTAGTCGCGATCCCCGGCGGACACATCGTCCAGCTGGCTTTCCAGATCAGCGGTGAAATCATATTCCACATAACGGCGGAAGAAATTAGCCAGGAAAGCCGTGACCAGCCGCCCCTTATCCTCGGGGAAAAGCCGGTTCTTGTCCTTGCGCACATAGTCGCGATCAACAATCGTCGTCAGGATCGACGCATAGGTCGAGGGGCGGCCGATCCCCAGTTCCTCCATGCGCTTCACAAGGGTTGCCTCGGTATAGCGGGGCGGCGGCTGGGTAAAGCTCTGGCTGGCAAGGATCGCGGCATCTGGGCTGATCACGGCAGCGGTGCTGCGGGTCGCGGTCGCGGGGGGGGCGGACACCTCGGTCGATTTGGCATAGGCCGCGCGATAGGTTTCGGCCCGGACGCGCAGCGCATCGCCCTGCTGCACCTGCGGCAGACGGGCCTCGTCATCTTCTTCCTCGTCGCGGCCTTCCTCATAGACTTTGAGGAAACCGTCAAACAGCAGCACCTGACCGCTGGCGCGCAGGCCCACCTGCCCGTCCGGGCTGGTGACCTCGACCGTCGTGCGTTCCAGCCGCGCCGCCGACATCTGGCTGGCAATGGTGCGTTTCCAGATCAGGTCATAGACCCGGCGCTGATCAGCATCGGTCAGGCGTAGTTTTTCCGGCGTCACGGACATTTCGGTGGGGCGGATGCATTCATGCGCTTCCTGCGCATTCTTGGCCTTGTTCTTGTACATGCGCGGGCTGTCGGGAATATAGCTTGGCCCGAATTGCGACTTGATCTGGTCGCGCGCGGCCATCACCGCCTCGGGCGCCATGTCAATGCCATCAGTCCGCATATAGGTGATCAGCCCTGCCTCATAAAGCCGCTGCGCCGCATTCATGCATTGCTTGGCCCCCATGCCGAACTTGCGGCTGGCCTCTTGCTGCAGGGTCGAGGTCATGAACGGGGCCGAAGGGTTGCGTGAGGCAGGTTTCTGCTCAACCCCGGTAACCGAGAATGTCCGGCTTTTGATGGCGGTGACCGCAATTTCGGCGGCCTCGACATTGGCAATGTCGAATTTATCCAGTTTCTTGCCGCCCAGCACAACCAGCCGCGTCTCCAGAAACTGGCCGCGCGGGGTTTCGAATCCGGCGCTGACCGACCAGTATTCGCGGGGGCGGAAGGCCTCGATCTCCATCTCGCGCTCGACGATCAGCCGCAGGCAGACCGATTGCACCCGGCCCGCCGACCGCGCGCCCGGCAGTTTGCGCCACAGCACCGGAGACAGGGTGAAGCCGACCAGATAATCCAGCGCGCGCCGCGCCAGATAAGCCTCGACCAGCGGGCCATCCACCTGACGCGGGTTCTTCATCGCCTCGGTGACGGCAGCCTTGGTGATCGCGTTGAAGGTGACGCGGCTGACCTTCTTGCCCTTCTTCAGGCTTGAGGCCAGCGCCTCCTGCAGATGCCACGAAATCGCCTCCCCCTCACGGTCGGGGTCGGTGGCGAGGATCAGTTCATCATCGGTTTTCAGAGCCTCGGCAATGGCCCGCACATGTTTGCGGCTATCGGCCGAAACCTCCCATTTCATGGCAAAACCGTCCTCGGGATCGACCGAACCATCCTTGGGCGGCAGATCGCGGACATGGCCGTAAGAGGCAAGCACCGTATAGTCGGAGCCGAGATATTTGTTGATTGTCTTGGCCTTGGCGGGCGACTCGACGACAACGACAGCCATGAAAACCTCTTTTCGGAACGATCCCTGAATGGCGCGGCACCATGTGGGGGCCGGGGCGGGAATGTCAATGGAAGCCACAAGACGGGGTGCAGTTGCAGGACAGGCTGTCTTGACGCAGGGATTGCCCCTCGGCACCCTGACTTTGCATGGCAGAGCCACCCATCCCGGGAACAGGCAGACCAATCGCCACGAGGGAAGATGAAACCGCTGATCCGCACCCTGACCGCCCTGCTTGTCACGGTCCTTGTCCTTTCCGGCGCGCTGTCCGGCCCCGGCCTTGCCTGGACGGAACCGGCGCGGGGAAGCGCCGAACGCCGCGCGCTGATGGATGCGATCCGCCCCCATGTCGAAGCTGCGCTGGGGGCTCCGGTCGAATTCGTTGTCGATGCGCTGCGGGTGCAGGGAGATGTCGCTTTTGCCGGGCTGTCACCGCAACGGCCCGGCGGCGGCAGGATCGATCTGTCAACCACGCCGATGGTTCTGCGCGAGGGCTATTATCCGGACAATATCGAGGTGCAGGTGCTTTATCGCCGCATGGGCGGCAGTTGGGTGATGATACAATGGGCCATCGGGGCGACGGATGTCTGGTTCTCCGAGCCGCAATTGTGCGAGATCTGGTATCCGGTGTTGCCGGAATATTGCCGCTGATCGCTTTCCCTAATGGTCCCGCGACAAAAGCCCCCCCGCCTGCCGCCGGATCTTTCCCTCAAGCTCCAGCGACAGAAGTTCGGGGGCGATCCGCGCGGGGGGCAGGGCCAGATCGCGGATCAGCTGATCCTCGGCCAGCGGGCTGGGGCCCAGCCGGTCAAGGATGCGGCTGTGCAGCGCGGCGGTTTCGGCCAGCGGGCGGGGGGCAGGTTGCGGGCCGGGCGGTGAACTGGGCGGGGGGCCGGGCAAGACGTCAGGCCGCGCCGTGACAGGCCGGGGCGACCCTTCCGGCGACAGACCGGCACGACGGGCAGCTTCGGGCCGGATCGAGGCGCCCAGCGCCTCAAGCACATCCGATGAGCCGCGCACCAGCAGCGCGCCATCGCGGATCAACTGGTTGCAGCCCCCCGCCCTTGCATCGAACGGATGCCCGGGCACCGCCATCACCTCGCGCCCCTGATCCAGCGCAAGACGCGCGGTGATCAGACTGCCCGAACGCGCCGCCGCCTCAACCACCACGACCGCGCGCGAAAGCCCCGAAACGATGCGGTTGCGTTGCGGGAAATGCCGCGATTGCGGTTCCTGCCCCATCGGACTTTCCGAGATGCGGCAGCCCTTTTCGGCAATCGCCGCCGCCAGCCCGGCATTCTCGGCCGGGTAGATCACATCGACCCCGCCCGCCTGCACCGCGACCGTGCCCAGCCGCAGGGCTGCGGCATGGGCCTCGGCATCAATGCCGCGCGCAAGACCCGAGACGATGACAAGCCCCGCCTCCCCCAGTGTTTCGGCCAGCCGCCGCGCCATGCGCAGCCCCAGTGATGAGGCGTTGCGCGCCCCAACCAGCGCGATCATGGGCCGCTGCAACAGCCCCGGATTACCGATAACCCATAGCACCGGCGGCGCATCGGCCAGCCCGGCCAGCGGCACGGGATAATCCGCCTCACCGTGAAAGATCAGCCGCGCACCGGATTTGCGACCTGCCCCGATTTCGGCCTCGGCATCCGCAGGGGGACAAGGCTGATACTCCTGCGCCCCGGCGGCTGCGGCCACGCTGGGCAGTGCATCCAGTGCCGCCTGCCCGCTGCCATGTTCGGCGATCAGGCCGTGAAAGGTGACCGGCCCCACCCGGCGCGACCGGAACAGTCGCAGCCGCGCCAGCCGTTCGGCGCTGTCGAATCTCTCCCGCGCCTCAGCGCCGGTCTGGGGTCTCTGCCCTGTTTTCTGCATGTCCGGCATTTGCGAATCGCAGCCTTTCCCCGTCCCGGGCCCCTGATCCGGCCCCCTGACCGACCGGAGCCTGCAGGTTGAAAGTTAACGACTGGTGAATCGGAGCCGCCCGTCCAGCCGCATCATGGCCCGCGACACTTGCGCGCGCCGTGATCGCCCTTCCCCCGAATACGGGGATTGGCCTTCCGGCGGACCGTGCCTATATTCCCCCCATGTTCGAAGCAATGTTGCGCCGCCTTGCGGCCCCCGCCCCTGATCCGCTGACCGAAATGGACGCGCGCCTTGCGCTTGCCGCACTGCTGGTCGGCGTTGCCCGGGCCGATGACGATTATGCCGGGGTCGAGATCGCGCGGATCGAGGCGGTTCTGGCCCACCGCTACGGGCTTTCCGCGCCCGAGGCCACGGCCCTGCGCAGACAGGCGGAAATTCTGGAAAGCGAGGCCGCCGATCTGGTGCGCTTCACCCGCGCGCTGAAAGAGGCCGTTCCGCTGGGCGAACGCGAGGCGCTGCTGCAGGCGATGTGGTCGGTGGCCCTTGCCGACAGCCAGCGCCATGATGCGGAAGACAGCCAGATGCGGCTGATCGCGCGTCTGCTGGGGCTGAACGACCGCG
The DNA here is from genome assembly GCF_016765775.1 of Szabonella alba. Taxonomy (GTDB): domain Bacteria; phylum Pseudomonadota; class Alphaproteobacteria; order Rhodobacterales; family Rhodobacteraceae; genus Szabonella; species Szabonella alba. The sequence goes on along the minus strand of NZ_JAESVN010000005.1, from coordinate 245,655 downwards.
CCTCGGCAGAGGCACGGCAACGCGCATCCCGGGCGGCGGACGGGGAATAGTCCGGACATGATTGCCGCCCTGCCGATGTATGATTTCGGGGATCTGGGGCCGGCGAATGACACGCTTTGGTCGCTGGTCCGCGTCGCGCTGCGCCGGCGGGGACTGGACGCGCCCGAAGCCCTGACCCGTGACGCGCCCGATCTGTGGCAGATCTGGCAGGCACCCGATCTGGTTCTGGCCCAGACCTGCGGCTATCCGTTCCGCACCAGGCTGCAGGGCCGGGTGCAACTCGTCTGCACCCCCGATTACGGTCTGCCCGACTGCCCGCCGGGGCATTATTGCAGCGTCTTTGTTGCCCGCAATGCCGATCCCCGCGCCGCCCTTGCCGATTTCGACGATGCCGGTTTTGCCTTTAATGAGGCGCTGTCGCAATCGGGCTGGGCGGCCCCGGCCACCCATGCAGCGGCCACGGGGCTTCGGCTGCGGCCCGTGCTGCAGACCGGCGCACATCGTGCCTCGGCCCGGGCGGTGGCTGCGGGGCAGGCCGATCTGGCGGCGCTGGATGCGGTGACATGGCGGCATCTGCAGCGGACTGAACCCGACCTTGCCACCGCCCTGCGGGTGGTGGGCCGCACCGTTCCCACGCCGGGCCTGCCGCTGATCTGCGCGCCCGGGCAGGATGTGGCGGCCCTGCGCGCGGCGCTGGCCGATGCGGTCGCGGCGCTGCCCGAGGCCCCCCGTGCGCTGCTGGGTCTGCGCGGGCTGGCCGATATCGCGACCGCCGCCTATCTGGCCGTGCCCGATCCGCCCCCGCCCGCCATGGGCGGCTGAACCGGCACCCGCCCTGTGCCCGAAATGCGGGCAGATGCCGCGGGTTTCGGCAAAGTTCCCCTGCGTCGTCCCGAAATCCCCGTTGCAAAGGCGCGGTTTATCGGTCCTAATTTGCGGCAACCCTGAACAATGACAGAAGCGAACGTGCCAGCCGATCCTCAGCCCCCTTCCCCTGCCGCGCCGGTCATCGAGATCCGGAACCTGCACAAGAGCTATGGACCGCTCGAAGTGCTCAAGGGCATCGAAATGGTGGCACCGAAGGGGCATGTCATCTCGCTGATCGGATCGTCGGGGTCAGGCAAATCGACGCTGCTGCGCTGCTGCAACCTGCTGGAGGACAGTCAGCAGGGCGATATCCGGTTCGAGGGCGAAGCGGTGCGCTGGAAGGGCGAGGGTGCGGCGCGCCATCCCGCCGACCGCGCGCAGGTCACGCGGATCCGCACCAATCTGTCCATGGTATTCCAGCAGTTCAATCTCTGGGCCCATATGACCATTTTGCAGAATGTGATGGAGGCGCCGGTGACGGTGCTGAAACGCGACCCGACCGAGGTCGAGACCAAGGCGCGGCAGTATCTGGCCAAGGTGGGCATTGCCGACAAGGCCGGGGCCTTTCCCGCGCAGCTTTCGGGAGGACAGCAACAGCGCGCCGCCATCGCCCGTGCCCTGTGCATGGAACCGCGCGCGCTGCTGTTTGATGAGCCGACCTCGGCGCTGGACCCGGAACTGGAGCAGGAAGTGGTGCGCGTCATCAAGGCGCTTGCCGATGAGGGGCGCACGATGATCCTTGTCACCCATGACATGCGGCTTGCGGCGGATGTCTCCGACCATGTCGTGTTCCTGCATCAGGGCCGCACCGAGGAAGAGGGCCCCCCGGGCGCGCTTTTCGGCAATCCCAAGACCGAACGCCTGCGCGGTTTCCTGTCGGCCACGGCCTGACAGACCCGGTATAACCAAAAGACGAATCCACAACGGGAGACCAGAACAATGAAAACCATGCTGATCGCGACCGCCCTGATGGCGCTGACCGCCGGGGCCGGACTGTCCCAGACCGTGCGGATGGGCACCGAGGGCGCCTATCCTCCCTATAACTTCATCAACGATGCCGGTGAGGTGGACGGGTTCGAGCGCGAACTGGGTGACAAGCTGTGTGAAATGACGGAGATGACCTGCGAATGGGTCACCACCGACTGGGACAGCATTATCCCCAACCTGCAATCGGGCAATTACGACACGATCATCGCCGGCATGAGCATCACTGATGAGCGCATGCAGGTGATCGACTTCACGCAGGATTACTTCCCGGCCACGGAAAGCGCCTATATGGCGCTGAATGACGGGGTGGATATCACCAGCGCCGTCATCGCCGCGCAGACCGGCACTATCCAGGCCAGCCATGTGGCTGAAGGCGGCGCGACCCTGCTGGAATTCGCAACCCCAGATGAAACCGTCGCCGCCGTGCGCAACGGCGAGGCGGATGCGGTCTTTGCCGACAAGGACTATCTGGCCCCGATCGCGGCAGAGTCCGGCGGGCAACTGGTTATGCTGGATGCCGATGTGCAACTGGGCGGCGGCATCGGCATGGGGCTGCGCAAGTCCGATACCGAACTGAAGGCCAAGTTCGACGACGCAATCACCGCGATGAAGGCGGATGGCTCGCTGAACGAGATGATCACCAAGTGGTTCGGCGCTGACGCCGTGACCTTCTGATGACCGGAAGGGGCGGGCGGGCGCCCCGGCGCCCCCTGCCCCCGCCTGTCGTGTAATCCCGATGTTTGCCTATTGCAGCGACCCATCGCAACTTGACGGCCTGACCTGGCTGTCCTGCTACCTGACCACAGGCAAGCATTTCGATTTCTATTGGTCTTTCGTGACCGTGCTGACGCTGCTGGCCGTGACGGCCCCGGCGGCGCTGGCCTTCGGCTTTGCGGGCGCCATGGCCGCCCGCGCACCGTTCCTGCCGCTGCGCGTGATCGGCAAGACCTATACCGCCATGGTGCGCGGCATTCCCGATATCATCTTTTTCCTGTTCTTCGTGATCGCGCTGGATCAGGGCATCGAATGGATCATGCATCAGGTCCGCTGCCCCGACTGGTCCGAGCCGATCCGTCAGGGGCTTGAATTCCGCGTCTGCCCCGAGGCGAAAGTGCCACATGGCAGCGCCCCGCAATCCGTTCACCGGATCTATGGGGCGGGCCTTGCGGTTTTCACCTTCGCGCTGGTTTTCGGCGCCTTTGTCGCCAATGTCCTGTCGGGGGCCATGGCCGCCGTGCCGCGCGCGCAGCTTGAAACCGGCGAAAGCTATGGCATGAGCCAGGGCCAGGTCTTCCGCCGCATCCTTGTGCCACAGATGTGGGTCTATGCGCTGCCCGGCCTGTCCAACCTGTGGATGATCCTGCTCAAGGCGACGCCCTTGCTGTTTTTGCTGGGTGTGCAGGATGTGGTCTATTGGGCGCGGGAACTGGGCGGGGCCAAGACCTCGGCCTTTGAATACCCGCATCCTGACTGGCGGCTGTGGTATTTCCTTGTGCTGCTGGTCTTCTACCTTGCCATGACCAAGGTTTCCGAGATCTTCCTGACCCGGTTGCAACGCCGTCTCAGCCATGGGCAGGCGACAGCCGATGGCGAAGCGCAAAGGCGGGCCGCGGCATGACCATGACCTGCTGGGAAACCGTCAATGCCTATGCGTTCCGCGCGCTTGGCCATGGCGAACGCCTGCTCCCGCGTGAAGATTTCACGCTGTGCCAGCAATTCAGCCTGATCGGATCGGGGATGATCTGGAACGTCTATTTCGGGCTGCTGGCCCTGCTGGCCGGTTTCTTTCTGGCCACCGCCGTGGCGCTTGGCAAGAACGCCGCCTCGCCATGGCTGCGCAAGCCCTGCGAATGGTTCATCTTCCTCTTTCGCGGCTCGCCGCTGTTCATCCAGTTCTTCCTTGCCTATGAGGCACTGGTGCTGCTGCCCCGCGCAGGGATCGAGATTTTCGGCCTGACCGTGCAGACAAGCTGGCTCAGCCGGGCCTGGGCGGGGGCGCTGATCGTGCTTTTTCTGAATACTGCCGCCTATACGGCCGAAATCTTCCATGGTGCCTTGCGCTCGATCCCGAAAGGCGATCTTGAGGCCGCCGATGCCTATGGCCTAACCGGCTGGGCAAAGTTCCGCCGCATCCAGTGGCCGACCATGCTGCGGCTGGCATGGCCCGCCTATACCAATGAGGCGATCTTTCTGTTCCACGCAACGACACTGGTCTTCTTTTCGGGCTTTCCCGCCTTTCAGCAACGCGGTGATGCGCTTTATTACGCGAAATATTTCGTGGACAAGACCTTCAACCCCTTCGTGCCCTATCCGATCGTGGCCTTCTATTTCATCCTCCTGACACTGGGGCTGATCTGGATTTTCGGGCGGATCAATGCACGGCTCAACCGGCATCTGCCGGCCAATACAAGGGTGCGGCTGCGGCTGCGCCCGCAGATCATCAGGTGATAGTATGAAAGACTGGCTCAGGAAACATCCCGAGGTGCGCACGATCCGTGTGGCCGCTGCGGATATCAACGGCCAGGCACGCGGCAAGCGGATCCCCGCGCGCTTTGCCGAGAAGGTGCTGAAAGACGGGATCCGCTTTCCTTATTCCGTGCTTAACCTCGATATCTGGGGCGAAGATATCGACGACAGCCCGCTGGTTTTCGAAGAGGGCGATCAGGACGGAACCCTGCGCCCGACCGAGCGCGGCTTCATGCCGATGCCCTGGCTGGAGGCGCCGACCGCGCTGCTGCCGATCTGGATGTATCGCGAGAACGGCCAGCCCTATGAGGGCGATCCGCGCCACGCGCTCAATGCCGTGGTGCAGCGCTTCAAGGCGCAGGGGCTGACCCCGGTGGTCGCGATGGAGCTTGAATTCTTCCTGATCGACGATTCGGGCAAGAAACTGCAAGTCCCCTTGTCCCCGCGTTCGGGCAAGCGCCGGAAGGCGGCAGAAACCCTGTCGATCCGCGCGCTGGACGCGTTCGACACGTTCTTCACCGATCTTTACGACGCCTGTGAGGCGATGGACATTCCCGCCGACACCACGACATCGGAAACCGGTCTGGGGCAGTTCGAGGTCAATCTGATGCATTGCGACGACGCGCTGCGCGCCGCCGATGATGCCTGGCTTTTCAAGATGCTGGTCAAGGGTCTGGCGCGGCGGCATGGCTTTGCCGCCTCTTTCATGGCCAAACCCTATCCGGAATATTCCGGCTCGGGCCTGCACACGCATTTCTCGGTGATCGACCGCAATGGCGACAACGTCTTTGACAGCGGCGGACCCAAGGGGACGGCGATGCTGCGCAATGCGGTGGCGGGCTGTCTTGATGCGATGGCGGACTCGACCCTGCTGTTCGCGCCCCATGCCAACAGCTATGAACGGCTGGTGCCCGAGGCCCATGCCCCGGTCAATATCTGCTGGGGATATGAAAACCGCACCGCCGCCATCCGCATTCCTGCGGGCAGTCCCTCGGCGCGGCGCATTGAACACCGGGTCGCGGGCGGGGATGTGAATCCCTATCTGATGCTGGCCGTGATCCTTGGCGCGGCCATGAACGGCATCGAGGACGGCATGGACCCCCCGCCGCCCGTGACCGGAAATGCCTATGCGATCGACGGCCTGTCCACGATCCCCACGACATGGGCGGCGGCGGTGGACGCCTTTGAATCCTCGACCACGATGCCGCGCATCTTTGGGCCAGAGATGATCCGCAACATGGTTCTGACCAAGCGGCAGGAAATCCATTATCTTGCCGAACTCACCGCGGAAGAGCAGGTCGAACTTTATCTCGACACGGTCTGACGCATCACGGGTGATTGCACCCGGGCGCGGGATGGGGCATTGGCGGGGGTCCGTCCCCCGCCCCCCCAATTCCGGAGCCCTTCATGGATTACGCAAAATCAGGCAGTGCCAAGGCCCACAAGAACGCGCCGCGCCATGCGGAACATAACGCCTATGGCAGCGACAAGACCCCCTACGGCGGCAAGTCCCCCAAGGCCGAACTGGTGGCAAAACTGAAAGCCGCCGCCGAGGCGAAGAAGGAGAAGGGCTGATCCCTTCCTTTTTCTGTCCATAAATATCCCGGGGGGTGCAGGGGGGCAGCGCCCCCCTGCCTGCCTGCCCCACTCTACCGGCACCGCGCAGCCGGTCACCGCTCCCCCCTTGCCGACCCCCCATCCGCCCGCGTAGTCTGGCCTGACCCTCACATCAGGACATTTCATGCTGATCGGCATTCTGCAAACCGGCGCTGCGCCCGACCAACTCAAACCCGACAGTGGCGACTATCCCGACATGTTCCAGCTTCTGCTGGCAGAACAGGGCTTCACCTTCCGCACCTGGCGGGTGGAAGTCATGGACTTCCCGCCCGATATCCATGCCGCCGATGGCTGGCTGATCACCGGATCGCGCCATGGCGCCTATGAAGATCACGCCTTCATCCCGCCGCTGGAAGATTTCATCCGCACCGCCTACGGCGCGCATGTGCCGGTGGTGGGCATCTGTTTCGGCCATCAGATCATCGCGCAGGCCATGGGCGGCAAGGTCGAGCAATATGACAAGGGCTGGTCGGTCGGCGCCACGGATTACGATTTCGAAGGCCAGACCCTGACGCTGAACGCCTGGCACCGTGATCAGGTGACGCAGGTGCCGCAAGGTGCCAAGGTCGTCGCGACCAACGGGTTTTGCGCCAATGCTGCCCTGCTTTACGATGACCGCATGTTCACCGTGCAGGCCCATCCCGAATTTCCCCCCGCCTTTGTCGAGGGGCTGATGCGCACGCGGGGTCCCGGCCTTGTGCCCGATCCGCTGATGCAGGCGGCGCGGGCGCGGCTGGCCGATCCGCTGGATGCGGGCAGCATTGCCAAACGCATCGGCGCCTTCTTCCGCGCGGCCCGGCAGGCCGGTCAACAGGATGCGGAGGCCGCGCATGGCTGACTGGATCCAGTCCATCCCCGAGGCCGCCCGCGCCTATATCGAGGGCCGCCGTCTGGATGAGATCGAGTGCATCATCGCCGATATCGCCGGCGTGGCGCGCGGCAAGGCCATGCCCGCCTCGAAATTCGCGCGGCAGCAGAACTATTTCCTGCCGAATTCGATCTTCCTGCAAACCATAACCGGCGAATGGGCCGACAACCCCTCGGGTCTGTTCACCGAACCCGACATGATCCTGCGGCCCGATTATGGCACGACCTCTGCCGCGCCCTGGACGGCGGATGTGACGCTGCAGGTCATCCATGACGCTTTCGATCAGGCCGGAAACCCGATCCCCACCGCGCCGCGCAATGTGCTGCGCCGGGTGATCGAGCTTTACAAGGCACGGGGCTGGACGCCGATTGTAGCGCCCGAGATGGAGTTTTTCCTTGTCGCCCGCAATATCGACCCCAACCAGCCGATCATTCCGCCGATGGGGCGGTCGGGCCGCAGGGCCGCCGGGAAACAGGCCTACTCGATGTCGGCGGTCGATGAATATGGCAAGGTGATCGACGATATCTATGATTTCGCCGAAGCGCAGGGGTTTGAAATCGACGGCATCCTGCAAGAGGGCGGGGCCGGGCAGGTGGAAATCAACCTCGCCCATGGCGACCCCATCGCGCTGGCCGATGAGATCTTCTTCTTCAAGCGCCTGATCCGCGAGGCAGCACTGCGCCATGACTGTTTCGCGACCTTCATGGCCAAGCCCATCGAGGGCGAACCGGGTTCGGCCATGCATATCCACCATTCGGTGGTGGATACGGAAACCGGGCAGAACATCTTTTCCTCTGCCGATGGCGGTGAGACCGAGGCGTTTTTCCACTTCATCGCTGGGATGCAGAACCATCTGCCCGCCGCCGTTGCCTTGCTGGCCCCCTATGTGAACAGCTATCGCCGCTACGTCCCCGATTTCGCCGCCCCCATCAATCTGGAATGGGGCCGCGACAACCGCACGACCGGTCTGCGCGTCCCGATCTCGGGGCCCGAGGCGCGGCGCGTGGAAAACCGGCTGGCGGGGATGGATTGCAACCCCTATCTGGGTCTCGCGGCCAGCCTTGCCTGTGGCTATCTGGGGCTGGTCGAGGCGACGATGCCCCGCGCCGAATGTACGGGTGACGCCTATATGTCGGAAACCGACCTGCCCTATAACCTTGGCGATGCGCTGGACCTGCTGGATGAGGACAAGGCCCTGCAAGAGGTGCTGCGCCCGGAATTCTGCCGCGTCTATGATTCCGTGAAACGCAATGAATACAAGGAATTCCTGCAGGTCATCAGCCCGTGGGAACGCGAACATCTGCTGCTGAACGTATGAATCTTCTGCACGCCAATGACCGGCGCGGGGAATACCCCGCGTCGTATTATACGGCAAGCGCCACGCCGCTGGCCCCTTTCCCGATGCTGAAGGGACAGGTCGAGACGGATATCTGCGTCGTGGGCGCGGGCTATACCGGGCTTTCGGCGGCGCTGCATCTGGCCGAGGCCGGGTTCCGTGTCGTGGTACTGGAGGCGCATCGCGTGGGCTTCGGCGCCTCGGGGCGCAATGGCGGGCAGGTCGGATCGGGGCAGCGGCTGGAACAGGACCAGCTTGAGGGAATGGTGGGCCGCACCCGCGCCCGCGCGCTTTGGGACATGGGCGAAGAGGCCAAGACACTGGTCAAGGATCTGATCGCGCGCCATGCCATGCCGGTCACCTTCCGTCCCGGCATCGCCCATGCCTGCTATAGTCAAGGCGAGGCCGATCACGCCAAGGTGATGGCCGAGAAACTGGCCCGCGATTACGATTATGATCTGGTCGACCCCCTGCCCGAAGGGCTGATCGGATCAACCGCTTTCAAGGGCGGCGATATCGACCGGGGTGCCGGGCATATCCATCCGCTGAACTATGCGATTGGCCTTGCGCTGGCGGCGGTTGCGGCGGGTGTGGTGATCCATGAACGGTCCGAGGTTCACTCCATTTCGGAAGGCGCGCGGCAGGTGGTGCGCACGGGCGAAGGTCAGGTCGTCTGCGACCATGTCGTGCTGGCGGGCAATGGCTATCTGGGGCGGCTGGAGGGGCGCGTTGCCGCGCGGGTCATGCCGATCAACAATTTCATCATCGCCACCGAACCCCTGGGCGATCTGGCGCGCACGGTGCTGGCCGAACCCGTTGCCGCCTGCGACACAAAATTCGTGGTCAATTACTGGCGGTTGTCCGATGACAACAGGCTGCTGTTCGGTGGCGGTGAAAGCTATGGCTACCGCTTTCCCGATATCGTGAAAACCGTGCGCAAGCCGATGCTTGAGATTTATCCCCAGCTTCGCGATGTGAAGATCGACCATGCATGGGGCGGCACACTGGCGATCACTATGAACCGCCTGCCCTGTTTTCTGCACCCGCGTCCCGGGCTCTGGTCCGTCTCGGGCTATTCGGGCCATGGCGTTGCGATGGCAACCCTTGCGGGCAAGCTGATGGCGCAGGCGATTGGCGGGCAGACGGGCGGGTTCGACCTGATGGCCAGCCTGCCGCAAGCCCGCTTTCCGGGCGGGGCGGCGCTGCGCTGGCCGCTTCTGGTTGCGGCGATGACATGGTATTCGCTGCGCGACCGTCTGGGCCTCTGACCCTGCGGCAGCACCGCTTGGCCGGGCAGGAGCCCCCCTCAAGGCTAGTTCCAGACAGAAAAAGGGGGGGACCGGGTTTTTCTGTCTGGAACTAGCCTTGAGGGGGGCAGAGTCACGCGGCGAAGGGGGCAGACGGCCTTCCTGCCCTGCCTGCCGGTTGTACGCGGCTGTCAGAGTGCTGGGTCGGGGTGGGGGCTTTCCAAGCATTCCGCCCGACCGCCCCGCCATTCCGCCGCCCCGCAGCACGCCCCGGATTGAAAGCCCGCGCGCGCCCGGATAGCGTGAGGAAGTACAAAGTCAGAAGGATGATTGATATGCGTGACGATACACCCAACAGCTGGGAAAGCCGCGCCGACAGCTATTCGCTCTATGGCTTCACCGACCTGCCCTCGATCCATGAACGCGGCGCGGTGATCGTGACCCATGGCAAGGGTCCCTATGTCTATGACGTGCATGGCCGCAGCTATCTCGACGGCAATTCGGGCCTGTGGAACATGGTCGCGGGCTTTGATCACCCCGGACTGGCCGAGGCCGCCAAGGCGCAATATGACCGCTTCCCGGGCTATCACGCCTTTTTCGGGCGCATGTCGGACCAGACGGTGATGCTGTCGGAAAAACTGGTCGAAGTTTCGCCCTTCGACCGGGGCCGGGTCTTCTATACCAATTCCGGATCCGAGGCGAATGACACGATGGTCAAGATGCTGTGGTTCCTTGCCGGGGCCGAGGGTCATCCGCAGCGCCGCAAGATCATCACCCGCATCAATTCCTATCACGGCGTCACCGCCGTTTCCGCCTCGATGACCGGCAAGCCCTATAACTCGGTCTTCGGCCTGCCGCTGCCCGGGTTCATTCATGTCGGCTGCCCGCATTACTGGCGCTTCGGCAAGGATGGCGAAAGCGAGGCGCAGTTCACCGAACGCATGGCGCGGGAACTTGAGGCGACGATCATCACGGAAGGGCCCGACACGATTGCCGGCTTCTTTGCCGAGCCGGTCATGGGTGCGGGCGGGGTGATCCCGCCTTCGGCAGGCTATTTCCAGGCCGTGCAGAAGGTGCTGAAGAAATACGGCATCCCGCTGATCGCCGATGAGGTGATCTGCGGCTTCGGACGCACCGGCAATACCTGGGGCTGCCAGACCTATGATTTCGTGCCTGATGCGATCATCTCATCGAAGAACATCACCGCAGGCTATTTCCCGATGGGGGCCGTCATCCTTGGCCCCGATCTGGCGGACCGCCTGCAGGACGCCTCGGAGGCGATCGAGGAATTCCCGCATGGCTTCACCGCCTCGGGCCATCCGGTCGGCTGCGCGGTCGCGCTGAAGGCGATTGATGTCGTGATGAATGAGGGTCTGGCCGAGAATGTCCGCACCCTGACCCCGCATTTCGAGGCCGGTCTGGCGCGTCTGGCCGAAAACCCCAATATCGGGGAATGGCGCGGCAAGGGTCTGATGGGGGCGCTGGAAGCGGTGAAGGACAAGGCGACCAAGACGCCCTTCGACGGCAAGTTGTCGGTGTCGGAACGCATCGCCAATACCTGCACCGATCACGGGCTGATCTGCCGCCCGCTGGGGCAGGCCATCGTGCTGTGCCCGCCTTTCATCTGCACCAAGGACCATCTGGACGAGATGTTCGACAAGCTGGAAAAGGCGCTGAAAAAGGTCTTTGCCGAGGTCGCCTGACCCCGGGGGCCGACTGCGGCCCGCCGCAGAAACGGGCAAGAACAGGAACGGGGCGGCCGGATCGGCGCGCCCCTTTCTGGCATTCGGCGGTTTGCCCCTGCTGTTCGGCGGGCATGAAATTTTCTGACCAATGGCGCAGCGGTGGCACCGGCCCGCAAGGCCGGTCCGGGTGCGCCGCGCAGAGGCGTTTACATTCATGGCAGGAAAGCTACCCTGAGCCGGAAATCACCCGGAATTCACAATTCCGAAGCCCGACGCCCGGACCCCTGCCGATGCCCAGTGATCCCCCGTTCCGCAGGCCTGACAGGACGCCCCCCGCAAAGGACGCCGCCTCCTTCGGCACTGCGGGGATCACGGGACGGATCGCCCCGCCCGCTTCCTCTCCCTGCTTTGCGGCGGAATTTGATCCGTCCTTCATCGACCCGCAGCAGGCAAGTGACGTTGCCCGCTGGCGCAAGGCGACGCGGCAGACGCTTCGCGCGGCGCGGGACGGTCTGGGCGTGGAGGCGCGCAGATCGGTCGGCAGCGCAATCGCCGAATATCTGGCGGCCTTCCTGCAGGCGCGGTTCGGGGATCTGAGCGGCCGCGTGATCTCGGGTTACTGGCCGATCAAGGGGGAACCCGATCTGCGGCCCTTGCTGACCCGGTGGCATGAAGGCGGCGCAATCGTCGCCCTGCCGCTGGTCGAAACGCGGGCGGCACCGCTGGTCTTTCGCCGCTGGACGCCACAAACCCGCATGCAGCGCGGCATCTGGGACATTCCCGTGCCGCCCCCCGGTGCACCGATTGTCAGGCCGGAGGTGGCCCTTGCCCCGCTGATCGGCTGGACCGAAGACGGCTTTCGTCTGGGCTATGGCGGCGGCTATTTCGACCGCAGCCTTGCAGCACTTTCCCCGCGCCCCTTCACCATCGGCATCGGCCTGCAGGCCGCGCGGCTGAACACGATCTTTCCCCAGCCCCATGACATCGCATTGAACGCGATCATGACCGAGGCCGGGCTGGCGGTGCCGCCAAGGCACGACGGAACCACCGGCGACTGACCGGGCCTGATTCCGCACAGAAAAGTGTGAGACGCCGGGATATTGTGCCCCGTGCCGTCTGCCGCTAGTCTTCCGGCATGAGCGCCGAACAGAAATTCACCCGCCGTTGGGTCCTTTCGGGCCTGATGGCAGGTATCGCGGTGCCCGGCTGCGCCGAGGCCCCTTCCCGATCAATCCGGCCAGCAGCCCGCGCCGTCGCCGTGACCTCCGCCTCCTCCGCGCAGGCAGGCAACGAGGCGATGGCGCTGGTCGAGGCGGCAAGGCTGGGCGGTTCGGTCGGATTTCTGGTCGCCGAGACGGCAAGCGGCAAGGTGCTTGAGGCCTATGGCGGCGAAACCGCCCTGCCGCCCGCCTCGGTCGCCAAGGCGATGACGACACTTTACGCACTGGACAGGCTGGGGCCGCAATTCCGGTTCTCGACGCGGGTTCTGGCCACGGGGCCGGTTTCGGGCGGGCGGCTTCAGGGGGATCTGGTGCTGCTGGGATCAGGGGATCCGACGCTGGACACCGACCGTCTGGGCGATCTGGCCGCCGCCCTTGCCGCGCGCGGGGTGAAGGAGATCAGCGGGCGCTTCCTTGTCTGCGGAAGTGGCGTGCCCCGGCAGGACCGCATCGCCGCCGATCAGCCCGATCATGTCGGCTATAACCCGACGATTGCCGGGCTGAACCTGAACTTCAACCGCGTGCATTTCGAATGGCGCCGCAGCGCCTCGGGGCCGCAACTGACGATGGATGCGCGCGGCAGGCGTTTTGTGCCGCGTGTCACCATGGCCGAGGTGCGTGCCGTCAACCGCGCGGCACCGCTGTTCGATTACCGCCGGGGCGCGGGACGGGATGAATGGAGCGTCGCGGCGCAGGCCCTGAACAGCAATGGCAGCCGCTGGCTGCCTGTCCGCCACCCCGAACACTACTGCGCCGAGGTCTTTGCGGTGCTGATGCGCGCCCATGGGCTGCAACTGCCCCCCGCGCAGGTCATCAGCGCCCCGCCGCAGGGCAATCTGCTGGCCGAGAACCGCAGTGATGACCTGATGGCCGTCAGCCGCGATATGCTGCGCTTCTCCACCAACATCACCGCCGAGGCTGTGGGGCTGGTGGCCTCGGGCGCAGGGACCCTGCCTGACAGCGGGCGGCGCATGTCGGACTGGGCGGTGACGCGCCATGGCGCAAATTCGCGCTTCGTCGATCATTCCGGGCTGGGTGCAGCATCGCGCGTGGCCCCGTCCGACATGGTGCGCGCGCTGCGGTCGGGACGCGCCTCGGGCCTGCCCGCGATCCTGCGGGAACAGGCGCTGCGGGATCTGTCGGGCAATGAGATGAAGGGCCATCCGGTCCGCGCCGTGGCCAAGACCGGAACGCTGAATTTCGTGTCGGGCCTTGCGGGCTATCTTCAGGCTCCGAACGGGCGGGAACTGACCTTTGCAATCTTCTGCGCCGATCTTCCGCGCCGCGACAGGCTGTCGGTTGCCCAGCGGGAACGGCCCGAGGGCGGGCGCGAATGGAACGCAAGGGCACGCAGATTGCAGGGCCAGTTGCTGGGTCGCTGGGCGGGCATGGTGACCTGAGCCCAATCTCTTGCCGCGTTTCATCCCCCCGAATCGTGCCTGGGTGCCACCGGACGGGGCAATCCGCAGGGACTGCCACCGGAATCACGGCCCTGCCGGTTATTGACATGGCCCGGCCGGACAATTGCCCCGGTTGATCACGAAACACTGCGGTTTCGGCAGAAACCCGCGCGTGCGGGACTTGAGGTGCGGCAAAGGACCGAATGTCACTGGACGCGCGTGCCTGCATCCCGCACTTTCCGGCCCTGCCCGACGGATCGCGTCGCATCCGAACCCCGCAACGTCCGCCCTTCAACACCGATCCATTTCCGCCTGTCCTCTTCCGCCTGTCCATCCCGGCCCGAAGGCCCCCGCCGCCTTCCACAGTTCCAGTAAACTCAACGGTGCCCGCAATGTTTGCCTCTTTCGCCCCCTCGCTGCTTCTGCAATCGCTTGGCGTCGTGATCGTCCTGCTGATGGCGTTCGGATTGGGGCTCTGGTTCGGGATACAGCGCAAACCGGGGCTTGAGCAGCAGGCCGAACAGGCCGATCTGAAATGGCTGCGCGCCGCCCTGACGGATGCAGAACGGCGATGCGAGAAACAGGCAGGCTGGATTGCCGATCTTGAATCCGAACTGGTCGCGATCCGCTCGCGCAGCAGCGGCAGGACCGTTCCACCCTTTACCATCGCGCCGCTGACGCCGCAGAACACCGCCAGAAGCGCCTAAAGGCGGCAAATCCCGCCTTTAGGCCCCCTTCCCCTCGGTCGTTCCTCAGACCCCCAGATGACGTGCCCGCGCGCCGCGCTCAATGGCCGCGGCATGCAGCCGGTCGATGGCAAGCTCCTCCCGCACCTCCAGCAGGAAGCGCAGTTCCTCGTCATAAAGCATCCCGTCTGCGGCGGCGACATCGCAGGCCAGCGCATAGGCGGTTTCGAACAGGCGTTCGGGCAGCGCGTCACGGATCATGGTGAAGAACAGATCCAGCCCTTCCTCATCCGCAAACAGGTCCAGCACCGTTTCGGTGACCCGCCGCATCCGCGCCGGATCATAATCGGCAAAAACCGGCAGATGATTGACGATGCGCTGGATCGCCACCAGTTCCGAGGTGCGCAGGTTTTCATCCGAGGCGGACACCGCCACCATCACCGCAACCAGCGCATCCTGGGGCGTCATCATCTCAATCTTGTCTGGCACGGCGGGCTTCCTTCACTATTGCCTTCCCCCGACAATATTGACGCGCCCCCGCCCCGGCAATAGGACAGGCGGGCTGCAGGCAGCGCTGTGCTGCCGCACCCGAGGAAAAGGAAAAGACCCATGTCTGCCCTGCGCGACGCTGCGATGACTTCGAAAGCCTGGCCCTTCGAGGAAGCCCGCGCCATCCTCAAACGCTATGAGAAAGCCCCGCCCGCCAAGGGGCATGTCCTGTTTGAAACCGGCTATGGCCCTTCAGGTCTGCCGCATATCGGCACGTTTGGTGAGGTGGCGCGCACAACGATGATCCGCCGCGCGTTTGAGGTGATTTCCGACATTCCGACCCGTCTGATCTGCTTTTCGGATGATGTCGACGGCATGCGCAAGGTTCCCGAAAACGTGCCGCAGCAAGATATGCTGCGCCAACATATGCAGAAACCGCTGACCAGCGTGCCCGACCCGTATGGCGAATACGAAAGCTTCGGCCATCACAACAACGCGATGCTGCGCCGGTTTCTGGACACGTTCGGCTTTGAATATGAATTCATCTCGGCGACCGAGTTCTATCGCTCGGGCCGGTTCGACGACACGCTGCGGCTGGCCTGTGAACGCTATGAGGCGATCATGGCGATCATGCTTAAATCCCTGCGCGAAGAACGCCAGCAGACCTATTCCTGCTTCCTGCCGATCCATCCGAAAACCGGCCGGGTGCTGTATGTCCCGATGAAACATATCGACAAGGTGAACCACACGATCACCTTTGATGATGAAACGGGGCGGGAATGGACGCTGCCGGTGACGGGCGGACAGGTCAAACTGCAATGGAAGCCCGATTTCGGCGCCCGCTGGGCGGCGCTGGATGTGGATTTTGAAATGTATGGCAAGGATCACAGCACCAATACGCCGATCTATGATGGCATCTGTGAGGTTCTGGGCGGGCGCAAACCCAACCATATGACCTATGAGCTGTTCCTTGACGATCAGGGCCAGAAGATCAGTAAATCCAAGGGCAACGGGCTGACCATCGACGAATGGCTGAGCTATGCGGCGACGGAAAGCCTGTCCTATTTCATGTATCAGAAGCCGAAAACCGCCAAGCGGATGCATTTCGACGTGATCCCGCGCGCGGTGGACGAATATCATCAGCAGTTGCGCGCCTGGCCCGACCAGACGGTCGAGCAGCAGGTGAACAATCCCGTCTGGCATATCCATGGCGGCAACCCGCCCGAATCCCATATGGTCGTGCCCTTCTCGATGCTTTTGAATCTTGCCTCGGTGGCGGGGGCGACCGATGCGGCCGGACTTTGGGGCTATATCCGCGCCTATGCGCCCGAGGCGTCACCCGAAACGCATCCTGATCTGGATGCGGCGGCGGGTCATGCGGTGCGCTATTTCGCCGACCGCATCGCGCCGACCCGGCAGTTCCGCCTCCCCGACGCGCGCGAACGCGCCGCGATGGAGGATCTTCGCGCCCGTCTGGTGGCATGGGAGGGCGCAGCGGATGGCGACGCGCTGCAATCCATGGTCTTTGCCGTCGGCAAGGATCACGGGTTTGAACCGCTGCGCGACTGGTTCAAGGCGCTGTACGAGGTTTTCCTTGGCGCCTCGGAAGGTCCGCGGTTTGGCGGCTTCATTGCCCTTTACGGGATCGAGCGCACGATTGCGCTGATCGACCGGGGGCTGGCGGGCGAACTGGCGCGGTAACGGCCTGCCCTGTCCGCACAATTGGCTGACCGGGCCTGCGCCCGGTCATCCTGCCCTCGGGGACGGTCAGAAAATATCCGGCTCCCCTGCCGCGCGGCCGAACCCGCGTTCCAGAAAATCGAAATCGCAGCCTTTGTCGGCCTGCGTCACATGGCGTGAGAACATCCAGCCCCAGCCGCGTTCGAAATGCGGCTGGGGCGGCGTCCAGTCCGTGCGCCGCCGTGCCAGTTCCTCCTCAGACACCAGCATGTCCAGCCTGCGCGCCGGCAGGTCCATCCGCACAAGATCTCCGGTTTTCAGCAAGGCCAGCGGTCCGCCGATGAAGCTTTCGGGCGCGACATGCAGCACGCAGGCCCCATAGCTTGTGCCCGACATCCGCGCATCCGAGATCCGCAGCATATCACGATATCCCTGCTTTATCAGCGCCTTGGGAATGGGCAACATGCCCCATTCCGGCATGCCCGGCCCGCCCAAGGGCCCTGCATTGCGCAAGACCAGCACCGTGTCGGGCGTCACGTCCAGCGTCTCATCATCGATGGCGGCCTTCATGGCCGGATAGCTGTCAAAGACCAGCGCCGGGCCTTCATGGATATGGAATTTCGGATCACAGGCCGCAGGTTTGATGACCGCCCCATCCGGGCAAAGATTGCCGCGCAGCACGGCCAGCGACCCTTCGGCATAGACCGGGTTCGACAGGGGGCGGATCACATCCTCATTCCAGACCACCGCGCCTTCCAGATTTTCGCCCATGGTCCGGCCTGTTACCGTCAGGCAATCCAGATCCAACCGGTCGCGCAACTGCGCCATCAGCGCGCGCAGGCCCCCGGCATGGAAGAAATCCTCCATAAGGTAATCCTTGCCGGACGGCCGCACATTGGCGATCAGCGGCGTCACCCGCCCCAACGCGTCCAGATCGTCAAGGCTCAGCTCCACCCCGGCGCGCCGTGCCATGGCAATCAGATGGACAACCGCATTGGTGGAACAGCCCGTTGCCATCGCGACAATCGCGGCATTGCGCACCGCAGCCGCCGTTACAATCCGGTCAGGCGTCAGATCCTCCCAGACCATGTCGACGATCCGCCGCCCGCAATCGGCGCCCATGCGCTGATGCCCCGAATCCACCGCCGGGATCGAACTTGCCCCCGGCAGGGTCAGCCCCATCGCATCGGCAATCGCCGTCATTGTGCTGGCCGTGCCCATCGTCATGCAGACCCCGGCCGAGCGTGCGATCCCGCCCTGCAAGCCCTGCCATTCGGCGTCTGACACATTGCCAGCGCGCCGCTCATCCCAGTATTTCCACGCATCCGACCCCGAGCCCAGCACCCGCCCGGCATAATTGCCCCGCAGCATCGGGCCTGCGGGCAGATAGATCACCGGCACGCCCGCCGTGATCGCCCCCATCACCAGCCCCGGCGTGGTCTTGTCGCATCCCCCCATCAGCACCACGCCATCCAGCGGGTGCGAGCGGATGTTTTCCTCCACCTCCATCGCCAGCATGTTGCGATACAGCATCGAGGTGGGCTTGGTGAAACTTTCATCCACCGAAAGTGAGGGCAGTTCGACCGCGAATCCCCCGGCCTGAAAGATCCCGCGCTTCACATCCTGCGCGCGTTCGCGGAAATGCGCGTGGCAGGCATTGAGTTCGGACCATGTGTTCAGGATACCGATAACGGGCTTGCCCATGAAATCCGCCTCGGAATAGCCAAGCTGCATCAGGCGCGAACGATGCCCGAAACTGCGCAGGTCATCGGGGGCGAACCAGCGGGCGGATCGCAGATCGGCAGGGTCCTTGCGGCGGGGCAGGCTCATCGCGGCATCCTTTCTACCATACCAGTCCCGCATAGGCGAAGCCGCCCCCGCTAGGCAAGCCGGATCGGCGATTGCGGTCTTTACCGCCACCCGCCCTTGACCACGGTTGTTTTGCGCCTAGTCTTTTACCCGGGGACATAATCAGACCGAAGGGACCGCGTCATGCGACGGATCACCCCTGCCCTGTGCCTTGTCACCGCCCTGCTGTCGGCGCAGCTTTCTGCCCCTCCCCTTGCGGCCCAGACCGCCGACCCCGGCATATCGGCCACGATCAACGGCCAGATCGAAGCGTTGCGAAAGGATGATTTCGACCGGGCCTTCGATTTTGCCAGCCCGACCATCCGGCAGCTATTCGGAACGGCGCCGAATTTCGGCACCATGGTGCGGCAGGGCTATCCGATGGTGCATCGCCCCGGCGCGGTCCGCCTGCTGGAACTGCGCGACGTCGCGGGCAGGCTGTGGCAAAGGGTGATGATCACCGATACCGAGGGGCGCACCCATCTGCTGGATTATGAAATGCAGCAAGGCCCCGGGGGCTGGCAGATCAACGGCGTGCAGATCCTCCCCGATCCCGGCCCCATGATCTGAGCCCGCTGATCTGACCCCCATCATCTTAGCCGCACGCATTTCAACGCTGAACCCTTGACGCGCCCCGCGATTCCCCCTAAACGGCGCTGATTGAATTCGGAGCATCGCCCGTCGCGATGCGCTCTGCTGTACCGGTGTCCTGCCATCGCGCGACACGGCACTGCCGGGGATCTGCCGAAGTAACGCCGAAGATACAAGGAACTCGACCATGTCGCGCGTCTGCGAACTGAGCGGAAAAGGCCCGATGACCGGCAACACGGTCAGCCATGCCAATAACAAAAGCCGTCGGCGTTTCCTGCCGAATCTGAACGATGTCACGCTGATTTCCGACATCCTCGGCCAGTCCTTCAAGCTGCGCGTCTCGGCCCATGCCCTGCGCACCGTGGACCATCGCGGCGGTCTGGACGCCTTCCTTGCCAAGTCCAAGGATGATGAACTGTCCGGCAAGGCGCTTAAGATCAAGCGCGACGTCGAGAAGGCACTCAGCGCGGCCTGATTGCCGCCCGGAGAATCCGACAAAAGCCAAGACCGGGGCCCCGCATTTTGCGGGGCTTTCTGCTTTCGGCCGCCCGCTTGACATCCCCTGCCCCTTCCCCAACCCTGCATCCGTAAAACCGGAGGCAGGGTGATGGAATTCAACGCATTGGTCGTGGAACGGGATGAGGGCGGCAAGACCGCCGCCACAGTGCAGCAGATCGGCATGGACCGGCTGCCCGAAGGCGAGGTGACCGTTGCCGTCGACTATTCCACACTGAACTACAAGGACGGGCTGTGCATCGGGCCGGGGGGCGGACTGGTGCGCAACTATCCGCATGTGCCCGGCATTGATTTCGCGGGCCGCGTCGAAAGCTCTGCCGATCCGCGCTATGCCCCCGGCGATGCGGTTGTGCTGACCGGCTGGCGCGTGGGGGAGGCGCATTGGGGCGGCTACGCGCAAAAGGCGCGGGTCAGGGGCGACTGGCTGGTCCCGCTGCCCAAAGGACTGACGACACGGCAGGCCATGGCCGTGGGCACAGCGGGGTTCACCGCCATGCTGGCCGTGATGGAACTGGAAGATCACGGCCTGACCCCGGACAAGGGTGAGGTTCTGGTGACCGGTGCGGCAGGCGGGGTGGGTTCGGTTGCCACGGCGATTCTGGCGCATCTGGGATATTCGGTCGCCGCTGTCACCGGGCGCCCCGAAACGGCGGATTATCTGACCACGCTTGGTGCGGCGCGGATCGTGCCGCGTGCCGAACTGGCCGAAACCGTCAAGCGCCCGCTGGAATCCGAGACATGGGCAGGCTGTGTCGATGCCGTCGGGGGGGCAATGCTGGCCCGGGTGCTGGGCCAGATGAAATACCGCGCCTCGGTCGCGGCGGTGGGGCTTGCCGGCGGCGCGGCGCTGCCGGCGACGGTTGTTCCCTTCCTGTTGCGCGGGGTCAATCTTCTGGGCATTGATTCCGTGCTGCGCCCCTATGGCGACCGGGTTCGTGCCTGGGACCGCATCGCGCGCGACCTGCCGATGGACCGGCTTGAGGCGATGATCCAGCCCGCAACCCTGTCGGATCTGCCAGAGCTTGGCGCGGCGATCCTGCAAGGGGCGGTGAAGGGCCGCGTGGTTGTGGATGTGAATGCATGAACCTGGTCAGACCGCATGATTCCTTTCAGGATGTTCGATTTCTGCAAGCAGACGGTCTGCTGCGGCCTGTATGGCATGCCGTCCGATGCGCGTTCTGACCGTCTGCCTTGGCAATATCTGCCGCTCCCCTGCCGCTGAGGCCGCCCTGCGCGCGCTTGCGCCGCCCGGGGTCACTGTCGACAGCGCCGGAACAGCAGGCTGGCACCGGGGCGATCCGCCCTATCCGCCAATGGTGGCTGCTGGTACCCGACGTGGCCTTGATCTGACCGCTTTGCGCGCAAGACAGTTCGAGACGCGGGACTTCGGGCGGTTCGACCTGATCCTTGCCATGGATCGCGACAATCTGGCGACCATCGAGGCGCTGCGCCCTGCGGGCAACGCGGTGCCGGTGCGGCTGTTTCTCAGCGCCCTGCCCGAGGCCGGACAGGATGTGCCCGACCCCTATTATACCCGCGATTTTGATGGATGTCTGGATCTGATCTGCACGGCCAGCCGGGCATGGCTGCCATATCTACAGCACGGGCTACAGCAGGGGCGCTGAACCGCTTCGCCGCGGGGATAGTCCTTGCAACGTGAAAAGGGGGCGCCGGACGCCCCCCGTTCCGGGCCTGCTCGCGGCCCGAAATCATCAATGATCCGCTGTTCAGCCTGCGCAATAGGCTTCGGCCATGTCGCCGAAGCTGCGATACCGCGCCCAGAAGGCGTTGTCATTGTCGCTTTTCGACATGCGCACATCCTGCGCTTCATCCGGATCGCGGAAGAACTTTGCCGCGCGGCGCTGATCCGATCCGGTCAGCGTCATATCGGCCGCCTGCTGGATGCAGGTGCACAGGCTGCGCGATGCCGCCTGGCGGTCGGATTTCAGGCAGGCGCTTTGAATCGGGCCGGCCAGTGCTGCAAGGGGAAGGAAAGACACCGTGATGACGGCGCCGACAAGCTTCATATTCATCTGTCTGCCTCATTGCCAAAAGCGGGAGGGACATAAGGCAGAACACCCCGCCCCTTCCTCGCAGCTGATCGTTATCCTCTGGACAATAGTCCGATTCGGGCAGGAATTCTCAGAAAATCCGCAGATTTAAGCGAATTTCCGCCGAGATCCGCCGAGGCCCCTAGGGGCGGTGTGCGCCGCCCGACATGATACAAGATCAGGGGGAGATCCGGCACCTCGCCTCTGTCCTGCGGCAGCAAGGCGGGCCATCTTCAGCCCTCGCCCCAAGGGATGATCCGCGAATTCCGAAGGGACTGATTCACCCCGCCCTTCCCCGGTTCTGCGCGCCGCCCTGCCACCTGTGACATCGGCCCCGAAACCCCCTTCCCGGTCTCCGTCAAGCCCTGTATAGGCAGGCCATGACCCAGCTTGATCTCATCCGCAATTTCTCCATCGTGGCGCATATCGACCACGGCAAATCCACGCTTGCCGACCGGCTCATTCAGTTGACCGGGACGGTGGCCGAGCGCGACATGAAGGCGCAGATGCTCGACAGCATGGATATCGAACGGGAACGCGGCATCACGATCAAGGCCAACACGGTGCGGATCGACTATCCGGCCAAGGACGGGCGCACCTATGTGCTGAACCTGATCGACACGCCCGGGCATGTCGATTTCGCCTATGAGGTCAGCCGCTCGATGCGCGCGGTTGAAGGGTCATTGCTGGTCGTCGATGCCTCCCAGGGGGTCGAGGCGCAGACGCTCGCCAATGTCTATCACGCGCTGGACGCAGGGCATGAGATCGTGCCCGTGCTGAACAAGATCGACCTGCCTGCCGCCGATCCTGACCGGGTGAAACAGAATATCGAGGATGTGATCGGGCTGGACGCCTCGGACGCGATCCCGATTTCGGCCAAGACCGGCCTTGGCATCCCCGAGGTGCTGGAGGCCATCGTGGCGCGCCTGCCCGCGCCCAAGGGCGACCGCGACGCCCCCCTGAAGGCGATGCTGGTCGACAGCTGGTATGACCCCTATCTGGGTGTTGTCGTGATGATCCGCATCATGGACGGCGTGGTGAAAAAGGGCGACCGCATCAAGATGATGCAGACGGGTGCTGTCTACGGCATCGACAAGCTGTCGGTTCTGAAACCTCAGATGGTTGATATTGCCGAACTTGGCCCGGGGGAAATCGGCGTCTTTACCGCCTCGATCAAGCAGGTCCGCGATACCCGCGTGGGCGATACGATCACGACCGAGAAAAAGGGCTGCGAAACCGCCCTGCCCGGCTTTAAGCCCGCGCAGCCGGTGGTGTTCTGCGGCCTCTTCCCGGTCGATGCCAATGATTTTGAGGCGCTGCGCGACGCAATCGAGAAACTGGCGCTGAATGACGCCTCGTTCAGCACCGAGATGGAAACCTCTGCCGCCCTGGGCTTCGGTTTTCGCTGCGGGTTCCTCGGCTTGCTGCATCTTGAGGTGATACGCGACCGGCTGGAACGCGAATATGACCTTGATCTGATCACCACCGCGCCCTCGGTCGTCTATCACCTTTACATGAAGGACGGGACCAAGCAGGACCTGCACAACCCCGCCGACATGCCCGACCTGACCTATGTGGACCATATCGAAGAGCCGCGCATCAAGGCCACGATCATGGTGCCTGATGAGTATCTTGGCGATGTGCTGAAGCTGTGTCAGGACCGGCGCGGTATTCAGCTGGACCTCAGCTATGCCGGGTCGCGGGCGATGGTCGTCTATGACCTGCCGCTGAATGAGGTGGTGTTCGATTTCTATGACCGGCTGAAATCGGTCACCAAGGGCTATGCCAGTTTCGACTATGTGCTGACCGAATATCGTGAGGATCATCTGGTGAAGATGTCGATCCTTGTGAATGAGGAACCGGTGGATGCGCTGTCGATGATGGTGCATCGCGACCGGGCCGAGGGGCGTGGCCGGGCCATGGTCGAGAAGCTGAAGGATCTGATTCCGCGCCATATGTTCAAGATCCCGATTCAGGCCGCCATCGGAGGCCGCGTCATCGCCCGGGAAACGCTGAGCGCAATGCGCAAGGACGTGACCGCGAAATGCTATGGCGGGGACGCGACGCGGAAGAAGAAGCTGCTGGAAAAGCAGAAGGCCGGGAAAAAGCGGATGCGCCAGTTCGGCAAGGTCGAGATCCCGCAGGAAGCCTTCATTTCCGCGCTCAAGATGGACAGCTGAAGCAACGCGACAGAGATACCCTGTCGGCCTGCATCCACCGGTGTCTGGAACGGGCCCGCATATTGAACAGGCCCGGCTTGGGTATGACTTTCTGTGACGATATCCCCCTGCACCGAAACCCGCTGAAATGGCCCAATTGCCACGGTGCAGGCGCGGTCCGCATCCGCATCCATCTGTCCGGCACAGAGCCACAGGCCGATGAGGATGCTCACTTTGCGCACCTCAATCAAAAGTTGTTTTAAGGTCAGAAAATTTCCTCATAGGTTGTCTAAGTTTTGACGTCAAATTTCCGCCATGTTTTCCTTTTCCGGCCCGATTGCGGCCACAATCGGCACGCAACCTTGGGTTGTTGAACTTGAATATGGCCGAAACCGGACAAATCCGGATCTTATTCTGGAAAGGAAAAAGACATGAGCGACCTGCTGACGAAAGCGCGTTCCGGACGGCTCGCGGCCCTTGAACATCGCGGCAGGGCCAGTCTGATCCGTGAGGCGGCCGAGCGCTACGGCGCCTATCGTGGATCGACCGTCATCGAGTTCCAGACCCGGCGTCTGTGTCTGGCGAATTGATGCTGCCGCTGCCAGGATTTCGGAACGGCGGCTGAGCGTCCAGAGAACCGGGTGACCGGCCCTTGTTCGAACAGTTCATCACCCGTTCGAAAACTTTAGCATAACGGCACAAAAATGCGGGGCGCGTGTCTGACGCGCCCCGCATTTTTTGTGACTATCCCTGCTCTGGTAACGCGCATGGGTAACGCGCGCGGCAAGGATCGGAAAAATCAGAGATCCTGCTGCACTTCGGTCGCACCCTGCTGAACAACGGTGCCTGCACCCTGAATGTCGCGTCCTGCGCCCTTCACGGTTTCACAGGCGGTGGTCGCCAGAACGGCCAGCAGCGGAATAAACATGGTGATACGACGTGTTGTCATCTGGGTTCTCCTTCAATCGGTCGCTTTCCAACGCCGCAGAAGGCGGATGGTTCCCGGCATCAACCCGAATAAAGATCCGCCCCGGCAGTTGCGGTTCTCCCCGCATACCCGGTCAGGTCATCCGCATTTCGAAAAGCCGCAATCAGCGCAGGTCAGGCAGCCTTCGATCCGGCGCAGCGCATAGCTGCCGCAGGACGAACAGGCTGCCCCTTTCGGCGCGCCAAGTGCGACCACTTCGGCGCTCGGGTCAGATTTCAGGCCCATCCCTTCCCCCTCGATAAATCCGATTGCAACCAGATGCTGTTCGATCACTCCGCCGATTGCCGCAAGGATCGAGGGGATATAGCGCCCTTCCACCCAGGCGCCGCCGCGCGGATCGAACACCGCCTTCAGTTCCTCGACCACGAAACTGACATCACCGCCGCGCCGGAACACGGCCGAGATCATCCGCGTCAGGGCCACGGTCCAGGCGAAATGCTCCATGTTCTTGGAATTGATGAACATCTCGAAGGGGCGGCGATGGCCTGCGATCACGATATCATTCACCGTGATGTAAAGCGCATGTTCCGATCCCGGCCATTTCAGCTTATAAGTCTGGCCTTCCAGCGTGCCGGGACGGTCCAGCGGATCGGACAGATAGACCACCTCGGCCCCCGCTTCGGGGGCACTGGCCGGGGCGGCAACCGGGGGGCGGTCGGCGCTTTCTGAAACCGACAGGACCGAGCCCGTCACCTCATTGGGCCGGTAGGTGGTGCAGCCCTTGCAGCCCTGATCCCAGGCGGCCATGTAGACCTCGCTGAAATCCTCGAAGGAAATATCTGCCGGGCAGTTGATGGTTTTCGAGATGGAACTGTCCACCCAGTCCTGGGCCGCGGCCTGCATGCGGACATGGTCCAGCGGCGGCAGGGTCTGGGCATTCACGAAATAATCGGGCAGCGGCGCATCACCCTTCAGGTCGCGCCACATCTGCACGGCGTAATCGACGACCTCCTCTTCGGTCCGGCTGCCATCCTTTTGAAGCACCTTGCGCTTATAGGTATAGGCAAAGACCGGTTCGATCCCGGAACTGACATTGCCCGCATAAAGGCTGATCGTTCCGGTCGGCGCGATAGAGGTCAGCAGCGCGTTGCGGATGCCGTGCTTTCGGATCGCGTCGCGCAGATCGACATCCATCTTCTGCATCGTGCCCGAGGCCAGATAGGCCTCGGCCTCGAACAACGGGAAGGTACCCTTTTCCCGCGCGAGATCCACCGAGGCCAGATAGGCCGCGCGGGCAATCGCCTTCATCCAGTCGCGGGTCTGGTCCGCCGCCGCCTCGGACCCATAGCGCAGCCCCGTCATCAGCAGCGCATCGGCAAGCCCCGTCACCCCCAGCCCGATCCGGCGTTTGGCGCGCGCCTCGTCCGCCTGCTGCGGCAGGGGAAAGCGCGAGGCGTCAACGGTATTGTCCATCATCCGCACCGCAAGGCGCACCAGATCCTCCAGCGCCGCCGGGTCCAGATGTGCGGTGTCGGTGAAGGGATCCGTCACCAGCCGCGCAAGGTTGACCGAGCCCAGCAGACAGGCCCCATAGGGCGGCAGGGGCTGTTCCCCGCAAGGGTTGGTCGCGGCGATGGTTTCACAATAATGCAGGTTGTTCATCGCGTTGATGCGGTCGATGAAAATCACGCCCGGTTCAGCGAAATCATAGGTGCTGCGCATGATCCGATTCCACAGATCACGCGCCTGCACGGTCTTGTAGACGCGCGTCCCGAATTGCAGATCCCACGGCCCATCCGCCTTGACCGCCGCCATGAAATCATCGGTCACCAGCACTGACAGGTTGAACATGCGCAGGCGGGCGGGGTCTTTCTTGGCCTCGATGAAGGCTTCGATATCGGGATGATCGCAGCGCATCGTTGCCATCATCGCGCCCCGGCGGCTGCCTGCCGACATGATGGTGCGGCACATCGCATCCCAGACATCCATGAAGGACAAGGGACCCGAGGCGTCCGCCGCCACCCCCGCGACGGGTGCGCCGCGCGGCCGGATGGTCGAGAAGTCATACCCGATGCCGCCGCCCTGCTGCATGGTCAGCGCGGCCTCTTTCAGCATGTCGAATATGCCGCCCATACTGTCGGGGACGGTGCCCATGACAAAGCAGTTGAACAGCGTGACCGCCCGCCCGGTGCCTGCCCCCGCTGTGATCCGGCCTGCGGGCAGGAACCTGAAATCCTCCAGCGCGCGGTAGAATTCCGACTCCCAATGCGCGGGATCGGCTTCAACCGCTGCCAGCGCGCGGGCGATGCGACGCCAGCTGTCTTCGACCGTTGCATCGACGGGCGCGCCTGCGGCGTCCTTCATCCGATACTTCATGTCCCAGATCTGCGCGGCAATCGGGGCGGCAAAGCGGCTCATGTCGGGGATCCCTGTCGGCTGGAAGGACACAAAGAATAGAGAGGTGGCGCGGGCCGGTCAACGCAATCCTAACCCCTCGGACGGATCCGGGGGTTTTACGCCGAAAGAGCGCGTGCGCGGTGGCGGGAACGAGTCTGCGACATCCGGGACGCGGCAGCGGGCAGGACCGCCCGCTGCCCGATGCCGGATTTCAGAGAATTTCGACCGTGTATTTCTCGATCACGGTATTGGCCAGCAGACGGTCGCACATGGCGCGCACTTCGGCCTCGGCGGTGGTCTTGTCGGTGGCTGCCAGATCAAGCTCAATCAGCTTGCCCTGACGCACCCCGGTCACGCCCGCAAATCCCAACGATCCAAGTGCATGGCGCACCGCCTCTCCCTGCGGATCAAGGACACCGTCTTTGAGCATGATATGAACGCGCGCTTTCATCGGGGCCTCGTTTTTCTCGGGTTCGGTCAGTTGATCAGCGTGGGCTTGGGCGTATGGGTGACGTTCGAGGGCAGAACCCCCAGACGCCGGGCCAGTTCAGTATAGACATCGGGCAAGGGCGCGGGCTCGCGCATCACGCCTTCGCGGTCGGGGGTTTCCAACCCGCGCATGTCCCACAGGCGGCAGCTGTCCGGGCTGATCTCATCGGCGACGATCAGCCGCATGAAATCGCCCTCCCAGACGCGGCCCACTTCCAGACGGAAATCGGCCAGCCGGATGCCCACGCCCAGCATGACGCCGGACAGGAAGTCATTCACCCGCAGCGCCAGCGCCACAATGTCATCCAGATCCTGCTGGTTGCCCCAGCCGAAGGCGAGGATGTGTTCCTCGGCCACCAGCGGCGTGCCCAGCTTTTCATCCTTGAAGTAATACTCGACGATCGGGCGCGGAAGCGGCGTGCCCTCGGGGATGCCCAGCCGGGTTGAGATATCGTCAGCGGCGAAATTGCGCACGACAATCTCCAGCGGCATGATCTCGGCCATGCGCACCAGTTGTTCGCGCATGTTCAGGCGGCGGATGAAATGGGTCGGCACACCGACCGAATTCAGGCCTGCCATGAAGAATTCCGACAGCCGGTTGTTCAGCACGCCCTTGCCTTCAACCATCGGAACGGTGGTTGCGGCGGGTGTGGCGTCATCCTTGAAATACTGGATCAGGGTTCCGGGTTCAGGCCCTTCATACAGGATCTTGGCCTTGCCCTCATAAACTTTCTTGCGACGCGCCATGAAGTCCCCAGACCAGAGCCAGATCAATACGATTGGGGGCGGCGCAAGGCCACCCTGTTTCCCTTCCCCGCGCTATATGCCATGGCGCGATGCGTCGCAAGCGGAGGCTTGACCTGACGGTGAGGACAGGACGGGGGGACAAGGCCGCAAACGCGGCCAGACCCTTGCAGCGGGCGCCCGCCAAGGGCATATCAGATCCGAGCAACCGAAACGAGGCCATGCCATGAACACGTTTGACGACCGCGAAAAGGCGTTCGAGTCGAAATTCGCCCATGACGCCGACATGCAGTTCCGTGCCGAGGCGCGGCGCAACAAACTGCTGGGTCTCTGGGCGGCCGAGCTTATGGGCAAGACCGGCGATGCCGCGCAGGAATACGCGATGAGCGTCGTGCAGGCCGATTTCGAGGAAGCCGGCAGCGAGGATGTGGTGCGCAAGGTTGCCGCCGATCTGGGCCACCATGCCAATGCCGACGAGATCCGCGCGAAACTGATCGCGCTGATGCCGGTCGCCAAGGCACAGCTTATGTCGGAACTCTGACCCCGGCGGGCGCCGGCTGCGGCTTTGCCCCGCGCCGGACCCGCACAGCACGGCGGCGCGGCGCTGACATGTGCCGGCCGCATGTATATCTTGAAGATTATGAATTTGCCTCCGGGGGCCGGGCATGGCACATCGGGGCAAAGGTCGGCCTGCCCTTTTGGCGGGCCATTGTTCTGTGAGGTTTGACATGACGGATGCATTGAGCCGGATGCTGGCAGAGCGGGACTGGATCCTGCTGGACGGCGCAACGGGCACCAATCTTTTCAACATGGGCCTCGGCTCGGGCGATCCGCCGGAATTCTGGAACATCGAAAAACCCGACAATATCCGCGCCCTGTACCGGGGTGCGGTCGAGGCGGGGTCTGACCTGTTCCTGACCAACAGTTTTGGTGGCAATGCCAGCCGCCTGAAACTGCATCAGGCGCAGGGACGCGTGCGTGAACTGAATGAGGCCGCAGCCAGCCTTGGACGTGAGATCGCCGACAAGGCGGGTCGTCCCGTCATCGTCGCAGGCTCGGTCGGCCCGACCGGCGATATTTTTGAGCCGATGGGAACGCTGACCCATGCAAGTGCGGTGGAAATGTTCCATGAACAGGCCGAAGGGCTGAAGGCGGGCGGCGCGGATGTGCTGTGGATCGAGACAATCTCGGCCCCCGAGGAGTATCGCGCGGCGGCCGAGGCGGCACGGCTTGCCGGAATGCCGTGGTGCGGCACGATGAGCTTTGACACCGCCGGGCGCACGATGATGGGCACGACCTCGGCGGGGATGGCCGAACTGGTCGAGAAACTGCCCAATCCGCCGCTGGCCTTCGGAGCGAATTGCGGCGTGGGCGCCTCGGATCTGTTGCGCACGGTTCTCGGCTTTGTCGCGGCGGGCAGTGAACGGCCCATCATCGCCAAGGGCAATGCCGGTATCCCGAAATACCATGACGGCCATATCCATTATGACGGCACGCCCGAACTGATGGGCGAATATGCCGTGCTGGCCCGCGATGCCGGTGTGCGGCTGATCGGCGGCTGCTGTGGCACCATGCCCGAGCATCTGCGCGCGATGCGCGAGGCGCTGGAAAGCCGCCCCAAGGGTCCGCGTCCGTCCCTTGAGACGATCTCGGATGCGCTTGGCGGCTTTTCCTCGGCCTCGGACGGCACCGGGGATGACAGCGGCCCGGCCCGGCGCGAACGGCGTGGCGGTCGGCGCGGCTGATCCCGCGCCTTCACCGGACACAGGAAACAACCGCCACGCCCCGCGCCGGTCAGAACAGCGCAAGCTGATCCCCGGCCCGGGGCGCCGGCGCGAACAGGTCACAACGCAGCGGCGGTTGCGAAAGCGCCAGTCCCAGCCGCTGCCGGGCCAGATCAAAGCGCCGACCGATCAAGTCGGACCACACCCCCTGCCCCCGCATCCGCCGCCCGAACCCCGGATCATAGGTCTTTCCCCGATGCAGTTCCGCCAGCCTTGCCAGCACCTTCGCCGCCCGTCCGGGCGCATGGGCGGCCAGCCAGTCACGGAACAGGCCCTCCACCTCACCGGGCAGTCGCAGCAGGATCCAGCTTGCCGCCACCGCACCCGCATCACGCGCGGCCTCCATCACCTCTTCCAGCCCGTCATCGGTCAGGCCCGGAATGACGGGGGCGACCATGACCCGCACCGGACACCCCGCAACGGTCAGATGCCGGATCATCTGCAGGCGGCGGTCGGGACTGGGCGCGCGCGGCTCCATTCGCCGGGCCAATCCGGCGTCCAGCGTCGTGATCGAAATCCCGACCCGTGCCAGCCCCGCCTGCCCCATCGGGCCAAGGATATCGGCATCGCGTTCCACCAACACGCCCCGCGTCGTCACTGCAACCGGATGGTTGAAATCACGCAGCACCTCCATCACCTCACGCGTGACGCGGTGGCTGGCCTCGACCGGCTGATAGGGGTCGGTATTGGTGCCGATGGCAATCGGGGCCGGGCGATAGCCCGGCGCGCGCAATTCCCGCGACAACACGGCACCGATCCCGGGCCGCGCAATCAGCCGCGTCTCGAAATCCAGCCCCGGCGACAGGTTCAGCCAGGCATGGCTGGGCCGCGCATAGCAATAGACGCAGCCATGTTCGCACCCCCGGTAAGGATTTATCGAACGGTCGAAAGGCAGATCGGGCGAGGCATTCCAGGCCAGCGCCGAGCGCGGCACCTCAACCCGCGTCTCGGTGCGCAGCAGATGGTCGTCCCCGGGCAGGTCCCAGCCATCGGCAACGGCCTCGCGCTGCGCGGGCTCAAACCGGCCCGCCGCATTGCTGGCCGCACCACGCGCCCGCAGCCGCAACCCGGCCGGAAGGGTCGCCTTTGCGGGTTTATCCCTGGGGGTGTTGCGACTCATGCCGCCAGAATAGAACACAACAAGAACATTTACCAGCAATTCGCCGCCTCCGACAGGGCACTGTCGGCTTTCACCCTGCCAATGTCGCAATCCGAAAAGTGCCCTTGCGGCTTTGGCCCCAATGAACCCTTGTATCTTCCCGCAGGAGCCCGCCATGGCTGATGACGACATCATTCTTTCCGACCTCAGCGACGACGAACTCGTGCTGCAGATGCATGACGACCTCTATGACGGGTTGAAGGAGGAAATCGAGGAGGCTGTGAACATCCTCATCGAGCGTGGCTGGACACCCTATGACGTGCTGACCAAGGCACTGGTCGCGGGCATGACCATCGTCGGCGCCGATTTCCGCGACGGGATCCTGTTCGTCCCCGAGGTGCTGCTGGCCGCCAATGCGATGAAGGGTGGCATGGCCATCCTGAAGCCCTTGCTGATCGAGACCGGTGCGCCGCGCATGGGCAAGATGGTGATCGGCACGGTCAAGGGCGACATCCATGACATCGGCAAGAACCTTGTCGCGATGATGATGGAAGGCGCCGGTTTCGAGGTGCGCGATCTGGGCATCAACAACTCGGTCGAGAAGTATCTTGAGGCGCTGGAAGCCGAAAAGCCCGATATCCTCGGCATGTCGGCGCTGCTGACCACGACCATGCCCTATATGAAGGTCGTGATCGACACGATGAAGGAAAAGGGCATGCGCGACGACTATATCGTGCTGGTCGGCGGTGCCCCCCTGAATGAGGAATTCGGCCGCGCGATCGGGGCGGATGCCTATTGCCGCGATGCCGCTGTGGCGGTCGAAACCGCCAAGCAATTCGTTGCGCGCAAGCACAATCAGGCCGCAGCGCTCTGATCCGCTTCCCTGCGCGACGCGCGGGGCAGCGCATCAGGCGCCGGGCCTTGACCCTGCGCCCCTGACAAGGGATCATGGCCCCGGCGCTGCGCGGGGCCAGTGCAATTGCGGGCCGTGCCATCCTGCGCCGGAAAGGCCGCAGCGATGATACGGCAAGGCCCGTCCTGGCACTTTCACGCCGCCGAGCTGCCCCTTGATCCGGAACCGGAGATCCCATGCCGCCCCGCGCCTTCGTCTCACTTCTGCTGATCGTGATCGTCGCGGCTGCGGCGACGGTGGCGGCGGCGCAATGGCTGGGCCTGCCCTTCGCCCTGCTTGGCCTGCTGGCGGCACTGGCGGCCCTGGGGGTGCGGATCTGGCTGGACCGGCGCAAATGAGCCTGCCCGCCGATCACGAACTGACCGAACAGGGCCTTGCCCCCGAGGGCCGGGGCCGTGTGCTGCTGATCGCCTGCGGGGCGCTGGCGCATGAGATCCTTGCCCTGAAGCGGATGAATGGCTGGGACCATCTGGACCTGCAATGCCTGCCCGCAAACCTGCATCTCTGGCCTGACCGCATTCCGGCAGCGGTGGAAAAATCAGTCGCGGAACACCGCGCGGATTATCAGCGGATCTTCATCGTCTATGCTGATTGCGGGACCGGCGGGCTATTGTCCGAAAAGTGCAAGGAACTGGGCGTCGAGATGGTCGAAGGCCCGCATTGTTATTCGTTTTTCGAAGGAAATGCCGCCTTCGCCGCCAAGGCGGACGAGGAATTCACCGCCTTCTACCTGACCGATTTTCTGGTCCGGCAATTTGACGCTTTCGTCTGGAAACCCATGGGTCTGGACCGTCACCCCGAATTGCGGGACATGTATTTCGGCAATTACACCAAACTGGTCTATCAGGCCCAGACCGAGGATCCGACGCTGGAGGCCAAGGCGCGGGACTGTGCGGCCCGGCTGGGGCTGGATTATGAACGCCGTTTTACCGGCTATGGCGATCTGTCGCCAGCACTGGCGCGGCTGGCGCCCTGACCCTTTCCCTCCTCCTGCCGCTGGCCTAAGCTGCGCGCCAGTTCCGGAGGATCCCATGCAGATCGACAATGCGATGGCCGAACTCGGCCCGATTTTCGCCGGGCGCGTCAGCCGTGCGCCCGCGATTCTGGCGCAGCACGGCCAGTCCGAAACGCTGGCCGCAAGCGGGCGGCCCGATGCGGTGGTCTATCCGCAGACGACCGAGGAAGTCGTCCGGATAGCGCAGATCTGCGCGCGCAACGGCGTGCCGATGGTGGGCTGGGGCGCGGGCACCTCGCTGGAAGGGCATGCGCTGGCGGTCCGGGGCGGGGTCACGGTGGATTTCACGCAAATGGATGCCGTTCTGGCGGTTTACCCCGAGGATATGCTCTGCGTCGTGCAGCCCGGCATCACACGCGAGCGCCTGAATGAGGAGTTGCGCGCGACGGGCCTGTTCTTTCCGGTTGATCCCGGCGCCAATGCCACACTGGGTGGCATGGCGATGACCCGGGCCTCGGGCACGACCGCCGTGCGATACGGCACGATGCGCGACAATGTGCTGGGGTTGGAGGTGGTTCTGGCCGATGGCCGCGTGATCCGCACCGGCACCTCAGCCCCGAAAACCTCGGCCGGATATGACCTGACGGCGCTGATGGTCGGGTCCGAGGGCACTTTGGGCCTTGTCACCGAAGTGACGCTGCGCCTGCAGGGCCAGCCCGAGGCGGTTTCGGCCGCAGTCTGCGCCTTTCCCACGCTGTCCGATGCGGTCGATTGCGTGATCGCCACGATCCAGAGCGGCATTCCCATGGCGCGGATCGAATTTCTGGACACAGCCTCGGTCGCCGCCTGCGCGGCATGGGCGGGGATGGACCTGCCCGCCGCCCCGCATCTGCTGGTCGAATTCCACGGCTCCCCGTCCGGCGTGCAGGAACAGGCCGAACGCTATGGTGAACTGGCAGGCGAATTCGGCAGTTCCGGCTTTCAATGGGCGCGCGCCGCCGAAGACCGCGCCCGGCTTTGGCGGATGCGGCATCAGGCCTTTCAGGCGATCCTGGCCTCACGCCCCGGCGCGACGGCGATGGTCACCGATGTCTGCGTTCCCATCTCTCGGCTGGCCGAGGCGGTGGCCGAAACCCATGAGGATATCGCCCGGGGCTCCATTCCCGGCCCGATCCTGGGTCATGTCGGCGATGGCAATTTCCATTCCGTCCTGCTGATCGATCCGGCCAACCCCGCCGAACAGGCCGAGGCGAAGGCGCTGGCCAACCGGATGGCAGAACGCGCCCTGCGGCTGGGTGGCACGATCACCGGCGAACATGGTGTGGGCTCGGGCAAGATCGGGCTGATGGAGGCGGAACACGGGCTGGCCTGGGATGTGATGCGCCAGATCAAACAGGCGCTGGACCCGGCCAATCTGATGAATCCCGGCAAGATGCTGCGCCCATGATGACTGATCCCGCCACATTTCTCCGCGCCTTTGCCGTCGCCTGGGGTGCCCGCGACACCGAGGCACTGGCCGCCCTGATTGCCGCTGATGGCGATTTTCTGAGCCTGACCGGCGCCCATGCCGAAGGGCGCGCCGAGATCAAGGCCCTGTTCGCGGCCGAACTGTCGGGCACGTTCAGTCAGTCAAGGCTGGTCACCGGCAAGACCCGGCTGCGCCCGCTGGGGGATGGGGCGGCGGTGCTGGTGCAGCGCTTCGTTCTGTCGGGGCTGGTCGATGCCGAAGGGCATGATCTGGGCCGGATCGGCGCCTTGATGGTCGCGACACTGGTGCAGGGACCCGAGGGCTGGCAGGCGATCACACTGCAATTCACCGCGACCGAGGGGTAAGGGCCCGTTCAGGCCAGCCCCGGTTCAGACCAGCAGCCCCCGCTCAGACCAGGAGCGCCCGCGCGGCCTCACGCGCCGCCGGGGTGATCGTGTCACCCGCCAGCATCCGCGCGATTTCCTCAACCCGCTCGGTCGCGCTCAGGGCCACCACGCGCGAGGTGGTCATGCCCGCATCGACGCGCTTTTCCACCCGCCAGTGATGCGCGCCAAGAGCCGCGACCTGCGGGCTGTGGGTGACGACCAGCACCTGCGCCCCCGCCGCCAGCGCCGCCAGCCGCCGCCCCACCGCATCGGCGGTTGCCCCGCCCACACCGCGGTCAATCTCATCGAAGATCAGCGTGAGGCCCGGCGTGCCCCCGGTCAGGCAGACCTTCAGCGCCAGCAGGAAACGCGACAACTCCCCGCCTGACGCGATGCGGTTCAGCGGCCCCGAAGGCGCGCCCGGATTGGTCGCAACGGTGAAGGACACCGCATCCACGCCATCCGGCCCGGCCTCACCGGGTTCCACCAGCGTCTCGAACAGCGCGCGCTCCATCTTCAGGGGCGCCAGTTCGGCGGCCATGGCGGTATCCAGCGCGCGGGCGGCCTTCATGCGCGCAGCGGTCAGCGCGGCGGCGGCTTTGGCATAATCTGTCGAGGCCGCCTGCATTTCGGCCTCCAGCGCAGCAAGGTTCGCGGCCCCGCCGTCAAGGCTGGCCAGACGGGCGCGCAGATCATCGGCAAAGCCGCCCAGATCATCGGGCAGCACGCCATGTTTGCGCGCCAGCGCCCGGATCGCGAACAGCCGCTCCTCGATGCGTTCCAGTTCCTGCGGGTCGAAATCCAGCGCGGCAAGGCAGGCCTCGACCTCACCCTGCGCCTCACCCAGTTCCAGCGTCGCGCGTTCCAGCGCAGCAAGGGCAGAGTCAAGCCGGGCCTCGGCAGTTTCCGATCCCTTGCCCGCCGCCCCTTCAAGCCAGCGCGTCGCATCGCGCAGCATCCCTTCGGCGGCCTGATCGGACAGGGCCTGATGCGCCCGGGCGATATCCTCCCGGATCCGGGCCGCGCCCTGCATCGTGCGGCGGCTGATATCAAGGCGCGCCTCCTCACCCGGTTCGGGGGCAAGGCTGTCAAGCTCCGCCACCGCGTGGCGCAGAAAATCCTCTTCGGCCTGCATCGCCGCAAGGGCGGCGCGGGCCTCGGTCTCGGCCTTGCGCGCGCGCGCCATGCGGGTCCAGGCCGCCCGGGCGGAACCGGTATCGACCCCGGCAAAGGCATCCAGCATCTGCCGGTGGCCGCGCGGATTCAGAAGGCCCCGGTCGTCATGCTGGCCATGCAGTTCCACCAGCGTTTCGGACAGGGTGCGCAGCACCTCACCACTGGCGCGGCGGTCATTGATCCATGCGGTCTTGCGCCCATCCGCAAAATTCAGCCGCCGTAGAATCAGTTCCGGCCCCGAGGGCAGACCCGCCCCTTCCAGCACCGCATGGGCAGGATGGTCCGCCCCCAGATCGAAAACCGCTGTCACCTCACCCTGATCGGCTCCGCTGCGCACCAGTTCGGCGCGTCCACGCCAGCCCAGAACGAAGCCAAGCGCATCCAGCAGGATCGACTTGCCCGCCCCGGTTTCCCCGGTCAGAACATTCAGACCCGGCTGAAAGGCGAGTTCCAGCCGGTCGATAATCAGCAGATCGCGGATTTCAAGGCTGCGAAGCATCTCAGATCCCCGCCATGGGCTGCGCTGCCAATGGCTTGCCGGTCACGAAGGTCATGAAGGGTCAGAGCCACTCGCCCCGGATCACCTGCCGGTAGACCCGGCTGAGCCAGCTGTCGCCCTGCGCCTCCATCGACAGACCACGCCCGGTCAGAAGTCGGTGGCTGTCATCATAGAAGGGACTGGACTGGTAGTTGTGACCCAGAATCGCGCCCGCCGTCTGCGCCTCATCCGTCAGGCCCAGAATCAGATAAGCCTCGACCAGCCGGTGCAGCGCCTCAGCGGTATGGGTGGTGTTCTGGAAATCCTGCACCACGACCCGGAACCGGTTGATTGCCGCCGTATGCTGGCCCCGCTTCAGGTAGTAGCGCCCGATCTCCATCTCCTTGCCTGCAAGGTGATCGAAGGCCAGCTCGAATTTCAGCATCGCGGAGGAGGCATATTCGCTGTCGGGATATTCCTCGATCACCGCGCGCATCGCCTGCAGCGCCTGGAAGGTCAGGCCCTGATCGCGGCCCACCTCATCAATCTGGTCGTAATAGCTGAGGGCCAGCAGGTATTTGGCATAGGCCGCATCCTCATCCGCCGGATAGAGGTCGATGAAGCGCTGCGCCGTGGCGCGGGCCTCTTCGTATTTCTCACCCTTATGTTCACTGAAGGCCTGCATGATCAGCGCGCGCTTTGCCCATTCCGAATAGGGGTAAAGCCGCTCGACCTCTGAGAAGAGACGAATCGCATCATCGGGTTCGGGCTGGGATTCCAGCGCGCGTTCACCCCGGGCAAAGATCTGCTCTGCCGTCATGGTTTCCAGCGGAACCGGATCGTTTGTACTGGTTCCACAGCCCGTGAGGGTCGTCATCAACAGCGCCGCCGCCAGGAACCCCGCGCCTGCCTTTCCGACTGCCATGTTCCGCCTACCCCATTTCCTGCACTTTCCAGCCGCGGAAATTGCCCGCAACCGGCCCGGTTTGCCCTGTCCTAGCACAGAAAAATCCGGGGCGCAAAACGCCTTTGCTGCTTTTGACGAAGCTCAGCAATGAACCGGGATGTCGGAACGCAAAACGCCCATTCCCGGCAGTTTTCCCCCGGTGGGGGCGGTGCAATCAATGAAGCGCCAAGCCCCATCGGTCGCAAACAGCTTGCGCAGCAGGCGGTTGGTCATCGCATGACCCGCCCGCACCCCGGTGTAGCGCCCGAGGATCGGCCCACCGGCCAGCGCCAGATCGCCAAGCGCGTCCAGCATCTTGTGGCGCACGGGTTCATCCTGATGGCGCAGACCGCCGGGCGACAGGACGCGCGCGCCCTCAAACACCACGGCATTGTCCAGATTGCCACCAAGGGCCAGCCCATTGGCGCGCATCGCATCGACATCGGCCTGACGGCAGAAGGTGCGGCTGTCGCAAAGTTCGCGCACAAAGGCGCCGTTCGACATGTTCAGCCGCTTGGTCTGGCTGCCGATCGCGGCATCCTCGAACTGGATGCGGAAATCGATTTCCAGCATATCCGCCGGCTCCAGCCGGACCAGCGCCTCTCCTTCCCGGATCTCGACCGGTTCCAGCACGCGGATCGCACGCACGGGGGCGGATTGCGGCACAACACCGCGCGCAAGGAAAGCCTGCACGAAGGGGCGCGAGGATCCGTCAAGAATGGGCACTTCCGGTCCGTCAATCTCTATCAAAGCGTTGTGGATGCCGCAGCCTGCAAGGGCGGCCATCACATGTTCAATGGTCGAGACGGTCTGACCCGCATCATTGGCGATCAGCGTGCACAGCCGGGCCGAGACCACAGCATCCCAACGCGCCGGGATCAGCGCATCGCCGGTCGTCACATCGGTGCGGCGGAACCAGATGCCGTAATCCGCCGAGGCCGGATGAACCGACATGCGCACGGGCTGACCGGAATGAAGGCCGATGCCCGTAAAGGTCGCAGTGGATTTCAACGTATTCTGCAAGGGTATCCCCCGAATTGCGTGACTGTCCCGGCCTTCGCTGTGGATCTTTCCATCGGGCCGCACTGACAATTGTTACAAGGGCTGGCCACAATGGGCAGAGATCGCCGCCGCAGAGCCGTTAACCCGTTCTTCACACAGGACTAGCTAAGCAATCAGGGACACAGGGACAACTCACTCTTTATGACCGTCTGTAACAATGGAATGTCAGCAGATTAAACTACTGATTTAAAACGAAAAAGGCCCGCCTGGGCGGGCCTTTTCACAAATGATCATCACGCTGTGTCAGTTGGCCTGACGACGCAGGAAAGCAGGGATTTCGATGCGCTGCTGATCGGCATTGGCATCGCCTTCCTCGTCATATCCGGTCACCGGCGGTTGCTGGCGCGGCGCGGCGGGACGCTCGGCCGCCTCACCGGTTCCGGCCATCCGGTTGATCAGCGATCCGATCCCGAAACGCGGGCGCGGCGGCTCGACAGCCTGTTGCGTGGCCGGAGCCGGGGCAGCAGGACGTTGCGCCGGGGCCTTGCCGACAGCGGCCTGCAACCGGGCCAGCGCCTCGGGCGAAGGCGTGCCGGCCGGACGCGGGCGCGGTGCCACGAATTCCGCCGCATCGGCGTCGATGGCCGAACGGGCCGCCGGGGCCGCAGCGGGCTGCGGGCGATAGGCGGGCGGTGGCAGATCGTCCACGGCCTCATCCATCACTGGCTCGTCATCATGGTGAAAGGCGGCAGGCGTGCCGCGCTCCACCCGATCAAACAGGCCCGGGGCCTCGGCTGACGCCTGCGATGCAGCGGCCGGAGCGGGTGCAGCAGATGTCACCTTCAGCGCCATCGGGCGCGCGGCGGCAACCGGCTCGGCCTCGGGCTCGGGCGCCGAAAACTGCGCGGGCAGCGGTGCGGCCATGGACCGGCGCGCAACCGGTGTTTCGGCGCGGTTCGCCGCCGAGGCGTCGATGCCGGTCGCAACAACGGACACGCGCAACGCGCCTTCCATCGACGGGTCCAGCGTCGAACCCACGATGATATTGGCGTCCTGATCGACCTTTTCGCGAATGATATTCGCGGCCTCGTCCAGTTCGAACAGGGTCAGATCATAGCCACCGGTGATGTTGATCAGCACGCCCTTGGCGCCGTTCAGGCTGATCTCGTCCAGCAGCGGATTGGCAATCGCCTTTTCGGCGGCCTGCTGCGCGCGATCCTCGCCCGATGCCTCACCCGTGCCCATCATGGCCTTGCCCATCTCATCCATCACGGCGCGGACATCGGCAAAGTCGAGGTTGATAAGACCCGGACGCACCATCAGGTCGGTCACGCCCTTGACGCCCTGATACAGCACATCATCGGCCATGGCGAAGGCTTCGGTGAAGGTCGTGCGCTCATTTGCCAGCCGGAACAGGTTCTGGTTCGGGATGATGATCAGCGTATCGACAACCTTCTGCAGGGCCTCGATACCCTCTTCGGCCTGCCGCATCCGCTTGGCGCCTTCAAACTGGAATGGCTTGGTCACCACGCCAACAGTCAGAACGCCCAACTCCCTCGCGGCCTGCGCGATGATCGGGGCCGCCCCGGTGCCGGTGCCGCCACCCATGCCGGCGGTGATGAAACACATATGCGCGCCGGCCAGATGGTCGACGATCTCTTCGATGGTTTCTTCGGCGGCGGCAGCGCCCACCGTGGGCCGTGCGCCTGCGCCCAGTCCTTCGGTCACCTTCAGACCCATCTGGATGGTCGAGGTGGCGCGACTTTGCTGCAGCGCCTGCGCGTCGGTATTCGCGACCACGAATTCCACGCCCTCAAGCTGCTTGTCGATCATGTTGTTGACGGCATTGCCGCCCGCGCCGCCAACCCCGAAGACGGTGATGCGCGGCTTCAACTCTTCCCGTTGCGAAGTCATCATCAGATTAAGTGTCATTGCCCATCCGCCTGCTTATGGTTGTCCCGCGCGCCTTCAGGGGGCGCTTTTCTGTCCCCAATTCGGCTGATTCTATCCGCAGACCGGGGAAAGGTCACGAAAAAAACTGTTGTGCGCCACAAAATATAGGCGAGATCGCGCCGGAATCGCCGGGTTTCGGCAACGATACAGGATATTGGGGTTACCAGTTGTCCTTGAACCATTTCAAAGCCCTCCTGAGAGAACGCGCGGGATAGCGCTCGGCGGGAATATCGAAATCCCACCATTCGTCCTGCGGATGCGCGGCAAAAAGGCAAAGCCCCACAGCCGAAGAAAAGGCAGGCCCGGTCGCGGCCTGCGGCAAGCCTTGCACCCGCAGCGGGCGGCCCAGACGCACACGCTGGCCAAGAATGCGCGCGGCCAGCCCGTCCAGCCCGGGGATCTGGCTTGCGCCCCCGGTCAGAACGATCTGCTGGCTGGGCAGATGTTCAAACCCCGCCGCATCAAGGCGCGCGCGCGCCTCTTCCAGGATCTCCTCGACCCGCGGGCGCATGATGCCGATCAGTTCGGTGCGGCTGACGCGGCGGCGGTCCTTTTCCCAGTCGCCGCTGTCGCCACCGATCTCGATCATCTCACGGTCATCCATGCCGGTCGCATGGACACCGCCGAATTTCGTCTTGATCCGTTCGGCGGTCGAAAGCGGCACCTGCAGACCTTTGGAGATGTCCGAGGTGACGTGATCGCCGCCCATGCGCACCGAATCCGCATAGATCATGTGTTTCTTCATGAAGACGGAAATGCCGGTGGCACCGCCGCCCATATCGACACAGGCCGCACCCAGCTCCTGTTCATCCTCGACAAGGCTGGATATTCCCGAGACATAGGCCGATGAGGCAAGCCCCGCGATTTCCAGATCGCAGCGGTTGATGCAATAGATGATGTTCTGCACGACCGTCGCATCCACCGACAGAAGATGCAGATCGCAGGACAGACGGTTGCCGATCTGGCCACGCGGATCGCCCAGCCCTGACCGATGATCCAGCGCGAAATTGACCGGCTGGGCATGCAGCGCATCACGCCCCTGCCCGATATCGGGCACCTCACAGGCCGCCATCACCCGCGCGACATCCTGTTCGGTCACCACACTGTCGTGAAGCTCCCATTCTCCGGCAAGGCCATAGCTGCGCGGCTCGGCCCCTGAAAAACAGGCAATGCAGTGATCGACACGGACATTGGCCATCTTCTGCGCCGATTGCACGGCGGTGCGGATCGCGCGCTCGGTTTCATTCATCACCGCGATCTCGCCGAAGCGGACCCCGCGCGACCGCGTGGTGGCCGCCCCGATCACCCGGAACGAGGCCTGTCCCGCCATCGGCCCCACCCCGTCGGTCTCCCGGAACTGGCGGTCGCCGTCGAAGCGCAGGATCAGGCAGGCCACCTTGGACGAGCCGATATCCAGCACGGCAATCACGCCCCGCTGGATGGCGGCGCGGCGCATGTTGCGCATCGCGCGCTGGGTTTCATAGAGATCGGTCACAGCGCGTTCTCCACAGGAATGATGCCACGCAGGCGGCGCATTTCGGTCAGGGAATGGGGGGCAAGTTGCAGCGTCGGGCGGGCCTGATGGCGCAGATCCACCGCCAGCAGGTCGCGCGCCAGCAGATCCTGCGCGATATCCAGCGCGATCAGCCGTTCAAGCGCGCGGACCGGATCTTTCACCGGCAACAGAATGCGCTGGTCGCGGTCCAGAACGATATCCCAGCGGCGTTCGCCCACCCGCACCAGCCCGCGCAGGCGCGGCAGCAGCGGCCCGGCCGAGGTCAGGATCCGCAGCGCCTCGGGAATGGCGCGGTCGGCCCCGTCACCGGCAATCAGCGGCAGGTCGGCGCGTTCCGCCCGGGCCGCGATTGGCCGGACCGGATGGCCACTGCCATCCAGCATGATCAGCTGTCCCGCGCTGCGCCAGACCACCACAGGCTCACGTTCCGTCACCATGGCCTGCAGGATGCCGCCGGGTTGAATCCGCAGCATCACATTCTGCACCGCGTCCAGTTCGGCGACCCGCTCCCGGGCGGCGGTCAGGTCCAGATCAAGGGAACTTTGCGGCAAGGGCAGCGCAAGGGCTGCGCGCACAGTTTCGGCCACTTCGGGGGATGCCCCTTCGACCGACAGCAGCGTTACAAGGAATTCGGGCCGGTTCTTCACCGTGTCACGCAGGTCCGCCCAGCCTTGGGTCAGGGCCTCACGCCGGGTTTCGCTGGCAAGAAAGATCCCCGCCCCGAAGGCGATGCAGAAGGCCGGAATGCCAACGCGCAAAAGCGTGCGGAAGGCCGGCGTCAGCCAAAGCCGGTTCATCCGGTAAGCCATGCGGCTGGGGGCCGGATCCCGGCGCAGACGGGCACTCAGCCCGCCATGCGCATCAAGCGGCAGGTCATCGGCATAGCCCGTGACCGGGCCACGCCGCGGCGGCCGTTTGCGGAACGGGTTCAGCGATCGCATGATGCATCCTCCACCAGCCAGCGGCACAGCGCGGGAAAGTCGATCCCCTGCGCCAGCGCCTGTTCAGGGGCCAGCGAGGTAGGTGTCATGCCGGGCTGGGTATTGGTTTCCAGCAAGACCAGCCCCGCCAGACCGCGCGGCTCATCCCAGCGGAAATCGGTGCGCGACAGCCCCCGGCAACCAAGGGCGCGATGCGCGCGCAGGGCATAGTCCAGGCAGGCGGCAGTGATCTCGGGCGGCAATTCGGCCGGGCAAACATGCCGCGACCCGCCGGGACGGTATTTCGCATCATAATCATACCAGCCATCGGTCAGAATATCGGTCACGCACAGCGCCCGATCCCCCAGAACCGCGACCGTCAGTTCCCGCCCGGGCACGAAAGCCTCGACCATCACGGTCGCGGGCATCTGCGCGTCCAGTTGCGGCGGGCCATTGGTTCCGTCGGTCACCAGATAGACCCCGACCGAGGACCCTTCGTTATAGGGTTTCACCACATAGGGCGGTGGCATGACATGGCGGCGGCGCACCTCATCGCGGGCGGCCAGCATCGAGGGCACGACCGGCAGGCCCGCCGCGACATAGGCCGCCTTGGCGCGCTCCTTGTCCATCGCCAGCGCCGAGGCCAACACCCCGGAATGGGTATAGGGAATGCGCATCCATTCCAGCAGGCCCTGAACGCAGCCGTCTTCGCCCCAGCGGCCATGCAGTGCATTGAAAATCACATCCGGCGCGGCCTCAAGCAACCGCGCAGGCAGATCCGTCCCCGCATCAAGGGGGATGACATGATATCCGGCCACCCGCAGGGCTTCGGCGCATTCGCGCCCGCTGACAAGC
This sequence comes from Szabonella alba, assembly GCF_016765775.1. GTDB lineage: Bacteria > Pseudomonadota > Alphaproteobacteria > Rhodobacterales > Rhodobacteraceae > Szabonella > Szabonella alba. The sequence continues at coordinate 201,933 of NZ_JAESVN010000005.1, read as the reverse complement.
GAGACCTCCCGCTCTGCCGAGGGGCCGCCCATCAATACCGCCACTTTGGGAGGCTGTCCGCTCGAACCAGCCGCCATTTTACTGCCTCAGGGCCTCATTGGACCCGTTTTGTTATTATTCTTGTTATTGTTCTGTCAGGCCTTCTCCGACCCGCATGATTTCCCATTCTAGCGTTATTCCGGCCTGTTCGAAAACCCTTTTTCGCACTTCTTCGCCCAATTCTTCCAGATCGGCGGCGCTGGCCCCTCCGGCATTGATCAGAAAGTTCGAATGTTTCTCGCTCATCTGCGCGCCGCCGCGCCGTGCACCCCGCATTCCGGCATCGTCGATCAGCTTCCACGCCTTCATGTCATGCACGTCATCGGCCCGCCCGGTTGAGGAATAGCCTGCCGGATTGCGAAAGGTCGACCCTGCGCTGCGGTCCTTAACGGGCTGGGTCGCGTCGCGGCGGGCAAGCTGATCCGCCATCCGCGCAGCCAGGTCCGCCGGGTCGCCCGGCGGCGCGCGGAAAGTGGCCGAAAGGATGATCGACCCCTCGGGCAGAGAGGACGAACGATAGGCCAGCCCCAGATCAGAGGCGGCAAGCGTCTCGATCCGGCCCTGCCGCGTGATGATCTCGACACTGACCAGAAAATCGGCGGTGTAATGACCATAGCAGCCCGCATTCATCCGCACCGCGCCGCCGATCGTGCCCGGGATGGTGCGCAGAAAGGTCAGGTCCAGCCCCGCCTCCGCCGCGCGGCGCGCCACATGGGCATCCAGCGCCGCCGCCCCGGCCACGACGCGCCCATCCTGTGCCGAGATGGTATTGAACCCCCGCCCCAGCCGGATCACGACCGCCCGCAACCCGCCATCCCGCACGATCAGATTGGACCCGACCCCCAGCGGAAAAACCGGTATCGCGGGGTCGAGTTCCGCCAGAAATGCAGCCAGATCTGCGGCATCCGCAGGCTGGAACAGCCAGTCGGCGGGCCCGCCGACCCGCAGCCATGTCAGGTCGGAAAGCGGTCGGTCCGGCGTCAGGGCGCCACGGGGGGTGGGAAGCGGTTTCATGCCCGATCCCTAGCCGGGAAAGGCCGCGTGCCGCAAGGGCCCCGCAGGGGGCCGACACGCGCGCATCACCGCATCCACAGCCCTTCCCGCTTGATCGTGTTGCGGATCATCTGTTCGCGGCGGGGCAGGTTCTCGCGGTCGAACAGCGCCCGCACCGCAGCCCCCTTGCGCTGATAGATCATCTTCTTGATGGGCAAGTATTCCTTCAGCACCTTCTTCACCGGATTGGGCGCGGTGATCTGCTCCACCACCTCGACCGCGCGGTCATTCTCGCGGGCATAAAGCAGCGGAAGCACCCGCCAATGGCAGGTCACATCACCGTCCAGCCCGTCCAGTTCCGGCCCCGGCCGCCCGCCCCCGAAGGAATGGATCACTAAGGGCAGCGCCACCTGATCCAGCCAGGGGTCCAGCGGTTGCAGCAGCAAGGGTTCGGGCCGGTCGTCCCGGATGGACACCGCATAATCGGCAAATCGCTGGCCGAAGGCGCGGGGGCTTTCATGAAAGAACCAGCCTGCGTTGAAATAGAGGTATTTCTGCCAGTATTCATCGGGTTGATCGGGGTCCAGACTGGTCACAAAATCCAACCCGAACCGGTCATAAAGCGATTTCCAGATCGCCCCATAGCCGGGGCCGTAAAGCTCCAGCATCGGCCATGTGCCCTCACGCCGCATCGAGGCGGAGGGGTGCCTGAAATCAAACGGCACCCGCGACAGCGCCCCGGTCACCAGCGTATCGGTATCCAGAAACAGAAATGGCGCATCCGGCAGCGCGGCCAGACAGTCGATCTTGTTGCCATAAGGATAGGACTGCCCGAAATTCCGGCTTTCAAAAGGCAGGATCTCGGCCCCGAACCCCTCCAGCAGATCGCGCAAGGGGCCGGGCGGAATGCGCGGATCCTCTTGCCAGTTCGGCCCCGGCTGCGGCTCGGCGATGAACAGCCGCCCGGTGAAATCCGGGTCCGAGGCGCGCAGGCTGGCCGCCAGCAGGACCGCCTCATAGGCAAGCCGCCCGGCCTGCCCGACCGCCACGATGTTGAAGACTTGATTGCCCGCCCGGCCCTGCACCATAGTCAAACCTGCCCTGTTACCATTTGGCCGCCAGTATAGGCACCCAGTCCGGATTTGAAAATCGGAGCATTGCCATGAAATGTAACATCCTTGCCCTGTTTGCCTGTGCGGGCCTGCCCGCGCTCGCCCAGCCCACCGATTTCACCACGCCCGAAGGCGCGGCCTTCATCCATCAGCAGATCGCGGCCGGCATTCTCGGCTTTACTGAACAGGGCGAAAACGATCTGATCTATTTCACCCAGCTTCTGGCATGGCGCTGCGGGGTGCAGGAGGTTTACTACGGGTTCAACTCCGATCTGCCCGTGAACCGGTTGCCGCTGGAACCCTGCCACCGCGATCTGGCCAACCCCAACACGATGAAGGAAACCGGCGCCGGCCCCTATCCGCTGTTCATCACGGTGCCGAAAGGCGCGGCACAGCAGGTGCGGATGCGCGTCATCTATGAGGACGGCCACAGCGCAAGTTTCGTATCCGAACGCGCGAAAAGCCTGTTCTGAGGGTCAGCGCCGGGGCGTGAAGCGCAGTGACAGGCAGGACATGCCGCCATCGAGTTTCGCGCATTCGCTGTTGCCGATCTCTCGCAGCGCGTAACCTTCAGCCGCCAGCCGGTCGCGGGTGGCCGGAAATCCGGCGGGCATCAGCACCAGATCGTTGAACCGGATCGTGTTGGCGCAAGCCTCTTCGCCCTCCGCCGTCAGGATCACGCGATAGCCCCTGAAACAGCCCGAGGCCGCAAGGCGCGGTGTGGACAGGATGGTTTCGGCATCCAGCAGCGAACAGTCGGTCTTGAAATGCAGAACCCCCGGCGGTGTCACGACCTCGCGCAGCCGGTGGCCCCAGGGCGCGACCAGCCGGGCCAGTTCGTCGATTCCGGCGGCATTGGTGCGCGCAGACCGGCCCACAAGAATCTCGCGTTCGGTGGTCAGGATATCGCCGCCCTCGATGAAACTGCCCTCACCGGTGATCCAGCGGACCTCACCGTAAAGCGCCTTCAGATGCGGGGCCATCTCGGCGGCCTCCCCCAGACGCGAGGGCGCACCGGGCCGCATGATGACCGCGCCATCGGGCAGGCAAAGGGCAGTATCCTCGACGAAAACGCTGTCGGGATAGGCGTCCAGCGGGTCCAGTTCGACCACCCGCGCGCCGGTTTCCTTCAGCGCCGCGATGTAATCGGCATGATGGGCCAGCATCAGGGCCAGATCGGGCGTGCCGGTATCCACCGCCCGCAGCCCCGCCGTGATACTGGCCGAAGGGCGCCGCGTGACCGCATGGGTGAAACGGAAGGAACGGTCTGACATCGGATTACCCCTGCGTGGCAAGCAGCCCGGCCACAAGGCCCGGCAGGTCGCGGAAATCATCAAAACGGCCCGCCTGCGGCAGGTCTTCGGCCGGGGTCTTGCGGTAACCTTCGGTATACAGAAGGAAGGGCAGGCCCGCGCGGGCGGCGGTTTCGGCATCGGTTTCGCTGTCACCGACATAGATTGCAGGCCCTCCACCCAAGGCCTCCAGCCCGGCCAGCAGCGGTGCTGGATCGGGTTTGCGAACGGCCAGACTGTCACCACCCCAGACGGTTTCGAACAGGCTGTCCAGACCCAGATGCGCCAGCACCGCATGGGTGGGGCGGATCGGCTTGTTCGTGACCAGCCCCAGACGGTGGCCACCCGCGCGCAGCGCGGTCAGCGCCGGAACCACCTGCGGATAGATCACCGTCAGATCCACCGCGGTTTCATAGGCGGCAGTGAAGCGCGCGACCATCCGGTCATGCTGCGGGCCTTCAAAGGGCTGACCCGAGGCCTCCAGCAGCCGCGCGATCAGGTTCGGAACGCCCTTGCCGATGAAGCCCCGGACCTGCGCGAAGGTCAGCGGCGGCAACCGTTCCGCGGCAAGGGTGCGGTTCGCCTCGGCATGGATATCGGGGGCGCTGTCAATCAGCGTGCCGTCCAGATCGAACAGGATCGCGGCCATCAGCGTGCCCTCTCTGCAGCCGCACGGATCGCGCGGATATTTTCGCCGTAAGGCGCGGGGTTTTCAACCGAGCCACCCCGGAACACCGCCGATCCCGCGACCAGAACATCGGCCCCCGCCGCCGCCATCAGGGGGGCTGTCGTGGGGTCCATACCGCCATCGATTTCGATATGCACCGGACGGTCGCCGATCATCGCGCGCAACTCGCGCACTTTAGCGCTCATGTCGATGAATTTCTGCCCGCCGAAACCGGGGTTTACGGTCATCACGCAGACCAGATCGGTCAGGTCCAGCAGATGCGCCACGCTTTGCGCCGGGGTGCCGGGATTCAGCGCGACACCCGCCTTCATCCCCGCCCCCCGGATTGCCTGCAACGTGCGGTGGATATGCGGTCCCGCCTCGACATGCGCGGTCAGGATATCGGTTCCGGCCTTTGCGAACGCGTCGATGAACGGGTCCACCGGCGCGATCATCACATGCACATCCATCACCGTTTTCACATGCCGCCGGAAGGCGGCGACGGCAGGCGGACCAAAGGTGATATTCGGCACGAAATGCCCATCCATAACGTCAATATGCACCCAATCGGCACCCTCGGCCTCGATTGCCTGAATCTCACGCCCGAAATCGGCGAAATCGGCGGACAGGATCGAGGGGGCGATCTTGATGGAACGGTCAAAGGGCATGCGCGGGGCCTTTCGCGGCGGGACTGTCGCCTCTCTTCTAGGCGGGCAAGGCGGGATCGTCCAGCACCCCCAGCCCTGCCCGATTGCAGGCCAATGCGCGGCCTCCGGATACCCCCCCGGGCGGTATCACCCAGTCTCCGCACTGTGACATGACACTTGACAGCGCTTCGCAAAAGCCCCATCTGCCCCCTGTCCGAAGGCCCGTGCCGCGTGAGCATGTGAAAGGCCCGGACGACTGGTTCCCACCGTCACGCAGGGGTTCCGCAGGGCAAACGGCGCCGGACATGGGTCCGGGGTGAGGCGGCCTTGCTTCCCACTGTCGGCCCATGGGGCCGGAAAAGGCCGCGACCGCGCGGCCGGAAAGACTATCATGACCACTTTTGCCGATCTTGGACTTTCGTCCAGACTTCTGACCGCGCTGGAAAAGACCACGCTCAAGGCGCCGACGCCGATTCAGGCTCAGGCCATTCCCCATATCATGCAGGGCCGCGACCTGATGGGCCTTGCCCAGACCGGCACCGGCAAGACGGCGGCCTTCGGCCTGCCGCTTCTTCACCGGCTTCTGGATATCGGCCACCCGCCCGGGCCGCGCAATGTGCGCGCCCTGATCCTTGCGCCGACGCGCGAACTGACGACGCAGATCAAAACCAGCCTTGAAACCTTCACCAAGGGCACGCCGGTCAAGGTGACTCTGGTTGTGGGCGGCGCATCCATTTTCCGCCAGTCGCAGGCGCTGGCCAAGGGCTCGGACGTGCTGGTGGCAACACCCGGCCGCCTGATTGATCTTCTGGAACGCGGCGATGTCAGCCTTGAACAATGCGCCTATCTGGTGCTGGACGAGGCTGATCACATGCTGGACATGGGTTTTATCCACGCGCTGCGCAGGATTGCGAAACATATCCCGCTCAAGCGTCAGACCATGCTGTTCTCGGCCACGATGCCGAAAGATATCGAAGAGATCGCCGGAACCTACCTGCGTGATCCTGTCCGCGTGCAGGTGGCCAGTCCCGGCAAACCCGCCGACCGTATTTCGCAAGGCGTGCATTTCACCCCGCAAGGCGACAAGGCGAAACTGCTGGAAAGCTATCTGCTGAAACATCCGGGCGAACAGGCACTGGTCTTCGGGCGCACCAAGCACGGGTCGGAAAAGCTGTGCAAGCTGCTGGCGACATGGGGTTTCAAGGTGGGCTCGATCCATGGCAACAAAAGCCAGGGCCAGCGCGACCGCACGCTGACCGAGTTCCGCAACAGTGAACTGGATGTGCTGGTCGCGACCGATGTGGCCGCGCGCGGCATCGACATTCCGACCGTGCGCCATGTCTATAATTACGACCTGCCGAATGTGCCCGAAAACTATGTCCACCGGATCGGGCGGACGGCGCGGGCGGGCAAGGATGGTGCCTCGCTGAGTTTCTGCGCGCCTGCCGAGATGGGCGAATTGCAGGCCATCGAGAAGTTGCTGAAAACGGCCCTGCCGCTGGTCGGCGGCGCCCCTTGGGGCATTGCCGATATCCGTGCCGTGCCGAAACCGGCGCCGCGCGGCGCGCGCGGCCCGCGTCCGGGGTCCAAGCCCGGGGCCAAGGCCGGCGGCAAGCCGCAGGGTGCCAAGCCACAGGCGGCCAAACCGCAGGGCGGAATGGATGCCCCGAAAAAGGCGCATCGCCCGCAACGCGGTCGTGGCGGACGGCCGCAGGCCGGTCGCGGGGCTGCGGCCTGACTCTGACGGCCTGAACCAAGCAGATAGCGCGCGGCACTGACCCCGGTCAGTGCTGCGCCTTATCCTCAGGATTGGGCTGCATGTGCCGTCCGCGCCCGGCCGATTACAGGCCGCCACAAGCTGTGCGCAGCGCGGACCGAGCAACCAGCACATCAATCAGCATGGACCGGTCAAACGGTCCGCCGCATCGGAACAACAGCGCCCAAGCGTCGTCTTGGCCCCGCCGGAAAGCGCTCAGCCCGCCTCGATGCCGATATCCTTGACCAGCCCCAGCTATGGTTCCTGAAGCACGGGTCGGAGTGATATGGGCAAAATGTTTTCAACTCAGGTCCGGGGACGGCCGGAAAGCGTTTCCCGTTAATCGGATCGTGACGATTTGTCATCCATCATCCTGTCACGGCACGTCCGTGACGATTTGCGAGTGTCCGGTGCGTCTGCGCCGGTTTGGGTAGGGTTCGTCGGCCCATCGGCCGGTCGGCTGTCCGGATAGTTTGTTCCGGATTGTTCGGGGCGTTCGGCAGACCCTTTTTGTTGTAATTCAATGGTGGCGGGGGGCCACCGGGCCGGTTGCTCTGGCCTGACGGCCCCCCTGTTTTCTCATCCCTTGCGGACCGGTCGCCCGGCCTGATCATCATCGCTTGTCCTGCGCCGGTCTGCGGTTTATGGGGCGGCATGGCCAAGCTGTATTTCCATTACTCGACGATGAATGCGGGGAAATCCACCTCGCTGCTGCAGGCATCCCACAATTACCGCGAGGGGGGGATGCAGACCTATCTGCTGACCGCGCAACTGGACAATCGCGCAGGCGAGGCGCGCATCGCCTCACGCATCGGAATCGGTGAGGCGGCAGACACCTTTGCCCCGGGTGATGATCTGTTCACGCGGATCGCGGCGCGGCTTGCACAAGGTCCGGTGGCATGCATCTTCATCGACGAGGCGCAGTTTCTGGAAAAGACCCAGGTCTGGCAACTGGCGCGGGCAGTCGATGATCTGGGCGTGCCGGTGATGTGCTACGGGCTGCGCGTCGATTTCCGGGGTGAGCTGTTCCCCGGCTCGGCGGCGCTGCTGGCCTGGGCCGATGAAATGCGCGAGGTCCGCACCATCTGCCATTGCGGCAAGAAGGCCACGATGGTCGTGCGGCGCGGCCCGGACGGGCGGGCCCTGCGGAATGGTGAACAGGTGCAGATCGGCGGGAACGAAACCTATCTTTCGCTATGCCGCCGCCACTGGCGCGCGGTTCTGGACGATGCGGTGCTGGAGGATCATGACAGCGGCGTGGCCTCGGGTTCCAGCTGACGGCTGCGCAGCGCGATCATCGCCCCGGCGCCTGCGATCATCGCCATGCCGATCCAGGCACCCAGGTCCAGCACCTCGTCCCAGATCACCCAGCCCCACAGCGCCGAGGCGGGCAGGATGATATATTCGAAGATCGAGACCCGGCTGGCCGAGGCGATCAGATAGGCCTTGATCATCAGCCCCACACCCAAGAGTGACCCCGCCGCCTGCACGAAGGTCCAGAGATAGAATTCCCCGCCCGGCCAGACCGCCCCCCGCAGCACAAAGCCCGCCGTACCGGCCGGAACCTCGGGCGCGACAAGGGCCAGCACCCCCATGCCCACCAGCCCCATCACGCCAAGCGCCATGAAGAACCCCGCCAGCAGGGTTTCGGCCCGCTCCTGCGCGCACCATTCCCGCGTGACGATATTGCCAAAGGCGTAAAGCGCGCCCGAAATCACCGGCAGCAGCGCCGCCAGACGCGCCTCTTGCAGCGAGTCGCGCCCCAGCAGCATCAGCACCCCGGCAAAGCCCAGCATCACCGCAACCACCCGCACCGGGCCGATCGGTTCACCAAAGGCAAAGCGTGAGATCAGCAGCACGAAGATCGGTGCGGTGAACAGCCCAGCTGCGACCTGCGCCACCGGCAGAAAGGCCAGACACCCGAAATAGATCAGCATCGCCGTGGCATGGATGACCGAACGGGCCACCACCGCCCCCGGCCGCAGCGGGCGCAGATCCAGCCCCACGACCTGCGCGGCCAGACCCAGAAGCGCCAGCGCCATCACGGCGCGCACCGCATGGAACTGCCACAGCCCCGCCTCGACCGCGACGACGCGCACGAAATTGTCGGTGAAACCGATCAGCAGCGCATAGGCAAGGATCGCCAGCGCAGCGGTCAGGGTCCGGTCGGGCGTCGTGGTCATCCGGGGTCTTTCAACTTGGGGCGGCGGGAAAAGGGGGCGCTGGGTCAGCCCCCGCCGGACGCCCGGCTTGGCCAGATGATTGAGCCTGCGCGCCGCGAATTTTCAAGCGGATATTTGCACCGGATGGTGCCTTTTCACAGGACGGCCCCACAGGCAGCGCCACGCTGCGCCGCCGGCCGGGAATTCCAGACGATTGTACCTGCCTGTCTGCTCGGCTATCGTCGGGGCAGAGGCAGCAGACAAGGCCGCACAGGCAGATGACGGCGCTGAAAAAATACCAGAAACTGGAATGCACCGGCCTGTGGCGGTCGGATCTGCAGGGCCAGCGGCGTGAAGTCGTCGTCAATCTGGGGGAAAGCACGCTCATGCTCAGCGATCCCCGGCAGGAGACAGCGCTGGCGCATTGGTCGTTGCCCGCCATCATCCGCCGCAATCCCGAGACGCTGCCCGCGATCTTCGCCCCCGGCCCCGAGGGCGATGAGGATCTGGAAATCGACGACCCCGAGATGATCGCGGCCCTGCGCACCGTCCATTCCGCGCTGGAAGCCTCGCGCCCGCATCCCGGTCGTCTGCGAAACGGCATATTGGGCAGTATCGCGGGCGGGATCGTCCTGCTGGCCGTGATCTTTCTGCCCGAGGCGCTGGTCACGCATACGGTTTCGGTGCTGCGCGATGCGACGCGGGTGGATATCGGCCGCATGGCGCTGGAGGATCTGGCCCGCCTGACCGGCCAGCCCTGTGCCGGGCGTCGCGGCACGCAGGCCCTGACCCGGCTTGCGCTGCGGCTGTCCGATCCCGCCCCGCGCATCGTCGTGCTGCGCGAAGGGCTGACCGCGCCGATCCATCTGCCCGGCCCGGTGATCGCCCTGCCCCAGTCGCTGCTGGCCGAGCAGGACGGCCCCGACATGGCGGCGGGTTTCGCGCTGGCCGAGACTGTTGCCGCCGGGATCGAGGATCCGATGCTGCCGATCCTGCGCCATGCGGGCAGCATTGCCACGCTACGGCTGCTGACCTCGGGCCATCTGCCCCCCGCCTCGATTGCAGGCTATGCCGAAAAGCGGATCGCCGCACCCCCCGCCCGCCCGCCCGTGGCGCAATTGCTGCCGGCATTCGAGGCGGCGGGCATCGCCTCAACCCCCTATGCGCTGGGGCTGACCCTGCCCGATGACCGCCAGCGCCCGCTGATCGACGGCGACCCGTTTGACGGCGTCGCCCCCCCGGCCCTGATGCTGGATGAGGACTGGGTGACCCTGCAGGATATCTGTTCCGGCTGACGGCATCCCGATATCCCGCGCTGTCCCGTCACACTCCACCCACAGAAAAACACCCCCGCCGATGGCGGAGGTGCAAGTCTGATTGCTGCCCGACTTCTTGCCGGACGCCCCTTTTGCGGGGCGTCGGATAATTCCTCAGCGGATATAGGCGTCCCCGAATCCGGCCCGCCTTGCGGCCGAAAGCGCCTGCTGCGCCGCATTGGCCGAGGCGAAGGGACCAGCGCGCACAATCTGCAACTTGCCACCTTTTGCGACACTGACCGGCAGACCCAGCCGCGACAGGCGCTGCGCCGTGGCCTTCGCATTGGCGGCCACGCCGAAACTGCCCACCTGCACGGTCCAGGACTTCGCAACCCCGACCTGAGGGCTGTTGCTGGCAGATGTCACGCTGCGCGTTGTCGTCCCCGTTGCCGATTGGCCGACCAGTTTGGCAGGCACATCGCGCGTCCAGAACCGGTCCTGCGCGGCCTGCCCCTGCGCGGTGCCCTTGCCGCGATGCGGGTTCAGGCGGTCGTCATTCCAGGCCCGTTTATAGCCCTTGGGCACCGGCGGCGCCGCATCGGCAAAGTCCGCATCCCCCACGGCCAGCGGCGCGCGAAGTGAGGCAATTCCCGCTCCGCCATCCGAGCACAGAACCGTCGTGCCGCCCGTATTGAGCCGATAACGGCGTGCAACCGGGGTTTCAGCCGGGCAGGTATAACCCGAGGCCGACCGGCCCACCGGAGCGGCGACCGGAGCGGGAGCTGCCGCGACGCGGGCCGCCGGTGCCGAAGCCAGCCGGGTCGGCGCGGAGGGCGCCAGCACACCATTCTTGCGGGCGACCGCTGCGGCCAGATCGAAATCGGGATCGGCAGAACAGAACATCGTCACGCGTCCGTCCGCCAGCCGCGCGCGCTTGCCATGCGGCGACCCGGAGGGACAGCCGGGCGTGGGTCGGGCCGTGGCCTCGGCCCGCGGCTGCGGCACTGCCGGAACATAGCTGCGCGTATCGACCGGAGCCGAGCGGCGCGCCTCACGGATCCTTGGGGGGGAGGTCAGGCTGGCGACGGTATCCATCGGACGCCCAGTCGCGCGGGGGGCCGCACCGGGGACGGGCGCAGCCGCCTCGGCCACGGCAACCCTGCGCCCTGACGGCTGCTGACCGCAAAGCGGCGTGCGGTCGCGCGACAGACGCGCAACCCAGTTCACCTGACCGCCGATCCCGGCGCGCAGGAAAACGCAGCCCCGGCTGTCCACATATTGCTGCCCGCGAAAGCTTGCCGGCGGCAGTTCCGCCGGTCGCGCCATGCTTTGCGCCGAAACTTCTGTAACCAGCAGGCAAACCGCAGCAGCGGCAGTCAAAAGACCCCTGACAAACATCGACTACCCCCATGTAGCGTGCGGGGATAATGAGTCAGTATTGTTGCTGAGTAAAGGACAAAAGCCTGCTATTTTGTGCCGAACATACGGTCGCCCGCATCCCCTAGGCCGGGAACGATATAGCCGTGATCGTTCAGGTGGCTGTCCAGTGCGGCAGTGACCACCGGCACGTCGGGATGCGCCTCTTTCATCCGCGCCACGCCTTCGGGGGACGCCAGCAGGCACAGAAAGCGGATATTCGCAGCACCCTTCTCTTTCAGCAGGTCGATGGCTGCGACCGAGGAATTGCCAGTGGCCAGCATCGGATCGACCACGATCGTCATCCGGCTTTCCAGCGCATCGGGCACCTTGCAGTAATATTGCACCGGCCGCAGCGTTTCAGGATCGCGGTAAAGCCCGACAAACCCGACTCGCGCCGCCGGAACCAGCTCCAGTATTCCGTCCAGCAGCCCGTTCCCGGCCCGCAGGATGGAAATCAGCGCCAGTTTCTTGCCTTCCAGCACCGGCGCATCCATCGGCTCCAGCGGCGTCTCGATCCGGCGCGTCGTCATGTCCAGCCCGCGCGTGATCTCATAGGCCAGCAACAGACTGATCTCACGCAGGAGCCTGCGGAAACTGGCGGTCGAGGTGTCGCGGTCGCGCATCAGGCTCAGCTTGTGCTGCACCAGCGGGTGTTTCACGACGGTAAGATGGTCAGACATGGCCGGGCTCCAGCAGTTTCGCGATCCGCGCCTTGGTATCGGCATCGCAGAAGGCCGCGTCAAGCGCGTTGCGGTTGATCCGGTCCAGCACCGCGTCATCGCCGTCGAAAACCGCGTGCAGGCGGTCGAATTCATTCTGCATGGTGGTGTGGAAAAAGGGCGGGTCATCGGTCGAGACGGTGACCGTCACGCCGCGTTCGTAAAGCGCGCGGACAGGGTGGGCGCGCCAGTCGGGGTAAAGCCCCAGCGCGATATTCGATCCCGGGCAGACCTCCAGCACCGTGCCCGCCTCGGCCAGTTCATCGACCAGCGCCAGATCCTCGATGGCGCGCACGCCATGACCGAGGCGTTCGACCCGCAGATCGCGCAAGCAGTCGCGGATGGATTGCGGCCCGCCCCATTCCCCGGCATGGGCGGTCAGGCGCAGCCCCGCCTCGCGCGCCATGTCGAAGGACCAGGCGAAATCGGCAGGCTTTCCGGCAGTCTCATCGCCCGCAATGCCGAAACCGGTGATGAATTCCCCTGCCGCTTCCGCCGCACAACGTGCGGTTTCCCGTGCCTTGGCGGGGCCGAAATGGCGGATGCAGGTCACGATGCCGCGCAGCGTCACGCCGGTATCGCGACCAGCATCATCCGCCGTTTCGCGGATGGCATGCAGATATTCGCGCCACGCCCCCAGATCGCGCCCGCCGCAGAAATCGGGTGACAGGAAACATTCCGAATAGACGACGCCGCTTTCAGCGGATTGTTCCAGCACGGCGCGGGTCAGGCGGGCGTAATCCTCGGGTCGGGTCAGGACCGAGGTCGCGGCCTCATAGACCTTCAGGAAATGCCAGAAATCGTCAAAGGCATAGTTTCCGGCCTCATCGAAGATCTTGCCGATATCTATATGCTTTTCCTTGGCAAGACTGCGGATGAAGGCAGGCGGTGCAGCCCCCTCCAGATGCAGGTGAAGTTCAATTTTCTTCAATCCATCCCCCTCAGGAAACTGCGGCCCGGCCCGGTTTCGGACAGGCACAGATGGGTTGCGACCGAGGCCGCGACATCAACAAAGGCGCAATGCCCGATCTGCCCAGCACCCGCCCCCGCGCACAGCACCGGCACCCGTTCGCGCGTATGTTCGGTGCCCGCCCATGTCGGGTCATTGCCGTGATCGGCGGTGAAGATCGCCAGATCGCCGGGGCGCAGCCGGTCCAGAAAGACCCCGGCCCGCCGGTCGAACCATTCCAACGCCGCCGCATAGCCCGCAACATCGCGACGATGGCCATAAAGACTGTCGAACTCGACGAAATTCGCAAAGACCAGCGCGCCCTCCTCGGCACTTCCAGCCAGATCGTCCAGCCGGTCAAACAGGTCGGCGTCTGATGCGCCCTTGTGCAGATGCGCGATGCCCCGCATCGAGAAGATATCGCCGATCTTGCCGATCGCATGGGTCACCCGCCCTGCCGCCGCCGCATGGTCCAGCACTGTGGGCGCAGGGGGCGCAATCGCGAAATCCCGCCGGTCGGGCGTGCGGCGGAAATCACCCGGCACGCCGGTGAAGGGGCGCGCGATGACACGTCCCACGCGCATCGCATGCAGGCGCGGCGCCAGCGCCCGGCACAATTCGATCAGGCGGTCCAGACCGAAAGCCTCGACATGGGCGGCGATCTGCAGCACGGAATCGGCCGAGGTATAGCAGATCGGCCAGCCGGATTTCAGATGCGCCTCGCCCAGATCGTCGATCACCGCCGTGCCCGAGGCATGGCGATTGCCAAGGATCCCGGTGGTCCCCGCCAGCCGACAGATCTCGGCCGTCAGATCGGTGGGAAAGGCAGGGTCGGTATCGGGAAAGAAGGTCCAGTCCCAAGGCACCGGCACGCCCGCCAGTTCCCAATGGCCCGAAGGCGTGTCCTTGCCGCGCGACACCTCGGTCGCGGCCCCCCATAGGCCCTGCGGAACCGCGTCAAACCCCGGCATCGCAGCACCCGAGGCAAGGCGAACCGCCTGCCCCAGCCCCAGCGCATCCAGATGCGGCATGCGCAGCGGGCCGCTGCGGCCCTGATCGGCGCGACCCGCAGCGCAGGCCTCGGCAATATGGCCCAGCGTATTGGCCCCCGCATCGCCGAAATCGGCGGCATCGGGCGCGCCGCCACAGCCGACGCTGTCCATAACGATCAGAAAGGCGCGGGCCATGTCAGGCAATCCTTTCATGGATCAGGGGCGGTTCCGGCGGGCGGCTGTCGGCCAGCCGGTAGGCCGCCTGCACAAGGGCGATGGCCGCATCGGCGGCCTCTTCGCTGGCGGCATGGACCATGGCAAGCGGCAGGCCCGCCGTCACATCCGCGCCGATCCCGGCCAGATCGGACAGGCCGACCGACGGGTTGATCCGGTCGCCGTCGCGCAGCCTGCCGCCGCCCAGCCCGACCACCGCCTGCCCAAGCGCGCGCGTGTCGATGCGCGCGATGAACCCGTCGCCGGGGCTGGGCACGTCCCGCTGCACGGGGGCGGCGGGCAGGCGGTCGGGCCAGCGGTCGACGAAATCCAGAGGGCCACCCTGCGCCGCGATCATCCGGCCGAAATATTCGGCCGCGACACCGCTTTCCAGCACGTCGCGCATCCGCGCCGCACCGTCCAGCGCATCGGCGGCAAGCCCGCCAAGCGCCAGCGCCTCGCCCCCCAGCGCCGCCGTGACCTCCAGCAGCGCCTCATTGACCGAGGTGCCGGTCAGGGTTTCCATCACCTCGATCACCTCAAGCGCATTGCCCGCCGCCGTGGCCAGCGGCTGCGACATGTCGGTGATCAGCGCCGTAGTCATGCAGCCCGCCCCCTGCGCGGTGGAAACAAGGGCGCGGGCAAGGGCGCGGGCCTCCCCGATGTTCTGCATGAAGGCGCCCGATCCGACCTTGACATCCAGCACCAGCGCCTCAAGCCCGGCGGCCAGCTTCTTTGACAGGATCGAGGCGGTGATAAGGTCGATGCTTTCGACCGTCCCTGTCACGTCACGCACGGCGTAAAGCCTGCGATCGGCAGGGGCGATATCGGCGCTGGCCGACAGGATGGCACAGCGGCAATCCTCGATCTGGCGGCGCAACTGCTGCGCGTCCAGCCCGGTTCGAAAGCCGGGGATCGCCTCAAGCTTGTCCAGCGTTCCGCCGGTATGGCCCAGCCCGCGCCCCGAGATCATCGGCACATAGGCCCCGCAGGCCGCCAGCGCAGGCGCCAGCAGCAAGGAGACGCAATCACCGATCCCGCCGGTGGAATGCTTGTCGATCACCGGACCGGGCAGATCCCAGTGCAGTTGTTGCCCGCTGGCCAGCATCGCCCGGGACAGCGCGACGCGGCCTTCATCCCCCAACCCGCGCAGGCAGACCGCCATCGCAAAGGCCCCGGCCTGCGCATCCGTCACATCACCCGAGGCAAGACCCCGGGCAAACCAGTCCAGCGCCGCAGCTCCGGGCGGTTTTCCATCCCGGATATCGGCAATGATACGGGCCGCCTCCACGGGCTTATCCCGCCTCGCTGCGCGCCATATGGGCGGCGGAAAATACCCCCGGCAAAAGGTCAGCCACCGTGATCGCGCGGCGCTGCCCGTCTGTCGTGCACAGCGTGACGGTGACATCGGGGGCGGCAAATTCGGCGATCTTCTGGCGGCAACCGCCGCAAGGGGGCACCGGATCGGGGCTGTCGGCAATGACCAGCACTTCGGCGATCGCCGTTTCACCCGCCGCGACCATGGCCGCGATGGCCCCCGCCTCGGCGCAGGTGCCTTCGGGATAGGCGACATTCTCGACATTGCAGCCGGCATAGACCGCGCCCGAAAGGCTGCGGATCGCAGCCCCGACCTTGAAACCCGAATAGGGCGCCCAAGCATTTTCGCGCACGGCGGTTGCGGTTTCGAGAAGGGTCATGGGCCTGCATCCTGCGTTGCGTCCTGACGCGAAGTCTGGGCCGGAAGTGACCCGGTTGCAAGCCTTGCGCAAGGCGACCGTCGCCGGGAGGGCGATCTGCCGTCCCGGACCGTCCCGACGGTATTTGCGCGAGGATCAAGGCAAGAAAGACAGGTCGGGCGCGACCCCGGAAAACCACCATACCAGCAGAAGGGGTTGCACAGCTTTCCGGATAGTTTAAGGCTGAACAAAATCTCGGGAGGGACAGATGGAACAGGGCAAGACCGAACAGGCACGTCACCCGGCGCTCGATTACCACGAGTTTCCGAAGCCCGGAAAGCTTGAAGTCCGCGCGACGAAACCGCTGGCCAATGGCCGCGACCTGTCGTTGGCCTATTCCCCCGGTGTGGCCGAGGCCTGTCTTGAGATCAAGGCCGATCCGGCCAATGCCAGCCGCTATACCGCGCGCGGCAATCTGGTTGCCGTCGTCTCGAACGGCACCGCCGTGCTGGGTCTGGGCAATATCGGGGCCATCGCGTCAAAACCGGTGATGGAGGGCAAGGCCGTCCTGTTCAAGAAATTCGCCAAGATCGACTGTTTCGACATCGAAGTGAATGAAAGCGACCCCGAAAAGCTGGCCGATATCGTCTGCGCGCTGGAACCGACCTTTGGCGCGATCAATCTTGAAGATATCAAGGCCCCCGACTGTTTCATTGTCGAACGGATCTGCCGGGAGCGCATGAAGATCCCGGTATTCCACGATGACCAGCACGGCACGGCCATTGTGGTGGGCGCGGCGGCGACCAATGCGCTGCGGGTTGCGGGCAAGCGGTTCGAGGATATCCGCATCGTCTCGACCGGAGGAGGGGCAGCGGGGATTGCCTGTCTGAACATGCTGCTGAAACTGGGGGCGCGGCGGGAAAACATCTGGCTTTGCGACATTCATGGCCTTGTCCATGAGGGGCGCGAGATCGACATGAACCCGCAAAAGGCGGAATTCGCGCAGATCAGCGACAAGCGCACGCTGGCCGAGGTGATCGACGGGGCGGACCTGTTTCTGGGTCTGTCCGGTCCCGGCGTGCTGACGCCCGAAATGGTGGGCCGCATGGCCAAGCGTCCGATCATCTTCGCGCTGGCCAATCCGATGCCCGAGATCCTGCCGGAACTGGCGCGCGAGGTGGCCCCCGATGCGATCATCGCCACCGGGCGCAGCGATTATCCCAATCAGGTCAATAATGTGCTGTGTTTTCCCTTCATCTTTCGCGGGGCGCTGGATGTGGGTGCGACGCAGATCAATGATGCGATGGAGATCGCCTGTATCGAGGGGATTGCAGCCCTTGCCCGCGCCACGACCAGCGCCGAGGCGGCAGCCGCCTATCAGGGCGAAAAGCTGACATTCGGGGCCGATTACCTGATCCCCAAACCCTTCGATCCGCGGCTGATCGGGGTTGTCGCCTCGGCCGTGGCGCGCGCCGCCATCGAGACCGGGGTTGCAACGCGCCCGATGCCCGATCTTGAGGCCTATAAACGCGGGCTGGACGGATCGGTGTTCAAATCCGCGCTGATCATGCGCCCGGTCTTTCATGCCGCAGCACAGGCCGAGCGCCGCATCGTCTTTGCCGAGGGTGAGGAAGAGCGCGTCCTGCGCGCCGCCAATGCGATGATCGAGGAGACGACCGACAAGCCGATCCTGATCGGGCGGCCCGAGGTAGTGGAAAGCCGCTGTGAACGCGCGGGCCTGCCGATCCGCCCGGGCCGCGATTTCGATCTGGTGAACCCTGAAAACGACCCGCGCTATCGCGATTACTGGGGCACCTATCATGAATTGATGGCCCGGCAGGGCGTCACGCCCGATATCGCCCGCGCGGTGATGCGCACCAATACCACCGCCATCGGCGCGGTCATGGTGCAGCGTGGCGAGGCGGACAGCCTGATCTGCGGCACTTTCGGGCAATATCTGTGGCATCTGAACTATGTCACACAGATCCTTGGCCGCGAGGGGCGGCATCCGGTCGGCGCGCTCAGCCTGATGATCCTTGAGGACGGGCCGTTGTTCATTGCCGATACGCATGTGCATCCCGAACCGACCCCGGAACAGATCACCGAGGCGGTGATCGGGGCCGCGCGCCATGTGCGCCGCTTCGGTCTGGCCCCCAAGATCGCGCTGTGCGCCTCGTCGCAATTCGGCAATCTGGATTGCGATACCGGGCGGCGGATGCGGGCGGCGCTGGCGATGCTGGATGCGGCGCCGCGTGATTTCGCCTATGAGGGGGAAATGCATATTGACGCGGCACTGGATCAGGACCTGCGCGACCGGATCTTCCCGGGCGGCCGGTTCGAAGGGGCGGCCAATGTGCTGATCTTCGCCAATGCCGATGCGGCCTCGGGCGTGCGCAACATCCTGAAAATGAAAGGCGGCGGGCTTGAGGTCGGTCCGATCCTGATGGGGATGGGCAACAAGGCCCATATCGTGACCCCCTCGATCACGGCGCGGGGATTGCTGAACATGTCGGCCATCGCGGGCACGCCGGTCGCGCATTACAGCTGACCGGTGCGGGGGCGCTTCGCAGCCCCAACCGGTCGGGTGCCGACCAGCCGCCCGAACCTGCAGCCCCCTGCCCGCTCCGGCAGGGGTAATATTTGCACATTCGGACACTGCCACGCGCTGCGCTAACGGTAACAGCGTTGCGCAGCCCCCCTGCCCTGGCGTAACAAACCGCAAGGCAGGGGAGGGTCCGGAAGATGGATTACAAAAGCACCTATGCGGCATGGCAGGCCGATCCGGAAGCGTTCTGGATGGAGGCGGCCCGCGCCATCGACTGGGACCGCGCGCCCACCCGCGCGCTTGATGACAGCCACGCCCCGCTTTACGAATGGTTCACCGATGGCATGGTGAACACCTGCTGGAACGCCGTGGACCGCCATGTTGCGGCAGGGCGGGGCGATCAGGTCGCGGTGATCCATGACAGCCCGGTGACCGACAGTCGCCAGCACCTGACCTATGCCGAATTGCGGACCCGTGTGGCGCGGCTGGCCGGTGCTCTGGCGGCGCGTGGCGTGGTCAAGGGCGACCGCGTCATCATCTATATGCCGATGGTGCCCGAGGCGCTGGAGGCGATGCTGGCCTGCGCGCGGATCGGGGCTGTGCATTCGGTCGTCTTCGGCGGCTTCGCGGCGAACGAGCTTGCCGTGCGGATCGACGATTGCAGGCCAAAGGCGATCCTTGCCGCCTCCTGCGGGATCGAACCTGCGCGCGTGGTCGCCTATAAACCCCTGCTGGACGGTGCGATTGAACAAGCCCGCCACAAGCCGGATTTCTGCGTGATCCTGCAACGCGAACAGCAGGTCGCGGCGCTGGTCGCGGGGCGCGATACTGACTGGCACGAATTCCAGCAAGGTGCCGCACCCGCCGATTGCCTGCCCGTCGAGGGCAATCATCCGGCCTATATCCTTTACACCTCGGGCACGACCGGGGCACCCAAGGGCGTGGTGCGCCCGACGGCGGGGCATATCGTGGCCCTGAACTGGTCGATGGGCGCGGTTTACGGCGTCGGCATCGGCGATGTGTTCTGGGCCGCGTCCGATGTGGGCTGGGTCGTGGGGCACAGCTATATCTGCTATGCGCCGCTGATCGCGGGCTGCACGACGATCGTGTTCGAGGGCAAGCCCGTCGGCACCCCCGATGCAAGCACCTTCTGGCGCGTGATCGCGGAACATGGCGTCAAAAGCTTCTTCACCGCCCCCACTGCAATCCGCGCAGTCAAACGCGACGATCCGAAGGCGGAACTGGTGGCGCAATATGACCTGTCAGGCCTGCAGGCGCTGTTTCTTGCCGGGGAACGCGCTGATCCCGATACGATCCAATGGGCCGAACGCGCGCTGAACCGCCCGGTGATCGACCATTGGTGGCAGACCGAAACCGGCTGGCCGATTGCGGCCAATCCGCTGGGGCTGGGGCTCTTGCCGGTGAAACTCGGCTCTCCTTGCGTGCCAATGCCGGGCTATGACGTGCAGGTTCTGGATGAGGGCGGCCATCCCCTGCCCCCCGGCAAACTGGGGGCCATCGCGGTGAAACTGCCCCTGCCCCCCGGCACGCTGCCAACGCTGTGGAATGCCGAGGACCGGTTCCGCAAATCCTATCTGGCGCATTTTCCGGGTTATTATGAAACCGGCGATGCGGGCTATGTCGATGAGGACGGTTATCTTTACATCATGGCGCGCACCGATGATGTCATCAATGTCGCAGGTCACCGCCTGTCCACCGGCGGGATGGAAGAGGTGCTGGCGGGCCATCCCGATGTTGCCGAATGCGCGGTGATCGGGATTTCCGATGCGCTGAAGGGCCAGTCGCCCTTGGGATTTCTGTGCCTGAACAAGGGGTCGGACCGTGACCATGCCGATGTGGTCCGCGAATGTGTCGCCCTGATGCGCGACCGGATCGGCCCCGTGGCGGATTTCAAGCGCGCCTGCGTGGTGGACCGCCTGCCCAAGACGCGGTCAGGCAAGATCCTGCGGGCGACCATGGTCTGCATCGCCGACGGGGCCGCGTTCAAGATGCCCGCAACCATCGACGATCCGGCCATTCTGGATGAAATCCGCGCCGCCCTGCAACAGATCGGCCTTGCCCGGAATGCGGGGGCTTAGCGCAGAGGATTACAGCCGTAAATTGTGCGCCCGCTTTGACAAAGTGCAAAGCGGGGTTATCTTCACGCCATGATCCTGCATTTCCGGCCCCATGATTTGAATTTATCGCCGCACCAGCCCCTGTTTCATAGTCTTTGCAGCGGCCCCGTCACCCATGGGGAAACCGCGTCCTTCTGCATAACCAAAGGCGGCCTGCAATGATGGATGACGCCGCACCGCGGATGCAGGAGATCGCCGAGCGGGTCCGGCGGTTGGCGCGGATTGACCTGCCGGATGAGGCACGCCGCATCGTGGCCGAATTGCAGGGGCTTTGCGCGGCTGCGGGACCGATGGGCACAGAGCCCGAAGGGGGATCGGACAGCGCGGACGCGGATCCACATCAACCTGATTTCGACCCGGCTGCGCTGGAGCGTATTCTTGCGATTGTCGGCCCCGCCGAAAGCCATGCCCTGCTGGACCGGCTGACGCTGGATCTGACCGGGGCGCGGGACGGAATGGAACGGTCCCTCAGCACTCAGGACGCGGCCGGAATGCGCCGGGCGGCGCATAATCTGGTATCGCTGGCCGGAACGGCGGGGGCCTTCGGCCTGCAGCAGCGTGCCGAAACCCTTGTCGAGGCCGCCGAAGCACGGGATTTCACGATGATCGGATCCGTCATGCCCGGGGCGCTGCATCTGCTTGACGATCTTCTGGCCGATCTGCGGCACAGATCGGCCCACAGCAGCGGGACCGCAGCATGAGCGATATGGCAGAAACCCTGCCCGAGGGTGCCGGTGCCGGACGGGCGGTGCGCACCAGTTCGATCCTGCTGATCGAGGATTCGGTCTCATTGCAGATGATCTATCGGTCGGTTCTGACCACTGCAGGACACAGCGTCGTCGTGGCCTCAAGCGCCGCCGAGGGGCTGGAAAAGTTCCGCGAGGCGTCACCGCAGATCGTGCTGCTGGACCTGATGCTGCCCGACCGCGACGGGCTGGACCTGATGCGCGACCTGCTGGCCGAGCGGCCCCAGATCAGTGTGATCGTCATCACCGCCCATGGCTCGATCAACAAGGCGGTCGAGGCGATGCGCGCGGGCGCCCATGAATTCCTTGTAAAACCCTTTGACGAACAGCGGTTTCTGGGCGCGATCGAGAATGCCGTCCCGCCTGAAACCCCGCGCGAGACAACTCCAGCCCGCCGCCCCTCGGCCCCGCCCCCCCGTCTGCCCGATCCGCTTGAGGAAAACGGCTTTGTCGGCAGTTCCCGCACAATGCGTGCCGTTCAGGACAAGATCCGCTCGGTCGCGCAATCCATGGCGACGGTGTTCATCACCGGCGAAAGCGGCACCGGCAAGGAGCTTTGCGCGCTGGCCGTGCATCGAAATTCGAACCGGGCAAACGGTCCTTTCATCGCGTTGAATTGCGGGGCGATCCCGCAGGATCTGCTGGAATCCGAAGTGTTCGGCCATATCAAGGGATCCTTCACCGGGGCGATTTCGGACAAGCTGGGCGCGGCGGCGGCGGCGGATGGCGGCACGCTGTTTCTGGACGAGGTCTGTGAGATGCTGCCTGCGTTGCAGACCAAGCTGTTGCGCTTTCTGCAAACATCGACCGTGCAGCCCGTGGGCGCGACCCGGCCCCGCAAGGTCAATGTCCGCATCGTCTGCGCCACCAATCGTGATCCGGCCGAGGCGGTGCGGCTGGGCCAGTTCCGCGAGGATCTGTATTACCGGCTGTTCGTCGTGCCGATCCACATGCCCCCACTGCGGGAACGGCAGGATGACGTGATCGAGATCGCCGAGGCCGCCCTTCACCGCTTCGCCACCGAGGAAAACCGCCGTTTTACCGCATTGTCGGAAACCGTGAAAAACCGCCTGCGGGCACTGACATGGCCGGGCAATGTGCGCCAGTTGCTGAATGTGATGCGCAATGTCGTCGTCCTGCATGACGGCGAACTGGTGGAAACGCATATGCTGCCGCCCGATCTGGATGGCGGACGGGGCACCGATGCGGCCCGGAAGGTGCAGGACCCCGCCCCATCCGCGGGCGGTCTTGATCCGCTGCTGAAACTGCCGTTGGCGCAGATCGAACGCCGGGTGATCGAGGCGGTTCTGGAACGCCATGGCGGGTCGGTTCCGCGTGCGGCGCGGTCGCTGGAAGTGTCACCATCGACGCTGTATCGCAAGCTGGAGCAGTGGAACGCGCAGGACTGACCAAGCCCCTGCCGACCGCAACCCGGATTACAGGAACTGCTCGCGCAGCAGCCGTTCCTCCAGCCCGTGGCCCGCATCAAACAGGATCCTGTGCTGCACCGCCGGATCGCTGCGCACCTCGACCGCATGGACATCGGGCACGGAAATGCTGTCTGCATCGGCCCGGACGGGGCGCTTTTCAGGCTGCAGCACATCGAACCGCACCACTGCCGTCTTGGGCAGAAGCGCGCCACGCCAGCGCCGGGGCCGGAAGGCGGCAATCGCCGTCAGGGCCAGCACATCCGACCCGATGGGCAGGATCGGGCCATGGGCGGAATAGTTATAGGCCGTCGATCCCGCCGGGGTGCAGACCAGTGCCCCGTCACAGACCAGTTCATCCATCCGCAGCCGGCCATCGACACTGATGCGCAGTTTCGCGGCCTGCGGTCCGGCGCGCAGCAGGCTGACCTCATTGATCGCCAGCCCGTCGATCACCGATCCCGCCGCCGTTTCCGCACGCATCACAAGCGGGTTCAGCACTTCCTCACCTGCCGCCAGCAGACGTTCGGGCAGGTCCTCTTCCGAATAGGCATTCATCAGAAAGCCGATGGTGCCGCAATTCATGCCATAGACCGGCAGGCCCACGCCGCGCGATTCATGCAGCGTCTGCAGCATGAACCCGTCGCCGCCAAGGGCCACGATATGGCTGGCGTCACCGGGGGCCGCCTGACCATAGCGCGCCGTCAGGGCGGCCAGCGCCTCTTGCGCGGCGGGGGCCGGACTGGCCAGAAAGGTGATCTTTGCCGACATGCCGTCTCCCCGCGCGCCCCGTGCGGGACCAGTCTTGGCGGGCCGCCACGCCGAACTCAACCCCAAACCGGGCCCCAACCGGCCCCAAACCGGGCGCAAGGCCCAAGCCCCCTGTCGCGCAAAGTGGCAGCAATGGCGCAAACGACCCTTTCTGATCGCGCCCGCTTGCGTTAAATGGCGGCCATTCCCTCCGATCCCGTCAGCCGCAGCAGGAGACGCCCATGAACGCCCCGACCGAGACTTCCCATCGCGATGCCGGTTTCTTCAGCGAAAGCCTCGCCACGCGTGATGCCGAACTGTTCGGCGCCATCGGCCTTGAACTCGGCCGCCAGCGCGACGAGATCGAACTGATCGCCTCGGAAAACATCGTCTCGCGCGCGGTGATGGAGGCGCAGGGCTCGGTGCTGACCAACAAATACGCCGAAGGCTATCCGGGCCGGCGCTATTACGGCGGCTGCCAATATGTCGATATCGCGGAAAACCTTGCCATCGACCGCGCCAAGGCACTGTTCGGCTGCGCCTTTGCCAATGTGCAGCCGAATTCCGGTTCACAGGCCAATCAGGGCGTGTTTCAGGCGCTGATCCAGCCCGGCGACACCATCCTTGGCATGAGCCTTGATGCAGGCGGTCACCTGACCCATGGCGCGGCCCCGAACCAGTCGGGCAAATGGTTCAATGCCGTACAATATGGCGTGAAACAGGACACGCTGCTGCCCGATTATGAGCAGATCGAGGCGCTGGCGCTGGAACACCGGCCGAAAATGATCATCGCAGGCGGTTCGGCCATTCCGCGCATTCTGGATTTCCCGCGCTTCCGGGCGATTGCTGACAAGGTGGGGGCCTATTTCGTCGTGGATATGGCGCATTTCGCGGGACTGGTGGCGGCAGGGCTTTACCCCTCGCCCTTCCCGCATGCCCATGTCGCGACCACGACCACCCATAAAACCCTGCGCGGCCCGCGCGGCGGCATGATCCTGACCGATGACGAGACGATTGCGAAAAAGGTCAATTCCGCGATCTTCCCAGGCATTCAGGGTGGCCCCCTGATGCATGTGATCGCCGCCAAGGCCGTGGCTTTTGGAGAGGCGCTGCGCCCCGAATTCAAATCCTATCAGGCGCAGGTCATCGCCAACGCGCAGGCGCTGGCCGATCAGTTGATGAAGGGCGGGCTGGGCACCGTGACGGGCGGCACCGACACGCATCTGATGCTGGTCGATCTGCGCCCCAAGGGCGTGAAGGGCAATGCCACCGAAAAGGCATTGGGCCGCGCGCATATCACCTGCAACAAGAACGGCATTCCGTTTGATACCGAAAAGCCTACCATCACCTCGGGCATCCGTCTGGGCACGCCCGCCGGGACGACCCGTGGCTTCGGTGAGGCCGAATTCCGCCAGATCGGGGATTGGATCGTGGAAGTGGTCGAAGGTCTGGCCGCCCATGGTGAAGACGGCAATGGCGCGGTCGAGGAGGCAGTGAAGGCCAAGGTCGCCGCCCTTTGCGCCCGGTTCCCGATCTATCCGGGCCTCTGACCTGCGGCTTTTTCCGTCCAGAATTATCCCACAGGCGAAGCCTGCCCGGCCGGGACCGGGCAGGCGCGGGGGTGTGAAACCCCCGCGCCCGGCCAATCAGAAGGCCCCCCGATGACCGAGCGCCGCTCCGGCTTTCCCCAGACCACCCGTCGCCTTGAACGCCGCCTTGGCGATGCGGCCCGGGCGCGCCTGCCGCGTCTGCTGGTCGAATTCGGGATGTTCGTGCTGAAACAGGGCTGGGCCTGTCTGTTCGGCGGGCTGCTGCTGGCCGCAATCATCGGCACGAAACTGATCTGGTCGCCCGACTGGCCCCTGCAACGCTATGATGCTCTGTTCGCCTTTGCCATCCTGACACAGGCCGCCTTTCTGTGGTTTCGTCTGGAAACATGGGAGGAGGCGCGGGTGATCCTTCTGTTCCATCTGACCGGCACGGCGATGGAATGGTTCAAGGTCCATGCCGGGTCATGGGCCTATCCCGAACCCGGGTTTTTCAAACTGATGGGCGTGCCGCTGTTTTCCGGTTTCATGTATGCGGCTGTCGGCAGCTATATGGCGCGGGTGATCCGCATCTTTCACATGCGTTTCGCGCCCTATCCGCCCTTCTGGGTGACAGTGCTGCTGGGGGTGGCAATCTATGTGAATTTCTTTGCCCATCATTTTCTGCCCGATATCCGTCTGGTGCTGTTTGCCGCGACCCTGCTGATCTATGCCCGCACGCGGATCTGGTTCGTCAATACCGAGATCGCGCGCTGGATCCCCCTGCCGCTGGCCGCATTGCTGTCGGCCCTTGCGCTGTGGATTGCGGAAAATGTCGGCACCGCCACCGGCACATGGATCTATTCCGGTCAGCTTCCGGGCCAGATGGTCAGCTTTGCCAAGCTCGGGTCCTGGTATCTGCTGCTCTATGTCGCCTTCACCACGGTCACGCTGGTCAGCCGTAGTGCGCTGTCGCCCGCGCCGCTTACAGCAGACCGCGCCAGACCATCACCGCCAGAACCAGCCCCGCCACGACCAGAAGGCTGAACAGGATCGAGGTCGTGACCCCGATCAGAAATCCCTTGCGGCGGTCCCAGCGGTTCAGCGCCGACAGATGTTTCAGGCAAATATCGTAATTCGTCGCGACCGCTTCCTCGTCGATCATCATCAAGAGCTTGGGATTCTTCGCACGCATCGCCGCCTCGGCCAGGTCCTGCGCGGCGGCCCGCACGCGGCGGGGCAATTGCCGCCCGCCCTTCTGCAACTTGGCCGCCAGACCCGCGCCCTTGATGCGCAGCCGTTCCTCCAGCAGTTCCGCCACCCGGTCTGCCATCTGCTGGATCGTGATCGCACTCATGCCGGTCTCCTGCTTGCGGGGCGATCCTATGCCCGGCGACGGTGCGCTTCAACCGCTCTGGATGCAGGACGCGCGATGCGCTAAGCCGGTGACATGCTGAACACAGTGCATCACCCCGCCGAAACCGCACAGGGCCTGCCCGCCCTTCTGATCGTTCATGGCCTGTTCGGATCGGCCCGCAACTGGGGCGTGATCGCGCGGCGCATGGCCGCCACACGCGACGTGATCGCGGTGGATATGCGCAACCATGGCGAAAGTGCGCGTTTCGACAGCCACAGCTATGCCGATCTGGCCGATGATCTGGCCGGGGTGATCGCGGCGCAGGGCGCAGCCATGGATGTGATGGGTCATTCCATGGGCGGCAAGGCCGCGATGCAGCTTGCGCTGACCAAAGGTGATCTGGTCAACCGGCTGGTCGTGGCCGATATCGCCCCCGTCGCCTATAGCCATGACCAGACCCGCCATATCGAGGCGATGCGCGCGCTGGACCTGTCGGGCCTGACCTCACGGGCCGAGGCCGACCGCCGCCTTGCAGCCCGTATTGATGATGCCGGCCTGCGCGCCTTTTTCCTGCAATCGCTGGATCTGAAAGCTGATCCGCCGCGCTGGCGGCTCAATCTGGATGTGCTTGAGGCCGAGATGGCGAAGATCGTCGGCTGGCCCGGCACCGAAGGCCGCTTTGAGGGTCCGACACTGTTCCTGTCCGGGGGCGAAAGCCATTATGTCCTGCCCGACTATCGCGACGAGATCCGCGCCCTGTTCCCCACCGCGCGGTTTGCCAAGATCCCCGGCGCGGGCCATTGGCTGCATGCCGAAAAGCCACGGGAATTCGATGAAACGCTGCGCGTCTTCCTGTCCTGACTGCGCGTGCCGCCCCGCCCCTGCGGGCTTTTTCTGTCGATAAATATCCTCGGGGGGTGAGGATTTGCGCCGCAAATCCGAGGGGGGCAGACAGCCCCCCTTGCGCCCCCTCCCTCAGCCCCGCCGCCCATAATAAAGCCCCACGACATGCTCGGCTTCGGCAAAGAACAGCCAGCGCGCGGCCAGCGCGCCGGTCATATGAAGCGGGATCGCCAGAACCAGACCGGCCCCGCCGCCCGTCAGCACCAGACCTGCCGGCAGGAGTGACGCACAGACCACCGCGATGACCCGCAGTTTTTGCGCATGGCGGCGGCCGACGACATGGATCATCTCGCGCGTCAGGTAATTTCCGCCGGTATGGGGCTGCTCGAAGACCGAAACCGCGCCCCGGCCTGTCAGCCCCGTCGCGCTTTCCATGCTGGCGCCGCGCGCGGCAAACTGCCTGTCGCCCAGCCCGAAGGCCGCGATCTGCACCGCGCCCAGCCCCAGCAGAAGCACCGCCGCCAGCCCGCCCTGCAGCCCCAGCAGCGCGCCGCCCGCCAGCGCAAAGCCCAGAAACAGGGCGGGTGTCGTCCAGTGGTTCCAGCGCGGCACGGCGCGGATCGAGGCATAGATCATGGATGTTGCCAGCACCGTCAGCAGGGCCAGAACCGCCGCCAGCAGCCGCAGGGCCACGGGCCAGTCAAAGCCCAGCCAATCGGCCAGCGCGCAGGGCGCCATCACCAGCAGCGCCAGAACCGATGCCCATGCCTCCCGCGAGAGCCAGCTTGACCGCCATTGCGTGAATGCCAGAAGCGCGCGTTGAGGGTTGCCCAGATGGAAGGCCGAGGCCGCCAGCCCGCCAGTGGCCAGCACATAGCCGATCCCCCAGCCGAAAAACGCCATCCAGCCCGAAAGACCGGGCAGCCCCAAGGCAAGGCAGGCCAGCAGGCCGAATCCCAACCCTGAAAGCACAGTGAACAGAATGATCGACGGCGCCGGATGCATCAGATCTTGCCTAGCACCCGGTCCAGCCAGCCGGCAAACCCGGTCGCCTGAACATCCAGCAAAGGCGCCAGCGGTGACACCTGCGCGCCGCGATCCTTTGCGCGCGGCGGCAGATAGCGGTTGACGGGTTTGGTGCCCATTTCCGGCATCAACGCCACCCCGCCGCGATCCGCCACTAGCCGCGACACGGCGCTGTCGGGGTCGGACAGATCACCAAAATGCCGCGCCCCGGTGGGGCAGGTGCGCACGCAAGCGGGTTCGCGGTCTACCTCGGGCAGGGTTTCGTTGTAGATCCGGTCGACGCAGAGCGTGCATTTCTTCATCACACCCGCCGCCTTATCCATCTCGCGCGCACCATAAGGGCAGGCCCAGGCGCAAAGCCCGCAGCCGATGCAGGCATCCTCATTGACCAGCACGATACCATCCTCGATCCGTTTGTAGCTGGCCCCGGTCGGGCAGACCGTCACGCAGGGCGCATCATCGCAATGCAGGCAGGAGCGGGGGAAATGCACCGTGAAAGGCACAGCCTCGGGCGGACTGACCTGATAGCTGTGGACGCGGTTCAGGAAGGTGCCCGAAGGGTCCGCGCCATGCGCCTCCTGATCCGACAGCGGCGCGCCATAGCCCTGATCGTTCCAGCCCTTGCAGGCGGTGACACAGGCGTGACAGCCGACGCAGGTATCAAGGTCGATGACCAGCCCCAGTTTCTTCTCCGTTTGGCCCGGCAGACAGGTCATGCGCGCCCCCTTCCCTGATCCGGCAGCACCGGGAATTGCGGCAGCACCTCGGGCGCTTCATCCGGGGGCGGGGCTGCACATTTCTCCACCCGCACCCGCAGATCAAACCACGCCGCCTGTCCCGTCACCGGGTCGGAATTCGACCAGCGTTGCCCGTCCCCCTTGGGCGGCAACAATTCATGGATCAGATGGTTCAGCAGAAAACCCTTGGTCGCCTCGGGTGCATTCGGGTCCAGCCCCCATGCCCCCTTGCGCTTGCCGATAGCGTTCCATGTCCAGACGGTATGCGGATTCAACGCGGGCATATGCGCGACCGGTACGATGATTTCCCCGGTGGGGGAAGTGACGCGCGCCCAGTCGCCGGGCGCAAAGCCCTGCGCCTCCCAAACAGCGGTCGGCACATAAAGCGGATTATGCCCGTGGATCTGGCGAAGCCATGCGTTCTGGCTGCCCCAGGAATGATACATCGCCATCGGACGCTGCGTCAGCGCATGCAGCGGGTAATCGCGTGCAGCCTCATCCCCGAAAGGCGGATACCAGCGGGGCAGCGGGTCCATCGCCTGTTTCAGCCGCGCGCGCATATGCTCAGGGGGCTGCCGTTGCCCCTGCCCCTCGGCCGCGCGCTGAAAGCGGCGCATCGGTTCAGACCAGATCGACAGAAGGTAAGGCTGCGGCGCATCATAAAGCCCGGTCCGCACCGCCCAATCCTGATAAGCGCGGTTCCACGGTTTGAAATAGCGCGCATCGTCCGGCACATGCGCCTGATAGAACGCCCCGTTTTCAATATAACGGTCCAGTTGCGCGGGGTTCGGCCCGCCCCGGCCTTCCGCATCCCCATTGCCGCGCCAGCCCATCAGCGGGCCAATGCCCGGGCGGCGCTGATGGTTCACGATGTAATCGGCATAATCGGCATAAAGCGGGCCGCCCGCCGCATCGACAAATCCCGGCAGCCCAAGCCGCGCGCCCAGATCAATCAGCACCGACTGAAAGCCCCGCACATCGCGGTCCGGTGCCACCACGGGCCAGCGGATCGCATCCCCCGCCGCATCGGGTTCGGAAATCGGGCGGTCCAGCAGGCTGATGCAGTCGTGACGCTCCAGATAGGTCGTATCCGGCAGGATCAGATCGGCATAGGCCACCATTTCCGACGCATAGGCATCGGAATAGATGATGCGCGGGATGCGGTATTCGCCGTCCTCACCCCGGTCGGTCAGCATCTCCATCACGGCAGCGGTGTTCATCGAGGAATTCCACGCCATATTCGCCATATAAAGAAACAGCGTGTCGATGCGGTAGGGGTCCCCCGCATGGGCATTGGCGATGACCATATGCATCAGACCATGGGCAGACAGCGGGTTTTCCCAGGAAAACGCCTTGTCGATCCGGGCGGGGCTGCCGTCATCTTTCAGGCACAGATGTTCGGGCCCGCGCGGATAGCCCAGATGCGGGCCGTCCAGCGGCTTGCCGGGTGTCACCTTGCAATGCGGGGCCGGATGCGCCTCGGCCGGTTTCGGATAGGGTGGTTTCAGCCGATAACCGCCCGGCGTTTCCACCGCGCCCAGCAGGATTTGCAGCAGATGCAGGCTGCGGGCGGTCTGAAACCCGTTGGAATGGGCCGATATTCCACGCATCGCATGGAAACTGACCGGGCGGCCCGTCATGGTCTTGTGGGGGTCACCCCGGAAATCGGTCCACTCCTGTTCAAGGGTGACGGGATGGTTGAAGGCCGCATCGGCGATTTCAGCGGCCAGCGCGCGGATACGCGGCGCCGGTATGCCGCAACGATCCGCCACCGCCTCGGGCGCGTATTCGGGTGACAGGTAACGTTCGGCCATATGCTGAAACACCGTCCGCGCGCCCTGATGCGTGGCCCCCAGATCGGGCTGGATGCCGGGCGTATCGAAGGCCACCGCGCGCCCATCGGCGATGACCAGCGGCTTGTCCTGCCCGTCGCGCAGGAACAAGCCGTCCGGCCCCACCAGACAGGGCGCATTGGTGAACCGCGCAAGATAGGGCAGATCAACCTTGCCCGCCTCCAGCAGACAATGGATCAAGGACAGGATCAGCAACCCATCCGTCCCCGGTGTGATGCCCAGCCAGTCATCGGCCACAGCGTTATAGCCCGAGCGCACCGGATTGATCCCGATCACCCGCGCCCCGCGTGCCTTCAGCCGCCCCAGCCCGATCTTGATCGGGTTGCTGTCATGATCCTCGGCCACGCCGAACATCAGGAACAGCCGCGTATGCTCCCAATCCGGTTGCCCGAACTCCCAGAACGCCCCGCCGATGGTATAGATCCCCGCCGCCGCCATATTGACCGAACAGAACCCGCCATGGGCGGCGTAATTCGGCGTGCCGAAATTCTGCGCCCAAAAACTGGTCAGGCTTTGGCTCTGGTCGCGGCCGGTGAAGAAGGCAACCTTCTCGGGGGCCGTTTCGCGCAGGGGGGCCATCCACGCGACCGCCAGCGCCAGCGCCTCGTCCCAACTGATCGGCTCAAACGCCCCCGACCCGCGCGGGCCGACCCGGCGCAGGGGCTGCGACAGGCGCGATGGCGCGGTGATCTGGCGGATACCGCTGGCCCCCTTGGCGCAAAGGACGCCCTTGTTGACCGGATGGGCGCGGTTGCCCTCGATATAGCTGACGCGCCCCGATTTCAGATGCACATTGATGCCGCAGCGACAGGCGCACATATAGCAGGTGGTCTGGCGGATTTCATCCGAGACGGCGGGTGACAGGTCCAGTTGCGGCTGCGTCATTCCCCCGCCTTCATCAATGCGCGCGCTTCGGCGGCGATATGGGCCTCTTCCTCGGCAGGCAGGATCAGAACCGGAATTGCCGCGCCTGTGGGATCAAGGCGCGTTTCGCCACCCTCATTGGCAGCGGCGTCATACCGCACCCCCGCCCATGCCAGCCCGTCCAGAATACCGCCCCGCACCGGGGACGCATTCTCTCCGATGCCGCCGGTAAAGACCACGGCATCCAGCCCCCCCATCGCCGCCATCAGCGCGCCGCCATGGCTGACGGCGGAATTGATGAAATGCTGCACGGCAAAACGGGCGCGCGGCGCGGGATCGGCCAGCAGCGCGCGCATGTCGGACCGCCCGCCCAGCCCCAGCAATCCCGCCTCGCGGTTCAGCATGCGTTCGGTTCCGGCAATGCCATAAAGCTCGGCCAGACGCAGCACCACGGTCGGATCAATGCTGCCGGATCGCGTGCCCATGGTCAGCCCCTCCAGCGGGCTGTAGCCCATCGAGGTGGCAACCGACCGTCCGTCCCGCATCGCGCAGGCCGAGGCCCCGTTGCCCAGATGATAGGCCAGCACCCGGCCCGGCATCGCACCCAGCACCCCCGGCAGACGTTCGGCAATGCTGGCATAGGACAGACCGTGGAACCCGTAACGGCGATAACCGCGCGCCTCCACCTCGCGAGGCAGGGCATAGCGGGTCGCAACCGGCGGCATCGTGGCGTGAAAGGCGGTGTCGAAACTGGCATAGTGCGGCAGGTCGGGCAGCAGCGCCGCCAGCGCCTCGATCCCAGCCAGATTGGCCGGATTGTGCAATGGCGCCAGCGGCAGGCAGGCGCGGATCCCGGCCAGAACGGCAGGCGTCACCCGGCAGGCGCGGGTCAGATCCGGCCCGCCATGCACCACCCGATGCGCCGCCGCACCGAACTGCGCGGGCGGATGGCCCGCCGCCGTCAGTGCCTCCAGCAGGGCCGATAGCGCAGTGCGGTGATCGGGCAGCGAAAGGGACTGTTCTTGCGCGCCCAACCGCAGCCGGGATTGCCCGCCGATTTCAGAGGCCTGCGCCTCAAGCACCTGCATGTCCCCCCGGAACAAGGCAACCTTGACCGAGGACGAGCCTGAATTCACCACCAGCAACAAGGTCATTCTCTGCCCCCCTCCGGGGCAGAGTGCTGCGAGATCAGCAAATTCACAAGCCCGCGCAGCGTGCCGCGATGGCCAAAGCCTGTTGTCCTGCCCCCGGCAAAGGGGGGACAGGCGCGCGCAGGCCGGTCAGCCCCTATTCCGCCGCATCCGCATAGCTTTCGACCGGCGGGCAGATGCAGATCAGATTGCGGTCGCCATGGACATTGTCGACCCGGCCCACGGGCGGCCAGTATTTGTCCACCCGGAAGGCACCGGGTGGGAAACAGCCCTGTTCACGCGGGTATTTCCGGTCCCAGTCGGCCACCAGATCCTCAACCGTATGGGGCGCATGACGCAGGGGGCTGTCGGCAGCCGCGATCTCACCCGCCTCCACCGCCGCGATCTCGTCACGGATCGCCAGAAGGGCAGTGATAAAACGGTCGATCTCGGCCTTGGTTTCCGATTCGGTCGGCTCCACCATCAGCGTGCCCGCGACGGGCCAACTCATGGTCGGCGCATGAAAGCCATTGTCAATCAGCCGCTTTGCGATGTCGTCGACCGTCACGCCCGCTTCGGCAAAGGGGCGGGTATCAAGGATGCATTCATGCGCGACCCTTCCCTTGTTGCCCATGAAGAGGATCGGATATTTCCCCGCCAGCCGTGCCGCGATGTAATTGGCGTTCAGGATCGCGACCCGCGTGGCCTGCGTCAGCCCCTCACCGCCCATCATCAGGCAGTAAGCCCATGAAATCAGCAGGATCGAGGCTGATCCCAGCGGTGCCGCACTCACCGCGCCCTCTCCGCCTGTCTGCGGATGGCCCGGCAGATGCGGCGCCAGATGCGCGCGCACGCCGATCGGCCCCATGCCCGGACCGCCGCCGCCATGCGGGATGGCAAAGGTCTTGTGCAGGTTGAGGTGGCTGACATCACCGCCGATCTCACCGGGTTTTACCAGCCCCACCAGCGCGTTCATGTTCGCGCCGTCGATATAGACCTGGCCGCCATGGTCATGGGTGATCTGGCAGACCTCGCGCACGGTTTCCTCAAACACGCCATGGGTCGACGGATAGGTGATCATGCAGGCCGCCAGCCTGTCGCCCGCCGCTGCCGCCTTGGCGCGGAAATCGTCCAGATCAACATCGCCATTGGGTGCGGATTTCACCACCACAACCTTCATGCCGCACATCTGCGCCGAGGCCGGATTGGTGCCATGGGCCGAAACCGGGATCAGGCAGATATCCCGCTCCCTCTGCCCCTGCGCGCGGTGATAGGCCTGAATCGTCAACAGCCCTGCATATTCCCCCTGCGCGCCCGAATTGGGCTGCATGGAAAAGGCGTCATAGCCGGTGATCTCACACAGTTTCGCGGTCAGATCGTCAATCGCCTCGGCATAGCCCGCCGCCTGATCGGCGGGCACGAAGGGATGCAGGCTGCCGAATTCCGGCCATGTGATCGGCATCATCTCGGCCGCCGCATTCAGCTTCATCGTGCAGGATCCCAGCGGAATCATCGCCCTGTCCAGCGCAAGGTCACGATCCGACAGGCGGCGCATATAGCGCATCATCTCGGATTCTGCGCGGTTCATATGGAACACCGGATGGGTCAGGTATTCGCTTTCCCGCAGCATCGTCTCGGGGAAACCAAGGCTGGCGCGATGTGGCGGCACGCCCTCGATCCCGAAGGCGCGCAGCACCCGGATCAGCACTTTTTCATCCGTGGTCTCGTCAAGGCTGATCCCCACGCGGTCCAGCCCGATCTTGCGGAAGTTCAGCCCCTCGGCCCGGGCGGCGGCCAGGATGCCCGCCTGCCCCACGCCCACCTCGACCGTGATCGTGTCAAAAAAGGCCGCGGGTGCTACCTTCGCGCCTGCCGCTTTCAGCGCCCGCGCCAGACGGTTGGTCAGGAAATGCACCCGCTCGGCAATGGCGCGCAGCCCCTTCGGCCCGTGGAACACGCCATAGAAGGAGGCCATGACCGCCAGCAGCGCCTGCGCCGTGCAGACATTCGACGTGGCCTTTTCACGGCGGATATGCTGTTCACGGGTCTGCAGCGCCAGCCGGTAGGCCTTGTTGCCGCGCGAATCAATGGACACCCCCACGATCCGCCCCGGCATGGCGCGCTTCAACTCATCCCGGCAGGCCATGAAGGCCGCATGCGGCCCGCCATAGCCCATCGGCACGCCGAAACGCTGGCTGGACCCCACCGCGATATCGGCCCCCATCGCGCCGGGTTCCTTCAAAAGGCACAGCGCCAGCAGATCCGTCGCCACAATGGCAATGCCCTTGGCCGCATGGACCTTGGCGATCAGCGCGGTGAAATCGGTCACATGCCCATAGCTGCCCGGATATTGAAAGATCGCGCCAAACACCTTGGATGGGTCCAGATTGCCGACCATATCCTCGATGATCTCGATCCCCAGCGGTTCTGCCCGCGTGCGGATCACGGCAATGGTCTGGGGATGGCAGAAGCGGTCAACGAAAAACGCCCGCGCCTTGGATTTCGCTGTGCGTTCGGCCATGGTCATGGCTTCCGCCGCCGCTGTCGCCTCATCCAGCAGGCTGGCATTGGCCACCGGCAACCCGGTCAGATCGGCCACCATGGTCTGATAGTTCAGCAGCGCCTCAAGCCGCCCCTGTGCAATCTCGGGCTGATAGGGCGTATAGGCCGTATACCATGCCGGGTTTTCCAGAATGTTGCGCTGGATCGCGGGCGGCGTCACGGTGCCGTAATAGCCTTGCCCGATCAGGCTGGTCATCACCCGGTTCTTCGCCGCGACCTCGCGCATCCGCGCCAGCAATT
This sequence comes from Szabonella alba, assembly GCF_016765775.1. Classification (GTDB taxonomy): domain Bacteria; phylum Pseudomonadota; class Alphaproteobacteria; order Rhodobacterales; family Rhodobacteraceae; genus Szabonella; species Szabonella alba. Next base: position 166,297 of record NZ_JAESVN010000005.1, on the reverse strand, counting down.
CATGCTCGGCCAGTGGCGCCCAGGTCAGCGCCTTGCCCTGCCGGATCGAGGGCGGCACGGTTTCGGCGACCAAAGTCTCAAGATCAGCCGCGCCCACGGCGGCGAGCATTTCGGTCATCTCGGCGGGCGAGGGGCCGATATGGCGACGGTTCGCGAAATCATAGGTGTTGTAGTCAGTCGGCGTGAAACTCATGGCGCTCACCTTTCGGACCGGAAACGGGGGGTTCCCCTTTTTCTGTCCTCAAATATCCCGGGGGGTCCGGGGGGCTGGCCCCCCGGCTTGCGCGACGGACCGGCCTTCAGCCGATCATGTCATTATATTCATCTTCATCCATGAAATCGTCGAGCACGGACAGGTCATCAATCTTCATCTTGAAAAACCACGCCGCCCCGGTCGGATCATCATTCACCAGCCCCGGCTTGTCGGACAGTTTCGCATTGACCTCGATGATCTCGCCATCGACCGGCGCCAGAATATCCGACGCGGCCTTGACGCTTTCGATCACCACGACCTCGTCGCCGGTGGCCACCACGGTTTCCACTTCGGGCAGTTCGACGAATACCACATCGCCCAGTTGGGTTGCGGCATGCTCGGTGATGCCGACCACGACGATATCCCCCTCGGGGGTGGATTCGACACGCAGCCATTCATGATCTTCGGTATATTTCATCGTGAAACGCTCCTCAGCGCTTGTAGGTGGATGGACGGAACGGAAGTTCGCTGACCGTGACAGGCAGACGCTTGCCACGCAACTCTCCCCAAAGACGGGTGCCCGGTTCGGCGCAGTCCTGCGGCACATAGCCCATGGCGATCGGGGCCTCGACTGACGGGCCATAGCCGCCCGAGGTGATGCCCCCGACATTGCGCCCCCCCTCGGGCGCATCCCAGATGACGGTGCCTTCGCGCATGGGGGCGCGGGTTTCGGGGTGGAACCCGACCCGCAGCGCGGGCGCGCCCTCAGCCAGTTCCTGCAGGATGCGTTCGGCCCCCGGAAATCCGCCCTCCCGCGCGCCGCCGCGGCGGCGGGCCTTCTGGATCGCCCAGGACAGCCCCGCCGCAACCGGCGTCGTGTTTTCGTCGATGTCATGCCCGTAAAGGCACAGCCCCGCCTCAAGCCGCAGGCTGTCGCGTGCGCCCAGCCCGATGGGGGCCACCGCAGGATGGGCCAGCAGGTTGCGCGCGAAATCAGGGGCCGAGGCTTCGGGCAGCGAAATCTCGAACCCGTCCTCGCCGCTATAGCCCGAGCGCGAAATCCACAGCGCGCCGAAAACCGTATCGACCGCAATCACATCCATGAAGCGCATTTCGGCAACCTGCGGCACCAGCGCGGCCAGAACCGCCTCGGCCTCGGGCCCCTGAAGCGCCAGCAGCGCGCGGTCGGTCACCGGCTCCACCTTGGCCACCGGCCCCAGATGCGCGGTCATATGGGCGATATCGGTCTCCTTGCAGGCGGCATTGACAACGACGAACAGATGATCGCCGCGATTGGCGAACATCAGGTCATCCAGAATCCCGCCGCGCGCATTGGTGAACAGCCCGTAACGCTGCCGCCCCTCGGCCAGCCCCGTCACCGCCACCGGCATCAGCGCCTCGAATGCTGCCTCCAGCGCCGCCATATCGCCTTTGGGGCGCAGGATCACCTGCCCCATATGGCTGACATCGAACAGCCCGGCCTGTGCGCGCGTGTGCAGATGCTCTTTCAGCACCCCCATCGGGTATTGCACCGGCATTTCATAGCCCGCGAAAGGCACCAGTTTCGCGCCCAGTTCTTCATGAAGATCGTAAAGACAGGTCCGCCTCAGATCGGCCATCAGGCCCCCCTTCCCCTTGCCGGACGCCCGGCACCGCGCAGGCAGGATTATCCCGCCTGTCGATGCCCCCTCTGTCCTTGCCCTTTCCCTTGCCGGGTCCGGGCGCCTGAGATCGTTATCCCTTCGGCGGGCGCAAGCGCCACTCTCCAGAGTCTGTCAGCAGGAACGGTCCCTTGCGCCTGAGAGTTTACCGGGGCGGTTGCTCCTTCGGCACCAGAACGGGCTGTGATGCCCGTACCGGATTCTCCCGATCCTGCTCCTTGGGTCTAGCCTGCCGCCCCGCGAACTGGCAAGAGCAAAGCGACATTCCGACGCAAAGGCCCGCAAAACCGACATGACCCCTGATTCACTCCGTCCCGACGCGGGGGCACAGCCCGGCCCGGCCCCGCATTTCTTCGGCTATGGTAGCCTTGTGAACCGCGCGACCCATGATTATCCCGCCGCAAGGCCCGCGCGGCTGCGGGGCTGGCGCCGGGTCTGGGTCCATACGCCCGCACGCGATCTGGCCTTCCTGTCGGTGCGCCGCGATGCCAGGGCCGAAATCGCGGGGGCCGAAATCGCGGGGGCCGAAATCGAGGGGCTGGTGGCCGAGGTGCCGGGGGCGGACTGGAGCGCGCTGGACGCGCGCGAATTTGCCTATGCCCGCCATCCGGTCATGGCCGATCTGACCAGCGGCGCCCCGCTTTCCGCGCAGGTCTACGCCGTGCCCGAGGCGGATCAGCAGCCCGCAAGCCCCGCGCATCCGATCCTGCTCAGCTATCTCGATACGGTGGTTCAGGGCTTCCTGCGCGAATTCGGCGCGGCGGGCGCGGCGGCGTTCTTTGCCACGACCGATGGCTGGGATGCCCCGATCCGCGATGACCGCGCCGCGCCACTTTATCCCCGTGCGCAAGTGCTGACGGATGCCGAACGCGCCGTGGTCGATACCTTCCGCGCCACGCTTGGCCCCCGCAGGGCGCTCCGCTGACCCCGGCCCCCGTTCTTCGCCTGAGAAATATCCTCAGGGGGTGAATTGGCCGCAAGGCCAAAGGGGGGCGCGGGCGCCCCCTGACAGGTCGGAAACCAAAGCGCGATCAGTCCAGCGCGCGGACCCGCTGCAACAGCGGCATGAGATCGGCCATTTCCGGCCCATGGCCCTGCCCGGTCAGCGCCTTGCGCAGCGGCATGAACAGCCCTTTGCCCTTGCGCCCCGTCGCCGTCTTCACCGCGGCGGTCCATTCGCCCCAGCTTGCCGGACCCCAGGGGCGCGGCGGCAAAAGGCCCAGCGCCTGCGCGACAAAGTCGCGGTCCTCTTCGGCGATCAGCGGTTCGGCCCCGTCGCGGAACAGCGCCCACCAGCCCTCCAGATCCGCCAGAACGGTGATATTTTCCCGCGCGACGCGCCAGAAGGGTTCGGCCAGATCGTCGGGCACGCCCAGCGCCGCAATTCGCCCTGCGACATCGGCAAAGGGCAGTGCCTGAACATGGGCACGGGTCAGCGGGAACAGATCCTCGGCATCGAATTTCGTCGGCGCCGCGCCAAAGCTGGCAATATCGAACCCTTCGATCAGGTCGGCATGGCTGGCCGCCAGTTCCACCGGGCGCGCGGATCCCAACCGCGCCATCAGCGACAGCAGCGCCATCGGCTCCACCCCCCGGGCGCGCAGATCGCGCAGGGACAGCGTGCCCAGCCGTTTCGACAGCGCCTCACCCAGCGGCCCGGTCAAGAGGCTGTGATGGGCGAATTGCGGCGGGGTGCCCCCCATCGCCTGCATGATCTGGATCTGCGTCGCGGTATTGGTCACATGGTCGGCCCCGCGCACGATATGGGTCACGCCCATGTCGATATCATCAACCGAAGAGGCAAAGGTATACAGCACCTGCCCATCGGCCCGGATCAGCACCGGATCCGACACGCTGGCCGCGTCGATCGAGACGGGGCCAAGGATACCATCCGTCCACTCGATCCGCTCCTGATCCAGCAGGAAGCGCCAATAACCCGGGGTCGTTTCACGCAGCCGGTCACGATCGGCCTCGGTCAGGGCCAGACTGGCGCGGTCATAGACCGGCGGGCGGCCCATGTTCAGCAGTTTCTTGCGCTTCAGGTCCAGATCGGTCGGGCTTTCGAAACATTCATAGAACCGCCCAGCGGCGCGCAGCGCCTGTGCCTGTTCGCCGTAACGCTCCAGCCGCGCGGATTGCCGTTCCACCCGGTCCCATGTCAGGCCCAGCCATTCGAGATCTTCCATGATGGCGTCGGCATATTCCGGTTTTGACCGTTCCTGATCGGTATCGTCCAGCCGCAGGATGAACTGGCCGCCTGCCTTGCGGGCGATCATCCAGTTCATCAGCGCGGTGCGCAGATTGCCGACATGGATATAGCCGGTGGGCGACGGGGCGAAACGGGTGACGGTATGGGTCGCAGTCTGGATCATGGGGGCGGCTCTCCTGAACCCCGCCGCTCTGTCACAGCGCGGGCCGTTTGTCCATATCGCGCCCCCGCTGCCCCGGCCTGCCGTCGCTGGACGCCCGCCCGGACCCCGCCTATGGTCACGCCATGACGCATCTGCCTGACGACGCCCTTGCCCCCGATCTTGCGATGATCGAACGCCTTGCCCAGGGCGCGGTCGCGGCCTTGCCCGACCCCTGGCGGGCGGCTGCCCTGTCACTGGCGCTGCGGATCGAGGATTTCGCCCCGGGCGAGATCCTTGCCGAAATGGAAATCGCCGATCCGTTCGAATTGACCGGGCTTTACGAGGGCACACCCCTGACCGAGAAATCGGTGATGGATCAGCCCGCCCGCCCCGATACGATCTGGCTGTTCCGCCGACCTATCCTTGATGAATGGCTGGACCGGGGCAATGTGACCCTGACCGAGATCGTGACACATGTTCTGGTGCATGAACTGGCCCATCATTTCGGCTGGAGCGATGCGGATATCGCCGCCATCGACCCTTGGTGGGAATAGCGTCGCCCTGCGTCGTCCTCCCCGGCTGCCGGTCCGGTTGAAACAATTGACGCGGCAACCCCGCCCGTCGCCGCCCTGATTGCGTGCGGAACGCGGTTTTTCGACCAACCGCCACGCCTCGGATCACCTCTGCGTCAACGCAGGACGCGCAGGGCTGGACGCAGGCCCCGCCCGGTCTAGACTTCCGCGCGACGCCTGATCGAAACCCGGAGGATACCCGCATGAAAACGCCGATGCTCTCGCGCCGCCATATGATCGCCAGCGCCGTGACGCTGCCGCTGCTCCCGGCCTTTGCCGCCCCCGCCCGGGCCGCGGCCGAAATGATGGGGGCCTCAACCCCCGTGCATAACCGGTTCAAACTCGGGGATTTCGAGGTAACGACATTGCTGTCGGGCACCCGCACCGTTGAGAACGTATCGGAAATCTTCGGGCTGAACGCCGATCCGGCCGAATTTGCCGCCGTGTCCGAGGCGGCCTTCCTGCCTGCCGACCGGGCGCAGTTCTTCTTCACCCCGACACTGGTGAATACCGGGGCCGAGCTTGTACTGTTCGATGCCGGGCTTTCGCCCGAAGGGATTACTGCCGCGCTGGCAGCCGCAGGCTACACCCCCGATCAGGTGGATGTTGTCGTGCTGACCCATATGCATGGTGACCATATCGGCGGGCTGATGGGCGATGCCGGGCCGACCTTCGCCAATGCCCGCTATGTGACGGGTGCCGCCGAACACAATCACTGGATGGCGGCAGGCAATGAGGGTTTTGACACATCTGTGCGCCCGCTGAACGACCAGATGACCTTTCTTGACGATGGCGGCAGCGTGGCGCCGGGACTGACGGCAGTGCTGGCGGCGGGCCATACGCCCGGCCATATGGGCTATATGATCGACAGCGGCGACCGGCAGATGATGCTGATTGCGGATCTCGCCAATCACCCGGTCTGGTCGCTGGCCCATCCCGACTGGGAGGTGCGCTTCGACATGGACAAGGAGGCTGCAGCCGCCAGCCGCCGCCGCGTGCTGGACATGCTGGCCGCCGACCGGGTGCCGATGATCGGCTATCACATGCCCTTCCCCGCCATGGGCCATGTCGAGACCCGGGGCGACGGGTTCCATTATGTGCCGATGGCCTATCAGATGATGCTGGAGGGCTGAGACAGTCCGCGCTTGGGGGGCGGCCGCGTCCCGCCCCCCATCCATCGCTTCCTTCGATACCCGCTCCGCCTCACTCTAGAACCGCAGGTCCCGCAATGCAAAACGGGCCGCGCGTCGCGCAGCCCGTCGGGATGTTGTGATTGCTGGCCCGGCGCCGTTCAGCCCCGGATCTTGCCCGCCATTTTCAGCAGACGCTTCGTCTGATGCGCGATGGCCGCCTTGGCCTTGTCATCCACATCCGTGCCAGCGGTATGGCTGTAGCCATAGGGATTGCCTCCGGTGGCGCCGACAGATTCATCCGTATATCCCGGTGCCACGATGACCGAGCCCCAATGCATGAAGGTGGTGTAAAGGCCCAGAATCGTCGCCTCCTGCCCGCCATGGGGATTTTGCGCCGAGGTCATTGCGCTGACCGCCTTGTCGGCCAGCTTGCCCTGTGACCACATCCCGCCCAGCGTGTCGATGAAGGCGCGCAACTGCGAGGGCGCGGCCCCGAAACGGGTGGGGGCGGAAAAGAGATAGGCATCGGCCCATTCCATATCCTCGGGCGTCGCCGCCTTGTATTTCGAGGCCGCCTCGGTCTCGGCCTTCCAGGCATCCTGACCGTTCACCACATCGGCGGGGGCGGTCTCGGCAATGCGCAGCAGGCGCACATCGGCCCCTTCGGTCCGGGCGGTTTCGGCAGCGGCCTCGGCCATTGCGCGGTTATGGCCATAGGTTGAATAAAACAGGATCGCGAGCTTGGTCATGCGGATCTCCCTCAGATGCTCCGGGGCAGTCCCGGATGATACGATGTTACCCGATCAACCTAATCCTCTGCGCCGGGCCGTCCTAGTCCCGCTGCGCGCATGGGATCTGTGCAGAAATGCATTTGATCCGTAACAATTATCGAAAACCGAACATATCTGAACGATCTCAGGTCGGATCGCGCCAGCGGTTGACCAGCGGATAGCGCCGGTCCAGCCAGAAGGCGCGGCGTGTCAGCCGTGTTCCGGGTGCGGATTGAAAGCGTTTGTATTCCGATAGATAGACCAGACGCTCCACCTGTTTGACCGTTTCACGCGCGAAGCCCGCTTCCACCAGATCGGCAACCGACAGGTCATTGTCGACCAGCCCTTCCAGAATGGCATCCAGCACGGGATAGGGGGGCAGGCTGTCCTCATCCTTCTGATCCGGGCGCAGTTCCGCCGAGGGGGGTTTCTCGATGACGCGCGGCACGATCACCTCCCCCTCCGGGCCTTGCATCCAGGGCCGGTGATGGATGTTGCGCCAGCGGCAGGTCTCGAACACCCTTGTCTTGTACAGATCCTTGATCGGGTTATAGCCGCCCGCCATGTCGCCATAGATCGTGGCATAGCCCACAGCCACCTCGGATTTGTTGCCGGTGGTCAGCAGCATTTCCCCGAACTTGTTCGACAGCGCCATCAGCATCACACCGCGCAGGCGCGACTGGATATTCTCTTCGGTCAGATCCGGTCTTGTCCCCTCGAACAGCGGGGCCAGCGCCTCGGTCACCGCCGCGCGCGGACCCGCGATGGGAACGTAATCATAGCGGCAGCCCAGACGTTCCGCGACGGCACGGGCATCTTCCAGCGATGCCTCGGAGGTATATTCCGAAGGCAGCATCACGCAGCGCACATTCGCCGCCCCGATCGCATCCACCGCGATGGCCGCGACCAGCGCCGAATCGATCCCGCCCGAAAGCCCCAGCAGCACCTTGCGGAACCCGGTCTTGGCCAGATAGTCGCGCAAGGACAACACCATCGCGTGATAATCGGCCTCCCATTCATCGGGTTGCGGCGCCAGATCGCCGGGCAGCACCTGCCAGCCGCCGCCCTCGGCAGCGGGCTTCCTGGTGAAATCGACATGGGCGAACCCTTCGGCAAAGGCGGGCATCTGCACCCGCAGCCGACCGCCCGTGTCCAGCACGAAGGACGCCCCGTCGAACACCTGATCGTCCTGCCCGCCCACCATGTTGAGATAGACGAGCGGCAGCCCGGTCTCGACCACCCGCGCCACCATCAAGGATTGCCGCAGGCCCAGCTTGCCCCGGTGATAAGGCGATCCGTTGGGCACGACCAAGATCTCGGCGCCGGTCTCGGCCAGCGTCTCGGCTACATCGGCAAACCAGCTGTCCTCACAGATCGGGGTGCCGATCCGCATGGGCCCGACGACATAGGGCCCGTTGACCTCGGCCGAGGAAAACAACCGTTTTTCGTCGAAAACATTGTCATTGGGCAGATGATGTTTCAGCACCGTGGCCGTGATCTGCCCGCCCTTGAGCACATACCACGCATTGTAAAGCCGCCCGGCCCGCAGATGCGGCCCGCCGATGCCGATGGCAGGCCCCTCGGCGCATTGCCCGGCCAGCGTCTCGATCGCGGCAATCGCCTCGGCCACGAAGGCAGGGCGCTGGATCAGGTCCTGCGTCTGATAGCCGGTGATGAACATTTCCGGCAGGGCCAGCATGTCGGCCCCGGCGTCACGCGCGGTCTGCCATGCGGCGCGGGCCATTTCGGTATTGGCCGCGATGGCCCCGACGGTCGGGTTGAGCTGTGCCAGCGTCAGGCGGAAACGGTCGGCCATGGGCAGTCCTTCGCGAATTACATTGCAGGCAGGTTTAGCAGGTTGCCGCGCAAGGGAAAGGGCAGGCAAGGCATCGGGGCCGCCTGCGCTTGTCATGGGGGGGGACGGACGGCTAACCTGTCGCCGGAACAGGGCGGGCCTTCTTTGACCAAGGCGCGCGCGGCAGCGGGGAATGGCGACGGATGAATGGCAGAGCAATAGGGCGGCGGTTCCGAGGGGCGATTGTCGCGGGGGTTCTGACCCTTGGCGCGGCAACCGCGACAAGCGCGCAGGACGGCGTCGTCACCAAGCAATATGACGACGGCTCGGTCTATGAGGGCACGTTCCGCGATGGCCGCCAGCACGGCACCGGCACCTATACGCTGCCCAATGGCTACAGCTATACCGGCGACTGGGTGAATGGTGAGATCCGGGGCAATGGCACGGCCCGCTTTCCCAACGGATCCGTCTATGAAGGCGCCTTTGCCGCAGGCAAGCCCGAGGGTCAGGGCCGCATCACCTATGCCGATGGCGGCAGCTATGACGGCGAATGGCGCGACGGGCGGATCACCGGCACGGGCACCGCACGCTTTGCCGATGGGTCAGTCTATACCGGCGATTTCGTCGACGGGGTGCATCAGGGGCAAGGCAGGCTGGAGGATGGCAAGGGCTATGTCTATGAAGGCGCATGGGTCGAGGGCCGCAAGGAAGGCACCGGGCGCATCACCTATCCCGATGGCGCCAGCTATGAGGGCGATCTTGTCGCCGGGGAACGCGAGGGGCAGGGCACGCTGATCATGCCCGACGGTCTGACCTATGCGGGCGAATGGCAGGGCGGGCAGATCAACGGCACCGGCAAGCTGACCCAGCCCAATGGCGACACCTATGAAGGCACCTTTGTCAATGGCCAGCGGGTCGGCGAGGGGCGCGTGACCTATGGCAATGGCGACAGCTATGAGGGCGAGTTTGCCGCCGATCAGCGCCATGGGCAGGGCGTGTTCCGCGGCCCCGACGGCTATGTCTATGAAGGCGACTGGCGTGAAGGCAAGATCGCGGGCAGCGGCAAGGTCACCTATCCCGACGGCGCGGTCTATGAGGGCAGTTTTGCCGATGACCAGCCCGAGGGGCAGGGCCGGATCACCTATGCCGACGGGGCCGGCTATGAGGGGGCGTGGTCCGGCGGTGTGATCGAGGGCGAGGGCCGCGCCACCTATGCCAACGGGCAGGTCTATGAAGGCGGCTTCGTTTCGGCCCGCTTTCATGGCGAGGGCGTCATGACTTTCCCCGACGGGTTCCGCTATGAGGGCGAATGGCAGAATGGTCAGCGTCAGGGCCGGGGCATCGCGACCTATCCCGATGGCACGGTCTATAGCGGCGATTTCCGCAATGGAGAGCGTCACGGCAGCGGTGAGGTCACCATGCCGGACGGGTTCAGCTATATCGGCGACTGGGTCGAAGGCCGGATCGAGGGGCGCGGGATCGCGACCTATGCCACGGGCGATGTCTATGAGGGCGACTTCGTGGATGGCAAACGGCAGGGACAGGGCGTGCTGCGCTATGCCGATGGCCAGCAGAGCGCCGGGGAATGGACCAACGGCCTGCTGACCGCCCCTGCCCCGCCCGGGGCCGATGAGGCCGGAGATGAGGCCGGAGATACGGGGGAGAATGCGACAGGCGAGGCCGCCACTACCCCATGATTTCCCCCATCACCGCCGCATAGGGTCGGCGGAAACAACAGGGTGAAGGGGGCGCGGCCCCCCTCTTTGGCTGCGCCAAATTCACCCCCTGGGATATTTGAAGACAGAAAAAGCTGTTGAAAGGTTCTTTGGGGATCACCCGGCCCGATTGATCCTGCACGCTGGATTTCTCAGAAACCCCGCCCCTGTTCCGGGTGCCCACAGCCCGAAAGGCGCGATTTTCGCTTTCCTTTCGGAAATCCCTGCGTATAAACGATGCCATGACACGGGTTCCGCATATCCATTTCCGCGCGCCGCAGGGCGCCCCGGCCGCCCGTGGCCTGCTTCTCCTTAGTCTTCTCTGAGCGTGCCCTCGGGTGCGACCGCTCGGAGATGACCAGCACCCGATACGCCCCGCCCCGACAAGGCCCCCGCAAGGGATCACCTGACAGGGCACCCGGCCCAGGCTGACGGACAAAGCAAGAAGAGATACCCCATGACCGACCAGACCACGCAACCCCGCGTCCTGATTTTCGACACCACCCTGCGCGACGGCGAACAGTCACCCGGCGCCACCATGACCCATGAGGAAAAGCTGGAAATCGCCGATCTTCTGGATGAGATGGGCGTCGATATCATCGAGGCAGGCTTTCCCATCGCCTCCGAAGGCGATTTCGCTGCGGTTTCCGAGATTTCCAGACGGGCGAAACAGGCCACGATCTGCGGCCTCAGCCGCGCCAATTACAAGGATATCGACCGCTGCTGGGAGGCCGTGCGCCATGCGAAATCCCCGCGGATCCATACATTCATCGGCACCTCGCCCCTGCATCGGGCGATTCCGAACCTGACGATGGATGAGATGGCCGAGCGGATCCATGACACGGTGACCCATGCGCGCAACCTGTGCGACAATGTGCAATGGTCGCCGATGGATGCCACGCGGACCGAGCATGACTATCTGTGCCGCGTGGTGGAAATCGCGATCAAGGCCGGTGCCACGACGATCAACATTCCCGACACCGTGGGCTACACCGCGCCGCGCGAAAGCGCCGATCTGATCCGCATGTTGCTGGAGCGCGTGCCGGGGGCGGAGACGATCACCTTCGCGACCCATTGCCACAACGATCTGGGCATGGCGACCGCGAACAGCCTTGCCGCAGTCGAGGCGGGCGCGCGGCAGATCGAATGCACCATCAACGGTCTGGGTGAACGCGCGGGCAATACCGCGCTGGAAGAGGTGGTCATGGCGCTGAAGGTGCGCAATGACATCATGCCCTACAGCACCCGGATCGACACGCGCCGCCTGATGCATATCTCGCGCCGGGTTTCCACCGTCTCGGGCTTTGCGGTGCAGTTCAACAAGGCCATTGTCGGCAAGAACGCCTTTGCGCATGAATCCGGCATCCATCAGGATGGAATGCTGAAAAACGCCGAAACCTTCGAGATCATGCGTCCCGAGGATATCGGCCTTTCGGGCACCTCGCTGCCGCTGGGCAAGCATTCGGGCCGCGCGGCACTGCGCGCCAAGATGAAAGATCTGGGCGTCGATCTGGCCGATAACCAGCTCAATGATCTTTTCGTACGATTCAAGGCGCTGGCCGACCGCAAGAAAGAGGTTTTTGACGATGACCTGCTGGCGCTGGTTCAGGACGCCGATACCAGCGAGGCGCATGACACGCTGCAGGTCAAACGCCTGCGCGTGGTCTGCGGCACCGAGGGCCCGCAAGAGGCGGAACTGACGCTGTCCATCGACGGTGAGGATCATTCCATCGATGCGACCGGTGACGGTCCGGTGGATGCGGCCTTCAACGCGGTCAAGATGATCTTCCCGCATGGGGCGCGGCTGCAGCTTTATCAGGTCCATGCCGTGACCGAAGGCACCGACGCGCAGGCCACGGTTTCGGTCCGCATCGAAGAGGAAGGCCGCATCGCCACCGGTCAATCGGCCGATACCGACACGGTCGTGGCCAGTGTCAAGGCCTATGTCAACGCGCTGAACCGGCTGATCGAACGGCGCAAGAAGGCCGAGGTCGGCTATGACGTGAAAACCGTCAGCTACAAGGACAGGGGCTGAAACACCCCGGTTCCGACCGGGGTGACGGAAAATTCACTGAAATCGTAAAATTGTAGAAATCGAACATTCGGGCGGTCTTCGGACCGCCCTTTTGCACTTTGGTCCGATCACTTTTTCATTCCTTCAATAATCACCGCCCTATGCCCGCATCCCTTCGGCGGTCCGGCGCCCATCGTACGCGGTCCGGGCACTTTCCCTCCTTCCCGGCTGGTCGTATAGGGTTCGCTTGCGCCGACTCGCCGGTGCCCCGCCCTTCGCATCAAGAGGATTGCCTTGGCATGAGATTTCTTTCCGGTCTTTTCTCGTCCGACATGGCCATCGACCTCGGCACGGCAAACACGCTGGTCTATGTGCGCGGCAAGGGCATCGTGCTGAACGAACCCTCGGTCGTGGCCTATCATGTCAAGGACGGCAAGAAGCAGGTTCTGGCGGTGGGTGAGGATGCCAAGCTGATGCTGGGCCGCACCCCCGGCAGCATCGAGGCGATCCGCCCGATGCGCGACGGGGTCATCGCCGATTTCGACACGGCGGAAGAGATGATCAAGCATTTCATCCGCAAGGTCCACAAGCGCACGACCTTCAGCAAACCCAAGATCATCGTCTGTGTGCCCCATGGGGCGACGCCGGTTGAGAAACGCGCGATCCGGCAGTCTGTGCTGTCGGCGGGCGCACGGCGCGCGGGCCTGATTGCCGAACCCATCGCGGCGGCCATCGGCGCAGGCATGCCGATCACCGATCCGACCGGCAATATGGTCGTCGATATCGGCGGCGGCACGACCGAGGTTGCCGTGCTGTCCTTGGGCGATATCGTCTATGCGCGGTCGGTCCGCGTCGGCGGCGACCGGATGGATGAGGCGATCATTTCCTATCTGCGGCGCCATCAGAACCTGCTGATCGGTGAATCCACCGCCGAACGGATCAAGACCTCGATCGGCACGGCCCGGATGCCCGACGACGGGCGCGGCTCGGCCCTGCAGATCCGCGGGCGCGACCTGCTGAACGGCGTGCCGAAGGAAACCGAGATCAGTCAGGCCCAGGTGGCCGAGGCGCTGGCCGAACCCGTGCAGCAGATCTGCGACGCGGTGATGCAGGCGCTTGAGGCGACCCCCCCCGACCTTGCCGCCGATATCGTAGATCGCGGCGTGATGCTGACCGGGGGCGGGGCGCTGCTGGGCGATCTGGACCTTGCGCTGCGCGAACAGACCGGTCTTTCGATCTCGGTCGCCAATGAGTCACTCAATTGTGTGGCGCTCGGCACCGGAAAGGCGCTGGAATATGAAAAACAGCTCCGGCATGTCATAGATTACGACAGCTGACGCCCGACCCGGAACCCTGACCCGAGTCCCGGCGCGACCCTGAGAGGCCAAGGTGGCGAACAACCGGACAACGCCCGAGGACTATACCCGCCCGATCCGCCGCATTCTGGTGGGCGGGCTGGTCATGCTGCTTGTGGTGCTTTTCCTGATCTGGCGGATCGACAGCCCCCGCGTGGAACGGTTCCGCGTGGTGCTGGTCGATACATTCGTGCCCAGTTTCGAATGGGCACTGGTGCCGGTCACGAAAGTCGTCGGCATGGTTGAAGGCTTCCGGTCCTATGCCAGCCTTTATGAACAGAACCGCGAACTGCGCCGCGAATTGCAGCAGATGAAGGCCTGGCGTGAGGCGGCGCTGCAACTGGAACAGAAGAACGCGCGGCTGATGGATCTCAATCAGGTGCGGCTGGATCCCAAGCTGACCCATGTGACGGGCGTGGTCATGGCCGACAGCGGCAGCCCCTTCCGCCAGTCAGTGCTGCTGAATGTCGGCGCCCGTGACGGCATCCGCGACGGCTGGGCCACAATGGACGGGCTGGGGCTGGTCGGGCGCATCTCGGGCGTCGGGCACCGCACCGCACGGGTGATCCTGCTGACCGACAGCAACAGCCGCATCCCGGTCACCGTGCAGCCCTCGGGGCAGCGCGGGCTTTTGTCCGGGGACAACAGCCCGATCCCGCCGATCGAGTTTCTGGAAAAGCCCGATCTGGTGCGCCCCGGCGATCAGGTCGTGACCTCGGGCGATGGCGGGGTGTTTCCGGCGGGGCTGCTGGTGGGGTCTGTGGTGCAGGGCAATGACCGCCGCCTGCGCATCCGGCTGGCCGCCGATTATGAACGGCTGGAATTCCTGCGCGTGCTGCGCAGCCATGAAATCGAGCCGATCACCGATCCCGGCGGCCTGATCGCGGCCCCCATTGCCGCCCCCGAGATCGACAGCGAGAACCCCGAAGGGGCGACCGGCGCCGCAGCCCCCCTGCCCGCCCGGCCCCTGCCCGCAACCGCCGAGACCGCTGCCGATGGCTGAGGCGCTGCGCGGCAATATCTGGCTTTACCGGGCGGCGTTTCTGCTGTTCTGGGTCATGCTGCTGATGCTGCGGCTGCTGCCGCTGGGCGGGCAGGCCGGGGAATGGCCGGGCCCCGATCTGCTGCTGTGCCTGATGCTGGCATGGGTCACGCAGCGCCCCGACCATCTGCCCGTTCTGATGATCGCAGGCGTCATGCTGGTCGAGGATCTGCTGCTGATGCGCCCCCCCGGGCTCTGGACTGCGTTGGTCGTTCTGGCGACCGAATTCCTGCGCGCGCGGTCGGCGCTGACGCGCGAACTGGGGTTTACCGCTGAATGGCTGCTGATCGCGGTGGTGATGCTGGCCATGCTGCTGGGCTACCGGCTGGTCTTTGCGGTTGCCTTTCTGGAACAACCCGCGCTGGGTTTCGCACTGGTGCAGACCATCGCCTCGATCCTGTGTTATCCTGCGGTGGTCGGCGCGCTGCGCCTTGCGATCAACCTGCGCAAACCTTCGGCCGGGGAGGTCGATGCCATGGGGAGACGGCTGTGAGACGATCCGCCCGCGACACCGATGAAAGCGCCCGCCATATCACGCGGCGTGCCCTGTTCATGGGCGGCTCGATGGCCGCCGTGGCCGCCATTCTGGGCGCAAGAATGCGACATATGCAGGTCGATCAGGCCGATCAGTTCCGCCTGCTGGCCGAGGATAACCGCATCTCGATCCGGCTGATCCCGCCCGCGCGCGGTCTGATCCAGGACCGCAACGGCAAGCTGATCGCCGGGAATGAGCAGAATTTCCGCGTGGTCATCAGCCGTGAGGACGCGGGCGATGTCGAGGACGTTCTGGAAAAGCTGACCGAATTCCTGCCGATCTCGGCCGAGGATCAGGACCGCGCGCTGAAAGAGGCACAGCGCCGATCCCCGCTGCCGATCATCGTCGCCGACCGGCTTAGCTGGGAGGACGTGTCGAAAGTCGCCATCAACGCCCCCGCCCTGCCCGGCGTGACGCCGGAATTCGGGCTGAGCCGGATCTATCCCCGCGACGCCGATTTCGCCCATGTCGTGGGCTATGTCGGCCCGGTCAGTGAAAATGACCTTGCCAAGCTGGAAACCCCCGATCCGCTGCTGCAGACCCCGAAGTTTCAGATCGGCAAGATCGGGGTCGAAACATGGATGGAAAGCGATCTGCGCGGCCGGGCCGGGAACCGCAGGGTCGAGGTCAATGTGCTGGGCCGCATCATGCGCGAACTGAGCCGGCAAGAGGGTGATGCCGGGGCCGATATCCGGCTGACCATCGACGCGGATGTGCAGAATTACGCGCAGGCCCGGCTGGGGGACGAAAGTGCGGCGGGCATCGTCATGGATGTGCAGACCGGCGATCTGGTGGCCATCGCCTCGGCCCCCTCTTTCGATCCCAACCTTTTCGTGCGCGGCATCTCGCATCGTGACTACAACGCGCTGATGGAGAATGACCACCGCCCGCTGGCCAATAAATCGGTGCAGGGCGCCTATCCGCCCGGATCGACCTTCAAGATGGTGACGGCGCTTGCCGCCCTTGAGGCCGGGGTGATTACCGCCTCCACCTCGGTGAACTGCCCCGGTCATTACGAGGTGGGCGGCCGCCGCTTTCATTGCTGGCGGCGCGGCGGACATGGGCGTGTGTCGCTGGAACGCAGCCTCGCCGAAAGCTGCGACGTCTATTATTACGACATCGCGCTGAAGGTGGGGATCGACAAGATTGCCGAAATGGGCCGCAAGCTGGGGCTTGGCATGCGCCATGACATCCCCATGTCCGCGATCACCGAAGGGTTGATGCCCAATCACGCCTGGAAACAGGAACGCTATAACGAGGTCTGGCGCATCGGCGATACGGTCAATGCCTCGATCGGGCAGGGCTATGTGCTGACATCACCGCTGCAACTGGCGGTGATGACCGCGCGGCTTGCCACAGGGCGCGAGATTGTTCCCCGGCTGATTCATGCCATTGACGGGCAGGTGCAGCCGATACCGGAAGCCACGGATCTGGGCCTGACCCCCAGCCACCTGCGCGCTGTGCAGGAAGGCATGTTCGCCGTCCATAACACCCAGCGCGGGACGGCCTATTCCACGCGGATCGAGGAACGCACGATGCGCGTCGCGGGCAAGACCGGCACAAGTCAGGTGCGCAATATTTCTGCCGCCGAACGGGCGCGCGGCGTGATATCGAATGATCAGCTGCCCTGGAACCGGCGTGACCATGCGCTTTATGTCGGCTACGCCCCGCATGACGCGCCGCGCTATGCGGTGTCGGTCGTGGTGGAACATGGTGGCGGCGGCGGTACGGCGGCGGCCCCCATCGGCCGCGATCTGCTGCTGCGGGCATTGCATGACGGCATCCCGCCTGCCAGCGCCTATCCCGCCTCGCAGCGCAACCGCATCGACGCGATGCATCGCGATCTGAACCTGCGGGATCCTGACAGCGGCACGCCCGGCACGTCGCGCGCCTGAGATCCGGGAAAATTGCGATGAGTTTTCTTGAATACCGTCTCAAGACCGCGCCGACCGGCGCCCGCAAGATCCTGCATCTGAACTGGGCGCTGGTGCTGCTGCTGGCCGCCATCGCCTCGGTCGGGTTCCTGATGCTTTATTCAGTCGCGGGTGGGCGGATCGAGGTCTGGTCCGAGCCGCAGATGAAGCGTTTTGCGGCGGGGCTGGTGGTGATGTTTTTCATCGCCTTCGTGCCGATCTGGTTTTGGCGCAACATGGCGGGGCTGGCCTATGCGCTGTCACTGCTTTTGCTGCTGGGGGTCGAGTTCTTTGGCACGGTCGGCATGGGCGCACAGCGCTGGATCGAGATCGGCCCTTTGCGCCTGCAGCCTTCGGAACTGACGAAGATCACATTGGTGATGCTGCTTGCGGCCTATTACGACTGGCTGGACATCAAGAAAACCTCGCGACCGCTCTGGGTGCTCATTCCGGTTGCGCTGATCCTGTTGCCGGTGGCGCTGGTGATGGGGCAGCCCGATCTGGGCACGGCATTGCTGTTGCTGGGCGGCGGCGCGGTGGTGATGTTCTGCGCGGGCGTTCACTGGCTGTATTTCGCAGTGGTGGCCGGGCTGGGCGGCGGAGGCGTGGCGGCGGTCCTGACGTCACGCGGCACCGAATGGCAATTGCTGAAAGATTACCAATATCGCCGCATCGACACCTTCCTTGATCCCAGTCAGGACCCGCTGGGTGCGGGCTATCACATCAGTCAGGCCAAGATCGCTCTGGGTTCGGGCGGCTGGACCGGGCGCGGCTTCATGCAAGGCACGCAGTCGCGGCTGAACTTCCTGCCCGAAAAGCACACCGATTTCATCTTCACCACTTTGGCCGAGGAATTCGGTTTCATCGGCGGCATTTCCCTTCTGATCCTCTATGTGCTGGTGCTGGCGTTCTGTATTGCCTCGGCAATCCAGAACAAGGACCGGTTTGCGAGCCTTGTGACATTGGGCATCGCTGCGACGTTCTTCTTCTATTTCGCGGTCAATATGCTGATGGTGATGGGACTGGCGCCGGTTGTGGGCGTGCCCCTGCCGCTGGTCAGCTATGGCGGATCCTCGATGCTGGTGTTGCTGGCGGCATTCGGCATCGCGCAAAGTGCGCATGTCCACCGGCCCCGATAGGCCGCGCAGCCCGTTGGGCGTGACAAGCCCTGCAAAGGTCCGCAAGGCTTGAACAGTGTGCCATGGGATGCGACACCTTGCAGGAAAGCCCGGAAAGGACCGACATGCCCCTGATCTATTTCGCCGCAGGCGCCGCGCGCTGGCCCGCCTATGAAGCGCCGCTGAAGGCCGCCCTGAACGAGGCCGGCATCGTGGCAGAGCTGACGCCCGACCGTCCCGCCGATCCGGCATCGGTTGATTACATCATCTTTGCACCGGGCGGTGAGATCACCGATTTTTCGCCCTTCACCGGCGCCAAGGCGGTGCTGAACCTCTGGGCCGGGGTGGAAAACATCGTCGGCAATCAAACCCTGATCCAGCCCCTTGCGCGCATGGTGGATCCCGCACTGACCGCCGGGATGGTGGAATGGGTCACCGGCCATGTGCTGCGTCACCACCTTGGCATGGACCGCTATATCGTCAATCCCGATCACATCTGGGATGCGACCTGCCCGCCGATTGCCCCCGAACGCCCCGTCGCGATGCTGGGCATGGGCGAACTGGGGCTGGCCTGCGCGCACGCGCTGAGTGGGCTTGGCTTTCCGGTCACAGGCTGGTCGCGCAGCCCGAAATCCATTTCCGGCTTGCCCTCGGAGCATGGCGAGGACGGGCTGCGCCGCTTGCTGAAAACCGCGCAGATCGTCGTGCTGCTGCTGCCGAAAACGCCCGGAACCGAGAATATCCTGAATGCCGAACGGCTGGCGCTGCTGCCCGATGGGGCCTGCATCGTGAACCCCGGCCGGGGCGCGCTGATCGAGGATGACGCGCTGTTGGCGGAACTGGATGCCGGGCGGCTGGGCCATGCCACGCTTGATGTGTTCCGCGTCGAACCCCTGCCCAAGGATCATCCGTTCTGGTCCCATCCCCGCGTGACCGTCACCCCCCATATCGCCGCCGAAACCCGCCCCGCCTCGGCCAGCCGGGTGATCGTGGAAAACATCTGCCGCGCCGAAGCGGGGCAGCCGCTGCTGCATCTGGTGGACCGCGCGCGCGGCTACTGATGGTGGCCGCTGACGCCCCGCCTTCCCGCCAAAACGGCATCGCCTGTCGGGAACGGAACAGACCGGTCCCCGCCCCCCGGCCAGTCTGACGCCGCAAGCGGAGGGTGGCGATGACTTACGGGCCGGGCGTCGTGCTGGTGGTGGTGGCGTCAGTGCTGTGGTCGGCCATGGGCCTTGTCATCCGCCAGATCGACGAGGCCGGAACATGGGCGATCCTGTTCTGGCGCTCGGCGGGGATGGTGCCGGTTCTGCTTGCCTTCATCGCATGGCGCAATGGCGGCGCGCTGATCGCGCCCCTGCGCCGCGTGGGCTGGCCGGGGCTGGTGGGCGGGCTTGGGCTTGTCGCGGCCTTTGCGGGCGCAATCTATGCCATTCAGGCAACCACCGTCGCCAACGCGGTCTTTCTCTTCGCAGCCTCGCCCTTTCTTGCAGCGGTTCTGGGCTTTCTGCTGCTGGGCGAAAGCGTGCGCAGCGCGACATGGGCAGCCATTGCGCTGGCGGGCATCGGCATTTTCCTGATGGTGCGCGAGGGGCTGTCGATGGGCGCGCTTACGGGCAATCTGGCGGCGCTTCTCTCAGCCGCCGGTTTTGCCACCTTCACCCTGTCGCTGCGCTGGGGACGGCTGAACGACATGTTGCCCGCGATTGCGCTTGGAGGGGTGATGTCGATGATCGCGGCGGCGCTGGTGCTGACCGTGCAGCCCGGCACGCTAGCCGTGCCGCCCCGCGACATCGTGATTTCAATGGGCATGGGGGCGGGACTGCTGGCCGCCGGAATGATGCTTTATACGCTGGGCAGCCGCGTGATCCCTGCCGCCGAACTGACGCTGCTGACCATGGTCGAGGTGATGCTGGCCCCGGTCTGGGTCTGGGCGCTGATGGGCGAAACCGCCAGTCCCGGCACTCTGGCGGGGGGCGCAGTGCTGATGACTGCCGTCGCCTTCAACGCCTTGTCTGGCATGCGCCGCCGCCCGCTTGCGCCCCCGATCCCGCCCGTTTGATGGCCCTGCCGAAGGGGGCTGGCGTCGCGCATTTCCCCGCGCTAGCCTTGCCCGATTGCCCCCGGACGCGCCCGACGAAGGGCACATCCGCAAGCCGTGTGAAACCGGCAGGGGGACGAACAGGGAAACAGCAAGGGAGAGGCCGGACATGCCCGGAAACATGACGCTGGATGAGTTGAAAACCGCTGCCGATACCGGTGAGATCGACACCGTGATCGCCGCTGCCATCGACATGCAGGGACGTCTGACCGGCAAACGCTTCCACGTCCGCAACTTCCTTGAAACGGCATGGGAGGAAACCCATTGCTGCAACTATCTCATCGCCACGGATATGGAGATGAACACGGTGCAGGGGTATCGCTCCACCTCATGGCAGGCGGGATACGGCGATTATGTCATGAAGGCGGACCTGTCCACTCTGCGCCGGGTGCCCTGGCTGCCCGCAACCGCGCTGGTGATCTGTGACCATCTGGACCATCACAGCCACGAACCCGTCCCCCATTCCCCCCGCGCGGTGCTGAAACGGCAGGTCGAACGCGCCCGCGCCCTGGGGTTTGATCCGATCATGGCGACGGAGCTTGAGTTTTACCTGTTCCAGAACAGCTATGAATCCCTGCGCGACAGTATCCAGCAGACAGGTGGCATCCGCGATCTGCGCACCATGGCCGCGCATAATGCCGATTACCAGATCTTCCAGACCACGATGGAGGATGACGTGATGCGCGCCATCCGCAACGGGCTATACGGCGCGAATATCCCCGTCGAATGTTCCAAGGGTGAAGCCGATGCCGGGCAGGAAGAAATCAACATCCGCTATTCCGATGCGCTGGACACGGCCGACAACCATTCGATCACCAAGACCGGGGTGAAGGAAATCGCATGGGCCAAGGGCCGGTCGGTGACCTTCATGGCGAAATATGACCATCGCCGGGCGGGATCATCGAGCCATGTG
The DNA here is from genome assembly GCF_016765775.1 of Szabonella alba. GTDB lineage: Bacteria > Pseudomonadota > Alphaproteobacteria > Rhodobacterales > Rhodobacteraceae > Szabonella > Szabonella alba. Next base: position 145,116 of record NZ_JAESVN010000005.1, on the reverse strand, counting down.
CATCAGTCGCTGTGGTCGGACGGCAAACCCGCTTTTCGCGACGAAAACGGCGAACATGGCATGTCCGACACGATGCGCCATTTCCTTGCGGGCCAACTGGAGCATATCGGCGATATCACCGCCTTCCTTGCCCCTTATGTGAACAGCTACAAACGATTCACTGTCGGCATGTTCGCCCCCACCAAGGCGGTCTGGTCCTGCGACAACCGCACGGCGGGCTTCCGCGTCTGCGGCGCGGGCACCAAGGGCGTGCGCGTCGAATGCCGGATCGGCGGGGCCGATCTGAACCCCTATCTGGCGCTGGCGGCCTTGCTGGCGGCCGGGCTGGACGGGATCGAACGCAAGCTGCCGCTTGAGCCGGAACTGAAGGGCGACATGTATCAGGCCGAAGGCATGCGTGCGATTCCCGCCACGCTTGACGAGGCGGCGAAACGGATGCACGGATCGGCCATGCTGCGCAAAGCCTTCGGCGATGAGGTGATCGACCATTACCACCACGCAGCGATGTGGGAGGTTTCCGAACATAACCGCGTGGTGACCGATTTTGAGGTCAACCGCCTGATGGAACGCGCCTGAGCGCCGGCGCCCAACCCGGGCCCAAACCCGGGAACCCCAAGAGGACAGATATGAACCCGATCCAGCTGATTTCCCCCGTCGATGGCTCTGTCTGGGCCGAACGGATACCGCTTGCGCCCGATGCCGCGCGGCAGGCCGTCGAGAAGGCGCGCGCCGCACAAAAGGACTGGGCCGCCCGCCCGCTGGAGGAGCGCATCGCGCTGGTCCGGGCCGGTGTCGCGAAACTGGAGGAAAAGAAGGATCTTCTGGTTGAGGAACTGGCATGGCAGATGGGCCGCCCCACCCGCTATGGCGGTGAATTCGGCGGAGTGCGCGACCGTGCCGACTACATGGCCTCGATCGCGGCCGAGACGCTGGCCCCGAAAGTGGTCGAAGACAGTGACCGCTTTCACCGCGCGCTGCACCGTGCGCCGGTCGGCGTGGTGTTCATCGTGGCACCGTGGAACTATCCATATCTCACCACGATCAACACGCTGGCCCCGGCCCTGATCGCGGGCAATACGGTGGTACTGAAACATGCCAGCCAGACGCTTCTGGTCGGGGAACGGCTGGCCGAGGCGTTCCACGCGGCGGGCGTGCCTGCGGATGTGTTCCAGAACCTTGTGCTGGACCATGCCACGACCGAAAGCCTGATCGCGGGCCGCGCCTTCGATTTCGTCAATTTCACCGGCTCGGTCAGGGGCGGTCAGGCGATGGAACGCGCCGCAGCGGGCACCTTCACCGCGATGGGGCTGGAACTGGGCGGCAAGGATCCCGGCTATGTCCGCGCCGATGCCGATCTGGATGCGGCGGTGGACGGGCTAATGGATGGCGCGATGTTCAATGCCGGGCAATGCTGCTGCGGGATCGAACGGATCTATGTCCATGAAAGCCTGTATGACGCCTTTGTCGAAAAGGCCGTGGACTGGGTGAAGGGTCTGCGGCTGGGCAATCCTTTCGCGCCCGAAACCACGCTGGGGCCGATGGCCAATGCCCGCTTTGCCCGTGTCGTGCGCGAACAGGTGGCCGAGGCCGTGGTGGCGGGCGCGCGCGGGCTGATCGACCCGGCCCTGTTTCCCGCCGATGATGGCGGTGCCTATCTGGCGCCGCAGATCCTTGTCGATGTGACCCATTCCATGCGCGTCATGACCGAGGAAAGTTTTGGCCCCGTTGTTGGAATCATGAAAGTTTCCGGCGACGATGAGGCGATTTCCCTTATGAATGACAGCCCCTATGGACTGACATGTTCGATATGGACAAAAGATGCCGGGGCCGCCGCCGAAATCGGCGCGCAGTTGGAAACCGGGACCGTCCTGATGAACCGCTGCGATTACCTTGATCCCGCGCTGTGCTGGACCGGCTGCAAGGATACCGGGCGCGGCGGATCGCTGTCCTATCTGGGCTTCCATTCGGTGACGCGGCCTAAATCCTACCATCTCAAACAGGTGACGAAATGACCCAAGCTGTTCCCAACCGGAACTGGTCCTATCCCACGGCCATCAAGTTCGGCGCGGGCCGGATCGCGGAACTGGCCGATCATGCGCGCGCGGCCGGAATGGCGCGCCCGCTCTTGGTCACCGACAAGGCGCTGGCAACCCTGCCGATCACGGCGGCGGCACTGGATGTGCTGGAGGGGGCCGGGCTGGGCCGCGCCCTGTTTTCCGAGGTCGATCCGAACCCGAATGAGGGCAATATGGCTGCCGGTATCGCCGCCTACAAGGCAGGTGGCCATGACGGGGTGATCTGTTTCGGCGGCGGCTCGGCGCTGGATCTGGGCAAGATGATCGCGCTGATGGCGGGGCAGCGGGCCGATCTTTCGGTCTGGGATCTGGAAGATGTCGACGATTGGTATACGCGCGCGGATGAGGCGAAAATCGCGCCGATCCTTGCCGTGCCCACCACCGCAGGCACCGGGTCCGAGGTCGGGCGCGCAGGCGTTCTGACCAATTCGGAAACCCATAAGAAGAAGATCATCTTCCATCCCAAACTGATGCCCGCGATCACGATCTGCGATCCGGAACTGACCGTTGGCATGCCCGCCTTCATCACGGCGGGCACCGGCATGGATGCGCTGGCGCATTGCCTTGAGGCCTATTGCAGCCCCTTCTACCACCCGATGTCGCAGGGCATCGCGCTGGAAGGGATGCGGCTGGTCTTTGAAAACCTGCCCCGCGTCTATACCAACCCGACCGACCTGATGGCCCGCGCGCATATGATGTCCGCCGCCGCCATGGGGGCGGTCGCCTTCCAGAAAGGGCTGGGGGCGATCCATTCGCTGTCCCATCCGGTCGGCGCGGTCTATGGCACCCATCACGGCACCACCAATGCGGTCGTCATGCCGATGGTGCTGGATTTCAACCGCGCCGCCATTGAGGATCGCATCATCGCGGCCTCGGCCTATCTGGGCATCGCGGGCGGTTTCGACGGGTTCCGCGCAAGGATCATGAGCCTGCGGACCGAGCTTTCGATCCCCGGAAACCTGACCGCTTTGGGCGTGAAGGCCGCGGATCTGGACAGGCTGACCGATATGGCGCTGGAAGATCCGTCCTGCGGCGGCAATCCGGTCGAAATGACGAAAGACAATACCCGCGCCCTGTTCGAAACCTGTCTGTGACCTCTTGGGTCGGCGCCGTTCTGTCTTCGGCGCTGACGATGACCGGGGGGCATACCGGAAACCGGTCAAGGGGGCTGTCTGCCCCCTCCCGGCCTTGCGGGCTGGTTCACCCCCGCCAGTTCATTCACAAGGGTATTTGTTCAAGGTGAAAGCGTGGATGGTGTTTCACCGGGGCGGGCAAAGCGCCATTCACTGACCTGCTGCCAGTCCTGCCCGGGTTGCAGCATTATGGGCGGAAATTCGGGCCGGTTTGGTGCATCCGGCCAGAATTGAGGCTCGATCGCCAGCGCCTGATAGCCCGGGCGCTGATCATAGATCTGCAGGCCCGGTTCGGTTGTGGCCAGCGTCAGCGACACGCCCGAACGCCCCTCCAGCCACAGCACATCGCGCAGTTTCCCCCGCGCGCGGGACAGGCAGAAATTCGTATCAAGCGGTGGCTGGCCCGGTTCGATCAGCCGCGGCGCGCGGAAATCGAAACCGCTTTCCGCCACCGGCAGCAGCCGCCCCGTCGGCAGCAGGGCGGCATCCACCTCGGTCACATGGTCGGCATTGATGCACAGGCGCTGCCCCGCAATGCCGCCCGGCCCGTCAAGGGTCCAATAGCCGTGATGCGCCGGATTGGCGACTGTCGGCGCATCGGTCTGCATGGTGATGGTCAGGCGCAGCGTCGCGGGGGCCTGCAGGCCATAAGTGGCGCGGATCACCCGATTGCCGGGAAAGCCGCCTTCCCCATCGGCCAACGCGCAGTGCAGCACCAGCCGGTCGGGGCGATGATCCGCAATCTGCCAGAGGCGGCGATGCAGGCCCGACGGGCCGGAATGCAAGGTCGCCCCCGGTTCACTGTCAATCTCGAACCGGTGTTCCCGCCCGTCGATCACCGCCCGCGCACCGCTGATGCGATTGGCAACCGGCCCGACGATGGCCCCGTGAAAGCGCATGTCGGGAAAGAAATCCGCCATCCGCTGAACACCATGGGTCAGGTCATGCGCGACGCCCGCAAGACGGACCGAGCGCAGCGCCGCCCCCCATGTCAGGATCTCGGCCTGCAGATTGCCAGCGCTCAGGGTCACGCCATGAACCAACGCGTTATCGGGTGCCTTGCCGAAATCCCGGATCATCCTGCCAGCCCTTTGCCCTGATCTATGCGCCCCTTGCCTTGCCGGGAATCACACCAAGGTCAAGGGGCGGGGCCTTATCCCCGGGTCAGGCAGTCGGTGATCGTGGTGGCAAGACCGCGCATCAGATCTTCATAAAGCATGGGTCCTGGGGTCAGCGCGGCCCCGGCCGGGTCCAGAAGGCCGCCGATCCGCACGCCGGTGCCTTCGGCCATCTGCTCCAGCAAAGCCGGATCATGGCCCGCCTCGGGGAAGGCACAAAGGGCAAAGCCGCCCTCAAGCCCCGCGCGCAACTCGCGCAACCGCGCCGCACCGGGGGAGGAGGCATCGCCCAGTCGCACCGCGCCTGCAACATTCAGACCGAATTCATGCGCGAAATAGCCATAGGCATCGTGGAACACGACGAAAGGGCGGTCCTGCACCGGGGCAAGCGTCGCGGCAATCTCGGCCTCAAGGGTGGCGATACGGTCAGCCCCGGCCGTGGCATTGGCGGCATAGGTGGCGGCGTTATCGGGATCAAGACGCGAAAGCTCGGCGGCGATCAGACCCAGCCAATGTCCGGCATTGTGCGGATCAAGCCAAGCGTGCGGGTCAATTCCGTCATGGGAATGTCCGGAATGATCATGTCCGGCGTGATCCTCATGCGCGTGGTCGTGGTCGTGACCCGGTTCCCCGGCATGGTCATGATCATGATCATCATGTGCGTGGTCATGGTCATGGCCTTCATGCTCCGCGTCATGGTCATGCTCACCGTGGTCGTGACCGTCATGCCCGGGTTCTGCGTCCTGCGCCGCGCCGAAGTCACGCAACCGCGTGCCCTCGGTCTCCAGCAGCGTCAGGCGCGGGACATCGGCACCAAGCCCCGTCAAGGCGCGGTCCATCCAGGGCGCCATGGCCGCGCCCGCCCAGATGGCAAGCTGCGCCTCGGCGATCATCGCCGCCTGTGACGGGCGCAGTTGCAGATCATGCGCATTGCCGCCCCTGTCCATCACAAGCCCCGGTTCCCCCAGATCGCCCAGCACCATGGCGACAAGGGAATGGACCGGCGGCACATCCGTCACGACACGCGGCACTTCGGCAAGGGCAGCGGTCGAGGTCAGAAGGCTGGCCAGCGAAAGGGCTATGGTATAACGCATGGAAACATCCTCAGGGCTTGTTGGGTCGGCCCCTCATATCTATGTAATATCATAACAGGTCAAGGTTTGAATATGCATGATCACACCCCGCCCCCGCCAAAGGACGATCCGGCCTTTGCCAAACATGACCATCACCGCTGCGCCGGTGAAGGGCTGGCGCGGGCGGAAGAGATTCTGGCCGGTCGCAAGGTCCGCCTGACCCCGGTGCGCCGCCGCACGCTGGAAATCCTGCTGGAGGATCACCGCGCGCTGGGGGCGTATGAAGTTCTGGAACGTCTGGCCGCGGACGGATTCGGCAACCAGCCGCCCGTTGCCTATCGGGCGCTGGAATTCCTTGTAGATCATGGGCTTGCCCATCGTGTCCGGCGGCTGAATGCCTTTACCGCCTGCCGCCATTCGGGGCAGGATCATGCGCCCGCCTTTCTGATCTGCCGCCAGTGCAATGCCGTGGCCGAGGCCCCGGCCGATGCGGTGCGCAGTGCCCTTGATACCACAGCGGACAAACTGGGCTTTGTCATCGAGCGCAGCAATATCGAGGCTTTGGGCCTGTGCCCGGCCTGCAGGGACGCGGCATGACACTGGTCTCGGTGCAATCGCTGGCTGTGCGCTTTGGCGGGGCAGAGGTGCTGCGCGATATCGACCTGTCGGTTTCAGCCTCTGAGATCGTGACCATTGTCGGTCCGAACGGATCGGGAAAATCGACGCTGCTGCGTGCGATGCTGGGCATTCAGCCCGCCAGTTCCGGCCGGGTGATGCGCAAGGCGGGGCTGCGGATCGGCTATGTGCCGCAGCGTCTGGCCATCGACCGCAGCCTGCCGATGACGGCACGGCGCTTTCTGTCGCTGCCGCGCCGGGTCAGCGATGCCGAGGCGGCGGCGGCGCTGGATCGCTGCGGCGTGGGCGCAGTGGCGGAACGGCAACTGGTGGACCTGTCGGGCGGGCAGTTGCAGCGGGTGCTGTTCGCGCGGGCGCTGATCGGGCGGCCCGAACTTCTGGTGCTGGATGAGCCGACACAGGGGCTGGACCAGCCCGGAGAGGCGGCGTTTTACCAGTTGATCGCCGATGTGCGGGCCGAGACCGGGGCGGCGGTGCTGATGGTCAGCCATGACCTGCATGTGGTCATGGCGGCGTCAGACCGGGTGATCTGTCTCAACGGTCATGTCTGCTGCGAGGGCACGCCGCAGGTGGTGCGGGACGCGCCGGAGTATCGCGCGCTGTTCGGCTATGGCACGCAAGGCGCGCTGGCGCTTTACCGCCATGACCATGACCATAATCACGGGCCGGGACTGGCGCATCACCATGATGCGGCCTGTGATCATGACCATTCGGCACCCGATCATGCGGCGAAGGATCATGCCGCGAAGGAATATACTGCGGCAGGCCATGCAGGCGAAGGGCATTCGGGGACAGGTCCGCATCATGCTTGACGATTTCCTGACACGCGCTGCCCTTGCCGGGCTTGGGCTCAGCCTTGCCACGGGGCCGCTGGGGGCAATGGTGGTCTGGCGGCGGATGGCCTATTTCGGGGATGCGACCAGCCATGCGGCCATTCTGGGCGTGGCGCTGGCGCTGGCAACGAACCTTCCGGTCGGGGCGGGCACATTGCTGGTGGCGCTGGCCATGGCGGCGACGGTCTCCACCCTGTCGGCCCGGGGCTGGGCGATGGATACGACGCTTGGCGTGCTGGCGCATTCGGCGCTGGCCTTCGGACTGGTCGCGGTCAGCTTCCTGCCGGGGATGCGCACCGATCTTTCGGCGCTGCTGTTCGGCGATATCCTTGCCGTCTCGCGGGCCGATCTGGGCTGGATCTGGGGCGGGTCGCTCTTGGTGGCGGGACTGTTGATCTGGCGCTGGCAAAGCCTGCTGACCGCCACGTTGAGCACGGATCTGGCCCATGCCGCAGGCGTGAACCCGGACCGGGAGCGTCTGGTGCTGACACTGGCGCTGGCGGTGGTGGTGGCGGTGGCGATCAAGATCGTGGGGGCGCTGTTGATCGCAGCCATGCTGATCATTCCGGCGGCGACGGCGCGCGGACTGGCCCGCAGCCCCGAAACGATGGCCGCCCTTGCCGTGCTGGCCGGGGCGGGGGCGGTGCTGGGCGGGCTTTGGGCCTCCTTGCGCTTTGACACGCCTGCCGGGCCCTCGATCGTCACCGTGGCGGCGCTGTGTTTCATCGCCTCAGTTCTGGCGGGGCGGCTGCGCCAGGCCTGAGCCACAGATTGCGCTTTGGCGGACAGTGCATCATCGGGGGCGCTGCCCCCTTCGGCGCGGCGCGGCGCATAGCCCATTGCCCCGGAAACCTGCAATGTAAAAAGGGGGCGACCGGATCGGCGCCCCCTTTGCGGATCACTGCAAGATGGTCCAGATCAGACGAAGAACTGCGCGCCATTTGCACTGATGGTGGATCCGTTGATGAATCCTGCATCCTCGGACACCAGGAAGGCAACGCAGCGCGCGATTTCCTCAGGCTCTCCCAGCCGTCCCGCCGGAATCTGCGCGATGATCGAGTCGCGCACCTTTTCCGGCACGGCCATCACCATTTCGGTCGCGATATAGCCCGGGCAGACCGCATTGGCGGTGATGCCAGCCCGCGCGCCCTCTTGTGCGAGGCTTTTCACGATGCCCAGATCGCCCGCCTTGGTCGCGGCATAGTTCACCTGAGCGAACTGCCCCTTCTGCCCATTGATCGAGGAGATCACGACGACGCGGCCGAATTTACGGTCGCGCATGCCGGGCCAGACCGGATGAACGGTGTTGAACACGCCGGTCAGGTTGGTGTCGATCACCTGATGCCACTGTTCGGGCGTCATCTTGTGGAACGGCGCGTCACGGGTGATCCCGGCATTGGCCACGACAATGTCGACCGGACCCAGATCGGCCTCGACCTGCGCGATCCCGGCCTTTGAGGCCTCGTAATCCGCGACATTCCACTTATAGGTCTTGATACCCGTCTCAGCTGTGAATTTCTCTGCCGCCTCGTCATTGCCGGCGTAATTTGCCGCGACCGTATGGCCTGCAGCTTTCAGGGCCACGGAAATGGCCGCTCCGATGCCGCGCGATCCTCCGGTGACAAGGGCAATTCTGGACATGTTCTCTCCTCCGCGAGACGTTGATTTGAAACAGTGTTATCGAAATGAAAAAGCGGACGCAACATTGTTGCGCCCGCCTTTTTCACACCGCGATGCGGTCAGGCCCGTTCAAGGCACATCGCGACGCCCATGCCGCCACCGATGCACAGCGTGGCAAGGCCCTTCTTCGTGCCCGAACGCTGCATCTCGAACAGCAGCGTGTTGAGGATCCGCGCGCCCGAGGCGCCGATAGGATGGCCGATGGCAATGGCACCGCCATTCACGTTCACGATGGCCGGATCCCAGCCCATATCCTTGTTGACCGCGCAGGCCTGCGCCGCAAAGGCCTCATTCGCCTCGACCAGCCCCAGATCGCCGACCTTCCAGCCCGCCTTGTCCAGCGCCTTGCGGCTGGCATGGATCGGCCCCACGCCCATGATGGACGGATCCAGCCCGGCGGTGGCATAGGAGGCGATCCGCGCCAGCGGCGTCAGTCCGCGCTTTGCGGCCTCTTCCTCGGTCATCAGCAGCACCGCTGCCGCGCCGTCATTCAGGCCCGAGGCATTGGCCGCCGTCACCGAACCATCCTTGGCAAAGGCGGGGCGCAGTTTCTGCATCGCCTCGATCGTGGCACCATGGCGGATATATTCGTCGGCATCGACCGTCACATCGCCCTTGCGGGTCTTGATGGTGAAGGCCACGATCTCATCGGCGAATTTTCCGGCCTTTTGCGCGGCCTCAGCCTTGTTCTGGCTGGCAACCGCGAATTCGTCCTGCATCTCGCGGCTGATCTGCCACTGGTTCGCAACATTCTCGGCGGTCTGGCCCATGTGATAGCCGTTGAACGCATCCCAGAGCCCGTCACGGATCATGCTGTCAATGAAGTTCAGATCACCCATCTTCTGCCCCGCACGCAGATGCGCGACATGGGGTGAAAGGCTCATATTCTCTTGTCCGCCGGCGACCACGATGGCGGCGTCGCCCAACTGCACATGCTGCGCGCCCAGCGCAACCGCCCGCAGGCCCGATCCGCAAACCTGATTGAGCGACCAGGCGCTGGCCTCTTTCGCCAGACCCGCCTTGATATGCGCCTGGCGCGCGGGGTTCTGCCCCTGCCCGGCGGTCAGGACCTGACCGAGGATGGTTTCCTCGACCTCGGCCTTGTCGACGCCTGCCCGGGTCACGACTTCGGCGATCACCGCGGCGCCCAGATCATGCGCCGGGGTCGCGGCGAAAGCGCCGTTGAAGCTGCCGACAGCGGTTCGTGCTGCCGATACGATCACGACATTGGTCATGGCTCTGATCCTCTCCCTTGGCCGATGCGCGGGGGATGTCCCGGCGCCTTTTCTTTCTGGCTAAGGGCTGACCGGCGCAAAAGCAAGGCCCTGCCGCAGTGCGGCGCCCCGAGGGGATGACAGAGTGTTACAGCCGCCGCGCGACGAAAGGTCAGGCCGATTTCTGCTGCTGCCATGCCGGATGAATGGTCGGCGCGCCGAACAGAAAGCCCTGCAGCCCCCCTGCCCCGGCCTGATGCAGCCATGCGGCATCCTGCGGGGTTTCGACCGATTCCGCGACCGTCAGCATGTCGAAATGCCTGCCAATCGACAAAAGTGCCCGGGTCAGGGCCTGATTGTCGGGGTTGCGATGCACGTCGCGGATGAACTGCCCGTCGATCTTGAGGATATCAAAGCAGAAATCGCGGAAATAGCGGAACGCGGTCTGGCCGGCGCCGAAATCATCCAGCGCGAAACTGACCCCCTCGGCCTGCATGTCATCCATGAAGGCGATCACCAGTTCCGGCACCAGCATGGCGGAACTTTCGGTGATTTCAAGGATCAGCCTTTCGCCCAGCGTGGGATGGGCCGACAGGGCCCGGCGCAGGATCCGCATCCAGCGCGGATAACCGACGGATCGCGCCGACATATTGACCGAGATGCGCAGGGACGGATGACGGATCAGCGTGTTCAGCCCCATGTCCAGCGCGGCACAGTCGATCTGGCGGCCCAGTTCATCCGCCTCGACCGCGCCGATGAAATCACGCGCCGGAATCGGGCGGCCGGTATCGTCCAGCACCCGGATCAGCCCTTCATGAAAGGCAATACGCGACGGATCGGCCGCCGAAACCACCGGTTGCCAGGCAAGACGCAAGCGTTTTTCCGCCACGGCCCGCTGCACCATGGCGATGGTTTCGCGATCCTGCGCGGCAATCGCCGCGGCAAGCGGGCTTTCCTGCCCGGACGCGATATCGGTCCTGACCCTGCGGTTCATGCCGCTCTCCGTAATGACGCCGTGTCCCCTGACATGGGCAGACTGCGGCAGACGGCGTAAAGGGGTGGTAAAGGTCGCGGGTTTGACGCAAATCTTAACGAACATTTCGGAGGGCCTTCCTTGGATCAGGAAAACGGGCGCTGCCCCTGGTGCGGGACCGATCCGCTGTATGTCGCTTATCACGATCAGGAATGGGGCGTGCCGGAACGCGATTCCCGTGCGCTGTGGGAAATGCTGATCCTCGAAGGATTTCAGGCCGGTCTCAGCTGGTATACGATCCTGAAACGGCGTGAAAATTTCCGCGCGGCCTTTCGCGGCTTCGATCCCGGCCAGATTGCCGGTTGGGGGGAGGACGAGGTGACGCGCCTTCTGGCCGATCCGGGCATCATCCGCCATCGCGGCAAGATCGAGGGCACGATCCGCGCCGCCCGCGCCTTTCAGGAGATCGAGGCGCGCGAAGGGTTCTCGGGCTGGATCTGGGGCCATGTCGACGGGCGCCCGGTGCAGACAGGGCTTGCATCCATGGCCGGGGCGCAGGCCCAGACACCCGGCTCGGTGATCCTGTCGAAGACCCTCAAACAGGCTGGTTTCGGCTATTGCGGGCCGGTGATCACCTATGCCTTCATGCAGGCGGCGGGGCTGGTGAATGACCATCTGCTGTCCTGCCCGCGCCATGCAGACGTCGCGGCGATGGCGGGCTGATCCGGCCTTTGTTCAATCCGCCCGAAGCGGCCATTCCGGCCGTGTGGGCAAGGAGACCGACCATGCGCTTTCTTGATCTGACCAGCTGGCAGGGCATTCTGGGCACCGTGCTGGGGCTTGCGCTGATTACACTGATCGGGGTCGGCATCCGCGTTCTGATGATGCTGACGATCCAGCAGCGTCAGCAGCGGCGCAACCGCCAGATCAATGAACGGCTCAGAACGCTGATGGCGGCCTATCGCACGCTGGGCGGGTCGTTCACCGGCGATCTGACGGTCAGCCCGCTGCATCTGCGTGACCTTCGTGAAACCGGAACCGATCCTGCGGCCGAGGCAGATCCGGAAAACGCGGGCCAGACCGGATCAGACCGGCCCCGGCGGATCCGCGATGCGGTCGAGGCGGCCCTGTCGGATATCCTGCTGCTGGGCACCGAAACCCATGTCCGCCTTGCCGGTCAGGCCGCGGCGGATCTGGCGGCGGGCCAGCCCATCCATACCGCCGAACTGGTGATCAGCCTGCGCAACTATATCCGCGAGGCGCTGGATCTTGACCCCGTGCCCGCAGGCGTGGCGATCCCGTTTCAGGGGCCGACCCGACCGGCAACCGGCGGAGGCAGCAGAAGCGGACGGCGCGAGGGTGGCGGTCAGGGCGGCGGCGGAGGCGGCGCGGGCGGAGGTGCCGCCGGGGGCGGCGGCATGGGTATGGGAATGGGGGTGGGTCTGGGTGGCGGGCGCGGTGATCCGCCCCCGGGCGCCTGACCCCAGCATGGCATCACAGGGGCCGGGCCATTGGCGTCTCACCTGATCGGGGTGACCGGCAGCGCTTGGCATATCAGGCGAATGCCCCCCCACCGGTCACATCTCGGGACCGGCCGTCAAGGCGCGCAGAACGGCCTGCGCATTGGCGCTGTCCCATTCGGCATCGCCGATCAGCCGCGCGACCTCTTGTCCCTCGGGATTCAGGATCACCGTGACCGGCAGGCCCAGAACGCCCATGGCGCGTGCCAGTTCGGATTTCGGGTCGCGCAGCGCGGGCAGGTTCTGCATGCCGATTTCATCAAAGAACCGTTCAATCCCCGGCACCGGATTGCGCCCGGTCGCAACCGTCACTACCGCCACGCCCTCATCCGCCATCAGGGCTGCCAGCCGGTCCAGCGCGGGCATCTCATGGCGGCAGGGCGCACACCATGTCGCCCAGAAATTCAACACCACCCATTGGCCCTGCCATTCGTCCAGCGACCGGGGCGCTTCGGCCAGATCGACCAGCGCGGCCTGCGGCACCGGTTGCGGCGACTCGTGAAAGGCCAGCTTGCGCATGTCGCCCTCGCGCAGTGCGGCGGCAGCGGTCGCATCGGCCAGCGCCGGATTTGCACCAAGCGCCAAGGCCGTATAAAGCACCACCAGAAAACCGCGCATCCCATTCCCTCCGAAGGGCCGATCCATGACCGATACCCTGTCCAAATCCCCCGCCAGCGCAGCCCCCGGCGCGAATGCCATGTGGGGCGGCCGTTTCGAGGCCGGCAATGACGCCATCATGCAGGCGATCAACGCCTCCATCGGGTTTGACCGCAGGCTGGCGCGTCAGGATATCGAAGGCTCCCGCGCCCATGCCGCGATGCTGGCTGCCACCGGCATCATCGGTTCTAAGGATGCCGAGGCGATCCGGGAAGGGCTTCTCACGGTGTTGTCAGAGATTGAAATGGGCATCTTCCCCTTCCGGGTCGAGCTTGAGGATATCCACATGAATGTGGAGGCACGCCTGAAGGAGCTTATCGGTGAACCGGCGGGTCGCCTTCACACCGCGCGGTCGCGCAATGATCAGGTGGCGCTGGATTTCCGGCTTTGGGTCCGCGACCAGTGCGATGCCGCGATCACGGGGCTTGAGGCGCTGATCCGGGCGTTTCTGGCGCAGGCCGAGGCCGGGGCGAATTGGGTCATGCCCGGCTTTACCCATCTGCAGACCGCCCAGCCCGTAACCTGGGGCCATCACATGATGGCCTATGTCGAGATGTTTGCGCGCGACCGGTCGCGGTTTCAGGATGCCCGCGCGCGGATGAACGAAAGCCCCCTGGGGGCGGCGGCGCTGGCGGGCACCTCCTTTCCTATCGACCGGAACATGACGGCGCAGGCGCTTGGGTTTGACCGGCCCACGGCAAACAGCCTCGATTCGGTCTCGGATCGGGATTTCGCGCTGGAATTCCTGTCTGCAAGTTCGATTTGTGCAATGCACCTGAGCCGCTTTGCCGAAGAATTGGTCATATGGTCCTCGGCCCAGTTTCGGTTTGTGCAATTGTCGGATCGCTGGACGACCGGATCGTCGATCATGCCGCAGAAGAAAAACCCCGATGCGGCAGAACTTCTGCGCGCGAAACTGGGGCGGATCCTCGGGGCGACGGTGGCGCTGTTCACGGTGATGAAGGGTCTGCCGCTGACCTATTCCAAGGATATGCAGGAAGACAAGGAACAGGTTTTTGACGCGGCCGATACGCTGATGCTGGGACTGGCCGCGATGACCGGCATGGTCAGCGACATGACCGCCAACCGCGACAGCCTTGCCGCCGCCGCCGCCAGCGGTTTTTCAACCGCAACCGATCTGGCCGACTGGCTGGTGCGGGAACTGGGCCTGCCTTTCCGCGACGCGCATCACATCACCGGAAGCCTTGTCGCCATGGCCGAAAGGGCCGGCATCGACCTGCCCGATCTGACGCTGGAGCAGATGCAATCGGTGCATGGGCAGATAAGCGCCGATGTGTTCGATGTGCTGGGCGTTGAAAATTCCGTCCGCAGCCGTATCTCTTTCGGGGGCACGGCACCCGATCAGGTGCGCGCCCGGATCAATGACTGGAAGGCCCGTCTGAAATGAAGCATCGTCCCATTTTTGCCGCGCTGACGGCGCTTGTCCTGCTGGCGGCCTGCGGGGTCGATGGCGCGCCCACCGCCCCCGGCGCAAACCTGTCGGTCGACGGGGATGCGCGTTTCGGGATCACCACCAAGTGATCTCGCCGCTGCGCCTGTTGTATCTGGCGCTGGCGATCTGGGGCGCGGTCCATCCGATGTATTGGTTCGTGACCCATATGCGGGCCGAGGGCACAGGTCTTTCCGGCCTGATCTCGGCTTGGCATGCCAATGCCTCCACCACGGGCCTGACATGGGATCTGACCATCGCGGCCATTGCGCTGACGGTCTGGATCGTGGCCGAGGTCCGGGTGCGGCAGAACTGGACAGCGCTGGCCGCGATACCCGCGACCTTCTGCATAGGTCTGTCCTGCGGCCTGCCGCTTTACCTGTTCCTGCGCACCCGCCCTGTCACCTGACGACGCCGCGCCCCGCCATGAGGGCAGAACAAGCGCCGATCAGAGCCGGATCACATAATCCTTCAGCGTAGTCTCAATCACCTCCCATGTGCCCTCAAACCCCGGGCGGATGATCCAGCTGTCGCCCGCGACCAGCCGCGTCTCGTGGCCGTCGGCATCGGTCAGCACCGAGACGCCTTCCAGAATGCGGATATATTCCCATTCCACATAGGACACGCGCCATTTTCCCGGCGTCGACTGCCAGAGCCCGCAATAAAGCCCGTCACTGTCTTCCAGATTCCACGTCCGGTGCACCGGATCCCCGGAAATCAGCCGGTCCGGGGCGGGGCGTTCCTCTTCCACAGGCACGCTGTCGCGGTCCATCCGCAGGATCAGGGGGGTGGTCATCAGGGGTCTCCGTCGTTGGCGGTTTCGCAGGCAGCTTTGACCGAAAGCCCGGCATCCGGCAAGGCCCCGCCTTGTCCCGCCGCGCCCCGGTCTTTCCTTCCCCTCGGCGTTCTTTCCCCCCGGTGTTCTTTCCCTTAGGTCACCGCTTCCCTCTGGCCCCCCCCGCCCCGGCCCGGTATAACGCCCGCGCCGAGACCCAGCCGAGACCCCCAGCCGATATCCAAGACGGAGAGCCTTGACGGATGAGCGCCCAAACCCCGGTCCGCCCCCCCCTTCCCGCCGATTTCCAGTCCCGCAAGGGGGCCGCACCCTTGGTCTGCCTGACGGCCTATACCACCCCGGTTGCCCGGCTGGTCGATCCGCATTGCGATCTGGTTCTGGTGGGTGACAGTCTGGGCATGGTGATCCACGGGCTGCCCTCGACCTTGGGCGTGACGATGGAGATGATGATCCTGCATGGACAGGCTGTGATGCGCGGGCTGACCAGATCGCTGGCGGTGATCGACATGCCCTTCGGCAGCTATGAGGAAAGCCCCCAACAGGCCTTCCGCAATGCCGCAAGGCTGATGGCCGAAACCGGCGCCCCGGCGGTGAAACTGGAAGGCGGGCAGCATATGGCCGAAACCATCGCCTTTCTGACCGCGCGCGGTGTGCCGGTCATGGCCCATATCGGACTGACGCCGCAATCGGTCAACACACTGGGCGGCTACAAGGTCGTGGGACGCGATGCCGAGGCTGAAACGGTCATGGCGGATGCCCGCGCCGTGGCGGCTGCCGGGGCGTTTTCCGTAGTGCTGGAAAAGGTGCCGGCAACGCTGGCCGGGCAGATCACGCGCGATCTGGCCATCCCCACCATCGGCATCGGGGCAGGTCCCGATTGCGACGGGCAGATTCTGGTCATCGACGACATGCTGGGGCTTTTCACCGATTTCCGGCCGAAATTCGTCAAGCGCTATGCCAGTCTGGGCGCCGATGCCGCGACCGCGATCGGCGCCTATGCCGATGAGGTGCGCGCGGGCCAGTTTCCCGGCGCCGAACACAGTTTCGCCGATACCGCCCCGCAGCCGAAAGGCAACAGATCATGACCCGCCCCCCGATCATGCCGCCCCCCGTTCTGCGCCGCGTTGCAATGATGCGCCCGCTTGTCGCGGGCTGGAAACGCGCGAATGAAACCGTCGGGGTCGTCCCCACCATGGGCGCCCTGCATGAAGGCCATCTGAGCCTTGTGCGCGCCGCCCGTGCCGAATGCAGCCGGGTGATCGTCACCATTTTCATCAATCCCAAACAGTTCAACAGCACCGAGGATCTGGCGAAATATCCCCGCACCGAAGACGAGGATCTGGCCCTTCTTGCGCCGCTGGGGGTCGATGCGGTGCTGTCCCCGCCCCCGGAGGAGGTTTATCCCCCCGGCTTTGCCACTACGGTTTCGGTTTCGGGCCTTTCCGCCCCGATGGAGGGCGAGCACCGGCCCGGCCATTTCGACGGAATGGCGACCGTGGTCACGAAACTCTTCGGCATGACCGAGGCGGATCGCGCCTATTTCGGGCAGAAGGACTGGCAGCAATTGCAGATCGTGCAGCGTTTCGTGGCCGATCTGAACCTGCCGCTGACCGTGGTCGGCTGTGAAACGATCCGCGAAACCGACGGGCTGGCCATGTCCTCGCGCAACCGCAGGCTGGATCCTGCCGCCCGCGCCATCGCCCCCGCCCTGCATCGGATCATGCAGGAAAGCGCCGCCCTGATCCGGGCTGGCGCGCCGGTGCCGGAGACGATGAAAACCGCCCGCGCGCAGCTGGTCGAGGCCGGTTTCGCCTCGGTCGAATATCTTGAACTGCGTTCGGCGGCGACGCTGGACCGGGTGCAGGACCTGTCCGCCCCGGCCCGGATGCTGGCCGCAGCCCATCTGGGCGGCGTGCGCCTGATCGACAATATCGCGGTCTGAAACCTGCGCCCTTCCGGCGTTCACATGGCCCAAGTACCTCCGCCGGAGGCTTCCCCGGCCGCGCCATGCGCCGCCGGGGCAGAACGGGGCCGCGTCAGGCCGGGCGCAGGTCCATCGGGCGCTCGCGGATCGGCAGATGCACGATGGCCGAAAACGCCCCGACCCCCACGCCGATCCACCAGACCAGTGTGTAATCGCCGGTGATGTCATACATCCGGCCGCCCAGCCAGACGCCCAGGAATGACCCCAGCTGATGGCTGAAGAACACCAGACCGTAAAGCGTGCCCATATAGCGCAGCCCGTAGATATGCGCGACCAGCCCCGAGGTCAGCGGCACCGTGGCCAGCCACAACGCCCCCATTGAGACCGAGAACAGCACGACCGTCGTCGGCGTCATCGGCAGCAGGATGAACAGCGCCGCGATGATCGTGCGCCCGGTATAGATCCCGGCCAGCAGGTATTTCTTGGAATAGCGCTTGCCCAGCCAGCCCGCCGTCAGCGTGCCCACGATATTGGCCAGCCCGATCAGCGCGATGGCCACCGCCCCCAGCGCCGAGGTTGTCGTCACGCCGATGGCCGCCAGCGATCCGTTCGGGTCGATGGGTCCGCACATCTCGGTCACGAAGGCCGGGAAATGCGCGGTGACGAAGGCAAGCTGATAACCGCAGGAGAAGAATCCCAGAAAGATCAGCGTATAGGACGGATCGCGAAAGGCCCGCCGCAGCACCTGACCCAGCGTTTCCTCAAGTTCCGCCTTGGTTGCGGTGACCGGCGCGCGCATGAAGGGCAGCGCCAGCAGGCTGGCCAGAATGACCACTGCAAAGATCACGAACACCGTTTGCCAAGTATAGCTTTGCAACAGGAATTCCGCCGTGGGGGCGCCGAAGACCTGCCCCGCCGATCCCGCCGCCGTCGCGATGCCCAGCGCCATTGACCGGTTTTCCGCACTGGCCGCGCGCCCGACGACGGCCAGAATCACGCCAAACCCGGTGCCCGCGACGCCGAAACCGACAAGGATTTCCAGCACATGATGCTGGCCCGGCGTCACCGCGAAAGAGGACAGGATCAGCCCCGCCGCATAGATCAGGGCGCCCAGGATGATCGCGCGGCGATCCCCGAAGCGTTCGGCGAAGGCGCCAAAGATCGGCTGCCCGATCCCCCAGGCAAGGTTCTGGATCGCGATGGCCATCGAGAAATCCGACCGCAGCCAGCCAAATTCATCGGCAATCGGGATCTGGAACACGCCGAAACTGGCCCGCACCGCAAAGGACAGCATCAGGATGATGCACCCCGCGACCAATACCGGGGTGATAAGGGGGGATTTCTGTTGCATGGGAAGGCTCCTGAACCGGCGCGCAAGGTGAACCTGCGCCGATCCGGGGTCAATGCCGGAATTGTCTGCGACACAATCGCCGCAGACCTTGGCCTATCCCTCAGCCCTCGGCTTGCCCTGTCGGAGTCAAAGAATGACCTGATGTTCGTATTGCCCGCGAAATTCCGTCTCGATGCGGAACAGCTTGCCCGAATGCGGCTGCTCGGCGCGCGCGGCCTCGGTCATGCCTTTCTGCGCCGAGGTGACGTACAGCGTGGTCATGTCAGCCCCCCCGAACCCGGGACAGGAGGGCTGGCGCACCGGCAGGTCGATCCGCGTCAGGGGCTGGCCTGACGGGTCATAAGCCGCAACGCAGCCCGCGCCCCAATGGGCAACCCAGATATTGCCCTGCCGGTCGAACACTGCGCCATCCGGGCGCAGCCCGCCCGCCCGCGTATCGACATGCACCACCGGATCGCCGACCGGCCAGCCCTGCCCGTCCAGTGCGACCCGCCGGATCTGGCAACTGTCGGTATCGGTGAAACAGGCGAAACCGGCATCGGGCGAAAAGCAGATCGCATTGGTGATGCTGATCCCGGGGAAGATGCGGCGCAACTCCCCCCGGTAATAGCGCCAGATTGATCCGGCCGCCTTTTCCGCCGCCTTCCCCATGGTGCCGATCCAGAAACCGCCCCAGGGGTCCGCGCGTCCGTCATTCGACCGCGTCACCGGATTGTCGGCCTCAAGCGGCACCAGATCCTCCCGCGCGCCGGTGACCAGATCGAAGCGGAACAGCGCGGTTTCCGAGGCGATCAGCAGCGCATCCCGCCCGATCCAGCCCGCTGCCGAAACATGTTCATCGAATTGCCATTCGCGCGGCTGCCCGTTTTCCTGCGTCAGCAGCCGCTTGCCCAGAATGTCGACCCAGTAAAGCTGTTCGCGCAGCGGATGCCACAGCGGCCCCTCGCCCAATTCGCAGCGCCGGTCATCAGCGATTTCATAACCCTGTGCCGGATCTGTCATTCCATCCCCCTCCATGCGGTGACCAGCGCGCGGGCATTGGCCGCGATCTCGGCAACCGGCTGACCCGGGCGATACAGCGCCGTGCCGATGCCGAACCCGTCGGCGCCCGCGCCGCGCCATTCGGCGAAATTCGCAGGCCCGACACCGCCCACAGCATAGACCTGTGTGCCCGGTGGCAGCACCGCGCGGATGGCGCGCAAGCCTTCACAACCCATCAGGAAAGAAGGGAAGATCTTGATCCCCGTCGCACCGGCGCCAAGGGCCGCGAAACATTCGGTCGGGGTCAGCGCCCCGGGCCAGCTTGCCATGCCCGCCGCGACCGTGGCGCGGATCACCTCGGCGTCGGTATTGGGGGACACGATCAGCCGCCCGCCTGCCGCCGCCACATCCTGCACCTGCGCCACGGTCAGCACCGTGCCCGCGCCGATCAGGGCGCGGTCGCGGAATTCCCGCGCCATGGCGGCGATGGAGTCCAGCGGGTCAGGCGAGTTCAGCGGCACCTCGATCGACGTGATGCCCGCTGCAATCAGGGCCTCGGCCACCGGCAGGGCCTCGGCGGGCGTGATACCACGCAGAATGGCGATCAGGGGAAGGGTCATCAGGGCCTCCGCAGGCTGGCAAGCCCGGCCAGCGCCGAGGCCGGACCGGAGAGTTGACGCGCCGTGATACCCTGCTGGGCCAAGGCACGGGCATAAAGGGCAGAAAGCTTCTCTGCCCCGACAAGGGTGACGGGCTGACCCAGCCAATAAGGGCGCGCGGCGGCCAGTTCGACGCCGATCAGCAGCCCCGAAAGGCGCGAGCGCGCCGCAACCGGCGTCAGACCGGACAAAAGCCCCTCGGCCCGCAGCCCGAACAACCGCGCGGCAAAGCGGTGCGGATGGGACAGCGCATCGGACAGCGCCGCGTCAAAGGCGTCTTCCTCAAACCCGTCGCCGCCCGCCAGCCCGTGCCGCAGCACCGATTGTTCCGACAGCAGGGCGAACAGCTCACCCGTCAGGAAGGTCTGGAAACTGACCACCTCGCCTGCGCTGACATGGGCCCATTTCGAATGCGTACCCGGCAGGCAGATCACCCCGTCGAAACCGGGATCCAGCGTCAGCGCGCCCGCAATCTGGGTTTCCTCCCCCCGCATCACATCGGCCGGGTCGGCCTGGGACAGGCCCGGTGCGATCCGGACTTCCAGCCGGGGGTCGCGGGTCGGCACCGGCGTCAGCGCGCCCGCATCCAGCGGGGTGCAGGGCACGGCGCGGTAGCGCGCCTCGACCCAGCCCTGCCTCGCGCCCGCCATGCCGCAGACCATGACCGGCATCTGCCCCGTCGCGGGCAGCCAGTCGGAAATCAGCGCCAGCAGCGCAGGTTCGAACCCGTCGGGCGCAAGCTGTCCCATGCCCTGATCCGATCCGCGTGTGGCCAGCGGCCCCTCGGGGCCCATCGCGGTCACGCGCAGGTTCGAGGTGCCCCAGTCCACCGCAATCCAGTCAGGGGCGATGCGCCCGGCGGCATTCCCTTCGGCTACGGACTTGGCCGCGATTCCGTTCACCATGCCGGTCATCCCGTCACCACCACGCCACCATCGATGACCAGCGCCTGCCCGGTCATCATGCGCGACAGATCCGACGCAAGGAACAGCACGCCCCCGGTGATATCCTCGGGCGCCAGCGTGTCCTTCAGACATTGCCGCGCCAGATGCGCCTCCAGCCCTTCGGGCGTCACCCAAAGGTCTTTCTGTTTCTGCGTCAGCACCCAGCCCGGCATCAGCGCATTGACCCGGATCCGGTCAGCGCCGAATTCCCGCGCCAGACTGCGCGACAGCGAATTGATCGCGGCATTGGCCGCCGCATAGACCGGATAACCCGCATTGCCCATCATGTAGCTGATCGAGGAGAAATTCACGATCGACCCGCCGCCTGCGGCCTGCATGCCCGGAATCACCGCCTGCGCGGCAAAGAAATAGGCCTTGAGGTTGATATCCAGTGACCACTGGAAAAATTCCTCGGTCACGTCCAGCGTCGCATGGCGCTGGTCGTTCGCGGCATTGTTGACCAGCACCCGCACCGGGCCATGGGCCGCCGATGCTGCCGCGATTGCGGCCCCCAATGCGCCCGTATCGGTGATATCGCATTGCAGGAAAAGCGGGCGCTGGCCGGTCGCCGCTTCCATCGCATCGCAAAAGGCGGTCGCGTCAGAGCGCTGGACGAAGGCCACATTCGCGCCTTGCCGCAGGAAAGCCTCGGTGATCGCCGCACCGATACCGGACCCGCCCCCGGTGATGAAGACGGATTGTCCGCGCAGGTCGGAAAAGGTCGCTTCGGTCATGATCGGGCCTTTGGCATTGCTGGGGCCGGGCGCGGCGGGGTCAGGACGGGGGTCAGAGAGCGTGTGCCTCTGGCTGGCCTGCGCCTCCGGCGGCGGTATTTTTACCAAGATGAAACAGCACGTCCTACCTGCAGGGTCAAGCCGTTCGGCACAGGGCGCGGGCGGTCAGTCCTGCCCCAGATGCCGCTGACCCCGCGCTGCTGCCAGCGCGATCTGGCGGGCGCGTTCGCGGAACCGGGCGCGGTCGTCCTCGGAATATTCATCCTTGCAGTGATGGCATTGCGCGCCTTCCTGATAATCGGGATGGGCGCGGTCCGCGGGTGACAGCGGGCGGCGGCAGGCATGGCAGGTGACATGCGGGCCGGGCACCAGCCCATGCCCGACCGACACCCGCCCGTCGAACACATAGCATTCCCCCTGCCACAGGCTTTCGGCCTCGGGCACTTCCTCAAGATATTTCAGGATACCGCCCCTGAGGTGAAAGACATCCTCCACCCCCTGCCCCAGCAGGTAATTCGTCGATTTCTCACAGCGGATGCCGCCGGTGCAATACATCGCGATGCGCTTGCCCCGGAACAGGTCGCGATTGTCCTGCCACCATTGCGGAAAATCGCGGAAACTGCGGGTTCCGGGGTCCACCGCGCCCGAAAATTGGCCAATCCCGACCTCATAATCATTGCGCGTGTCGATCACCGCCACATCGGGCGACGCGATCAATGCGTTCCAGTCAACCGGATCAACATAATGCCCGACCCTTGTGCCGGGGTCGATATCGGGCTGGCCCATGGTGACGATTTCACGTTTCAGCCGCACCTTCAGCCGCCCGAAGGGCTGCATCTCGGCATGGCTTTCCTTCCAGTCCAGCCCGGCACAGCCCGGCAGCGCGCGGATATGGGCCAGCATCGCGTCAATGCCGGCGCGCGTCCCTGCGATGGTGCCATTGATCCCCTCGGCCGCGATCAGCAATGAGCCGCGAACCCCGCCTTCCGCGCCAATCGCGCGCAGGGGCGCGCAGAGCGCTGCAGGGTCGTCGAAACGGGTAAAATGATAGAGGGCTGCAATCACGATCATTCCCGTCCCTTGGCGCGAAGCCCGCCGATTTGCAAGTCCCGCGCTTGACGCCCCCCGATGCGCGGCTTACCCCAAGGCAGGGACAGGCGGAGGGACAGGTCATGGCCGGACCGGACAAGACATTGCCGGATGAGGCGCTGATCGTCATTGATGTGCAGAATGATTTCTGCCCCGGTGGCGCGCTGGCGGTGGCGGATGGCGATGCGATCCTGCCCGGCATCAATGCGGCGATGGCGGATTTTACGGCGGTGGTGCTGACGCAGGACTGGCACCCGGCCGATCACGCCTCTTTTGCCGAAAATCACCCCGGTGCTGCACCCTTTTCCATGACGGACATGCCTTATGGTTCGCAGGTTCTCTGGCCGCGTCATTGCGTGCAGGGCAGCGCGGGCGCGGAATTTCATGCGGCACTGGACACGCGGCGCGCCGATCTGGTGATCCGCAAAGGCTTCCGTCCCGCCATCGACAGCTATTCCGCCTTTTTCGAGAATGATCGCAGCACCGCCACCGGGCTGGACGGCTATCTTCGGGACCGGGGGATCAACCGTCTGGTGCTGGCGGGGCTTGCCACCGATTTCTGCGTCGCCTTTTCGGCGCTTGATGCCGCCCGTCTGGGATATGAGGTCACGGTGCGGATGGATCTGTGCCGCGCCATCGACCTTGACGGATCGCTTGCCACCATGTCCGACCAGATGCGCGCCGCCGGCGTCCGCCTGTCCTGACAGCCGCCGCCCGAACGGAGCCCCTGAAATGGTCGATATCGCCACGCGCGTCTACAATCACAAATGGAAGATCGACCCGATTGTGCGGTCGCTGATCGACACCGATTTCTACAAGCTTCTGATGTGTCAGTCGATCTTTCGCAACAAGCCCGACACCACTGTAACCTTCAGCCTGATCAACCGGACGAAATCCATCCGGCTGGCGGATCTGGTGGATGAGGGAGAGTTGCGCGAACAGCTTGACCATATCCGCAGCCTGCGCCTGTCGCGTGGCGAAAGCACCTTTCTGCGCGGCAACACCTTTTACGGCAAGCGGCAGATGTTCCGCCCGGATTTCATGGAATGGTTCGAGGGGCTGCAACTGCCGCCCTATCATCTGGAAAAGCGCGATGGCCAGTATGAACTGACCTTCGAGGGACGCTGGCCCGAGGTGATGATGTGGGAAATTCCTGCGCTGGCGGTGCTGATGGAACTGCGGTCCCGCGCGGTGCTGCGCAGCATGGGGCGGTTCGAATTGCAGGTGCTTTACGCCCGCGCGATGACGCGGCTTTGGGAAAAGGTTGAGCGGCTGCGCGCGGTCGACGGCCTGCGCCTTGCCGATTTCGGCACGCGCAGGCGGCATTCCTTCATGTGGCAGGACTGGTGCGTTCAGGCGCTGCAGGAAGGGTTGGGCGGGGCCTTTGCCGGCACATCGAACTGCCTGATCGCGATGCGGCGCGAGGTTGAGGCCATCGGTACCAATGCGCATGAACTGCCGATGGTCTATTCCGCGCTGGCGCCCGATGATGCGGCGCTGGCGCAGGCCCCCTATCAGGTGCTGGCCGACTGGCATGAGGAACATGACGGCAATCTGCGCATCATGCTGCCCGATACCTATGGCACCAAGGGCTTTCTGGACCGCGCGCCCGACTGGCTTGCGGCCTGGACCGGGATCCGCATCGACAGCGGCGATCCGGCACTGGGCGCGGAAACCGCCATCGACTGGTGGACCGCGCGGGGCGAGAACCCGCGCGACAAGCTGGTGATCTTCTCGGACGGGCTGGATGTCGAGAAGATCGAGGAGTTGCAGCGCCGTTTCGCCGGACGGGTCAAGGTGTCCTTCGGCTGGGGCACGATGCTGACCAATGATTTCCGGGGGCTGGTTGCGGGCGACGGGCTGGCCCCGTTCAGCCTTGTCTGCAAGGCCGTGGCCGCCGATGGAAGGCCGACGGTGAAACTGTCGGACAATCCCAACAAGGCCATGGGCCCCGAGGCGGAAATCGCGCGCTACAAGCGGGTTTTCGGCGTCGGGGAACAGCAGGCACAAGAAGTGATCGTCTGATCTTCCGTCCCCGGCGGATTTTTCTGTCTACAAATATCCTCGGGGGGTGAGGCCCGTCAGGGCCGAGGGGGGCAGACAGCCCCCCTGCCCCGTCGGAAGAAGCTGCGGATGAAGCCGCAGCACCGAAACCCGAAGCGCAAAAAAAGGCCGGGCATAAAGCCCGGCCAGGTCCAACAGGGAGGATGCCGCGCCATAACCCCGACGCGACAAGGGGAACTGAATTTCATCCGCCTGTTAACTATACCCCATAAAGTTGCATATGGTTCCCGGTCGCCCGGAAAATAGGCAAGATATGGCGCTTAGGCCACAAGTCGGTAACCACCGGACTCGGTCACCAGCAGCCGGGCGTTTGACGGATCGGGTTCGATCTTCTGACGAAGGCGGTAGATATGCGTCTCAAGCGTGTGGGTCGTGACCCCCGCATTATAACCCCAGACCTCATGCAGCAGCACATCGCGGGCCACCACGCTCTGGCTCGCGCGGTACAGGAACTTCAGGATATTGGTCTCTTTCTCGGTCAGGCGGATCTTGCGATCCTTTTCGTCCAGCAGCATTTTCTGCGCGGGTTTGAACGTATAGGGCCCAAGCTGAAAAATCGCGTCCTCGGATTGTTCATGCTGGCGCAGTTGCGCCCGGATGCGGGCCAGAAGAACCGGGAACTTGAACGGCTTGGTGATATAGTCATTCGCCCCGGCATCCAGCCCGAGGATCGTATCGGCATCGGTGTCATGGCCCGTCAGCATCAGGATGGGGCATTTCACCCCCGCCTTGCGCATCCGGCGGCACACCTCCCGCCCGTCGGTATCGGGCAGGCCAACATCAAGGATGACCAGATCGTAAAGCGCGGCCTTGGCCTTCTCCATGCCCTCGGCGCCGCTACCGGCCTCGAACACATCGAAATCCTCGGTCATGACAAGCTGTTCGCTCAGCGCCTCGCGCAGGTCCTCGTCATCATCCACCAGCAGTATCTTGCGCAGCGCAGCCATGGCATCCTCCATCATTCCTTGGCTTCGACATGCGCCTGTGCCCCTGTGTCATCAAGATTTGTGGCAGGAAAATCACGCGCTCGTGTCGCAAAAAGCGCGTATGTTTCAAATTGCCGTGCTTGCACATGACCGGAAAGCGCGGGAAGGATGCGCCATGGTTCTTGCGCTTTCCACAGTCGAACGCCTGACCCGCGCGCGGGGCGATCTGCGTATGGGCGTTCCCGTGGTTCTGACCGAGGCGGGGGCGGCGGCGCTGGTCATCGCGGCGGAACCGCTGACGGCAGGCAGGCTGGCGCAGTTGCGCGCCCTTGGTCAGCCGGAACTGGTGCTGAGTGCGCGCCGCGCCGAAACCCTGCGCAGCCCGGTCTATGACGGGGATATTGCCCGCTTCGCCCTGCCGGACGAGGCCGATCTGGCATGGATCCTTGCCATGGCCGATCCGGCGCAGGATCTGGCCCGCCCGATGAAGGGGCCGTTCCGCCCCTTGCGCAACGGATCACCTGCCCTGCACCGCGCCGGACTGGCCTTGGTGAAATCGGCGCAGCTTCTGCCTGCGCTTTTGCTGGTGCGGGTCCATGCGCTGACCGATCCCGATCTGACCCGTCTGGCGCTGGCCGATATCGCGCCCGAACTTTTGCGCGCCTCACCGCTGCATCCGGTCGCCGCCGCGCGCCTGCCGATGGTCGCCTCGGATGCCGGACGGGTTCATGTCTTCCGCCCCGAGGATGGCGGGCCGGAACATTACGCCATCGAAATCGGCCAGCCCGACCGCGCCCGTCCGGTTCTGGCGCGGCTGCATTCGGCCTGTTTCACCGGCGATGTACTGGGCAGTCTGAAATGCGATTGCGGCCCGCAACTGCGCGCCGCCCTTGCCCGGATGGGGGCCGAAGGTGCCGGCGTTCTGCTCTATCTCAATCAGGAGGGGCGCGGCATCGGCCTTGCCAACAAGCTGCGCGCCTATTCGCTGCAGGATCAGGGCTTTGACACGGTCGAGGCCAATCACCGGCTGGGGTTCGAGGATGATGAACGCGATTTCCGGCTTGGGGCCTCGATCCTGCGGGAAATGGGGTTTTCCGCCGTGCGGCTGTTGACCAACAACCCCGCCAAGATCGCGATGATGGAGGCGATGGGCATTTCCGTCGCCGAACGGGTGCCGCTGCAGGTGGGCCAGACCGCGCAGAATGCGGATTATCTGGCGACCAAGGCGCGCAAATCCGGGCATTTGCTGTGATTCACCCCGGCACGATTCTGGCAACCCGCTGGGGCGTGCAGTTCGCGGGGCGGCGTCTGGCGGCATCCATCGGGCGGGGCGGGATCGTGCCTGCCGCGCAAAAGTGCGAGGGGGACGGGGCGACACCTGCCGGGCTGCACCGGATTGTCGGTATGCTGTTCCGGCCCGACCGGATTGCGCCTGCCCGCCTGCCGGGCTGGGCCGTGCCCATCGGGCCGCGGGATCTGTGGTCGGATGATCTGCGCGACCCGGCCTATAATCACCCGGTCCGCGCGCCGCATCCATTCGGGCATGAACGCCTGTCGCGGCCTGATCCGCTTTATGATCTGATCCTGCTGACCGACTGGAACCATCCCGATGCGGTGCCGGGGCGCGGTTCGGCGATTTTTGTGCATACATGGCGCAGGCCGCGCCACCCCACCGCCGGGTGCCTTGCCTTTTCCCGGCCCGATCTTCTGTGGCTGGCCGCCCGGATCCGGCCCGGCACGACGCTGGAAATCCGGGGCTGGAAATCCGGGGCTAGCGCGCCAGCGAGACCGAAAACCCCGCCGCCGTCATCGTGATCCGGCGAAGGGTGAAGGGCCCCGCCCCGGAATAATCCAGTTCCATCGCCACCTGACGAAAGCGCAGCGGCGACAGATGGCCCGGGCCGTCCGTCACGCGATAATCCATCGCGCAGCGCAGGCCGTCCGCCTGTTCGACCCTTTCGGCCAGTGCAATCGCCACCACCCGCCGCCCGTCATAATAGCGCAGCGCATCGGGGCAATCGGTCGAGGTGACCAGCCGCGCAAAGGCCTCGACCGGGTTCAGGACCACCCCTTGCACCACCGCCGGATCGGACAGGGCCGTGGCCTCACCGGGGGGTTCAATCTGCGTTTCCAGAACCCGCCCCGCATCGGTCAGGACCGAGATGTTGCGCGCCTCCCGCGCGGATCGTGATTCGCTCAGATACTGCGTGACGGCGCGGCCATCGGGCGTCAGGGCGGCAAAGCTGCGGGCGGTGAAACTGCCATCGGCCAGACCCAGCGGCGTTGCATCCAGTGTCGATGCGATCTGCAACGCGCCCTTGGCGCCGGTCTCGAAAGTGACGCTGCCGATCTGACGCTCCCCCAGCCGGACGATCCAGTCCTCGCCAAGGGCGGGCAGCGGCAGGCAGGCCAGCAGGACCAGCGCCAGACGCATCGCCCTAGCCCCGCGCGCCGAACAGCGCCGAACCCACACGGATATGCGTGGCGCCTTCAGTAATTGCGTTCTCGAAATCGCTGCTCATCCCCATCGACAGGCCCGCCAGACCGTTGCGCGCCGCAATGGCCGCCAGTTCGCGGAAATGGGGTCGGCTGTCCTGCCCTTCAGGGGGAATGCACATCAGGCCCCGCACCGGCAGATCGCTGGCGCGGACAGAGGCGATGAAGGCATCGGCATCGGCAGGGTCCACGCCTGCCTTTTGCGGTTCGGACCCGGTATTGATCTGGATGAACAGATCGGGCGAAGCACCGCGCGACTGCGCCTGTGCTGCCAGCTTGTCGCGCAGGCTGGCGCGGTCAAGGCTGTGGATCGCGTCGAAAAGCTCTGCCGCCGCCTTGGCCTTGTTGCTTTGCAACGGGCCGATCATATGCAGCGCGACATCGGCGAAACGCACGCGCAGATCGGGCCATTTTCCTTGCGCTTCCTGAACGTAGTTTTCTCCGAAAACCCGCTGCCCCTGCGCCAGCGCGGCCTCGACCCGGTCGATGGGCTGGATTTTCGACACCGCAATCAGCGTCACGCTGGCCGGGTCGCGCCCGGCGGCGGTGCAGGCGGCGGCAATGCGGTTTCGAATCAGATCGAGTGACATGGAAAGCCCCCCTTTTGCGCTGGCCGGACCCTAGGCGCGCGGGGGCGGGATGGAAAGACCAGCCCTTTCAGAATTTCGTGTCAGGTTTCCGGGCGGTTTTTGCGTGAGAGGTATTTCCAGGGGGGGTCAGTTTTCGCCGAATTGCAGATACAGCATCGGCATCGGCAGGCCGCAATCGCGGCGCCCGGCGCGGCGACAGCCGCCCCGGCCTGTATCATCCTCAACCCGGATGCGGGCGCCGAAGGTTATGCCGCCATCGGTCACGCGGGCGGCGTCGATATCCAGCCGCGTCTTGTTGCGGATCGAGACATCGCCCGATTCTGCGCGGTCCAGCCCCATCGCCGCCTGACCCGAAAGCGAAATCTGCGCCATGGCGGGCGCTGCCGCAAGGCTGCCGATCAGGGCAAGGCAAAGGGGGGCAATCCGGGGTTTCATGCCGCAATCCTGCCCGATCCGCCCGGGCCGGGCAAGGGCGCGGACCCGGCGGGCGCTTTGGCGGCGGGGGATCGCGCAGGGAAGGATGGGGCGCAAAGCGAAAAGGCGGGCCAATGGCCCGCCTTCCCGTAGCTGTGCTTCGGATCGGTTAAGATCAGAAGTCGAAGCGAACACCAAGACCGGCAACGGTCTCTTTGTCGTAGGAGCGGTGGATGTCCGCACCCAGACGCGCGCCGCCCAGATCGTAGTCGAGGCCCAGACCGAAAGCGGTTTTGGTTTGGAACGGAAGGGTCATGGAGTTGTCATGAGCGACATAGCCACGATAGGTGATCGCGCCCATGGAGTAGTTACCATAGAGCGTGGTGCGGTTTTGCGAAGCGCCGCCATCGGGCTTGCCACGGAAGTGCAGCAGGCCGACATTGATGTCGGAGTTCACGGCATATTCAGCACCGATGAAGTAGTCTTTGCGAGCAAGACCACCGGTGTTGTCGCTGTAGACACCCGAAACCGTGAACTGACCGAAGGCATAGTCAGCCGAGATCTGGACTTCTTCGTCGACCGAAGCATTCGTGGTCTGGTCCGGAGTTTTCCACGAAACGCGGACGCTACCTGCACCGAAGTTGTAGGAAGCGAAGATGCCCATGGTGTTAGCAACACCAGTGGACGAGCTGTATGCTGCGCCGACGGTGATCGGGTCGCCGAACGAGCGGTCCAGGTAGCCCATTTCCGAGTTGTAAACCAGCTTCGCGGTATCGAACGCGTTGTTGGTGTTACCAACTTCCATGCGCATGCCGGCATAGGTGGCATAGAGCAGCGCTGCGCTGGTCGCGGTAGCATTGCTGTTGGTCGACGACTGCAGGCGGAAACGACCGCCGAAGGTCACGCCGGAATCGGTTTCGGTGCTGGCGTCGATGTTCAGACGCATCCGCATGTTGACTTGGGTCTTGGAGTCGGTCACAGCGCCGCCCGGGCCATTCGGCAGGCCGCGATCAGCGCGATAGTCCAGACCGAAGCGGCCGTAGCCGGACAGTTTGACGTCGGCAGCGGCGACGCCAGCGGTTGCCACGAGCGCGGTCGTCGCAATCAGAAGCTTTTTCATGGTTTCCCTCGTTTGTTCAAAGGTGCTGCCCAACTCAGGGAAATCCGAATTGGGTATGCATTGTGTTTCCACTCTCACGCCCCGGATTGCAACGACAGCGGCCCGGACGGACGGAAAGACGTGGATGATGGTGCAGCTATGCCACAGTCGCGGGCAGGGCCTCTTTGATGGCAGGCATCCTGCGCCGTTGCGCGCGCCTTCCGCAGCGGCAGGCAGCCGTGATCGGGCGCAGTTTCGCGGCCCTTGCCTGCCCAAGGCACGGATCAACTGCCGCCCCGCATGTCGCCCGTCGCCGTCCATAAAGGATGAGTCGCGCGCGGGCGCGCCGCGCCACACGGGACGCGGGGGTGATTCCCGCCCGCCATCCCCCTGCCGGACGCCCGTCCCGGCCAAGGGGGCAAAAGCCCTTGTCCGGCATGGCGCGCCAAGATAGACAGAACGGGTCAAGAAACGGGGGACCGTATGAAGCTGCACCGCCTTTTGCCGATCCGAATGCTGCGCATGGGAACCGCGCTGGCCCTGTTGACCAGCCTTGCGGCCTGTGGCGGGGGTGGTTTCGGCGGGTTCTTCGGCGGCAGCCGCAATGATGTGCCCTCGGATCAGGCGCTTGCCGCACGCGAACGCGCAGCACAGGTGGCCGAGGCCGAACTGGAACAGGAACGGCGCGGCAACAGCACGATCTGGTCGATCTTCGGCAATTCGTCGGACCCCAACACCACGGTCGAGGTCAACAAATACATCTGGAACGCCACGCTGGACGTGCTGAACTTCCTGCCGATTGAATCGGTCGATCCCTTCACCGGGGTGATCGTCACCGGCTATGGCACCCCGCCCGGCGGCGGACGCGCCTATCGGGCCACCGCCTATATTCAGGATACGGCCCTGGATGCGCGCAGCCTGAAACTGGCGCTTCAGACACGCGGCGGCGGACCGGTCAGCCGCGAAACCGCGCGGGCGGTCGAGGATGCGATCCTGACCCGGGCGCGGCAGTTGCGGGTGCGTGACAGCAGGCTTTGACCACCCGTTTGCGGCTCTGGACCTTCGGGGGGGATGCGGGTTAACTGCGCCCGGAAATCCCCCGGTCTGAGGCCCTGTCATGTCGCGCTACGATCCCGCTGAAATCGAACCCCGCTGGCGCAAGGCCTGGGATGAGGCGGGGGTTTTTACCGCGCGGCGCGACCCGTCCCGCCCGAAATACTATGTGCTTGAGATGTTCCCCTATCCGTCGGGGCGCATCCATATGGGCCATGTGCGCAATTACACGATGGGCGATGTCGTGGCGCGCACCAAGGCCGCACAAGGGTTTTCGGTGCTGCATCCGATGGGCTGGGACGCCTTCGGGATGCCCGCCGAAAACGCCGCGATGGAACGCGGCGGCCATCCGAAAGACTGGACCTACGGCAATATCCGCGACATGCGCGACCAGATGAAACCGCTGGGCCTGTCGATCGACTGGAGCCGCGAATTCGCGACCTGTGACCCGGAATATTATGGCCAGCAGCAGGCGATGTTTCTGGACATGCTGGAGGCGGGCCTCGTTTACCGCAAGAACGCCGTGGTGAACTGGGACCCGGTGGACATGACGGTTCTGGCCAATGAACAGGTGATCGACGGCAAGGGCTGGCGGTCAGGGGCTGCGGTCGAACGGCGTGAGCTGACGCAATGGTTTTTCCGGATTTCCGACTATTCGGCGGAATTGCTGGCGGCGCTTGAGGGGTTGAAGGACTGGCCCGAAAAGGTGCGGCTGATGCAGGCCAACTGGATCGGGCAGTCGCGGGGTCTGCAATTCGCCTTTTCCACGGTCGATGCGCCCGAGGGGTTTGACCGGCTGGAGGTCTACACGACCCGCCCCGATACGCTGCTGGGGGCAAGTTTCGCCGCGATCTCACCCGATCATCCGCTGGCGAAACATCTGGAGCGCCACGACCCCGCCGTGGCCGAATTCGTGGCCGAATGCCGCCGCATCGGCACATCGGTCGAGGCGCTGGAAACCGCCGAGAAACGTGGCATGGATACCGGTATCAGGGTCCGCCATCCCTTTGATACAGAATGGGAACTTCCCGTTTACATCGCGAATTTCATCCTGATGGATTACGGCACCGGCGCGATTTTCGGCTGCCCGGCGCATGACCAGCGGGATTTCGAGTTTGCGACGAAATACGGGCTGGCGATTCCGCCGGTCTTTGGTCCCGAAGGCGCGGAAGAGGCCGAACTGACCGAGGCTTTTGTGCCGCCCAAGGATCAGCCCGTGCAGTATATCCGCGGTTTCGCGGGCGATGAGGTGCAGACCGGGGCCGCGGCGGTGGATGCCGCGATTGCGTTCTGCGAGGCGCAGGCCGTCGGGCGTGGGGTGACGAACTACCGGCTGCGCGACTGGGGCATCAGCCGCCAGCGTTACTGGGGTTGCCCGATTCCGGTGGTGCATTGCGATGCCTGCGGCGTGGTGCCCGAGCGGAAGGAAAACCTGCCGATCCGCCTGCCCGATGACGTGACATTCGACGTGCCGGGTAATCCGCTGGACCGCCACCCGACCTGGCGCAACTGTGCCTGTCCATCCTGCGGCGCACCGGCGCGGCGGGAAACCGACACGATGGACACGTTCGTTGATTCGTCGTGGTATTTCGCGCGCTTCACCTCCCCTCATGCCGCAACGCCCACGGATGCGGCGGAGGCCGATTACTGGATGAACGTGGACCAGTATATCGGCGGGATCGAACATGCGATTCTGCATCTGCTCTATTCCCGCTTCTTTGCCCGGGCGATGCACAGGACCGGGCATCTGCCTGCGAAAGCCATTGAGCCCTTCAACGCGCTGTTCACCCAAGGCATGGTGACGCATGAGATTTACATGACGCGGGACGACAAGGGCCGTCCGGTCTATCATCTGCCCGAAGACATCCAGCGTTCGGAAGGCGGTGCCACGCTGAAGGACGGCACGGCTGTTGAGGTGATCCCGTCCGCCAAGATGTCGAAATCCAAGAAAAACGTCGTCGACCCGATGAACATCATCGCGGCTTACGGTGCCGATACCGCGCGCTGGTTCGTGATGTCCGACAGCCCGCCCGAACGCGATGTGGAATGGACCTCCTCCGGGGCGGAGGCGACTGCGAAACACCTCGCCCGCGTCTGGCGCATCGCCGATGAAATCACGCGCGACGAAACAGCCGCGAATGACGCCGACCGCGACCTTGCCCGCGCCACGGCCCGCGCGATTGCCGATGTGACGGCGGGGATTGAAGGTTTCGCCTTCAACAAATCGGTGGCGGCACTTTACGCCTTCACCAATACGCTGTCGAAATCCACGGCGGGCGGTGAGGCCAAGCGCGACGCGATGCGCGTCATGGCGCAGCTTCTGCAACCCATGGTGCCGCATCTGGCCGAGGAAATCTGGGCCATGCAGGGCGGCACGGGTCTTGTCGCGCAGGCCCCATGGCCCAAGGCAGACCCCGCCCTGCTGATCGCCGATACCGTCACCCTGCCCGTGCAGATCAACGGCAAGCGCCGCGCCGAAGTGACGGTTCCTGCCGATATGCCTGCCGCCGAGGTTGAAAAGATCGCGCTGGCGGATGAAGCTGTGATCAAGTTCATCGCCGGGCAGCCGGTGAAGAAACTGATCGTGGTGCCGGGACGGATCATCAATGTCGTCATCTGACCGCAGAACCTTTCTTGCCTTTTTTCCCGCCGGGGTGCTGGCGGGATGCGGCTTTGCCCCGGCTTACGGGCCGGGCGGGCCGGGGCTGAAGCTGCAGAACGCCGTGCTGGCGGACGCGCCGCGCGACGGGTTCGGCTTCAACCTTGTCAAACGGCTTGAGGAACGGCTGGGCCCGGCACAGGCGGCGCGCTATGGCCTGTCCTATGAGATCGGGCTGAAATCCACCGGTGTTGCCATCACCACCGACAATGCGATCACGCGCTACAATCTGAACGGTGTCGTGGACTGGACGCTGCGCGATCTGGGCACTGACACGCAGCTTGCCGCCGGGCGGGCCGAAAGCTTCACCTCGCATTCCGCGACCGGTTCAACCGTGGCCGGGCTTGCCGCCGAGGGCGATGCGCAGCGCCGCCTGATGCGGATTCTGGCCGATCAGATCGTCACGCAGCTTCTGGCAACATCCGGCAGCTGGTCTGCGGAATGAGACTTTCGGGGCCCTCCGCCGCGAAATATCTGGCTAAACCCGATGCGACCAAGGCGGGATTGCTGATCTTCGGCGCCGACCCCATGCGGGTCGCGATGAAGCGGCAAGAGGCGATTCTGGCCCTGATCGGCCCCGAGGGCGAGGCCGAGATGCGCCTTGCCCGTATGACCGCCGCCGATCTGCGGCGCGACGGGGCGGCGCTGTCGGATGCGCTGCGCGCGCAAAGCTTCTTTCCCGGCCCGCGTGTCGCCTTTGTCGAGGATGCGGGCGACGGTCTGGCGCCATTGCTGGCCACCGCCCTGTCGGACTGGCGCCCCGGCGATGCCGTGCTTGTGGTCACGGCAGGCGAGCTCAAAGGAAAATCCGCGCTGAAAAAGCTGTTCGAGGATCGCGGCGATACCGTCTCCATCGGGTTTTATGACGATCCCCCCACGCGCGAGGAAATCGAGGCGGAACTGGCCCGCGCTGGCCTCTCCGCCATTGCACCCGCCGCGATGACCGATCTGACCGCCCTTTCGCGCGCGCTGGATCCGGGCGATTTCCGGCAGATGCTGGAAAAGATCGCGCTTTACAAATGGGGCGATGCCACCCCGCTTGCGCCCGAAGAGGTGGCGGCCCTTGCCCCCGGCACCATCGAGGCCGAGGTCGATGAGGTGATCCATGCCGCCGCCGAGAAACGGCGCAGCGCCATCGGCACGCTGATGCGGCGGCTGGAAGGTCAGGGTGTCGCGCCGGTCACGCTTTGCATCATGGCGCTGCGCCATTTCCGCAGCCTGCATCTGGCGGCCTCTGATCCCGGCGGCCCCGAGGCGGGCCTCACGCGCATGCGCCCGCCGGTCTTCGGTCCCCGCCGTGATGCCATGGTGCGGCAGGCGCAGGGTCTGGGCCGCGCGCAGGCCGAACGCGCGCTGCAACTCTTGCTGGAAACCGACCTCACGCTGCGCTCCTCCTCCCGCGCGCCGGGAATGGCGCTGGTTGAACGTGCGCTTTTGCGCATCGCCTCGGTCAGATGAGCGGGACACAGGAAGCGGAACCGGACCAGAAGCCCGGTGAGCCCCCCGCCCCTGAGGCGCGGAACTCAAGGGTGGACCGCCCAGCCCCCTGGCGCGATCCGCGATTCTGGCGTCCGCTGGGTCCGGCCATCGCCAATCCGCCCGCGATGGAGATGCTGCGCGCCTCGGTCGGGACCGGGCTTGCGCTGATTCTGTGTTTCGGGCTGATGAGCCAGCTTTTCCCGCTTTCGGGCGGGCGGGCGGCCTCGATCTTTCTGGTCGCCCCGCTCGCCGCCACGGCCTTTCTGGCCTTTGCCGTCCCGTCAAGCCCGCTGGCGCAGCCTTGGTCGGCGGTGGTGGGCAATACGGTTTCGGCCCTGATCGGGGTGGCACTGGTGCTGGTTCTGGGTCCGACATGGCTGGCGCTGGGATTGTCGGTCACGCTGTCGATGATGGCGATGATGCGGCTGCGCGCGCTGCATCCCCCGGCGGCGGGCGTGGCGCTTGGCACGGTGCTGGCGGCGGATGTCGTGCGGGAAATCGGCTTTTCCTACGCGTTCGTGCCGGTCTTCATGGAAAGCTGCCTGCTGCTGGCCTGTGCCGCGATCTATAACCGCGTGACCGGTCGGCGCTTTCCCTTCCGTCAGCCAGTCGCCCATGCGCCGCAGATCGAAGGCAAGGTCGGGTTGCGCCCTGCCCTTGACGGCGCGGCGCTTGAGGCGATTCTGCAGCGGCTGCAACTGGATGCCAATATCGGCGCCGGTGATCTGGAACGGCTGATCGCCGCCGCGCATCATGAGGCCGCGACGCATCTGTTTGACGGCGTGGCCTGCCGGGAATTGATGACGCGGCAGGTCGTGGCCCTGCGCCCCGAGACGCCGCTTTCCGATGTGGCCTCAATCTTCAACGAACATCGCGTGCGCACCCTGCCCGTCACCGATGCAAGCGGCATGTTTCTGGGCCTTCTGGGCGAAAGCGACCTGCTGCGCTACTGGCGGCGGATCGAACAGCAACCGGCCGATCGGGGCGTTCTGTCACGGCTGATCCGGGCGGGGCAGCAGGCAGCGGTGCCGATGGCGCGTGATGCCATGGTGCCCGCCGTGGCGACGGCCGGGGCGGACACCCCGCTTGGCACGCTGATCGACCTGCTGGCCGAGGGCGGGCAGCAGGGCATCCCGGTGCTGGAGGGTGGGCGCCTGACCGGCTTTGTCACCCGCGCCGATCTGATTGCCGCACTGGCCCGCGCCCATCACCCCGAATGGGGCTAGGGTCCACTCCCATTCATCTTGGCCAAAATACCTTCGGAGGGGGGGCCGGGAACCGGACCGGGGAGGCAGACAGCCTCCCCCTTGCCCGGCCAGGTTCAGCCCAGAGCTGCGATCACCCGGGCAGTCTTGGTCACCAGCGCCACATTCTGCATCGCATAGTCCACGCTGGCGCGGTGCCAGTCGGCATTCATCGTCGAACAGCCATCCTCGGGGATGACCATGACATAGCCCTTGTCGGCCCCGGTGCGCGCGGTGTGTTCGATGCTCATGTTGGTCCAGGCGCCGGTCTCGATGATCAGATCGCGGCCGTTGGCCTTGAGGATCGTTTCCAGCCGCGTGCCTTCCCAGGCGCTCATCCGGTTCTTTGTGACGATATAATCACCCGGCTTCGCCTCCAGCCCCGGCACGGGTTCCGCCCCCCATGTCCCTTCGACCAGCGCATTGGCATCCACCGCCCCTTCGAACAGCGGCGCATTCAGCGTCATGTCGGCCCCATCGGCCCGGCGGACGAACCAGACATGGATCACCGGCACGCCCAGTTCGCGGCAGCGCGCGGCAAGCCGTGCGATATTGGCAATCGCGTCCTGTTCGCGGCAATGGGCCGGGCTGCCCGAGGCGGCAAAGGCGCCGCCCTCCATCACCACGTCGTTCTGCATGTCCTGAATGATCAGCGCCGCGCGTGACGCATCCAGCCGCAGGTCATCGCCCGATGATCCCGCCGCAGCAGCACCGGCCCCGCCTTCAGCAGCAGCCGACCGCGCAGCCGGGCGCGCGCGCATGAAAGGTTCGGGCTTCGGCCCCACCTTGACGGGAATCGCATAGACCGAGGTCGTAGCGCAGACATAAAGCGTGCGCCAGTCCGGCCCGCCCCAATGGAAATTCGCGGGCAGTTCGGGGACCGAGACCTTGCCGATCAGGCGGCCATCAGGCGCATAGACCCAAAGCCCCCCCGGCGCGCAGCACCAGACATTGCCTTCGGCGTCGCATTTCAACCCGTCCGGAACACCGGGCAGCAGACTGTCGCGCAGGCCACTGGCAAAGATCCGGCCATTCTTCAGCCCCTGCGGGGTAACGTCATAGACCCGGATATTCGCCTGTTCGGTATCGTTGATGTAAAGTTTCGATTCGTCCGGGCAGAAACACAGCCCGTTGGGCTGGGTGAAAGTGTAGCGGTCCACCATCAGGTCGGGTTCCGCCCCCGGCCGCGCGCCCGGCGGAATGCGGAACACCCCCTGCCAGCCCAGTTGCCGGGGCCGTTCCACCCCGAAATGCGGCATACGGCCATACCAGGGATCGGTGAACCAGATCGAACCATCCGATTTCACGACGATATCATTGGGCGAATTCAGTTCCCGCCCCTCGAAATGGCTGGCCAGCACCTCCCGCGTGCCATCCGGGCGGATACGCGCG
Source organism: Szabonella alba (assembly GCF_016765775.1). Classification (GTDB taxonomy): domain Bacteria; phylum Pseudomonadota; class Alphaproteobacteria; order Rhodobacterales; family Rhodobacteraceae; genus Szabonella; species Szabonella alba. The sequence continues at coordinate 106,860 of NZ_JAESVN010000005.1, read as the reverse complement.
ACCGAACTGGTGGAATGTTCGCAGACCAGCAGATTGAGATCGGCATCATAGGTCATGCCGTTGCCCTTGTTCGAGGGGCGCGCAACCTCACGCACCCCCGCCCCGTCCAGCCTGCGGCGCGTATCGCCGGGCATGTCGGAAAAGAGCAGGTAATTGTCCACCGGATGCCAGATCGGCCCTTCGGTGAAGATGAAGCCGCTGCCCGCCTGACGAACCGGGGCGTGTTCGTCGATCAGGCGGCGAAAGCTCGGGTCAAGCGCGCTATGGGCCATGGCTTACACCGGGAACCAGTTGCGCAGCGGGACCGACTGGCTGACCGGGCCGGGCACAGACATGTCCAGCCGCCCCACGACCACGCCATGTTCGATTTTCGCCGGTTTGTCGTGGATCGGCAGCAGAAATTTTGACTTGTTCAGCAGCTTTCTGATCTGTGCCTTTTCATCGCGCTTCGATCCGCCATGGTTGCCGGTGACCTGAAACTCTTCGGGGCCAAAGCTGCGCAGCGGGTTGATGATCTGATCGTTGAAATCATAGATCACATCACCACAGATCGTGGCGCGGCCTTCGGCGGTCTCGACATGGACATTCATCGACCCTTCGGTATGGGCGCCTGCCGCCTCCATCGTGACGCCGGGGATGATCTCGACCTCACCCGCGATCTCCAGATCCTCCAGCCGCAACGCGCCGGGGGTGTGCAGCCGTTCGACCAGATGCATGATATCGGGTTTGGGATATTGCGGATGCATCAGGCCCGAGACGGAATATTCCATCTCACGCCGGTTGATGACCACGGTGGTGTTCATCGGGAAACAGTCATCCTTGCCCGCATGGTCGATATGCAGATGGGTGTGCAGCACATAGCGCACATCGCCGACCTTGACGCCGTGATTGGCCAACTGGCGTTCAATCATGTTTTCGTGGAATTGCAGACCCCGCATTCCCAGCGTTTCCATGATCGCATTGTCGCGATATCCGGTATCGACGACAATCGGATAGATGCCGCCAAGGATCAGGAAACCATAGACCGGCACACGGCGCCGGCGCCCGCAATCGCGGCCCAGAACAAGGAACGAGCTTTCCAGTTCGATATCGCCGTAATCCAGTATCTTGATTTCCAGTGCCATGATGAAGGCCTCCCTGATGTCAGAGCCGGTAAACCCGGCTTGCGGTGTCGGTGAAGATGGCGCGGCGCTGTGCCTCGGTCAGCGAGGCCGCGGCATCGCGATGCGCGCCCAGAAGGGCGGAATAGCTGGTCCAGAGCTTTTCAATGGGGAAGTTCGAGCCCCAGAGACAACGTTCGGCCCCGAAGATGCCGACGCAGGTTTCGACCAGCCAGCGGATATGCGCGGGATCGTTGCGATGGATGAAGGTGCCGAATCCCGACAGCTTGCAAAACGCATTGGGGCGGCGGGCATAATCCGTCATCGCCGCCTGCCAGTCGGCCCGGCCTTTGGCGCTGGTGTCTTCCAGCATCCCGGCATGCTGCAGGATGAAATTCACGCGCGGGCAGGCATCCAGCAGGTCGCAGGCCCCGGCAAGCTGTCCGGCAAAGACCTGCAGATCAAAGGACCAGCCGTAATCGGCCAGATGGCCGATATTGCGCTGAACCGCCGGATCGCGGCAAAGGTCGGAATGGGCCGCGAAACGATACATCGGGTTTTCGTGCCAGTGGAATTGCTGGCGGATGCCGCGCAGGCGCGGAGACCGCGCCAGCCGGTCAAGCGCGGGCCGGGCATCGGGCACCGTCATATCGGCATAGCCCACGATCCCCATCGGCCAGCCCGAGGCCAGCGCCGTATCCTCAAGCCAGTTCACCTCGGCCTCGGCGCGGTCGGGCGGCCAGTTGGCCTGCACATAGACCGCCTTGGTCACGCCAAGCCCCGCGATATCGTCAAGATATTCGGTGACCGGGTAATCGCGGCGGATCGGCTCATAGGGGCCGAAGATGCGTGGCTGCATCGGACCCATCAGCCAGGGCAGATCGGCCTGCCGCCAGATATGGAAATGCGCGTCGATCATCTGCGCGCTCCTTTCGCGAAATCAAGGATTTCCCGGGCAATCCGGTCCGGGCGCGACCCGTCGCCCAGCCGGTCCAGCAATGGCGCAATGGCCTGCATCGCGGCGGTTTCGGGGCGATAGGCCGGATCGGCGGCCAGCGGCGACAGCCACAGAACCGACCATGACAGCCCCGCAAGCCGCGATACGGCCGCCGTCAGCGCCTCGGGGCCGCCGCGTTCCAGCCCGTCGGACAGGATGATGGTCAGCGCGCCACGGGCAAAACTGGCAAAGCGCGGCACCGACAGAAACACCGCCAGCGCCTCCCCCAGCCTTGTGCCGCCATCCCAGTCGGCCACCAGCCCCGAGGCCAGCATCAGCGCCTGATCGGGATTGCGGTGTTTCAACGCGCGGGAAACCCGGGTCAGACGGGTGCCAAGGGTGAAAACCTCGACCCGTTCCCCGGCCTGCATCAGACGGTGCGCAAGGCGCAAGGCATCCTCGGTGCCCGATTTCATCGATCCCGACACATCCAGCAGCATCAGCACGCGGCGCTGGCGCATCCGGCGGCGACGGCTGGGCAGGCGGGAAATCTCTCCATCCCGGCGCATCATCTCACGAAAGGCACGGGCCGGATCGGGCAGCGGCCCCTTGCCGGGGCTCATCCGGCGGGAACGGCGGCGCGGCAGCGCCGCGGGCAGCGCCCGGGCAAAGGCGCGCAGCATTGCATCGGGATCACCGGCAGCAAGGCTGCGGGCAAAAAGCCGTTCCAGCGCCGTGGCCTCGGCCCCCGAGGGATCTTCCTCATCCGGTTCGGGCAGCAGGTCGAACTCCCCGGCATCATAGCTTTCGGGAAGCTCCTCGACCTCGCCCTCGGCGGGGGCAAAGAACGTGCGGCCCAGAAAGATTATGTCGAAGATCTCGTCAAATTCCTCGCTCCGGTCCGGGCCGGGGCCGAAGATCGCATGCGCGGCGCGGCGGATATCGCGGATCGAGCCCGGCCCCAGAAGTGAGACAGCGGCAAGGAAGGACTGCACCTGTTCGGGTGCCGCCGGATGGCCCGCAGCGCGCAGGGCCTGCGGGAAGGCAAGGAAGGGGCGGATCGCGCGGGGGATCATCGGGTTGCCCCCGGTCTGACTGGGTCAGGGGGGCTGGCGGGGCCAAGGGGGCTGTCAGCACCTCCTCCGCAGGGGCGCGCACCCCAAACGTGTTTTTGCCAGAATGAAGACAGGGCCGTCATGCCGCCCCCGTGATAAGCTGGTCAAGACGCGGCGCGGTGAAGGCCAGATCGTCCTGATCCTTCAGCGCGACCCCGATGGCGCGGGCAAAGGCGGCAGGCCAGGCAGCGCCCTGATTGTGCAGAAGCGTCGCGGCCTCGGCCCATTCCACGGTTTCGGCCACGCCGGGGGGCTTGGCCAACGGTTCGGCGCGCAGCCGGTTGACGGCGGCGGTCACGCGATGCGCGGTTTCCTGCGCCACGCTGGAGGCCCGCATCATCACGATCTGCGCCTCAAGCGCCGGATCGGGATAGCCGATCCAGTGATAGACGCAGCGCCGCCGCAGCGCCTCGTGCAATTCGCGGGTGCGGTTGGAGGTCAGCAGGACAACCGGGGGCTCGGCCGCGCGGATCGTGCCGCGTTCGGGGATGGAGATCGAGAAATCTGACAGGAATTCCAGAAGAAACGCCTCAAACTCCGGATCGGCGCGGTCAATCTCGTCGATCAGCAGCACCCGCGCGCGCGGCTCTTGCAGGGCCAGCAGCAGGGGCCGGGCAATCAGATAATCATCGGCGTAAAGATTGACATAGCCCTCCCCCGCCTGCCGGATGGCCAGCATCTGGCGCGGGAAGTTCCATTCATACATGGCGGCGGCGGCGTCGATCCCCTCATAGCATTGCAGGCGGATCAGTTCGCGCCCCAGAACCGAGGCGATGGCCTTGGCCGCCTCGGTCTTGCCGACACCGGGCGCGCCTTCCAGCAGCAGCGGCTTGCCAAGCGCCAGCGCCAGATAGGCGGCGGTGGAAAGCCCCTCATCCGCGATATATTGCGCATCGCGCAGGGACCGCGCCAGCGGTTCAGGCCCGTCGATGCCAAGGATGGAAGGGCGCACCGCCATGGCGTCAGAGCCTTTGGCGCGGCTTTGCACCGCCTTGCGATTTCAACCCGCGCAGCACCTTTTCCGGCGTGACCGGCAGCGCGTCGATGCGCACGCCCACCGCATCAAAGACGGCATTGACCACGGCAGGCAGCACCGGGTTCGCGCACATCTCACCCGGCCCCTTGCCGCCGAACGGGCCATCAGCCGCAGGGCGTTCGAGGATCGAGATATGATGCGGCGCGAGGTCCCCCGGCCCCGGCATCAGATAGCCGTTGAAATCCACCGCGCCATGGTCGCGCGACGGATAATGTGGCTCGGTCGTTTCCCATGCGGCATGCGACATTCCCATCCATGCGCCGCCGCGCAACTGCTGTTCCACCAGCTTGGGGTTCAGCGCGCGGCCAACCTCATAGGCCGATTGCATATCGGTCACGGTCACCTCTCCGGTCTCGTCGCAGACCTCGACCGTGACCAGCATCGCGGCATGGGCGAAGGTGGTGACCGGTGTCATCTCACCGGTTTCGGGGTCCACATCCGACAGCGGGATCAGGAAGATGCCACGCCCGGCAATGGTGCGGCCCTGCCGGAACTGCGCCGCCTGCGACGCGGCCATGGTGGTGATTGACCGCGAGGGCGCGCCCTTCACATGGATATTGCCCTTGCCATCGGTCACCAGATCGGCGGGGTCCACCTCCAGTTCCTCGGCGGCGGCCTCCAGCATCACCGAACGCGCCTCTTTCGCGGCCATGATGACGGCATTGCCCATCCGGTGCGTGCCACGGCTTGCGAAAGACCCCATGTCATGCGGGCCGGTATCACTGTCGGCGGTATCTACATAGACATCCTCGACCGGGATGCCGAGGGTTTCGGCGGCGATCTGGCGGCAGACCGATTTCATGCCCTGCCCAAGGTCAATGGCCGACAGCGCGACCGTGAATTTTCCGTCGGGGTTGGAATGGACCAGCGCCTGAGACGGGTCGCCGCCAAGGTTCATCCCGATGGGATAGTTGATGCAGGCAAAGCCGCGTCCGCGATGGATGGTCATGTCAGCGCCTCCGAAAACCAGAGAGGGACGAAAAGCGCATCGCGCCAGGGCGGGCGGGGGCTGCAGGCGGATTGGGTGGCGGGCTGGCGGGCGGGGCGCTGCCTCCGCTTTGGGTCTGCCCCCCTCCCCCATCCCCTCCCCACGAGGGGGACGGGGGGCGAGAGGCCTGATAGGTCGGTGCAGGCTGTTGCGGCGGCGGGGCCATGCCCGGCGGGATCGGGTCGCGTTTCGCGCCATCCTTGCGCGCATAACTCCAGGGTTTGTAGCCTTCGACCCGGCCGTTTTCATCGGTGCGGGTGAAGGCGGGCATCTGCGCGCGATCCCCGCCTCCGCCCTTGGTCGAGGACAGGGCTGCAAGTTCAGGCGACAGTTTCACCCCCGCCTTTTCGGCCACGACCTGACAACATTCGATCAGCGCGCAATTCTTGGCCAGCCGCCTATGCGCCTTCATGTCACCGTCCCGATACGCATTGCGCAGGCGCAATTCGATCGGGTTCATGCCCAGCGTATCGGCCACCTTGTCCATATGCGCCTCGATGGCGAAATCGACGCCGGTGATGCCGAAGCCGCGCATCGCCGTCGCAGGCGTGCGGTTGGTATAGACGCAATAGACATCGGCATGGACATTCGGGATCGTGTAAGGCCCCGGCAGATGGCCGACGCCCTTGATGATCGCGTAGCTGGACAGGCGGGTATAGGCACCACTGTCGAAATAGCCGGTGAATTTCCGCCCGATGATGCGCCCGTCGCGCATCACCGCATCCTTGACATACCACAGCTCGGCCCCGCGCGGCGCGCCGACCTGCATTTCCTCTTCGCGGTCCCACATGAATTTCACCGGGCGGCCCGTCAGGATCGCGCCCAGAATGGCCATGGGTTCATGGATGCTGTCGACCTTGCCCCCAAAGCCACCCCCCACGGTGCCGCCGATGAAATGCAGCCGCGACGAAGGCAGGTCCAGCACCTTGGCCGCCGTTCCGAGCGAGAAGAACAGCGCCTGCGTCGAGGTATAGCAGACATAGCGGCCATCCTGTTCGGGGGCTGCGATGGCACCGCAGGTCTCAATCGGGGCCTGTTCGATGGGCGACATCTGATAGCGCCCCTCGATCACATGATCGGCCTGGGCAAAGGCGGTTTCGGCATCGCCGAAGCGCAGTTTTTGATGGTCGTATTTGCCGTGATAGGCGAATTTGTTGTTGGGATAGATGTCCAGAACCGCAGGCGCGCCGGGTTTGACCGCCTCTTCCACATCCAGAACATGGGGCAGCACCTCCCAGTCCACGCGGATGGCGGCGGCGGCGTCGCGGGCCTCGCGGTCGGTGCGGGCGATAACGGCCACCACGGCCTCACCCCGGTAACGGGTGCGGTCGGTGGCGATGATCGGTTCATCGTCGATGCCGAAATCCAGCAGGCTCAGCAGCGTGTTCAGGTTGCGCGGCACATCGCGCCCGGTGACGATGCGCACCACGCCGGGCATCTTTTCGGCGGCCGTGCTGTCGATGCGCCGGATCCGCGCCGCATGATGCGGGCTTCGCAGGCAGCGCATATGCAACAGCCCCTCGAACTGATGATCGTCATAGAAGGGGGAGCGGCCCGTGACATGGCCCGTGATGTCCTGCCGTCGCGTCGGCTTGCCGATCTCGTTCAGAACCTCGGGGCGTTCATCGGCAAAGAATTCCTTGCGGAAATCGATCATGTTGCCGCCGACCATGGGGATATCCTTCATGCCCCGACCCTCCCTTCGGCCACATCCAGAATGGCGGCGATGATCGGCTCATATCCGGTGCAGCGGCAGATATTGCCGGAAATCGCCTCGATCACCTCGTCGCGGTTCGGGCGCGGGTTTTTCGCCAGCAGCGCGGTTGCGGCCATCAGCATGCCAGGCGTGCAATAGCCGCATTGCGCGGCGAAACGATCCATGAACGCCTCTTGCAGGGGTGAAATCGTGGCTCCTGCAAGGCCCGAGGCGGTATCGACGCGGCGGCCTTCAACCGTTTCGGCCAGCGTCAGGCAGGACAGATGCGGCACACCATCGAGCAGCACCGTGCAGGCGCCGCAGCCCCCCTGCCCGCAGCCATATTTCGGGGCCATATCCCCCACGCCCCGGCGCAGGAAATCCAAGAGGTTCTGCCCGTCTTCAGTAAAGGCCGCCTTGGCCAGACCGTTGAGGGTGAATGTGACGGGTTTCATCGCCATATCACGCCATCCTTTCCAGAAGCCGTTTCAGATGTACGCCGACCACCTCACGCCGATACCAGCCCGAGGAAATCGGGTCCGTGGGCGGGTCCAGCCCCTCGGCGGCGACCTGCGCCGCCCGGGCGATGGTGGCGGGGTCCAGCGATTGCCCCTCAAGCACCTGTTCGACCGAGACCGCGCGCAGGGGTGCCGGACCCATGGCACCGTAAGAGACGCGAACATTGCGCAGTCGTCCGCCATCGCGCGGCAGATGGGCCGCGATGGACAGGACCGAAACCCCCTTGGGCTTCACCCGGCTGACCTTCAGGAAGCCGAAGGCGCGGGCATCGCGCGGGCGCGGCACCTCGATCGCGGCCAGAAGGTGCGGGCGGGCACGGTCGCGCAGGATATCGTCCAGCGGGCGGGGGCTGCCACCCGCCGCCGGAACCACCCGCGCGCCAAGCGCCAGCAGTGCCGTTGCGAAATCACCATAGGGATGGGGGGCGAACAGATTGCCGCCAACCGTTGCCATTGCGCGCACCTGCGGGCCGCCGATCACGCGCGCGACGGGATGCAGGAACTCCAAATCGCGTGAGGCCAGAACATCGGCCATCGTGACCCCTGCCCCCAATGTGAACCCGTCGCCCGTGGCGCGGATCGCGCGCAGCGCGGGGTCCGTGCTGCGCAAAAGGCGGCCCTGTACCGAGCCGTCATTGACACCCCGCATCAGGACGGTGCCGCCCCCCATATAGGTGCCGCCCCCCGCCATTGCGCGCGCCGCATCGGCCAGCGCGCCATGGGTTTCCACCGTCACCGCCATCAGCCTTCCTCCAGCCCCATATAGGCGCGGACCGCGTTGATCCCGCCCTGATAGACATTTTCGCCAACCATCTGCTGCAGCTCTGCCTCCCGCCCGGCGGGCGTGTCGAACCGGCTTTCCCAATGCCAGAAGGTGCGGTCGCCATCGGTCACCGGCAACAGCCGCACATGGGCGACGTAGTTCAGCAGCGGCACCGGCGTTTCCAGCAGGCAATAGCTGAAGGCCATATCGGCATCCGACATGGTCAGCAGCAATTCGCGCAGGTTTTCCCCGCCCGCCAGACGGAAGTTGCGCACGCAACCCACCTTGTCGACGGGCAGGCCCTTTTCGATATGGCTTTCGGCCACGATCGGGTGCCAGCGGTCATGGCCGTTGAAATCGCGCAGAACCTCCCAGACCGCTTCTACGGGGGCATTGAGGATCGCGCTTTTGACGACCTTGACCATCTCAGCCCGCCATCTGCCGCTTCAGCGCGTCGAAACCCGCCTGAAAGACATTGCCGCCAATGCCTGCCACCAGATCGGCCTCGGCCTCGGGCGCGCATTCGAATTCCGCCGACCATTCGATGAAGGTCTTGTCGCCATCGGTCACCGGGGTCAGGCGCAGCGTCGCGATGTAATCGGTCAGCGGCATCGGACTTTCGAGGATCGCATAGGTGCAGAAGTAATCGTAATCCGAAAGGCCCAGCAGTTTCTCGCGCAGCCGGTCACCGTTCTGCAGGTGGAAATCGCGCACGCAGCCCACACGGTCGGACGGTTCGCCATTCTCGATCCGGCTGTCGCGGATGCGCGGATGCCAGCGCGGCAGGGCGTTGAAATCGCGCACCCGTTCCCAGACCTTGGCCACGGGCGCGTCGATCACAGATGAGACATAGACGCGGGCCATCTACTTCTTCTCCCCATCCGGTTTGGCATCGGGTTTGGTCGCCTTCTTCGCGGCCTCGTTGATGCGCTGCATGTCGGACGCCTCGCGGATCAGCCCGCCCTGTTTGGTCAGGTTGCCGCCCTCGATTCCGATATCGGCCAACAGACCGTCGATCAGCGGCGCCTGCACCCGGTAGCGCAGCGCGGAATTGATGACCTCATCCGTGGGGCTGCCGCCCGAGCCGGAGCCGCCGCCATGGATGCCATCAAGCTGCATGATGCGGATGTCCTGGATCTTCTCCAAGGGCTTGACCGAGGCCGTGACAATACCCTCGACATGTTCCAGGAGCTTGCGACGGAACAGCGAATGCCGCGCCTCGTCGGTCAGGATGTTCTCGGCCTCGTTCAGAAGTTTCGCAGCCTCCGCCTCGACCACGGCGCGAAGCTGTGCGGCGGTCGCCATATGGCGCGCTTCGTCGGCGGCCTTTTCCGCCATCAGCACATCGATGGATTTCTTGCGGCTGGCCACTTCGGTATCCCGCACCGTCTTGACCTTTTCCTCGGCCTGCGCGGCAAGGGCGCGGGCGGCATCGGCCTCGGCGCGGGCAGCGCTTTCCTCAAGCGATTTCTGATAAAGCGCGATGGCCTTGTCCATCTGCACGGTTTCCACCGCCTTTTCGCGGCCAATTTCCAGTTCGCGGCGGATCTTTTCGTGGTCGATGCGGATCTCGTCCAACTGCCGCTCGCTGGCAATCCGGGCGCGTTCCACATCCTCGCGGCTTTCGATCTCGGCCTCGCGCAGGGCCTGCACGCGGGCGATCTCCAGCTGTTCCAGACTGCGGCGGCGTTCCAGACGGGCGGCCTCGACGACACGCTCGCGGTCCACCTCGGCAGAGTCCACATCGCGCTGTGCGGCGATCTGGGCCTGCTTGACGCTGGCATCTGCCGCCGCCGCCTTGGCGCGTTCCCCGGCCAGCGACACGACACGGGCCTGATCGGCGGCCTCAACGGCTTGCTTGCGCTCGATATCCTCGACCTCGCGGGTGCGTTGGCTGGCGATGCGGTCCTGCTCCAGTTTCAGGTCCGACGTGATGCGGGCGCGTTCGGTATCTTCGCGCCGGGCGATATCGGCGGCCTCGATCTCGCGTTCGCGCGCAATCTCGCGCGAACGGGTCGCTTCTTCGGCGGCGATGCGTTCGGCATCCAACTTGCGGCGCTGCGCGATTTCCCGCGCCTGTGTCGCCTCGGCGGCGGCGATGCGGTCAGCCTCCAGCTTGCGACGCTGCGCGATGCGGGCGGCCTCCACCGCCTCCTCGGCGGCAACGCGGGCCTCGTCAATGGCCTTGTCGCGGGAGATTTCCTGTTCGCGGGTCGTGCCATCGGCGGCGATCCGTTCGGCAGCCAATTGTTTCTCACGCGCGATGCGGGCGGCCTCGGTCGCCTGCGAGGCGGCAATCTCGGCGGCTTCCACCGCCTGTTGCCGCGCGATCTCAAGCCCGCGGATCCGCAGATCCTCGGCGATGCGCACCTCATTCACATCGGCGGCCTGCGCGATGCGGGCGCGCTCAACAGCCTCCCGCGCGACGATCTCGGCCTCGTCCAGCGTCCGGGCGCGGGTGATTTCCTGCATCCTGACCTTTTCCTCACCGGAAATGCGGGTCTGGTTGATCAGCAGGGTCTGGGCCATGCGGCGTTTCTCGGTCGCTTCGGCGGCTTCGATCTCGGCGGCCTGAATTTCCTTCTGGCGCGCGATCTCGGCGGTCTGCGTCTCACGGTCCCGCGCGATGCGGGCCTCGGTCACGGATTTTTCCTGCGCGATACGGGCGCGTTCGGTGGATTCGCGCGCCGTGATCTCGGCGGCATCCAGCGCCTGCTGCTTCTCGATCTCGGCCGATTGCGTGCTGCGCTCCTGTTCGATGCGGGCCTGACGGATGGCACGTTCCTGCAGGATACGGGCCTTTTCGGTGGTCTCCTTGGCGGCGATCTCTTCGGCCTCGATGGCCTGCGTGCGGGCGATCTCCTTGCCGCGCACCTCGCGTTCCGAGCTGATGCGCTCCTCGGCGATGGTCCGCTCATTCAGGATGCGCTTCATCTCGATCACCTCACGGGCGGTGATCTGGGCCTCCTCGGCCTCGGTCTCGCGCTGCGCGCGTTCGCGGGCCAGTTCGGCGCGTTGCTGGGCGCGGCGGAACTCGACATCGCGTTCCTGTTCCAGCCGGGCAGATTCAGACTCACGCTCGATATTCAGCGCCAGTTTCTCGGCCTCCAGATTGCGCGCGCGGATCTGGATCATCGTATCCTGCTCGATATCGTTGCGCAGCTTGCGCCGCTCCTCGATCTCGCGGATGAGCGTGGTCAGACCCTCGGCATCAAACCGGTTCGACGGGTTGAAATATTCCAGGCTGGTCTGGTCGATATCAAGGATCGCGACCGATTCCAGTTCCAGCCCGTTCTTTTGCAGATCCTCCTGCGCCAGATCCCGCACGCGGTTGACATAGGACGCGCGGTTTTCATGCATCGAGCCCATATCTGTTTCGGCGGCAATCGCGCGCATCGCGCTTTCGAACTTGCCCGACAGCAGCGCATGAAGGCTTTCCGGCTCCAGCGTGCGGCGTCCCAGCGTTGATGCCGCCATGGCGACGGCAGCGCGTTCGGGGCGCACGCGGATATAGAATTCCGCCTCGACATCCACCCGCATCCGGTCACGCGTGATCAGCGCCTCACCCTTGGTGCGCGCCACTTTCAGCGGCAGGACGTTCATGTTGACGGGGGTGATGTCATGGATGATCGGCCAGACGAAGGCGCCGCCGTCTATCACGACCTTTTCGCCAAGGAAACCTGTGCGCACGAAGGCCACTTCCTTGGTCGAGCGGCGATAAAGCCAGTGCATCACCCAGTACAGGATGAAGATGGCGACAATGGCCACGATAAGCCAAAGGATCAGTTGTCCGATGAGTTGCCCGGTCATGTCGGTCGCTCCTCTGTGGTCGGTTCGCGTCTTGCGGTGGCGGGGGTCTGGCGGCGGGTCGCGCGCGCCGGGTCAGGTCGGGGCGCGTCCCTCCCCCCTCGTGGGGGAGGGAGCGGGTGGGGGGGCGGCGCCCGAAGCAGGATCATCGTCATGCCTGCCCTCCTTTTCCCGCAAACGCCTTGCCTGTAATCGCCTTGAAGGCGCGGGTCTGTTCGGTCAGCGCCAGTTCGGTCGGCAGGCGCTCCATGGAAGACGCGCCATAGAAGCCGTGACAGGTCGTGGTGTTCTTCAGGATAAACTCGGCATCCTCGGGCATGGCGACAGGGCCACCATGGACAAGGATGATGGCATCCCGGTTCACGCGCAGCGCGGCCTCGGCCTGTGCATCGACGACGGCGGGACAATCGGACAGTTTCAGCGCGGTTTCCGCCCCGATGCTGCCGCCCGTCGTCAGTCCCAGATGCACGACGATCACATCCGCGCCTGCGCGCGCCATGTCGGCGGCGTTTTCTTCCGAAAACACATAGGGCGTGGTCAGCATGTCCTTGGTACGGGCCGATGCGATCATGTCGACCTCCAGCCCGTAGGACATGCCGGTTTCCTCAAGATTGGCGCGGAAGGTGCCGTCGATCAGCCCCACGGTCGGGAAATTCTGCACACCGGAAAAGCCTGCGGCCTTCACCTGATCCAGAAACCGGTCCATCAGGCGGAACGGATCGGTCGCGCAGACCCCAGCCAGAACGGGGGTGTGTTTCACCACCGGCAGCACCTCGGATGCCATGTCCATCACGATGGCATTGGCATCACCGTAAGGCATCAGCCCGGCCAGACTGCCGCGCCCGGCCATGCGGTAGCGGCCCGAATTGTAGATCACGATCAGGTCGATCCCGCCCGCCTCTTCGCATTTCGCCGACAGGCCGGTGCCCGCCCCGCCGCCGACGATGGGCTGGCCGCGCGCGATCATGTCGCGGAACTTTTCAAGGATCTTGTCGCGCGGGATCATGGCTTGCGGTCCTTTCTGCGCGGCTTGCGGGGGCTGTCATGGAAGCTGCGGAACGCTGCCACCATCGCCGCCGAAAAGGCCGGGTCGTTGATATTCTGCGGCAGGCGGATCAGCTGCCGTGTGGTGGACTGGCGCACCGTCGCCTCCAGCGCCTCGAACAGCGCGCGGCGGGCGGCCAGGTCGTCAAAGGGCTGACCGGGGGCATCCAGCGCGGAAACCCCGCCTTCGGGCAGGAAAAACCGCACCGGCCCCTCCATCAGATTCAGCCGTTCCCCGATCCATTTGCCCATTTCGGCATTTTCGGCCGGGGTCGTGCGCATCAGCGTGACCTGCGGATTGTGCTGATAGAACGTCCGGCCCTGATACTTCACCGGCACCGTGTCACGCGCGCCGAAATTCACCATATCCAGCGCGCCGACCGAACCGATATAGGGCATACGGCGGCGGATCACCGCACCGAACCGGTCCTCGGTCGCGGGAAAGACCCCGCCGAACAGCATATCGGCAATTTCCGTCGTGGTGGCGTCGATCACGCCTGCGACGCGCCCGCCCTCGACCAGTTTTTCCATCGACTGCCCACCGATCCCGGTCATGTGGAAGACAAGGCAATCCCAGTCCTCTTTCAGGGCGGCTGTCATCTGCTGCACGCAAGGTGTGGTGACCCCGAACATCGACAGCGCGATGGCGGGTTTCCTATCGGGCCGGGGGGCCGCCGCGCGGCGGGCGCGGACCATGCCCGCCATCGCCTCGGCGGCATTGCCCAGCACATCCTCGGTGATCACGTTCAGCCCCTGCACATCGGCGACCGAATGCATCATCATGATATCTGAAGGGCCGACATATTGGCGCACCTCACCGCTGGCGACGGTGGACACGATCAGTTTCGGCACCCCAACCGGCAGGGCGCGCATGGCCGGGGCCACGATGGCGGTACCGCCCGATCCGGCGGCCGAGATGATGCCCGCGATCCCGTCCTGCCGCGCGATCCAGCGGGCGAAAGCCTCGGTCATGCCCGCGACCGATGTGCCCCGGTCGCCGGTAAACACCCCCGCCGCACCGCGCGGATGGAAGGCCGCAACCAGATGCGCCGGCACTTCGGCCCCGGAATGGCCGCCCGAGGTGGACAGATCGACCAGACGCACCGGCAGGCCCGCCGCGCGGATCCGGTCGCGGATGAAGCGCAGTTCTTCCCCCTTGGTGTCCAGCGTTCCGGCCACCAGCACGACCTGCGCGCCGGGGGCGGCCAGCGGGCGCAGGTCGGTCTGCCCCTGCGGGCTGGCCACGGGCGCGCTGGTCACGATGCGGGCGGCGCGCTCGATCGCCTCAACCGGGGCGGGGCGTGACCAGCGGGTCGGCAGTTTCGGGTTCGACAGGTAAATCCGGACCGGTCCGGTGGGGGCCGCCTTGTCGGCGCCTTGCCCTGCCTCTGGGGCGGGACCGTCCTCATCCCCGTGCCGTCCGACGCCCAGAAGCCGCTGTTGCAAGTCGCGGTCTGCGGCCAGTTCGCGCGCCGGGGCGGTGCGGTTGATCCGTCCATTCACCATGATCGCCACGGTATCGGCGACGCCGCAGGCAACCCCGATATTCTGCTCGATCACCAGAACGTCGATCTCGCCTTCCTCGGCCAGTTGCAGCAGCATCTCCTCGACCTGGCTGACGATGACGGGGGCCAGACCCTCGGTCGGTTCATCCATCACCAGCAGTTTCGGGTTCTGCAAAAGCGCGCGCGAGATGGCCAGCATCTGCTGTTCCCCGCCCGAAAGCTGCGCGCCGCCATTGCCCTTGCGTTCACCAAGGCGCGGAAAGGTGGAATAGATCCGTTCCACCGACCATGGCCCGGGCTTGCCCGCGACCATGCGCAGATGTTCATCCACCGTCAGCGACCGCCAGAGGCGGCGGCCCTGCGGCACATAGCCGATGCCCATGCGCGCAATCTCGGCAGGGGTCTTGCCCAGAACCGGCTGACCCCGGAACAGGATGGACCCGCCCGCCGCAGGCACCAGCCCCATGATCGTCTTGCACAGCGTGGTCTTGCCCATGCCGTTGCGACCCACGACCGACAGCACCCCGGATCCCAGCCGCAGATCGACCCCTTGCAGCGCATGGGAAGCACCGTAAAAGACGTTGAGCCCCTTGACCTCCAGCGCGGGCGGTCCCTGACGTTCAGCCATGGTGCCCCCCTCCGAGGTAAAGCTCCTGCACCTCGGCATCGTTCTCGATTTCGGCGGGCGTGCCTTCCTTGAAGACACGGCCATTATGCATCATCGTCACCGATTCCGCGACGCGCAGGGCAACATCCATGTCATGCTCGATGATGACAAACCCCATATGCGACGGCAGGCCGGTCAGGATCGCGACCAGTTCCCGCCGTTCGGTTGGGGACAGGCCCGCCGCCGGTTCGTCAAACAGGATGAAGCGCGGCGCGCCGGCAAGGGCCAGTGCAATCTCAAGCTGGCGCTGCTGACCATAGGAAAGTTCGCTGACCAGTTGATCGCGATGCGGGGTCAGATGCACCGCCTCGACCAGTTCCAGACTGCGCGTCAGCAGCGGATCACCCTTGCGGGGCCGCAGAAGCGAGAACCGTCCCCGGCTGACGCCGCGACAGGCCAGATAGACATTGTCAGCCACCGACAGCCCGGTGAACAGCAGAGAGATCTGATAAGTGCGGCGCAATCCGCGCCGGATGCGTTCATGCGCGGGAAAGGCGCTCACATCCTCACCGAACAGGCGGATCGTGCCCGACGTTGGCAGGAAATCCCCGGTGACGCAGTTGAACAGCGTTGTCTTTCCGGCGCCATTCGACCCAAGCACCGCGCGACGCTCGCCGGGGCGCACGGTCATCGTGACATCCGAGATTGCGGCCAGCGCGCCGAACATCTTGGTGACGCCGCGCAGCTCCAGTGCGGCCCCGGTCGTGGCCCCGGCAATCCCGGCCCTTGCGGCGGTCACCGCCCCGGTTTCACGCGCCCCATCCATCACTCGCGCTCCTTCCCGGTCAGCGGGTCACGGCGGCCCCGGTTCGCCTTCCAGCGGTCATAAAGGCCCAGCATTCCGTCGGGCGAAAAGAAGACCACCACCAGAAAGCCCAGACCGATCAGCAGCTTGAAACGCTCATTCGACAGTTCGAACGCGGTCAGGACATCGGGGCTGAAGGTGCGCAGCAGCACATAGATCAAGGCCCCGATGAAGGCGCCCGACGGGCGGCGCAAGCCGCCCACTACCGCGATCACCAGAATGTCGAACACCGCAGGCAGGCCCGCCGTGCCGGGGGCGATCTGCGAGTTCTGCCAGACCAGAAGGATCCCGCCGATTGCGGCAATCGCCCCGGCGAATGTATAGGCGGCAATCCGGTGCGCGGTGACGTTGAACCCCAATGCGGCCATGCGGCGCGGATTGTCGCGCACCCCCTGCAAGGCCAGCCCGAATGGCGTGCGCGAGACATAGACGACTGCCGCATAACACAGCACCGCAAGGCCCAGCGACAGATAGTAGAACGCAACCGGCTGCCGCCAGTCGACCCCGAACAGCATGGGCGGGACAACAAGGTTGAACCCGGTATAGCCGTTGAAAATTCCGTAATTCTGCCGCGTGAAGTAGAAGAATGCGCTGGCAATGGCGAGGGTGATCATGATCGTGTAGATCCCCTCGGTCCGCACGGCCAATGCGCCGACCAGCGTGGCAAAGACCGCCGCGATGAGGATGGCCAGCGGGATGTTCAGCCACCAGGGCAGGCCAAGGCTGATCGTCTCGACCCCTGAGGGGCCGAGGATCGCGACCATGTAGCCGCCCATCGCGGCAACCGACATCTGGATCAGGCTGACCATGCCGCCATAGCCTGCAAGGAACATCAGGCTGAGTGCGATCATGCCAAGGATGAAGGTCCAGCCGAAGACCTGAAACAGCCAGAAGTTATTGGCAACGGCCGGCATGAACAGCAGCACGATGGCCAGCGCCCACCAACCTGCGGGGATCCGCTCGATCCACAGTTTCTGTTCCGAACCGGGGGCGCCACCTTCCTGTCCGGACGGTCGGGCCGCGCCTGCGGGCGGGGTCGCGTTGCGGGCGCCGGGGGGCGGGGTGTCGGTCACGGCCATCTCCGTCAGCGCCCCAACAGGCCCTGCGGGCGGAATGCCAGCACGACAGCCATGATGAGGAAGGTGAACACGACCGAATAGGTCGGGGCATAGACCAGCCCGACCTGATCGGCGAGGCCAATGACCAGCGCGCCGATGGCCGCACCGGGAATGGATCCCATGCCGCCCACGATCACGACCACAAGGCTTGCCAGCAGAAAGCGCGTATCCTCACCCGGGCTGAGCGACTGGAAGGAGCCGCCGACGATCCCGGCAATCCCGGCCATGCCCGCGCCAAAGCCGAACACCGCAAGAAAGACATATTGAATGCGGATCCCGGTCGCGGTCAGCATCTCACGGTCATCCACCCCGGCCCGGATCAGCATGCCAAGACGCGACTTGTTCAAGGTGAACCACATCGCGACCCCGATCACGATAGCCGCGACCAGAATGGCGATCCGCACCAGCGGATATCGCAGATAGGCCACATCGCCCGACCGGTCATAGCCTGAATGGATCGGCAGGGTCATTGGCCCCGACAGCCAGTCGGGCAACAGGATGGTGTAGGACTGCCCGCCCCAGATCCACAGCATGATATCGGCCAGCACTATGGACAGGCCGATGGTCACCATGGTCTGGCGCAGCTCTTCCCCCTCCATCCGGCGAAAGACCTGATGCTGCAGCAAAAGCCCCAGCGCCGCGATCACGATGAAGACCACCGGAAAGGCCAGCAGCCAGTATCCCGTGCGCTCCACAACCTCAAAGCCCAGATAGCCGCCCAGAAGGTAAAGCGAGCCATGCGCCAGATTGACATTGCGCATCAGCCCGAAAATCAGCGTGAAGCCAGCCGCGACAAGGAAGTAAAGCGCACCAAGCGTGATGCCTGAAAAGATCGCGTTCAGAAAGACGCGCTTGCGTCCGAACGCCTCCTCCATGGCTTCGGTCCACGGCGCCAGCACCAGCCAGAGCAGCACCGCCAGCACAAGGGCGATGATCGCCGACCAGACCGGTCTTTTCGCAATAAAATCCCGCATGCGACGCCCAGGCCCTCCCCTGCCCGATTGGTCCTTATCCCTGATCACCCGACCCTAGCGCGCAGGAGACAAAACCCCATACCCGACAGTCTTGCGGTTCGGCACCGCGTCCGAAAACGCCGGGGCTACATCAGGACGCGCTGCGCACTGCGCCGATAGACCGAAGGAGGCACCACCCCGTTCGCGATGAAGAAGCGCGAGAAGCTGGCCTGACTGGAAAAACCCAGATCCAGCCCGATATCGGTGACGGCCTGTTCGGTCGCGGTCAGTTTCTCGATAGCGCGTTCCATGCGCAGGGCATTGAGATAGACATTCGGTGTCACGCCGACATGCGACCGGAACAGTTTGTAGAAATGCGGTCGTGACAGACCCGCCTGCCGCGCGATCTCATCCAGTTCCAGCACATCGCCCAGCCGTTCCTGCAAGGCCCGCATCGCCTTGCGGATGCGGAAATCCCGCGTCGTCAGATCCGGGCCGGTGAAGGCAGGCCCGCGCCGCGTCCATTGCCAGGACTGATCAAACGCGGCCTGCGTCAGCGTGCATAGCCGGTCCTCGAACAGCGGATCGTCATAATCGGGATCGGTCATGGAATGGGCCGCGCCATAGACCAGCCGCGCCAGATGATCCGTCACCTCGACCCCGACCCGGCCGAACCGCAGCGAGGATGAGGCATGGCGGCTGGCCTCGAGAAACCAGACCGGCCGGATATACAGGACCAGTAAAAGCGTCGGGGTGCTCAGATCGCGCATCCGGTAATAATGCGCCTGCCAGGGGCTGATCGCGACGGCCTGCCCGGGGGCAAGCGGAAAGGCGCGGTCCTCGACCACGACCTCCCCCGGGGGACCCTGAACGTGAAAGATAAGATGCCCCTCACGATGGCCATGGGGAACCATGGTGCGATCCATCGAATAAAGACAGACACGTCCGAAATCGCCGTGAAACACGGCTACGGCATTACTCATGATCCTCCCTCCCGCATTCTCCCGATGCAGTCTTCTGGTATGGTAGCGTGATTCGCCATTTCCACAAGCAAGGATCTGCCCCATGTCGGCCGGCCGGGCCCCGGGCGCAGCAAGACGGTGGAAAATCGGTATGATTTCAGATCACCGCATCGGGGATGGTGGCAGGTCATATCGCGGCGGCCTCAAGCAGATCGCGGTAGTCCTGCGCCGTTGCGTGGCGGGGATTGGTGCGGTTGGCGACATCCTCGGCGGCGCGGGCGGCGATCTCATTGCTGAGCGTTGCATCCAGACCCAGTCCCGCCAGCGTCACCGGCAGGCCCAGACGCGCGCCCAGATCGGCGAGCGACTGCGCCAGATCGCGCCCCACCGGCAGGCCCATCGCCTCGGCAATCGCGGTAAAGCGGGTCTGCGAGGCGGGCGCGTTGAAGCGCAGGACCGGCGGCAGCAAGGCCGCATGGAACCGGCCATGCGGGGCGGTCGGGGCCAGACAGGCCTCAACGGCCTGTGACAGCGCATGGGTCGCGCCCAACCCTTTCTGTCCGGCCAGTGCCCCGTTCAGTGCCGCCGCCATCATTTCGCGCCGCGCGTCATAATCGCCGCCCGCCGTCACGGCGCGGTCGATCCAGCGCGCGGCACGGCGCAGCCCGTCCAGCGCCATGCCATCGGCGGGCGGGTTCCATGTCGTGCTCAGATAGGTCTCGACGCAATGGACGATCACATCCATGCCCGCAGCCGCCGTCACCTCGGGCCCGGCCCAAAGTGTCAGCGTCGGATCGCACAGAATGACCGAGGGCAGCGGGCGGCAGTCATTGCGCAGCAGGCCCTTGGCCGTCACCGCGACATCCGGCAGGCCGATGGCGGCGGTGGTGGTCGGCACGGCAATGACCGGAATCGTGGCGTTCCGCGCCCCCTCACGTCCTGCGGGCCCGGGGGCATGTCCCGGCATCCGGGCCAGTTCGACCGCGCGATCCATGACCAGCGGACCGCCCATGGCAAGGATCCCGTCGCATTCCGCGTCCTGCAGCAATAGGCGCAGATCGGCCAGTGGGCGCGCGGCATCGGCGCGGGTCACGTCGCATTCGACCGGCAGCAGACATTCAACGCGCTCTCCCAGCCCCTCGGGGCCCGCCAGCGCATCGGTCAGCAAAAGAATATGGCGCAGGCCAAGCCGCGCGACCTCTTCGGGCAGGGCATCCTCGACCACCGAATCGGCGAAATGGATCCGGGTCAGATAGGCGATAAGCGACATGCGGGGCGCCTCCGGTCAGCCGCACGCAACGGGCGCGCGGAAGGCAAGGACTGTCATGTTCCGTGCCGGGCCGGGCGCCTGAACGGACGACCTTTGGCCTGCCTGCGGGGACCGGCTTGGGGGGGCATTGCCCGGAAATCGGATGCGGGCCCTTGCGGCCCGCATCCTGTCATCCCGCAGCCCTGTGGCCGGGGCTGCGGGACAGGTTCGATGGCCGATCAGCCGCCGCGCAGGGCGTCACAATCCGGCGTATCGCGCGAGGGCAGACCCATGGCGCGGAACTCATCCGCCGTCAGGCCAAGCGTCTGGGTGACACCGTCCTGCCGGGCCTTGAACACGGCCTCCAGATTGCCGTCGCTGCCTTCGACAACCTCGGTCACAAAGACCGAACCCGTGGCCTGACGGTTTTCATTCAGCGTGATCGTGCCCAGCGGCGAGGCAAGCTCAAGCCCGGCCAGCGCGGCCTTGAACTTTTCCTGCCCGTTGGACAGATCACCCTCGACCTCGTTCAGCGCCTGAATCGCGGCCAGCATCGCAACATGATAGCCCACGCCGAACAGCGAGGGCACCTTTGCCTCGTCACCTTCGAAGGCGCGATATTTGGCCAGATATTCCTGCCATGCCGGATCGGGGTTGTCGGGGGCGAAGGCACCCGAGGTGGGCGTACCGACCAGCGCCTCCTTGGCGCGCCCGCGCGAGGTCAGGACCGTCGCATCGGCCATGATCGTGCCGCCGATCAGGTTCGTATCGGCCCCGGCCTGATCATACTGGTTCAGGAAGTTGATCGCATCCGTGCCGCCCATGCCCAGATAGATGGCATCGACGTCATCAGGCATCTGCGCGATCACACCGCCAAAGTCAGACGATCCCAGCGGCACCCAGAACCGTTCGACGATCTCACCGCCCGCGCGGCAGAAATCCACCGCAAAGCCAAGGAAGTTCGTATAGCCGAAGGAGTAGTCGGCGGCGATGGAGGCGACCTTCGTCCAGCCCTTTTCGTTCACGACATACGAGCCGAGACCCTGACCCCATTGCGCCCCGTCAAGATTGAAGCGGTAGACATTGGGGGCCGGATCAACCCATGTCATTTCCAGCGCCCCGGAAATGCCGTTGATGAACACCTTGTCGGGCACCGTCTTGGCGAAATCGCGGATAGCGATGCCCTCCGAACCTGACAGCGGACCGACGACGAAATCGACGCCATCCTGTTCGACCAGTTTGCGGGCCTGACGAATGGTCGTGTCCGGCGTCGTGTCGGTCGGCGCGATCACCGTCTCGATCGCCTTGCCGCCGGCCATACCGCCGGCTTCGCTGATCGCCAGTTCGATATTGCGGACCGCATCCGAGCCGCCGGCGGCAAAGGCCCCCTCCAGCGCGACAAGAACGCCGATCTTGATACTGTCCTGTGCCAGCGCTGCCCCGGGCAGAACCAGCGCGGCCGCCGAAACGGACGCAACAAGCCATTTCCTCATGTCTTCCTCCCCTGAAATGCACCGGAACGCTGGCGGGTTGGACCCGATGGACGGATGGCCCCTGACGTCACAGGCGCGTTTGTAACGGATCAAGGCTAGGCGGCGGGCGCGCGTCCTAGCGATGCCCGGCAATGCGGCCCCATATCCGAGGGTCTTTTTTTCCGGGTCATGAAGGGGGAAAGCAGGCTTTTCAGGCATCCCTGCGCGGGCTGGCGCGTTTGCAGGCAGGGTCCTGTCTTGGTCGCAGCCGTTGGTCGCCGCCGTTGGTCATTGACGCCACGCAGGGCCGGGATAGCCTGCACCGGGCGGATCGACAAGCCGGAATGGAACAAGGACAGGCAATGGCAATGGCGGATCGGATCACGGCGGGGATTGCGCGGCGCATGGCAGGCCTGCGCGACCGTGCCGCGCTCTGGCATCACAGCCGGGTGATCCATGGCCCGGCCCGCGTGACGCTGGGCGATACCGATTGCGCGGTGGTCACGCTGATGAAGGATGCCGAATGGCATATCGGGCCATTCATCACGCATCACCTGTCGCGGGGCGCGCGGCATCTGGTGGTGATCGACAACGGGTCGCGCGATGCGACAGCCGCGATTGCCGCCGGTTTTCCGCAGGTGACGGTGGTGCAGAATCCGATGCCCGCCAAACGCCATGAAAGCCTGCTGCGCGCAGGTATCGCGCGACAGGTGCTGCGCGGCGGCTGGGTGCTGTTTGCCGATGCCGATGAGATGTTCGAGGCGCCGCTGCTGGACGGCGCGCCGGATGCGCTGCCGCGGCTGACCGCCTATCTGGCGCGGCATGGCTATACGGCACTGGTGGCACAGATGCTGGATCTGCTTACCGACCGGCCCTATCGCGACACGAAGGCGCTGGATTATCCGGCTTCGGTCGCGGCCTTCGACCGCTGGGCCATGGGGGAACTGACCGCCCTGCTCTATCACGCAGGCGCGGCCAATCCGCTGGACTGGTTCCTGCGGGACAATCTGTGCGACGATCCGGGCGTGCGGCTGCTGATCGGCGGCGCGCGGCGCAGCCTGTTCGGTGAGGAATGCCATCTTTACAAACATTCCCTGCTGCGCAATCGCCCCGGCATCGACCTGATGCGCCATCCGCATTGCGCGGGTCGGGTGCGGGTGGCGGATGTGACCGGCCTTTTGCGGCATTACAAGCTGGCGGGCGACTGGCAGGCGCGCGACCGCGCCTCGGTCGCGGCGGGGCTTTGGGACCATGCCGAGGATGCAAAGCGGCTGGCGGCGGTCACGGCGGGGGATGATTTCACGCCCGACCTGCCCGATGCCCGGCCCTATCGCGGCACGGCCGATCTGATCGGCGCGGGGTTTCTTTATGCCTCGGATCGCTACCGCGCCGAAATGGGCTGACAGGCGCGGCGCAGAGCAGACCCGGTCAGCGCCCCGACATGAACTGCCGCCACAAAAAGATCAGCAACATCGCCCCGAGCACCGCACCGACGACCCCCGCCGCCCATCCGGTCAGCAGCAGCAGAAAGCGCAGCACCAGCCCGCCGATCAGCGCCCCGGCGATACCGATGAAAATGGTTGTCGGAATATCGGTCTGCACCCGCATCAGCCGTGTCGCCAGAAACCCGGCAGCGGCCCCGATGATGACCAGCGCGATGATCGGCATGAGATCCCCCTGCTGCGGTCAGATTTCTTGCCGCAGCCTGCCCCGGCGGGGTCTGCGGGTCAAGCGATGCGGCGGGATATGCGGGGTCAGTCCAGCCGGTCCGGCAGAACCATGCCGCGCAGGAACTCCGCCGCCTCCATCGGGCGCTTGCCTTCGCGCTGTGCCAGTGTGAACTCGACAGCGCCCGTGCCGCAGGCGATGGTCAGACCCTCCAGCACCTCCCCGGGTGCGCCATCGCCATGCCCGATGCGGGAGCGCAGCAGCTTCACCCGTTCCGCCCCGATCAGGCACCATGCGCCGGGAAAGGGCGACAGCCCCCGGATCTGGCGATCCACCTCAACCGCCGGGAGGGTCCAGTCGACCCTAGCCTCCGCCTTGTCGATCTTGGCGGCATAAGTCACGCCCGTAACGGGTTGCGGCACCGGGGTCAGACCGGGCAGGCCGTCCAGCGCCCGGACAATCAGCCCCGCCCCCAGCGCGGACAGCCGGTCGTGCAGATCGGCGGTGGTGTCCTCGGCCCCGATCGTCACCGCCTGATGCAGCAGCACAGGGCCGGTATCCAGCCCCGCCTCCATCTGCATGATGCAGATGCCGGTCTCGGCATCGCCCGCAAGGATCGCGCGATGGATCGGCGCGGCCCCCCGCCAGCGCGGCAGCAGGCTGGCATGAATGTTGAGGCATCCCAGACGCGGCGCGTCCAGAACGGCTTGCGGCAGGATCAGCCCGTAAGCCACCACCACCGCGACATCGGCCTTGAACGCGGCGAATTCCGCCTGCGCCTCGGCCCCCTTCAGACTGACCGGATGCCGCACCGGCAGCCCCAGCGCCTCGGCCCGTGCCTGCACAGGCGAAGGACGGTCCTTCTTGCCGCGCCCGGCGGGACGGGGCGGCT
Source organism: Szabonella alba (assembly GCF_016765775.1). Classification (GTDB taxonomy): domain Bacteria; phylum Pseudomonadota; class Alphaproteobacteria; order Rhodobacterales; family Rhodobacteraceae; genus Szabonella; species Szabonella alba. The sequence continues at coordinate 82,565 of NZ_JAESVN010000005.1, read as the reverse complement.
GGCAATAGACGGCCACGACCTCATGCGCCGCCGCCAGCGCGTCGAGCACCGGCACCGAAAATTCCGGCGTTCCCATGAAGATCACGCGCATCGGTCTGCCCCTTTCGTCCTGCCGCATCGGCGCAGGTCTAGCGTGGCGGGCTGGGCGGTCAAGCCCGCCTGACGCTCAGCCCGCCGTCTTGCGGGCGCGGCGCAGCAGCATGTCGCGCTTCACCTTGCCCAGCCGGTCGAAATACATCCGCCCGGCCAGATGGTCGATCTGATGCTGCACGCTTGTCGCCCAGAGATGCACGAAATCGCGCTCCTCGACCGCGCCACCCGCGTTGAGAAACCGCACCGTCACCGCGCGCGGGCGGCGGATCACGGCGGAAACCCCCGGCAGGTTGGGCGATACTTCCTCATGCTCGCGCAGCTGGCCCGAGGCATGCAGGATCTCGGGATTGGCCATCAGCACCGCCTGCCCACGCGCGGTCGAGCAATCGACCACGGCCAGGCGCAGCATCACCCCGATCTGCGGCGCGGCAAGGCCGTAACCCGGCATCGCCTCCATCGTATCGACCATATCGGCCCAGATCGCGCGGATCTCATCCGTGACCGCCTCAACCGGTGCAGCCGCGCGGCGCAGGCGGGGGTCGGGCCATGGGATACAGGGGCGCGCGGTCATCCCTGTTCCTCCTCGATCGTGGGCAGGAACCAGACCATCAGACCCGCAAGCGGCATGAAGGCGCAGATGTGATAGACCGTCTCGATGCCATAGCGGTCGGCCATGACCCCCAGAAGGGCCGCCGCAATGCCGCCAAGGCCGAAATTCAGCCCGTAGAACAGCCCGCCGATCAACCCGATCCGGTTGGGCAGCAATTCCATCGCATAGATCAGGATCGAGGCGAAGGCGCTGGCCATGATGAGGTTGATCAGCACCGTCAGAACCCCGGTCCAGAACAGATCGACATGCGGCAGGATCAGCGTCAGCGGCAAGGGGCCCAGAACCGAAATCCAGATGATCCGCTTGCGCCCGATCCGGTCGCCCACGATGCCGCCGATCAGAACCCCCACCGCCGCGGCGGCAAGGAAGATGAACAGCATCATCTGCGATTCCGGGATCGACAGGCCGAAGCGGTCGATCAGGTAAAAGGTATAGAAGGACCGGAAACTTTCACCATAAGCGTTCTTGGTGAACATCAGGAAGGTCAGTACGACCAGCCCGACGGCGATGGTCATGGGCGCATGGCGGAGCCCGCCGCCAGCCGCCGCCGCACTGGCGCGGCGGGCGGCAAATTCGGCGCTGATCGCGCGCTGCTGCGCGCCGATCCATGTCAGCATCGCCATGGCACACAGGGCCGCCACCGCGAACAGCGCAAGGCTGGGCTGGCCCCATGGCACGATGATCAGCGCGGCGAAAACCGGCCCCAGCGCACCGCCCGCCTGTCCGCCGACCTGAAAGATGCCCTGCGCCAGCCCTTGCCGCCCGCCTGCCGCATAGCGCGCCATCCGCGTCGCCTCGGGGTGGAAGATGGAGGAACCGATCCCGATCAGCGCGACCGAGACAAGGATCAGCGCATAGCTGTGCGCATAGGCAAGGCTGACCAGCCCCGACAGGGTGAACATCATGCCCACGACCGGCGAATAGGGCGCGGGGTGGCGGTCGGTCACCATGCCGATCACCGGCTGCAGCAGCGATCCGGCGATCTGGAAGGTCATGGTGATCAGCCCGATCTGCACGAAGTCCAGCGCATAGGCCTCTTTCAGGATCGGATAGGCCGCCGGGATCAGTGACTGCATCAGATCGTTCAGCAGATGGGTGATGCCAAGGACGACCAGAACGGCAAGATGGGTTCGGGCACGCGTCGGAACAGGGGCTGCAAGGGTCATCTTCGGCTTTCGGGCGCTGTTTTCAGGACTGGGCGTGACACCGCCCCCGGGTCGTGACGGAACGAAAACCGCCCCCCGATCCGGACGGGCCGCACCCTGCGCCGCATTCGTGTCCTTGTCGAGAGCGATATTGTACCCCTGACACAGGCCCGGATCAGCCGCGCCGCGCCAGATCCCGTTTCAGCTTTTCCATCTTGCGGGTGATCATCTGGCGCTTCAGCGGTCCCAGATAATCAATGAACAGCTTGCCGTTCAGATGGTCGATCTCATGCTGCACGCAGGTCGCCCAGAGACCCGAAAACTCCTCCTCGGCGCGCAGGCCGTCCAGCCCGGTCCATGCGACCCGAACGATGGCCGGGCGGCTGACCGTGCCATATTGGTCCGGGATCGAAAGGCAACCCTCCTCATACTGGTTCAGATCCTCCGAAGCCCATGTGATTTCGGGATCGACCAGCACCATCGGACGCGGCGGCAGTTCCGGATCCTTGACGCAATCCATGACCAGCAGCCGTTTCATCACGCCGATCTGCGGCGCGGCCAGCCCAATGCCGGGCGCGTCATACATGGTGGCCAGCATGTCCTCGGCCAATTGGCCGATCTCGGGCGTTACGTCGCCGACGGGATCGCACCGTTTTTTCAGCCTCGGGTCGGGATGGATCAGGATAGGGCGTTTCATGCCCGCCGATTTAAGCGAAGCCCGCGCGCCACGCAATCCTTGACGCAATGCGGCGCCGGACCTGTCGCCTCGGCTCCCTCCGGCCTTTTTTCTGTCACCGAATAACCCGGGGGGTGAATTTGGCGAGAGCCAAAGAGGTGGGGGCAGCGCCCCCCTTGCGCCGCGACAGATCTATCCGCCCCGCAGTTCTGCAATCACCCGCACCGGCCCCGGGCTGCCGCGCAGTTTCGCGCGATAGATGACCAGCGATTCCACCACCCGCATCACATAGGTCCGCGTTTCGGCAAAGGGGATGGTTTCAACCCAGTCCACCATATCGACCGAACTTTGGCGCGGATCACCGAATTCGGTGACCCAGCGGCGCGGGCGTCCCGGCCCGGCATTGTAGCCCGAGGCGATCAGCGCGACCGAGGGGCCGAATTCCTCGACCAGTTGCGCCAGATAGGCCGCCCCCAGGCGCACGTTATGGGGCGGGTCAGAGGTCAGGCGCGGCACGGAATGGGAAATGCCCAGCTTGTCGGACATCAGTTTTGCCGTGCCCGGCATGACCTGCATCAGCCCCAGCGCCCCGGCGGGGCTGCGCACATCGGCGGCAAATTCGCTTTCGCGCCGCGCGATGGACAGGGCAAGGGCCCGGCTGACAGGCAGGCCATCAGGCACCAGTTCAGGCACCGGGAAATAGGCGCGCGGCAGGATGATGCCGCGCCCTGCCGCCTCTTTGCCGATCAGCACGGCGAAATTCGGCTCACCCGCCTCAAGCGCGTAGTCGCCCAAGGCCTCCAGCCCCCTTGCATCAAGGCCTTCGGCCAGATGCAGCAGGAAGCGCCGCGCCAGCCCGCGATCACCTGCCTGCAGCAAAAGCCGCGCGGCCTGCATGACCGATCCTTGCGCAAAACCCGCTTGCCGCCAGTCGACCCTCTGCCCCCCACCGGCCAGCGCGGGATCCAGCGACAGGCCCAGCCGCTCTGCTGCCAACAGCCCGTAATAGGCCGTCTGATGCGCGGCCCCGGCGCGATATGCGGCCTGCGCGGCATCGGCCCGGCCCAGCGCCTCCAGCGCACGGCCCTCCCAGTAATGGCCGCGCGACAGGCTGATCGGGGTCGAGACCCCGTCGCGCAGATGGCGGAAATGGCCCAGCGCGCGTTCAGGGTCATTCAGATGGCGCAGCGCGATCCAGCCGGCAAGGAATTCCAGATCGGCAAAATCGCCGCCCGAGGTCAGATGATGGGGTGTCGCGGCGCGCAGCGCGTCACGGGGGCGACCGTCGGACAGCAACTGCCGGACCAGTTGGATCCGCCGCCTGCCCCATTCCGCCGGATGGCCCAGCCCCGTCGCACTGGCCGAGCGTTCGGTCAGCAAATCCAGTGCGCCGTCCCAGAACTGCCGGCGCATCCGCCATGTGAACCGCTCTTGCGCTAGGCCGGGATGATCACGCAGCGCGGCCGGAACCGCCTCGATCAGTGCATCGACCCCCGGTGCATCGGCCCGCAGCGCCATGCGCGCCCGGGCCAGCGCCTGCCAGCCCGCCGGAACCCGGGGCAGCATCCGTTCAGCCTCGGCCGCCTCACCAGCCCAGAGCAGCGCATCCAGCCGCGCCTCATGCGCGATGGCCAGCGCCTGCCCCGACTGCGCCAGCAGCGCCGAATCCTCGGCCGCCGTCAGACGCAGACCGACCCATGCACGGCGCGCGACCGCCGCCGCCTCATCCCCGCGTCCCAGCGCCTGAAGCGCGCGGATATGCGCCATCGTACCCTCGGCGGTGACCGCATCGCCTTGTGCAAACCATGCCAGAACCCGGTCCGGCGTGTTTGAGCGGGCGACGGCGGTTTCCCCTTGCCGCCGCAGATAGTCCATGCCGGGCCAGTCGGGATGACGGCGGATGAAATCTTCATACTCCCCCAGCAGCCCCTCACCTGCGCGCAGGCGCTGCCATTCCACCAGATCGCGCCCCACACCCTGCGGGGCCAGCGCAAGGGCGCGGTCCCAGTCGCGCGCCGATGCCGCCTCAAATGCCGCGCGCAGGGCGGCGGGATCGGCCCGCAGCGGCGCGGGTACGGCAAAAGAAGCCAGCCCCGTCAACAGGATGGCGGAAAAAAGCGGCAGGGCGCGGCTCAGTCGGAACGAATGCGTTTTCATGGGACGCAACCTGCCATTCCGCCCGGGCCGCCGCAACTCACATCCGCGCCAACGCGCCGGTTGCGGCAAAGCCCTGCCTGCGCTTGGCAATCTTCCGGGCGAAGGCTAGAAGGCGCGAGGAAACCAAGAAGGGCGACTCGAGGACCGGGGGCCCGATGTCAAAGGAGATGCGTGTCATGATCAGAGGGTCAATGCCTGCCCTGGTGACGCCGTTCAAGAACGGTGCGCTGGATCTGGACACGCTGAAGAAACTTGTCGACTGGCACGTGGCCGAGGGCAGCCATGGCATCGTGCCGGTGGGCACGACCGGCGAAAGCCCTACATTGAGCCATGAAGAACATGAGATCGTGGTGCAAGAGGTGGTGAAGGCCGCCGCCGGGCGCATCCCCGTGATCGCGGGGGCCGGATCGAACAACACGGTCGAAGGCATCCGCCTGATCCGCCATGCCGAGCGCGTGGGCGCCGATGCCGCCCTTGTCGTGACGCCCTATTACAACAAGCCCACCCAGGCCGGGCTGATCGCGCATTTCACCGCGCTGCATGACTGCTGCGACCTGCCGATCATTATCTACAATATTCCGGGCCGTTCAGTCGTGGACATGTCACCCGAAACGATGGGCGTGCTGGCGAGGCTGCCCCGCATCGTGGGCGTGAAGGACGCGACCGGCAAGCTGGAACGCGTCAGCCAGCAGCGCATCACCTGCGGGCCGGAGTTCATTCAACTGTCGGGGGAGGATGCGACCGCCCTTGGTTTCAACGCCCATGGCGGCGTGGGCTGCATTTCGGTCACCGCCAATGTGGCACCCCGGCTTTGTGCCGAGTTTCAGGAGGCGACGCTGGCGGGGGATTATGCCCGCGCGCTGGACTATCAGGACCGGCTGATGCCGTTGCATGAGGCGATCTTTCTTGAACCGGGGCTTGCGGGGGCGAAATATGGCATGTCGCGGCTTGGCCTCTGTTCGGATGAGGTGCGCCTGCCGCTGGTCGGGCTGACCGACGCGACCAAGGGCCGGATCGACGCGGCCATGCGCCATGCGGGTCTTGTGAACTGATCGCCTCAGGAAGGGGGGCCAGCCCCCCTTCACCCCCCGGGATATTTACGGACAGAAAAAGGGGGGCGCGGGCGCTCAGCCCCCTTCGAACATCCGGTCGCGGGCGGCGGCGATATGGGCCTGCATGGCGGCGCGGGCCGCATCGGGGTTCTGGGCCGCAATCGCGTCGATCAGGGCGGCATGTTCGGCCATGACCTCGGCCTGCCGGTCGGGGGCGGCCTGAAGCGTCAGGCTGCGCGACAGGTTCATCCCGAAACCGATCTGGCTGGCCAGCGAATCGAGCACCGAGGCGAAAAACGGGTTATGCGTGGCGCGCCCTACGGCCAGATGCAGGGCCTGATCGGCCTCGACCCCCTTGTCGCGGGCGGTGTACAGGGCTTCCATCCGGTCATGGGCGGCGCGCATCGCGGCCAGATCGGCCTCGGTCCGGCGTTGGGCGGCCCAGAAGGCGGCGGCTGATTCCACCTCAAGCCGGAACTCATAGCAGCGCTGGATATCGGTGATCGACCCCAGCGGCACGAAATCCACCACCGACGCCGCAGGACGGCGGAGAACATAATTGCCCGATCCGCGCCGCGCCGCAACGATCCCGTCATCGCGCAGCCGGGCCAGTGCCATGCGAAGGACAGGGCGTGAGACGCCGCAGGCCACGGCCAGCGACTCCTCTGCGGGCAGGCGCGCGTTCAGCGCATAATCGCCTGTCATGATCGCGCGCAGCAGGCGGTCATAGACCTGATCGGCCAATGTCGGTTCGCGCTGCATTGCCCGTTTCCTTCAGATCGCCACGCCCGCCAGTCTGTAGATGGCTTCCATCAGGCGCAAGGTCCGCAGATTGTCCAGCCGGTCGGTGGCAAAGGCGCCGCCCGTGCGCAGCCCGGTGACGAATTCGGTGACGGCCCCTGTGAAACAGGCCTGATAATTCGCCGCCAGATCATGCAGTGACACGGTATCGGGGTCGGACAGAAGGGTGATGCGGTCATGATCAAGGATCAGCGTGTCGGTTTCCCCCATCACCTCAAGCCGGTCGGCAGGCAGGGGCGGATGACCGGGGGCCGAGATATTCGCGTCGATCTGGACCAGCGCGCCCGTCTGCGTGCGCAGCGTCACCAGCGCCGCATCCTCCCCCGCCAGCACGGGGTTGATCCGGTCCAGTATAGCGGCCAGCGGTTCCATCTCCCCCAGCATGGCGCGCAGGGCGTCCAGATGATGGATCAGCACCTCAAAGACCAGCAGACGCGGGAACTGCGCCAGATAGGGCTGGCGGCCCAGCAGGAAGGGCACCCGGCCCGGATAGTCATGCAACGATGAGGCGCGGACCGTCAGGCGCACATGGCGGATGCGGCCGACCGCGCCGGCGGCAAGGCGGGCGATCATTTCCGCGTAATGCGGGCGGAAGCGGTAGTTCTCATGCACCATGAAACGGATACGCTCACCCACCTCGGCAATCAGCGCCTCGGCCTCGGCCACGGTGGGGGTCATGGGTTTCTGGCAGATGACGTGGATGCCATGGTCTGCCGCCAACCGCACCAGCGGCGCATGGCTGGCAACAGGGGTGATGATGTCCAGCGCATCGGGGCGGGTGGCATCCAGCATCAGCGCCACATCGTCAAACACCTGCGGAATGCCGAATTCTGCGGCGCGTTCCGCGGCGCGGTTGCGGTCGGGGTCACAGATCGCGACCAGTTCGACACCCTGCTGGGCCTGCCATCCGTGAAGATGAAAACTGCTGATCGCGCCTGCACCCGCGATCGCCACCCGGATTGGTTTCATTCTGCCTGTCTCCCGCGCCATGGGGCGCCTTGAAGTCCCTGTCGCGGCCTGCCATAGCCCGGCAAAACGGATTTTACAACTATTGACTAATTATGCGAATCATCGCTAGGTGGCCCAACTGCTTTTTACCGGAGCCAAGCCATGCGCCGCACAGTCACCCCCGCCGATCTGGCCCGCGCCGTGATGGCCGTGCCACCCTTTGCCCGCGATGCGGCGGGCGATATGAGTGATGCCGCGAATGGCGCGATCATCCGGCATCTTGAGGCGGGGGGCGTCTCGACGATCCTTTATGGCGGCAATGCGCTGGTCCATCACTGGCCGATGTCGCGCTATGCCGACTGGCTGGACCGGCTGACGGCGCTGGTTGCGCCCGATACATGGCTGCTGCCATCGGTCGGGCCGGATGGCGGCAAGCTGGCCGATCAGGCCGAGATTCTGAGAACCCGTGATTTCCCGGTGGCCCTGCTGCTGCCGATGGGTCCGCCACTGACTCGGGAGGGCATGATGACCGCGCTGCGCAATTTTCATGCCGGATCGGGCGTGCAACTGCTGATCTACATCAAGACCGATGGCTATATCGCTGCGGCGGATCTGGACACGCTTTGCGCCGAGGGTGTGGTCTTTGGCGTGAAATATGCGGTTCCGCGCAGCGACGGGGCGCGCGACGCCTATCTGGATGCGATCATCGCGGCGATCGGGGCCGAGCGCATCATCTCGGGCTTTGGTGAGCCGCCTGCCCTGCCGCATCTGGCCGATTACGGGCTGGCGGGCTTTACCGCGGGCTGTGTCTGCATCGCGCCTGCCCTGTCGATGGCCATCCTGCGGGCCCTGCAGGCCGGTGACCGGGCGCGGGCCGAAGCGCTGCTGCAACCGCTGCTGCCGCTGGAGGCCCTGCGCGGGGAGATCAATGAAATCCGCGTGCTGCACGAGGCAATCAGACAATCGGGTATTGCGGATACTGGTATGATCATTGCACCATCATCACCGATTCCAGATCGTGACCGGGGCAGGGTTGCCCTGGCCGCGCGGTCCCTGTTGGAGGCCGAGCAGGAATTCCGGGCGGCAGAGATCGCCTGAAATAGGCCCCCGCGCATGACGCGTGAGGGGTTGTCGTTCACTTGGGAGGAACCGATATGACGACATCTTTCAAACCGACACGCCGTGGCGTGATCGCTGGCGCTGCCGCCTTGGCGGCGGCGGGAACCGCGCCGATGCGCGCCTTCGCGCAGGACTATCCCAGCCGCCCGATCACCATGATCGTGCCCTGGGGTGCCGGCGGCGGCACCGATGCCTGCGGCCGGGTGATCGCCTCGCTGCTGGAGCGGCGTCTGGGCCAGCCCGTGAACGTGGTGAACCGCACCGGCGGGTCGGGCGTTGTCGGCCATTCGGCCATCGCGACCTCTGCCCCGGATGGCTACACGCTGGGCGTCGTCACCGTGGAAATCGCGATGATGCACCATCAGGGGCTGACCGAACTGACCTCGACCGATTTCACGCCGCTTGGGCTGATGAATGCCGATGCGCCCGCAATTACTGTGCGCGCCGATTCCGGCTGGTCCACCATCGGGGAACTGGTCGAGGCGATCAAGGCCTCGGCACCGGGCGAGATGAAGGCCACCGGCACCGGACAGGGCGGCATCTGGCACCTTGCGCTGGTCGGCTGGCTGCAAGCGCTGGGGCTTGAGCCGAACCATGTGACCTGGGTGCCCTCGGAAGGCGCTGCGCCGGGCATGCAGGACCTGATCGCGGGCGGTGTCGATCTGGTGCCGGTCTCGCTTGGCGAAACCAAGGCCATGGTCGATGCGGGCCGTGCCGTGAACCTTGCCATCATGGCCGAAGAGCGTCTGGGCACCCATCCCGACGTGCCGACGCTGATGGAATCGGATGCGGGCGACTTCCTGATCGCGGTCTGGCGCGGCATCTGCGGTCCCAAGGACCTGCCAGCCGATGTGGCCGACAAACTGTCTGCCGCGCTGGCGGAGATTGCGGCGGATCCGGAATATACCGAATTCATGGCTTCGCGCAGCTTTGGCGTCATCCATCAGCCGCCGGCGGAACATGCCGCGACCATGGCCGCCACGGATGAAACCATGGGCGTTGCGATGCGCGCCGCAGGGCTTGTGCAGGGCTGATCGGCCCACGATCCTGATCACCACGGGGACGGAGGCGCTGCGGCGCCTCTGTCCGCATCTCGGGAAGGGGAGACCGAATGCAACTGTCAGATGCGCTGTCCGGGGCGCTGTTCATCCTGCTGGGACTGTTCATGATCTGGACGGCGTCCGGCTTTCCGGCCTTTTCGGGCCAGCCTTACGGCGCCTCCTTGCTGCCAACGCTGCTGGGCTGCGGGTTCATCATCGCGGGCGTGCTTCTGGGTCTGCGGGAACTGACATGGCGGCGCGCAGGTGTGCGCCATGCAATGATCTCGCTGTTGCCGCCCCTGCGGCAGGTGGCGGGCATCGGGTCGGTCATCCTGATTTTCGCGGCCATTTTGGGCCAGATCCTTGTCGCGCCGCATGTCGGCTATATGCCGGTTTCGGTAATTTCCCTGCTCGCGATCTTCCTGTGGCACGAGGTGCGCCCGCTGACCGCGATCATCGCCGCGATCTGCACCACGCTGTTCTGCTGGTGGGCCTTTGCCGTGCTGCTGCGCGTGCCCCTGCCCCGCGGCTTTATCGAAGGGTTCTTCTGACATGTTGCCCTCCCTCGATGTTCTCGGGCAGGCCTTCCTGCTGGTCATGGACCCGCAGGTGCTGCTGGTCGTTCTTTTCGCCGGGGCTTTCGGCATGTTCATGGGCGCGATGCCCGGCCTGACCGCAACGATGGCGGTTGCCTTGCTGGTGCCGCTGACCTTCTTCATGGATCCGATCCCGGCATTGGCGGCCATCGTCACCGCCAGCGGCATGGCAATCTTTGCAGGCGACATTCCCGGCGCGATGCTGCGCATCCCCGGTACGCCCGCCTCCGCCGCCTATGTCGAGGACAGTTACCGCCTGTCCGTCGCGGGCAAGCTGAACCTCAGCCTTGGCACCAATATCATCGTCTCCTGCATCGGGGGGCTGTTCGGCGTGACGGTGTTGATCCTCGGGGCGCCGGTTCTGGCGGAATTCGCGCTGCTGTTCACCTCGTTCGAATATTTCTGGCTGGCAGCCCTTGGCCTGTCCTGCGCGATCTTCATCGCCTCGACAGATCCGCTGAAGGCGGCGGTCGCCCTGATGATCGGGCTGGCGCTGGCAACGGTGGGGCTGGACCCAACATCCGGTGTGCCACGCTTCACCTTCGGGCAGATCGACATGCTGTCGGGGATCGAGTTCATTCCCGCCATGATCGGGCTTTTCGCGCTGGCGGAAATCCTGCGCGGCATGATCCGGCTGGGCGGGCAGGAAACCCATCAGGATGTGCCACCCACCAGCGGGCCGCTTTTCAAGGGCGTCGGCGGGGTGATCTGGACCTATCCCAAGAACATCCTGCGCGGGTCGACCCTTGGCACGCTGATCGGCGCGCTGCCGGGCGCAGGCGCCGATATCGCGGCATGGATGTCCTATGCCGTTTCCAAACGCTTCTCGAAAACGCCCGAGAAATACGGCAAGGGCCATGTCGAAGGGCTGGTCGATGCCTCGGCGGCAAACAATTCGGCCGTTGCGGGGTCCTGGATCCCGGCGCTGGTTTTCGGCATTCCCGGCGACAGCATCACCGCCATCGTGATCGGCGTGCTGTATATGAAGGGAATGAATCCGGGGCCAACCGTGTTCCTGATGAATCCGCAACTGATCTATGCCGTCTTCATGATCTTCATTCTGGCGGCGCTTGTGATGGTGCCACTGGGCTGGGCGGCGGTGAAGGTGGCGCGCCCGGTGCTGCGCGTGCCGCGTCGTGTGCTTTTGCCCATCGTGCTCAGCCTCTGCATCGTTGGGGCCTTTGCGATGACCAATTCGGTCTATGGCATCATCCTGATGGCGGCGATGGGCATTCTGGGCTGGGTGCTGGAAGAAAACGGCTTTCCCGTGGCGCCGATCATTCTGGGTCTGGTTCTGGGCGGCATGTTCGAACGGATGTTCCTGACCTCGATGATCAAGTCCGACGGGTCGTTCCTTGAGTTCTTCGAACGCCCCGTTGCGGCGGGTCTGGGGGTTGCGGTGCTGCTGCTCTGGGCGTGGACCCTGTTCAAGGGCATTCAGTCAATGCGCGCCCGTGCCGCGGCGCGCAAGAACGCGGCCTGACAGCTCGCGCGCGCCTTAAGAAATCGGACAGGGGTACGCCCCTGTCCGCCCCCTGAAGACCGGCAAAGCCCGACGAACAAGGCGCGGCGGCGCCCACCCTGCGGTCAGTCTTCGCCGCGCAGCGGTGGCCAGACCCGCGTCGCATCGGCCTCGATCCAGCCCTGAACCCAGTCCGGGAGGGACGGGCTTTCCTCCGGCTGCCCTAGCGCCCTCAGCATTTCGGCAGGTGGCACGATCCCCGCCTTCGAGGTGATCGCCGAGCGCAGCAGCATGTGGGAACTGCATTCACCGCCCTTCCACATGCTTTGTTCCATATAGATGAACCGGTTGTCCCAGCCGATGCAGCGCGACCGCATTTCGACCCGATCAAACATCTTCACACGGCGGCGATAGCGCAGCGAATTGCCAGCCACCGCCATGCCCCAGCCGCGTGCCTTCAGTACCCGGTGCAACCCCACCCGCGCCCCTAAGGGAAGGCGGCCCAGATCATAGATCGTCAGAGTGCGCCCGTTGTTCAACTCCATCCAGGGGTCGATATCCTGCGGCCAGCAGCGGTGATGGCTGACATGGGTGCCAAGGATCGGCAAGGCGGGGGCGTTGCGAAATTTCCACAATTCCTTGACCATGCGAAGATAGGGATACATGCGCGCACTCCTTTTGCCCCGCGATGCCGCGCCGCAGCGGGCGCGTCAAGCAAAACGCTGCGGAACCTGTTGCCCTTTTGGGGGGCGCGCGTTACCAATCCACAACCTCTTGTGGACCGGAGCCGCGCATGACCTCTTTGTTGCAGATATTGCTGCTGATCCTTGATGTGGCGCAGTTCATCATCATCGCGCATATCATCATGTCCTGGCTGATCAATTTTCAGGTGCTGAACCTGCGCCAGCCGATTGTCGCACAGATCTGGTTCGGGTTGAACCGCCTGCTGGAACCGGTCTATGGCCGGGTTCGGTCAGTGCTGCCGCAGATGGGCGGCCTTGATCTGGCACCGCTGATCGTGCTTCTGGGCGTCTATGCGCTGCGGATCGTGCTGATCAACAACGCGGCGGCCTTTTACTGACCCGATGCCCACCCCCACCGACCATCTATCCAGCGTCTTCGGTTTCTCCGCCTTCCGTCCCGGGCAGGAAGAGATCGTCGATGCCGTGCTTGCCGGGCAGAACACGCTGGCGATCATGCCCACGGGGGGCGGCAAATCGCTGTGCTTCCAGTTGCCCGCGCTGTGCCGTGACGGTGTCACGGTCGTCATCTCACCGCTGATCGCGCTGATGCGTGATCAGGTCCGCGCCCTGCGCGAGGCGGGGGTAGAGGCGGGGGCGCTGACCTCGGGCAATACCGATGCCGAAACCGAAGAGGTCTTTGCAGCCCTTGATGAGGGGCGGCTGAAACTGCTGTATATGGCACCGGAACGTCTGGCCTCGGCCTCGGCGGTGCAGATGCTGCGGCGCGTGGGCGTGCAGGCAATCGCCGTGGATGAGGCGCATTGCGTCAGCCAATGGGGCCATGATTTCCGCCCCGATTACCTGCGCATCGGTGAGTTGCGCCGCGCGCTGGATGTGCCGCTGGCCGCCTTTACCGCCACCGCAGATGAAGAAACCCGCGCCGAGATCGTCATGCGGCTGTTCGACGGGGTGGCCCCCGCGACCTTCCTGCGCGGCTTTGACCGACCCAATATCCACCTTGCCTTTGCCGTGAAGGACAGCCCGCGCCGCCAGATCCTTGACTTCGCGGCAGCGCGCAAGGGCCAGTCCGGCATCGTCTATTGCGGCACTCGCGCCAAGACCGAAACCCTGTCGCAGGCTCTGCGTGAGGCGGGCCATCCCGCGACCGCCTATCATGGCGGCATGGATGCCGAGGACCGCCGCGCCACCGAAATCCGCTTTCAGCGAGAGGACGGGCTGATCGTGGTGGCGACGGTCGCCTTTGGCATGGGGATCGACAAGCCCGATATCCGCTGGGTCGCCCATGCGGATCTGCCGAAATCCATCGAAGGCTATTATCAGGAAATCGGGCGTGCGGGCCGCGACGGGGCGGCGGCGGAAACTCTGACGCTGTATGGTCCCGACGATATTCGCCTGCGCCGGTCCCAGATCGACGAGGGGCAGGCCCCGCCCGAACGCAAAGAGGCCGATCACGGGCGGCTGAATGCGCTGCTGGGGCTTGCCGAGGCGGTGAAATGCCGCCGTCAGGTGCTGCTGGGATATTTCGGGGAAAGCGCCGAAGCCTGCGGCAATTGCGATCTGTGCGACCGTCCGGCGCTGGTATTCGATGCGACCGATGCTGTGCGCAAGGCGTTGTCGGCGATCCTGCGCACAGGCGAAAGTTTCGGAGCGGGCCATCTGATCGATATCCTGACCGGCAATGCGACCGAAAAGGTGCGCCAGCGCGGCCATGACCAGTTGCCCACCTTCGCCGTCGGGCGTGAACTGACGAAACCCGCATGGGGCGCGGTGTTCCGGCAGATGATGGGGCTGGATCTGGTCCGCCCCGATGCCGAACGCCATGGTGCCCTGCGCATGACCGAGGCCGCCCGCCCGATCCTGCGCGGGGAAGAACCCGTCACCCTGCGCCGCGACACCGTCGAGACCGCGCGTCCCCGGGTGGCCGTCAAGGCGCTGGTCTCGGACGAAGATGCGCCGCTGATGTCGGCGCTGAAGGCCAAGCGCCGCGCACTGGCTGAAGGCGCGGGTGTTCCGGCCTACGTGATCTTTCCCGACCGCACCCTGATCGAGATGGCCGAGACCCGGCCGCGCGATCTGGATGGCATGGCGCGCATCAATGGCGTCGGCGCGAAAAAGCTGGACAGCTATGGCCGCGCCTTCCTGGAGGTTATCAACGGCACTGCCGACGGCCTGCATCCGCAACGCATGCGGCTGGCGGGTCGCGATGCGGGCGCGGTCTATGACCGGCTGGAGGCCGCACAGCAACGGCTGGCGCGGGGGCCGCTGGGGATCGACAAGCCCTTGTCCTGCACCCATGCGACGCTTCGGCAGATCGCCGAGGCCCGGCCCGCCACCCTGCCCGAGCTTGAACGCCTTCCCGGCATGGGCACGCAGCGCACCGAGCGTTTCGGAATCGCCTTTCTGGACGCGATCCGCAGCAGCGAAGGCTGAGATCTTCCTGCCAAGGCCGCCCGTCAGTTCAGCAGCACAATCGCGGCATTCAGCGCCGTGGCAAGGCTGACCCAAGCCAGATAGGGCAGAAACAGCAGCGCCGAGATCCGATCGGCGCGCCATTCGCGCAGGATGAAGGCAAGGATCAGCGACCAGAGTACGGCAATCACCGCCAAGGCAGCGAGCGGCATCTGCATGCCAAAGAAAACCGGGGTCCACAGAAAATTGACCACCATCTGCGCGGCCCAAAGCCCGCGCGCGCCGCCATAAAGGAATTTCCGCGCACCGACCCAGCCTATGATCGCATAAAGCACCGACCAGACCGGGCCGAAGACCCAACGAGCAGGCGTGAAGAACGGTTTGGTCAGCCCCTCATACCACGCGCCCGGCGTGAAACTGGTGCCGATCAGCGCCCCAAGCGCCACAATCACGACGGCGCCCGCGATCTGGATGATCCGGTCTTTCATGGCTGTCCCTTCCTTGCCTGCCCGCTCTGCGGGACTGGAAAACGCGCAAACCGCCCTTCCGTTCCTGCAAGATGGGACGGGGCGCAAAAAGGCAAGGCCGATTGCCCCGGACCCGCGAATGGCCTATGCCGGGGCGGATCGAAAAAGCCAGCACCGGGAACCGCACCGCCATGAGCTTCAACAGTTTCGGCCATCTTTTCCGCGTCACCACATGGGGCGAAAGCCATGGACCAGCCCTTGGCGCGACGGTCGATGGCTGCCCGCCCGGCGTGGCGTTGACCGAGGCCGATATCCAGCCCTGGCTGGACCGGCGCAAACCCGGGCAGAACAAATACACCACCCAGCGGCGCGAAGCTGATGAGGTGCGCATCCTGTCGGGCACCTATGAGGGGCGGACCACCGGCACGCCGATCCAGTTGATGATCGAGAATACCGACCAGCGGTCCAAGGATTACAGCGAGATCGCGCAAAGCTTCCGCCCCGGCCATGCCGATATCACCTATCACCAGAAATACGGGCTGCGCGATCCGCGCGGCGGCGGGCGGTCCTCGGCGCGGGAAACGGCGGCGCGGGTTGCGGCGGGCGGCGTCGCGCGGGCAGTTCTGGCGCAGTTGGTGCCCGGGCTGCGCATCACCGGCTATATGGTGCAGATGGGGGCGCGCGGCATTGACCGGGCGCGGTTCGATCTTGAAGAAATCGAACAGAACCCCTTCTGGGTGCCCGATGCTGAAGCTGCCAAAGACTGGGCCACCTATCTGGACGATTTGCGTAAATCACATAATTCGGTCGGTGCCGTGATCGAAGTCACCGCCTCGGGCGTGCCTGCCGGAATCGGCGCGCCGGTCTATGGCAAGCTGGACAGCGACCTTGCGGCAGCGCTGATGTCGATCAATGCGGTCAAGGCAGTCGAGATCGGTGAGGGCATTGCCGCCGCGGCCCTGACCGGCGTGGACAATGCCGATGAGATCCGCATGGGGCCGGATGGACCTGTCTATCTGTCGAACCATGCAGGCGGCATTCTGGGCGGCATTTCGACCGGGCAGGATGTGGTCGCGCGCTTTGCGGTCAAGCCGACCTCGTCGATCCTGACCCCGCGCCAGACCGTCACCGTTTCGGGGGAGGAGACCGAACTGGTCACCAAGGGCCGCCACGACCCCTGCGTCGGCATCCGCGCCGTTCCGGTGGGGGAGGCGATGATGGCCTGTGTAATCCTTGACCATATCCTGCTGGACCGGGGCCAGACCGGGGGGCTGCGCGGGCGGATCGGCTGAGGCCGCGCGGGAATGGGAACCATCGCCGCCATCACCCTGCCGATCTTTGCCATCGTGGCGCTTGGCTGGGGCACGGTGCGCTCGGGTCTGTTCTCGGGCGCGGACATGCGCATCATCGGGCGCTTCGTCATCAATATCGCCCTGCCCGCGCTCTTGTTCAACGCGCTGGCCAGCCGCAACCCGGCCGAAATCGTGAACCCGCTTTATCTGGCGCTTTATGCCGGCGCCTCGGTCGCCACGCTGCTGGTGGCGCTGGTCTGGTTCCGCCGGGTGCAGGGCCTGCCGCTTCCCGAGGCCGGGATCTGCGTCATGGGCACCTCCTGTGCCAATTCGGGCTATTTCGCCTTTCCGATCCTTGCCCTTGCCGTGCCCGAGACCGCCCCCGCCGTGCTGGCCATGGGGGTGATGGTGGAAAATCTGGTGATGATCCCGCTGTGTCTGATCCTGATTGCGGCCGGATCTGAACGCCCGGGCGGCAAGGCGGCCCTTGTGCTGCATATCGCGCGCGATCTGCTGCGCCGACCGCTGACAATCGCCATGGCGGCAGGTCTGGTCTGGGCGTCGCTGGCCCTGCCGGTGCCCGAGGTTCTGGACCGGGTGACGGGGATGTTGTCGACCGCCTCGGTGCCGCTGGCGCTGTTCGTGATCGGCGGATCGCTGGCCGGGGTCACGCCCCGGGGCGATCTGGCCCGGGCCAGCCAGATCGCGACGGCCAAGCTGATCCTGCATCCGGCCATGGCGCTGGCGGGGCTGGGACTGGTCGCAGCCCTTGGCCTGACCGGGTTGGACCCTGCGCTGCGCATCAGCCTTCTGGTCACGACCGCCGTGCCGATGATCGGCGTCTATCCGATCTTTGCGCAGGAACAGGGGCTTGAGCGTCTTGCCTCACTCGCGCTTTTGCTGGCGACAGCGGCCTCATTCCTGACGTTAAGCGGCGTTCTGGCGCTGCTTCTGTGATGCGGGCCCTGCCGCGCCCTTGCGCCCCGCGCGGCGCTGGCGCAGTCTCGGCCCGCAGATGATGGGAGAGACCGATGCGGCATGGCGGGCAGATACTGGCGGATCAACTGGTTGCACAGGGCGTGCGGCGGGTCTTTTCGGTGCCGGGGGAAAGTTTCCTTGCCGCGCTGGACGGGCTGCGCGACAGCGGCATCGCCAATATCGTCTGCCGTCAGGAAGGCGGGGCGGCGATGATGGCCGAGGCCCATGCCAAGCTGACCGGGGAACCGGGTGTTCTGTTTGTCACGCGCGGGCCGGGGGCCACCAATGCCAGCGCGGGCATCCATGTGGCAAGGCAGGACAGCACGCCGATGGTGGTGTTCGTCGGCCAGATCGCGCGCCATCACCGCGACCGTGAGGCGTTTCAGGAGGTGGATTACCGCGCCTTTTTCGCCCCGCTGGCGAAATGGGCCGCCGAGGTGGACCAGATCGAGCGCCTGCCGGAATATATTTCCCGGGCCTTCCATGTCGCGCGTTCGGGGCGTCCGGGGCCGGTGGTTCTGGCCCTGCCCGAGGATATGCTGTCGAGCCGGGCCGAGGTTGCGGACCTTCCCGCCCCCGCGCCGCAACCCGGCGCAGTGAGTGCCGCACAGGTGCAGGCGGTCTGCGATGCGCTGGCCGGTGCCAAACGCCCGCTGGTTGTCGCGGGCGGGCCGGGCTGGACCCAGACCGCCGCCGATGATCTGGCCGCTTTTGCCACCGCCTGGGATCTGCCGGTCGCAGTCAGTTTCCGCCGTCAGGACCGGATGGACAATGCCCATCCCTGCTATGCCGGGGATCTGGGCGTGGGGATGAACCCGAAACTGGGCGCGCGGCTGGCGGCGGCGGATCTGCTGCTGGTTCTGGGCTCCCGTCTGGGCGATATTGCGACCGATGGTTATGAGCGGCTGGACCCCACCCGCCCCGGTCCCCGCATCGTGCATATCCATGCCGACCCGGATGAACTGGGCCGCGTCTTCCGCCCCGATCCCGGCATCATGACCCCTGCCCCGCAGATGCTGGCGGCCTTGGCCGGGGTTCCGGCGCAACCCGGCAACTGGGCCGACTGGCGGGCCGCCGCGCGGCAAGAGTATGAGGCCTGGCAGCGCCCCCTGCCCACCCCCGGCGCGGTGCGGATGGAAGATGTCGTGACATGGCTTGCCGCCCATTTGCCACCAGAGGCGATTCTCACCAATGGCGCGGGCAATTACGCGGCCTTCCTGCATCGCTATTACAGCTTCCGCCGCGCGGGCACGCAGCTTGCCCCGACCTCGGGTTCCATGGGCTATGGCTTTCCGGCGGCGGTGGCGGCCAGTCTGGAACATCCGGGCCGCATAGTGGTCTGCATGGCGGGCGATGGCTGTTTCCAGATGACGCTGAACGAGATGTCGACCGCGGTGCAGCACGGGGCCAGCCCCATCGTGATCGTCGCCAATAACGGACGTTACGGCACGATCCGGATGCATCAGGAACGCCATTATCCGGGCCGCGTGTCCGGCACGGATCTTGCCAATCCCGATTTCGCGGCGCTGGCCCGCGCCTATGGCGGCCATGGCGAAACGGTTACCGATCAGGCGCAATTCCCTGACGCCTTCGGGCGTGCAAGGGCCTCGGGCAAGGTCGCGGTCATTGAATTGCGGCTGGATCCCGAAATGCTGACCACCGGGCAAACGCTGAGTGCGTTGCGCGCCGCCGCGCAGAAAGGCTGACAGCTTATCCATCGACGGGGCTGGACTTCGCCCCGAAGGCGCGGCAGCTTTACCAAAAAACAACAGGGTTCAAGATGAGTTTTGACGAAGAAATCGACCGCTGCGGTTCTCATTCCGTGAAATGGGACATGATGGAAACGCTTTATGGCGTCTCACCGCAGGACGGGCTGGCGATGTGGGTTGCGGATATGGATTTCCGCCCGCCCGCCTGTGTGCAGGCCGGGCTGCAACGGATGCTGGATCATGGCATCTATGGCTATTACGGCGATGATACCCCCTATCGTGACGCGATCCGCTGGTGGATGCAGACGCGCCATGGCTGGTCGGTCGAACGCGATGAGATTTTCACGACCCATGGGCTGGTGAATGGCACAGCGCTTTGTGTCGATAGCTTCACCGCGCCCGGTGATGGGGTCGTGCTGATGACGCCGGTCTATCACGCCTTTGCCCGCGTCATCCGCATGGCAGGGCGTGAGGTGGTCGAATGTCATCTTGCCCGGCGCGATGGCCGGTATCAGATGGATTTCAACGCTTGGGACGCGCAGATGACCGGGCGGGAGAAGATGCTGATCCTCTGTTCCCCGCACAATCCCGGGGGGCGGGTCTGGACGCAGGCAGAGTTGCGCGGGGTTGCCGATTTCTGCAAGCGGCATGGGCTGATCCTTGTCTCGGATGAGATCCATCACGATCTGGTCTATCCCGCCCATCGCCATATCCCGATGCCGCTGGCGGCACCCGATATGCTGGACCGTCTGGTGATGCTGACTGCGACGACCAAGACCTTCAACATCGCGGGCGGCCATACCGGCAATGTCATCATTCCCGATCCCGGCCTGCGGTCGCGCTTTGCCGCCCGGATGGGGGCCTTGGGCATTTCGGCCAATTCCTTTGGCCTGTTCATGGCCGAGGCGGCCTATTCCCCCGACGGGGCGGCATGGGTCGATGCGCTGAACAACTATCTGGACGGAAACCGCCGGATTTTCGATGCCGGCGTGAATGCAATCCCCGGTCTGGCCTCGATGCCGCTGGAATCCACCTATCTGTCCTGGGTGGATTTTGAGGGCACCGGCATGGCCCCGGATGAATTCAAGGCCCGCGTGCAGGGCACCGCCAAAATCGCCGCGAACCATGGCGAAACCTTTGGCGCGGGCGGGGAAACCTTCCTGCGCTTTAACATCGCAACGCCGCGCGCACGGGTCGAGGCGGCAGTGGCGCGACTGCAGGCGGCCTTTGCCGACCTGCAATGACATCTGATTTCTGCTGGCGGGGCCTATCGGGTCCGCCAGCGGCCATGTGTCAGGGCAGCAATCCTCAGTTGTGCGGCAGATAGCCCGAAGGGGCGTTCTCATCCAGCCAGTAATCGCGCGGCGCGTGATCGGCCACGGCGGTTGAGCGTTTGAAATCGCAGATCAACTCGCCATTCTCGGCCTCGGACGCGATGATGAGGCATTGGGAAATATGCCGCCCGCCATCATAAAGGTCGATCAGCCCCCGCAGCGCCGGGATCTGGGACGCGTCCAGCGCCAGCCCGTCGTCCCACAGCCGCAGGACCGGATAGATCTCACCACCGACATGGATACGCAGGCGCGATTTGCGCCGCGCGGCCCGTTGCTGCGCCAGCGCCAGACCTTCAGCCACTTCTTTCGACAGGAATTCCAACATCTCACTTCTCCCCTGAGTCCAGAGTGTGCGGCCTTATCTCTTAAAATCAAGACAATGTGACGACAGCGCGGGTTTCACATCCTCTTTCCCCCAAAGGTTGTGCGTCAAACGCCCGAGGGACGTTGCCAGTTCCCGGTAAATCGGTTTTCTGGGCGCAATGGCGGACAGGGGATGCGGATGAACGGACAGCAGGCGCGAATCGGTCGGATGGCACAGCAGGCGCAGGCATGAGTGCGGGCATGCTGGCGCTGGCCTTGCTGCTGGATGCCGCCACCGGAGAGCCGCGCGCGATCTGGGATCGCTGGCCGCATCCGGCGGTTCTGATGGGGCGCGCGGTCGGCTGGGCCGATGCGCGGCTGAACCGGGGCAACATGCGGCGGCTGAAGGGCACGCTGGCCATGGCCGGGTTGGCGCTGGCGGCAGGGCTGATCGGCGCGATCATCGCATGGCTGCCGGATTACGGTCTGCTGGAGGTTTTGCTGGCGGCGGTGCTGATCGCGCAGCGATCGCTTGTGCAGCATGTCCAGGCGGTGGCTGACGCGCTGCGCCTGTCGCTGGGCGACGGGCGGCGCGCGGTAGCACAGATCGTGGGGCGCGATACCGGCGCGATGCAGGCCTCCGATGTGGCCCGCGCCGCGATTGAAAGTGCCGGTGAAAACCTGTCGGACGGGGTAGTGGCCCCGGCCTTCTGGTTTCTGGTCGCGGGCCTGCCGGGCCTGATGATATACAAGATCACCAATACCGCCGACAGCATGATCGGCCATCGCACGCCGCGCCATGAACAATTCGGCTGGGCGGCGGCGCGGCTGGATGACGGGCTGAACTGGATCCCCGCACGGCTGACCGCGCTGTTGATCGCGCTGGCGCATGGCCATACCGACCCCGCCCCGATCCTGCGCGATGCAAGGCTGCACCGGTCGCCCAATGCGGGCTGGCCCGAAGCGGCGCTGGCGCGGGTGCTGAACTGTGCCCTGTCGGGGCCGCGCAGCTATGGCGGAAAATGGCAGGATTTTCCATGGGTCTGGCCCGAGGGCCGCCGCGACCCCGGCCCGGCCGATATCGACGCAGGCGTGCGGGCACTGTGGCGCACATGGGGGCTGATGCTCGGGATCGTGATCCTGCTCTGGCTGATCTGACGGTTGCCCTGCGGTCCTGCGCTGATACTCTGGCCCGCAAGTGACCTGAGGAGTTTACCGATGCGATTTGCTGCCCCCCCCTGCGCCGCACGCTTGTTTGCGGCCCCCCTTGTTGCGGCGGGCCTGTCCCTGATCGCGGCCCCGGCCCTTGCCGCGCCGTGCGGCGGCAGTTTTCCGGGCTTCATCGAGGCGATCAAGGCCGAGGCGCAGCAACGTGGCTTTTCCCGGGCCGATGCGGACCGCTTTTTTGCAGGCGTGCAGCAGGATCAGCGCGTGATCCGGGCCGACCGCGCCCAAGGCGTGTTCCGGATGAGCTTTACCGACTTTTCGCGCCGCCTGATAAGTCAGGGACGCATCAGCAACGGCGCGGCCAATGCGCAACGGCACAAGGCGATTTTCGACCGGGCGGCGCGGGATTATGGCGTGCCGCCCGGCATCCTGCTGGCCTTCTGGGCGTTTGAAACCGATTACGGCGCGGTGCAGGGCGATTTCAACACGGTCAATGCGCTGGCGACCCTTGGTCATGACTGCCGCCGCCCGGAATTGTTTCAGCCGCAGATCCATGCCGCGATGCAGTTGTGGCAACGCGGCATGCTGGACCCCGCACGCACGACCGGCGCATGGGCGGGTGAAATCGGCATGGTGCAAATGCTGCCCGGCGATATTCTGGAACGCGGCGTCGATGGCGATGGCGACGGCAAGGTGACGCTGAAAACATCCGTCCCCGATGCGATCCTGTCAGGCGCGCGGATGCTGCGCGATCTGGGCTGGCGCAAGGGGGAGCCGTGGTTGCAGGAAGTGACCGTTCCGGCCAATCTGGACTGGTCGAAAACCGGGCTGGACAAGCAACTGTCGGCGGCGGAATGGGGCCGGATGGGCGTTGTGCCGCGCCATGGCAAACTGGCCGGCAATCTGCCTGCCTCCATCCTGCTGCCCGAGGGGCGCAAGGGACCGGCCTTTCTGGTCTATCCAAATTTCAACGTGCTGTTCGAATGGAATAAAAGCTTTGTCTATGTCACGACGGCCGCCTATTTCGGCACAAGATTGCAGGGCGCGCCGGTCTTCAACGCAGGCAATCCCGATCCGCAACTGTCCGAGGGGGACATGAAGGCGCTGCAACAGAAATTACAGGCGCGCGGGCATGATGTGGGCAGCGTCGACGGTATCCTGGGCGCGATGACCCGGCCCGCCGTGCAGAAGGAACAGCAACGCCTTGGCCTGCCCGCCGATGCCTGGCCGACTCGCGACCTTCTGAACAGGCTGTGACCGGATGACCGCGCGGGAGGCATGGGGGCTTTGCGCCACGGTGAAGGCGCCGCAGGATCAGCTTCTTGCCTTTATCGCACATCATCTGGGCCTTGGGGCCGCGCATATCTGGATTTTTCTGGACGATCCCGATGATCCGGCCTTTGACGCAATTGCCGGGATCGACCGGGTAACAGCCACGCGCTGCGATATGGATTACTGGACGACGCTTATCAACAAGCGCCCCGACCGGCATCAGAACCGGCAGGGGCGCAACATGCAGGCGGTCTACAAATCCACCAAACTGCCTTGGGTCGGGCATATCGACGTGGATGAATACCTTCTGGCATCCGAGGATATCGGCACGGTGCTGGCGCGGATGCCCGCAGACCGACCCATGTATCGCATCGCGCCATGGGAGGCGCTGCATGATCCGTCCCTGCCCGATGACATCTTCACCGCGCGCCAGTTCCGTGCCGCGCTGTCGGGCGCGGACAAGGCCGGGGCGCGCGAACGCGTCTTCGGCCCTTTTGCGCCGCTGCTGGCGCAGGGGGTGCTGAGCCATTCGGCCGGAAAATGCTTCTTCCGCACCGGGCTTTCGCGGTTTGAGCCGCGCCTGCATGGCGCATTCCGGGCGGGTGAGCGGGTGAAGGGCGGGGATTTCGGGCCGGAAATCGCGCTTTTGCATTTCCATGCCGAAGATCCCCTGCGCTGGAGGGACCGACTGCAGTTCCGGCTGGAACGCGGGGCCTATTCCTTCAACGAGGTCTTGCAGCACTGGCTGATGGCGGCAGGGCCTGCGGGGGTGGACGGGTTCTATGACGCCGTGCAGCGGGTCAGCCCGGACCTTTTGGCCCGGCTTGCGGCGGAAGACGCGCTGCTGACCGCCGATCTGGGCCTGCGGGCCAAGATTGCCGCATTGACGAGCGCGGACTAGCCCGCATCCGCCAGAATACGCGCCGCCCCGATCCAGCCGGTCAGGATCGCGGGCGCGTTGGTATTGCCGCCGATCAGCGTCGGGAAGGCCGAGGCATCGCAGACCCGCAGCCCCGCAATGCCCCGGACCCGCAGATCGGGGTCCAGAACCGATGTCGCCGCATCCTGCCCCATCCTGACCGTGCAGGATGGATGATAAACTGTGCCCGACCGCGCCCGGAAATCGGCGATCAGATCCTCATCCGTCTGCACCTGCGGGCCGGGGCGCAGTTCTTCGGCAATCAGCGGCGCAATCGGATCCTGCGCCGCGATATGGCGCAGCATCTTCACCGCCGCCAGCATCTCGGCCACGTCGTCCTCGGTCGAAAAGGCATTGGCCGTGATCCGGGGGGCGGCAAAGGGATCAGACGAGGCCAGCGTGATTTCCCCCCGGCTGCCGGGGCGGCAGTTTGACAGACCGATGGACAGGCCCGAAAACGGATCGGGCCGCAGGATCGGCCTTTCCCCCGCACGCGGCAGCAGGGTTGAAAATGCCTGAAAATACAGCTGCATATTGGGGCGGGTCAGGTCGGGTGAGGTGCGGAAGAACCCGCCGCCATGGTTGATCGACTTGGACAGCGGCCCGCGCCCGCCCAGAACATATTGCAGCCCGGCGCGCAGCTTGCCCCACCACGGGCGCAGCGCGTCGTTATAGGTCGGCACCGTCATCCGCCAAGTGTAGTTGATACCCTGATGATCGGTCAGGTTCTGCCCTACCAGCGGCGCATCCAGCGCAACCTCGATCCCCTGCGCGCGCAGATGCGCGGCAGGGCCGATCCCCGACAGCATCAACAGTTGCGGTGAATTGATCGCACCGCCCGCAAGGATCACCTCACGCCCCGCGCGAACCTGATGCAGCGTGCCCTTGTGGCGATATTCCACGCCCGTGGCGCGGCGCCCCTCCAGCAGCACGCGCGTCGCCTGCGCATGGGTCAGAACGGTGACATTCCTGCGCTTCATCGCGGGGCGCAGAAAGGCGCGGGCGGCGGAATTGCGGCGCGCGCCCTTGATCGTCATCTGGTAAATTCCGGCGCCGTCCTGTTCCGCGCCGTTGAAATCGGGATTGCGCGGCAGGCCCGCCGCCTGCGCCGAGGCGATGAACGTTTCGCAAAGCGGGTGCAGATCGCTGTGATTGGCGGAAATGAACAACGGGCCCCCCTGCCCGCGAAAGTCATCCGCGCCTGCCTCATTATCCTCGATGGCGCGGTAGGCGTCGCGCGCGGCCTCCCAGCCCCAGTTGCCGCCTGCCGATGCCTGCCAGTCGTCGTAATCGGTCCTGTGGCCCCGGATCCAGACCATCGCATTGATTGAACTTGAACCGCCAAGGATGCGCCCGCGCGGCCAGTGATCGACATTTCCGGCAAGGCCGGGATCGGGTTCGGCGCGGTAAAGCCAGTTGACCGCCGGATCATAGAACAGCTTGCCATAGCCCAAAGGCAAATGGACATAGAACCGGCGATCCGTTCCACCTGCCTCAAGCACCAGAACGCTGTAGCGTCCGTTCACGCTCAGCCGTTCGGCCAGCACGCATCCCGCCGAGCCCGCGCCGACGATGATATAGTCATAGGTGGTCACGGTCATCTCCGGGGCGTCAGACTATTCCAGCCGCGCCGGAAAGCCCGGCGCACGAAGATCGGTGCCTAACAGATCCTCCAGCAGTTTCGCAATCATCGGCGATTGCGCGTCACCGCCATAGGCCGCGCGGGCGGCGATATAGGTCTGTTCAGTGGCCGAGGCCAGATCTAGCGGCACGCCGAATTCGCGCCCGAATTGCAGCGCAAAGCCCAGATCCTTCAGCGCAAGGTCGATGTTGAAGGCGATGTCATAGGATCCGTTGAGGATCAGCGCGCCTTCGGTTTCATGCACGAAGGAATTGCCCGACGAGGCCCGGATCGCCTCCCATGCCTGCCCAAGGTCAAGCCCGCCGCGTCTGGCCAGCATCAGCGCCTCGGAACAGGCCTTGAGGTGAATGAAGGCCAGCATATTGGTGATGACCTTGATGACCGAGGCTGAGCCGAGCGGCCCCATGTGATAGATGCGGTTGCCCATCGCCTCTAGCGCCGGGCGGTGCAATTCCACGACGTCGGCATCGCCGCCGGGCAGCATGGTGATCTCACCGCGCGCCGCCAGATGCACGCCCCCCGTCACGGGCAGTTCCAGCATCCGCACGCCCGCCGCCTCTGCCCTTGCCCCCAGCGCCAGCACATCGTCACGCCCCAGCGTGGACATTTCCAGCCATGTCGCGCCGGGTCGAAGGGCGGGCAGAATCTGGTCCAGCACCCGGGCCGAGACGGCAGGCGAGGGCAGGCAGGTGATGACGTGATCGACCCGCGCCGCGACCCCGGCGGCATCATCCGCCCAGTCCGCGCCCAGCGCGATCAAGGGTTCTGCCAGCGCCCGGTCCAGATCGGTCACCGTAACGGCAAAGCCTTTGCGCAGCAGGCAGGCCGCGCATTTCGCGCCCAGATTGCCAAGACCGATATAGCCGTACCGCATCGCCTAGGCCCCGCCATGGCCGACAAGGGCCTTCACTTCGGTAAAGTCATGGATGCCCCAATCGGCATATTCGCGCCCGTTGCCCGATTGCCGGTAGCCGCCAAACGGCGCGTGCAGATCCCAGTCGGGATAGTTGATCTGGACCTGCCCCGCGCGCAGCCGCCGTGCCACGGCATTGGCATGATCGGGCGCGCCCTGCACATAGGCGGCAAGGCCGTAAACGCTGTCATTGGCCTGTATGATGGCCTCTTCCTCGCTGTCATAAGGCAGGATCGACAGGACAGGGCCAAATATTTCCTCGCGCGCGATGGTCATATCATGGGTCACATCACCAAAGACCGTCGGCTTGACGAACCAGCCCCGGTTCAGCCCCTCGGGCCGTCCGGTGCCACCCGTGACCAGCGTGGCCCCTTCGGCAATCCCCGCCTCGATCAGGGCCTGGATCTTGTCCCATTGGGTGCGGCTGATGACCGGGCCAAGGGTGGTGGCATCGGCCAAGGGGTCGCCGGTGACCATCGCTTCCGCCGCCGCCCGCGCGATCTCCAGCGCCTGCGAATGCACGGCGCGCGGCACGAACATGCGGGTGGGGGCATCGCAGCTTTGCCCGGAATTGCCGAAACAGCCCTCGACCCCGCCTGCAACCGCTGCCTCCAGATCGGCGCTGGCAAGGATGATATTGGGCGACTTTCCCCCCAGTTCCTGCGCCACGCGCTTGACGGTCGGGGCGGCATTGCGCGCAACCTCGATGCCCGCGCGGGTGGATCCGGTGAAGGACACGAAATCAATATCCGGATGGCTGGACAGCCGCGCGCCCACCTCGGGCCCGGTGCCATTCACAAGGTTGAACACGCCCGCCGGAACGCCCGCCGCCGCCATGATCTCGGCAAAAAGGATGCCTGACAGCGGCGCAATTTCCGAAGGCTTCAGAACCATCGTGCAGCCTGCTGCGATGGCAGGGGCAACCTTGCAAGCAATCTGGTTCATCGGCCAGTTCCAAGGGGTTATCAGCCCCGCCACCCCGATGGCCTCACGCATCACAAGCGTCGTGCCGCGCATCTCCTCCCATGTGAACCGTTCGGCGGCCTCGATGGTGGCCTCGATATGGGCATCCCCGGCCCAGACCTGCGCCTCACGCGAGAAGGCCAGCGGCGCACCCATTTCGGTGGTGAAGGCCTGCGCGAAATCCTCGGCCCGGTCACGATAGGCATCAAGGATGCGGCGCAGAAGGGCCAGCCGTTCCGGTGCGGGCGTGGCCGCGAACCCGGCAAAGGCCGCCCGGGCGGCGGCAATCGCGCGGTCGGCATCCTCGACCGTGCCCAGCGCCACCTCGGCCACAATCTCCTCGGTCGCGGGGTTTTCCACACCCAGCCTGCCGCCCCCCAGCGGTGCGACCCATTCCCCGTTGATATAAAACCGCGAAAGATTGTCAGAGATGGTCATGGCGGCCCCTCAGGTGAAATGAATGTTGAACCGCGACCGGATCGCGCGGTCGATATCGGGTGCGATCTGGCAGCCCGCACGGGCAAGGATATCGTTCTTGCGCCGGATCGCCATGTCCAGCAGTTTCGGCTTGCCCGCCTCATTCCATTCCTTGGGGCTCATGCGGTTGCCAATGACGGGATAGACATATTCCGTCTGCATCAGGTCCAGCGTCTGGGATGAGCCCAGATAATGCCCCGGCCCGCCCAGACAGACCTCTTTCATCGCCTCGATCGAGGTGGAATCCGGTGTGACGTCGATGCCGCGCACACAGCGCATCACCTGCCCCAGAATGTCATCGCCCAGCACAAGGCTTTCCAGACAGAAGCCCAGAAGCGAGGCATGCATCCCGACCGATTCATAAACCATGTTCAGCCCTGACAGCCCGGCCAGAACATTGGTGATGCCCTGTTCCCATCCGGCCTGCATGTCGGGCAGCTTGCTGTCGGAAATGCCGGCCGCAGCACCGCCCGGCAAGTTGTAAAACCGGTGCATCTGCGCGCAACCGGCGGTCAGCAGCGCCTGTTCCGCCGATCCGCCCGACATCGCCCCGGTGCGCAGGTCGGACACGAAGGGCCATGTGCCGAAGATCGCCGGATGGCCTGGTCGGATCGCATTGACATAGACGACCCCCGCCAGACATTCCGCCACCGCCTGCACGATGGCCAGCGCGATGGGGGCGGGTGCCGTGGCCCCGGCTTGGCCAGCCGACAACAGCAGCACCGGCATTCCCGCCCGCACCAGCATTTCCATCGTGGTGCAGCTTTCCTCGGCGAATTTCATCGGCGGCACGACGAAACAATTGGAATTGCTGACAAAGGGGCGCGCGCGCCAGGCAGCCTCACCCCCTGCGACGGTGTGGATCAGGTCCATGCAGCCCGCGACATGGGCCGGTTCGCTGAACGAGGTGCCGACATGTTTCGTGGTCCCTGCAAGGCAGGCGTAAAGCGTGTTCACGTCCATGTCGTAATTGTCGGTCACGTCGCGGCAGACCATCGCGCGCTGGAAGAAATGCACATTGTCCAGATGATGCGTGATCCGCGCCGCGTTGTAGAGATCCTGCGCCGTGCTGTCGCGATAGGTATCGGTTTCCAGATCGACGATATGCACCGCCGCCCCCGCCGTGCCGAAATGCACCCGTTGGCCCGACAGGTGCAGATCGTGCTTCGCCTCGCGCCCGTGCAGGGTGATGTCGCGCGCGGCCACCGCCAGCATGTCCTCGACCAGCGCGCGGGGAAAGCGGATACGCCCGTCATCACCCTGCACCGCCCCGGCCCGTGTCAGGATTTCAACGCCCGAGGGCGGGGCCTGCGACAGGCCGATCTGTTCCAGCGCGTCCAATGCGGCCGCATGGATCTGCGCCATTCCAGCATCGGACAGGGGGCGGTATCGCCCGCCCTCCATCCCCGCACGGATCGGGCGGACATGATCGGCCAGCGGTGCGGCCCGCAAGGCGCGGCGCGCATCGCGCCCGCCGGTCCGGCCCACGCGTTTCGGGGCCATGGCCAGCGCCTCGGCGGCCAGCAATTCGGGGGGGATCTCGGGCAGGTCGGGGGTGATTTCGGGGGGCACTTCGGGGGGCAGGCTCATGCCTTCATCCTTTCGGAACGCGGATCATAGAGAGGCGCAAGGCTGGCGATCGCGGCAAAGCGCCGTCCGGCGACCTCGATTTCATAACTGGACGCCAGCAGCGCCTCGGGCTGCTCCTCTTCGCAGGGAACATACGCCATGCCGATGGCCCCCCCGAGATGATGGCCATAGTTGCCCGAGGTCACATGCCCCACGATGCGCCCGTCGCGCAGGACGGGTTCATTGTGGTACAGCAGCGGTTCGGGATCGGTCAGGCGCAACTGCACCATGCGGCGCGAAAGGCCCGCCTCACGCTTGCGCAAAACGGCGTCGCGGCCGATGAAATCTGCCTTCTGCGTGCGGACGGCAAAACCAAGACCCGCCTCAAGGATATGATCCTCGGATGTGATGTCATGGCCGAAATGGCGGAAGGCCTTTTCGATGCGACAACTGTCGACCGCATGCATCCCGACCAGCCGCAGGCCCAGATCCGCGCCTGCCTCCAGCACCGTTTCCAGTACATGCCCGGCCATGTCGGAGGAAACATAAATTTCCCATCCCAGTTCGCCGACGTAACTGACGCGATGTGCACGGGCGAGGCCCATGCCGATTTCCACCTCCCGCGCATGGCCGAATGGGTGGGCGGCGTTGGAAAAATCATCGGGCGACACCAGCGCCAGCAGCTCGCGCGCGCGCGGCCCCATGATGGCCAGCGCGCCCTCCCCCGCCGTCACATCGGCGATGGTGGCGCGCCACTCGCCCAGATGGCGGCGCAACCATGCCTGATCCCTTGGCCGGGTCACGGCGGGGGTCACGACCAGAAAGACGGTTTCCGACAGCCGCGTGACGGTCACATCCGCCTCGATCCCCCCGTGGGAATTGAGAAATTGCGTATAGACGATCCGCCCCACCGGCACTGACAGATCCGCGCCGCAGACATGGTTCAGAAAGGCCTCCGCCTCGGCCCCCTCCACCCGGATCTTGCCGAAGGAGGACATGTCATAGGCCCCGACGCCTGCCCTGATTGCGGCATGTTCGGCGGCAGAACTGGCAAACCACGGCTGGCGGCCCCAGCCATGCGAATAGGGCACGGGATTGGCCGGATCGCTGTAATAGGC
Source organism: Szabonella alba (assembly GCF_016765775.1). GTDB lineage: Bacteria > Pseudomonadota > Alphaproteobacteria > Rhodobacterales > Rhodobacteraceae > Szabonella > Szabonella alba. Next base: position 51,630 of record NZ_JAESVN010000005.1, on the reverse strand, counting down.
CGGGCGTTCCCAGCCGCCCGCCTCGCCAAAGACGGCACCCGCAGCTGCAAGTTGCGCGTGGAACGGACTTCGCCGTATCCCTCGCGCGGTGGTCTTTTGGCGGTAGGGGAAATGGTCGGCATAAAGCAGGCCCAAGGATTCCGTCGCGCGCGCCGCCAGATAGCGGCGGTTGCGCTGGAAGGGCTGGTTGCGCGCCACATCGACATCGCCAAGATCGAACGGTTTCTCGCCCGTATCCATCCATGCGGCCAGCGCCATGCCCGCGCCCCCCGCCGACTGGATGCCGATGGAATTGAACCCCGCCGCCACCCAGAAATTCGCCACTTCCGGCGATTGGCCAAGGTTGTAGGCCACATCCGGTGTGAAACTTTCCGGCCCGTTGAAAAAGGTATGGATACCCGCCTCGGCCAACACGGGCAGGCGGTGGACGGCGCGTTCAAGGATTGGCTCGAAATGGTCGAAATCCTCGGGCAACTGATCAAAGCAGAAACCCTCGGGGATGCCGTTCATCCCCCATGGTTTTGCCTTGGGCTCGAATGCGCCCAGCAGGTATTTCCCCGCATCCTCCTTGTAATAGGCACATTCATCCGGCACGCGCAGCACCGGCATCTGCGTCAGCCCCGGCACGGGTTCGGTGACAATATAGAAATGCTCGCAGGCCTGCAGCGGCACAGTGACGCCCGCCATCTGGCCGACCTCACGCCCCCACATGCCCGCGCAATTGACGACGTGTTCACAGGTGATGCTGCCCCGCTCCTCACCCATCTGCCAGTCAACCGACCGCGCAAGCCCCCCCGCCATGCCGATGCCCGTCACCTTGACGCCTTCGACAATCTGCGCACCCTTGGCCCGTGCGCCCTTGGCCAGCGCCAGCGCGATGTTGGCAGGATCGCCCTGCCCGTCGGTCGGCAGCCAGACGCCTGCCGTCACGCCCTCAATATTCATATGCGGGTAACGGTCCTTTACCTCCGATGGCGACAACTCCTCAACCGGCACGCCAAAGGCCCGCGCCATCGAGGCGTTGCGGTAAAGCTCCTCCCGCCGCTCCGGCGTCAGCGCAACCGAAATGGACCCCACCGTGCGCATGCCCGTCGCAAGCCCGGTTTCCGCCTCCAGCCCCCGGTAAAGGTCGGCGGTGTATTTCGCCAGCCGTGTCATGTTGGCCGAAGACCGCAACTGCCCGATCAGCCCTGCCGCATGCCATGTCGTGCCCGAGGTCAGTTGCTTGCGTTCCAGCAGCACCACATCGCGCCAGCCGAGTTTCGTCAGGTGATAGGCCACCGAACAGCCGACGATGCCGCCGCCGATGATGACAACGCGCGCCTGTGTGGGGATAGTCGTCATGCCGGATACTCCGCGCGGTTTCGCATCTCAGGCCCGCAGACGGGCGTTTTCGGGGTCCCAGAGGGGCGCATCGGGCTGCACCACGGCCCTGTGGCGAGTGCCGTAAATCTCAACCTCGATCTCCGTTCCCGGTACGGTCAGATCAGCGCGCAGCATCCCCAGCGCAAGGGATGCCCCCACGCGATAGCCCCATGCGCCCGAGGTGGTTTCCCCCACAACCACCCCATCATGCCAAAGCGTTGACATATAGGGCGCATCACAATCGCCTGCGTCCACCCGCAGGGTGACAAAGCGTTTCTTCACCCCCGCCTGCTTTTCCGCCAGAAGTGCTGCCTTGCCGGGGAAATCCGGCTTTTCAAACCGGATGAAGCGGTCAAGCCCGCCCTCCAGCAGGCTGTAATCCGTGGAAAGATCACCCTTCCACGCGCGGTATCCCTTTTCGATCCGCAAGCTGTTCAGCGCCCACATGCCAAAGGGTTTCGCCCCCGCCGCCATTACCGCATCCCAGATCGTGGGCGCATCACTGACGCCGCAATGAAGCTCCCATCCCAATTCCCCGGCAAAGGACACGCGGATCAGCGCGCAGGGCCGCCCCGCGACATGGGTTTCATATTGCACCGACAGCCATGGAAGGGTCAGATCGGCATCGGTCAGGGGTGCGAGGATTTCACGCGCCTTCGGCCCGGTGACCAGCAGGCATTCCACATCTGCCGAATGGTCGGTAACCGTCACGCCGTCCGGCGCCTGCCGGATCAGCCATTCGGCATCATGCCATTGCGCGACGCCTGCGGTGATCAGGCCCACCTCATCGGGGCCATGGACCAGCGCGCTCATTTCCGTGACGATGCGGCCACGGCTGTCGGGGAAATAGACAAGACCAATCCGACCCGGTTCGGGCAGGCGCGAGGCGGTGAGGCCATCGACGAAATCCCGCGCGCCGGGGCCTTCCACCTTCAGCCGGGTAAAGCCGGAAATGGCCAGGACACCACAATGATCGCGCACGGCCTCGCACTCTTCGCTGATGCGCTTCTCCCATGGTCCGGCGCGGTTCCATGTCTGCGTCGCGGCCTCGGTCGTATCATCACCGGATTCGGCGAACCAGTTGGCACGTTCCCACCCGTTATAGGCGCCGAATTGCGCCCCTGCGGCGACCAGCCGATCATGGAGCGGCGACAGGCGGCGATTGGCCCCGGCAGGCCAGCGATGCCACGGGAAATGCATCGCATATTCGTGGCCGTAGACCTCCATCCCCTTTTCGACGCAGTATTCGGGGTCGGTATAATCGGTGAAACGGCGCGGATCGCAGGGCCACATATCCCATTCGGTCGCGCCTTCGGTCACCCATTCGGCCAGCACCTTGCCTGCCCCGCCCCCCTGCGCGATGCCGAAGGTGAAAACGCAGGCCTCGAACGCATTGGGCACACCCGGCATCGGGCCGATCAGCGGGTTGCCATCGGGGGCATAGGGGATCGGGCCATTGATGACCTTGGAAATCCCCGCTGTGCCCAACAGCGGCACGCGCGCCATGGCATCCTCGATATAGGGTTCCAGCCGGTCCAGATCGTCAGGGAACAACTGGAACGAAAAATCCTCGGGGAAGGGGTCATCGGGCGTCACCCAATGGGCACGGCAGTTGCGCTCATAGGGGCCAAGGTTGAAGCCGGTCTTTTCCTGCCGCAGGTAATAGGAGGTATCGACATCGCGGAGAAGTGGCAGCTTGTGGCCAACCTCCCGGCTCCATGCCTCGATCTCGGGGATGGGTTCGGACAACAGGTATTGATGGCTCATCACCATCATCGGCACGGTGCGCCCGCCATAGGGGCGGAACCATTCGCCGACCTTCTGCGCATAATATCCGGCGGCATTCACCACAATCTCACAGCGGATATCGCCTTTCGGCGTCTCCACGATCCATTCGCCGTTTTCGCGCCGCACGCCCGTTGCCGGGGTGAAACGGTGGATCGTGGCGCCCATGTCCCGCGCGCCCTTGGCCAGCGCCTGCGTCAGTTGCGCAGGGTCGATATCCCCATCGGCCGGATCATAAAGCGCGCCTTGCAGGCCATGGGTTTCAAGGAAGGGGTATTTGCCCCTGATCTCCTCCACCCCCAGAATGTCGATCTCCATGCCCTGATAGCGGCCCATGCCGCGCGCGCGGGCAAATTCCTGCATCCGTTCCTTGGAATGGGCCAGACGGATAGACCCGGTGACATGGTAATTCATCGGGTAATCCACAGTCGCGCCAAGCCCGCGGTAAAGCTGCGTGGAATAACGCTGCATGTTCATCAGCGACCAGGAGGTGGAAAAGGTCGGCACATTGCCCGCCGCATGCCATGTGGAGCCTGCGGTCAGTTCATTGCGCTCCAGCAGGATGCAGTCGGTCCAGCCCGCTTTGGCAAGGTGATAAAGCGAGGAAACACCGACCACCCCGCCCCCGATGATGACGACCCGCGCCGTTGCAAAAACCTCGCCCATGCCGCCCTCCGCCAGTTCTTTGGCGAAAGCTACGCCTACGAAGGCCCGCCGCGCTATCTCATCCGCGACGCGACATTGATCGGAAAAACCGATCAGCGTGGCATGAGGGCGGTTGACGCGATGGCGGATGCCAAAGGCGCTGACCCTGTCCGGCCTGCCGGGCGTTGCGCCGGTCCGGTCCGCCGGGGATATTCAGCGACAGAAAAAGTGGGGCGCGGTTTCAGCCCAGCGGGGCGGACGGGTCGGCATAGCGGTGCAAATCACCCTTCGGGTCGCGGACCTGCCACAGGCCATCCGCCGCCCGCAACAAGTAATCCGGTCCGATGGGAACCTTGCCATAGCCGCCCGGTATATCCAGCACGTAAGCGGGCAGCGCCATGCCCGACAGCCGTGCGCGCAGCGCCGTCATGATCGCTTGCCCCCGCGCAATCGTGGTTCGGAAATGGCCGGTGCCCTTGGCCAGATCGCAATGATGCAGATAGTAGGGTTTCACCTTGGCGCGGATCAGTGCGCGGAACAGCGCCTCCAGCGTGTCGGGGTCGTCGTTGATGCCGCGCAGCAGTACCGTTTGCGACAGAAGCGGGATGCCCGCCGCCACCAGCCGTCGCAAGGCCGCTTGCGCAGCTTCAGTCAGTTCCTGCGCGTGGTTGGTGTGGACGACCAGCCACACCGCCTTGTCACTCTCCATCGCGGCCAGAAGGTCCGGCGTCACCTTTTCGGGGGCAACGACCGGCACGCGGGTATGAAATCGGATCACATCCAGATGCGGGATCGCCCCCAGCCGCGCCATCACCGAGGCCAGCCTGCGCGGCGACAGCGTCAAGGGGTCGCCCCCGGTCAGGATCACCTCGCGCACCGCCGGGGTTGCCGCGACATAATCCAGCGCCGCCGCCATCTCTGCCTCGGGCAGCGCCCCTTCCTCACCCACCACCTCACGCCGGAAGCAGAAGCGGCAATAAACCTCGCAGGTCTTGGTGGCATGCAGGATCACCCGGTCGGGGTAGCGATGTGTCAGGCCCGGCACCGGGGCATGGGCGTCATCCCCGATGGGGTCGGCCAGTTCCTCGGGGCGGATCGTCAGTTCCGCGACTTCCGGCACGAATTGCCGCGCAACGCCATCGCCCGGGGCCGCAACCGCCCGCGCCATTTCGGGCGACATGCGCAGCTTGAATTCCGCTGCGACCTGCCCCAGCGCCGCCGCGTCGACAGGATCGGCCAGCCCTGCTGCAACAAACTGCGCGGGCGTGGTCAGGGCACGGGCTTGTCCGCCCGACGGTTCTGCCGCCTGCCCTTGCGGGGCCTCCGTCGGCGCGCTGTCCTTGATCAGGTCTTTCATGGATCCGTCCGGTTGCAAGACCCGCCCCTATCGCATTCCCGACCCGCCGATACAAGTTGCGGGCCGCGCCCGCCCATGCCACGCAGGGACCAAAGCCGAAAGGACCGCCCACCATGCCCGCCGAAAGAACTGCCGAAAAACCCGTCACGATCCGCCCGTTGCGCCCCGGCGACCGCGTCGAATGGGCCGCACTCTGGTCGGGTTATCTGGCCTTTTACGAAACCACGCTGCCCGAAACGGTGTTTGAGGCGACCTTCGCCCGCCTGACCGACCCGGCCCGCGCGCATCAGAATGCCTTTGTCGCCGAGCGGGACGGGCGGCTGATCGGCCTCGTCCACTATATCTATCACGCCCATAACTGGCGGGCCGAGGATGTGTGTTACCTGCAGGATCTGTTCGTGACGCCCGAGGCGCGCGGCACGGGGGCGGCCCGTGCGCTGATCGAGGCGGTCTATGCCGCGGCTGATGCCAATGGCACGCCCGCCGTCTACTGGATGACGCAGGAGTTCAACGCGACGGCTCGGCGGCTTTATGACCGGGTGGCGAAGGTGACGCCCTTTGTGAAATATGTGCGGTGAGGGGGTGGGGTTTGAAACAAGGTGGCTGATGACGGCTTGGAGCCCAAAGTGACAGCGAATGGTTCCCATGGTACGATTGTTCCAATGTTCTGGTAGGAGTCACAGATGCCGAAGTTCCTAACGATTGGATACGGCGATCAAGATGGGTATGACCGCATCTCTCAACCTTCCAGGGACGCTGCTCACGCCCATGACGAGCAGCTGGTTGCGACGGGAGCCGTGATGGGAATCGCTGGAAAACCAGTGCTGGTTCGGAATCCTGCCGCTTCCGGTGTTGAAGTGACTGAAGGTCAATTCTTGTCGTCTGACCTGCCCGTTGCCGGATTCGCGATCATCGAAGCTGATAGCCTCGAAGAGGCCATCGAGATGGTTTCAAGAGTGCCCTGTGCTATCGCGTATGGGGTTGTAGAGGTATGGCCGCTGGAAACAGCGAGCGGAGATTGAACGGCCGCTTTGTCCCGCATAGCTGCCAGTCGCGACTTCATCCCCCAAGCTGCGAAAACCGTTTTCAGGGGACGTCCCTCACGCCACCAGCGACTCGGCCCGTTTCAAATCCACCGACACCAACTGGCTGACTCCCTGTTCGGCCATCGTTACCCCGAACAGCCGGTCCATCCGCGCCATGGTCACGGCGTGGTGCGTGATGATCAGGAAGCGCGTGTCGGTGCGGCGGGTCATTTCGTCCAGCAGGTCGCAGAAGCGAGTCACGTTCGCGTCGTCCAAAGGTGCGTCCACCTCATCCAACACACAGATCGGCGCGGGGTTGGCAAGGAACACCGCAAAAATCAGCGACATCGCGGTGAGCGTCTGTTCGCCCCCTGACAGCAGCGACAGGGTAGAGAGTTTCTTGCCCGGCGGCTGGCACATGATCTCCAGCCCCGCCTCCAGCGGATCATCGGATTCGACCAGCACCAGACGGGCCTCGCCGCCGCCGAACAGATGGGTGAACAGCGTGCCGAAATTGGCGTTGACCTGTTCAAACGCGGTCAGCAGCCGTTCGCGCCCTTCGCGGTTCAGCCCGGCGATGCCGGCGCGCAGTTTCTTGACCGCCTCTTCCAGATCGGTCTTTTCGCGCAGCAGGGTGTCATGCTCCTCCTGCACGGATTTCGCATCTTCCTCGGCGCGCAGATTGACCGCGCCCAGCGCCTCACGCTGGCGTTTCAGCCGCGCGACATCGGCCTCCAGGGCCTCCGAGCCCGGCATGGCATCGGGATCGCCGCCCAGTTGCGCCAGCAGGTCCGCCGGGTCGCATTCGGCCTCTTCCCGGATCCGGCCTTCGGCAAGATTGCGGGTCTCGCGGGCGGCCTCGGCGCGGGTTTCGGCGCGGGCGCGGCCTTCGCGCGCCTCGCCTGCGGCGCGTTCGGCCTCGCGTTCGGCATCGGATGCGGCGCGCAACGCGGCTTCGGCCCCGGCCAGCGCCTCGGCGGCACGGGCGCGGCGTGTTTCGGCCTCGGCCATTGCGTCCGAAAGCTCCTCGCGCTTGATCGCGATTTCCTCGGGCGCGGCCTGCGCCTCGGCCAACTCATCCTCTGTCTCGGCCCGGCGTTCGGCCAGTTCGGCCTGCCGCTTGCCTGCGGTTTCCAGCCGTTGCCGCCAGCCAGAGATTTCCTTGATGACCTCTTGCCGCCGCTTCAGCCGGGCCTCGCCCTCGCGGCGCAATTCATCATGGGCGGAACGGCGCGTCATCATCGTGATCCGCGCGGCCTCGACCGTGGTTTTCAACGCCTCGACCGTGCTGCGGGCGGTCGCCAGATCGGGCAGAACCTCGGCCGTGCGGCTGGCCTCACGATGGGCGCTGCGCGCCTCGGTCGCCTCGGTGCCATAGCGGCTGACGGCCAGACGGGCGGCCTCAAGCCTGCCGCCCGCGATGGACCGCTCGGCCTCGGCGCGCGACAGGCTGCGATTGGCCTCGGTCACACGGCCATCCGCCGCGCGGCGGGCGTCGCGCGCCATCTGATCGGCGCGGGCCAGATCGGCCAGCCGCGCCTGCAGCGCCTCATGCGCCTGCCGCGCGCCCGTGGCCTTTGCATTCAGATCCTCCAGATCGCGCTTCAACTGCACAAGACGGTTCAACTGCCGCAACCGCGCGGCAGCCGCTGAAGGCGCATCCTCGGCGGTCATGCGGTAGCCGTCCCAGCGCCACAGATCGCCCTCGGAACTGACCAGCCGCTGACCGGGGCGCAGGTCTTGTTGCAAGGCCGCACCCGCCGCGCGGTCGACCAGACCGATCTGCGCGATACGACGGCGCAAGACGGACGGAACCCGGACATGGGCGGCCAGAGGCTGCGCGCCCCCGGGCAAGGGCGCATCGGCATCGTAATCCGGCAGTTCGACCCAGCCCGAGCCTTCCGCCCCCGTCACCGCAGGCGCGCGCAGATCATCCGACAGCGCGGCACCCAGTGCGGATTCAAAACCCGGCTCGACCTCGATCCGGTCAAGGATCTGCGTGCCTGCCGCCGATTCGCGTTCGACCAGCCGGGCCAGTGCGGCCACTTCGGCGCGCAGCGCATTGGCCTCCCCCTCGGCCTCGGACCGCGCGCCCCGCGCCTCGGCCTCCCGCCCCTGTGCCTCGGCCCGGGCCTCTTCGGCCAGTGCGAGTGCCTCTTCGGTCGCCTCGGCAAGCTCCTGCGCCTCTTCCTGCGCAAGGGTTGCCGCTTCCAGCGCCTCGCTGGCGCGTTCCAGCACCTCTTGCGTCTCGGCTGCGGTCTCTCCGGCGCGGGCGGCTTCGGCCTCGGCCTTGGCGACGGTGGCGGATGTATCCGACAGCAGGCGCTGCACCGATTGGTGGCGGGCGGCCAGCCGGGCCACATCCTCGGTCTGGTCAGACAGGGCCGCCTCGCGTTCGCCCAGCACCGCCCCGGCCTCCCGCGCGGCCTCGGCCGCCTCGGCCAGCCGGGCGTCATGGCCCTCAGTGGCGCGGGTCAGTTGTTCGGCCTCCCAGTCCAGCCGCCCGATGGTTTCCTCGGCATCGCGGTTCAGCCCGGCCTCGCGCTCCATATCGCGGGAAAGCTGCTCGATCCGGCCCTTCAGCGTCTGGATCGTCTGCAGGGCGCGCGATTCGCTTTCGTTCAGCGCATCGCGCTGCACGGTCAGCCGTTGCAGGATCGCCCCGGCAATCGCCTCTTCCTCGCGCCGGGGCGGCAACGCATCCTCGGCCTTTTGTCGTGCGGCGGTGGTGGCCCGGGCCGCCGTTTCGGATTGCGAGGCCGTCAGAAGCCGCGCGCGCAACGTCGCCTCGGCCTCGGCCACGGCCAGATCGGCCTCCCGCCAGCGGCGGAACAAAAGCATCCCCTCGGCCCGGCGCAGATCGGTGCCGATCTCGCGATAACGCGCCGCCTGCCGCGCCTGTCGGGCCAGCGTGGCCAGTTGGGCGGCCAGTTGTTCCAGCACGTCATCGACCCGGGCAAGGTTCTGTTCGGTCGCCTGCAGGCGCAACTCCGCCTCATGCCGGCGCTGGTAAAGCCCGGAAATGCCTGCCGCCTCTTCCAGAATCCGGCGACGGCTTTTGGGCTTGGCATTGATCAGTTCGGCAATCTGCCCCTGCCGCACCAGCGCCGGGCTATGCGCCCCGGTCGAGGCATCGGCGAACAGCATTTGCACATCGCGCGCCCGCACATCGCGGGTATTCGCCTTGTAGGCCGATCCCGCATCGCGGGTGATGCGCCGCACGATCTCCAGCTGGTCGGCATCGTTGAACCCCGAGGGCGCCAGCCGGTCCTGATTGTCGATGGTCAGCACCACTTCGGCGAAATGCCGGGCCGAACGGGTGGCGGTCCCGGCAAAGATCACATCCTCCATCCCGCCGCCGCGCATGGCCGTGGGGCGGTTTTCGCCCATCACCCAGCGCAGCGCCTCCAAAAGGTTCGACTTGCCGCAGCCATTGGGACCGACCACACCGGTCAGCCCCTCATGGATCACCAGATCCGTGGGGTCGACGAAGCTTTTGAAACCGTTGAGACGAAGGCGGCTGAAGCGCAAGGGCGGGATCCGATGATTCTGACTATCCGCCATGGTCGCGGCAAGGGCGGGGGTGAGTCAACCTCCACCCCCTTCATCCTGCCCCTTTGGGCAAGTTACCCACAAGATATAGTCGCTGCCTGCCCCCTTCCGCCGGCTGTCACCGCCCCGGGCCCTGCCCATGTCGAAAGCACTTGACGCGCCCCGGGCCGAGGCGGAACCTGACGCAAAAAACCGGACCGAAATGACCCCCTTTCAACCGCACAATCCCTATGACTGGAACCTGCTGCTGGGACTGATCCAGCGCGCCTTTTCGGGGATGGAGGGCCGGATCGACCCGCCCTCCTCCATCAACCGGATGTCGGTCGACGATCTGGAACATCACCCCGGCGAGGTCTGGGTGATTGGCCAGCCGCCGCTGGCCTGCGTACTGCTGACACCGAAAGGACCGGCGCTGCATATCGGCAAGCTGTCTGTCGATCCCGCGCATCAGGGTGAGGGCTATGCCGGAGAGTTGATCCGGCTGGCCGAGACCCGCGCCCGCGCGCTCGGCCTGTCGCGGCTGGAACTGCAAAGCCGTGTCGAACTGGTCGAGAATCACGCGATCTTTTTCGCGCTGGGGTTTCAGCAGACCATGACCACCTCGCATCCGGGCTATGACCATCCCACGTCGCTGGTCTTTACCCGCCCCGTCTGACCTACCCCGTCTGCCGCCATCGTCAGGCCGCCATCAGCTTATCCGCGTGCAATCGCTGCGCTGTTCACCATGGCCAAAATACCTTCGGGGGTAAGACGCGGCACGCGGCGAGGGGGCAGACAACCCCCTTGCCCCCTTATGCCCCCCCTATCGCGCGCTTGTCCTGCCCCGGTGGTCGAACTTCACCCCTGCCCTCGGCGCGGAAATGCGTTAGCCTTCGCAGTGCCCGCCCGTCAGAGGAACCGCCGATGCTGAACGCCATCCTGATCCTGCTTGGCTGCCAACTGGCAGGTGAGGCGACCGCCCGCAGCCTTGGCCTGCCGCTGCCCGGGCCGGTGCTGGGGCTTGTGCTGCTTCTGGCGGGCTTTGCGCTGTTTCCCGCCCTGCCTGCGCTGATGCGCCCGCTGGCCAGCGGCTTGCTGGCGCATCTGTCGCTGCTTTTCGTTCCGGCGGGGGTGGGCGTGATCGGCCATCTGGACCGGCTGGGCGGTCAGGGGGCGGTGCTGCTGGCGGCACTTGTGGTCTCGACCGGGCTCGCCATCGCGGCGGGGGCGCTGGCCTTTGTCGCCGTGTCGCGGCTGACCGAGGGGCCGGGCAGCCCCGGCGCGCCCGACGATGATCCTGCAAGCGGGCCTGCAAGCGGGGCCGCATCATGACCGAATTCACCGAGATCTGGTCCTATCTTGCGCGCGGCCCGCTGCTGTGGCTGACCGCAACCCTTGCGGCCTATGCCCTTGGCGATGCGGCGTTCCGCGCGGCGGGGCGGCGTCCCTTCGTCAACCCGGTGCTGGTCGCGGTCATCCTGCTGGGCCTTCTGCTCTGGCTGACCGGCACGCCCTATGCGACCTATTTCGAAGGGGCGCAGTTCGTGCATTTTCTGCTGGGTCCGGCCACGGTCGCGCTTGCACTGCCCTTGTGGGAGGCGCGCGCCCATGTCCGCCGCGCAGCCCTGCCGGTGCTGGCAGGGGTGCTTGTCGCGTCGGTCACCGGCACGGCCTCGGCGCTGCTGATCGGGCGGCTGGGCGGGCTGTCAGACCTGACGCTGATCTCGCTTGCGCCGAAATCCGCAACCGCCCCGGTGGCGCTGGGCATTTCCGACCGGCTGGGCGGATCGCCGACACTGACCGCCGTTCTGGTGATCCTGACCGGCATCTCGGGCGCGATCATCGCGACGCCACTGCTGAACGCGCTGCGGCTGCGCGACTGGCGCGCGCGGGGGCTTGCGGTCGGCGCGGCCTCGCATGGAATCGGCACAGCGCGCGCCTTGCAGGTCCATCCCGTTGCGGGCGCTTTCGCCGGGCTTGGCATGGGGCTCAACGCGGTGGGCGCGGCCTTTCTGGTGCCGCTGATCCTGTGGTTGTTCCTGTGATCCACCCCCCGCTGTGGGACCGGCAGGGGTGGACCTGCGCGCCCCGGCACCTTAAATCCTGAACCATGCGCGCAGGCCACCCAGCCCCCGACCCCGCGCGCCAAGCGAAGGAAACGCCATGGCCCTGCCCCCGCTGACCATCCATCTTGCCGCCCCGCGTGGCTTTTGCGCGGGCGTTGACCGTGCCATCCGCATCGTCGAGATGGCATTGGAGAAATGGGGCGCCCCGGTCTATGTCCGTCATGAAATCGTGCATAACCGTTTCGTGGTTGAGGATCTGCGCGCCAAGGGCGCGGTCTTCGTCGAGGAACTGGAAGACTGCCCCGATGACCGCCCGGTGATCTTTTCGGCTCATGGCGTGCCCAAGGCGGTTCCGGCCGAGGCCGCGCGGCGCCGGATGATCGCCGTCGATGCGACCTGTCCCCTTGTGACCAAGGTCCATAACGAGGCCGCGCGCCATCATGAAAACGGCCTGCAACTGGTGATGATCGGGCATGAGGGCCATCCCGAGACCGTCGGCACGATGGGACAGCTTCCCCCCGGTGAGGTGCTGCTGGTCGAAACCGCCGAGGATGTCGCGCGGCTGGAAGTGCGCGACCCGACCCGGCTGGCCTATATCACCCAGACCACGCTTTCGGTTGATGACACCGCCGGAATTGCCGCAGCACTTCTGGCGCGCTTTCCCGAAATCCTTGTGCCTGCCCATGACGATATCTGCTATGCCACGACCAACCGACAGGCCGCCGTCAAGGCCATCGCGCCAAAAATCGACGCGCTGCTGGTGATCGGGGCGCCCAATTCCTCGAATTCGCGGCGTCTGGTCGAGGTGGGGCGCGCGGCGGGCTGCGCCTATGCGCAACTGGTGCAGCGCGCGACCGATATCGACTGGCGCGCACTGGACGGCATTTCATCGCTGGGTGTCACCGCCGGGGCCTCGGCCCCCGAGGTTCTGGTCAACGAAGTGCTGGACGCCTTCCGCGCCCGCCATGACGTCACCGTGACACTGGTCGAGACGGCGCAGGAAAACATCGAATTCAAGGTGCCCCGCCTGCTGCGCGAAGCGGTCTGATCCCCGCGCCCTCCACGACCCGCCCCGCCGCAAAGGCCGCTGGCCCGCCTTGCGCATTCACGCTACACCCGCGCCCAAAGCGACAGGAGCGACCATGCCCGATCTTTACGCCTATACCGACGGGGCCTGCTCGGGAAATCCCGGGCCGGGGGGCTGGGGTGTGCTGATGCTGGCACGCGAAGGCGGCGAGGTCGTGAAGGAACGCACGCTGCAGGGCGGTGAGGCAGCGACCACCAACAACCGCATGGAACTTCTGGCCGCGATCTCGGCGCTGGAGGCGCTGGCGCGGCCGTCGGGCATCACCATAGTCACCGACAGCGCCTATGTGAAAAACGGCGTGACGACATGGATCCATGGTTGGAAACGCAACGGCTGGAAAACCGCCGACAAGAAGCCCGTGAAGAACACCGATCTGTGGCAAAGGCTGGATGAGGCTCAGGCCCGCCATACCGTGATCTGGAAATGGATCAAGGGCCATGCGGGCCATGCCGAGAATGAACGCGCCGATGAACTGGCCCGCGCAGGCATGGCGCCGTTCAAACCCACCGCATCCGGATCCGGGGCGCGCTGAAATGGACCTGACACAGGCGCTGACCCCCGGCCTGACACAGGGTCTGATTCAGGGGCTCGATATCCTGTCGGTCGCAATTTTCGCGCTGACGGGCGCACTGGTCGCCTCGCGCAGCCAGCTTGATATCGTGGGCTTTCTGTTCGTGGCCTGCCTGACGGCGGTTGGTGGCGGCACGCTGCGTGACCTGCTCTTGAACCGCGATCAGGTGTTCTGGGTCGCCGATCCTGCGATCCTGCTGGCGGCGGTGGTTGCGGCGGTGTTGGTCTTCTTCACCGCGCATCTGCTGGAAAGCCGCTATCGCGCGATCCTCTGGCTGGACGCGTTCGCGCTGGCCGTCGCGGTCCCTGCCGGGGTCGGCGTTGCCCTTGGCATGGGCCAGCACTGGGCCATCGTGCTGGTGATGGGGGTTTCGACGGGCTGTTTCGGCGGGCTGATGCGCGATGTGGTCTGCAATGAGGTGCCCTTGGTCCTGAAACAGGGCGAGATCTATGCCACCGCCGCCTTTGCCGGGGCGGGGGCGGCGGTCGTTGCGGGGCTGGCCGGGCTGGAGGGCGGGCAGGCGCTGCTGATCTGTGGCGCGGTCACCTTCCTTCTGCGCGCGGGTGCCATCGCTTTCGGCTGGGGCCTGCCGATCTACAGGAACCGCCCGCCCCGGCCCGAATCGCCCAAACGCTGAAGCCACGAACCGCCCGCTTTGCCGATTGCCGATCTCCCGCAGCCCCTCTTGCATGGGCGCGGATCGCGCCTAACCTCATGCCATGCCCCGCCGCAAGATCCTGTCCGATTCTGCCGTCCTTTCCCTCGCGCTGGACCGTCTGGCCGCCGGGGGCGAGCGCGCGCTGACCTTCGGGGCGATGGCGCGCGCCTCGGGGCTTGCGGCCTCGACCCTTGTGCAGCGGTTCGGCACGCAGGAGGCGATGGTCACGGCGGCGCTGGCGCAGGGCTGGGAGACCGCACTTGCCACCCTTGATAAGGCCGAGACCGAGGCCGCCCTGACACCCAAAGGGGCGCTGGCGCTGCTGAAGGCCCTGCCACCACTGCCCGCCCCGCTGGCAACCGCGCTGCCGGGGGGGCGGGATGCCGACCGCGCCGCGCTTTGGCGGTTGCGGGTCGAGGCGGCGCTGGCCTGCCGGCTGGGGGGCGGCGCGAAAGCGGCGGAAACGGCGGCGATCCTTTTTGCCTTCTGGCAGGGTCAGTCGCTCTGGCACGATGCCGGAGGCCGCGCCGCGCGCCTGAAGGACGTGCTCAGACGCCTGTCCTGACGCGCTCCTCCCCCCTTTCATCCTGTCGAAAATACCGCACCAGGGTGCGGGGGTGTGACCCCCCCGCCACATACCCCCAGCCTCCCGGCGTTCAGGCCGGTTCTGCCGGTTGCCGCGCCGCGATCTCGGTGGCCAGATGGCGCGCATCCTGCCAGCAGCCCCAGATGAAGCTCGATCCCCGGGTCGCAAGCCATGGCAGACCCAGGAAATAAAGGCCCGGCACATCAGACACGCCACGATCATGGCGCGGGCGGCCCTTTTCATCGAAGATATCCAGATCCATCCAGCCGAAATCCAGCGCATAGCCGGTGGCCCAGATCACCGCGCCGATCCCGGCCTCTTGCAGATCCAGCGACAGGACCGGATCGGTAACGCAGCCGGGCATCGGGCCGATCCGGTGGGCCTCGGGTTCCTCGGGCAGATCCAGCCCTTCGGCGCGGATATAGGCATCCGCCTCGGCCAGAACCGACAGATAATTGGCATCCCCCGCCGCGATGTTTTGCGCCAGATCAGAGGCCAGATGCAGGCAGCCCCCGGCATAGCTCTGGCTGCGGCCCAGTAGGGTGATGCCTTCCCTGGCCAGCACGCGGAAATCAATCGTGCGCCCGCCATTGGCGCCGCTGACCGCGATGGTCACATGTTCGGTCCCGGGATCGGGGGCACGCGCCGCCCATTTGCCCAGCACCCCCAGCCACCAGACGAAATCGCGCCCGCGATAGCGGCGCGGCGGGCGGTCATGCGGGCCGACCGACAGATAGACGCGGCGGCCCGCGCGGTTAAGCTCCTCGGCGATCTGCACGCCCGAGGCCCCGGCCCCCACGACCAGCACCGCGCCTGCGGGCAACTGGTCCGGATTGCGATAGGCAGCGGAATGGATCTGCATCAAACCGGTCTCGGACGGGATGACATCGGGGATCACCGGGCGCTGGAATGGTCCGGTTGCCGCAACCACATTGCGGGCCTCGATTACACCGTCCGAGGTTTCAACCCGGAACCCGGCTCCGCCCGCCCGTTGGCGCAGGCCGGTCACCTCAACCCCGCAGCGGATGGGTGCCGCGATGCGTCCGGCATAGGCCTCGAAGTAATCCGCGACCTGTTCCTTGCCCGGAAAGGCCTCGGGCGCGGTGTCGGGATAGTCCATGCCCGGAAAACGGTCATGCCAGGCGGGGCCATTGGCAACCATCGAATCCCAACGGCCCGAGCGCCAGCGTTCGGCGATGCGCGCCCGTTCGACCACCAGGTGCGGCAGGCCCCGGGCCGAAAGATGCTCACTCATCGCGATGCCCGCCTGCCCTGCGCCGATCACCAGCGTCTCGACAGTCTCGGGCGCGGGCTCTGCCCTGCCATGTGCCATGCCCTGTCCGGTCCGCCCACCTGCCCGTTCCCGCATCCTGTCCCGTGTCATCGCCTGCCCCTGCCTTCATCCATCATCGTGATGCCGAGGATGGCGCAAGGCGGGACTGCGATAAATTATGCGATGCCATTTCAATGCTTAGGCTTGGCCTCAAGGGGGGCACGGGGGGCCACCGGAGAGCACGCGCCCCAAACCAGCCTTGCCCCCGAACCAGCCCTGCCCCGCAAAAAGGAAAAGCGCGCGGGGATACCCGCGCGCTTTCCTTTCCGGTCTCCCAGCCCTCACGGGCCGTGGGAGATTTATTCCGCCTCGTCGGCGGGCTTGGCGTTGAGCATGCCGTATTTCTCGGCGCCGATCGTCTCATAAAGGTCGATCTGGGTTTCGAGATAGTCGATATGGCCTTCCTCATCGCCGATCAGTTCATCGAACAGGGCGCGGCTGACATAATCGCCGACCTCGTCACAATGGCGGCGCGCCTCGATATACAGCGTGCGGGCGTCATGTTCGCCCGCCAGATCGGCATCCAGCGTCTCACGCAGGTTCTGCCCGATCCGGAGCGGATCCAGTTTCTGCAGGTTCGGATGGCCTTCCAGAAACAGGATGCGGGTGATCAGCTTGTCGGCATGATGCATCTCTTCGATGCTTTCCGCCCGGCTTTTTGCCGCGATGCGGCCAAAGCCCCAGTCCTCCTGCAGGCGGTAATGCAGCCAGTACTGGCTGACAGCCGTCAGTTCAGACCGAAGGGCCGCGTTGAGATAGTCGATTACCTTGGGGTCGCCCTTCATCTGGCTTTCCTTTCACTCTGCGCAATATCGGAACGTCTTGGCCGGGATCGGGTTCCCTGGCTACCCCGAAACTCGCACAGTTGCGCATCGTGTCAAGAAAGAGTGGCATGCAGCCGCCGCAATCGGCCCGCTGGCCCAGTGCGCGATAGATCTTGCCGGGGGTGATGATGGTTTCCGGATCAGCGGCGCGCATCCAGTCCACTGCCGCGCGGATGTCATGGTCGGAAATATTGGTGCAATGACAGACGATCATCCGGGCGCTCCGCCTATTTCGTCAGGATCAGTTTGCCCTGACGGGTGATCCGCAGGGTCCAGGTCTGGTCGTTCATCCGGATCAGCGCGGTCGCACCGCCCGCCGTCAGGTCCAGCGCATCATGGACCTGTGGATTGGCCGAGGTCGGCAGGGCTGGCGCGGTATCAGGGTGGGAGTGGGTCATGCTTCCGGTCATCTGGCTGGTCGGTCTGGCGATGGAACCGGGTCATTCATCCGGACCCGATGCTGTTCTGCACCGTGATCGCAATTTCTGACAAAATCACTTGGAAGTAAATACCGATTCTTTTGATCAGATATTCACGATCCCGCGCATCCTCCTCCCCCCACTTCCGCAGGGGACTTGCCGCGCCACGCCCCGGATGCCACGCTGTGGCCCGGAGGCCCCCTTGCACGCAGCCGCGATGCAGGGGCGGAACTTGGCACAGAACCTGACACGGGAGCGACCGGAATGATCGACCTTTACACATGGGCAACCCCCAATGGCCGCAAGGTCTCGATCCTGCTTGAGGAACTGGATCTGCCCTATCGCGCCCATCCGGTCGATATCGGCAAGGGCGCGCAGTTTGCGCCGGAATTCCTGCGCCACGCGCCCAACAACCGCATCCCCGCGATCCATGACCATGAGACCGGGCAAAGCCTGATGGAATCAGGGGCGATCATGCTTTATCTTGCGGAAAAGACCGGGCGCTTCCGGTGTGACGGCGCGGAATACTGGCGGATGGTGGAATGGGTGATGTGGCAGATGGGCGGGCTGGGCCCGATTCTGGGGCAGGTGCATCATTTCGTGAAATTCAATCCCGGCAAGGCCCCCTATGCCGAAGAGCGTTACCTGACCGAGGCCGCGCGGCTTTACCGTGTGCTGAACGACCGCCTGGCCGGGCGCGACCATGTGGCGGGGGAAGGGCGCGGAAGCTACAGCATCGCCGATATGGCGATCTGGCCCTGGATCGCGCGTTTCGAATGGCAGGGGATCGACCTGAATGCCTTTCCCGAGGTCTGCCGCTGGTATCGCGCCATGGCCGCCCGCCCCGCCGTGCAGCGCGGCTATGCCGTGCCGCATGACGCAGGCGCGATCCCGCTGCCACCCGAGGCCCCCTGACAAGAGCGGGCGGGGGCTGGGCGCCTCAGTTCCCGCGCGCCGCCAACCAGTCCCGCATCTGGGCGATCTCGGCCTCCTGCGCCGCGATGATCGTTTCGGCCAGCGCACGGATTTCCGGATCGGTGCCATGCTCCAGCACGACGCGGGCCATGTCTATGGCACCCTGATGATGCGGGATCATGCCGCGCAGGAAATCGGTGTCTGCATCGCCGCTGAAGGCGATATCCATATCGTGATGCATGCGGTCATTGGCGGCACGATAGGCCGCGACGGCCGGACTGTCCGGGGCGGCCGCCGCGTCGGTGCCATGGCCCATCTGCGCATGGTCCATCTGGGCCAGAACAGGCAAGGCCGTCATGGCCAGAAAGGCAAACGGGGCGGCAAGCCCCAGCCGGAATTTTGCAATCATCGCATCCTCCATTCAGCAAACCGACTTTGTGAATGGGCCTTCCGGCAGGGGGAAGGTCAAGCACTTCCCTGCCCCCCGGCCCCTCCCGGATTCCCCGCCGTCAAAGGTTCCCATTGCGCGGCCACGGCGCTATAGCCGGGGCCGACGCATCATCCGGGGGTTGCCATGCCGGTCGAGGTTTTCATCTGCGACTATATCCGCACGCCCATCGGGCGCTATGGCGGCGCGCTGGCGCCGGTGCGGCCCGACGATCTGGCCGCCCATGTGCTGCGCGCCCTGATCGCGCGCAACCCAGCGATGGACCCGGCGGCAATCGAGGATGTGATCCTTGGCTGCGCCAATCAGGCCGGTGAGGACAACCGCAATGTCGCCCGCATGGCCACGCTTCTGGCCGGGTTTCCGGTCGAGGTGACCGGCAGCACGGTCAACCGGCTGTGCGGGTCAGGCATGGATGCGGTGCTGACCGCCGCGCGCCAGATCGCCGCCGGTGAGGCAGGGCTGATGGTCGCGGGCGGGGTGGAAAGCATGTCGCGCGCGCCTTTCGTGATGCCCAAGGCCGGCAGTGCCTTTTCCCGCGAGAGCGCGATTTACGACAGCACCATCGGCTGGCGCTTCGTCAATGCGGCGATGGCCGCCGCCTATGGAACGGATTCGATGCCCGAGACCGGGCAGAATGTCGCCGATGATTACGGAATCGCGCGCGCGGCACAGGATGCGATGGCGCTGGCCTCACAGCGCAAGGCCGCCGCAGCACAGGCCAATGGCAGGCTGGCGGCCGAGATCGCGCCGGTGACGATCCCACAGCGCAGGGGTGAGGCGCTGACCGTGGCGCAGGACGAACATCCCCGCGCCACGACTGCCGGGGCGCTGGCCGGGCTGAAACCGCTGTTTCCGGGCGGTTCGGTCACCGCCGGAAATTCCAGCGGCATCAATGACGGCGCGGCGGCGCTGATCCTTGCCTCGGAGGCGTCGGCGCGCGCGCATGGGTTGACGCCGCTGGCGCGGGTTCTGGGCGGGGCCACGGCGGGCGTGCCGCCCCGGATCATGGGGATCGGCCCGGCCCCGGCCAGCGAAAGGCTGATGGCCCGGCTTGGCCTTGCGCCCCCCGATTTCGACGTGATCGAACTGAACGAGGCCTTTGCGGCACAGGGCGTGGCGACGCTGCGGCTGATGGGCATTGCCGAGGATGATCCGCGCGTGAACCCCAATGGCGGCGCCATCGCGTTGGGCCATCCGCTGGGCATGACCGGCGCGCGGCTTGCCGGAACGGCGGCGCTGGAACTGGCGCGCGGCAACGGGCGGCGCGCGCTGGCCACCATGTGCATCGGTGTCGGACAGGGGATCGCGCTGGCGCTGGAACGGGTCTGACCGGCGGCGGGATCGCCCGCCCGGACCGTCCTGCCCCTGCCGCCCCGCAATTCCCGCCCGCATTTGCGGACTTGCGGCGCGGCCCGCAATATGGTCCTTGGTCTGCCATACCAGATCTGGCATACCAGATCGCGCCAACCGCGACCGAGGAGGAGTTCGCCCATGTCCATCATTGCCCCAGAGGATCATTCCGGAACGTGGCTTGGCCGGGTCTGGAACCCGGTGGCGAACGGCCCTGCGGTCGTCACGCTGCGCGACGGGCAGGTGGTGGACATCACCAGCCGCGCCGCCCCCACCAGCCGCGATATCTGTGAACTGGACGATCCGGCAGCCCATGTGCGCGCCGCCAATGGCGTGGCACTCGGGACGCTGGAAGAGGTCGCGGCGGCCCGCGTGGGCGATATGTCCGTGGTGCATTTCCTTGCGCCCTGCGACCTGCAATCGGTCAAGGCCTGCGGCGTGACCTTCGCGCGGTCGATGGTGGAACGGGTGATCGAGGAAAAGGCGGCGGGCGATCCGGCCCGGGCGCTTGAGATCCGCGAACGGATCGGCGCCACCATCGGCGCCAGCCTGCGCGATATCCGCGCGGGGTCGCCCGAGGCGGCAGAGGTGAAGCGCGCCCTGATCGCCGAGGGTCTGTGGTCGCAATATCTGGAGGTCGGCATCGGCCCGGATGCCGAGGTGTTTTCCAAAGCGCAGATCCTGTCCTCGATGGGCACGGGCGCGGATGTCGGCCTGCATCCGGTGTCGCGCTGGAACAATCCCGAACCCGAGGTCGTGCTGGCCGTCACCTCGAAAGGCCAAATCGTCGGCGCCTGTCTGGGCAATGACGTGAACCTGCGCGATGTCGAGGGGCGTTCGGCGCTGTTGCTGTCCAAGGCCAAGGACAACAATGCAAGCTGCGCCATCGGCCCGATGATCCGGCTGTTCGATGCGGATTTCGGAATTGATCAGGTGCGTCAGGCCGAACTGACCCTGCGGGTGGAAGGCGAAGACGGGTTTGTTCTGGACGGCCATTCCTCGATGAAGGAGATCAGCCGCGACCCGACGGAACTTGTGTCCCAGACAATCGGGCGGCATCACCAGTATCCCGACGGCTTCCTGCTGTTCCTCGGCACATTGTTCGCGCCGACGCAGGACCGCGACCATCCGGGTGAAGGTTTCACCCATAAGGTGGGTGACCGGGTCACGATTTCCGCCCCGGGATTCGGGTCGCTGGAAAATGTGGTGCGCCTGTCGACCGAATGTGACGAATGGACCTTCGGCACCAGCCATCTGATGCGTAATCTCGCGTCGCGCGGCCTGCTCTGAACAGGGAGGCGCAGCGTCTGCGGCAGACGTCGAAGGGGGGCTGTCTGCCCCCCCTGCCCCCCCCCGAGGATATTTGCAGACAGAAAAGGGTCATCCGCATCGGGTGCCCCTTTCGCATTTCTGGTAACGGCAAGGCGCGTCAGTAGCGCGGCAGGGTCGGTGCTGCGCTTTGGCCTTCAAGCTCGGCACGGGCGTTCTGGATACCGTCCAGCAACATGCCCATATCCGTGACCCCGGCGACCAGCCGGAAGCCGCGCGTCTCAAGATCGGTCCAGTCACGACCACCGCCGCGCACCGTGGCCATGGGCAGGCCCGCCGCCGTCACGACCTGTTCCACCCGCTGCAGCAGGGCCTGCACCTCGGGATGGTCCATCCGCTCCAGATGGCCCGCCGTGGCGGCCAGATCGTTCGGCCCGAGGAAGATCGCCCCGATGCCCGGCACGGCGACGATATCCTCAAGCGCCGCGACCGCGCCGATATCTTCACATTGCAGCATCACGAAAACCTCATCCGAGGCTTCATCGCGGGCGTAATCAGGGCGCGATCCCCAATCAGAACAGCGCAGCACCGGCGCGGCATAGCCCCGGCGTCCCCGGGTCGGATAATGGAACGAGGCTATGACCTGCCGGGCCTGTTCGGCGCTGGAGATCATCGGCACGATGAAGGAGCGGAACCCGCGATCCAGCGCCTTCTTGATCGTCGTGTCCTGCCCGTCGGGGATGCGCAGGATCACCTCACCGCCCGCAGCCTCGATCGCGCGGGCCATATGGACCCAGGTTTCCAGATCGCCCAGCCCGTGTTCGCCGTCGATGATGATCGTGCGCCAGCCATGCCGCACCATGATTTCGGCCACATCGGGACTGCCGAGCCCCGCCCATGCGGCGGCGATCATGCCCCCCTGCGCCATTCCGGCCTTGAGACGGTTCATGCGCTTTTCTCCCTTACTGTGCCGCAAACGCCCTGCGCGCCGGCCCCTCCGCCACCTTGTTAGCGGGTAACCGGATGGTGCAACAGCCCTGATACGGCCAAAAGCGGTGCAGGATCAGCGCAGGCGTTCCAGCACGGAAAGTGCGGCGAAACCATCAGGCGTCAGCCCTTCGGATTTCTGAAAAGCGCGGATCGCGGCGATGGTGTTCGGGCCGATGCGACCATCGACGCCTTGGGTGTCGAACCCCGCCCCGGTCAGCTTTTCCTGAAGTTCCAGCCGCTCATCCCGGGTCAGCGCGCGCTCATCGCGCGGCCAAGACGCACGGAACGGCCCTGCCCCCCCGATCCGGTCGGCCAGATGGCCAATGGCGATGACATAGGCATCAGCGGGATTGTATCGCTCGATCACCCGGAAGTTGGAAAAGATCAGGAAGGCCGCTCCGCGCGCGCCGCCCGGCAGCAGGATCGAGGCCGCGCCATGATCGGGCAGATCCGCGCCATCGGCGCGGCGCAGCCCCATCGCCTGCCAGTCCGCGACCGGCTTGCGGACCCGTTCACCGCTTTGTTCGAAATCGAAACTTTGCGGCAGGGTTACCTCAACCCCCCAGGGCATACCGCGCGTCCAGCCGTAATGGGCAAGGTAATGCGCCGCCGAGGCCAGCCCGTCGGCCGGATCATCGGCCCAGATATCGCGCCGCCCGTCACCGTCGAAATCCTGCGCCAGCGCAAGGAAGGAGGAAGGCATGAACTGGGTATGCCCCATGGCCCCGGCCCAGCTTCCCAACATGCGGTCGGGGGTGACATCGCCTGCCGCTATGATGCGCAGCGCGTTCAAGAGTTCAGCCTCAAAGAACGCGCCGCGCCGCCCGTCATGGGCCAGGGTCGCCAGCGCATCCAGCGTGGCCGTGCTGCCCCGGAAGGTGCCATAGGCGGTTTCCAGTCCCCAGACGGCGACGACCACCTCTTTCTCGACGCCATAGCGCGCCTCGATCCGGTCCAGCAGGGCGCGGTGACGTTCAAGGGCGGCGCGGCCATTCGCAACCCGTTCCTCGGAAACGGCGGTATCGAGATAATCCCAGATCGTGCGGGTGAATTCGCTTTGATTGCGGTCGCGGCGGATCACATCGGGCAGATAGGTCAGGCCCGGCAGAACCCGGTCCAGCACCGGGGCCGTGATCCCTGCGGCCAGCGCGCGGCTGCGGAATCCCTGCAGCCATTGGCCAAAGGCCGCCTGATCAGGGGCAGCTTCGGTCACCAGCAGCGGCTGTCCCGGCATCGCCGTCCCCTTGCCCGGTTGAACCATCATCGGAAAGGCCGCAACACCCCCCGGAAGCGCCGCTGCGCATAGCGTGAAGGCAAGGGCGCAAAGGCCCGTTCTGCGTGTCATGTCATCTGCCCGTTTCTTGTTATCGGCTTGCCCGGACATCAGAATAGCCCAAGCCCGCCACGCAGCAAAGCAAGGATCACGCGCAATGGCGGGATCGGCAGCGCCTTGCCGGGTCGCGTCGCGCGCCGTCAGCGCGCGCGCCAGGCCTTCAGGATATAGGCCGAGGTCATCAGATCCAGATGCGCGCCGCCGCCATTCTTGGCGATGGTGATCTCGGCATCGCTGCGGCGCGTGAAATTGCCTGCGGCGATATCGTAGAAATCGGCAACCACATCCGCCTCAGAAATCGCGCCTGCGGCGATCGGGATCTTCAGCTCACCGATATGATGGATGGTGGTTGACCGCGCATCGACGAAGATCCGGCCCCGTTGCAGCGCGGTATCGTCAACCTCACGCATATGGGGTGTATAGGCGCCGATCAGGTCCAGATGCTGCCCCGGTTGCAGCCAGTCCCCCCGGATCACCGGTTCCTTCGCCATGGTGGCGGTGCAGATCACATCCGCCGCCGCGATGGCCCCTTGCAGATCGGCGGCCACGGCAACGCCGGGATGGCGCGCGGCGAAATCCGCCGCCGCCGCCGGACTGCGCGCCCAGACGGTGAATTCGGCATCGGGAAAGGCCGCGCCATAGGCCGAGACCATGGAGGAGGCGACATTGCCCGCGCCCACCAGCAGGAATTTGCGGCTGTCGGGCCGGGCCAGCCTGCGCGCGGACAGAAGACTGTCGCCTGCGGTTTTCCAGCGCGTCACCAGATGGAAATCCAGCAGCGCCTCAAGCTGGCCGGTGCGGTCGGAATAAAGCGTCACCGCCCCGTTCACCGTGGGCATGTCCTGCGCGGCATTGCCCGGAAAGATTGTCGCGCATTTCACCAGCTGGCCCAGCCCGTCAATCCAGGCCGCGCGGTTCAGAAGCGTATCACCACCACGATATAAAAGCCCGTCCACAACCTCGGCCCGGGGCAGCAGATGGCCCGCCTCCAGCGCCTCGGTCAAGGCCAGCCAGTCCAGCAGTCCTGCGGCCTCGGGGGGAACGGTCTCAATCGTCATGCAGCCTCACTTTCCGTCAAAAGGCCCGCAGCGACCAATGCTGCGGCCCAGCCATCGGCACCCTTGAAATGATGCACTTGCCAGCCCCGTGCCGAGGCCGCAGCGATATTATCGGCCCTGTCATCGGTGAAGAGAAGCGCATCGGGCGGCAGACCGCAATCCTGTTCGACCATTTCATAGATGCGAGGGTCCGGTTTTATGACCGCCATCCGCCCCGAGACATAGGCGCGGTCAAATTCCGACAGAAAGCGGTATTGCGTGCAGGCATAGGCGAAACTGTCATCGCCGAAGTTCGTCAGCGCGAAAACCGGCACGCCGCGCTGCCGCAAGGCCCGCATCAGACGGATGGAACGGTCAATGCGAGGGCTGGCAAGATCAATCCAGTGGTCGAACCACCAGCGGATTTCCGTGGCCCAGCGGGGGTGATCCTCGGCCGTGTCATAGACCGTGTCGCGAAAGCGCGCGCCTGCGTCGATGCGGTCATTCATGCCATGCAGATCGACCGCGGCAAACAATTCGCGCCGTCCGGCCTCACCCAGACGGCTGTCGTAATAGCGCTCCGGCTGCCATTCGATCAGCACGTTGCCGATGTCGAAAATTACCGCCTGTGGTTGAACCATTCCGCTTTTCCTCTTTTGGCGCACCACCCTAAGGCGAGCGACCGGCGGAATTCAAGTGGCGCGGGCTTCACGCCAGAACATGTAAAGCCCCGAGCCTGCAATCAGGAAGATCCCGGCCCATGCCACCAGATCGGGCCATTCGCCGAAGATCAAGAGCCCCAGCAGGATTGCCATGGGCAGGTTGGCATATTCGAAAGGCGCGGCCAGACCCGCCTCACAAAGCCGGTAGGCCTGCGCCATCAGATAGGCGCCTGCGGTGCTGGCAATACCAATCAACAGCAGAACCGGCCAATCGCCCGGATCCGGCCAGACCCAGGCGCGCAACAGGAAGCCAAAGGGACTGTCCGGCCCCGGATCAAGGCGCCCGTCGCCCACGGTCAGGCCCATCAGCCCGGCCACGACGATAAAGCAAAGCTGCACATAGAAGGTCATCGTGGCGGCGGATTCTGTCGCGGCCATGCGCCGGGTCATCATATGGACCAGCGCATAGGACAGCGCAGCGATCACCGGAAACAGCATCGCGGGCTGAAACAACCCCATGCCGGGGCGCAGCATCACCAGCACCCCCACCAGCCCGACTGCCACGGCGGCCCAGCGGCGGGGCCCGACCTTTTCCCCCAGCAGCGGCACGGAAAGCGCGGTAATCAGCAAGGGGGCGACAAAGAACAGCGCCACCGCCTCGGCCATCTGCAATTCGGCCAGCCCAAGGAAGAAGCACAGGTTCGAGACGATCACCAGACAGCCGCGCCCGATCTGCTGCAGGGGCTTTTGCGTGCGCATCAGCCCCAGCCCGCCCGCAAAGGGCATCAGCAGTAAAACGATGATTCCCAAGCCGAACATGGCGCGGATCAGCACAAGTTGATGCAGCGCATAGCCGCCGGACAGGAACTTGATCGAGGCATCATTGACTGAAAAGATTACCGCGGCGGCAAAGGCCGAGGCCATGCCGATAACGACAAGCCTGCGGGCGGCGGCTTCGGCGGTTGTATCGGCCGCAGCGGGGCCCAGCCCCGCGACCGAGGCTGCGGCAAGATCGCCTACCGCAAGGTCCAGCGCATTCTCGGCGGGGGTTCCGGGTTGCGTGCCCGTCTGACTGGAAGGCTGCGGCAGGGTTTCGGGGGCAGGTAGAATGGACATGAGGCCATCAATCCCGCAGCAGGGGGCGCTGTCCCGCCTGTTCGCGACATGCGCTGTTCTGTCCTGCCCGTTGCTTCATCCCGCCTTGGCCTTTCGCATCACCCGTTCCAGCGCCTCAAGAAAGCGGGAACGATCAGCCTTGGAATAGGGCTTGCCCCCGCCCTGCCGGAACGGATCGGCACTGCGCAGATCAGCCATCAGATCGCGGGTCGCCAGCACCTGCCCGATATTGCGGGAATGAAGCTCGCTGCCGTCATGGCGCAGAACCATCGCGCCGCCCTCGATACAGCGCGCGGCCAGCGGAATATCCCCCGTCACCACGACGTCACCCGGCCCGGCCTCGGCCGCGATCCATTTATCGGCCTCATCCGGCCCGTCAGAGACAAAGACCGACCGGACCAGCGGATGCGCCGGGGGACGGATACCGCCATTCGAGACCAGCACCATTTCCACCCCGTGCCGGATCGCCACCCGTTCGGCCTCGGCCTTGACCGGGCAGGCATCGGCGTCGATGTAAAGCACTGTCATGCCAGCCCTTTCCGATGGCGCAGTCGCAGGCGCGGATCAGTCATAAAGCGCCGCGGCGTGGAAGGCGACATGTTCCTCCATGAAGGACGACACGAAGAAATAGCTGTGGTCATAGCCTTTCTGCATCCGGAAGATCGCATTCTGCCGCCGCGCCGCCATCGCCTCGGCCAGCGCTTCGGGCTTCAAAAGGTCCAGAAACTGGTCCGAGGCCCCCTGATCAATCAGGATCGGCCCGTCGAATCCACGCTTGCGCATCAGAAGCGTCGCATCATGGCCGGCCCATTTCGCCTCATCCCCGCCCAGATAGGCAGTGAACTGCTTGCGCCCCCAATCCGAGGCCGAGGGATGCGCAATCGGCGCCAAGGCGGAAACCGAACGGAAGCGTCCCGGAAAGCTCATGGCAATCGTCAGCGCGCCATGGCCGCCCATCGAATGGCCGGTGATCCCCTGACGCTCTTCCTCAAGCGGGAAGGCGCTGAACAGAAGATGCGGCAATTCCTCGGTCACATAGTCCCACATCCGGAAATGCGGGGCCCAGGGCTTCTCGGTCGCATTGACATAAAAGCCCGCGCCCTGTCCCAGATCAAAGGCATCATCATTCGCCACGCCTTCACCGCGGGGCGAGGTATCGGGAAAGACCAGCGCCAGACCGTGCTGCGCGGCCCATGCCTGCGCGCCTGATTTGACCATCGCGTTTTCATGCGTGCAGGTCAGGCCCGACAGATACCACAACAGCGGCACCGGTTCGCTTTCCGCCTGTTCGGGCAGGAAAAGGCCAAAGGTCATTTCGCAGCCCGTCACCTCGGAAGCGTGGCTGTAGACGCCCTGCACACCGCCAAAGGCGCGGCTTTCGGATACGGTTTTCATTCGGTTTCTCCTTCTCGGACGGTCAGGATCCCGGTCAGCGGCTTCTTTTTCTTGGCTACTGCCGGAACGGTCGCGGACGGGGCCGGATGGCCGACGACAAGGATCATCACCGGTTTTTCATTCTCGGGGCGTCCGCATAGGGAATTGAGGAATTTCATCGGGTTGGGCGTATGGGTCAGACAGGACAGCCCGGCATGATGCAGGGCCGTAATCAGCATCCCCGTCGCGATGCCCACACTTTCGGGCACATAGTAATGCTTGATCCGCTGCCCGTCCCGCATCCCCCAGCGCTGCGCGAAGATCACGATCAGCCAGGGGGCGACCGTCAGATGCGGCTTGCTGGCATCGGTGCCGATGGGTTCCAGCGCGGCCAGCCATTCATCGCCCCCGCCCCCGTCATAGAAGGCACGTTCCTCCTCTTCGGCGGCGGCGCGGATTTCGGCCTTCATTGCCGGGTCGGCAATGGCCACGAAATGCCAGGGCTGCTGGTTTGCCCCCGACGGTGCGGTGCCCGCCGCCGCAATGCAGGTTTCGATCACGCCGCGTGGCACGGGCCGGTCGCTGTAATCGCGCACCGAATGGCGCTGGCGCATCAGCGCCAGAAAGGCCCCGGCCGCATCCGCCATCTGTGCTTCGGTCAATTCGCGCCGGTCCGGCAGGGGCAGCG
The DNA here is from genome assembly GCF_016765775.1 of Szabonella alba. Lineage (GTDB taxonomy): Bacteria > Pseudomonadota > Alphaproteobacteria > Rhodobacterales > Rhodobacteraceae > Szabonella > Szabonella alba. The sequence continues at coordinate 23,196 of NZ_JAESVN010000005.1, read as the reverse complement.
CCTCATAGACAGGTTTTTCCATCGCCTAGATCCCTCCCATCAAGGGGGTGACAAGGGCGATCACCAGCGTCACCGTGACGATGCTGAACGCGGTCGAAATCAGGATCGAGGTCGAAACCCGTTGCGGGGCCACCCCGAAATGTTGCGCAAGGATATAGGTATTGCCCGCCACCGGCAGGCTTGCCGCCGCGATCATCACCGCTGCCGCCTGTGGCTCCACATCGAACAGCCACAAGGCCCCCACCGCCACCGCCAGCGGATGTAGCACCAGCTTGCAGAAACTCAGCCAGCCCGCGACGCCCATACGCTCTGCCGATTTGAAGGCCAGCGAGGCGCCGATGGCAAAGAGCGCGCCCGGAGTTGCCGCACCCCCCAGAAGCGCCAGAAAATCATTGACCGGAACCGGCACGGCAAAGCCGGTTGCCGACCATGCCAGCCCCAGCGACATGGACACGATCATCGGGTTTTTCAGCAATCCCAGCGCCAGAACCTTGAAGATGCCAAGGCTCATCCGGCCCTGACGCGATCCGGTGATGATAAAGGTCACAAGGGTCGAGAAAACGATCAGGTCGATGGCCAGCATCATCAGGACCGGCCCCGCCGCCTGCGGCCCCAAAAGAACGACCAGCATCGGCGCGCCCAGAAAGCCGGTATTGCCGATGACCGCGCATTGCCCTTCAATCGCAGCCTCTTCGATGCGCACCCGCCGCCACAGCGCCACGCCCACGGCGAGCGCATAGACCAGCGCACATCCGAAAAGATAGGCCAGCAGAAATTCGTTCGAATAAACCTCCCCCAGCGACAGATTGGCCGCGAAGCGGAAGATCATCGCCGAAAGCGCGAAGTAGAAAACGAATTTCGTCAGCCAAGCCGTCGCCTCTTCGGTGAAAAAGCGGGTCCGGCCAGCAAGATATCCAAGCCCCATCAGCGCGAAAAAGGGCAGCGTCTTGAACAGGATCGGCAGCATCAGGGGGCTTTCACGGGACGACGCGCCACGGTTTCACGCCCAAGGCGCAGATGCAAGCCGCCGCAGCATCAGCCGCGCAGCCAGTCCGATGCCCGTTCCAGCCGGTCGCAGCCCGAAAACCGGGCAAGCCGTTCCAGCGCGCCGTCAAGCCGCGCCAGCCGGGCCTTGCCCATCGCGACGCCCGGTTCGGGCCAGAAGGCGCGCAGCCGCATAATCCCCTCATCGCGGAAGGCCTTGGCGTCCAGCCGCCCGATCAGGCGGTCGCCTTCCAGGACCGGAAAGACATAATAGCCATATTTCCGCTGTGCCTCGGGCACGAAAACCTCGATCCTATAGTGAAAACCGAACAATCGCTCGGCCCGGTTGCGGTCGCGCAGCGCCGGGTCGAACGGCGACAGGATGCGCAGGATGCCCGGAGGTTCGGGCACCGGATCCAGCACATCGGGCCGGGCATAGCTGCGCCGCAACGCTCCGTCGGCACCCGCGACATCGACCTCGATCACCTCTCCGCGTGCCAGTGCGGCCTCGGCCCAGATCTTTGCCTCGGCAGGCTTCACCGCCGCCCAATAGGCCGCGATCTCCCCCGCCGTGGCAAAGCCCAGCCGGTCCAGTGCCGAATTGCAGGCCCAGTCCAGATGCGCGCCCGCATCCGGGGCCGGGCCCAGATGCGCCGCCGGGATCACCCGTTCGGTCAGGTCATAGACCTTCTGAAACCCCGCGCGCCCCCGCACCGACAGAACACCCGTCCGCCAAAGCCATTCGAGCGCGGTCTTGGAGGGATGCCATTCCCACCAGCCGCCCTTGCTGCGCGCCTCCCCCTCGCCGACATCGGAACTGGTGACGGGCCCCTCAGCCTCGATCCGGCGCAGGATGGTGTCGAACTGGGTCTCATAGCCATCATCGAACCAGCGGTGCCGGTTCTGCTGCAACCGTTCGGCATTATGGGCAAAGCGGTGCCGCCACTGCGGAAACAACGCGACGGGCAGGATGGAGGCATCATGCGTCCAGTGTTCGAACAGCGCGCGGTCCCGCTCCATCAGCCGTTTCAGCGCCTCGGGACGATAGCTTTGCCGCCGCGCGAACAGGATCATGTGATGCGCGCGTTCAACCGTGTTGATGCTATCGACCTGAACGAACCCGATCCGGTCGATCAGATCGGCCAGCGCCTGCCCCTTGGCCGGGCCTGTCGGGCGTTCGGACAGGGCGTGGCGGTGCAGGAACAGATGGCGGGCGGGGCGGTTGGCAAGGACGGGGCGCATGGGCCGACCGTGGCGCTTTGGCACGGCGGCGTCAACGGGAAGCGGCAGCCGCTGCCCGCATCCGGGGCGGTCAAGCCAGGATCAGGCCGCGCCGCCCAATCCTGCCTCGGCAGCGATCACCGCCCGGCTTTTGCGGGCGCGTTCGGTCGCGGATTTCAACTGCCCGCAAGCGGCCATGATATCCTCGCCCCGGGGGGTGCGGATGGGACTGGCATAACCTGCCTTGTAGACGATATCGGCAAAGGCCTCGATCCGCTCCCAGTCCGACCGCTGATAGGGCGCGCCGGGCCATTCATTGAACGGAATGAGGTTGATCTTGGCCGGGATCCCCGCGATCAGCTTGACCAGCCGCCGCGCATCGGCATCGCTGTCATTCACATCCTTGAGCATGACATATTCAAAGGTGATGCGTTCGGAATTCGACAGACGCGGATAGTCGCGCAGCGCACCCAGCAGGGTTTCGATATTCCAGCGCTTGTTGATCGGCACCAGACGGTCGCGGACCTCATCGGTGGTGGCGTGGAAGCTGACCGCCAGCAGACAGCCGATTTCCTCGGCGGTGCGGGCAATTTCGGGCACGACACCGCTGGTCGAAAGGGTGATCCGGCGGCGTGACAGGCTGATGCCCTCGCCATCCATCACCACCTTCATCGCGTCGCGCACATTGTCGAAATTATAGAGCGGCTCGCCCATGCCCATCAGCACGACATTGGAAATCCGCCGCTCGGCGATGCTGCCCTGCCCCGGTTCCGGCCATTCGCCCAGATCGTCGCGCGCCAGCATCACCTGCCCCACGATCTCACCTGCTGTCAGGTTGCGCACCAGTTTCTGCGTGCCGGTATGGCAGAAGGAACAGGTCAGCGTGCAGCCGACCTGACTGGAGACACACAGCGTTCCTCGCCCCTCCTCGGGGATATAGACAACCTCGACCTCATGCCCGCCCGCGATGCGGATCAGGTATTTCCGCGTGCCATCCGCCGAGACCTGCCGGGTGACCAGTTCGGGCAGCGCGATTTCGAACTTTTCGGCCAGCAGGGCGCGATAGTCCTTGGCAAGATTGGTCATCGTCGCAAAATCGCGCACGCCCCAATGATAGACCCATTGCCAGATCTGCCCCAGCCGCATCTTTGCCTGCCGTTCAGGCGTTCCCGCCGCAATCAGCGCCGCGCGCAACTGGTCGCGGGTCAGGCCTACGATATTGATGAGCCCCGTCTCGGGCAGCTTGCGCGGAATCGTCAGCACATCCTGCGTGATCGGGGCGGTATTCGAGGCACTGTTCGGAGCGGGGGCAGTCATCGGCTCGGTTCCTGACAAAGTTCGGCGGCGGGGGATTGGCGGCGGGGGATCGGCACGTTGGGATCGGCTTGGGGCGGCAAGGGGATCCTATAGCGGATCGGGGGGCAAAACGGAATGTTTCAATGCAAAACGCCCCGGACCAACCGGGGCGCTGCGGAATTTCAGGGCAAACCGACCTACTTGCAGCGGTTCTCGGCCTCGGTCATCGCGGCGGTAAAGCCCTGAAGCGAGAATGTATCCCGCGTCTGGGTGCCGCGCGCCGAACGCGCGGTCACGACAGCCTGCGCGCCCCGCTTCATCGCGGTCAGCAGCGCATTGTCGTCATTGGCATTCGCGGGCCAGGCCCATTCCCCATCCGAGAACAGATCAAACGCCGTGCCGCCAATATCGACATTCACCGTCGATCCGGGCGCGAAAGGATAGCCGCCGGTAAAGGAAATCTCACCCCGCGCGCCGGCACCGGGGCGGAAGGTCACAAACATCAGGATATCGCCGCGCCGCACCGAAACGGCCTGACCGTCGCGCGTGTTCACGGTTTCCTTGGGTTTGGAAACACCCCAGCATTCCTTCGGCTCGTTCCAGACACAGACACTCCAGTCTGTCTGGGCGGAAACGCATTCGGTTTCCTGTTGCGCCTGGGCTGTCGTCACGCCAAGGGCCATATACCCTGCGCACAGTGCCGCTATCATGCGAAGTTTCATATCGTTCACAGCCTCCAGCTGTCCCTTGCCTCAATCCCCGACCACCAGGCTTGCGATGCCGGTTTTTCCAGTAGCGCGGGACCGTTCAACTCGATATCTGCTCCATAGCGCAAAACGGCCCTGCGGCGAAAGCCCCATGGGCATAAAATCGCGCATCCGTGAGAGGATGTGCAGACCCTGCGAGGCGGAACGGAGGACCCGAGATGACAGCACCGGTGGCAATGGCGGAACTCTGGCGTGGCGGGATGCTGGAAAGCACCCATCTGGGCCATGCGGTGATCTGCGGCGCGGATGGCGGGATCGAGGCGGCCTGGGGCGACCCGCAGGCGGTGATCTTTCCGCGATCCTCCTGCAAGATGCTGCAGGCGCTGCCCCTGATGGAAAGCGGCGCAGGCGCGGATTTGCGGGATGACCAGCTGGCCCTTGCCTGTGCCAGCCATCAGGGGGCGGCACTCCATACCGGCAAGGTGGCGCGCTGGCTGTCCGATCTGGGCCTGTCCGAATCCGATCTGCGCTGCGGCGCGCATGAGCCGTCCGACAGAGAGGAGCGTGAGCGCCTGATCCGTGCAGGGGAAAGCCCCTGCCAGTTGCACAACAACTGTTCCGGCAAACATGCCGGTTTCGTGATGATGAACCGCCATATCGGCGGCGATGCCGACTATGTCGACCCGGCCCATCCGTTGCAGGGCGCGATCCGCACCGCCTTTGAGGAAGTGACCGAGGAGACCAGCCCCGGTTTCGGCATCGACGGCTGTTCCGCGCCGAATTTCGCCACCTCGGTTCATGGACTGGCCCGCGCGATGGCGCGCTTTGCCACCGCGCGTGAGGATGGTGATGCCCGTGACCGAGCTGCCCATCGGCTGACCCGGGCGATGGCCCGCCATCCCGATCTGGTGGCCGGTGAAGGACGCGCCTGCACCGAACTGATGCGCGCGATGGAGGGCCGGGTCACCATCAAGACCGGGGCCGAGGCCGTGTTCATAGCGATCCTGCCCGAACAGAAAAAGGGCATTGCGCTGAAGATCACCGATGGCGGCACGCGGGGGGCCGAGGCCGCGATCTGCGCGTTGCTGGTGCGGCTGGGGGCGCTGGACCCCGATCACCCCGCCACCCTCAAGCGGCTGAATGCCGTACAGAAAAACTGGCGGGGCATCGAGACGGGCATCCTGCGCGCCGCCCCCGGCTTTGCCTGAGGTTCAGCCGCGCAGGATACGGCACTGGAAACAGTTGTTGCGGGCGGAACGCACATCGACAAAGGCGATTTCGGGCCGCGCCAGCAGGCTTGCCGCGTATTCCGCCAGTTCGGCGCGCGGCACCACCCTGCCCGTGCCATAGACGATACGCTCCCGCCCGCAATAGGCTTTCAGCAGGTAATCCACGCTTGTCGTCAGGATCGGCGGCAGGCCCGTTCCCGACCAGCGCGGGCAGGCCGCGGCGCAGAGAAAGATCGGCCCGGTTTCGGCATAGGGCTGCAACGCGCCAAAGGGCCGATGCGCTAGGATCAGCATATCGCGGCCGTCGGCTATGTCCGACAGGCAATGACGACAGGGATTGCCCCGGCCCGTCGCACGCGCCCGTTCGGCGCGCATGCCATAGGCATCGGGCCTGCCTGCGCGCAGCCCTGCCACAAGATCACTGTCCAATGCGCTGAAACGGATTGTCTGCATCTTCGTTCTCTCCCTGCCATGTCGGTGGGGAAGGAATGCCGCAATCCGCCTGCCCGCCGCGACCCGGAACCTGCGCAAAGCCTGCGCAGCACCATTCAGGTCCGGCGGCTTCGGCCCCGGGTTTGACCGGCAGGAAAGCGTTCTGCATCTGCGGCCCTCAACCAACATCGCCGCCAGCCCCTTTCGGGACCGGCGGCGTCTTGAGAGCATAGCGGATCGGCCCGGCAATCCGGACTGGGTGGGGGCATGAAAAAGCCCGGATCACCGTGCTGACCGTCTTCGCTATGAGGGTATTTCTGACCTGTGAAAGCGGCAGCAACGGGGCCGGATGACGGCGCGGGCGGGGTCATTGCGGGGCGCTTTGGCGGCGCGCTGCGGTATGGCCGGGGCCCGGATCTGCAATCAGGGCCGGGTTTCTGGCAGACCGTCGGAGAAGATTTTCACCGCAAACTTTGGCGTTCCGGCGCAAGCGGGTGCTTGATTTGCCGGTCAACTGGCGTAATCATTTGCCGATGACTGCAAATTCCCCAACCCCTTTCACCGCCCCCTATACCGATCAGGTCAGTTTCGACCGGAAGGAACTGGGGGTGATCCTGTCGCTTTATGGCCGGATGGTCGCCATGGGCGAATGGCGCGATTACGGCATCTCCAGCCTGCAGGATCTGGCGGTCTTCTCGGTCTTCCGGCGCACCGCCGAAACCCCGCTTTACCGGATCGAAAAGCGCCCGAAACTGCGCAACCGGCAGGGCATCTATGCCGTGGTCGGCATGGAGGGACAGGTGCTGCGGCGCGGGCATGACCTTGCGGCTGTGCTGCGCGTGCTGGAGCGCAAGCTGATCCGCCCGGTGGATTGACCGCCGCAATGATGCATCCGGGCAGGCGCAACCTGATTACCGATATCGCCGGGCTGCGTGTGGGCAATGCCGCCGATGCGGCGCTCAAATCCGGCGTGACGGTGCTGACCGCCGACCGGCCCTTCACCGCCGCCGTGTCGATCATGGGCGGCGCGCCGGGCACGCGCGAGACGGATCTTTTGGCCCCTGACCGTCTGGTGCAGCAGGTGGATGCAATCACGCTGTCAGGCGGGTCTGCCTTCGGGCTGGATGCGGCCTCGGGCGTGGCGGGCTGGCTGGCAGCAAGGGGACGCGGCTTTGCCGTCGGGGCGGTGCGGGTGCCCATCGTGCCGGGGGCAATCCTGTTCGACCTGACCAATGGCGGGCGCAAGGACTGGCTGGAGGGGCGGGGTGCAAACCCCTATGGCCCGCTGGGGGCAGTAGCCTGTGACGACGCATCGGACCATTTCGACCTTGGCAGCGCAGGCGCCGGCACCGGCGCGATGACTGGCCGCTGGAAGGGCGGGCTTGGCTCGGCCTCGGCGGTGCTGCCCTCGGGGCTGACCGTGGGCGCACTGGTCGCGGTCAATGCGTTGGGGTCGGTCACAGTGGGGGAAACGCGGAATTTCTGGGCCGCCCCCTGGGAGATCGGCACCGAATTCGGCGGGCTGGGCCTGCCGGGGCAGTTCCCCGGCGCCGAAACGCCGCTGCCCCGCAAACGTCTGGGCGAGGCCACGACCATCGCCATCGTCGCCACCGATGCAGACCTGACACAGGCCGGGGCGCTGCGCATGGCCACGGCCGCGCAGGATGGCATGGCCCGGGCCATTGTGCCCAGCCATACCCCGCTGGACGGCGATCTGGTCTTTGCTGCAGCGACGGGAGAGAAAACCATGACCGATCCGCTGACCGACGGTTTCACCCTTGGCCATGCCGCCGCCTGCTGCCTTGCCCGCGCCATCGCCCGCGCGGTCTTTGCGGCCCGGCCCGCGCCCGGAGACCTGCAACCCTGCTGGCAGGACGGCTAGAGCGACCGGGGCGGCAAACCCGTCCCGTGGGTTTGGGCGCCCTTGTCCCGGAGGTCTTCCGCGCTGACCGCCCGAAACACCGGATCCCCGTTGTGGCCCGCGCTTTGTGGGTTCGACGCGCCTTGACGCTTGGCAAGGCGGGTAACTCCACTACCTGATATGGACCAGTTCCAGCGCTCACCATCGCCCCATCGCAGATTGCACACTCGGGTCGGGTGAGAAAGTCGGTCTGGCGAATAACGTTCAGTGACGGTCGCCCTCCCTTTCAATACTCCCCGCAGCCCTCCCGCCCGAAAACCGTTCTGCTGCAACATTCGGTGCCAATCACTGCAGGAATGCGTGGCGAGCTACACTCCCGCCCCAGATTTCCTGGGAAATCAATCGGGCGTTTCTGCAGCCGCTTTCGCAAGCCCCTGACAAAACGCCATATTTTATTGGATTTTCTGGTGACCCCGACAGGATTTGAACCTGTAACCTGCCCCTTAGGAGGGATTCATTCATTTTCCTGATCCTTCTTTGTTTTCTTATGCTTGAGCGGTCGAGGGTCGGTCGGTTGTACATAGTTTGTACGAAACCGCGCCCTGACATCGGCCTCATCCGTCTCGGCGTGGGCATAGATGCGCATGGGCAGATTGGGGTCTGACCACCGCCCGGCCTTGGCCGCCGTGACCGGATCGACACCTTGGCGCACCACCAGTTCGGTAAAGAACCCGTGCCGCCCGGCGGGGTGCGCAGACAGGTACGGGATGTCCGCGCGCTTGCAGATCGTCTTCCAGCGGTTGTTGTAGCCGGTCGGGCTGCCGTACCCGAATACGCGCGGCGACAGCAGTTGACCCGTCTTGAGGTTCTTGGGCCGCTTGGGCTTCAGCGCGACCAGCTCGGCCATCATCTGCGGCGAAACCGTAACCCAGCCTTCCGGGTGGCCTTTCTGCGCCTTAACGCGAACCTCGCAGGTTGCGGGCCGCAGATCATCCGGTTCGATGGACACTGCCTGATCGATGCGCGCTGCCGTCTCGAACATGAACCGGACCAAGGCCGCGTTGTAGGGATCGGCGACGGCACAGAACGCCTCGATCCAGTCACGCGTCGCCGGGATGCGCTCAATGCGGCTGGGCTTGCGCCGCCGCTGGTCCTGCGCGATGCGCTCGAACTTGTCGTAGCGCTTCACCCGCAGAAGCGGGGTGCCCTTATGCTCATGCGCATTGTTGATGACCGCCCTTGCTGGCGTCACGATCTCGCGCCACCAGGTGTCGGTGCAGGCATTCGGCTTCAGCTTGCGGCCAAGGCTTTTCAGCAGCGCGCCGGTGATCGCGCCCAGCGGCATATCCCCGATCTCGTCCAGGATTGGCAGAAGCTGTTTCGCGGTCTTGGCAGACGGATGGTAGAAATCGACCGCATCGGCAAATCGCAGACTGTGCTCTTCCCCGATCAGGTATTTGCGGACCTGAAGCTGCGTTTCGTCGTTTATCCAGTCCCTTGCGCCAGCTTCAGTAGTCGCTCGCGTGCTTTGGCGGTATGGACCGGCGATCGGTCGGCCATTGTATTCGACCCAGCCCTTGACCCAGAAGACGGAGCCACGCTTGTAGATTTCGAGCGGCATGCCTGTCCTTCCTCGAAGATGGTGTCAATTTGCGCGGGCGTGATTAGCATGGTGCGCCCCAACCGGAAGAACGCGCCGGTATCGTTCGCCTTTTCGCGCAGCGTCCGCTCGGAAATCTCGATCCCATGGTCAGCCATGATCTCGACCCACTGGGCCGGGGTCTTGCCGATGGTGAGGATCTGGGAGCTTTCAGTTGTCTCAATCTCCGCCACTTGGATCGTCCTTTCTTGCATGTGTTCACGACTGCGCCTACGCATAGAATCGCTTGCTCAGCACCATCTGGCGTGTTTGAATGGGATAAAACGTAATAATGCGTCATTTTGTGCGATGATTGCTCAACATGGCGCTATGGTCAACCGGAAAACGCGCATGACGCGAGAGACATCGGATATTTTCGTCGCCATGGGGGCTCGCCTTGCGATTACCCGGAGCGAGATCGGTCTGTCGCAAGCGGCGATAGCCGAAGCTATCGGCGTTTCGCATCGCGCCTACCACAGCTATGAAAAGGGAAAGCGGGGTATCCCGGTCGAAGCGCTGGTCGCGATGAACGAGAAGTTCGACATCGATGTGGCTTGGCTTCTGCTCGGTACAAAATCTGTACGCGAGGCGCATGACTTCGAGGCGCTCAAGGGTTTCGAGGCCTCATTGGACCGATATCTGACGGAGCAAAACATCAGGATCAAAAGCGAAAAGCGGGGGGCAATCGTCTCCCGCTGGTATCAATCGCATGTCGAGGGCCGCGAGGTCGCCACCGACGACGTGCACACATGGATCGAATTTGGAAGGGACTAGACCTTTGAAAAGACCGAGCGACAAATGGCAGGATGTGCGTAAAGCAGCATTGGAGCGGGCACGACGCACAGCGGTAGAACCCCTGAATCCCTTGTATTCTATCTACTTCGGCGTATGCGTTTGCTACCTGGCTGGCTTGTTGCGCTTTCAGTTCTTCGATCCTTCGGCCGGTTTCACCTGGGTCACTGCGACTCAACTTCTGATCGTTGCGGTCGCTGGTGCTCTTTTGCCAATCCTCACTGGATCGGTGCTCACGCTGCATTTCGCCAACCGAAAGCTGCAACGTCTGGCGGACGAATGCGGAGCAAGAGATCGCGAGTAGGCTAAGATGAAGCGCGACCCCAACACCTGTCCCACACACCCGGGCGAACTGCTCCGCGAAGATCTGATCCCTGCGACGGGGGAGTCCAAGGCAGGGTTCGCACGGTTGCTCGGCATCTCGCGCCAGCACCTGCATAGCGTTCTGGCCGAGCGCAAGCGGGTCAGTCCGGAGGTCGCTGTGCGCTTTGCCAAGCTTTTCGGGAACGAGCCCCTGTTCTGGATCAGGATGCAGGGTGTCTATGACGTCTGGCATGCTTGCCAAGACGTGGATGTTTCGGGGGTGCCAACGCTAATGCCCCCCGAGCGTCTGTATCGAAGGATCACCTGATTGTTTCGAACGACCGCTTGCCATCAACAATCTCGCCCGACAGTAAGCGGTTCGAATGATCTCCAAGCCCTGTCGTTCTCATGACCCGGCCCGCGGCTCAGAGCAGGTGGTTCAATCCGCTCTTCCGAAGAAAGCCCTGCATCTCATCTGATATCGGGCGCGCTATGTCGAACTCCCCGAACCGGCCTACGAAGCGCTGCCAGTTCCTGCTCAGCCAGCCCTTTCGCCGTTCCGCCGGGGCGATCCAGATCCAGTCCAGTCTCATCCTTTCATCCGCCTCGGAATGCGACGGCCTAAAACAACAGGCGCCAACAATCCTGGAGTCGTCGTCGACAAAAAGAAAGGCGACCGCCCCCACATCGGAGGTCGGGTCCCACTGGATAAAGTCAAACCCCATCTCGCGCTTGAATAGTTTCGCTCTTCGATGAACCGCTATCCGCTGCCAGGGTGGGGAGTCTTCCTCTACCCAGACGGCGTCCGGGTCGCCGTCGAGCGCGGCCCTCATCGCTCGGGACGGCTCCGGATTCAGAGTCGAAATCTTCTTGCGATGGAAAATCCGATGGTCATGCTCATCAGGCTTATACCCGCTGACATACCGCATACCGCAGTCCTCACAGGTTACCACAACCTGGGCGCGGGGCTCAACGTAATCGGGCGCGGTGACCGTCAGGATGGCGGGGCGTCCGTCAGCGCCTTTGGTGACCTCGACGCTGTATCCGGATGAGGTGACAAAGATTTCCACGTCACCGATCGGCGTTATGATCGGATCTGTTCCCACGGTTACCGGCCCCATCTTATGGCGCTGCTCAAGATACCAGAGGGCCGTGATCTCCTCGTCAGAGACATGGGTCTGGCGCTCGGTATGCCCGACCACCCATGAACACAGCTCGGCGGCGTTCGTTTCAAAGCCAAGGCGTTCGAGCCAAATCAGAAGACAGGCGGCGCCGGCGATGCTGACACCCATGCCACCGCTGAAGTCGTGATCCTTGGTCTGAGGCTTAAATCCAACGACACGCTGGCCAACCTCCAGCTGTCCAGACAGCCGTTCAACGTCTCGAAGCGCGGTCCAGTCAACCCTGGCGTCTTGCGCCGAAATCAGGTCGTCAACCTGATGAAGATGGACCCAGCCTCGCTTCCGGATCTCGTTTGTGAGAGCCCGCCCCCCCGAATTCGGTTGTCCTGGCCCTGGCCGCCTAAGGGCCTTCACCACGTCCGCAAGCTCGTCAGCTTTTAGGTGAACGTAATTAACAAATGTCATGCCTGTCGCCTGCTCTCACCCGCGCCTTCGCACAGGCTATGAGCAAACGCCCCTTCTCGCATCAACTATCGGGGGAGGCGGCCGGCGCGTAACCGCGTCCTGCCTTTTGACAAGTCAAGCCGGCCCTCGCCGCATGCGCCTCACCTCGGCGGTTTTGGCGCGCACAGCTGTCAAGCAGGACTTCGAGAGTTACCCAGCACGGCCCCGCCAAGGCTCAGGTCTGTCGAAAAATGAGCACTCAGGCTGGCGACAGCAAGACAGGCCGTTCGCTTGTGCCGCGGAGGCACGGCCCTTACCAGCCGGTCGGTACCTATAAGCGCTGCAGCTAGAGCTCCCCAATGCTGCCGGTCGATGAACCGCAGCGATTACTCAACATCATGACAAGTATGTGTGGGCACCCCTTGTTGCGCTGCATAGCAGCCTCGCCAAGAAGATCAGGCCTGCTTTTCCCGGTAGTGTTGGCTCAGACGCTGCAATGCACACTCCGCGCCGGCGGCCCACCAAGCGCACGGCCCCTGTAGTATTGTCTTGCTTTTCAGAAATTTAGGGCAATGCTTGCCGTTGTGCCCAAAGGAGAACCATCCATGTCTGTACTAGACATTCCCCTTCGAAAGGCCCTCCAGCTATTTTATGCATCGCCAAAGGTGCGGCGTAAAATTCTAAAAGAAGATATTCGGCTGGATCTCCAAAAGGAGAGCGGCAGCAGCAGGAGTCAGGGCGGAGATTTCTATCAGCCTTTCTGGTCCGATGTAAAGATTCATATGTCTGGGCAGGGAGACATATCGGAGCTAACGGAACAAAGAATAAAGGCAAATAAGGGGTGCGCTCGTTTATATCCGCTCCTGAAAGGCGGCATTTTGGATCTGATAAATAAGAAATTACGATGGTCTAACGAACCATTAGAGATACTCCCGCAAAGCGCTCACGGCGTTCTGGAGTTCGAAGATCTAGGCGGGGTAATTCGAATAAAAGATGCTCTTTATGCGCGCGTGAGGGGGGAGTATACTCGTGTGGTCTACCCTTACTTTAGTGAAGATCCAGCTCTTCCAGAGGAAGGCGGCAGACTGGGCTTGTGGGCGATGCAGATGGCGCTAAAAAGTTTTAACCCAGATGATATGCGTTTGATTGACCCACTGCGAAAAAGGTTCTTTTCTCCACAAGTGTCTCCATTGCAGGGAGATGAAGAGGTCGTGTTTCGCAAACATTATGGCACTCTGATAGATGACAGAGAGCGAATGAGCCATGAGTGAGCCCATGGGATCATCGAAGCCGGTCCTCTTCTGCCGTTCAGCTCCTCCAGGGTGCTTCTCCGTAGCGGCCATTCATCCTTGTCGCAGCGAAATCGACAGGGCAGTGTCAGCGACGCGGGACTAAGCTGCCGTTCGCTTGACTGGAGTCAATGACCGCTCACAGCATAAACCTATCGACCGTTCTCCTGTTCTTTGATGACGACCGAGGGAGGGGCAAAGTCTGCTTTCGCAGCGTTTGAAGGTTATCTACCCCATCGGGCGGGGTCCAATTGACCCGCCAAATTTATTCCTCAAATGGAAATTTGAGCATCCCTAATAGACCGCTCCAACTGTTCCAACCTAGGAATCATCAATTGAATCTCCGACAACGCTGCTTTCCAATGATCTTGGTTGTCCGTAGGGTTTACGATCGAATTGAGCTCATTATCAAGTACCGTAGCGGACTTCTTTATTCTTCTTTGCACGGCATCTTCGAGGTCCAACGGCGCTTTTGTCCGCAGGCAATCAATGGTCTCACCTAGTTTTGCAAGATCATCTTGTTGATCTCTACCAGTTCTTCGATCAAGCGGCATACCAGCGGTCCAAGGGGCGACCGCCTCTTTGGCGGCTTCCATGGTAGCTATTAAATTTCTGAGACGCCTCAAATCTTCATCTGCATTGCGTTTCTTAAGAACCGTTTGGACAGCCTTTTTTGCGTCGTCTGCTTTCCAGTAGGCAGCGCCAGAAATCACCAGACCAAACACCGTGAGCATAAGAGAAATAATGTCCATCATTCCGCCGCCTTACTTGCGGATTTCTGGATGGACGGCGGCTTCGAGGACTTTCATCAGATCCTCTTTGCGCATTGGAAAGCGGTGCTGATAATCAATCTTGCGCCACTCAATGAGCATCCTCTCATAAATCTGCCGCGTCGGCATGTGGGAGTTGAAGTAAAGCTCTTCTTTGAGTGGGAGATGCGTAAACCGTCCAAGTCGTTCAACAGTGAACGCTGCAAATCCCATGAACTTGGACTCGTTGTTTCCGTCATATCCCCTGAATCGCGTGAAATGCTCTTTATGCAGATCTTCTAGGCCCAAATCTTGGATCGTCCGATCTATGGACAAAAACATATCCATAGCTTCCCAGACCTCTTTCGACTCCTCGGGTGTCATGGCGTCGTTGCCATCCAAAATATAGTCCATACCCATGTCGTAAACGAACGAATACCCCTGTTCGACAGCTTCACGTTGGACCGCGAGTTCATCCGCTTCGTTGGGATAGAGTGCTTCCAAAATCCTTAATTGGTTGGACAGGTAATATCGCTCCAGTTTGCTCAGTTCCATGTGTTCCTTCTTTCGCGCTCAGTGGGCAGTCAACCACGCGGACTTCAGCACAGAGGGGACGGTTTGAAAAGGATCTCTGCGCATAACTGCCATCGGCGCATCACGCAGCATTCGTTACTCTGGGCTCGCTGCGGTCATGCGGCATCGCAGCATGGGTCTTTCCTTCGCGCGTCCCAGTCCGTCGGCTTGGTCGGCCCACAGCTACCGTTGACCTCTTCGCTTCGACGCGGCGGCGCAATCCATCATTGCGGACATTCTCCGCTTGGCTTTGATCTGTCAACGGATGCGGCCCAAGCAGTTATGCACATAGGTTCCCACCGGTGTTCATGCGGACGGAACAATCTGCCCCCTATCCATGCGCCGCTGAGGCGGTACAGTGGGTCATGTGAAGGAAAGCATTGCAGCGACGGAATCCACTCGGTATTGGACACTTGTAGCCCTTTGCGCTAATGTTCTTGTTATGTTCCAAGGTGGAAAATCACGGGATAATCCGGCAAAATGTAGGGGAGTCATGGAGCAGCTAGAATTTTCAGCACTTGATTTTGCGAACCGTGCCGTATCGCCTTTCATCGAGCTGGGAGCGTATGAGGCATTGTGGGACCGTGACAGCGTCAGCTTCAAGACCATCGCATCCCAGTTTGCCGCTGCACCAGGCGCGGTGCCATCGGATTTCGTCGACAGAAAAACGGCCGGTACCTACGCGAACGACGTGCATCGTCTACTAAGGGATGCCGGTGTGGCGCATTATGGCGTCAGAGTGCATGGCGCAGGTGAGTACCCCGACCGGCTGCGCGACGCGGATCATCCTGTAGAGCTGCTCTATTATCAAGGCTGGTGGGAACTGGTAAACTCGCCGCGTTCCATCGCCATTGTCGGCACGCGCAACCCGTCCGAGGAAGGCATCAAGCGTACGCGGAAATTGGTTCGCTCTCTGCTCGGGGATGACTTTACCATCGTATCCGGTCTTGCCAAAGGGGTCGATGCGACGGCGCACAGCACGGCCATTTCCGAAGGCGGGCGCACCGTCGGAGTGCTGGGCACCCCGTTGTCGCATTCCTATCCAAAGGAAAATGCGGCGCTCCAGCGTGAAATCGCCAAGAACCATCTGCTTATCAGCCAAGTTCCGGTGCTGCGTTATGACAGACAGCCCAACCCGACAGCGCATCGTCACTTCTTCCCCGCGCGGAACATCACAATGTCAGCACTGACTGATGCAACGGTCATCGTGGAGGCCGGTGAAACATCCGGCACTTTAGTGCAAGCGCGTGCGGCACTGAAACAGGGGCGGCAACTATTCATTCTGGATAGCTGCTTTCAGAATAGTAAACTGACATGGCCGCACACCTTCGCGGAGCGCGGCGCTATTCGCGTGCGGGATTACAATGACATCCGCGAACGACTCCTTCCCAGAACGTCTCACTAAGATTGACGCGCTCACGCGGGTCGATCACCATCATCTTCGTGAAGAAGATGATTGCTTCTTTCTGGGTGAATACTCGGCACGGATGGGCTTTGCCCACAGCGCAACGAATAACCTCATCATCAATTTCAAAAAGCCGATGGATCGGCGTGGCACCAATCAATGGCCGTACAAAGCCGCCAAGATTACCCAGGCTGCACGGGCACTTTTCAAGGCGATTGGAGCATCTGATCTTCGGCAGTACACTTTCGTCCCTGTGCCGCCGTCAAAGTTTCGCGTTGATCCAATGTATGATGACAGGATGATGTCCCTGCTGAACCAACTCAGCGGCTTTGTGCAGCGGAATCATGGTTACGCACTCGACATACGGGAGTTGGTGTCGCAGACATGCAGCACGGCAGCTGTTCATGACGGTGATCGCCGTCCCTCGCCGGATGAGCTTGCCCAGCTCTACCAGATCGACGCGGCACAACTCGCCAATGTCAGGGATCGAGTCGTAATCTGCGACGATGTACTGACGACCGGATGCCACTACCGTGCGATGCAAAGCGTTCTTTCAGACGCCCTGCCCGCAGCCACGTTTCGGGGCGTGTTTCTGGCACGCCGCATACCAGAAACCACTAATACGGAAGATTTCGACTGGTAGCGTGATAGCGCTCTTCTCATGCTGTCTCGTCGCGCGCATTCAACAACTTTAGAATGAAGCGGAATGGTAAAACTTTGATTTGACGCGCAATTTAGATCCCTTGACCTTGCGCATCTGACCACAGTATTTGGGACGCAGTTGCCGTTCGCCGCGCCTGCACCCGAATAGAAGCGAGCTATGGCGTGGCTAATCGCACCACTGAACCCGACCCCGCCGCACCCAAAAGTGCGACCGGCATCCAGTCTTGCGCCAGACGGAGGGAGACAATGTCGGCCTTCTCTCTCGATCAGCTCCAACGTCCCAGCGAGGCTTTGCCTCAGCGATGACTAGGAGTTCGATGATGTCTCCACAACCACAGGGGCAGCGCATGCCGACACACCAGTCCTCACCGTCATCGCGCGCCAGCACGAGATCACGACGCGGCATGGATTGAGGCAGACTGTCCCCTTCGATCACGATCAGTCGCCGCGGGGGTCCGAACCGTGCCCAAACGTCGCGCCACCACTTCCGAATGTCCATCATCGATCCGCCCTCCGCGGCTTAAGTAATGGAAGGCCAAGCAGCGGCTCCAGATCACCGCGCGCTAAGAGGCCAAGACTGGATCGGGGAAACGCTACTTCCGCAGTGAACTCTTCTTCGCTCGCAGCCAGGCTGAAACCCGTGCGGGCATAATGCCCGTTGGGGTCCAGTCGGAAAGGGTAAGCCCGCGCAATGAACTCATTCATCGCTGCCGCCGCGACCCGCATGTTGAGGGTGATCACTGAGGGGGCCTCTTCAATCATGCCTTTAATATATCCCGCTTCGAGTTCGTGCCGGTGGGCGCCAGGAGCCGTGCGGCGCAGGTACTCCGCGCGCAAGCTGGCGGGTGAGTACACTCCGCGATCCAGCAACGTGGAACCGCCTGGTTGAACATAATCCACCCGACCGCATACATCTGCGATCGCCATTCCTCGTGCAGCTTTGCGGAGCGGGATCACCACGCCCATGTCGAAGAGTGGAAGCAGGAACGCCTGAGCGATGAAGTCTGCCATCTGGCGAGCCTCAAGCGTATCAACGCAGCAGAACAGCACATCAGCCTGGCTGGCCGACAGCACCGCCTCCCGGCTCGTGATGGATGCCGGTATGGCCGTCGCGACGCCTTCGCCGCGATGACTGGCGACTGCGGAAGCGAACATTTCGACCTTGAGCCGGCGCTCCCCGGCGTCAGCTTGGGTGGCGTTCAAGATACGATTCAAGTTGTGGGGTTCGATGCGGTCGAAGTCGATCAGGTCAACACTGCCGAAGCCCAGACGGGCGGCTTGCTCGCCTATGATCGAGCCGGTGCCCGATACTCCGATCACGACAGCACGCAGGCGCCCCAGCTCACGCGTCATACCGCTTGTGAATGCGACGGGCCGATCAGCGAATCTGGACGGTGGATGCTCGCCAGTCCAGATCAGGTCGATGTCATCACCGATCACTGACACGAGATTGATTGGCCAGCACGTTCCGTCTTGGGCGTACAGGCGCCCACGCACCCGTCCATCCGGGATCATGATGGCGGAACCGTGAAGCGAGCCGAGGGCCTCAAACAGGCCAAGCATCACCCGAGCGTCGCTTTGGTCGTCAGCTTCGGAGAAGTCGAACAGGCCGCCAGGGTGGGAATGGATCAAGATGAGGGACAGATTCTCCGCCTCGGCCAGATCGATCGCCTCTTCGATCCAAAGACCAGGCCAAACGATGCGGTCGGGTTCACGCAGCGTGCAGTCCTCATAAGGCACGAGGACAGCCTTGCGGACGAGTAGGCGCTGACGAGGGCCCGGCACGCGGGCGCAGACAAGAATTGCCGCAGCCTCACAGCCATCGCCAGGGAAGAGATGCCGGCGGACGCAATCAAGCGTCGCTCCGGCGAAGCTGAGCGTCCAGTTCGGCATCATTCCCCAACTTCCTTGCTGAGCGCCGACTCGACGAGCGCCAGATGCGTGACGACATTGTCGGACGAAGGATTCCACTCCGAACCCGGCCCACGATGGCGCGACCAGCCATTGTAGGGAACGCCCAGAATCGTCGCAGGAATGTGAGTGCAGTCGATCGCGCGGCCGGACACGAGCGCAAGCGGCGGATAGGTGTAAAACATATCGATCTGGGCTGCCGGGTAAGTCGGCGGGATCTCAAGGGCGAGGCGCGTCTGAATAGCGCTGAAGCCGGCCGGAACGGGATAGTGGTGGATGACCAGCCAACGCCTCCCGCCGTCATTCACCGTCTCCCACTTATAGCCGCTGCAATTGAGATAGGTTTCATCCACCTCCAGCACGTCGAAGTCCCGGCGAGGCGCCGGAGGCGCCTCACCGTTGTTAACTTCCTTCGGCGTCAGCCGGATCTTCTCGATGCCCGGGGTGCGCAGATCGACAACATCAGTCAACGCGACTTCGCGCTTCGGCTGACCCGCCACCTTCAAGAAGATGTGCCAGCTCTGGGCGACATCGAAACCGGCCTTCATCATCGCGTCGCTCACGACGATAGTCGGCGTGTTGGACACGATGGTCACACCTTGAATATTGAGCTTCCAAGACGGCTTCCGGCCTACGAAAGCTTCGACCCCGTGCCCGTCCAGATCAACCAGGTCCTGATCACCGATCTCGCGATCGGGTTCATCAACCTGCTCGAGGTAGACCGCGACGCCTACGGGCAGATGACCGAGCTTGCGAACAATTGCGCCCGAGACGATGCGGCACGGCCACTGGAAGCGCTGACCGTCGATGGTGATGAAGTAATCGCGATCAGTCTCGACGATCACGAACCGGCCATCGTCACGTTTCAGGTCCACGGTCTCGCTCGGGCGAATATCCTCAAGTTCGCCGTTCGCAAGCACCTGCAGCACAACGGCGTGCTGCTTCGGCTTGAAGCCAGCTGCAGCGGCGAGCTGGGCGCCGGTCGGCGTCAGGTCGTCGATCAGCACGTTTCGGTAGGTCAGGGTCTCATCCGCAACCTCGATGCGGCGACGCTTGCCGCGATCCGCGGCGTCTTCACTCAACTCAGTCATTTCACACTCCAGATTCTCCGGCCAATCGCCGATGTCGCTAAAATGAGAATGCGTGCTAAGTTTGTCAAGCATCAACTTTGCTCGCTTGACGAACTTATCGACTTGGCCGATATTCCATACGCTGGACCCCGTGTCCGGTTCGCGGAGGAGCCCGCATGACCGATGGTGAAACTGATGCAACCGTCCGGCCAACCAACCTCGGCCAGATCATAAAAAAGGCCCGTAACGATCTACAGATGTCGCAACGCGACGTTGAGGAAGCTACCGGCAAGGAGATTTCAAATGCCTACTTGAGCCAATTGGAGAGTGGAAAAATCACCAAACCCTCTCCGCACATCCTATACGCCCTCTCGACCGTCTTGGCGGTCCCTTACGAGACGCTGATGGAGCGAGCGGGCTACATCGTGCCATCGGCCCAACGCCCTGCCGACGCCAAGCATGGGCGGGCCGCGACGTTCGCGGTCGATAATCTAACGGCCGATGAGGAAGCGGCCCTCTTGGACTACCTCGCATACCTACGCACCAAGAAGGGCTGATCATGCAGCGACCGGACGACTGTAGCTTATCCCCAAGTCAGCTCGCCCGGGTTCGCGGCGAGGCCGAGCGTGCGCTGCGCGAAGCGGGCGCGCTCGGCGTCTTCCCGACGCCGGTTGAGGCGATCATGACCGTTGCTAAGGTTGAAGAGGTGAAAGAAGATGTCCTTAGCCCCAAGTTCATAGACAAGCTTCGGTCAGGCGCTGAGCAAGCGGGCGGTGCTCTCAAGCGGGCCGTGGGCAAGGTGATGGGCCTGTTCCACGCCAGCGCCGGTCTGGTCTACCTGGATCAGACGATGATGGCGGTGAAAAAGCGCTTCGTACGACTGCACGAGTCCGGACACGGCTTCATGCCCTGGCAGCGTCCGATGTACGCTTTGGTCGAAGACTGTGCGAATGCCCTGGAGCCCGATGCGGCTGAGCTTTTCGATCGTGAAGCCAACGTCTTCGCAGCCGAAGTCCTGTTCCAGCTCGACAGCTTTCGTGACATGGCCGAGGGCGAAAAGTTCAGCATCTGGACACCAGTCAGGCTGGCGAAGAAGTTCGACGCGTCGATTTATGCGTGCGTGCGACAGTACGTATCCAAAAATCATCGCGCCTGCGCAGTCGTGGTGTTGAACATGCCCGAATTCGTTGAGGGCGATGGCTTCCGCGCCACCCTACGACGTCCCGTTCAATCTGATAGTTTCACGACAATTTTCGGCGCTCACGACTGGAAGCCTGTCTACACGCCCGACGACGATATCGGCGCGCTGATACCGATCAGCGGCCAAAGGTCATCCGGCCAAAAATCTCTTGTCCTGCTGGACCGCAACGGCGACCGCCATGAGTGCGTCGCTGAGTCCTTCACACAGACCCACCAAGTCTTTGTTCTCATCCATGTGATTAAAACGCTAGCCGCGCCGCGACCTATTTTCCTCACAGCAGTTTAGACTGCCTCCGCAAGCATCGCAGCAATGTCGCATGCGGATAGCCCAGATCGCCTTGATCCATTTTTAGTTGCCCGCCTCGGGTTTTAGCGGTTTACCTGCATACTTAGTGACAAGATCAACCTATCGCGCAGGGGCGGCATGGCGGAAATCAACTTCGCAACAGTGTTGCTTGGGGCGGCAGGCTTCACGGAAGGCAACGTCAACGAGACGTATCGTGGCCAGGTTTTACTTCATGGCGGAGAGATTAGGCAGGCAATAATCAAGGATCTCGATCTGATCGAGCTCTGCAACGAGCTACTCGCCTTCTGCCTGGCCCGTCGGCTTGGCCTGCCCATCCCCGACAGTTTCCTTGGTTTGGTCCGTCCCGACATACTGAGCGTGAACAAGGCACCAGCACTGCCCGATGGTTCCCGTTTGGTTTTCGTCAGCACCGATGTGAAGGTACCGAACGTCACATTTCGGCTTCGCGCGTCAACACCGATAGGTCAACGTGCCATCATCGACCAAATCTCGAAATGGCCAGACTTGGGCAAACTCTATGCATTCGACGCCTGGATTGCCAACATTGACCGCCATTGCGGCAATCTTCTTTTCGGCAGCGTCGGGGATACATGGCTGATTGATCACGGCCACTGCTTTACCGGACCGACTTGGGGGCCATCCGATCTCGACCCCGCCAAAGAGTTTGCCAGTCGGCTGTCCGAGTGGATGACTCCTTTCCTGAGTACTGATCAAAAGGATACACGACGCACAGAAGCGCAAGCGGTCGAGGCTGCGCTGGCAGGGTTTGATGCCGAGGAACCCACTAAGTCCAGCCGCGTCGTGGATCTGATGCCGATGGATTATATTGACGCCCTGAAGCAGTTCCTGACGCAGCGCAGCGCTCAGGTCACTTTCCATGCCAGCAAAGCGCTTAATGTGCCGGTGATGTTATGACCCTTAGACTGGACACCAGCCGTTTCCCGTCACTGAAGGAGAGCGTCCGCGCTCACTGGGCACCGATCCTGCTTGAGCCAATTTCGGGATCTGATGAGAGATTTGTTATTGGTGTTGCTGCAGCGAATGCCACTGGATTTCACGTCGAACTTGCGAACTGCCATGAAAAGCTGACATGCCTCTACGGCGAAAGCGCGCCTACCATCGTCAACGCAATTACCTTGGCTGGCATGTGCTTGCGTGAGGACTTGGCGGAACGGTCGATTGAGGCGCTATTCTCCCCTGACCCTCCGGTTTCCGGTGTTACAATTGGAAGGTGTCGGGAGGCAGAAGGGGTTAGTTTAGAGGCCTTGACCCAAAGCTGGATGGCTGCGCTTTCGTCTTTGTATTCACCTCGCACCACCCACGATGTGCAGTCCTTGACGATGTTGGCGGTAGGTGATGCCGAGAGCCAACGGGCAGGAGACCGACTCCCCTTCTTGGTATGCGATTTCGTCAAATCCAAACGCGAAGGCTTCGGGGAGTATTTCAGTACCGACATCAGAGAAGCGCGCGCCCGGCGTTCCAAGGGTGGAAGCCACCGCGTCGTCATTGATTTCGCGGGACCTAGACTGGTCGCCAATTTCGGGACACTAAAAGCTGGCGCCATCACGAACTCGGTGCATCTGATCAAACGGCGTCTATGGGACCTCAAGGTTGAGCGCGATCGGGATCCGCACAGCATCTTGGCTAGAGCACATGAGATGATCCTGCATCGCCCGCCAAAGGATGACCCGCAAGTTTCTGACCAACAGCAAGCCAACATCAGCGAGGCGCTGGAAGACCTTGAACAGCAGGCCGATCAAGAAGAATTGCGCCTGCTTGCGCTCGATTCAGTTCAGTCCATTGGCAACCGCGTTCTGCAATACGAATTGGCGGCATAGTTGTGCCCGAAGGCAGTGTTGACAGTTTGTCAATCTGAGCTACTCCCCGAAAATCGGACAGTGACGGAAGCTACGATCTGACGTCTGCTGATCTCCAAGAACGAGGAGATCAGGACATGAGGAAACGCAGGAACCATGACGCGGGCTTCAAGGCTCGTGTGG
>NZ_JAESVN010000052.1 GCF_016765775.1 Szabonella alba | reverse complement strand
CGCTGCAGGCGGATTTGTCGACCGCAGGCGCGGTTGAGAAGCTGTTTGCCGACACCATTGCGGCCGTCGGCCGGCCGGATATCGCGATCAACACCGTGGGCATGGTGCTGAAAAAGCCGATGCTGGAGATCAGCGAGGCTGAGTTTGACGCGATGCACAATGCCAATGCCAAATCGGCCTTCTTCTTTCTGAAAGAGGCGGGCAAGGCGGTGAATGACAATGGCGCGATCACCACGCTGGTGACCTCGCTGCTGGGGGCCTATACGCCGTTCTATTCCAGCTATGCCGGGACCAAGGCGCCGGTTGAACATTTCACCCGCGCGGCATCCAAGGAATTCGGGGATCGCGGGATCTCGGTCACGGCGATCGGCCCGGGCCCGATGGACACCTCGTTCTTCTATGGGCAAGAGGCCCCCGAGGCGCAGGCCTATCACAAGCAGGCCGCCGCGCTGTCGGGCTTTTCCAAGACCGGTCTGACGGATATCGAGGATATCGTGCCGTGGGTCCGTTTCATGGTCACCGAAGGCTGGTGGATGACCGGGCAGACCATTCTCGTCAATGGCGGCTACACCACCAAGTAACGTCCGACACTTAGGATCTGTGCCCATAGCGGCCCGGCCCGGTCCTGAAAAGGGGCCGGGTCA
>NZ_JAESVN010000051.1 GCF_016765775.1 Szabonella alba | reverse complement strand
GATTTTCGGCGCGTCAGGTGCCAACATCCTCTGGGGTGGTCTGGGCAATGACACCGTGCAGGGCGGATCGGGCAATGACACGATCCATGGCGGCGGCAACGGCACCAATCAGCTGTTCGGCAATGACGGCAATGATCTGATCCATGCCGGGGCGGGCGGCGATTTCATCGGCGGCGGTGCGGGCAATGACACGATCCGGGGCGGGAACGGGGCCGATACGGTCTATGGCGGGCTGGGCAATGACAATATCGGCGGCGGCGCGGGGAATGACGTGATCTTCGCCTCGGGCGGTGCGAATTCCGTCTGGGGCGGGGCAGGCAATGACACGATCCATGGCGGGACCGGCCGCGATGTGATGAGCGGCGGGCCGGGCGCGGATGTCTTCGTCTTCGCCTCGGCGGCCCATATCGGCATCGGGGCGGGCCGTGACGTGATCACGGATTTCACCAGCGGCGTGGATGACATCGACCTGACGGCGCTGAACACGACGTTCAACGGCACGGGCGGGCTGGTCGGTGGCGGGCAGGCCTCGTTCTATCATTTCGCCGCCGGGGGTCTTTTGATCGGCGATCAGAACGGCGATGGCACGGCCGACTGGGTGCTGGAACTGACCGGCGCGCCAGGGGTCGGGGCGGGGGATTTCCTGCTGTAAGAC
>NZ_JAESVN010000050.1 GCF_016765775.1 Szabonella alba | reverse complement strand
TGAGCTACTCCCCGAAAATCGGACAGTGACGGAAGCTACGATCTGACGTCTGCTGATCTCCAAGAACGAGGAGATCAGGACATGAGGAAACGCAGGAACCATGACGCGGGCTTCAAGGCTCGTGTGGCGCTGGAAGCCGTGAAGGGTGAACGCACGGTGTCGGAACTGGCCGCCGAATACGGCGTGCATCCGACGATGATCCATCAGTGGAAGAAGGCGCTGCTCGAGGGGGCATCCGACATCTTCGAGCGCGGCGGCAGAACGCAGGCTGCCGAGGTCGATGAAGAGACGGTCCGGTCCCTGCACGCCAAGATCGGGGAACTGGCCGTCGCCAACGATTTTTTGTCACGAAAGCTCAAGCCCTGGACCGGGAAGTGAGGCGCGGGATGATCGAGAAGAACCACCCGAGCCTGTCGGTGGGCGCGCAGTGCCGCCTGCTGTCGATCTCGCGATCTTCGTTCTACTACGCGCCGACGGGCGAGACCGAGATAAACCTCGCCCTCATGCTGCTGATCGACAAGCAGTTTCTGGAGACGCCCTTTTACGGCGTGCAGCAGATGACGTGGCACCTGCAGAACGAAGGCCACGCCGTGAACGTCAAGCGCATCCGGCGGCTGATGCGCCTCATGCGCTTGATGCCGATCTACCAGAAGCCCGATACGAGCAGGCCCGCCAAGGGGCACAAGACCTATCCCTACCTGCTGGGCGGGCTGCGGGTTGATCGACCCAACCAGGTCTGGTGCGCTGACATCACCTACCTGCCGATGCGCCGCGGCTTTCTCTATTTGGTCGCCGTCAT
>NZ_JAESVN010000004.1 GCF_016765775.1 Szabonella alba | reverse complement strand
GCATCCGCAGCAAAGAAAAAGAAGGAGACAACACAGATCTTGACCCCTGCCTGACCCGAAATCCATACTCAAAGCCGGGTCAATTCTCGATGAAAAACCCGGGTCAGTTCTGGGTGAAAATCAACAGTGCAGGAGGTCGCGCATGACCTGATGGGCGGTCAGGTCTCGCTGTCGATCCGCGAGGTCGATCCCGCCGATTACGACTGGACGCCCGCGCTGGAACAGCCGATGCCCGCGCCTCCTGCCGCCCCGGCCGAGGCCCCGCTGCTGCGGCCCATGACAGAGAGCGGCAGCTGGTCGGGGCCCTTCTTCGAAGGTGCGGCGCTGCTCGATGCCGAGGGAGAAGCGCGCCGCCCGGTGATCATCGCCAGCTGGTCGCCCGCGCTGGCCTCATTGGCAACCGGCATGGAATGGCAGATCCGGCTGGCAGGCGAGACCGACGTCATCCTGCATGGCTCGATCCAGACCGTCGCGGCCGGTCGCGCCGAGATCAGCGCCGGGATTCTGCCCGGGGCCAGCTATGAGGCCCGCCTGACGCCGGTCGCGCCTGCAATGCGGGTGCAGGCATCGGCATGGGAGCCGGTGACGGTGCCCGATGTGCGGCTGGGATTCCCGGATGTGCAGACAGAGATCGCGGCCTCCCTGACGCTGCTGCGGGACTGGATCGACGGGGGGGTGACCGATCTGCCCTCCGCCCTGACAGACCTGCTGGACCGGCTGGGCCAGACCATCCCGCGCGTCACCTCGGCCGAGCAGGTGATCGAGGATATCGCGCTGGAGCTTCTGGGCGCGCGGATCGAGGTGGATTTTCTCGCGCAACGCGGGGTGGATGCCGGGATCTATGTCGATCCGGAATCGGGTCAGGTCCGGATCGCCGGGATCGAGACGCTGGAAAACCGCCAGAGCGCGGCGGAAATCCGGGTGGACGGAATCGCCGCCGAGATCGAGCTGCGCGCGACCTTTTCCTACGTCAATCAGGCGATCACCGATGCGCTGCTGGACCCCTCGCAGATCCCGATTGTCGAGGGTCTGCAATTGCAGGTCAGCGATGCGCTGCTCCTGCTGGATGCGCAGACTGCCGAGATCGCGGCCAAGGCCTCGGCTCTGGTGGTCGAGGGGCTGGTGGCGAGTGTCAGCCAGGCGGAACTGGATATCGATGCTCTGGAGGCAGAGATCGCGCTGCGGGTCACCAGCGCCGATTTCGACCTGCTGGGCGACCGGGTCAATACTGCCGAGGTGCAGCTTTCCGCCCTTGATGTGCCGTCGATCACCTTCACGGTCCAGCAGACCCGCCGCCAGACCGCCGATCTTGACGATGCCGCACTGGTGACGCTGGAGGATCTGCTGACCGGCTATGCCGACCGGCAGGCGATCCGTGAGGCGACGGCCTCGGCGCAGATCCAGCTGAAATCCAGCGTCGATGAGGCGTTGGCGGCCGAGGCCTCGGCCCGGATCGCGGTTGATACCGCCCTGGGCAATCTGGCCAGTCTGGTTGCCACCGAATATTACAGCCGCAGCGATACGGATGCGGCGATTGCGGCGGCGACACTGTTGCTGAAGACGACGATGGAGGGGCCAGGCGGATCAGTCGGGTCGCTCGCCGCCAATCTGAGCACCAATTACAGCACGACGGTCGCGGTCAATGCGGCGATTGCTGATGCCCTGACGCGGCTTGATGCCAGCTACGATGGCTCGGCGGCGCGGGGTCAGTTCCGGATCACGGCAGAGGCAGGCCCTGCGGGTGCCCATACGCGGATCGGCCTGTCGGTTGCGGCGACGGCCGCCGCTGCGGCGGCTTCCGAGGCGTCGCTCTTCATCGAGGCGATCAGCGGCGGTCGCAGCCGGATCCTGCTGGACGGGGATCTGGTCGCGATCCTCAATGGTGCGGGCGGGGCCGAGGCGCCCTTCATCGTCACGGGCGGTGAGGTCCATCTGCGCAAGGCGATGATCAAGGAAGCCGATATCGACACGCTGAAACTCGCGGGTCAATCAGTGACCATCCCGGTCGCTGTCTACCAGCCGGGTTCTTTTCGTCCCGCGACAGGCGATGGAACATACATGGTCGGCGCGCGGATCCTGTCCGAAGGATATCCAACGGTCATTTCCTTCGGTTGTCAGATGGGCGGCTCCGGTTATTCCGAGGCGGAATTTTACCTGCGCCGGAATGGCACGATCATCCATTCGCTGGCAGCAGGCACCGGCCCGCTGGGCGCATCCCAGAGCGTGTTCACCGAGTTTGTCGATGCCGATCCGGGCACCGGATCCGTGGCCTACACCGTCAGCGCAGTCCACGGCGTGAGTGCGGTCAATCGCGGCTTCCCCTCTCCGATCATATCGCGCCGCTCAATGCGCCTGACGCAAACCAAGAGGTGAGCCATGGATCATAGCCAGATGAGCATCGTCATGACCGCAGGGCTTGTCGCCCTGATCGTCCTCTATCTCTCTGCTCACCGGTATGGGCGACAAAAAGGAGCCAAAATGCGCTACATTGTCTGTGTCGAATCCAGCCCGGACCTGTATCAGATCCTGCGCTGGGGGATCGCACCCGAGGACCAGATCGCCCTGCAAGCAGGTGACGGCGAGGTTGCATTCGAGGCACCGGCATCCTGGGATTTCCCGACGGGCAGCACCCCTGCAGGATATTACTACACTCCGTCGACAGGGACGGTTTTTGCGATTGTTGCCCCGCCCCCGCTCCCGGATTTGCAGGACAATCTGGATTACTACCTGCCGCGCATCCGCGAGGCGCTGCGGGCAACCGATTGGGCCATGTTGCCGGATGCCGATCTGACGCCGGGCGAGGTCGCGGAAATGGTCACCTACCGGGACAATCTGCGCGCCCAGGTCGCCCTGATCACGGACGGCTTTCCATCCATTTCCATCCCGGCACCGCCTTATGAGGAGCTTTGAGATATGTCCGCTGAAAAACCATTCGCCCTCGCCGCCCATGTGCAGGAACTGACCGCCGAGAATGCACGGCTGCGGGAACGCAACCGCGCGCTGGCGCAGCTGGCGCTGGCCCGTCAGATCGAGACGCAACAGCTGCAGGAGCGCGCGGCGCTGCCTGTCAGCCCTGATGCCGGGCCTGATGCCGGGGAGGCAGCGGAATGAGCTGGTATCGCACCGGCACCATTGCCGTCACCAATGGCAGCACCAATGTGGTCGGGACCGGCACAGCATGGGTGGGTCAGATCCTGATCGGCAGCGCGATCCACCTGCCGGATGGCCGCGCCTATGAAGTCGCCAACATCGTCTCGGACACGCAACTGACGCTTGGCAGCGCTTACCTCGGCGCCACCGTGTCAGGGCAAGCCTATGCCGTGCAGCCGACCCAAGGCTGGGCGCAGCGGGTCAATCAGCAGGTCGCGGCCTGGATCGCCTTGCAGCAGGGCTATCTGGATGGGCCGCTGGCCGGGCGGTTCGGGGACGGCACGGCCGCGCTGCCGGGGCTGGCCTTTCTGACGGATCTCGATACCGGCCTGCGCCGCCCCGGCGCCAATCGTATGGCGTTTGTCACCAACGCGCTAGACCGGCTGGAGGTCAACAATGCCGGTGCAATCCTGACTGGGCTGCTGAGCGGAACGGCGGTCGTGCAATCCAATACCGACACGACCGCAGGAAGGCTTCCGACTACGGGCTGGATGGGTGCAGGCGGCCCGACTGTCTCTCTTGCTGGCGCTGAGAACCTCAAAGATCGCAATCTCTTTGGAGGGTTCTACAATTATTCCGCGAATGTGACAGCGGGTGGACCTGAGAGCTCTGCTTGGCTCCATGCCATATTTGCCGCCAAGCTTGGACAGGGCCGACAGGCGCTTCTTGACATGCGGACAGCGGGTGGTGGGGCCGCGCGACTTTGGTTTGGCTCGAACAGTAATGCCGGTGACGACATTGTCTGGAGTGAGATATTCCACGCCCGCAATATCCTCGGCACTGTCAGCCAATCTGGCGGTATCCCGACCGGCGCGGTGATCGAACGTGGCAGCAATGCCAATGGCGAGTATGTGCGCTTCGCCGATGGCACCCAGATCTGCACCTTCACAGGGCCGGGGCTGGCCGCGAACAGCGCCTATGGAGCTGTGTTCAGGAACAGCAGCACCCCCACATGGACCTATCCGGCAGGCTTCACCAATCCCCCTGTCATTGGTGGCGCGGCTGATCGGTCTGACCGCTGGGTATGTCCTGGCGCCCCTGGCATCGGCGGCGTGGCATATCGCGTGCAGTCAGCCGTTTCAGACTCGACTGAATACCCAGTGCGTTTGACGGCCATTGGCCGCTGGTTCTGAGGAGGATCCCCATGAAACTGACATTTTCACCCACCCGCATGGATGCCACCCTGACCGCCTCGGTCGCGGGTGACGTGCTGACCCTGAACGGCTCGGCGCTGGATTTCAGCCCGCTGCCGCCCGGTGCCACCCTCCCATGTGCCGCCATCGGGTGCGACTGGATCGCGGGCGATGTGACGCGCGATGAGGCGGGCGTTCTGAGCGTGCCGCTGATCCTGCCGCATGGTCCCATCCCATGGCCCGCCCCGCCCGAGGCGCAGGCGGTCACCCATCCCGAACCGATGGAGGTGGGCGATGGACCAGTGGCCCTGCCGCATTACGAGGCCCCGCAAATCGAGGAGGACGCGGAATGATCGACTGGAGCAAGACCATCACGGCCGAGGATCGCGCCACCGCCGATGCAGAGGCCACCGCCGCCACCGCCCGCGCTGAGGCACTGGCCTATCTGGCCTCAACCGACTGGATGGTGATCCGCGCGGCCGAGACCGGAAAGGCGATGCCCGAGGATGTGGCCGAGGCAAGGGCGGCGGCGAGGGGGGAGGTGTAGGGGTGAGGGACGACGCTTGTTCAACCGGATCGACGGACCATATGCGGGGCTGGGAGGCGTTTTTTGCAAATCCTGTATATCCGGATCCATCTGCTGATTACGCTTTGACTGATAAGATCCGATTCGTGAGCTTTTGGGATATGCTTCAGCTGCAGGCCAGTTCATTTCTATCCGCATTGACACTTTTGGCCTGCGCTGTTGGTGAATTGCGGATGGCTCAGGAAATTACGATTTCAGGCGTGGGATCGAGCGGACCTATGTCGCTCGAACACCGCGCCTCGATTGTGAAGGCGATCCGCACAATTAGGGAAACCAGCGAACAGCATGGCTTGAAGGTTTCGCATACCAACGCCTGTCGGTGTCATGACAGCAGTTTCGAAATACTATCCTCATCCCAGACGATCCCGCCTGCGGGGATCAATCAACTGATCTTCGCTATCTCATCCCTCGTCCAGACGGTCGTTGACGAAAGCCGAAACCGGATGTTCTACGCCCTCGATCAGGGGGCCGAGATCGGCCAGCAGGATGCGGACGGATTGTTCGGCCCGCGCGTCGTCGATGCTTTCCCGGATGCCGCCTTCGACATTGCCGAGGCAGGCCGATGCCTGAGTTTCAATCTGTGGACGGCGGCCGTCATGCATACGATGCGGGCGCAGGAGATCGGTCTGAAGGCATTGGCGCGGTATGTCGGAGTGGAGTGGAGCGACAACTGGAATCGTGTCCTGAACGAGATCGAGGCCAGATTGCGCGAAGTCAGACGTTCACGCGATGGAGCCGAGGCTGAAGAATGGGCTTCGGAGGCGGGCACCTATCTGCGCTTTGTGAAGAACGCTTGGCGGAACCAGTCGATGCATTCAGTGTCACGCTATGATGCCCGGGAGGCTCGGGACATCTTCGCCAGCACAAAGTCCTTCATGACCCATCTTGCCGAGAAGCTTCGCAGCGATGGTCCTGCAGAGTCAGATGCGCCCCCGGCAGACGAGATTTAAACACCCCTTCAACGCCCCTTTCAGCCCCCCCTCAACCTGTCGTTCAACACCCCTTGCAGCCCGTCCGTTCAAAAACCGTTCTGCTGCAACATTCGGTGTCAATCACTGCAAGAATCCGTGGCGAGCTACACCGCGAATCCCCTTTACAGTGTCCGCGCCTTCCCACACTATATCTGGTAAGAACCAGCGCTGGGTCTACTGACCTTTGTCGGACACCCAGTTCCTTGTGGCGAAAATCTACAGGGGCGCAAGAACGAGGCAGGGCATGTCGCTTTCGGAAGATTATCTTGGCGATGACATCCATCCGATCGACATTGTCGAGACGCTGGCCGAGCATCACGCATGGGATTTCGACCGGATGGGCGATGACCGGATCGCCATGGCGGTCGAAGGGCAGTGGCGCACCTATACCCTGACGCTGGCCTGGTCGGACAGGGATGAAACCCTGCGCTTGCTGTGCACGTTCGAGATGGAGCCGCCCGAGGAACGCCTGCCGCAGCTTTATGATTTGCTCAACCGTTGCAATGACATGGTCTGGACCGGCGGCTTTACATGGTGGGCGGAACAGAAGCTGATGGTCTGGCGCTACGGGCTGTGTCTTGCAGGCGGGCAGACCGTCGGACCCGAGCAGATCGACCGCCTGATCGCCGGGGCCATCATGGCGGCGGAACGCTTTTACCCGGCATTCCAACTGACCACATGGGGCGATCACAGCCCGGCCGAGGCGGTGAAGGTCGCCATTGCAGAGGCCTACGGTCGCGCCTAACCTGCCGCCGGAAACGGCAGGGGATGATCTATGGATATGGAACGGGTGAACGCGCGGGGGCTGGTCCTGCTTGGTTGCGGCAAGATGGGCTCGGCACTTCTGGCCGGCTGGCTTGCCCGCGGGCTGAAGCATCAGACGGTCACCGTTCTTGACCCCAACCCATCGGACTGGTTGCAGGCGCAGGGGATCCGTGTCAACGGCCCGGTTCCCGCGCGTCCTGCCGTGGTGGTTCTGGCCGTCAAACCGCAGATGATGGGCGAGGCGCTGCCGCTGCTGGCTCCGCTGGGGCAGACCGATGCGCTGATCCTTTCTGTGGCAGCGGGCACCACCTTGGCGCGGTTTGAAACGGTGTTCGGGCCGCAGGCCGTGCTGGTGCGCGCCATGCCCAACACCCCCGCCGCTGTCGGACGCGGCATCACCGCCATCGTCGGAAATGCCCGCGCCGGTGAGGCCGATCTGGCACTGGCCGAATCCCTGCTTTCGGCGGTGGGGGAGGTCGTGCGGCTGCAAAGCGAATCTCAGATGGATGCCGTGACCGGGCTTTCCGGCTCGGGCCCCGCCTATGTCTTTCACCTGATCGAGGCGATGGCAGCGGCCGGCGAGGCGCAGGGCCTTGCCCCGGACCTCGCCATGCGGCTGGCCCGCGCCACGGTCTGCGGTGCAGGGGAGCTTGCCCATCAGACGCCCGAAACCTCGGCGGCGCAGCTTCGCATCAATGTCACCTCACCCGGCGGCACCACGGCGGCGGGCCTGTCAGTGCTGATGGATCCCAAATCTGGCTTTCCCGACCTTCTTCGCCGCGCGGTGGCGGCGGCAACTGAACGCGGGCGGGAACTGGGCCAATGATTTCCTATGACGATTTCGCAAAGGTCGATATACGGGTCGGACGCATCACCCGGGCCGAGCCTTTCCCCGAGGCGCGCAAGCCCGCGCTGAAGCTGTGGGTCGATTTCGGGCCGGCGATTGGCGAAAAACGATCCTCGGCCCAGATCACTGCGCATTATACGCCCGACACCCTGATCGGGCGGCAGGTGCTGGCGGTGGTCAATTTCCCGCCGCGCCAGATCGGCAAGGTCATGTCCGAGGTTCTGGTCCTCGGCCTGCCCGATGAAAGCGGGGAGGTCGTGCTGATCGGCCCCGGCCATGACGTCCCACTTGGAGGAAAGCTGTTTTGACCCCGTCTGTCCTGATCACCCGTCCGCTTCCCGACCGTGTCATCTCTGAGGCGCTGACGCGATTCGCGCTGACCCTGCGGGAGGACACGACCCCGATGACCAAGGCGCAATGCATCGAGGCGCTGCAGACCTATGATGCGGTGCTGATGACATTGGGCGACCCCTTCGCCGCGGATGTGTTTGCGGCCGCCCATGCGCCGCGCTGCCGGCTTCTGGCCAATTTCGGCGTGGGCTACAACCATATCGACGTCGCGGCGGCCCGCGCGGCGGGGGTGGAGGTGACCAACACCCCCGGTGCCGTCACCGATGCCACGTCGGATATCGCGCTGACGCTGATGCTGATGACCGCAAGACGGGCAGGGGAGGGCGAACGGCTGGTCCGCTCGGGCCTCTGGGAAGGCTGGCACCCGACGCAGATGCTGGGCATGCATCTGACCGGCAAGCGGCTGGGGGTGATCGGTTTCGGACGGATCGGCAAGGCCATCGCCAAACGGGCGCATTTCGGTTTCGATATGGAGGTCCGTTTTCACAACCGCTCCACCCTCGCCGATCCGGGAATGCCGGCGGTCCAGGTCGGGCTGGACGAGGTTCTGGAGACCTCCGATATCGTGGTCATCGCCGCCCCTGCGAACCCCTCGACCCATCACCTGATCGGCTCGGCAGAACTGGCGAAGATGCAGCCCCACGCCATCCTCATCAATATTGCACGCGGCGATATCGTAGATGAGGCTGCATTGGTTGCGGCCCTGACGGAACGCCGGATCGCGGGGGCGGGGCTGGATGTCTATGAATTCGAACCCAAAGTCTCGCCCGAACTCTTGCAGATGGAGAATGTGACGCTGCTGCCGCATCTGGGCACGGCGGCGCTGGATGTGCGGGAGACGATGGGCCTGATGGCGGTCGACAATCTCAAGGCGTTTTTCGACGGCGCGCCGGTGCCCAATCCGGTCTGACGGCATGGCCCTCATCCCGACCGCAGATATCCCCGTCGGAGGCCTCGGGAGCCGCGTTGCGTGGCGCTGGATCGGGCAGTCCCGCCAGAATGAACGGAGCCGCCTATGATCATCTCGCGCGGGCGGCGGTTCATCTTTGTGCATATCCCCAAGACCGGGGGCACGGCGCTGAGCCTTGCGCTGGAGGCGCGGGCGATGAAGGATGACATCCTGATCGGTGACACGCCCAAGGCCCGGGCCCGGCGCCGGCGGCTGCAAGGGGTCAAGGCGCAGGGGCGGTTGTGGAAGCATTCGACACTGGCCGACATCGCCGGGCTGGTCAGCGATGCCGAAGTGGCCGGTTTTTTCACCCTGGCGCTGGTGCGCAACCCTTGGGACCGCGCGGTCAGCTATTACCACTGGCTGCGCGCGCAGGGATTCGCGCATCCGGCGGTGGCGCTGGCCAAATCACAGGGTTTTTCAGGCTTTCTGAATCACCCGCAGACGCAGACCTCGCTGCGGCTGTGGCCCGCCTCTGCCTATCTGCGCGACCGCCACGGGGCAGAACGCGCCAGCCTGTTCCTGCGGCTGGAGCATCTGGTCGAGGATCTGGCTCCGTTCGAGGCGCATCTGGGCTTTCGTCTGCCACCTGTGGCGCGGGTCAATGCATCGGCCCGTGCGGCCGATTGGCGCGGCTATTATTCCGACGCCGATGCGGCCCTGCTGGGCGAGATCTGCGCGGAGGATGTCGCGCGGTTTGGCTATGGGTTCGATGATGCGGCCATTGTGCGGATCTGATGGACCGGGCACCAGTTGCAAGCACCCGGGGCTTTGCCCCGGACCCAAGGATACCTTTATTTGGAAAAAAAGGCCCGCCGCGCTGGACAGGCCTCTGTCACCAGAGTTTCAGGCGGCCTTTGGCTGCTGGGCAAACCGGGTGTAGAATTGCTGCCCCTTGGCCGCCATGTCCCGCAGCAACGCGGGCGCGGCAAAGCGTGCGCCGTGGGATGCAGCCAAGGCATCGCAGATTTCCACGGCCCGGGCCGCCCCGATGATATCGAGCCAGCCGAAGGGGCCACCCGACCAGGGCGCAAAGCCCCAGCCCAGAACCGCGCCGACATCGCCCTCGCGGATATCCGTCAGCACGCCTTCCTCCAGCGCGCGCACCGCCTCCAGCACTTGCGCCATCAACAGGCGCTGCTGCACCGAACTCAGATCAGGCTGGACATCGGCTGCAGGATACTGGGCCTCCAGCCCCTCCCAAAGGCCCTGACGCTTGCCTGCCTCGTCATAGCTGTAAAAGCCTGCATTCGCCTTCTTGCCCAGACGGCCCTGATCGGCCATCGCGAACAGAACCGTATCCACCGCGCCATCGGGATAGGTATCGCCCATCGCCAGTTTCGTGGCCTTGGCGATCTTCACGCCAAGGTCGATCGAGGTTTCATCGACCAGTTGCAGCGGTCCCAGCGGCATGCCGACCAGTTTCGCCGCATTCTCCACCAGCGCCGGGGCCACGCCCTCGGCCACCATACGGATGCCTTCGTTGATATAGGGAATGATGCAGCGATTGGCGTAGAAGAAACGCGCGTCATTCACCACGATGGGCGTCTTGCGGATCTGGCGGACGTAATCCAGCGCCTTGGCCACGGCGCGGTCGCCGGTTTCCTTGCCCCGGATGATCTCCACCAGCAGCATCTTGTCCACCGGGGAAAAGAAATGGATCCCGATGAACTGATCGGGCCGCGCACTGGCCTTGGCCAGATCCGAGATTGGCAGGGTCGATGTATTGGTGGCAAAGATGCAATCGGGGCCCACCACGGCCTCGACCTTGGCGGTCACATCGGCCTTGACCTTCATATCCTCGAACACGGCTTCCACGATCAGATCACAGCCTGCAAGGGCCGTGTAGTCGGTGGTGGCAGTGATGCGGCCCAGCACTTCGGCCTTCTTCTCGGGCGTCACCTTGCGGCGGCTGATGCCTTTGTCGAGGATGCTTTCGCTATAGGCCTTGCCCCGGTCGGCAGCGTCCTGTGCGGCGTCGATCAGCACCACCTCGATCCCGGCATTGGCGCTGACATAGGCGATGCCTGCCCCCATCATGCCCGCCCCGATGATCCCGACCTTCCTGACGGTCTGATCGGGCGCTTCGGGCCGGTTGGCGCCTTTCTCAAGCGCCTCCTTGTTGATGAACAGGCTGCGGATCATCGCGGTGGATGACGGGTTCATCAGCACCGAGGTGAACCAGCGCGCCTCGATCTTCAGCGCGGTATCGAAAGGCACCAGCGCGCCCTCATAAACCGCCGACAACAGCGCCTTGGCCGCCGGATAGACGCCCATCGTCTTGCCATGCACCATGGCCGAGGCACCGACAAAGGTCATGAAACCCGCCGGATGATAGGGGGCACCACCGGGCATCTTGTAGCCCTTGGCATCCCAGGGCTTCACCAGATCGGCGTCTTTCGCGTTCAGCACCCATTCCTTCGCCCGGGCCAGAAGTTCACCGGCAGGCACCACCTCGTCGATGATCCCGCCTGCCTTGGCACCCTTGGGGTCCGACAGCTTGCCTTCCAGCAGGAAGGGGGCCGCCATCATCGCGCCCAGCTTGCGCACCAGCCGTGTGGTGCCGCCCGCGCCGGGGAAGATGCCGACCATGATTTCGGGCAGGCCGATCTTGGCGCGGGCGTTGTCGGCGGCGATGATGCGGTGGCAGGACAAAGGCAGTTCCAGCCCGATGCCAAGCGCCGTGCCGGGAAGGGCCGCGACAATGGGTTTGCCGCCTTTCAGGGTCTTGGGGTCCATGCCCGCGCGCTCGATCTTGCGCAGGATCTGGTGCATCCGCATCACCCCGTCAAAGATCCCCTCGGCCCCGCCTTCCTCGCGCATCCGCGCGATGACGTTCAGATCCATCCCCCCGGCAAAGTCCTTCTTGCCCGAGGTCAGGATGATGCCCTTCACACCCGCATCGGCAAGGGCGGCGTCAATCAGCCCGTCCAGTTCGGCGAAACCGACAAGGGACATCACATTCATGGATTTTTCCGGCACATCCCAGGTGATGGTGGCAATGCCGTCGGTATCGGTGGTCATCGTGAAATCGGTCATGTCTTCCTCCGGTCGGCAGGGGGGCGGATCTGGATGTGCCGGCGTCCCTGCGGGAAATCTTGGGCGGGAAATCTGGGGCGGGGCTGCGGAAGTGTTTCCCGCAGCCCGGTCACGGGGTCAGACCCGTTCAATGATCGTGGCCGCCCCCATGCCCGAGGCGATGCAAAGCGTGGCAAGGCCCGTGCCCTTGCCGGTCCGCTCCAACTCATCCAGCAGGGTGCCGATGATGATGGCCCCGGTCGCGCCCAGCGGGTGGCCCATGGCGATGGAGCCTCCATTCGGGTTCACCTTCGCGGGGTCCACGTCAAAGGCCTGCATAAAGCGCAGAACGACACTGGCGAAAGCCTCGTTCACCTCGAAAAGGTCGATATCGGAAATCGACATGCCG
Source organism: Szabonella alba (assembly GCF_016765775.1). Taxonomy (GTDB): domain Bacteria; phylum Pseudomonadota; class Alphaproteobacteria; order Rhodobacterales; family Rhodobacteraceae; genus Szabonella; species Szabonella alba. Next base: position 436,720 of record NZ_JAESVN010000004.1, on the reverse strand, counting down.
CTGTCTTTCAGGATCTTTTCGGTCACCGGCACCGGGCCGGTCAGCATGATCGTCGGATCGGTCCCGATCTTGGCCGTGGCGCGGATGCGGGCGCGGGGTTTCAGGCCATGGGCGCGGCCAAACTCGGCATTGCCGATCAGCACCGCCGCCGCCCCGTCCACAATGCCGCTGGAATTGCCCGCATGGTGGATATGCTCGATCCGTTCCAGATGCGGATATTTCATCAGCGCGATCTTGTCGAAACCGGGCATCACCTCACCCATGTCCTTGAAGGACGCTTTCAGCGCGCCAAGCGCCTGCATATCGGTGCCGGGGCGCATGTATTCGTCATGGTCCAGAATGGTCAGCCCGTTGCGGTCGCGCACCGGCACGACGGAATTCGCAAAGCGCCCCGCAGCCCAGGCCTCGGCGGCGCGGCGCTGGCTTTCCACCGCCAGCGCATCGGCCTGATCGCGGGTGAAACCGTATTGCGTGGCGATGATATCGGCGGAAATACCCTGCGGCACGAAATAGGTCTTCATCGCAAGGCTGGGATCAACGGCAATCGCCGCCCCGTCCGACCCCATCGCTACGCGGCCCATCATCTCGACCCCGCCCGCGATATAGGCATGGCCCGCGCCACCCCTGATCTGATTGGCGGCAAGGTTCACAGCCTCCATCCCGGATGCGCAGAAGCGGTTGATCGCAAGGCCGGGAATGGACTGATCCAGTTCCGACAGCAGCACCGCCGACCGCGCAAGGCAGCCGCCCTGTTCGCCGACTTGCGTGACATTGCCCCAGATCACATCCTCGACCGCATGGCCCTGCAGCCCGTTACGGTCTTTCACCGCGTTCAGGATGTTTGCCGACAGCGCAACCGAGGTCAGTTCATGCAGCGCACCATCGGGCCGCCCCTTGCCGCGCGGTGTGCGGACGGCGTCATAGATATAGGCTTCGGTCATCTTGTCCTCCTCATGCCCGGTCGGAAGGATTGCCGGGCATCATGTCATAGGGGTGTTTCCAGCCGGGCAGCGCCGCGATACGGTCAAGCCAACGGTCGATATGGGGCCAGTCGGCGCGCGAAAAGCCGAAGGGTTCAGGGTAATACAGATAGCCGCATAGCGAGAGGTCGGCGATGGTCACCGCCCCGCCCACCACCCAGTCCCGGGTCGCAAGATGATCCTCCAGCACGCGATAGGCGGCCTTCAGGCGGCCCTGCTGGAACGGGATCACGCCTTCAGGGCGCTTGGCCTCGGGCAGGAAATTGTTCAGAAAGCGCGTCGTGCCGATCTGGCCCGAGAATTTGTGATTGTCCCAGAACATCCAGCGCAGGATGTCGCGCCGTTCCGCCGCCGAACGCCCGCCCAGCTGACCGGTCTTTGAGCTGATATAGTCGAGGATCACGCCTGACTGCGTCAGCACCGTCTCGCCATCCACGAGCACCGGAACCTCTCCCATCGGGTTGAGCTTGCGGAATTCCTCGCCACGCGCCTCGCCATTGAAGAAATCGACATAGACCGCTTCCCAGTCCAGATCCGCGAAGGTCAGCGCCAGCGCGCATTTATAGGCATTTCCGCTTTCGCCGAAGCAATAGAGCTGTGTCGTCATGATCTGTTCTTCCCTTCAGGTTTCGACCGGTCGCCGGGGGCTTCGCGCCCCCGGACCCCCGCGCGGTATTTGAACCAAGGTGAAAGCCACGGCAGGCACCTTGCGCCCGGTGTTTCATCCTGGTCCAAATACCTCCGCCGGAGGCTCCCGCGCCCGTAGTCGGGCGAAGGGTTCATTTCTTGCGCGCCTCCAGCTCGGCATTGAACAGCCGCAACCGATGCGTGAGATTGTCCTGATGCGTGACGCTGTCGAAATTCTCGAACAGAAAGGACAGCGCCTCGCCCTCATCCAGCCCCGCCTCGGTCGCGAAGCGCTTGAGCCGGCGATAGCCATCCTCGGTCATCGCGACCGGAAAGCGGCGGGTCAGGCGAAAGCGTTTCGGCATCGGAGTTCCTCGGTGTTGCGCGCCAGCCTAGAACGCCTCTGCCGGAAGGGCCATCACCGTTTCCGCCCCGGTCTCGATCCGCGCCAGATGCATGGCACAGGCGGGCAGGTGGCGCGCCATATAATAACGCCCCGTCGCGATCTTGGTTTCATAGAAGGCCTTGTCGCCCTTGCCAGCCTCAAGCGCCAGATGCGCGGCCTTGGCCATGCGGGTCCACATCAGGCCAAGGCAGACATGGCCCATCAGATGCATGAAGTCATAGCTGCCCGACAGTGCCGCATTGGGGTTCTTCATGCCATGCTGCATGAAATACATTCCCGCCGCCTGCAGCTGTTTCGAGGCCGCCTTCAGCGGCTCGACAAATCCGGTCATCCGGTCGTCGCCGTCATGGGCCTTGCACTCGGCTTTCACCATCTCGAAAAAGGCCATGACATGCTTGCCGCCATCCTGCGCCAGCTTGCGGCCCACCAGATCCAGCGCCTGAATGCCGTTGGCGCCTTCATAGATCTGGGTGATGCGGGCATCGCGGGCGAATTGCGACATGCCCCATTCCTCGATATAGCCATGTCCGCCATAGACCTGCTGCGCGGCCACGGCCATCTCGAACCCCTTGTCGGTCTGGAAGCCCTTGATGACCGGTGTCATCAGCGAGATCAGCCCTTCGGCCGCCGCATCCCCCTCGCGATGCGACCGGTCGATCATATGCGCGCCCCAGAAGGTCAGCGCGCGCGCCCCTTCGACAAAGCTTTTCTGATCCATCAGGTTGCGGCGGATATCGGGATGCACGATCAGCGGATCGGCGGGGCCGTCCGCGTTCTGCGCCCCGGTCACCGCGCGGCCCTGCAGCCGGTCCTTGGCATAGGCGACCGCGTTCTGATAGGCGGCCTCGGCCACGGCGTAACCCTGCAGGCCGACGCCCATCCGCGCCTCGTTCATCATGGTGAACATGGCGCGCATGCCCTTGTGCAGATCGCCCAGCAGCCAGCCCGTCGCGCCATCGTAATTCATGACGCAGGTGGCATTGCCGTGGATGCCCATTTTCTCTTCGATCTTGCCGCAGCTGACCGCGTTGCGCGCGCCGGGATTGCCGTCTTCCTTCACAAGGAATTTCGGCACGATAAACAGGCTGATCCCCTTGGTCCCTTCGCCGCCGCCGGGGGCCTTGGCCAGCACCAGATGGATGATGTTCTCGGCCAGATCATGCTCACCGGCCGAGATGAAGATCTTCTGCCCGGTGATCAGATAGCTGCCATCCGCCTGCGGTTCGGCCTTGGTGCGCATCATGCCCAGATCGGTGCCGCAATGGGGTTCGGTCAGGTTCATGGTGCCGGTCCAGTCGCAATTGACCAGTTTCGGCAGATACATCACCTTCTGCGCATCCGTGCCATGGGTATGGATCGCCGAATAGGCGCCATGGGTCAGGCCCTGATACATGTTGAAGGCCATGTTGGCGGACACGAAAATCTCACCCACCGCCGTGCCCATCAGATAGGGCAGGCCCTGTCCGCCATAGTCGGGATCGCAATCGAGCGCGGTCCAGCCGCCGTCCTTCATCGCCTCGAAGGCTTCCTTGAAGCCCTTGGGCGTGCGCACGACGCCGTTTTCCAGCACGCAGCCCTCACGGTCGCCGCTGGCATTGAGCGGGGCCAGAACCGCCGAGGCAACCTTGCCCGCCTCTTCCAGCACGGCACCAGTGAAGCCTTCGTCCAGATCCTCATATCCCGCAACCCCGGTCGCGGTCACGTTCAGCAGGTCATGCAGCAGAAACTGCATGTCCTTCACGGGGGCGGTATAGCTTGGCATCGTCTCTCTCCCTGTCAACTTGCGCGGCGGGTCAGGCCGCGGACTTGTCCTTCATCTCGTCCAGATAGCGGGCGAACAGTCCGGCCCCCTTGGCGAGTTCCTCGCGCAGGTCCCGGATCGCCTCATCCAGTTCGGCGCGTTGAGATTCCATCTCGGTCAGCCGTTCCTGCCCCAGCCGGTACGAGCGCAGATATTGCGACCGGCCCGAGCCTTCGTGGTCATAGAGGTCCAGCAACTGCCGGATATTCTCAAGGCTGATGCCAAAACGCTTGCCGCGCAGGATCAGTTTCAGACGCGCGCGGTCGCGCCGGGTGAACAGGCGGCGGGTGCCTTCCCGTTTCGGAAAGATCAGTTCCTTCGCCTCATAGAAACGCAGGGTGCGCGGTGTCACCTCGAAGGCGTCGCACATCTCGCGGATGGTCATCAGGTCATTCGTGTCTGTCATCGTCTCGGTCTCGCACAAGCTTTGGGCCGGCCGCAGGGGGCCAGCGTTACGCTAGGGCAGATGTGCGCCTTGTCCGGACATTACCAGAGCAATTGACGTGAACGTAAATGTAACGTCACGTCAGAAAAAACCTGACGTGATGTCAGGTGCCGCTGCCGCCTTCACCCGAGAGTTCGCGCGCCGCGGTATCGCGCAGGGCGCGCAGATCGGCGATGGTGCCGTCCAGTTCGGCGCGCTGGCGTTCCAGCTCGCCCAATTGGCGTTCGGCCAGCGCGATCCAGGTTTCAAGCTGCGGTCCCGTGCCCTTCTGGCGGTAGATCAGCAGCCACTGGCGGATTTCCTCAAGGCTGAACCCAAAGCGGCGGCCCCGCAGGATCAGCGTCATCCGCGCCACCTCTCGCGGGCCATACCAGCGGGCGCGGCCATCCTTTTCGGGGGACAGAAGCTCGATATATTCGTAATAGCGCAGGGTGCGCGGCGTCACGTCGAACTTTGCGCACATTTCCTTGAAGCTCAGACGTGTATCGGCCATGGCGGTCTCTCCCTTGTCGGTCAGGTTAGGGGCAAGCCGGGGCTTGTGCAATCTTCGCGCAAACGCTTTGCTGGGGCGGTTGGCGGAAAGCGGAGCATGGGATGACCGATATCGAACGGATCGCGCGGCAATTCATGGAGGCGATTCCGCATTCGCAGGCGCTGTCCATGTCGCTGGACCGGCTGGAGGGTGGAATTGCACAGATTTCTATGCCATGGGACGCGCGTTTCGTGGGCGACCCGGCGACGGGGGTGATTCACGGCGGCGCGGTTTCAGCGCTGATGGATACGGCCTCGGGGGCGGCGGTGATGTGCCATCCCGAGGCCCCGGCCTCGACCGCGACGCTGGGATTGCGCATCGACTACATGCGCCCGGCAACTCCGGGGCAGCGCATCACGGCGCGGGCGGAATGCTATCACGTCACGCGCTCGGTCGCTTTCGTGCGGGTGACGGCGGTGGATGAGGATGCAAGCCGCCCCGTCGCAGCCGCAACCGGCACCTTCACCTTCGAACGTGCGAAAGGAGCCCGCGCATGAGCCGTCCGCAACCCGAACCCGTGCAGGTCATCAAGCAACGGCGCGATGCGGCGCTGGGCGCGCTGGTGGGGGGGGTGCCCTATATCGGGTTTCTGGGTATCCGGTTCGACCGGCGCGGCGATGAACTGACCGCCGTCCTGCCCTTTGATGAAAAACTGATCGGGAACCCCCTGCTGCCGGCATTGCATGGCGGGGTGACGGCGGCCTTTCTGGAGGTGACGGCGATCATTGAACTCAGTTGGTCGCTGATGTGGGAAGAGATGGAAAAGGGCGGACCGGATCCGGCAGGGGCAGGGCGGGGCGGTGACGACGGGGTCGCGCCCGGGCTGCGCCTGCCCAAGACAATTGATTTTACGGTGGATTATCTGCGTTCGGGCCTGCCGCGCGATGCCTATGCACGCGCACGCGTCAACCGGTCGGGGCGACGCTATGCCAGCGTCCATGTCGAGGCATGGCAGGACAACCGGTCGCGTCTGTTTGCACAGGCGAGCGGGCATTTCCTGATGCCGCTGCGCGCCGGATCTGCCGGATGAGCGGCGGAACAGGGCGGATGATCCGGGCCGCAGAATGACCGGAGTGCCGACTGGTATGCCGCCCGGCCTGTCAAGCGGTCCGGGGGGCCGGATCGTGACCTATGGCGGCGTTGCGCGTTTCGCGCTGCCCATCGTGCTGGCCAATGCGACCGTGCCCTTGCTGGGCATGGTCGATACCGCCGTGGTCGGGCAGTTGGGAGAGGCGGCACCCATCGGCGCGGTCGGGCTGGGCGCGGTGATCGTCACCACCCTGTTCTGGATCTTCGGCTTTCTGCGCATGGGCACGACGGGGCTGGCGGCACAGGCCATCGGTGCGGGCGACGGGGCGGAAAGCACTGCCGTTTTGCTGCGCGCGCTGATGATCGGGGGGGCAGCAGGGATCACGCTGACCCTGCTGCAGGTGCCGCTGATCGCGCTTGCGCTGTGGCTGGCACCCGGCAGCCCCGGGGTCGAAACGATGGCGGCCTCGTATCTCGCGATCCGGCTGTGGGGCGCGCCGGCGGCGATTGCGCAATATGCGCTGACCGGCTGGCTGGTCGCGGCGGGGCGGACGCGGGCGATCCTTGCGATCCAGCTGTGCATGAACGGGCTGAATATTGGTCTGGACCTGTGGTTCGTCCTCGGCCTTGGCTGGGGGGTGCAGGGGGTGGCGGTTGCCACGCTGATTGCGGAACTGGCCGGGCTTGCGCTGGCCCTGTGGTTTTGTCGCGACGCCTTTGGCGCGGCGCTGGCACCGGCCATGGCGCGGTTGCGCGACCGTATAGCCCTGCGCCGCATGGTCACCGTGAACCGCGATATCCTGATCCGGTCCCTGCTGCTGCAATTCAGCCTCACCGCCTTTCTGTTCTTCTCGGCCGGAGAGGGCGATGCGGTGCTGGCCGCCAATCAGGTACTCTGGCAGTTTCTGATCATCACGGCGAATGTCCTGGACGGGTTCGCCTTTGCCGCCGAGGCGATGGTGGGGCAGGCGGTTGGGGCGCGGTCGCTGGTGGCGGTGCGCCGCGCCTCGCTGGTGGCCTCGGTCTGGGGCGGGATCTGTGTGCTGGGCATGTCGGCCTTCGTCCTGCTTGCTGGGCCTGCCCTGATCGACGCGATGGCGACCGCGCCCGAGGTGCGGACCGAGGCGCGGCGCTATCTGCCCTGGCTGGTGGCCGCCCCCGTGACCGGCATCGCCGCATGGATGCTGGACGGCATTTTCATCGGCGCGACGATGACCCGCGAATTGCGCCGCGCCATGATTCTGTCGGTGGCGATCTATCTGCCCTGTCTGCTGATTCTTCCGGCAATCTGGGCAAATCACGGGTTGTGGGCAGCGGTTACCTTGCTTAACCTGTCCCGAGGCCTGACGCTTGCGCGCCAATGGCCAGCGCTGGAACGGCGTGTCGTGGATGGATGATGAGGGTCGTTTTGGACCCGCCACCGCGTAAAAAAAATCCGAAACTGTCCCGGCGGGACCGCATTGCGGACACTCACCCCATTCGGTCCGGCCAGGGAACAAGGAAAGGGGACAGAATGACCGACGACCAGAGGGATGGCGACGCGCCACCCGATATCGAACCCATCCCGGAACCGGAGGGAAAGACCGAGATCATCGAGACCGATTACCAGATCGGCCAGGACAATATCTCGACCAAGCTGATTTTCGATTTCGACATCCACAATCCAGTGTTTCCGGCCTCGGCCATCGCGATTATCGGCTTCACCTTCGCGACCATGGCCTTTCAGGCCCAGCTTGAACCGATGTTCGGCGCCCTGCGGGATGCGCTGACCTACAATCTGAACTGGTTCTTCCTGATCGCGGGCAACATCTTCGTGCTGCTTTGCCTGTTCCTGATCGTCTCGCCGCTGGGCAAGGTGCGTCTGGGCGGGCCCAAGGCGACGCCTGATTACGGTTATGTCGGCTGGTTCTCGATGCTGTTTGCCGCCGGTATGGGCATCGGGCTGATGTTTTACGGCGTCAGCGAACCGATGGGCCATTACTCTGCCGCGTTCGGTGGCATCAGCATCGGTGAGGACGGCATGCGCACCGACTGGGCACCGCTGGGCGGGGCCGAGGGCAATGTCGAGGAATCCCGGCGTCTGGGCATGGCGGCCACGATCTTCCACTGGGGTCTGCACCCCTGGGCGATCTATGCCGTTGTCGCACTGGCACTGGCGCTGTTCTCCTATAACAAGGGTCTGCCGCTGACGCTGCGCTCCTGCTTCTACCCGATCTTTGGCGAAAAGATCTGGGGCTGGCCGGGGCATATCGTCGATATCCTTGCGGTTTTCGCGACCATCTTCGGTCTGGCAACCTCGCTGGGGATCGGGGCGCAGCAGGCGGCGGGGGGACTTGATTTCCTCTTCGGCTTGGGCACGTCCAATTCGATGCTGATCTTCCTGATCATCTTCATCACGCTGATCGCGATTGTGTCGATCCTGCGCGGTCTGGATGGCGGGGTTAAGGTGCTGTCGGAAATCAACATCGCCTTGGCGTTGCTGCTGCTGGCTTTCGTGATCGTCTTCGGACCGACCGGTGACATCCTGACCGGGTTCTTCAAGAATCTTGGCGCTTACGGGCAATACCTGCCGGCACTGTCCAATCCGTTCGGACGCGAAGATGCCAATTTCGCCAGCGGCTGGACGGCCTTCTACTGGGCCTGGTGGATCAGCTGGTCGCCCTTCGTCGGCATGTTCATCGCCCGCGTCAGCCGGGGCCGCACGGTCCGGGAATTCCTGATTGCGGTGCTGATCGTTCCGACCGTGGTATCTGTTCTGTGGATGACGGCCCTTGGCGGCACGGCCATCTCGCAGCTGGTCACCGACGGCTTCACCGGTGTGCAGGATGCGGCGCTGGAACTGAAACTGTTCCAGATGCTGACGCAACTTCCGCTGACGGCGGTCACCTCTTTCGTGGGGATCGTTCTGGTGGTGGTGTTCTTCATCACCTCATCGGACAGCGGCAGCCTTGTGATCGACACGATCGCGGCGGGCGGCAAGGTCAACGCGCCGGTCGCGCAGCGTGTCTTCTGGGCCTCGTTCGAGGGTCTGGTGGCCATTGCGCTGCTGCTGGGCGGTGGTCTTGCGGCACTTCAGGCCATGGCGGTCTCAACGGGCCTGCCCTTCACCTTCGTGCTGCTGGCGGCCTGCTATGCCATCGTGCGCGGGCTGATGAACGAGCCGAAGACCTGAACCAAAGCTGCGGGGGGACCATGTGCCCCCCGCAGTGCTTCATGGGGCAGGGGCGGAGGCACAGCCCGCGCGCCCGATGAACGCGGCGGAGGTTTTACACCCCGCACCCCAATGGGATATTTCTGAAGAGAAGACTGAGAAGATGGCGCAGTCAGCCCCGCAGGGGGGGCATCAGCGCCGCAAGAGCGAGAAGGCGGCCGAGGCGCCCCATCCGGCTGCAACGGCCAGAAACAGCGCCAGAAGGCCATAGATCAGCGGTTGCTGATGCGCCAGATTGTAAAGCCAGCGCTCCAGCCCTGCCTTTTCCACATAGATCACCTGTTCATGCGCGTCGATGATCTGACCCTCACGGGTGATGAAGAAGCGCACGCGGTAATTTCCGGCCGTCAGATTGGCAGGCAGGCGGATATCGGTGCGAAACAGCGTCTCCTCGATCAGATCGACAGTATCCTCCTGCAGGCTGTAGCGTTCCTCGGCGGTGCGCAGGCGCATCAGCGCATCCAGGAAACGCGGCGCATCCGTTACGCTGGCGGCAATGCCCACCGCGCGGATCGCGCGGGGGATCGTCACCTCATGGCGCAGGTTTTCGGTTTCCGACATCGCCTCGGTCAGTGGCGCGGATGACGCGATGGCATAGAAACTGGGCGCCGAACTGATCCGCGCGCTTTCGGTATTCATCCAGATGCCGAACCGGCGTTCCTTCTTGCGCACCACGACCGGGGTCGAGGGGCCCTGTACGGTGATGACCACCTCAAGCGGTGCATCCCCCGGGCTGGGCCGGTCGCGTTTCACGGCGCCATAGACAAGGATTTCCGACCCGGTGAAATCCGAGGTGATCGAGACGATGTTCTGGCTCAGCCCCGCGACAATGGTTTCGGCATGCAGAGGCAGGGCGGTCAGCGCCAGAAAGAGGCCCGCGCGCAGGATCATGGCAACACCCCCGGCGCAAGGGAATAGAGTTCATCCGGCGTCAGCAGCAGATCAAGCGCGATGCGCAGACAGACAGCCAGCACCATCAGCGCCAGCAGGATGCGCAGTTGTTCAGCCCGCAGACGCACGCCGATCCTCGCGCCGATCTGCGCGCCCACAACCCCTCCGAGGATGAGCAGGAGCGCCAGCACGATATCGACGGTCTGGCTGGTCACGGCATGCATGACCGTGGTGAAGGCGGTGACAAAGATGATCTGGAACAGCGACGTGCCGATCACCACCTTGGTGGGCATGCCAAGCAGATAGATCATCGCGGGCACCATGATGAACCCGCCCCCGACCCCCATGATGGCCGCAAGAAAGCCCACGCTTGCCCCGACCAGCATCGGCGGGATCACCGAGATATAAAGGCCCGAGGCGCGGAATTTCATCTTTAGCGGCAGTTTGTGGACCCAGTAATGCACATGCGCACGCCGGATCGGGGCGCCGGGGGTACGGGCGCGGCGCAGGGCGCCAAGGCTTTCCTTCAGCATCATCGCGCCGATCAGGCCCAGAAACACGACATAGGAAAGCTGCACGAAAAGATCGACCTGACCAAGCTTGGTCAGCAGCGAGAACACCCAGATCCCCGCCGCCGAGCCTATCAGGCCCCCGGCCAGCAGAACGCCGCCCATGCGGAAATCCACCGCCTTGCGCTTGAGCTGCGCCAGAACCCCGGAAACCGAGGAGGCCACAACCAGATTGGCCCCCGTCGCCACCGCCACCGCAGGCGGGATGCCCAGAAAGAACAGAAGTGGCGTGATGATGAAGCCGCCGCCCACCCCGAACATGCCCGACAGCACACCGACGATCCCGCCGAGGCCAAGCAGGGCCACGGCATTGACGGAAAGTTCGGCAATCGGCAGGTAAAGCTGCATGGGGAATGCGACGCGGGTTTGAAACGGAAATCTGGGCGTCGGGAACGCCGGGGCGGGCGGGGTGGCAGCAGGTCCAGACTTGCGCCGCTTGGTGGCGCTTGTCAAACCCTGCCAAGGCTTTCGGGGCCTTTCCGTCGCTTTCAGGGCGGTGCAGGCTCACGCGCGGTTACGGCTGTGTCACCTTTCGGATTTTCCGTGATCGGCGAGCATCCGGCGCAGCAGTTTTTCCAGTTTCGCAGCGCCCAGCGGGGCCATGGCCTTGGTATGGTCATGACTGATGCTTTCCTCCGAAAGACCCGCCGCCATATTGGTGATGGTGGAAATCGCCGCGACGCGCAATCCGAGGAAACGGGCCAGGATCACCTCGGGCACGGTCGACATGCCCACCGCATCCGCCCCCAGCCGTCCGATGGCGCGGATCTCGGCGGGCGTCTCGAAAGAGGGGCCGGAATACCAGGCATAGACGCCTTCGGGCAGGGCCACGCCCTCGGCCGCCGCCGCCCGGCGCAGGGCCGCGCGCAGATCCGGGTCATGCGCGGCGGTCATCGGGACAAAGCGCGCATCCGTTGGCTCACCGATAAGGGGGTTGAGGCCCGAGAAATTGATATGGTCCGACAGCAGCATCAGGTCACCCGGTGCGATGTCGGCGCGCAAGGATCCGGCGGCATTGGTCAGGATCAGCCGTTCCGCACCCAGCACGCGCAACACCTCCAGCGGCAGGCGCATCACCGCCGGATTGCCCGTTTCGTAGTAATGCGCCCGCCCGCCGAAGACGGCGACGCGGCGGCCTTCCAGCGTGCCCACCACCAGATGGGGATTGTGGCCAGAGACACCGGCATGGGGAAACCCCGGCAGATCGGCATAGGGGATCGCAACGCCGTCAACCGCGCCTGCAAGATGGCCAAGGCCGGACCCAAGGATCAGGCCGAATTCCACCGGTTCCATCCCGGCGCGTTCGCGGATCAGTCGGGCAAGGTCTTCGGCGGACATGGCCTAACGCTCCTTCACATAGGGTTCGCCCCCGGCGCGCGGCGGAATGGCCTTGCCGACAAAGCCCGCAAGGATCACCACCGTCAGGATATAGGGCAGCGCCTGCATGAATTGCGCGGGCAGCACGATCAGCCCAAGGTCGATATTGGGAAAGCGGTTGCCCACGGCCTCAAGAAACCCGAACAGAAGGCAGGCCCCAAGCGCATACCAGGGCCGCCATTTCGCAAAGATCAGGGCGGCCAGCGCGATGAAGCCGCGCCCCGCCGTCATGTCCTTGCCGAACCCCGCCGCAAGCCCGGTGGCGAGATAAGCGCCCGCCAGCCCGCACAGAACGCCGCAGATCGCGACAGCGGCATAGCGGATTGCGGTCACCGAGACGCCCGCCGTATCCACCGCCGCCGGGTTTTCGCCCACCGCGCGCAGCCGCAGGCCGAACCGCGTGCGGTAAAGCAGCCAGGCGGTCGCGGGCACCATGGCCCAGGCCAGATAGACCGGGAAACTGTGCCCCGAAATCAGCTCGGAATAGATCGGTCCCAGCACCGGGACCGGCGCCATCGCCTCGGCAAAGGGCAGGATGATCGGCTCAAACCGTCCGCCACTGGTCAGCGCCGGGGTGCGACCGCCAAGGCCGAACCAGTTCTGCCCCAGCAGCACCGTCAGACCGGCGGCCAGGAAATTGATCGCCACCCCGGAAATCAGCTGATTGCCGCGGAAGGTGATCGAGGCCAGCCCGTGGATCGCCGCCATCAGCAGCGAGGCCCCGATGCCCGCAAACATGCCCAGCCAGACATTGCCCGTCACCGCCGCCACCGCGCCCGACAGGAAGGCCGCCGCCAGCATCTTGCCCTCAAGCCCGATATCGAAGACGCCCGCGCGTTCCGAAAAAAGCCCCGCAAGACAGGCAAACAGCAAGGGCGTGGCCAGCCGCACCGTGGAATCGAGGATCTGGATCAGCGTTGCGAAATCCATCTCAGCGCCCCTTCCGTGCCATCAGGAACAACGTCTCAACCGGGCGGCGCACCATATTGTCCAGCGCCCCGGTGAACAGGATCACCAGCGCCTGAATGACCACGATCAACTCACGCGGAATCTTGGTCCAGAGTGCCAGTTCCGCCCCGCCCTGATAGAGAAACCCGAACAGAAGCGCCGCCAGCAGCACACCGAATGGATGCGAGCGCCCCATCAGCGCCACGGCGATGCCGATGAAGCCCGCGCCCTCGACCGAATTGAGGATCAGGCGCTGCGCCTCGCCCATCACGGTATTCACCGCCATCATGCCCGCAAGCGCGCCGGAAATCAGCATCGCCGCCATTGTGATCTTCACCGGGCTGATCCCGGCATAGACGGCGGCCTTTTCGGATTTTCCGAAGGCGCGCAATTCATATCCCAGCCTTGTGCGCCACATCAGCACCCAGACCGCGACACAGGCCACCAGCCCCAGAAGGAAGCTGATATTTGCCGGGTTGCGGTTGTTGAATGGGATCCCGACCAGCGCCAGGATCTCATTCAGGCGCGGCAGGCGCAGATGTTCGGCAAAGCGGGCCGAGGAGGCATCCATTGACCCCGTAGGCCGCAGGATATTGACCAGCACATAGACCAGCAGCGCCGAGGCGATGAAGTTGAACATGATCGTGGTGATGACGATATGGCTGCCGCGTTTCGCCTGCAGCCATGCCGGAATCGCCGCCCAGGCCGCCCCGAAGACCGCCGAGGCGACAAGCGCCGCCGCCAGCGCCAGCGACCAATGCGGCCAGGGGATGTAAAGACAGGCCAGCGCCACGCCCAGGCCCCCGACACCCGCCTGTCCCTCACCGCCGATATTGAACAGCCCGGCATGAAAGGCGACCGAGACCGCAAGCCCGGTAAAGATGAAATTCGTCGCGTAATACAGCGTATAGCCCCAGCCATAGGTGGAGCCGAGCGCACCTGAAACCATGATCCGCATCGCCTCCATCGGGTTTTCCCCGATGGCAAGGATCACGAGCCCGGAAATCACGAAGGCGATCAGCAGCGAGATCAGCGGCACCAGCACCGCATCGGCCCATTTCGGCATCGCGGTCATTGCACGACCCCCGCCATCAAGAGCCCCAGATCGCGTTCATCGGTTGTGGCCGGATCGCGTTCGCCCATGATGCGGCCATCGAACATGACGGCAATCCGGTCCGACAGCGACATGATCTCATCCAGTTCGACACTGACCAGCAAGACCGCCTTGCCCGCATCGCGCAGGGCCACGATCTGCTTGTGGATAAACTCGATCGCGCCGATATCCACGCCGCGCGTGGGCTGGCCGATCAGCAGAAGGTCGGGATTGCGGTCCATTTCCCGCGCCACGACGATCTTTTGCTGATTGCCGCCCGAGAAATTCTTGGCCGCAAGGGTCGGGATCGGCGGGCGAACGTCGTATCGTTCCATTTTGGAAACCGTATCGGCACGGATTGCATCATTATCCATCAGAATGTTCGATTTTTGAAATTCCGGCGCGTTGTGATAGCCAAAGGCGGCGTTTTCCCATGCGCTGAAATCCATGATGAGGCCCCGGGCCTGCCGGTCTTCGGGCACATGGCCGATGCCCTGGGCGCGCCGCGTGGCGGCATCTTCACGCCCTGAAAGGTCCAGCGGCTGACCGTTCAGCCGCACGCTGCCGCTGGCGCGGGCATAGCCGCCCAGAACCTCCAGCAGTTCGGACTGACCATTGCCCGCGACGCCGGCAATCCCCAGTATCTCACCCGCGCGGATCGACAGGCTGATGCCGCGCAGGCGTTCCACCCCCTGTCCGTCCCGCAGGGTCAGGTTCTCGACCTCCAGCACCGGGCGGCCCGGTGTCGCGGGGCGTTTCTCGACCCGCAGCAAAACCTTGCGGCCCACCATCAGTTCGGCAAGCTGTTCCGGCCCGGTCTCGGCGGTCTTGACCGTTGCCACCATCTCACCGCGTCGCATGACGCTGACCGTATCGGTGATCTCCATGATCTCGCGCAGCTTGTGGGTGATCAGGATCACGGTCTTGCCCTGATCCTTCAGCCCGCGCAGGATGCGGAACAGCTGATCCGCCTCGGGCGGGGTCAGAACGCCGGTCGGCTCATCCAGAATCAGGATATCGGCCTGCCGGTACAGTGCTTTCAGGATCTCGACGCGCTGCTGATGGCCGACCGACAGATCCTCGACCACCGCATCGGGGTTCACGTCCAGTTCATAATCCCGGGCCAGATCCAGCAGTGATTGCCGGGCGCGCGTCATCGCGCCGCGCAGCATCGCCCCGCCTTCGGCGCCCAGAATGACATTTTCCAGCACGGTGAAATTCTGCACCAGCTTGAAATGCTGGAACACCATACCGATGCCCGCGCGGATCGCGGCCTGACTGTCGGGTATGGCGGTGGGCTGGCCGCCGATCAGGATCTCACCGCTATCGGCGCGGTAGAATCCGTAAAGGATCGACATCAGCGTGGATTTCCCCGCGCCATTTTCGCCGATGATGCCATGGATCGACCCGCGCGCGACGCGGATCGAGATGTCCTTATTGGCCTGAACCGGCCCGAATGCCTTGGAAATCCCGCGCAATTCAATTGCGGGCGGGGCAGGAGGGGCGGCCGAATCCGGCCGCCCCGCATTTGCCTGAACCGTCATGCCCGATCAGAAGGTCAGGGCCGGGCAGGTTTCGTCGGTCATGTAGTCATGCACTGCCAGCGCGCCCGAGGCGATCTGTTCCGACGCCGCATCGACCGCCGCCTTCATCTCTTCGGTCACAAGCTCGGCATTGTTGTCATCCAGCGCATAGCCGACGCCGCCTGCGGCCAGATCCATGACATTGATGCCGGGCTGCAGATCAGTGCCTTCGGTAAAGGCGGAATAGACGGCATTGTCGACGCGCTTGAGCATCGAGGTCAGCACCTTGCCCGGATGCAGGTGGTTCTGGTTGCTGTCGACGCCGATGGACAGGATCCCCTCATCCGCCGCCGTCTGCAGCACGCCGATCCCGGTGCCGCCCGCTGCGGCATAGATCACGTCCGCGCCCTGCGATTTCTGCGCGCGGGTCAGTTCGCCGCCTTTCACGGGGTCGTTCCATGCGGCGGGGGTGGTGCCGGTCATGTTGGCCACGATGGTCGCATCGGGATTGGCGGCCTTGACGCCCTGCGCATAGCCGCAGGCAAACTTGCGGATCAGCGGAATATCCATGCCACCGATGAAGCCGACCGTGCCGGTTTTTGACGCCATCGCGGCCATCATGCCAACCAGATAAGACCCCTGTTCTTCGGTGAAGACCACGGATTTGACGTTGGGCAGGTCCACGACCATGTCGATGATCGCGAATTTGGTGTCGGGGAAATCGGGGGCGACCTGGCCCAGCACATCGCCAAAGGCAAAGCCGGTCATGACAACGGGATTGGCACCCGCCTCGGCCAGACGGCGCAGCGCCTGTTCGCGTTGCGCCTCGGACTGCATCTCAAGTTCCTTGTAGCTGCCGCCGGTCTCCTCGGCCCAGCGTTGCGCACCGTTGAAGGCGGCCTCGTTGAAGCTTTTGTCGAATTTGCCGCCCAGATCGAAGATCAGCGCAGGCTCGGCCGCGGCCATGCCGGTTGTCAGCGCGATCATGGCCGTTGCCGCCGCGAGGGATGTCTTGAGGGTCATCGTCGTCTCCCGATTGTTTTTTATCTGCCTGACCCACCGGATTCCGCGCGACTGCGCGGTGCCTGACAGGGCCGGTCACACCTGAATTAGGGCGGGTTTGCGGGGAGCGGTCAATAGCTATCTGGTGGGCAGCCGGGCGACTTTGGGCAGCGCCGTCAGATTTCGCACTGGCCCGGGCATCCACCGTGTCAGGCGCCATTAGTTGCCGAAGCGTCAAGTGAAATTGTCATGACAAGCGCATCCTGTGGCACCTGTCCGGGCGCGGTGAAATAGGCCCGCCGCCGCCCGGCCTGCTGCCAGCCCACATTCTGGTAAAGCGCGATGGCCGGGGCATTGGTCTCGGCCACTTCCAGAAAGGCGCGGGCGGCACCCCGCCCCATGGCGGCGCTGTGGAACTGCGACAGCAACTGCCGCGCCAGCCCTTGCCGTCGCGCCTCGGGCGCCACGGCAAGGGTCAGGATCTCGGCCTCGTCCAGCACGCTGCGGCCCAGCAGGAAGGCCCCCGGCAGGGTCAGCGCGAACACCGAACGGTCAGCAAGAAGATCGGAAAATTCCGCTGCCGACCACGGCCGGGGCAGGGTGAAGCAGCGTGCATGCAGCGCCGCCATGGCATCGGCGCTGTCGGTCGGGATGTCAGGCAGGCTCACGTCACCGTGTCCAGAATCACCGGTGGCGGATCCGAGGGGGGGGCGGCATCCGCGCCACGCAGATAGAACGGCGCCGGACGGGGCAGATCCGCGCCCGGGGAATCGCCCAAGCGCGCGGCGGCGACATGCGCAATCGCCTCGGCCAGCGGCATCGGATCCAGCGCCTTCCGGTTCAGCAGCGCGGCACCCGAGCCGGTGACCGCACCGGGCGGAAGCGTTGCGGCCTCATCAACCGTCAGCAGACAGGGTTTTCGGGGCTCTTGCCCGAAACCCTGCACATAAATCGCACCACGCCGCGCATCCTCGGCCACCAGCAAGGGGCGGGGCAGGCCATGGGCCAGCGCCTCAAGCCGGGTGACACCCAGCGCGGGGATGCCCAGACCCAGCGCCAGCCCCCGCGCGGCAGCGACAGAAATGCGGATGCCGGTGAAATTGCCCGGTCCGGTGCCGACGGCGAGCGCCGTCAGATCGCCCCAGCCAAGGCCCGCCCCGGCCAGCAGGTCCTGCAACAGCAGCATCAGCCGTTCGGCCTGTCCCTTCTCCATGGGCTCCAGCCGGGCGGCGACAATCTGCTCCCCCGACAGCAAAGCGGCCGCGCAATGCGCGGCCGATGTGTCAAAGGCAAGGATCGTGTCAGGCCGCAACCGGACGCACCTCGGTCACCTCGGGGATGTAATGGCGCAGCAGGTTCTCGATGCCCATTTTCAGCGTCAGCGTCGAGGAGGGGCAGCCCGCGCAGGCGCCCTGCATATGCAGATAGACCACGCCGCGTTCAAACCCGTGAAAGGTGATGTCGCCCCCATCCTGTGCAACGGCGGGCCGCACGCGCGTGTCCAGCAACTCCTTGATCTGGCGCACGATATCGCCGTCTTCACCGGTATGTTCGGCATGGCCGGACGCGGCCTGCTCGCCCTCGATCACCGGGGCACCGGACTGGTAATGTTCCATGATCGCGCCAAGGATCGCAGGCTTGATATGGTCCCAGACCGCGCTGTCGGCCTTGGTTACGGTAATGAAATCCGTGCCGAAAAACACGCCCGCCACATCGCCCGATGCATAGATGCGCCGCGCAAGCGGGGAACTGGCAGCAGCCTCGGCGCTGGGGAAATCGGCGGTGCCCATCTCAAGCACCGTCTGCCCCGGCAGGAATTTCAGCGTCGCCGGATTCGGCGTCGATTCGGTCTGGATGAACATGTTATTTCTCCGACGGTTCCCCATGGATATGTGCCCCGCAGGGGCCGGTGTCAAGTTTACCGCCCCCGGTTGGCCCCGGCTGGCCACCGCGCCGCCTCTCCCGCCGCGCTTCAGTTCGATTGCCGCGCCAGCCAGTCCATCACCACGGGCCGCGCGTTTTCCCGGCCTTCCTCGCAGGCCGCGTCGATCACCGCGCGCAATCCCTGCAGATCGGTGCGCCGCAGCAGGCTTTTCACCGGCCCGATCGAGGCCGGACGCATCGACAAGGTGCGCAGCCCCATTGCCGCCAGACAGGCGGCCTCGACCGGGCGGCCCGCATCCTCACCGCAAAAGGACAGCGGCGTTGCGGTTTCTGCGCAACGCCCGACGATATGGCCAAGGAAATTCAGGAATGAGGTATTGAGCATGTCATAGCGCCGCCGCACGCGTTCATTTTCGCGGTCGGCGGCAAAGAAGAACTGCCGCAGGTCATTGCCCCCGATCGAGATGAAATCGACCATCTCAAAGAAACTGCGCGGCGCATAGGCCAGTGACGGGGTTTCCAGCATCGCCCCGATCTCCAGCCGCTCGGGCAGCGGAATGCCAAGGCTGCGCTCGCGCTCCAATTGCTCCATCACCAGTTTCCGCGCCGCGATGAATTCGCTGGTCTCGGCGATGAAGGGGAACATGATGACCAGCGGACGCCCCCGCGCCGCCCGGATCAGCGCCTGCGCCTGCATCCGCAGCACCCCGGGCTTGTCCAGCCCGACCCGGATTGCGCGCCAGCCCATGGCGGGGTTGGGCTCGTCATTGGGTTTCATATAGGGCAGCACCTTGTCCGACCCGATATCCAGCGTGCGGAAGGCCACGCGGCGGCCGCGCGCGGCCTCCATCACCCGTGCGTAAAGCGTCGCAAGCTCGGCCCGCTTCGGCATCTGGTTGCGGATCAGGAACTGCAATTCGGTGCGGAACAGCCCGACCCCCTCGGCGCCCGAGCCTTCCAGACTGGGCAGATCCGCCATCAGCCCCGCATTCATCTGCAGTGAGATCTGCTCTCCGCACAGTGTCAGCGCCGGAAGGTCGCGCAGATCGGCATAGCGTTGCTGGGCCTTGGCTTGCATCGCCATCTTGTCACGGAAGGCCGAGGTCACGCTGTCCTCTGGCCGCAGATGGGCGATGCCCTGATCACCGTCCACAAGGATACGGTCACCGTTCAGCGCCTCCTTGGTGACGCCTGCGGCATGGATCACCAGCGGGATGGTCAGCGCCCGGGCGACAATGGCGGCATGGCTGCCGACGGATCCTTCCTCCAGCACCACACCGCGCAGTTTCCGGCCGTATTCCAGCAGTTCCGCAGGCCCGATATTGCGCGCAACCAGCACCGGATCGTCGGGCATTTCCGCGCCCGTGTCCGAACCCTGTCCGGTCAGGATCCGCAGCAACCGGTTTGACAGGTCGTCCAGATCCTGCAGCCGTTCGCGCAGATAGGCATCGGGTACCTGATCCAGCCGCGCCCTTGCGGCGGATTGTTCCTTCTCCACCGCAGCCTCGGCCGAAAGACCGCGCGCGATATCCTCTTCCATCCGGCGCAGCCAGCCGCGCGAATGGGCGAACATGCGGTATGCCTCCAGCACTTGCCGCTGATCCTTGTCGAGGCTTTCCGCCGCCAGAAGATCATCGACCGAAACCCGCAACTGGCCCACGGCGGCGCGGATGCGCTCGGTCTCGACCTGCGGGTCGTCGGCCACCGGATTGGTCACAAGGACGCGCGGTTCATGCAGCCAGACCCGGCCCTCGGCAGCGCCCTCCTGCCCGCTGGTGCCGCGCAGCATGACGGGCTGCTTGTGCAGACCCGACATTGCCTCCCCCTCACCGATGAAGGCCCCCAGTTCGGTCATTTCGGCCAGCACCATGGCCACGACTTCCAGCGCATAAACCTCGTCATCCGAGAACAGCCGCGCGGTCTTGGACTGCACCACCAGCACGCCCAGTTTTTCGCCCACCCGCTGGATCGGCACCCCGAGGAATGAGGAATAGATTTCCTCCCCGGTCTCGGGCATGAAGCGGAAGCCCTTTTCGGTCGGCGCATCGGCGGTGTTGATCGGTGTCGCAGTGCGGGCGACCCGGCCCACCAGCCCCTCACCCAGACGCAGGCGGGTCTGGTGCACGGATTCCGCGCGCAAGCCCTCGGTCGCGCAAAGCTCCAGCGTCTCGGGATCGCGGAACAGATAAATCGAACAGACCTCGGACCCCATTGAATCGGCGATCAGATGGGTAATGCGGTCCAGCCGGTCCTGTCCCCGGCCCGGCTCGGCCAGAGAGTCGCGCAAGCGTCTGAGAAGCTTGCGGCTGTCGCTTTCGCTGCGTTCAGGCATATCCGTCCCGGTCGTTCAATCGGCGGTTGATCCGCCCTGTCGTCAGGACCGTATTGTGAAGGCTTGCCCGGTCAAGCGCCATAGGGTTTCGTCGCCGCATCGCGGCAAGGGGCTGGTATGGCGCCCCTTTTGCCGCTTTGACGGGCGACCCGCCGCCGGTTGTGCCGCGCAAAACGGCAGGGCCGCGTCAACGGATCCCGGCTCAGCCCGCCTTGTGCAGATCAAAGGCATCATGCAGCGCCTGCACGGCAAGCTCCATGTATTTGCGGTCGATCAGCACCGAGATCTTGATTTCCGAGGTCGCGATGACCTTGATATTGACGTTCTCGGCTGACAGCGCGCGGAACATCTTGGCCGCCACCCCGGCATGGCTGCGCATGCCGATCCCCACGACCGAAACCTTGGCGACATCCTCATCCACCGCCAGATCGTCGTAATTGATCAGCCCTGCGGCCTTGGCATCCTCCATCGCCTTGCGGGCGCGGGCGACCTGATTGATCGGGCAGGAAAAGGTCATGTCGGTCACGGCGCCGGGATGGTCGTCGTAATCCTTTTCGGAAATGTTCTGCACGATCATGTCGACATTCACCCCCGCCTCGGCCAGCGGGCCGAAGATCGCAGCGGCAATGCCGGGACGGTCCTCGACGGTGACAAGGGTGATCTTCGCCTCATCCCGCGAATAGGCGATGCCCGAGACAACTTTCGATTCCATGATTTCATCCTCGTCGCAGACAAGCGTGCCGGAGTTTTCGTCGGTATCTTCAAAGGAGGACAGCACCCGCAGCCGCACCTTGTAGCGCATTGCCAGTTCGACCGACCGCGTCTGCAGCACCTTGGCGCCCAGCGAGGCCAGTTCCAGCATCTCCTCAAAGGCGATCTTCTTCAGCTTGCGCGCCTTAGACGTGATGCGCGGATCGGTCGTGTAGATCCCGTCAACATCGGTATAGATATCGCAGCGCTCTGCGCCGAAGGCGGCGGCAAAGGCGACCGCCGTGGTGTCCGATCCGCCGCGCCCCAGTGTGGTGATCCGGCCCTCGGGGGAAACGCCCTGAAACCCCGCCACCACCGCGACCTTGAAGCCTTCGGCGAATTTCGCGTCGATATTGGCGCGGGGAATGTCCACGAACCGCGCCGCCGAATGGGCGGAGGTCGTGTTGATCGGTACCTGCCAGCCTTGCCAACTGCGTGCGGGCACGCCCATTTCCTGCAAGCGCAGCGCCATCAGCCCCGCCGTCACATTCTCACCGCTGGACACGACCGCATCATATTCCCGCGCGTCATACAGCTTTGAGGTGGTTTCGACCCAGCCCACAAGCTCATTGGTCTTGCCCGACATGGCCGAGACGATCACGATCACATCGTAACCGCGCTCTACCTCGCGCTGAACCTTCTTCGCGGCATTCTCGATCCGCGCGAGATCCGCGACCGAGGTTCCCCCGAATTTCATGACCAGTAGCGGCATCATCCATCCCCGCCCGAAAAAGCGCCTGCTTCATAGCAGACGCGCGGCCATGCGCAAGCGGGCGCTGGCGTGGCGGGGATCTGCGGGGGAAAGGGGGCCTTCCGCCCCCTCGCCGCCCAGAGGCGGCTCACCCCTGAGGATATTTCCAGACAGAAAAAAGCGCGTTAATCTGGCGTTAACCTTGCGCTGGGAGGATGGGATGGCGGAACAGGCGGGGACGCCGATGGCCGTGACAGGAAATGGACCCCGCTTTCCTCAAGCGGGGGCTGCTGTTTTTTCTGTCCTCAAATATCCCGGGGGAGTCGCGGAACGCGACGGGGGCAGCGCCCCCTCTTGCCCCGCCGATGTCAGAGCGCGCGCCAGCCGATATCGCGGCGGCAGAAGCCTTCGGGCCAGTCGATACCATCCACCATCGCATAGGCCCGGTCGCGCGCCTCGGCCAGGGACGCCCCGCGCGCCGTCACATTCAGCACCCGGCCGCCATTGGCGGTGATCTTGCCATCGCGCCGCGCGGTTCCGGCATGAAACACCATATGCGAACTGTCCCGGGGCAGCGCCTCAAGCCCCGCGATCACGCTGCCTTTGGTGTAATCGCCCGGATAGCCCTTTGCTGCCAGAACCACGGTCAGGGCATGATCCTCGGCCCAATGCGCCGCGATGGCCGCCAGACGCTCCTCAGCGCAGGCCAGCAGCAGGTCCAGCGCCTGCGCTCCCAGCCGCAGCATCAGAACCTGACATTCGGGATCGCCGAAGCGGACATTGTATTCCACCAGCCGCGCATGCCCATCGGCGATCATCAGCCCGGCATAAAGCACCCCCTGAAAGGGCGTGCCGCGCCGGGCCATCTCGGCGATGGTCGGGCGGATGATCTCCTCCATGGCCTGTTCCGTGATCGCCCCGGTCAAGACCGGGGCGGGGGAATAGGCACCCATCCCGCCGGTATTGGGGCCGGTATCGCCGTCACCCACGCGCTTGTGATCCTGTGCCGAACCGATGGCCAGCACGTCCTTGCCGTCCGACAGGATGAAAAGGCTGGCTTCCTCGCCTTCCATGAACTCCTCGATCACCACCTCGGCACCCGCCGCCCCAAAGGCCCCGCCGAAGATCTCGTCGATCCCGTCCAGCGCCTCGGCCTCGGTCATGCCCATGATGACGCCTTTGCCCGCCGCCAGCCCGTCGGCCTTGATGACCAGCGGCGCGCCGGTCCGGCGGACGTAATCCTTCGCAGCTTCGGCCCCGGTGAAGCGGGCATAGCCTGCGGTGGGGGCGGCGCAGGCGTCGCAGATTTCCTTGGTGAAGGCTTTCGACGCCTCCAGCCGCGCTGCCGCCGCCGAGGGGCCGAAGGTCAGGATGCCGGCCGCGCGCAGATCGTCGGCAACCCCTGCAGCCAGCGGGGCCTCGGGGCCCACGATCACGAAATCCACGCCGTTTTCAGCGCAGAACCCTGTGACCGCCTTGCCATCCATGATGTCCAGCGGCGCACATTCGGCCAGATCCGCGATGCCCGCATTGCCCGGTGCCACGATCAGCCGGTCGCATTTCGGGTTCTGCTTGACCGCCCATGCCAGCGCATGTTCGCGCCCGCCGCTTCCCAGGATCAGGATATTCATCATCGCCCCCGCTTGGCCTTCGTCGCCTTGCGTCTTAAGGTCAGGGGGAGCAGATCACAAGAAGGCGCACCATGTCGGAGCTTTTCGAGGATGCGGAGCCGGCTAATACCGGGGGCCCGCAGGGCAACCGCCCCGAGTTTACCGTGTCCGAGCTTTCGGGCGCGGTCAAACGGGTGATCGAGGGCGAATTCGGCCTTGTCCGGGTCCGGGGTGAGGTGGGTCGCGTCTCGCGCCCCGCGTCTGGGCATCTTTATTTCGATCTGAAGGATGACCGCTCGGTCATCGCCGCGATTTCGTGGAAAGGACAGGCAGCACGCCTGCAGGTCCGCCCCGAGGAGGGGATGGAGGTCGTGGCCACGGGCCGGATGACCACCTTTCCGGGACAGTCGAAATATCAGCTGATCGTCGAGGATATCGCACCGGCAGGCGCAGGCGCGCTGATGGCGATGCTGGAACGCCGCCGCGCCGCCCTGCAGGCCGAGGGGCTGTTCGATGCCGACCGCAAGCGCGCGATCCCCTATCTTCCTGCGGTGATCGGGGTGGTCACTTCACCCTCGGGCGCCGTGATCCGTGATATCCTTCACCGGCTGCGTGACCGTTTCCCGCGCCATGTGCTGATCTGGCCGGTGGCGGTGCAGGGGGAGAAATGCGCCGCCGAGGTGGCCGCCGCGATCCGGGGTTTCAACGCGATTGCCCCCGGTGGGCCAGTGCCACGCCCGGATCTGCTGATCGTGGCGCGGGGCGGTGGCAGTCTGGAAGACCTCTGGGGTTTCAATGAGGAAATCGTCGTGCGCGCGGCGGCAGAAAGCGCCATCCCGCTGATTTCAGCCGTGGGCCATGAAACCGACACAACCCTGATCGACCATGCCGCAGACCGGCGCGCGCCAACCCCCACGGCGGCGGCGGAAATGGCCGTGCCGGTGCGGATCGAATTGCTGGCCACGCTGGACGGGCAGGGCGCACGGTTGAGCCGCGCGGTGGTGCAGGGCATGGCGCTGCGCGGCCAGAGGCTGCGCGATCTGGCCCGGGCGCTGCCGCGTCCCGAGGCGCTGACGCAAGGGGCTGCGCAGCGGTATGACCTCTGGACCGGACGGCTGGGGGGCGCGCTGGCGCTTGCAGCCTCGGCCAAGCGCGCGGCATTGGACCGCGTGGCCGCGCCGATGCGCCCGCGCCTTTTGCTGGACATGGTCGCCCGGCGGGGCGAACGGCTGGCCGAGCGGGGTCGCGCGCTGGATCAGGCGCAGGCGCGGCGCCGGGAACGGCAGGCGGAGCGTCTGGGCGTGCTGTCGGCCCGGCTGGAAACCGGATTTGCGGGGCTTTTCCGCCAGATGGACATGCGCCTTCGTGAGGATCGCATAAGGCTTCAGGACTTCGGCGCAAGGTTGGACCGCGCCCCGCAGGACCGGCTGGCGCTGTTGTCGCAACGGCTGGATACGCTCGACCGGATGCGCCAAACGCTCGGTCATACCGAAACGCTCAGACGCGGCTTTGCTGTCGTGCGCTTCGGCGATGCGGTCGTGACCTCCCGCGCGCAGGCCGCAGGGGCGGGCGCGCTGGAGATCGAGTTTCATGACGGGCGGCTGGCGGTGGTCGCGGGGGGAAGTGGAGGGGGCGGCGGCGCGCCCCCGTCCCCGGTCAAACCATCCCCCATCAAACCTGCGCCCCCGAAACCCGCGCCCCCCAAACCCGCCCGCAGCACCCGTTCGGGCTCGGGCGCCGGTCCGGATCCCGAAGCCGGATCACAGGGAAGCCTGTTCTAGCGCCGATCCCGGCCCGAAACGAGGGTGCGCAGAACCCACTCAGACCCCGACATCGGGGCCGGTGCAGGCCAGCGGTTCATCGGTCTGCTGCACTTCCGAAAGTTCGGTGCTGTCCGGGATATTGGTGAACCGCGCCCGCAACCCGCCCGGCCCCTTGTGGAAGGTCCAGCATTGCGGCGTCGCGTCATGTTCATAGACGAAACAAATCTCATCCCCCCCATTGTCATACCAATGGCCCAGACGACAGGTGTCATCGACAAAGGCCCAGCGGACGCGGCGGTTGGGCAGATATTGCTCCACCCCGTAGACGCGGCCATTCTCACCATAGGTCAGGGTCTTGCCGGTGGCATAGGCCTCGAATTCATCGGCCGTCATGCGGGTTTCGGAATGGGCGGGGAGGGCCAGCAGGGTGGCCAGTGCCAGCAGGGCGGCCAGCACAGGGGCGGGGGAACGGGCGGAAACGGGAAGGGCGCGCATGGTCGGTCTTTCCGGATGGGTCGGTTGCCACCAATTTGCCGGAAGGCCGCGCCAAAGGCCAGTCACAGCCCCGTCAGACAAGACAAAGCTGGCGGGTTTACCCCCGATCCGTGCCGCTCTGGCGCTGCCATTCGGCCAGACGCGGCCCCATCACCCGGCGCCACAGCCGGGGCGACAGGGCCAGCGTCGCGCAGACCGGCAGCGGATAGGGCAGGCGCGGGGCCTGATCGCGCCCCGGCAGGCGCAAGGCCGGATAGGGGCGGGCAGGATGGGCGTGATGGTCCGAATGGCGCGGCGCGTTCAGCATCAGCGCCGAGGAATACCATTGCGGCGCATTCCAGCTGTGCCGGTCCGAGACCGGTTCCAGCCGCCCGTCGGGCAGGGTCGCGCGCGTCAACCCGTAATGCTGCACATAATCGGCCAGCAGAAGCTGAAGCTGCACATGGGCCGCAAGCCCCGCCCAGACCAGCACCCCCGGCAGGCCCGCAATCATCGCCCCTGCAATCAGACTGCCAAGGCCCAGCCCCAGATAGGTGGCATAGGGATGCAAGCCGCCCCG
This sequence comes from Szabonella alba, assembly GCF_016765775.1. Classification (GTDB taxonomy): domain Bacteria; phylum Pseudomonadota; class Alphaproteobacteria; order Rhodobacterales; family Rhodobacteraceae; genus Szabonella; species Szabonella alba. The sequence goes on along the minus strand of NZ_JAESVN010000004.1, from coordinate 410,202 downwards.
CCGCGCCTGCCTTGCGCTTTCGGCCTGCCAGCCTGCGCGGAACGATCCCGTCCATGCGCGCGGGGCGAAACGCCAGAACCCCTCACCCGCCCGCGCGGTATTGGGATCGGTGGCAGTTGCGGCATGGACATGATGTACCAGCCGATGCGCCGAGGCGTGATGCCCGAACAGCACCGAGCCATAGACCGCCACCCCCAGCCGGAACATCCAGCGATTGCCGCGATGGATCAGCTCATGCGCGGCCGGGTTGGCCACCTGCCCGAACCACAACCCCGCCCCGAAGAACAGAAGCACCCGTTGCCCCATGCTCAGCCCGTTCTGCCCTGCAACGGCGTGAACAACCAGCGGCAACAGGCACAGATGCGCAAGGCCCAAAGCCACCAGCAGCGCATCGGCTGCCGGAAATTCCGCCCCCTCGGGCGCCTCGGGCGCGACCAGCGGGATGATCTGGTCCAGCATCACCGTCAGAAAGGCCATATAGAGGAAGGGCAGCCAGACCCAGCCGCCGCCCAGCAAGGCGGCAAGCGCGATCAGCCCCGCCGGAAGACCGGAGGCTAGCGCAAAAAGCGCCATCGCGGGCAGGGGCAACTTGTCTCGCATCGGCGCGCAATCTAGCATGATGCGGCGGGTGTAACAGCCGGAAACGCGGCCCGCGAAACAGGGCAGGCAGATGACGGGAAACGGCGACAGATCACAGGGACGGGACTGCAAAGCGTGATGGAGGATCTGCCGGTCATGCTGCCGCTTGCCGCCGCAACCGCAGGTCTTGCGGCACTGATCTACTGGATCGCATATGCCCCGCGGGAAGGCCACGGCCCAGTCCGCTCGGCGGTCAAGACGGCGGCGGTGGGCGGACTGGCGGTGCTGGCGGCCCTGCTGGTTGCGCCATGGCCTATAACGGCGGGGCTTGCCTTGGGGGCGCTGGGCGATCTGGCCCTGTCGCGCCCGGGCAATCGCGCCTTTCTGGCGGGGATGGCGGCCTTCGCGCTGGGTCATCTGGCCTATGCGCAGTGGTTTCTGGGACAGGCAGCACCCCCCGACGCGCTGCGTCTGGCCGCTATGGCAGGGTTGCTGGCGCTGTCGCTGTCGACCCAAGGCTGGCTTTTGCCGCATACCGGCGCGTTGCGACCGGCCGTCGCGGCCTATGTCGCCGTGATCTGCGCCATGGGTCTTGCCGCACTTGCCTCACCGAATATCCCGGCGCTGGCGGGCGCGGCGCTGTTCATCCTGTCGGATCTGCTGCTGGCGCTGGCCCTGTTCCGTCCGGTGACGCCTGCGCGGCGGCGCAGCCTGTCGCTGGCGCTCTGGCCCGCCTATTGGCTGGGACAGGCGCTGATCCTTGCAGGGGCCGTGTTTGGCGCGCTTCCCGGCGGCATCCTGCCCTTCCATCCCGCGCCCTGATTGATTAGGTGGGAACTCAGCACAGCTGCGGAGCCATTGCCAATGTCCTTCTTCAAGAAACTCAAGGACCGGATGTTCCGCTCCTCCGACAAGCTCGGTGAGGGGCTGGAGGCGCTGGTGAATGACGCTCCCGCATCAGACGCTGCCGAAAATCCCCCCCCCACCACGACGCCCCCCGCCGCCCTGCCTGCTGTCGCCCCGCCGGTCATCCCTCCTGTCGCGGCCATTCCCGAACCGGTCGTGCCCCCGATGGTCTCCCCAGTGGCCCCGCCCGCGGCCCCTCCGACCGCGCCGCAGCCCGCAGCGAAACCCGGCATTCTTGGCCGCCTGCTGGGCCAGACCGCGCCCGAGGCCCGGCGCGAATTCGATGATGCGATGCTCGAAAGCCTCGAAGAGGTGCTGATCGCCGCCGATATGGGGGTGGAAACCGCCCTGCGCGTCGCCGCCAATATCGCCGAGGGCCGCATGGGCCGCCGCGTCACCGCCACCGAGATCCGCGAGGCACTTGCCGCCGAGGTCGCGCGCATCATGGAGCCGGTCGCCCGCCCGATGCCGCTGTATCCAAAACGCCCGCAGGTCGTGCTTGTCGTGGGGGTGAACGGGTCGGGCAAGACCACGACGATCGGCAAACTGGCCAGCCAGTTCAAGGCCGCCGGAAAATCGGTCGTCATCGCGGCGGGTGACACGTTCCGCGCCGCCGCCGTTGAACAGCTGCAGGTCTGGGGTAGCCGCGCGGGTGTGCCGGTGCTGACCGCGCCCGAAGGCTCCGACCCCGCCAGCCTTGCCTTCGATGCGATGGGGCGTGCACAGGACAGCGGTGCCGATCTTCTGCTGATCGACACGGCGGGGCGGCTGCAGAACCGGGCCGATCTGATGGAGGAATTGACCAAGATCGTCCGCGTCATCCGCAAGAAGGATCCCGAGGCGCCGCATAACACGCTGCTGGTCCTCGATGCGACCACGGGCCAGAACGCGCTGGCGCAGGTCGAGATCTTCCGCAAACTGGCCGATGTCTCGGGTCTTGTGATGACGAAACTCGACGGCACCGCCAAGGGCGGCGTTTTGGTCGCTCTGGCCGACCGCTTCGGCCTGCCGATCCATGCCATCGGGGTGGGGGAGCAGATCGACGACCTTTCGCCTTTCGACCCCGATGATTTCGCCCGCGCGCTGGTGGGGCTCGACCGCTGAACATCCCCTTTCATCCCGGCACAAATACCTCGGGGGTGCGGGGGCTGGCCCCCGCCGATTCCTGCGGTAAGGATCACCCCTGATGACCGAATGGCTGATTTCGCTTGAGGGCACGGCGGCAGGCAGCCGCGTCGCGCTGGCGCTGGCGCTGATGGCGGCCTTGCTGCATGCGCTGTTTGGCGCCTTGCAGAAGGGGCGGCACGATCCTTGGCTGTCGCGCGCCGCGATTGATGCCAGTTACGGGCTGATCGCGGCCCCCTTTGCCTTCTTCGTCGTGCCCTGGCCCGAGCCGCATATGTGGCCGATCTTCGCGGGCGCGGTGGCGATCCATATCGGATACAAGATCCTGCAGGCGATGACCTATTCGCGCGGCGCCTATACGGTGGTCTATCCGGTGGTGCGCGGCACGGGGCCGATCTTTTCGGTGCTTGGGGCGGGGCTGATCTTCGGGGAATATTTCGCACCGGGCCAATGGGCGGGGCTTTTGACACTGGTGGCGGGAATCCTTGGCCTTGCGGTCTACAATCTACGCCATGTCACCGTCTCGCGCGATACATTGGCGGCCGCACTCTGGCTGGCGGTCGGCACCGGGTTTTTCGTGGCGCTTTACACGACCTATGACGCCTATGGCATCCGCGCCACCGCCGATCCCTTCACCTTTCTTGCATGGTTCTTCATGCTGGACGGGATCTTCATGCCGCTGGTGATGCAGCGGCGCCTGCGGGCCTTGCCCTGGGCCGATCTCGTGCCTTTATGGAAGCGGGGGATCCTTGGCGCCGTCGTGGCCTATTTCAGTTTTGGCGGCATCATGCTGGCCACGCGCATCGACAAGGTCGGTGAGGCGGCGGTGCTGCGCGAAACCTCGACCGTCTTTGCAGCGCTCATCGGCTGGCTGGTGCTGAAGGAACGGGTGACACGGGCGCAGCTTGCGTTGATGACGCTGATCGCGTTGGGTGCGGTGGCGGTGATGGCCGGGTGACGGCAAGAGACAGGGAAGGGGCAAGGGCGCCATGGCGGAACAGAAAATCGGAACGGGTCTGAAACTCGCGCTGGAAATGGGGCCGATCGCGGCCTTCTTCATCGGCTATGTGATGCTGAAGGATCGGGTCTTTTCCATTGGCGGCACCAATTATGACGGCTTCATCATCGTCACCGCCGCCTTCATCCCGCTGATGATCCTGACCACGGCGATCCTGTGGAAACTGACCGGAAAACTGTCGCGGATGCAGATCGCGACCGTCATTCTGGTCGTCGTCTTTGGCGGGCTTTCGGTCTGGCTGAACGATGAACGCTTCTTCAAGATGAAGCCGACGATGATCTATGCGCTGTTCGCGGTGGCGCTTGGTATCGGCCTTGCCCGGGGCCAAAGCTGGCTGCAACTGGTCATGGGTGAGGCGCTGCCGATGAAACCCGCAGGCTGGATGATCCTGACCAAGCGGCTGGCGCTGTTCTTCGCCTTTCTTGCCATCGCGAATGAAGTGGTCTGGCGGAGTTTTTCCACCGAGATCTGGGTGAATTTCAAGACTTTCGGTCTGACGGCGGCGCTGTTTGTGTTTTTCATGGCGCAGGGTCGGCTGATGGCGGAGCATGGCGATGCGCCGCATGACGAGGACGAGCCGGGCCAGAACGGCACCGGGGTCTGAGCGGACGGGTTTACGGCGGGGGCCGACCGACCGGGGGCGCAGATCCGCGTCAGACCTTCTGCGCTGCCTCACGCGCCAGATCATCCAGACCTTCGCCGCCCTTCGCCAGATGGGCGGCAAGGGCCGCGCGCATCGACGGATCCCAGAAATCGCGCAGATGGGCGGCCACGCGGTCCGCCTGATCGGTTCCGGGCTGGCTGCGAAAGAAGGTGGCGATCTGATTGGCCATGCGGACAAGTTTGTCAGGCGACATCGGAAACCTCGGTCAATATACGGTCGGGGCGGGAGTATAGGTCAAACCCATCCTCCCGCGCGAAGGCGGCAAGGGTCATGCCCGTGGCCTCGGCCAGTTGCAGGGCATGGGCGGTCGGGGCCGAAACGGCGATCAGCACCGGGCAGCCCGCAATCGCGGCCTTCTGCACCAGTTCCATCGACAACCGGCTGGTCATGTAAATCGCGCCCGTGCCGGGATCGGTTCCGGCAAGGGCCAGCGCGCCCAGCAATTTGTCCAGCGCATTGTGGCGGCCGACATCCTCGCGCAGCAGAACTATCCCTTCATTGGGGCGCAGGAAGGCGGCCGCATGGGTTGCGCGGGTGCGGGCATGCAGTGGTTGATGCTGCCGCAGATCCGCACCTGCGCGCAGGATATCGCTGGCAGACAGCCGCAGACCGGTTTCGGGCAGGACGGGCAGGGGGCGGTTCGCCTCGGCCAGACTGTCGATGCCGCACAGCCCGCAGCCGACCGGCCCGGTCATGGCGCGCCGCCGCGCGGTCAGGTCAGCGCCCCGGTCACCGCGCAGCCAGACCCGCGCCTCGATCCCGCCCGGTTGCGCGACCTCCTCGAAACTCTCGATCTCATCCGGGCTGGCGATGATGCCTTCGGACAGCGCAAAACCGGTGACGAAATCGCGGATATCGCCCGGCGTTGCCATCATCACGGCCTGGGTGGAGCCGTCAAAGACCAGCGCCACCGCCACCTCGGCGGGCAGGGCGCGATGGATCGCGCCGCCGCCCTCGGGCCGGACCGCCCGGCCCGGCACCGAGGTGTAAAGCGGCGGGCGCTGCATCGTCATTCCGCAGCGGGCAGGATGCGGCGCGCCAGGGCTGCCTGTGCGGCGTAATCCTCCTGCCATTCGCTGGGACCGTTCGAAGGGCTGACCTGCACCGCCGTCACCTTGTATTCCGGGCAGTTCGTTGCCCAGTCCGAAAAATCGGTAGTGATGACATTGGCCTGCGTCGTCGGGTGGTGGAAGGTCGTATAGACCACACCGGGGCTGACCTTGTCGGTGATCGTCGCGCGCAGCGTCGTCTCACCGGACCGCGAGGCCAGTTTCACCCAGTCGCCTTCATTGATGCCGCGCTGTTCGGCGTCATGGGGATGGACCTCCAGCACGTCCTGATCGTGCCAGACCACATTCGCCGTCCGCCGGGTCTGCGCGCCGACATTGTATTGCGACAGGATCCGCCCCGTCGTCAGCAGCAGCGGATAGCGCGGGCCGCTGCGTTCATCGGTCGCGACATATTCGGTGACGATGAACCGCCCCTTGCCGCGCACGAAACCGTCGACATGCATCAAGGGCGTGCCTTCGGGTGATTTCTCGTTGCAGGGCCACTGGACCGAGCCTTTTTCCTCAAGCATCGCGTAATCGACGCCCGCGAAACTGGGGGTCGTGGCCGCGATTTCATCCATGATCTGGGCAGGATGGGTATAGCCCCAGTTGGCCCCCATCGCGCGGGCCAGCAACTGGGTGATCTCCCAGTCCTCATAGCCGTTGCGGGGCGCCATCACCCGGCGCACGCGGTTGATGCGGCGTTCGGCATTGGTGAAGGTGCCGTCCTTTTCAAGGAAGGTCGATCCCGGCAGGAAGACATGGGCGTAATTCGCGGTCTCGTTCAGAAAGAGATCATGCACGATCACGCATTCCATCGCCGCCAGACCCGCCGCGACATGTTTGGTGTCGGGGTCCGATTGCAGGATATCCTCCCCCTGACAGTACAGCCCCTTGAAGTTGCCCGAAACGGCGGCATCCAGCATGTTGGGGATGCGCAGGCCCGGCTCGGGGTCAAGCTCCACCCCCCAAAGGCTTTCGAACACCGCACGCACCTCGGCACCCTTCACATGACGATATCCGGGCAGTTCATGCGGGAAGGACCCCATGTCGCAGGCACCCTGCACATTGTTCTGGCCGCGCAGCGGGTTCACGCCCACGCCCTGCCGCCCGATATTGCCGGTCAGCATGGCAAGGTTCGCGATGCCCATGACGGTGGTCGATCCCTGGCTGTGTTCGGTCACACCCAGCCCGTAATAGATCGCGCCATTGCCGCCCGTCGCATAAAGCCGCGCCGCCGCGCGCAGATCCGCCGCCGGAACCCCGGTCAGCATCTCGGTCGCCTCGGGGCTGTTCTTGGGCTGGCCCACGAATTCGGCATAATGCTGGAACTCGTCCCAGTCACAGCGTTCGCGGATGAAGGACTCATTCATCAGCCCTTCGGTCACGATCACATGGGCCATGGCGGTCACCACGGCGACATTGGTGCCCGGACGCAGGGGAAGGTGATGGGCGGCGCGGTAATGCGGCCCCTCAACCGTTTCGGTGCGGCGCGGGTCGATCACGATCAGCTTGGCACCGGCGCGAAGGCGCTTTTTCATGCGGCTGGCGAAAACCGGATGGCCCGCATGGGGGTTCGCGCCGATCACCATGATCACATCGGACTGTTCGACGCTGTCGAAATCCTGCGTTCCCGCCGAGGTGCCGAAGGTCTGGCCCAGCCCGTAACCCGTGGGCGAATGGCAGACCCGCGCGCAGGTATCGGTATTGTTGTTGCCGAACACCGCCCGGGCCAGTTTCTGCACCAAATAGGTTTCTTCATTCGTGCAGCGGCTGGAGGTGATGACGCCGATGGATTTGCGGCCGTATTTTTCCTGCAACCCCCGCATGCGTGAGGCGGCAAAACCCAGCGCCTCGTCCCAGCTGACCTCACGCCAGGGCTGGTCGATGCTGTCGCGGATCATCGGGTTCAGGATGCGGTCCTTGTGGCTGGCATAGCCATAGGCGAAGCGCCCCTTGACGCAGGAATGGCCGCGATTGGCCTTGCCGTGCTTCCACGGCACCATGCGCACAAGCTGATCGCCGTTCAGTTCCGCCTTGAAGCTGCAACCGACCCCGCAATAGGCGCAGGTCGTGATGACCGACCGCGTGGGCGTGCCCAGTTCGACCACTGATTTTTCCTGCAGCGTCGCGGTCGGGCAGGCCTGCACGCAGGCGCCGCAGGACACGCAATCGGAGGCCAGTGCATCATCGGTTTTCGCGCCGAAGGATACCCGGCTGTCAAAGCCGCGCCCTTCGATCGTCAGCGCGAACGTGCCCTGCACCTCTTCGCAGGCGCGCACGCAGCGCGAACAGACGATGCATTTCGCCGGGTCATAGGTGAAATAGGGATTGCTTTCATCCTTGGGGATATAGTTCGGATTGCCCAGATCTCCCGCCGGGGCGGTGCGTGTTGCACGCGCATCGCGCGGCGTCAGCATCCCGTTTCCGGCTGCGGAATAATGGTTCGCCCCGGTCGAATAACGCACATCGCGCAGGCCCACGGCCCCCGCCATGTCCTGCAATTCGCAATCGCCATTGGCCGAACAGGTCAGGCAGTCCAGCGGATGGTCCGAGATGTAAAGTTCCATCACCCCGCGCCGCAGCTTGCGCAGTTTGTCATTCTGGGTCTGCACAACCATTCCCGGCGCGACCGGTGTGGTGCAGCTGGCGGGCGTGCCGCGCCGCCCCTCGATTTCCACGACGCAAAGCCGGCAGGAGCCAAAGGCCTCGACATTGTCGGTGGCGCACAGTTTCGGGATGGTCAGCCCCGCCAGTGCGGCCGCGCGCATCACGCTTGTGCCGCCGGGCACCGTCACCTCGACCCCGTCGATGGACAGGGTTACGGGGGCACCGTCGCGGGCGGGGGTGCCAAGATCGCGATCATCGGTCGGAATGATGAAATCCTTCATCGGGTCACTCCTTGAGGCTTTTGGCATGGGCGACAAGCGCATTGGCATGGCCATGGCCAAGCCCGTGTTCGGCTTTCAGCAGGGCCACCAGTTCCATATGTTTAAGATCGGAGCGCGCGGCGATCAGATCAAGCCAATGGGCGACCGGTTGCCCATAGGACTTTTCGATGGACGGAAAGTAAGAGGCCGGGCCCTTTACCTTGTCACTCATTCCGCGGCCTCCTTGTGGCGCACGAAATCATCCGGGAAATGCGTCAGCGCTGACATCACCGGGAAGGGCGTGAAGCCGCCAAGCGCACACAGCGATCCGTCCTTCATGGTCTCGCACAGATCGGTCAGCACCGGGATTGCCGCGCTGTCGCCTGCCGCGATCCGGTCGATGGTTTCCACGCCGCGCACCGCGCCGATGCGGCAGGGCGTGCATTTGCCGCAGGATTCCACCGCGCAGAATTCCATTGCGAACCGCGCCATCCCCAGCATATCGGCCCGGTCATCGAAGACCACCAGCCCGGCATGGCCGATCAACCCGCCTGCCGCGTCGAAATCCTCATATCCCAGGGCCGTGTCGAATTTCGACACCGGCATATAGGCCCCCAGCGGGCCGCCCACCTGCACCGCCTTGACCGGACGCCCCGTCGCCGTGCCGCCCGCGATATCGTTCACCACCTCACCAAGGCTGAGGCCGAAGGCGGTTTCAAAGAGCCCGCCGCGCGCCACATTGCCCGCGATCTGCAGCGTCACCGTGCCGCGCGACCGGCCCGTGCCGAAGGCCGCATAATGCGCGGCCCCTTTTTCAAAGATCACCGGCACCGAGGCCAGCGAGATGACATTGTTCACCACCGTCGGGCGGCCAAGGAAACCTTCCAGTGCGGGCAGGGGGGGCTTGGCCCGCACAACGCCGCGCTTGCCCTCCAGCGAGTTCAGCAGGCTGGTTTCCTCACCACAGACATAGGCGCCTGCGCCCATGCGGATCTCCATGTCGAAGGCGCGGCCCGACCCCATGACATCGGCGCCCAGTATGCCGGCCTGACGCGCGATGCGCAGGGCGGCCTCCATCATCCGGATTGCATCGGGATATTCCGACCGCAGATAGACATAGCCCTTGGTCGCCCCGACCCCGAGCCCGGCAATCGCCATCCCCTCGATCAGGCTGAAAGGGTCGCCTTCCATGATCATGCGGTCGGCAAAGGTGCCGCTGTCGCCTTCATCTGCATTGCAGACGATATATTTCTGCGGCCCGGGCGCATCATGCACGGTTTTCCACTTGATGCCGGTCGGAAAGCCCGCGCCGCCACGTCCGCGCAGCCCGCTGGCGGTCACCTCGGCCACGATCTCGGCCCCGGTCATTGCCGCCGCGCGGACTAGACCAGCCAGCCCGCCATGGGCGCGGTAATCGTCCAGATCCAGCGGGTCGATCAGCCCGCAACGCGCGAAGGTCAGCCGCGTCTGGCGCGCGAAGAAGGGAATTTCCTCGACCGCGCCGTGACCGGCCAGCGTGCCATCCAGCAGTGCAGGCACATCGGCCACTGTCACCGGGCCGAAGGCCTGCCGCCCCGAACCGCTGTCAATCTCGACCAGCGGTTCCAGCCAGCACATCCCGCGCGATCCGTTGCGGATCAGGGTAATCTCAAGCCCGCGCCGTGCGGCCTCGTCCTGAATGGCCCCGGCCACGGCATCGGCACCCACAGCTTTGGCGGCGCTGTCCTGCGGAACATAGATCTTCATGCCCCGGCCTCCGCGCACAGCTTTGTCATGCCCTCGGCATCCAGCCGCCCGACCACGCGCCCGTCGATCATCGCCGCAGGCGCACAGGCGCACAGGCCCAGGCAATAAACCGGTTCCACCGTCACCGCGCCATTGGCGGTCGTGCCATGCCAGTCCACGCCCAGCCGGTCCAGCGCCACCCCGGCCAGTTCGGTGCCGCCCATGGCCTGACAGGCCTCGGCCCGGCAGATCTTCAGCACATGCCGCCCGGCAGGGGCCTCACGGAAATCATGGTAAAAGCTGACCACGCCGTGAAATTCGGCGCGCGAGATGTTCAGCGCGGCGCAGATCACCGGCGCCGCCGCCTGCGGCACATATCCCCAATGCTCCTGCAGCGCATGCAGCATCGGCAGCAATGGACCTTCCAGCCCCTGCAAAGGTGCGATCACATCCCGGATCTGCGCTTCGGTTGGCTCTGCCAAAAGCTGCGGCATGGCTCTGCTCCTTCCTGTCCGGAAAATTCCGGTCCTGTCGGGGCTGGTCTGGCGCGGATCAATCGTAAAATCAATAACGCTTTTCCGTCAAGTGATAGGATTTGACTATCAATCCGCCAGTTCCGAAAGCCGCCGCGCCGTGGTCAGCAACTCCTGCAAGACCGGCGTATGCGGTTCGCGATAAGGCGCGACCAGCCCGACCCGATGGCTCCACCCGGCATCCCCCAGCGGGATCGCGCGCAGGGGTTTTCCGACGGTCAGAAAGGCCGCCATGTCCGAGGGCAGGATCGTTGCCCATCCGCCCTCCAGCACATTGGCGACCAGAACCACCGTCGAATTGGCCTCGATCCGTGCCTCGGGGGCGATGCCCGCCTCGGCAAAGCGACGATTCACGATCCGGCGGTTCTGCATGTCCGGGGTCAGCAGGCATAGCCGCAGCCCCGCCAGATCCCCCCAGCCGACCGAGGCGCGCCCCGCAAGCTCCGCGTCCTCGCGGCAGACCAGCATATAGCGTTCATTGTAAAGCGGTTCGGTGCTGACCCGGCCCGTGGGTTCATTGTCGAGATAGGAAATTCCCGCGTCGATATCGAGATTTTCCAGCATCGACAGGATCTCGACCGAGGTGCGCGACAGCACGGTGAAGCGCACATTCGGATGGGCCGCGCTGAAACGCGCGGTCAGACGTGCCGCCCATGTCAGCGCGGTCGGGATCACCGCCAGACGGATCGCGCCCGAAAGCCCTTCCCGCGCATGGCGCATTTCTTCGCGCAATTGCCGCGCATCGCCGACGATCTGACGTGCCCAGTGCAGGGCGCGCTGTCCCTCGGGCGTCAGCCCGCCGTAATGCGAGCCCCGGATCACAAGCTGCACGCCCAGCTGATCCTCCAACTGCCGGATCCCGGTTGAAAGCGTTGGCTGTGCAATACCCATCTTGGTCGCGGCGCGGCCGAAATGGCCCTCTTTGGCAAGGGCCAGAAACATTTCCAGTTTGTTGAGCACGATCGCCCTTCCCGAATGGAACCCTGAGTAATGATAAGGGATTTCTATCGGAGGCATAGCCCCTGCCGATCCGTGTCGTGAACTGAGGCGTGATATGCGTCGGGGGAGGATGCCCGCCAGGGGGAAGGGTGCAGACAGTATCATTCTCACATCAGCTGTGTCGGGAGGGCAACGATACGCCTGGACGACCCTGCGCGATCCCGCCCGGCAAGGCCAGTTGCCCCGCCGGGTGATCCGGCGGGGCGGGCTGGGGGGTGCTTATGGGTCGCTGTGCAAGCAGCGGCCGGATCACCCGGCCCCATCAGTGCTAGGGCGATTCGGTTACTGCCCGGTTAATGATGATCGGTGTGAGAGGCATCAGGGCTTTCCCGCGCCGAAAATCCCTGCCGATCAACCCTTGCGGGTCTGGCGCATCCATGCTGATCTCCGCGCCATGACACAGGATGACCGCACTTTTCTTGCCTCGCTTTTCGATGCTGCCGTCCGGGCCGCCGATCCCGAAACCGCCTTGCGGCCCCATCTGCCCGACCCGCCCAAGGGGCGGACGGTGGTGATCGGCGCGGGCAAGGGTGCGGCGCAGCTTGCCGCCGCCTTTGAACGGCTCTGGCCCGCGCCGCTGGACGGGGTGGTTGTTACGCGCCATGGCTATGGCTGCCCGACCCGCACCATCCGGGTGATGGAGGCCGCCCATCCCGTGCCCGATGCGGCGGGGATGGAGGCCGCCCGCGCCCTGTTCGCGGCGGTTGCGGATCTGACGCCCGATGATCTGGTCGTCGCCCTGATCTGCGGCGGCGGTTCCGCGCTTCTGCCCATGCCGCCCGGAGATATGGGGCTGGAGGACGAGGCGGCACTCAACCGCGCCCTGCTGGCCTCTGGCGCGCCGATCTCGGTCATGAACGCGATCCGCAAGCAGGTTTCCGGCATCAAGGGCGGGCGGCTGGCGGCGGCTTGCCATCCGGCGCGGCTGGTCTCGCTGGTGGTGTCGGATGTGCCGGGCGATGATCCGGCGCAGGTTGCCTCGGGGCCGACCGTGCCCGATGCCAAGGGGCGCGCCGAAGCGCGCGCGCTGGTGCAAAGCTGGCGGATCGACCTGCCGCCCCGGATTGCCGATTGGCTGGCGGGGGAGGAGGGCACCGCCCCCATGCCTGATGATCCGGTCTTTGCCGGGCAAGAGGTGCGGGTCATGGCCTCGGCCCGGATCTCGCTTGAGGCGGCGGCGGCGAAGGCCGAAGCGGTGGGGGTTCCGGCGGTGATTCTGTCGGATGCGATTGAGGGCGAGGCGCGCGACGTGGCCCGCGTCCATGCCGCCATCGCGCGCGAAGTGGCGTTGCGCGACCGACCCTTCAAGCGCCCTGTCGTGATCCTGTCGGGGGGAGAGACCACCGTGACGCTGCGTGATCGGGGGCGCGGCATGGGACGCGGCGGGCGCAACAGTGAATTCCTGCTGGCGCTGGCGCTGGCGGGTGAGGGGCTGCCGATGACGGCCCTTGCCGCCGATACCGACGGGATTGACGGGTCGGAAGACAATGCCGGGGCCTTTGCCGATGGCGGCACCGCCGCGCGGCTGCGTGCGGCGGGGCGCGACCCTGCGGCGGATCTGGCGGGCAATGACGCCTATTCGGCCTTTGAGGCCTCGGGTGATCTGTTCGTGCCGGGGCCGACCGGCACGAATGTCAATGATTTCCGGGCTATCCTGATCCGCTGATGGCGGGTGCCGGGTTTTTGGGTGCCCTTTACTGTGACGGCGTTCCGGGGGCTGCCTGCAGGAGTTAGGTATTTTCGCCAAGATGAAAGGGCAAGCCGCGCGGGCGTTCTGTGACTGCTGGCCTTTGGCGGCAGGATGGGCGCGCCGGTCAGTCGCGCGACAGGATAGAGATATCCATGATCCAGCCATGGCGGGCGCGCAGCCGGGCGCGGGTTTCGATGATCCGCGCGGCGGCCACGGCCAGCGGCCCTGCGATCAGGCATTCCTCCGCCATCCCGACATAGCCGCCCCACCAGATATGAACCCCCTTGGGCGGCAGTCCGCCAAAGGCGCAACCGCCATCCAGCATGACGGCAATCCGGCTTGATCCGGCGGGCCAGCCGTGATCGCGCAGGTTGCGGCCCGTGGTGATCGTGACCGCGCCCGCCAGATCATGGAGTGGGATCCGATGCGCGGCAGTCAGGATCTGCAGCGAGGTCAGGCCCGGAATGACGGTGATTGCGGGCGCGGGTGACAGCCGGGCCGCGATGCGCAGCGTGCTGTCGTAAAGCGACGGATCCCCCCAGACCAGCAGGGCAACGCGGGCCGGGGCGTGCGCACGGGCGGCCTCTGGCAGGCGGGCCGCGATGGTGCTGGCCCAGACTTCGGCAATCGTGTCATGCTAGGCCTCGACCCGCCTGCGGTAATCCGGGATGGCGGGGTCGCGCTCGGGCAGGTCGAACTCGGCGACCGGAACGGGGCGGGTCAGCACTTCGGTCAGGATCGCATGGCGCAGTTCGGCCAGATCGGATTTCGCCGCCCCCTTGCGCGGGATCAGCACCAGATCGTCGCGGTTGATCGCGCGGATCGCCTGCAGCGTCAGATGCCCGGGATCCCCGGTACCGATGCCGATCAGCGTCAGATCAAATGGGGAGGGCATGGTGCGGTCCGGTGATCGGTAAGGGAAATCGGGATAAAAAGGGGGCAGGGCGGGCCTGCCCCCCGTCGCGGGGATGCCCGATGAGGCCGGGTTGCGCACGCGCGGCGTCACAAGGCCCGAACCCTTCAGCCCGCGCCGCGCCCGGCGTCAAGGGTTGGCCCCGGCCAAAGGCCCGATGAGGATCAGCACCGGACCCTCCCCTGCGTCCGCCGCCAGTGTCTCAAGCCCCGCCAGCCTGCCGCGCGTCAGGCGCTGACCGGGGGGCGAGACACCTTCGGCCAGCAGCACGGGCGTTTCGCCGGGCAGGCCCTCTGCGATCAGGGCGGTGGCGAGGGCAGCGCAGGTGCGCTTTCCCATATAGACCACTGTGGTCGCCTCCGGATCGGCCAGCGCCGCCCAGTTCAGCCCCTCGGGCAGATCGCCGGTCACATCGGCGCCGGTCACGAATTGCACGCGGCGCGCCGTCAGGCGGCGGGTCAACGGGATGCCCTCCGTTGCCGCTGACCGATCCGCCACCCGCCATCCGGCGAAAGCCGCCACCCTCGGGCAGGGGGCTGTCATTGGCGTCGCGGATTTCGGAAAGCGGCTGATCGGCACTGCCGTTCGGGTGCGTGCCTTGCGTCGAATAGTGAAACTCATGCCCGCGCAGCACCTGTCCCGCCGCAAGCCCCGGCATCGGCTGCAACAGCCGCGCCGCGCGATAGCCCAGATGCATCCGGCGGCTGGCATAGGAGGTTGCATGCCCAAGCAGCCCGGCCATCGGATGCGTGATCCCGTCCTTGTCGGTCAGGCTTTGCCCCAGAACCATGAAGCCGCCGCATTCACCATGGACGGGACGGGTATCGGCGAACTGCCGCAGACCCGTCAGAAAACGCGCGGCCCCGGACAGAGCCCCGGCATGAAGCTCGGGATAGCCGCCCGGCAGCCAGCAGCAATTGGCGGCATCGGGTGGGGGTGTGTCAGCCAGCGGCGAAAAGGGCAGGATCTCTGCCCCGGCGGCGCGCCAGCCTGCCAGCTGATGCGGATAGAGAAAGCTGAACGCCGCGTCCTGCGCCAGCGCGATGCGCTGGCCGGGGGGCGGCAGGGGTGGCCTTGCGGGCAGCGCAGCCTCATCCCTGGGCGTGTCCGGGGCGGCGGCGGCGCGGATCGCGTCAAGGTCCAGATGGCGTTCGGCGAAGGACGCAAGCCCGGCCAGCCGGTCAGCCAGGCCGGCACTTTCAAAGGCCTGCACAAGGCCCAGATGCCGTTCGGGCAGGGTGACATCGCCGTTTTTGGGCAGGGTGCCAAACACCGGAATCCGGGCCTCGGCCATGCCCGCCCGGGCCAGCGCCTCATGCCGGGATGAGGCGGCGCGGTTCAGGATCACCCCGGCCAGCCGCAGTCCCGGGCACAGCCGTACAAAGCCAAGCGCCACCGCCGCCGCCGATTGCACCTGCCCCGAGATGTCCAGCACCAGAATCACCGGCCAGCCCGCCAGAGCCGCGATATCGGCACTGGCGCCGTTTCCGGTCTCGCCCCGGTGGGCCACGCCGTCGAAAAGGCCCATCGACCCTTCGGCGATCACCAGATCGGCGCCTCTCGCCTGCCGCAGATGTGCGCGGATCGCGGTGGCGGGCCGCACCACAACGCCGTCAACGGTGATGCGCGAGCGGATTGCGGGCCAGTCAAACGCCTTCAACAGCGGTTTCGGCAAGGCAAGGCCCGAGCTCTGGATCAGGACACCGGCGAACGGCGCCTGATCGAGACGCATTTCCCGCATCTGTGCCAGTTTCACGCGATGGGAGTGGGCTTTACCCGGGAAACCCAAGACCGCGAACGCGATATCGCCGCCGCAAGGGCGGGCTGGGAAAAGGCCAAGGATCTGATCCGCGATCCGGCGATCCGGCTGGTGTTGCTGGATGAGATCAATATCGCGCTGCGCTATGATTATCTGGATGTCGCCTAGGTGCTGGTTTTTCTGGCGACCGAAAAACCGCCCTTGACCCATGTCGTGCTGACCGGGCGCAACGCGAAACCCGACCTGATCGAGGCTGCCGATCTGGTGACCGAGATGATGCTGGTGAAACATCCGTTCCGCGCGGGCATCAAGGCCCGGAAGGGCGTCGAGTTCTGAAGCAGGCAAGGGGGCGCTGCCCCCTCGCGCTGGCGCGCTCACCCCCGAGGTATTTGGGCCATGATGAAAGCAACCGAATGGTAACCGGTTCGGGCAATTCTGAATCTGCGGCACAGGGAGAGGTCCCGATGACCGCCCAAGGTGAAAGCGCCGCGCCCTCTTTGTTCCAGTGGACGGGGGCGCGGCGCCCCCTGCCTTTTGCTGCGGCGTTCATCTTGGCGGAAAATACCTCCGCCGGAGGCTCCCGCAGCATCCGCCGCGCTGCGTTCGGGGATCTGCCATGCCTGCACTGATGATCCAGGGGGCGGGGTCGAATGTCGGCAAGTCGCTGCTGGTTGCGGGCCTGTGCCGGGCCGCTCGCAATCGGGGCCTTACGGTTTTGCCCTTCAAGCCGCAGAACATGTCGAACAATGCCGCCGTCACCGCCGATGGCGTTGAGATCGGGCGGGCGCAGGCGCTGGCCTGCGGGGTGGAGCCGGTGACGGATATGAATCCTGTCCTGCTGAAGCCCGAATCGGAAACCGGCGCGCAGGTCATCGTGCAGGCGCGGCGGCTGACCACGACCCGTGCGCGCGATTAAAGCGCATTGAAGGCCGGACTGATGGCGCCGGTTCCGGACAGTTTCCACCGGCTTGCGGCGGCGGCGGATCTGGTGATCGTCGAAGGCGCGGGCAGCCCTGCCGAGGTCAATCTGCGGGCGCGGGATGTCGCGAATATGGGCTTTGCCCGGGCGGCGTCGGTGCCGATGGTGCTGGTGGGGGATATCGACCGGGGCGGCGTGATCGCGCAGGTGATCGGCACGCAGGCGGTGCTGGGCCCTACGGATGCTGCCATGGTGAAAGGCTTCATCATCAACAAGTTCCGGGGCGATGTTACGCTGTTTGATGAAGGCTATCGGCTGATTGCGGCGCGCAGCGGCTGGCAGGGTTTCGGTGTCCTGCCCTATTTTCCCGAGGCGGCCCGTCTTCCGGCCGAGGATGCGCTGGACCTTCCGCGCCGTCACGGGACGGGGGCGTTGCGGATCGTCTGTCTGGGCCTGTCGCGGATTGCCAATTTCGACGATCTGGACCCGCTGGCGCAGGAACCCGGCGTCAGCCTGACCATTCTGCAACCGGGTGAGGCGCTGCCGGGCGATACCGATCTGGTGATCCTGCCGGGCACAAAATCGACCTGTGGTGATCTGGCCTTTCTGCGCGCGCAGGGCCGGGATGTGGATCTGGTGGCGCATCACCGGCGGGGGCGCGCGATTCTGGGGCTGTGCGGCGGCTATCAGACGCTGAGCCGCGTGATCCGCGACCCCGGCGGGATCGAGGGCCCGCCCGGCACGGTGGCGGGTCTGGGGATGCCGGAGATCGAGACCGAAATGACGCCCGACAAGCGGCTGGAGCGGGTGCGCGCCCGGCATCTGGCCAGCGGCACCGATATGCAGGGCTATGAGATCCATATCGGCCGCAGCAGCGGGCCGGGCCGCGCACGGCCCTTTGCCATGGTGACCGGGCAGCCCGAAGGCGCGGTTTCCACAGACGGGCGGGTGATGGGCAGCTACCTGCGTGGCATTTTCGGCTCGGACGCATTTCGCCGGGCCTTTCTGCAGGACTGGGCGGCAGCGGATAAGCTCTGGATTACGGGGCCGAGGTCGATGCGGTGCTGGACCGGCTGGCCCGGCATCCTGAGGCGCATCTTGATGTTTCGGGGCTGCTGGCGTTGGCGCGATAGGTTCTGCTTTCATTGACCGGAAGTGCCTTTCCGGCTATGATCACCAGCATTGATAAGGAGAATTTCATGCGCCCTGTTCTGTTGTCTTCGATCCTTGCCGCCAGCCTTGCCGCGCCCGTTGGCGTGATGGCTCAGGACCAGTACACGACCGATGAACTCGTTGAATTCTTCATCAATTCCATCGATATGGGCGCCACAAGGGGCATCTGCATCGGCACGCCCCAGGAATGTGAGCAACCGGCTGCTCCGATGGGGTTGGACATGCTGGTGACGTTTGAACTTGATTCGGCACAATTGACGCCCGAGGCGCAGCAAAGCCTTGGGGTCTTTGCGCAGATGATGCAGGATGAACGGCTTGAGATCGCGCGGTTCGTGGTCGAGGGCCATACCGATGCAATCGGCACCGATGACTACAATCTTGACCTGTCCGAGGCACGGGCCAGGGCGGTGCGTGATTTCCTTGCTGATCTGGGGGTGGCGCCGGAACGTCTGACGGCGGTCGGACTGGGCAAGACGCAGCCGCGCACCGGCGATGAGTTTGATCCCGAGAACCGCCGCGTAGAGTTGCGTGTAGATCTGCGCTGACGGCTATATTACCGCCACAAACTGGATAAAAAAAGCGCCCCGAAGCCGGGCGCTTTTTCTGTTCTGAGGATCATCTCGTCTTCACCGTGACCGCAAGGGGAAGCGGCGGAACAAAAGGCCGCGGGACATTGCGATTGTCCTGCGGCTTCTTTGCAGCCCCTTCCAGAACGAACCCTTAGAAAGATCCGGGGTTCAGCAGGCCCTTCTTGATATTCGATTTACGCTCGGTCTGGGTGACGACCACGCGGCCGGTCTGCTTGTTCACACGGCGGGTGTCGCGCACTTCGGCCTTGACGGGCAGGATCGCCTTGGTCTTGCCTTTGACGACCGCCTTGGCGACGCGGACCTCACAGACGACCTTGGTCTCGCCCTTCAGCGCCTCGATCAGCTCGTCCGTGGGTTCCAGCGTGTCGGGCACGCTGCGTTTGGCAAGGTAATAACTGGTCAGCGCGGTGCGCGATCCCGGACCCCATGCCCCGTCGATCCCCATATGATAGCAGCCAAGGCGGCGCAGTTCGGTCTGGGCCATGCGCGCCAGTTCCCGCGCATCGGCAGGGCTTTGAGCGGCCTGTTCCTCGGCCGGGTTCAGCAGCCGCGGGTCGATCCGGGCCAGCAGGTCGCGATTGGCCTCATTGTCGGGGGTCACCTCATTTCCGGCGACGCGCAGCCGGTCGACCGTCAGGGCATTGATCCCGATGATGCCGCGCGTTTCCCAGGTCAGGGCGGCCAGACGGATCGGCGGTTGCTCATCCGGGTTGGCCATGGCGAGGGTGACATCGGGCTGCGGCAGCAGGTCGATCGGCGTATCCTCAATGGCGCCGACGCGGTTGGACGGGGCACTGGCCCCGCTGTCGGGCGCGGACGGCGGCGTTACCGCCGGGTCCAGCGCGGCAACGGCCAATTCTCCGGTCGCTGCCGGTTCGCCTGCTGGCGCCGGGTCGGCCTCGGCCAGTGCAAACGGCGCATCGGGTGCTGCAGGGGCGTCCCCGATGGTCACGCCACCCTCGACGATCTCGAATTCAAACTCCGGCTCGGGTTCCGGGGCAGGGGCTGCGGCGATTTCTGTGCCGGCCGAATCGGTCAGCGTCACCTCGGAACTGCTGGCCGAAGCCTCACCTTCCCCGGATCCGATGGAAACGCCGCCATCCGAGGCCGCGATTTCCAGATTGAGACTTGCCACCTCGATCGCGACATCCGCCGCGCGCAGGCTTTCCTCGGAAAAGCCCGAGGCGCGCAGCAGGTCCAGAAACTTGCGGCGGTCCTCGGTCGGAAGCTGCGCCAGAAGCTCGAAATCCGCCTCGCTCAGCTCCTGCCGTGTCTCGACGGAAGGTTTGAAATAGAACTGTTCGCGCAGTGAGGACTGGTCCCAGGGCGTCTGACGGCGCAGGGTGCGTTCCTCAACCTCATTGCGGACCCGGATCATCATGTCGGAAACCGAAATGCCGGGCGTTTCGATATGTTCCAGAAGGGCGGTGGTGAAGGGGCTGTTGGGCGCATCGCCCGCCCCGTCATAGGTGACCGCACCCGGTTCGGTCGCAAAGGCGACGAACGTGCCCACACCGGTCTGCAGCCGTGCCAGACCATCCGCAGCACCCGAGCCGCGCACCGCTTGCGGCAGGGGATCGTTGCGGCAGGCATCCAGGAAAATCAGCGTCTGGCGCTTGCGGTCCTGCAGCCGGGCAATGATTCCGTCCAGATTCCACGTCTCGTCACGGATCGCATCGCGGCTGGACAATTTCGCGTCAACCGGCACAAGATAATTCGCGCCATTCATCTGGAAGGCATGGCCGGAATAGAAGAAGACAGCGCTTTCGGCGGTTTCGGCGGCCTTGCTGAACGCATCCACCCGATCCCAGAAATCGGCGGTCTGCACATCGGTCAGCAGCGTCACCTCAAACCCCAGACGGGTCAGCGAATCAGCCACGTCCCGCGCATCGCGGGAGGCGTTTTTCAAAGGCGAAACACCGCTATAATCCGAATTGCCGACCACCAGCGCAAGGCGCTGCGCCTCGGCTGCCGAAAGTCCGGCGGACAGAAAAACAAGGGTCAGGGCCGGCACAGCCAAGGCGCTGCGGGCCCGCAATCCGAAGGGCAGTCGAAGGCGTTTCATCGCATGTCCAATTTGTCGGTCCAATGCGCACAACCATAGCGGAAATGCCCTCTTGGGGCGAGTCCCAATGACGTGAGGGCAACACATTGCGGGAATATTTGCCGGTAAGGCGCGATTCTTGAACCGTAGGGGCAAGAATGATACTGTGTCGCCGGGGCGATGGTAGCCCGGGCCTTGCCCATGGCTGCTAAGTGACAGGAGACGTTTGATGCGCATTCTTGCTCTGCTGGGGCTCGGCCTTCCGCTTGCTGCCGTGGGCGGCGCGGTTGCCTATGGTTCGGTCAGCCAGATTTCACAAAGTTTCAGGACGGTTGGCAGCCCGGTCATCACGACCGACAGCGTGCCCGCACGCCCGTCCGAGGCTGCCCGAGACTTCGTTCTGGCCACAGCCGGAAGTTGGGACATCGCCCCCGCCGCCGAGTCACCGCAGGCATCTGCGGTCATGGCCGATCAGCCAGATCTGGCCGGGATGCTGGCCCCGGGGAACGGTGAAGGCCCCGCGACGTTGGGACAAAGCCCCTTTTCCGGTACCGACCGCCTGCCCGAAGCGCCCGGTCCCGATGCGATGCCCGAGCTTGATTTGGCCGTGGTGACCGAACGGCCCGCCGCGCGCCCGGCCACGCAGACCGTGATCCGTCCGCGCGTTGTTGTTTCGGCCGACCGTAGCAGCGCCGAGGAACTGCGCGCGCAGCGGGCGGCCAATCAGACCCGCAAGCGCGAATTCAAGATGCCCTGGCAGACCGGAATTTTCCAGTAAATGCCGATCCGACTGCAGGAGGGCCTGCCCGGCGGGCCTGACCGTCGCGGATGGCCCGGATGACCTGCCCCTGACCGGGCGGGTTTTGCATTTTCGCGGGCTTGTCTGCTGCTGCCCGAACTCCCCCGATAGCCCCCCTGATAGCCTCGCCGAAAGACTGCTCGACGGGGGAAGTTTCCGTTTACCGGGGTTTCTGTTGACAGACGGTCATGCTTTTCCGCTACACTGTCGCCGGGGGGCGGCTTGGATCCGCCCGGTTCGACATTCTGACCGAGGGAGTTCTTGCACCGTGATTGCCGCTCGTCATTCCATCCGGGCCGCATGCGCCGCCCTTGCCGCCACGCTTGCCCTGACCGCGCCGGTGCCTCTGGCCGCGCAGACGGGCACGATTGAACTGGAACTCAACACCGCCAATGATGCCGAGACCGGCTGCCGCCTGACCTATGTCGCGACCAACAACACCTCCGTCGCGCTGGAACGCTCCAGCTATGAGGTGGCGGTTTACAACAATGACGGCATCGTGCAGCGCCTCTTGGTGCTGGAATTCGGCTGGCTGCCGGTCGGCAAGACCCGCGTCGTGCAGTTCGATCTTCCGGAACAAAGCTGCACCGACATTTCGCGCATCTCGGTGAATGGGCCGGTTGAATGTGCCTCGTCCGAGGGCGAACAGACCGTCTGCCGCGACAATCAGATCCTGTCCTCGCGGGTGCCGACCATCCAGTTCAACTGACACCTACATTCCCGGCGGCAGGGCTGGCCGGGCCTCTGCCCCGCCGCGCCCCGCCCCCGAGCCAAGGACAGGTCAATGCCGGATCTTGCGGGTTTCGATGCCGTTACCCTGACGGTTTTTGCGGCGCTGATCGCGCTTTCGGCCTTTGCCACGACGATCAGCCTGTTCAAGATCGGGCAATTCGCGATGCTGGGGCTGGGGCGCGTCCGGCTGGCCGAAACGGCGCTGACCGACTGGCATCGCGGCCAGCGGGACGGGGCGCTGGCATCGGTGACCGCCCCCCGGGGCGGGGTTCTGGCGCGGGTGCTGCAGGCGGTGTTCCAGTCGCTGACCTCCCGCCCGCAGGATCTGGCGCTGGCCGAAGAGATGGGCCGTCAGACAGCCCTTGCCGAGCTGGCACGCCTGTCGAAATGGATGCGCGCGCTTGAGGCGGTGGTGCAAGCGGCCCCGATGCTGGGCCTTCTGGGCACGGTGGTCGGCATGATCGACGCCTTCGGCACGCTGGCGCAAAGCACCGGCGGGGTCGATCCGGCGCTGCTGGCGGGGGGGATCTGGACCGCGCTGACCACGACCGCGCTTGGCCTGTCCATTGCGCTGATCTTTTATTTCATCGCCCTGTGGCTGGAAGGCCGGATCGAGACCGAGCGCCAGCAGATGGAGCGATTGCTTTCGGCCGCGCTGCATGGCCGCGCCGGGGCGGTTGCCGGGGCTGGTGCCACCGCCCCGGCGGGCTGAGAAGATGGCGGGGCAGGGCGGCGGGCTGACCCTGATCCCCGATGCGGGGCGCAAGCGGCGCTATGGGTTCGCGCTGACACCGCTGGCCGATGCGATGTTCCAGTTGCTGATCTTCTTCATGCTGTCCTCAACACTTTCGCCCTATTCGCTGATCGCGCTGACCGGGGGGGCGCCCGCCGGGCAATCGGCGCAGGAAGGCCCTGCCGATATGCAGGCCGAGGCGCCCGTCGAGGCGGCGCGCAGCGTGACATGGCAATTGTCGCGCGGGCAGATCCGTGCGGGCCAACAGGTCATGCCGCTGGAGGATCTACGCGGCGTGCTGCCAGTCCTGCGCGAAGAACGGATCGAGGAAGTGCTGATTTTCCCCACCCGGTCTGCCCGCGTGCAGGATATCGCCACGGTGCTGGAACTTCTGGGCAGTCAGGGCATCACCAAGGTGCGGCTGATCGGCGGGTCGCGCGTGGAGGGGGGCTGAGCCATGCACAAGGCCCGCCTTTTGCCCCCCGCGCCCCGCCGCCAGCCGGATTTTTCACTGGCCATTGTGAATATCGTGCTGCTGCTGGTGTTTTTCTTCCTGATTACCGGGTCACTGGTGCAGCAGGGTGAAACCGAGGTCGATCTGGCTGAAACCTCGGCCCTGCCGCTGGAACGCCTGCCGCGTCCCTTGCTGCTGATTGATGCCGCAGGGGCGATGGCGCTGGACGGGCAGGGGGTGCGTGCCGAGGGTCTGGCCGCCGCTTTGGGGCCGGACCGGCCCGAGGCGCTGTATCTTCTGGCTGATGCCGGCCTGCCCGCCGACCGTCTGCTGGCCCTGACAACGCGGCCCGATCTGGCGGGCATCTCGCTGCGGTTGGTCACGCTGCATATGCGGCCCGCACCGGATGGGGATGCGCCGGATGGGGGCGGGTCATGACCGGACCGGGGGAGAGCGGGCAGGGCACGGATCGCCTGACCGGGCTGGCGCTTTGGGGCGGGGCCGGGATGGTGGCGGGCGTGCTGCATCTGCTGCTGGTGCAACAAGGGCTGGCGGCGATGGGCAAGGCCCGCGACACCCTGCCGCCCGAAATGCCGGTGATCGAGGTCATGGCCGTCGCCACCACCCTGCAGGGGGAGGATCAGCCGATCGAGACCGCTCGCCCGGTTGCGTCCGAGGCGCTGCGCCCGCAAACCGGCGCCGAACGGCTGAACGCGGCCGGCCCTGCGGCGGAACGGGTGCAAGGCGCTACGGCTGCCACCGCCGCTGCCGCGCAGGCCGCAGCCCCGGCGGCCCCGCCGAAACTGGCCGCCCTCAGCCCATCGGGCGCGGCGCAGGGGATTGCAGCTTCGCCCGCGCGGCCCGAGGCGGCATCGCCCGTCGCGCGCCCCAGCCCGGCCCCCACCGCCCCGGCAGCAGGGGCCACGCGACTGGCCCCTTCGGTCAGCACGGCAACCGTTGCGCGCCCGGCGGCCCCGGCGCCGCGTCAGCCCGGATTGCGCCCGGTCGCAAGCAGCCCCGGCAGCACCGCCACGGTGGCCGCCCGCCCGCCCGCGCCGGTTGCCGCTGCGGCGCAAAGTCCTGCGCCCTCTGCCCCCGTGACGGTCAACCCCGTGACGACAAATCCCGTCTCGGGCCCTGTGGCAGTCGCTCCGGGGGCCGCTGCCCCCGCCGCCACACCACCGGCAGCGGCGCCCAGTGGCGCGGCGCGGGTCGCTTCGGTCGCCCCGGCGGCCAGTCTTGCCCCGGCTGTAAGACCGGCCACCCCATCGGCCAGCGCGCCTGCATCCGCCGCATCAACCGCCGCTGCAGCCCCGGCCCCGGCCCTGACGCCGGTGCCGTCACTGCCGCCCCCCGCGTCCAGCCCTGCGCAAGAGGGCGTCGCCGCCCCCTTGCCGGAAAACGCCCCCGTGGCCCCGGCGAATGAAGACACCTATGATTCCGTTCTGGACCATCTGGCCGAGGTTGAGCAGCCCGCCTGTTTCGCGGCCATGCCCAGCCTGTCGGATGAGGGCGCGTTTCAGCTTGAGGTGTTCGCGCGCGATGCTGCGGATCTGGATCTGTTCCGCAACCGGCTGGAAGCGCGGCTGGGGCAAAGGATGCCCAATACCACGATGAAGGCAATCAGCGCCGATCAATGCGCGGTGCTGGCCTTTCTGACCGAAGGCCCGTCCTATCCGCGCTTCCGGCTGTTCTTCGATCTGCCGCAGCGGGTGATCGCCAGCGGTGCGGCGCTGGAAGGGCGGATCGGCAATACTTCGGGCGGGTTCGTCACCTTTCTTGTCATTGATGACGAGGGGACGGTGCAGGATCTGGCCACTTTCCTGAAATTCGTGCCGGGCGGGGCGCAGTTCTCGGTGCCGTTGTCGCTGACGGCGGGGCCCGTGGAGACGCAGCAACTGCTGATGGTGCTGTCGACACCCGCCCGCCTGCGCACGGTCGAGGCGCAGAACGGTGGCAAGGCCGAAAGCTTCTTTCCGATGCTGGCCGCCGAATTGCGCGAACGCGGCCAGACCGAGGATGCCGCGATCGTCGCCTTCAGCGTGCGCTGATCAGTTTTCCAGCCGGAAGAAGCGCAGCGCGCCGATGGGCGACTGGCGTTCGCGTTCCAGTTCTGACCGCATGAAGGGCACCAGCGCACGCGCCGTTACCCCGTTCGGCACCGCATCCAGCTTGTCCACCGACCGTTCGGTCACCACCGCAAGAATCATCTGGGGCGTCGGTTCCGCGCCAGCGGCCAGATTGACGGTGAAGCTGAAGCCCAGCGTGCCATCCGAGGCCCGGCTGAGCCAGGGCTTGAGATTGGTCGCCCCGCCCGCACCATTGACCAGAAACAGCGACACCGCGCGGCCCGCCAGCCCCTCGACCCGGCCCGAAACGGTTTCGCCGCTTTTCAGCACATCGCTGGCATTGTCCAGCACAAGGCTGGGCGGGATGCCCCGGTTCGCGCGGATGCCGTTCAGGAAATCCAGCACCGGGCATTGCGTGTCATTGATCAGCCGCACACCGATATCGGGCTCGACGCCATGCGCCGCCCGGAAATCGGCCAGAAGACGGGTGAAGGGGTCGACGCTGGTGCCGAAGCCTTCAAGATTGATCCGGCTGCCATCGCCATCCAGTCGGGACAGATAGACGCAATTGCCCGCATCATAATTGTCCAGCCAGGCAAGCTGCCGCCCCAAGGCATCCAGCGGCGGGGCCGGTTCGGCGGTTTCGGTTTCCGCCGAGCTGCCGGTTTCGCCGCCTTCGGGCTGGGTCTCTGCCCCTTCGGTTTCGGCAGCCGACTCCGCGTCGGTTTCCGGGTTGGTCGTGTCGGTCTCATTGGCGGCGGACTGGCTGCCATCCTCGGGCGTTTGCGTTCCGCCCTCTGCCGTGTCGGCCGGGGGTTGCGTGCCGCCATCGCCTGTCGCGCCGCTGCCGCCCTCGTCTTGTGCGGTGGCCTCGGGCTCGGCGGGTTCGGGGTCGAAAGTGCCGGTCATCCATGCCGCGCCGCCGCCAAGGGCCAGAAGCATGACAAGACCCGCCGCGATCAGGCCGCCCTTGCCGGATTTCTTGGCCGGGGCAGGGGCACCGCTTCCCTTGCTGCCCGGAATCCCGACGAACTGCGCCTGCGCCTCGGGTGAGGCCGTGCCCCCCATGGCGGGGGCCGCACCGCCTGTCACGCGTGGCAGGCCGCCCGCAATCACCGTCCGGTCAGGGTCGATCGACCCCGCATCGGGCGCAATCACCGGAATCTGTGACGGATCGTCCAGAAGTTCGATAACCCGCGCCATGCTGGCGGGGCGGTTCGCCGGATCGGGTTGCAGCATATGTTGCAGCAAAGGGCGCAGACCGGCATAGACATCGTCCAGATCGGGCACCGAGGACCGGCTGCGCACGGCCTCGATGATCGAGCCGCCCATATTCAGGTTCTTGCCCCGGCAGGCCGCCACCATCATCAGCGCAAGGCTGTAGACATCGGTGCGCCCGTCAATCGCGCCGTCAAAGGCACCAAGCTGTTCGGGCGCGACAAAGCTGAACTTGCCCGCGAACTGGCCCTGCAACAGCGTCCGGTCACCCTTCATCGAGGATTTCGCGATGCCGAAGTCGATCAGCTTGGCATTCTCGACCTTCTGCCCTTCAAGCAGCACATTGTCCGGCGACAGGTCGCGATGCACGACGCCGGCACCATGCGCCCGGTCGAGCCCCGAGGCCAGACGCCGCAGCAGGATCCGCACCTCGGCCTCGGACAGGGGTTCTTCCTTGATCCGGTCGGAAAGCGATTTGCCCTCGACGAACTCCATGATCAGGCTGGGTCGCCCGATTTCTGGCGGGTTCATATAGGTGTGGTAGCGCACGATGGCGTCATGGGCGAGGCGACCCAGAACCTTCGCCTCTTTCTGGAACAGCGCCTCGATCATCGGGTCATGCGCCAGCGCGGGCAGCACGATCTTCATCGCGACGGGATCACCGGTATGGACATTGCGGCCGCGGTAAACCTCGCCCATGCCGCCCCGGTTGATCAGTTGTTCGATCTCATAAGTGCCCGCGACAAGCATACCGCTTGTCACCGTGACCGGCGGGGTGGTTCCCTGCGGCGGGCTGCTTTGACTGGGGCGCCCGGAACCGCCGCTATCCGACTGACCGTTTTCCGGCGGAGGGGTCTTTTCTTCGGCCATTCGTCTCAGTCTTCCGCTTTCCAGTCATCCACACTGATGGGTGGACCATATCCGGGGTTTGTCTTCATGTCAGCCTCTGACAGAACCTCATTCGGCAGACATCTGACAACGAGCACGGTTACATTGTCCTTGGCACCCCGGGACAGGGTAAGGTCGATCAACCGGTCACAGGTCTGCTGGGCGCCCTGACGCTGCAACATTTCGGCGATTTCCTCATCTGTCACATGGCCTGTCAAACCATCCGAACACAACAGGAAAACATCACCGACCTGCAAAACCCCATAATTTTCGTCGGTCATCGGCATTTCCGTGACGCCGATGGCCCGGGTGATGACATTCTTGCGCGGCCAATGCGCGGCCTCTTCGGCAGTGATGGCGCCGCTGCTGAATAACTCCTGTGCCTCGGTATGGTCGGTGGTCAGTTGCTGCAGCATATCGTTGCGCAACAGATAGATGCGGCTGTCGCCCGACCAGATGCAGGCAAAATGCTGCTCATAGGCCAGAAGGGCGACGACTGTCGCCCCAACCGTGGCGCCGTTCAGCCGCTCGGACTGGCGCCGGATATCGTCATGCGCAATCACCAGCCGGTCGACGAAACGCGATTTCAGATCATGGGCAGAGTTTGGAATACCCGTCCATTGCGCGCTTTCCGCGATGGTGCGGCTGGCGAAATCCCCCGCCCGATGGCCGCCCATTCCGTCCGCGACAAGCCAGAGGCCCGATGCGGGGCGGGCCAGAAAACTGTCTTCATTATGATCGCGAACGCAACCGGCATGGGTTGCGGCACCGGTATCGAACAGGAATTTCACCGGATGCATACCCACTCCTCCTGAAAAATATAGGTCCCGCCCTGCGGCGTCAGAAAATCATCTGCCGGTGCAGAATAGGCGGAAAACTTTTGAACGCAAAGGTTGAAGCGTGGCTTGAGCGAAGCTCTTGCGACACAGGGATACCAGACATGGCGGTCAGTCCTGCACCCAAGCGCGAAAGGGGAGGGAGAGGGGGCGAAGAGGCCCGATCTTTCGACCGGGCCCCTTGTGGAACGCATCAGAAGGACAGGCGGACCTGTGCGGTCAGGCTGGCCGCGTTCTTCACATTCTTGCCGAACCGGCCGTCGAGGCGCAGGTTCGCGTTCAGCTGTTTGGCACCGGCCGGCCCGTTTTCAAGGATCCGGACATAATTGACACCGACGCTGATTTCACCAAAGCCGCCGATATTCTCGCTGCTGATGTTCTGCGTCTTGGTCAGCCCATCACCCGGATCGACATAGGTGAAGACCGAATCCCGGTCGCCCGCGAAGTCATGATAGTAGTTCGCGCTTGCGAAATAGGTCGTTCCGGCATCCCCCGTGGGTGCGATCGTGGTCTTGGCGATCGTGCCCCCGACAAACCCGGTGACCGAGTCGAAGGACGCGATGTCCAGCGTCTGGCCGCCCGTGAAGGTCAGCCGCGCGCTGCCGGTGCGGGTGTAGGACAGACCCACCGTGGGCACGAAGCTCATGCCTTCCTGCGCCATGTCCATCCGATAGCTCAGACGACCGGTGAAGTTCACCGAGTTTGTCTTGAACTTCGTTGTGTCTCCATCGAGACCCAGACCCACGAAGCCTGGAACGACCGTCTCGCTCAGCTTGAAGGTGGTGCTTTCAAAGCGGAGCTGCGCATCGGTGGTGATCCGGTCCTTGCTGAAGGCCGCATAGAGGCCGACATATTTCTGGTCGAATTCGGTCTTGGTCTGCGAGGTGACCTGCATGCCGCTGGGGTTCACGTCCTGCTTTGACGTGCCGGCATTATAGCCGACCATGGCCCCGAAGGATCCGTCCCAGCCGTTGAAGTAACGCCCGTCATTACAGCCGAAGTCATAGCCGCCCTGCGCGCCTGCATAGGTGGCATCAAGACTGGTGGTCTGGTCCGAGAAGGAGTTGTTGCTGGTGCCCGAGATCGACGCGCGCCCGTAGGTGCCGCGCAGATAGCCGCCGCGCGAACACCCCTCTTCCGCCGCCAGACCCGAGACGAAGGGGCTGGTCGGACGGTTGATGACGGTCGAGATCAGCGACTGCACCTGTGAGGCATTGGCCGCGATCCCGCCGAAGCCGGGGCTGAGCTGGCCCTGGATCTGGACAGTGTCCCCAACCTGTTGCAGGCCGTAAACAAACACCCCGCTGTCCGGCAGGCCCGAGAAGCTGAGCTGTGTGCCCGCAGCCACACCGGTCATGACCGGAATGGCGGCCAGCGAGGTCTGCCCGCTATTGCTGAAGTTGAAGGTCAGCGGGCCGCTGGTCGTGCCATTGACGGTGACAAGGTCCGCCGCGCCATTGGTCAGGTCGCTGGTCATCGCATAGATGCCGCCACCCGACAGATTGCCCGCAACGTTCAGCCGGTCGCTGGTATCCGTGCCGGTCAGATCGACCGTCCCGCTGTTGTTCAGCGCGCCAAGGCTGGTCGTGCCGAAGGCAGTGACGGTTCCGCTGTTGGTCAGCGTACCGCTGACCGAGCCATTGGACAGCGTCAGGCCGGAACTGTTGGTCACCGGACCGGTGACCGATCCGTTCGACAGATCCGCCGTGCCGCTGTTGGCAAAGCTTCCGGTGATCGAGGCGCCCGCCAGATTGGCAAGGCTGGTATTGGTGAAGGCGCCTGAGATTGTGGCATTCGCCCCGTTGAAGGTGCCGTCATTGGTGATCGTGCCTGCCGACAGGGTCGCGCCATTGCCATTGACAAGGCCCGAATTGGTCAGGCTGCCCAGCCCGGTATAGCTGTTGCCACCCAGATTGAGCACCGAAGCCGCCCCGTCATTGGCAAAGCTCTGGCCGCTGGCGGTCAGCGGGCCGGTCACGTTGAAGGTCAGCCTGTTGGTGACATTGCTGTTCAGCGCGCCTTCTGCATTCACCGTGCCGTCATTCACGATACCGCCCGAAGTGCTGATCGTGCCGGTTGAGGTCAGCACCGCGCCTGCCGCATTGGTGATCGAGCCGGTCAGGGCCAGATCGGCAGGGGCGGTCACGGTCATCTCGTCTTCATTGGTGATTTCCGCCGTGACCGTGCCATCCGCCGTCAGGGTGCCGTCGGCATTGGTCACCGCGCCGGTGAAGGTGCCGCCGTCGATATTCAGCGCGCCGCCGTCATTGGTGGTCGTGCCGGCAACGCTGCCGCCGTTGACATTCACCGTGCCATCGCTGACCAGAACATCGCCCCCGACCGAACCGCTGTGATCGGTGGTCCCGGCGGTGTTCGCCAGATCGCCGCCGATGCTGCCGCTGTTGCCCAGCGTGCCGCTGTTCGTGGCCGCCCCGGTGATCGCATTGGTGTTGGTGAAGGTTCCGGAGTTGTCGAGGCTTGCAATGGTGCCTGCATTCGACCCCGTGCCTGCGTTGGTGACAGCACCAGAAACCCCGCCCACCTCATTGGTGAAGGTGCCGGTCTGGTTATCGACCGCCGCCAGCGTGCCTGCGTTCAGAACGCTGCCCGCACCGGTGATCGTGGTGGTGCCCGCAACCGACCCGCCGGTATTGTTGTCCAGCGTGCCGCCCGAGACATTGGCCGCCCCGGCAATGCTGCCAGTATTGGTCGTGGTTCCAGCGGTATTCGCCAGATCGCCGCCGATGCTGCCGCTGTTGCCCAAGGTGCCGCTGTTCGTGGCCGCCCCGGTGATCGCGTTGGTGTTGGTGAAGGTTCCGGAGTTGTCGAGGCTTGCAATGGTGCCTGCATTCGACCCCGTGCCTGCGTTGGTGACAGCACCAGCAACCCCGCCCACCTCATTGGTGAAGGTGCCGGTCTGATTGTCGATATCGGCCAGCGTGCCTGCATTCGTCACGCTGCCCGCACCGGTGATCGTGGTGGTGTCCGCAACCGACCCGCCGGTATTGTTGTCCAGCGTGCCGCCCGAGACATTGGCCGCCCCGGCAATGCTGCCAGTATTGGTCGTGGTTCCAGCGGTATTCGCCAGATCGCCGCCGATGCTGCCGCTGTTGCCCAAGGTGCCGCTGTTCGTGGCCGCCCCGGTGATCGCGTTGGTGTTGGTGAAGGTTCCGGAGTTGTCGAGGCTTGCAATGGTGCCTGCATTCGACCCCGTGCCTGCGTTGGTGACAGCACCAGCAACCCCGCCCACCTCATTGGTGAAGGTGCCGGTCTGATTGTCGATATCGGCCAGCGTGCCTGCATTCGTCACGCTGCCCGCACCGGTGATCGTGGTGGTGTCCGCAACCGACCCGCCGGTATTGTTGTCCAGCGTGCCGCCCGAGACATTGGCCGCCCCGGCAACCGTGCCGGTATTGGTCGTGGTCCCGGCGGTATTCGCCAGATCGCCGCCGATGCTGCCGCTGTTGTCCAGCGTGCCGCTGTTCGTGGCATCCCCGGTGATCGCGTTGGTGTTGGTGAACGTTCCGGAATTGTCGAGGCTTGCAATGGTGCCAGCATTCGACCCCGTGCCCGCATTGGTGACAGCACCAGCAACCCCGCCCACCTCATTGGTGAAAGTGCCGGTCTGGTTGTCGACCGCCGCCAGCGTGCCTGCATTCGTCACGCTGCCCGCACCGGTGATCGTGGTCGTGCCCGCAACCGACCCGCCGGTATTGTTGTCCAGCGTGCCGCCCGAGACATTGGCCGCCCCGGCAATGCTGCCGGTATTGGTCGTGGTCCCGGCGGTGTTCGCCAGATCGCCGCCGATGCTGCCGCTGGTGTCCAGCGTGCCGCTGTTCGCGGCATCCCCGGTGATCACATTGGTGTTGGTGAAGCTGCCGGAGTTGTCGAGGCTGGCAATCGTGCCCGCATTCGACCCCGTGCCCGCATTGGTCACAGCACCTGCGATCCCGCCCCCTTCATTGGTGAAGGTGCCGGCCTGGTTGTCGACATCGGCCAGCGTGCCGGAGTTCAGCACCTCACCGCCGGTGATGGTGGTGAAGCCGGTATAGGTTCCCTCATTCGCCAGAGTGCCCGCCTGCACCAGCAGGTCGGCCACACTGTTATTGCCGGTCAGGGTCAGAGTGCTGTCGCCCGCCTTGGCAAAGGTGCCATCACCGGAAACCGAGCCTGCAAAGACCGTGCTGCCCGCCGCATCGCCGCTGGTCAGTGTAGTGGCAGCCGCGATGTCGATGGTGGTATCGGCCACGCCCGACAGATTGCCGATCGTCTCATCCCCGTTGACATTCAGGGCGGCACCCGCAGCGGCCAGATCGACCGTCGCGGTATTGCCAAGCGCGCCGCCATTGACGTTCAGCGTGCTGTCGCCAGCAATTGTTACACCGCTGGATTGTGCGATGGAGCCACCCGCCGCAACGGTCAGGGTGCCTGCGCTGATCGTGGTTTCGCCGCTATAGGTGTTCGCAGCGGTCAGGATCAGTTCCCCCACGCCGATCTTTTCCAGATCGCGCGGACCACCGGTTTCCGAAATCACCCCGGATTGCGTCGCCGTTCCCGCACTGACCTGCAATTGCGTGTCATTGCTGTTGAGATTGATCTCGGTGGCGTTGTTCACCCCGTCAGCATAGTCGATGACCGAGCCCAGCGTGGTGATCAGACCGCCTGCGCCGCCCGCCGCCAGATCGCTTTCCAGCCGCAGCGTCGCATCCGGATCGCTGCCGCCGCCGACGATGACATTGCTGACCCCGGTATTGTCACCCGACAGGACCAGCGTGCCCTCGACCACTGCCAGCGTGTCGACGGTATTGTTGCCCGACAGCGTCATCGTGCCGCCGCCAGCCTTGCTGTAGGTGCCGTCACCACCCATGGAGCCCGCATAGTCCGCAGCCACGCCATTGCCGCCGCTGGTCAGCGTCGCACCATTGTCGATGGTGACACTGGTGCCCGCAGCCCCGCTGAGCTGTCCGATCGTCTCATCGCCCAGAACGGTGACATTCGCGGCAGGGCCGGGGCCCAGATCGGTCAGTTCAACCGTCGCGGTGGCGCCAAGCGCGCCGCCATTGGTGACGAACTGGCCACCATTGACCACGACACCGCTGGATTCGAGGATGGAACCCGTCGCCCCGACCACCAGAATACCGTCATTGACCGTGGTGACACCGGTATAGGTGTTGTCATTGTTCAGTGTCGTGGTGCCGCTGCCGTTCTGCGTCAGGTCCGAGGGCGGATTGCTGCCATCGCCCAGAACACCGTCAACCACGGTTTCATCCGGCGCATCCTCTTCGAAGATATAGCCATTTGCCGCGATGGTGACCGTATTGGCGATGGTGCCGCCGTTATGGGTGTAACTGCCGCCGACATTCAGCGTGAACTCGCCGTCCAGATTGCCGTCATTGACAACCATGTCCTGTGCGGAGGCCAAGATGCCGCCATTACCGCTGACCGCGCCACCATTGACGGTGACAGTCTCGGCCGCGACGGTGCCATCATTCAGGACCAGCGTGCCGCTGTTCTGGGCCAGATCACCGCTGACCTCAACCGTGACGCCGTCGCCTGCAAGCACGAAATCGCCCGTATTGGTCAGATTGCCGGTCTGGGTAACCGTGGCATTGTCGGCGGTGACGGTGAAGCTGCCGCTGTTGTCCAGATCGCCCGTGATGTCCAGATCGCCCGCCGCCAGCGTGATATCGCCCTGATTGTCGATTGTGCCGCCTGCCGCAATCGTCGCCGTGCCGCCGGGGCCGTTGACGGTGATCGCGCCGCTGTTCACCAGATCGCCCGAGGCCGAAACCGTGCCATCCATGCCGACCGCAATCTGGTCGGCATTGGTCAGGTTGCCCGCCGCGGCTTCCAGGGTCGCCCCGGCCCCCACGGTGATCGTGCCGGACTGGTTGTCCAGCGCGCCCGCCGTAAGGCTGCCGCCTGCGCCGATGCCGATGTTGCCGCCCGCATCATTGCTGACACTGCTTGCGTCCAGCGTGGTGCCGGCCGCGATGGCGACATCGCCCTCATTGTCCAGCGTCGCAATCGTCTCATCGCCATTGACGTTCAGCGCGCCTGTGCCGCCGATCGTCACATCGGCCGTGGCTGCCAGACCGCCGCCATCGGTGGTCAGGGTGCCGTTGCCGTCAATCCCGATGGTTTCCGAGCCAATGGTGCCGGTCAGTGTGGTTTCCCCGGTCTGGACCGTCACCGCGCCTGCGCCCGAAAGACTGCCCGAGATCGTGCCGCCCTCCAGCACCTGTGCGCCGCTGGCGGTGACATCGCCCGACATCGTGCCGCCAGACTGGGTATAGGTGGTGGTGCCCACCGTTCCGGTCAGATCGCCGCCCGAGAGAGCGTAGTCATCCGAGGTGACGGTGCCGCCCATCGTACCGCCCGACTGGGTGACATCGGCGGCTGTGATATCGCCGCTGGCGGTCACATCGCCCGCCGAAAGGTCATAGCTGCCGGTTGCGTTGACGGTGCCGCCCATCGTGCCGCCGGACTGGGTGAAATCCGCAGTGGTGATATCGCCGCTGGCGGTCACATCGCCGTCCGACAGGTCATAGCTGCCGGTTGCGTTGACGGTGCCGCCCATTGTGCCGCCCGATTGGGTGAAATCTGCGGTGGTAATGTCGCCATCTGCCGTCACCTCACCCGTGCCCGAGAGGGCATAGCTGTCGGTCGCAATGACCGTTCCGCCCATGTCACCGCCCGATTGGGTGAAACCGGCAGTCCCGATGGTCGCATCGCTTGTCACATCGCCGTCCGACAGGTCATAGCTGACATTCGCGGTGACGTTCCCGGCCATGCTGCCGCCCGACTGGGTCATGGTATCGGCGGTGATATCACCTGCCAGAGCGACATTGCCGTCCGACAGGTCGTAATCGCCCGCATCGACAAGACCGCTCATCGTGCCGCCGGTCTGGGTGAAGGTTCCGGTCGACAGGGTGCCGGTGCCCGTAACCGAACCGTCATCGGCCAGCGACACGCTGGCCTGCGTCACATCGGTATTGACGACCAGCGCGCCGGTGCCGCTGACTTCGGTTTCGCCGGTGATGGGACTGCCCAGCGTTCCGCCTGCGGCAACCGTCAGGCTGCCCGAACTGACCGAGGTGCCGCCCGAGTAATTGTTCGCGCCGCTCAGCGTCACATCGCCGCCCGCCACATTCAGCCCGCCCGAGTTGGAAATCATCCCAGAAATGGCCGATGCGCCCGAGGTCAGCGTCAGATCCGCGCCAAGCAGATCGACCCCGCCCGCGCCGTTCAGCGAGGCGACGCTTTCATCCCCGGTGAGGCTGAGAGCACCGTCATTGCTGATCATGCTGCCTGCCGCCAGACCGCCGCTGCTGTTCAGGATACTGGTCGCGTCGATGCTGATATCGGTCGAGGCAAGGCTGCCCGTAAGAAGCAGTTCGCTGTCGGTCAGCGTCGTGGCGCCAGTATAGGTGTTCGTGCCGCCAAGCACCACAAGGTCACTATTGACAAGGTTCAGTCCGCCGCTGCCGTCGATATCGCCGGAGATAGACGAAAGGCCCCCCGACAGCGTCAGATCCGCCCCGTTCAGCGTGACCGAGCCATCGCCGTTCAGCGAGGTGACGGTTTCAGCCCCGGTGACGGTGAAACTGCCGCCATTCGAGACGGTGGCGCCGTCGGCCAGACCACCGTCGGACTCCAAGATGCCGTCATCGCCGATGGCGATATCGGTTGAGGCCAGCGTTCCGCCGTCCAGTGTCAGGCTGCCCTCGGATACCAGTGTCGCACCGGTATAGCCGCTTGCACCGGTCAGCGTGACCGCCGCCGTTGCGCCATCCACGACCAGCCCGCCATCGCCGTTGATCGCCCCCGCAATAGTGGACGCGCCCGTGGTCAGCGTCAGATCCGCCCCCGTCAGGTTGACCGCGCCTGCGCCGTTCAGCGAGGCGATGGTTTCAGCGCCGGTGATGGTGAAGACGCCGGCATTGCTGATCTCGCTGCCCGCCGCCAGCCCCCCGGTCGAGGTCAGGATACCGTCGGCGTCAATGGTGATATCGGTCGAGACAAGCGAACCGGTTACGGCAAGCGTGCCGAAGGTGACCCTTGTGCCGCCCGTATAGGTGTTGTTTCCGGACAGAGTCAGCGTGCCGGGATTGCCCGCATCACTGGCATGCTTGAGGACGCCGCCGCTTCCCTCGATCACGCCGCTGAAGGTATCGCTGGCGCCCGAGGCCGAATAGATGCCAATTTCGGCACCCAAATCGTTGAGTTCAACGGTACCATTGCCCTGCAGTCCACCGATCCCTTCGATGCCGGTCACGACAAGGCGACCGTCACCATTGACGGTCACGACCTCGTCCACCTCGATCCCGTTCCCACCGTCGGTGCGCAATTCGCCCGTGCCGTTGATGACGATGCTGTTGACGCCTGCATCGGTGCGGATGATGCCGGTCGTCACATCGACGACGCCGCCGGAAATGGTGATGGGGGCATTTGTGGCAGAGACCGTTCCCGCCACGTTCACGGTTCCACCGGTTACGTCTATGCTGCCGCCGCCGAACTGCCCTGTTCCCGTCACGTCGAGCGTGCCGCTTGCAATGGTCACAGCACCGTCGCCTTCGACCGTGCCCGAAACGGTGGTCGTGCCGCCAGAGACATTTGTATCGCCATTGCCCGAAAGCGTGCCGGAAATCGTGCCGCCCTGAAGCTCCTTGAGGCCGCTGACCTCAAGCCCGTTCGCGGCCATCTCCCCGCCGGTCTGGGTATAGGTCTGCGCCTGCAGGCCGCCGGGGGCGCTAATCAGCCCGTCCGTCTGGGTCAGCGCGCCGCCGATTGCATCCGATCCGCTTGCGATGGTCAGCGTGCCCGCGACCGTGACCGCATCGACATTGTTCAGCGCGCCGCCATCCGTCTGGAAGGTCCCGTCCTCAGCAATGTCGATCAGATCCGCCGTGATCGTGGCCGACCCGGTGCCCAGCGTTCCCGCATTGACCCGGATCGTTTCGATGACGTGATTGTTGTCGACAAGGGTTGTACTACCCGTGCCGGCCTTGACCAGTTCGCTGCCCGCCGCGCCGGTGACTTCCGAGATCGTCATTCCGCCGGCACCGTCCAGTGTCAGCGTGTGGCCATTGACGGCGACCGTCCCGGACAAAATCAGACCATCTGCAACCGATGTGATCCGGCTGTTGCCGTCAAGATTGATATCGCCGGTAATCTGGTTGAAGCCTGCAAGGTTCTGCAGCGCGCCGCCACCGCCCACACCGTCGCCAGCCAGATCGATCTGTTCATCCGCAATGATGACACCGCCCGAAATCGCCAGCGTCGCGCCGTTCGCAACTTCCGTGCCGCCCGCCGAGGTGCCAAGCGCCTGATCGCTGGCCGCAACCAGCGTGCCTCCCTCGACAATGGTCAGACCGGTATAGTCATTCGCCCCCGACAAGGTCAGGGTGCCGGTGCCGTATTTGAGCAGATTGCCGTTCGCGCCGGTAATCACGCCGGAAAAACTGCCCGACAGATTTGATCCGCCAAGGATGATCGAATTGCCCTGAAGGTTCACGGTGCCCGCGCCCATCCCGACACCGCCGATCATGCCGACACTGGCCGTCTTGTTCAGTTGCAGCACCGCACCGGTCGCAATATTGGTCGACGCCGTATCGGAAACCTGACCCAAAGCCGCCAGCACCAGCCCCCCTTCGCTGATTGTCGTGGCCCCCGTATAGGTGTTCGCCCCCGTCAGGATCAGGGTTCCGAGACCGGTCTTTTCCAGCGGCCGGCCAGCCGCGTCCTCGGATATGGCGCCGCTTTGCGTTGCGGTCCCCGCCGCAACCTCGATATCCGTGTCGTCGCTCGCGATGATGATCGGGCTGGCATTGGTCACGCCATTGGCCAGCGCAATCGTCGATCCCGTCGTCGTGATCGTGGCCCCGCCCGCCGCCCCCGTGGCGTTCAGTTCAAGCCGACCGGCCACATTGATTGCGCCGATGGTATTCGCGCCGCTGTTGAGGATCAGCGTCGATCCGTCGTCAACCGTAACCGTGCT
Source organism: Szabonella alba (assembly GCF_016765775.1). Lineage (GTDB taxonomy): Bacteria > Pseudomonadota > Alphaproteobacteria > Rhodobacterales > Rhodobacteraceae > Szabonella > Szabonella alba. The sequence goes on along the minus strand of NZ_JAESVN010000004.1, from coordinate 371,917 downwards.
GGCATCGATCTCCTGCAGGATCGTGATCGCGCCGCTGCCTGACTGACGGATCGCCCCGCCCCCGAAAATCGGCAGCGATGCCGTGACTGCGGTGCTGCGGTTGAAAACCAGCGTGCCGAGATTGGTGATGGTGGAACTGACGAACCCGGTCGTCCCGCCATTGCCCAGTTGTAGCGTTGCATCGGCCCCGATGATCGTGCCGCCCAGATAATTGGTATTCTGCGTCAGGATCAGCGTCGTTTCGCCATTGACATCGACCCCCCCCACGCCGTTGATCGCATTCGACACGGTCACCGGCACCGTGTTACTGCGGTCAAAGGCCAGCCTCGCGCCGTTTGTGAAGTCAACCGCGCCGCTTCCCAGGCTGCCGGTTGCGCCACCATTGCCGATTTGCAGAACGCCTGCGCTGATGGTCGTGGTGCCCTCATAGCTGTTTGCCCCGGTCAGAATGAAGGTGCCGTCACCGGTCTTGGTCAGGCCGCCGTCTCCGGCGACAATGCCGGACACAAGGGTGCTGGCGTCATTGCCGCCGGTTGTCAGGACTTGTCCGGAAAAAATGGTGATATTGCCAGCACCTTGAACCGACCCGATGGTTTCTGACGCCAGGACAGTAAGCAGTGTGCCCGAATTCATCACCACCGAACCGGTATCGGAAAGGGCCGTGCCACTTTGCAATATCAGGCGGCCTGCATTCACCGTCGTGGGACCGGAATAGGTGTTGGTCCCCGTCAGAAGCAGGTCACCGCCCCCGTTTTTCGTGACGCTGCCGGAACCCGTGATATTCCCTGCAAGCACGCTGCCCACTGTGGCAAAGGTCAGAACATGGTCGGTAACGCCTGTGTCGACATCGATGAGATTCAGAGTCGCACCGCTGTTCGCCCCGATGGTCGCATCATCGGCCAGGGTGATCGTGCCCCTATAACTGCTGTTGTCGCCTGGGTTCTCGTACACACCGAGAATGGCCCCGGTGCCGCCGACACCGGTTCCTTCAATGGTGATCGCATTTTCCGGTAACACGGCATGCCCCAGATGCAGCGCGGCGCCGTCTGCGACGACAACCGCGCCCGAGCCGAGCGCGTTGCTATTGTTGATTTGCAGGATGCCCTGATTGATCGTCGTGCCGCCGGAATAGGTGTTGGCGCCCGACAGGATGGTTGTCGTGCCAACACCCGAGGCAATACTGCCGACATTTCCCCTGACCAGGCTGACCACGCCAGCACCGTCCTGAATGACGCCCGAGAAAGTGGAATTGCCTTCAAGCGTGATTGTCCGCGCTCCGGCGGCGCTGGTCGTCACCGTGCCACCGCCGGAAAGGCGGTGAAATCCTGTATCAACCAAATTCATGTCAAATATCGCCCCTGAGGCGACGACCGTCTCGCTCGCGTCCTGGGTAATCGTAGGAAGGCCGCCCCCGGCACGCAGCGTTCCACCATCAACGCGCACGACCGTGCCTGTACTCGTGAGGCCACCATTCGCACCAAAGTTGACAATACCGGTCTCTGTCGCCGAGCCGAAGACCAGCGTTGCGTTGTCAACAAACGCGGTGCCCGTCTGGTTGAAGGTCGTTCCGGTCCGGGCTGCGATGGTAACAGTTCCAGAAGCGAGCAGATTTCCGATACTGGTATCGCCACCGATCAGCGTTCCGCCATTGATGATGGTGACTTCTCCGCCGATTGTCCCGTCCAGCAATGTCGTTCCGGAAATGCTCAGGTCTCCGGTAATGCCCGCACCGGACGCAATCACAAGGTTGCCAGCCTCCTGCACGACATCCCCGTCGATCACGGCGGTATCATTGATCTGGACAAGGCCACCCTCGATCAGGACGCCATCCGTGGCGGTCAGCGATCCCGTTCCGTTGATGGTGAACACAGTGGTATTGAGCAGGACACTGTTGGCTTCGGCCGCGAAACTGTTGATCGAAGCGGGGAAGACGCCGCCGCCGGTCGCGACAGTCACATCGTCGGCGTCCGTCGGAACGCCCAGATCCCAGTTGCCGGGGGTGGTCCAGTCGCCCACTCCGGCATCACCCGTCCATGCAATGTCATCCGCCTGCGCCGCACCGCCCAGAACCAGCGTCGCCCCGGTTGCCAGAATGAAGACCAGTTCGGTCGCGCGCCCCAGCCTGCAATGGCGGCGCAGGCTGCGCTGACGGATGCCAAGCTGGCGCGTGGACTGGAGGAGCGTCACCGAATTCAGCATCTGGACTACCTATGGCTAAACAGGGCGGAAAACGCCCTTATGGATCAATTGAGGCAAATCTAGAGCAATGACTTGCACAGGGGCAACATTTATCTCGGGGAATTGCCGCACTGTGGCCCTACAGCACCGGAGAAATTGAGTGATCTTCCGGCGAACTCCGCCAGAGGCTGAATGGGTTAAGGTCACAGGTACCTGATCAGAGGCTGTCGCATGGACCTTGCATCCTGCGTCGCGCTGCCTGCTGCGCAGCGGCGCCGCGCAGCGCTGCTGCCTGTTTTCAGGGCAAACTGCGCAAAACCGCCTGTCGGTTCCACAATCGGGCGTGGCAAACCCGGACATGTGCAGAATCCGGATGACCGCTTGCCGCGAATCGTCAATCGGTTTTACCATCCGGTCAAAGTCATCGACCGGGCAACCCGCTTCGGACCATACATCCGGAATAAACACGCCGAAAAAACACGCCGCAACGCCAAGCCAAGCATCCAAAGCCAAGCAACAGGGACACGAACACCATGGCCAAAGCCTTTTCCGCCAGCCGCCGCCACCTTCTGATGACCGGATCGGCGCTGCTTGCCTCCGGTCTTATGCCGCGCGGGGCTTTTGCGCAGACCCCGATCCGCGTTGCGGGCATTTATACCGTGCCGGTTGAACAGCAATGGGTCAGCCGTATCCATCTGGCCGCCGAAACCGCCAAGGCGGCCGGTCGGGTGGAGTATTCCTATACCGAGAATGTCTCGAACACCGATTATCCCCGCGTCATGCGCGAATATGCCGAGGCGGGTGTGCAATTGATCGTCGGTGAGATTTTTGGTGTGGAACAGGAGGCCCGCGAAGTGGCGGCCGATTACCCCGATGTGGCCTTCCTCATGGGGTCGTCTTTCCTTGAGGATGACAGCCTGCCCAATCTGGCGGTCTTCGACAATTACATTCAGGACGCCTCCTATCTGACCGGAATTATTGCAGGATCACTGAGCAGCGGGAATGTCGGCATGGTCGGCGGTTTCCCGATCCCCGAGGTCAACCGCCTGATGCATGCCTTCATGGCGGGCGTGCGTGAAGCCAGCCCCGAGGCGAAATTTCAGGTCAGTTTCATCGGCTCATGGTTCGACCCGCCGAAAGCCAAGGAAACCGCATTCGCGATGATCGAGGGCGGGGCCGATATGCTTTATGCCGAACGCTTCGGCGTTTCGGACGCGGCGCAGGAAAAGGGCGTTCTGGCCATCGGCAATGTGATCGACACGCAGGGCGATTACCCGGAAACCGTGGTGGTTTCGGCGCTGTGGCATTTTGAGCCGACCCTTGATGCGGCAATTGCGGCTGTGCAATCGGGCGCCTTCAAGGCCGCGAATTATGGGCTTTATTCCTATATGAAGGAAAACGGCTGCTCGATCTCGGCTCTGGGCACGTTCGAAGGCAAGGTTTCAGGCGAGACGATGGCGCTGGTGGCCGAGCGCGAGGCCGCGATCCGGGCCGGAACCTTCACCGTGGAGGTCAATGACGAGGAGCCGAAATCCTCGTGATGTCAGCAGATTACGGGGCGCAGGAAACGGTCCTGCGCCTCACCGGCATTACCCGCCGCTTTGGCGCGACGCTGGCCAATGATGCAATCGACCTGACCCTGAAACGGGGGGAGGTACTGGCCCTTCTGGGGGAAAACGGCGCGGGCAAGACCACGCTGATGAATATTCTGTTCGGCCAGTATGCAGCCGATAGCGGCACGGTCGAGGTCTTCGGCAAGCCGCTGCCGCCCGGCAATCCTGCCGCTGCCCTGTCGGCGGGGCTGGGCATGGTGCATCAGCATTTCACGCTGGCCGACAATCTGACGGTGCTGGACAATATTCTGCTGGGCACGGTGCCCTTGTGGCGCGCGGGCTTTGGCCGGGCGGCGGCGCGGGCGCGGGTGCTGACCCTGTCGCGCGATTTCGGGCTGGCGGTCGATCCGGAGGCGCGGGTGGGCGATCTGTCGGTGGGCGAACGCCAGCGTGTCGAGATCCTCAAGGCGCTGTATCGCGATGTGCGCATCCTGATCCTGGATGAACCGACCGCCGTTCTGACGCCGCAGGAAAGCGATGCGCTGTTCGCGACGTTGCGGAGCGCGGTGGCGGGCGGCCTGTCGGTGATCTTCATTTCCCATAAACTGCATGAGGTTATGGCGGCATCCTCACGTGTTTTGGTGCTGCGCCATGGCCGGGTTGTCGGGCAGGTTGCCACGGCTGGAACAACGCGCGAGGCGCTGGCTGCAATGATGGTGGGGGCGGAATTGCGCAAGGCCACTGTCACGCCCGGAACGCCCGGGCCGGTTCTGCTGCAACTGCGCGGGGTGCATACGAGCAAGGACGCGGCTGGCAAGGATGACCGGATCGGCGGGCTGCGCGGCATCGACCTTGCGCTGCGGGGCGGGCAGATCACCGGGATTGCGGGTGTGTCAGGCAATGGGCAGGCGGCGCTGTCGGATCTTTTGTCGGGGCTGCTGGCACCACAGGCCGGAACGCTGGATCTGGGCGGCACGGCGCAGGGTCAATGGTCGCCGCGCCGGGCGCTGACCGCAGGCATCGGCCGCATTCCCGAGGACCGCCACAAGACCGGCACCATCGCGGAATTCACCCTGACCGAGAATGTCATTCTGGAACGCTATGCCGAGGCCCCCTTTGCCCGGGCCGGGGTGATGGACTGGGCCGCCGCACGGCGTGTCACCGACGATCTGATCCGGCGCTTCGACGTGCGTTGCGAAGGGCCGGACGGCGTGATCCGGCTGCTTTCGGGCGGCAATATGCAAAAGCTGATTCTGGGCCGCGTCTTGGATACCGCGCCCCGCATCATCCTTGCCAATCAGCCCGTGCGCGGCCTTGATATCGGCGCGATTTCCTACGTTCATGGCCAGCTGGTCGCGGCGCGGGATGCCGGGGCGGCGGTCTTGCTGATCTCTGAAGATCTGGATGAAATCATGGAGTTGTCGGATATCATTCATGTCATGTCCGAAGGCCGTCTTTCGCCGCCCTTCGCGCGGGGCAGCATGACGGCGGCGCAGATCGGTCTCTGGATGGCCGGTCAGGGATTTGACGAAGGGGCGACGGATGCGGCTTGAACCGATTGCCAATCCGGCCCTGACGCGCAGGCTGGGCCTGCCCGCGCTGGCGCTTGGCGCGACGGTGCTGGTGGCGTCGCTGCTGTCGGCGCTGGCGGGGGCCGATCCCTTTGCCGTGCTGGGGCTGATCCTCAAAGGGGCCGCGGGATCGAAATTCGCCGCCCTTGAGACGCTGAACCGGGCAACACCGCTGATTTTTACCGGGCTTGCCGTGGCCGTCGCTTTCCGCGCGAAGCTGTGGAATATCGGGGCCGAGGCGCAGCTTTACGCGGGTGCGATCGTTACCGTCTTTCTGGCCACTGGCCTGCTGGCAGGGACAGGGCTTTGGGGCATGGCGCTGGTGGCGGCCCTTGCGATGCTGGCGGGTGCGCTGGTGCTGCTGGGTCCGGTCATGCTCAAGACCCGGTTCGGCGTGGATGAGGTGGTGACCACGCTTCTGTTCAATTTCATCATGTTGCTGATCGTCTCCTGGCTGCTGGAAGGGCCGATGAAGGACCCCGCGGGCATGGGCTGGCCGAAATCCGAACCGCTGGAGCGCGCGATGCGCTTGCCGCGTCTGGCCGAGGGGCTGCGGCTGCATTGGGGCTTTGCGCTGGCGCTGATCGCGGCGGTGCTGGTCTGGTTCCTGCAGGCCAGAACCACGCTGGGCTATGAAATGCGCGCCGTGGGCCACAACCCGCGTGCGGCGGCTTTCGCGGGCATCCCGGTCAACCCGGTGCTCGTCCGCACCGCGCTGTTGTCGGGCGGGCTTGCGGCACTGGCGGGCTATTCCGAGGTGGCGGGACTGAAAGGGCATCTCAGCCTCGATCTGTCGCCCGGCTTTGGCTATACCGGCATCATCGTCGCCATGCTGGCGCTTTTGCACCCGTTGGGCGTTGTTTTCACGGCGATTTTTGTCGCGGGCATCTTCGTGGGTTCTGACAGCATGAGCCGCGCCGCAGGCGTTCCGACCTATATTGCCGACATGCTGCTGGCCTCGGCGCTGTTGTTGATGGTGCTGGCCATTGGCCTGACCCGCTATCGTGTGGTGTGGAAATGAGCGCGCTTTGGGACATCCTGCTGACGGCAAGCTTCTGGGCTGCCGCGATCCGCATCGCCTCACCGCTGATCTTTGCGACGATGGGGGAACTGATCTGTGAACGCGCGGGCGTTCTGAACCTCGGGATCGAGGGGATCATGGTGATCGGCGCCTTTTCGGGCTGGATGGCGGTCTATATGGGGGCGGGGCTGTGGGGCGGGGTGGTTACGGCCATGCTGGCGGGCATGCTGTTCGGCCTTCTGCATGCCACGCTGACCGTGCCTTTCGGGCTGAGCCAGCATGTGGTGGGGCTTGGGGTCACGTTGCTTGCGACCTCGACCAGCTATTTCGCCTATCGGCTGATCCTGCCCGAAGTCACCAGCCCGCCGCGGATTGAGCCGTTCCAGCCCTATGAAATCCCTTATCTTTCCGAGATCCCGCTGCTGGGGCCTGCGCTGTTTTCCCAGACGCCGCTGACCTATGCGGCCTTTGCCTGTGCGGCCCTCGTGGCGCTGGTGCTCTATCGTACGCCGCTGGGTCTGGCCCTGCGTGCGGCGGGGGAAAGCCCGGCAGCGGTGGCGGCACAGGGCCTGTCGGTGACTGGGCTGCGCATGGGGGCGGTGATTGTCGGGTCGGGGCTGATGGCGGTCGGCGGCGCCTTCCTGACGCTTTCGGCCTTTTCGTCGTTCTTTTTCGAAATGGTCAACGGCCGGGGCTGGATCTGCATCGCGCTGGTGGTGTTCGGGGCGTGGCGTCCGGGCAAGGCGGTGCTGGGGGCGCTGCTGTTTGCGGCCTTCGATGCGCTGCAGATCCGCCTGCAACAGACGCCGATCGGACAGGTCGTGCCCTATCAGATGTTCCTGATGGCGCCTTATATCCTGTCGATCCTTGCATTGATCGTGATGTCGCGGCGGGCCGAGGTTCCCGCCGCGCTGATGGTGCCCTACCGGAAAGGAGAGCGGTGATGTTCGATCTGATCGTGAAGGGCGGCACGCTGCCCGATGGAAGCGTCACCGATATCGGCATCCGGGGCGACCGCATTGCCGCCATGGGACTTCTGGAGGCCGGGGCCGCCCGGGTGATCGACGCCACCGGCGATCTGGTCAGCCCGCCCTTTGTCGATCCGCATTTCCATATGGATGCGACGCTGTCCTATGGTCAGCCGCGCGTCAACGCCTCGGGCACATTGCTGGAAGGCATCGCGCTTTGGGGGGAGTTGAAGGAAATCGTGACCATCGAGGCAATGGTGCAGCGCGGGCTGGATTATTGCGACTGGGCGGCCTCGATGGGCCTTTTGGCGATCCGCAGCCATGTCGATACCTGCGACGACCGCTTGCTGGGTGTGCAGGCGATGCTGGAACTGCGTGAAAAGGTCAAGGATTACATCGACCTGCAACTGGTGGCCTTTCCGCAGGACGGATTCTATCGCGATCCCACGGCGCGGGCCAACACATTGCGCGCGCTGGATATGGGCGTCGATGTGGTGGGCGGTATCCCGCATTTCGAACGCACGATGGAGGAGGGCGCGGCCTCGGTCGTTGAGCTTTGCCGCATCGCGGCGGATCGCGGGTTGATGATTGATCTGCATTGTGATGAGACCGACGACCCCCATAGCCGCCATGTCGAAACCCTGGCCGCCGAGGTGCATCGTCACGGGCTGGGCGGGCGCGCGGCAGGGTCACATCTGACCTCGATGCATTCGATGGACAATTACTATGTCTCGAAACTGCTGCCGCTGATGGCCGAGGCGGGGCTGGCGGCGATTGCCAATCCGTTGATCAATATCGTGTTGCAGGGGCGGCATGATACTTTTCCCAAACGGCGCGGTCTGACGCGGGTGAAGGAAATGCAGGCCATGGGCATTCCCGTGGGCTGGGGGCAGGATTGCGTGCTGGATCCTTGGTATAGTCTTGGCACGGCGGATATGCTGGATGTGGCCTTCATGGGGCTGCATGTCGCGCAGATGACCCATCCGGCGGAAATGGCGCGGTGTTTCCAGATGGTGACCGAGGTGAATGCGCAGATCCTGAACCTGCCCGATTACGGGCTGCGGGTGGGGGCGCGGGCCGACCTGGTGGTGCTGGATGCGGGCGGCACCATCGAGGCGCTGCGCCTGCGGCCCGCCCGTCTGGCCGTGGTGGCGCGGGGCCGTGTGATTGCCGAACGCGCGCGCAATGATGCCCGGCTGTCGCTGCCCGGGCGCGCGCCTTCGGTCAACCGGCGGCATGCGACGGGCCGGACCGGGGGCTGAGCGCGGAGCAATCCATGGCTGCGGAGTTCGACACGGTGCTGACCATCGACTGGTCAGGCGGCGGTGACCGGGGGCTGCGCCCTGTCAAGGATGCGATCTGGGCCTGTGCGGGCGGGCAGGACGGGCTGGAACCGCCCGTCTATCTGCGCAACCGGCAGGTGGCGTCGGACTGGCTGACGGACCGGTTGCGGGTTGAGACCGGGGCAGGGCGGCGGGTGCTGCTGGGGTTCGATTTCCCCTTCGGCTATCCTGCGGGCTTTGCGGCGGTGCTGACGGGGCGGGCCGATCCGCTGGCGCTGTGGGACTGGTTTGCCGCGCAGCTTGAGGACGGGCCCGAGGGCAGCAACCGCTTTGAACTTGCCGACCGGATCAATGCGGGGCTGCCGGGGCTGGGGCCGTTCTGGTTCAACGGCACAGCGCAGGATCTGCCGCATCTGCCGCGCAAGGGTCGGGATCGGCAAGGGCACGGCCTGCCCGAGAAACGCCTTGCCGAAAGGGCCGCCAAAGGTGCCTTCACCTGCTGGCAGATGGGCGGCGCGGGCGCGGTGGGGTCACAGGCGATGACGGGCATCGCGGCGCTTGCGCGACTGCGCGTGGCGCTGCCGGATCTGTGCCGGGTCTGGCCGTTTGAGGTGACGGACAGCGCCCGGGTGGTGCTGGTGGAAATCTGGCCGTCTCTGGCTGCCGGGGCCCTGACCCTGCGCAAAGGCGAGATCAAAGATGCCGCTCAGGTCCGGCTGATGACCGATGCGCTGCTGCATCTGGACGGGGCAGGGCAGTTGCGCGCCTTGCTGGAGAACGTGCCCGCCCCTGCGCAGCGCGAAGAGGGCTGGATTCTTGGACTTGCGCCCGAAGGCGGGGCCGATGCCGCTTTCGCCGATGCCTGTGCCCGCGCCGCCCGTCAGCCGCGCCGGATGCGATAGGCGCGCGCGCCCGGCGGATGACCGGGCGGGGCCTCAGACACCGACAGCAATTCATGCCCGGCCTGCGCGCAGAAATGCGGCACATCCACCACCGCCATCGGATCGGTCGCGATCAGCCGCAGCACCGCGCCGGGTGGCAGGCCCAGCAGGCGCTTGCGCGCCCGCAGCACCGGCAAGGGGCACAGCAGCCCCGCCGCATCCAGTTCGGTTTCCTGTTCCGCCTCCGGCCCGGTCATCGGCTGGCCTCCCTGCATCTTTCCTGCCGATGCCCGGAATTCCCCGTCACCGCAAGCGGGAATGGCAAAGGGCGTTCTGACAGACTTGCGCAAGCCCCTGCCGGTTGCTACATCGGCGGTGCGCCGGATTAGCACAGCGGTAGTGCAGCGGTTTTGTAAACCGAAGGTCGGGGGTTCGATCCCCTCATCCGGCACCATTTCCTGCCTGAAAAGCAGCGGATCGCACGGTATTATCATTAGGGAAACTGCCTCTCCCGCCGGGATCGGTTCCGAAAACGGCCTTTCGCGGTGTGGGGAAGGGGGCGCAATGCGGGGCGGAGCGGACGGTTATGATCCCTCAGGCCGAACTGGAATGCGCCGCTTTTGGAATCCAGTCTTTGACTGTTCAAACCCTGCCGCAAGGTAGAATTTGAACGTTTCTGGGCGTTTTGATCCTGTCATCAGCATGACTTTGTAACAGCCAGCGTTCCAAGCTGCTGTCGTCGCGTGATCTAGGATGCACTTGCCACAGCCTCGCTTTCTGTAATCGCCGTGGGTCACGACATTTTCGATCAGTCCGTATGGACTGCCTCCGCGCGTCAAGTTCGGCACGACAACAAGGGTGCAAGAAGCGACGAAGTGCCCACAAGTTTCGCCAACAAAAATCGCGCTTCCCTCATAGCCAAGAAAGCGATCAAAAATACTCGATGCAACGTCTCGTGAGGGAACTGCATCGTCAGGCACAAGGTGTTGGTAAAGAGCAAGAAGTCGCGAAAGGTCGCTGCGGTTAGCTTCTCGAATTTGAATCGGTGACGGGTCCATCCAAGTTTCATCTCAGACAACCCGACCGTCCGCAATGGGGCTCGTTTCAGCCGCTCTCTGCGTGCGGTCCAAGGGCCGCTTCTGCGACACCGGCGCGCAAGGCGTTTCAGGTGAACAGCAAACCCGTCTGAAACAAAGGCAGGTGCTGCGCCGGATGGGGTTTTCACCGCACTGTTTGCAAAGAAAATCTCTTCGCCGTGAAGTTGGACCTTTGTGACAGTTCCAACCGTCCGTGGTCTTGTCTTCCCCTTCAGAACGACCGGGTGAATCCGATTGCTGCCGAAAGGTTGCGATAGTCGTTCATGATGACCGTGGATTTCTGGCGGTCATATCCCAGTTTCAGAACCGGGGCGAAGCCTTTGTAATTCCAGTTCGCATTGGTGATCTGGATCACCGCTTGCTGCCTGCGGTCCTGCCGCCGGATGCCGAACAGCGGATGCAGCCCGTCGAAATCATTGCGGTCGAAATGCAGGTCCAGTGCGACGCGCAAGCCCCCGGCGAACAGATACTGCCCGCCAAGGCTGATGCCTGCCGCATCCCCGGCCAGTCCGGGATTGGCGCTGCGGCGGTTCTCGAACCGCAGCCCGCCGCGCAGCAGCAGTTGGGATGAGACGACATGCATCGCCTGAAGAAACAGCGCGTTGCGGTCTGCATGGAAGGGCGTGCTCAGATAATCGGTGCGGTCACGCAGCAGCGTCGCGCCGAAGGTCATGCGCTCGCTGATCCTGCGCGAATAGCCCAGTTCCAGCCCGACCGAGCGGGTATAAGCACGGCCTGCCAGCCAGCGGCGCGTGGTGAAAAGATCGGCCGACAGGCGCTGCCCGTGATCGGCAAAGCGCAACAGCCCCGCCCCCATCCGCAGCGTCACATCGTCCGAGGCATTCCCGTCGAACAGCCGTGCATCGAACTGCGCAGACAGCCGGGCGCGCAGGTCGGGGGCAAGTTGCGGCAGCAGCGTCACGCCCAGCCCGAAATCAAGCCCCGTGGCCGGACGTTCCCGCGCATTGGGATTGATGCCGAATTGCAGTCCGCCGATGGTCACCCGTTCGGCACCCGTGCGCTTTTCAGCGTTGCTTTCGGGGATCAGCGCAAGGCGGAAATCGAGATACCAGTTCTTGTCGCGGTCCAGCGCGTCAAGGCGCTGTTCCAGCGCGCGGCGGATCGGCGGGGCAAGATTGTCGGCCCCCCGCGCCAGTTCATAGTGATAGCGCGCGCGGTCCTGTTGCCCGGTTTCGGCAAGGGCTGCGGCCAATTCCAGCCGCCAGCGCGGATCGGCGGGTTGCAGGGCGACCAGACGTTCCAAAGGGACGATGGCCGCGCGGGGGCGCCCCTGACGACCGTAGCCGACAGCAATGGCCCACAGCCTGCGGACCGTCTCGGCCTCGTCGCGGGGCTGAACCGCCTCGGCCATCGCCAGCCCTTCGGCGTGCCGCCCGGCGGCAATCGCGCGCTCTGCCGCGGCGATATCCTGCGCATGGGCGCTGAAGGGCATCAGGGCAAGCGCCAGAACAAGGATCAGGCCACGCATCACATCTCCACTGGCGAAAAGGGTGTCCGGCCCCGAGGGGACTGGTCAAGGGACCGGACGTTTTGATCCTCAGGATAACTGGGGTCGAGGATCAATCCTGGATCAGGTAGAAGGTGCCGCCGGCGGCGGCGTCGAACAATGCGCCGCCGATGCCCTTTTCCTTCACGCCGCCGGAAACGGCGCCCTGCATGGCACTGGCGCCGGAGCCGAAGAAGTTTCCGCCCAGCAGCAGCGTCGTGTCATATTCGGTTCCGTCCACGGCCAGATCGCCGCGCATGGTGAACTGGCCGCCTCCGACACTGACCGTGCCGCTGCCCGGTGCCGGGACGGCGAATGTGGACCGGTTGATCGTGCCGACCGGTGCATCAACGACTTCAAGCGTCCCGGTGATATCCCCGGCTTGACCCGAGGCCAGTTCGCCCGTGAAGTTCGATGCCGTGCCGCTGAATGGATTGCTGGACTGGCCTTCGGTCCAGTTCACGGCGATGTCGAGATCGGCATAGGCCGTTCCGGACTGGGTGCCGTCATTGACGTCAACCTCCATCTGGCCGGAATAGTCGGCATTCAGGCTGGTCGGCATGTTCTGCGTCGGTCCCTGTCCGCTGACCGCATCGAAATTCGACTGGTAGGACCCACCGCCACCACCGCCGCCGCCACCGCCGCCAGCGCCACCACCGCCGCTACCACTGCCCAGACAGGCCGAAAGACCCGTCACGGCCGTCAAAGCGACCACCATTCTTGCAACATTACCCATATTCAGTATCTCCCCGATTGCAGCCAATCCGTTGGCGGAACAATCTATGGTCGCCGGATCCCGCATCGTCTCCCCCCTGTTCGGGGGGTAGGGCCGAAGGCCGGATCGGCGTTAATTCGGGTCATGGGCCTGGTTGCAAGGAAAGGGCCGGACGGATGGGAACGCGTGTCATCAGGCTGATCGCCCCCGGAACCGTCCTGACGGGCGCGATCCTGCTGGGGCTGATGCAGGCCGCGCTTGTCATCTGGGCTGCGGTTCAGCAGCCATGGCTGGGGGTTGATCTGCGGATTTCGGACAGCGGCATCGTGGTCGGATCCAGCGCGCAGGACGGGCCGGGGCGGTCGCTGCCCGAGGGCGCGCAGGTGTTGCGCATCGCGCCGCCCGGCGGGCTGGGCACCGCCCCGGCCCCGGGGCTGACGCTGGAGCCCGCCGACCGGATCGAGGAACCCGACATGCTGGGTTCGGCCCCTGCAATGCGGCGCTTTCTGGACCGGCAGGGCGATCTGCATGGCGCGCTGCAGGGCGGGGCGGTGCGGTTCGACTACACCACGCCCGAAGGCGCGCGCAGCGTGACGCTGGAACCGGCCAGCAGCCGCCCGGTCACCGATCTGCCCGCCGCCTTCTGGACGCAGATCGGCGTCGGGCTGGCGGGGCTGTGGCTGGGGGCCTGGGTGGTGGCGCTGCGCCTGTCGGACCGCGCGGCCTGGATGCTGTTGCTGGCGGGGCTGGGGCTGGCGCTGTCCTCGCAATCGGCGGCACTCTATTCAACGCGTGAAATCGCGCTGGACCCGCTGGTTTTCGAGATTGCGAGCCGCAGCAATTCCATCGGCACGCTGATCTTCGGGGTGGGGATGGTGACGCTGTTCCTGATCTATCCCAAACCGCTGGCCCGGGGGCTGCGGCTGGTGGCACCCGCCTTCATCCTGATCGGCACCATCCTGTGGATCCAGTTCGACAACTGGCCCGAGCGCACGCCGCTGCTGCAACCGGTTGTCGCAGCGACGATGGCGGCGCTGCTGGCGGCTCTTGGCGCGCAGATCTGGGCCAACCGGCGCGATGCCCGGGCCCGGGCGATGCTGGGCTGGTTCGGCCTGTCGGTTGCGGTCGGGGCAGGGGGCTTCGTTCTGACCGTCATTCTGCCTGTGATGCTGGGCCGCCCGCCGGTTCTGGCGCAAAGCACGGCGTTCCTGCTGTTTCTGCTGATCTATGTCGGGCTCTGCCTTGGCGTGCTGCGCTATCGGCTGTTCGATCTGGCCGACTGGTCGTTCCGGTTTCTGTTCTATGCCGGGGGGGTCGCGCTGCTGCTGGCGCTGGATGCGCTCTTGATCTTCGGGCTGGCGCTGGACCGGGCCCCGGCGCTGGGCGTCTCGATTGCGATCGTGGCGCTGGCCTATCTGCCGCTGCGCGGCTGGCTGGCCACGCGCTTTCGCCGGGAGCGTGAAATGTCGGCCGAGGATCTGTTCCTGCGTTTCGCCGAGATCGCGCAGGCCGATGAACCGGGCGAACAGGGCCGCAGGCTGGCGGGGCTGTTGCGCGACCGTTTCGCGCCGCTGGCAATCACCCCGCTGGCCGCGCCGCTGACCGAGCCACAACTGGCCACCGACGGGGAGGCGCTGATCTTTCCGTCGGTTGCCGGGCTTTCCGCCATGCGGCTGGACTGGGCACAGGGCGGAGAGCGGCTGTTTTCTTCACGCGATCTGGCCATGGCCGGGCGGATGGCAAGCCTGTTGCAGCGCGCCATCGACCAGCATCGCGCCTATCGTGAGGCGGTCGAGGCCGAGCGCCGGCGGATCAGCCGCGACATGCATGACAATATCGGCGTGCTGCTGCTGGGCGCGCTGCATTCCCCGGGGCTGGAGCGCAAGGATCTGCTGATCCGCCAGACGCTGACCGACCTGCGGGAAATCATCTCGAACCCGGCAATGGAAAGCCTTGATCTGCTGCGCCTGCTGGCCGATCTGCGGGGTGAGGTGGCCGAACATCTGGAGGTGGCGGGTGTGACGCTGGACTGGCAGGACGGCAACCTGCCCGAGGCGAAGCTGTCACCGCGCGTGGTGCATACGCTGCGCGCCTTCCTGCGGGAAGGGATCAGCAATCTGATGCGCCATTCGGGGGCGGCGCAGGCCACCGTGCGCATCACCGGCCGCAGGATCAGCAACGCCGGGGGCGCTGGCGATGCACAGCCCGGAAGCGGCGCGGCCCCGGCCTTGATCGAGGGGGCGCCGGCGCTGGACCTGTGCCTGCGCGATGACGGCAGGGGGTTCGATCCCGATGCGCTGCGGGCGGGCAACGGGTTCATAAACCTGCGCGACCGGATCGAACAATGCGGCGGGCGGCTTGAGGTCAGGACAGGGCCCGAAGGCACCAGTCTTATTGCCGAACTGCCGCTGTCATCCAGCGAGAAGGAGAAGGCCGCATGAAGCGTATCCTGATCGTCGAGGATATCGCCGAGACCCGTCGCTGGCTGGGCGAGATTGCGCAAAGTGCCTTTCCCGAGGCGCGGATTTCCGAGGCCGATACGCTGCGCGGGGCGCGGGTGCTGCTGGATCAGCCGCATGATCTGGCGCTGATCGACCTTGGCCTGCCGGACGGGTCGGGGCTGGATTTCCTGCGCGATCTGCGGCGCGGTCCGGAACCCACGATCTGTGTCGTCACCACTGTCATGGGGGATGATGCCAGCGTTGTGGCGGCCTTGTGCGCAGGGGCGGATGGATACCTGCTGAAGGAAAACGCCGCCCCCGTCCTGATCCGGCAACTGGGCCAGATCTCGCTTGGACTGCCAGCGCTGTCCCCGGCCATCGCGCGGCGCATCATGGAACATTTCCGCCATACCGGCCCCGCCGCCGAACCGGAAAGCAGCCTGACCGAACGCGAACGCGAGGTCCTGGGCCTGATCGCGCGCGGGCTGCGCAATGGCGAGGTGGCCCAGACCATGGGGATCGCCGAAACCACGGTCGCGGGCTATATCAAGATCGTCTATCGCAAGCTGGGCATCGGATCGCGGGCCGAGGCGGCTTGGCATGCGGCACGGATGGGACTGCGCGAAGGCTAGGCCGGGACTGCCTGTCTGCTGCCGACCGGGACGCCCCGGTGTTGCGCAACCTGCCCCATCCTGTCACGGGGCGGGAGTTTTCCGCCGGGCGTCCGATCAGTCCGCCGTTCAGTCCCAGTTTAGGCCCAGTTCAGACCACCTGGGCGAAACTGTCGCTGCGCGCGCGGTCCCAGAATTTCAGAAAGGCCGGGTGCTGCGGATCCCCGGCCAGCAATTCGCCGCGCTCCACCCACAGATACTGGCTTGAGGCGGACCGCACCTCGCGGCTGGAAATCCGGATCATCAGGTGATGCGGCGTGAAATCGGACGGATGGCGCAGGCCCGAGGCCTCTACCGCCTCTTTCAGGACATGCAGCGTATTGGCGTGGAAACTGGCCGTGCGCATGTATTTATCCTCGACCACCAGCGCGCGGTAGCGGCCCGGATCCTGTGTGGTGACGCCGGTGGGGCATTTGCCGGAATGGCAGGTCTGTGCCTGAATACAGCCGATGGCGAACATGAAGCCGCGCGCCATATTGCAGGCATCGGCCCCCAGAGCGAACATCCGGCAGATGTCGAAGGCGGAAATGATCTTGCCGGCGACGATGATCCGGATCCGGTCGCGCAGATCGAGGCCGACAAGGGTGTTGTGCACCAGCATCAGCCCCTCACGCAACGGCGCGCCGTAATGGTCGGCAAATTCGGCCGGTGCAGCGCCGGTGCCGCCCTCGGCCCCGTCCACGGTGATGAAATCGGGGGTGATCCCGGTTTCCTTCATCGCCTTGGCCAGCGCGAACCATTCCCACGGATGCCCCATGCAGAACTTGATCCCGACCGGTTTGCCCCCCGAAAGGCGACGCAGTTCAGCGATGAAATTGCACAGCTCGATCGGGGTCGAAAAGGCGGAATGGGATGAGGGGCTGATACAGTCCTGTCCGACCGTAACGCCGCGCGCCTCGGCAATCGCCTCGGTCACCTTCTTGCCCGGCAGGATGCCGCCATGGCCGGGCTTGGCCCCTTGGCTCAGCTTCAGTTCGATCATGCGGACCTGATCGCCGGTCGCATTGGCCGCGAAATTCTCGGGGCTGAAGGATCCGTCGGAATTGCGCGCCCCGAAATAGCCCGATCCGATCTGCCAGACCAGATCACCGCCCCAGAGGCGGTGAAAGCGCGAGATCGACCCTTCGCCCGTCGTATGGGCAAAGCCACCCAGTTTCGCGCCCCGGTTCAGCGCCTCGATGGCATTGGGCGATAGCGCGCCATAGGACATGCCCGAAATGTTCAGCACCGAGGCCTCATAGGGCTGGGTGCAATCCGGCCCGCCGATGGTCACACGGAAATCATGCGAGCCGAGTTTGGTGGGGCTGATCGAATGGTTCAGCCATTCATGGCCGATGGCCTCGACATCATGCAGCGTGCCGAAGGGGCGCAGCCCGTCCAGCCCCTTGGCGCGGCGATAGACCAGCGCGCGCTGTTCGCGCGAAAACGGTGTCTTGTCCTGATCGCTTTCGATGAAATACTGCCGGATCTCGGGCCGGAAATTCTCAAGCAGGAAACGTAGACGCGCGGTCAGCGGGTAGTTTTTCAGAACGGCACTTTTCGATTGAAGCAGATCCTGCAGCCCAAGCGCGAACAGGGCCAGCCCCAGAAGCGCCAGAACCGCCCCCCAGAACCCGTTGACCGAGGCCAGAAGAAAGCCCCCCGGAACAAACAGGCCGCAAAGGGCCCAAGGTATATAGCGCATCACCGATACTCCTCCCCGAAACACAAACTCTGGGGAAGGCTAACGGGTCTTGGGGGGCCGAAGCAATGCGGTTTCGCCGGGAAAATGCCGGGAATCCGCGGCAATCAGCCGGGTGTCAGCGGCAGGTCGGGGCCGCTTTCGCGTGGCTGGCGCCCATCGGGCAGATTGATCCGGGCGACCTGTTCGGCAATCGGATCAACCGACAGCGGATGCAGTTCTGCACGGTGATCGGCGGGGTCGCCGATTTTCTGCCAGCGGCCGGCTTTGTAGATTTCCAGCCCCGAGAATCCCGCCTTGTAGCCCATCTTGCGGCTGCCGGGCACCCAATAGCCGAGATAGACAAACGGCAGGCCCGCCTCACGCGCGATTTCGACATGATCCAGCACCAGATGCGTGCCCAGTGAACGGCTTGCAAGGCCGGGTTCATAGAAGGAATAGACCATGCTCAGCCCGTCATCGAACACATCCGTCAGACAGACGGCGGCCAGCGCGGGATCGCCCGAGGCGTCCTTGTTGGTATATTCGATGACGCGCGACCGGATCGGGGTTTCCTCGATCATCGCGGCAAATTCGAAGATATCCATATCGGCCATGCCGCCGGTGGCATGGCGCGCGTCCAGATAGCGGCGGAACAGCGCATATTGGTCTTCCGTCGCCCAGGGGCTGGTCGCATTGCGCATCAGATCGTGGTTGCGGCGCCGGACGCGGCGCTGTGTGCGGTTGGGCTGGAAATCGGCAACCCGGATCCGCGCCGACAGACAGGCAGAACATTCCGCGCAGGAGGGGCGGTACAGCACGTTCTGACTGCGGCGGAACCCCTGTTTCGACAGCGCATCGTTCAGGCGCTGCGCATGTTCGCCCTGCAGCGCCGTGAACAGCTTCCGCTCCATCCGCCCGTCAAGATAGGGGCAGGGCTGTGGGGCTGTCACATAGAATTGCGGCGCAAGGGGAAGGGTGTGGCGCATAAGTGTGAAAGGCCGGAAGGTTGATGACAACGACACGTAGGCCGGAACGCGGTTCCGGCCAGATGTGACGTTAGCAAGACAGCGCCGCTTCGCCAAGCCAAGAGTTGCGCGGTCCGGGGCAGGGCGGGAGGCGGAACACCCGGTTGCGCGTCAAGGATTGGGGCCGGGGTCTTTGCCCGGCCCATGGCGCGCCCTGCTGTGCGAACCATGGGCCGTGAACAGTGCCCCGAAAGCAGTAAATGGCGAGAAGGGGACGATGGCGGATGGCAGGATCGCAGTGCGTGGCGGGATTGCGTCCCTCGATCCGGGCCGGGGGGCAGGCCTCAAGCCTCCCCCCGACCGGGTGCGGCCTTAGTTTACCGCGGCCGTGATCACCACCTCGATCAGGCAGCCCTCCCCCAGATCGGCCACGCCGATGGTCGCGCGGGTCGGCAGATCATCCCCCGCAATCCAGTCGGTCCAGGCCTTGTTCATCTCACCCTTCAGCGACATGTCGGTGATATAGAGCATCGCGCTGAGGATCTTGCTGCGGTCCGTGCCCGCATCCGCCAGCAGCGCGTCCAGCCGTTCAGTAACGGACCGGGTCTGCGCCTCCATTCCGGCGGTCAGATCGGCCCCGACGACCCCGCCGAAATAGGCCACGCCATTATGGACGACCGAACGGTGCATGATCGGGGTTTTCTGGTTGCGGGTGATGGTCATTCTGTTGGTCCTTTCAGGTTTCGTCTTGGGTGCGGAAACGCGAGATCGCGAAATCCGCAAGGTTCAGCCGGCTTCTGCCCTGCTGAATGAGATCGGCAATCAGCAGGCCCACGACGGGGCCAAGCTGAAAGCCATGGGCAGAAAAACCGAAAGCGTGAAACAGGCCTTCGGTCGTTGAACTTGGCCCGATCACCGGGATCGCATCGGGCATTTCACCCTCGACCCCCGCCCAGTGCCGCACGATCCGCGCCCCGGCCATCACCGGGAAAAGATCCATCGCCGTGCGCAGGTTGACGGCCAGCCGGTCATGACGCAGCCGGGTCAGGCCGGTGTCCAGATCGGCCTCACCGGAATAGCCGCCGCCGATCATCACCGTACCATTTGCAAATTGCTTGAACGACAGCGGAGCGCCGGAAAACCCCACGACGGGGGAAACGAAGGGCGCCATCGGGGCGGTGATCGTCATCATCGGCGCTGCGGCGCGGATCGGCACGGGTTCCCCCATCGCGGCACAGATCGTCCCGGCCCATGCGCCCGCGCAATTCACCACCCGCGCGGCCCGCAGCGGCCCCTGGGCCGTGTCGATGCGAAAGCCGCCGCCTTCGCGGGCCCCGTCGCGGGTCAGTGCGGTGGCGGCGCGCCCTTCATGGATGCGGACACCCAGCGATTGCGCCTTGCGGCGAAAGGCGGTCGTGGTGCGGTAGGGATTGGCGAACCCGTCCTGCCGTGAGATCAGCGCGCCGGGATGTCCATCGGACAGCGCGGGCAGCAATGCGCGCAATTCATCCGCGCCGATCACCTCTTCATGCGCGAATCCCATGGTCTGCAACCTTGCCACGCGGGCGCGGTTCGCCTCCATATGCGCCTCGGTTCCCGCAACCTTGATCTGGCCCGAGGGCTGAAAGCCGCAATCATCATCGACCAGATCGCCGATGGACCGCCACATCTGCATGGCCAGCACCGACAGCGGCACCTCGGAATAATGCCGCCCCAATTGCCGCACACCCCCGGCATTGACGCCCGAGGCATGACGGCCCACGGCCTCACGCTCCAGGAGTTCGACCTGCAGGCCCGCCCGGGCGCAATGCAGCGCGGTGGCACAGCCATGCAGCCCGCCGCCGATCACCACGACATCGGGACTGCCCACTAGCCGTCCCCCGGTTCCGCATTCGCGATGGCGGCCAGCGGAATGGGTTTCAGCGGCGGTCGGATGCGGAAATAGCCGATCGCATCGGGGCTGACGCCGCGTTCCTCGGCGATGATCGCGGTCACCACCGGGCCGCACATCCGGCCCTGACAGGGGCCCATGCCGCAACGCAGATAGGATTTCACCTGATTGGGGCCCAGCCCCCCTATGGCCACGGCCTCACGGATCTGGCCTGCGGTGATTTCCTCGCAGCGGCAGACGATGGTGGCGTCATCCTTGGGCACCGGGGCCGACGGCGCATAAAGCACTTCCAGAAAGCCGCGCCCCCGGATCAGCGCGTTGAGGCGCGCGCGCAGGGGGGCGGCCTGTGCGTCGCGGGTGGTGGTGTCGATGCGGCCTGCGGCCCGCGCGGCTTCAAGCCCTGCCAGCCTGCCGCCCGCCTCGGCTGCCCATGCCCCACCGATCCCGGCCCCGTCGCCCGCGATCATCAACCCGGGGACCGAGGCATTGCCCCAGTCATCCGTGCGGGGTTCAAAACAGTCCTGCGCCGGGTTCCAGTCATGCGCGCATTCGGTCAGTCGCGTGATCTGCTGGTTGGGGATCACCCCTTCATGCAGCACCACCAGCGAGGTTGTCAGCGTCACCGCCTGTCCCTTGTGACGGAAATGCAGCGCCTCGGCGCGGTCTCGGCCGGTCACTTCCAGATCCGACACGCCCCGATAGATCTGTACGCCCTTGCGGCGCAGCCCCATCAGCATTGCCAGCCCCTTGGACAGATAACCGGTGCCAAGGGCGGCAGGCAGATGCCGGGCGGCGGCCAGATAGCGGGACGATGGCACGGTCTCGACAATCGCCTGCAGCCTGCCGCCCGCCGCAAGGATCTGCCCGGCAATCAGGTAAAGCAGCGGCCCCGAACCGGCCAGCACCGTATCGGCGCCGGGGATCATGCCCGAGGATTTCAGCAGGATCTGAACGCCACCCGCACTCATCACCCCCGGCAGGGTCCAGCCCTTGCGGGTCATGGGCCGTTCGATCGCGCCGGTCGCCATCAGGATCTGTCCGGCATCGGCGCTGGCCGCGCGGTCACCCGACAGATACCAGACCTTGCCCGCCTCGATCTGCCAGACCATAGCGCCCGGCAGATACTCGGCCCCGCTGTCGCGGAATTCGCGCACAAGGGCCGCGCCATGGGCGTAATCCGGCCCCAGCCGGTCGGCACGGGCGGTCTCGGTCAGCGTCACGCGCTCTACCTGCCGGTAAATCTGCCCGCCCGGGGCGGATTGTTCGTCCAGCACCAGCACCGACAGACCGGCACGACGCGCCTCGATGGCTGCTCCCATTCCGGCAGGGCCAGCCCCCACGATCACCAGATCCTGTTTCACAGCCGCACCTCGCGGCTTTGATCCTGACGCCGGACCTGCATGCCGTCCCGCACCTCGACCATGCAGCCCTGACGGTTGGCCTCGCCGTCAATCTCCAGCAGGCAGTCGAAACAGATGCCCATCATGCAATAGGGCAGGCGGGGCTTGCCCTGTTTCGGTGTTGTGCGGAACCGGTCGATCCCGGCGGCCAGCAGGGCGGCGGCCACGCTGTCGCCTTCGCGCGCCTGAACCGGCATCCCGTCAAAGCTGAACTGCACGCTGCGCGCGGCGGTGGGGGTTCTTGTGAAACTCATGCGATCTTGTCCTCGAAACGGGCACCATGGAAAGGGTCCAGCAGCGGCTCCAGCTGGCCTGCGGCGATCTGCACGGCCAGCGATCTGGCATGGGCGGCGGCCAGCGTCACACCGCTGTGGCAGTTGACGACGAAAGCACCGGGATGCGTGGCCGATTGTTCGTAGATCGGATAGCCGTCCGGGGCCATGATCCGAAGCGCCGCCCATTGCCGGACCAGTCCGGCCTGCGCCAGCGCCGGGAACTGCCGGATCGCCCGGGCCGCGATATTGCGGCCGATCCCGACATTGGCCTCGGTCTGAAACCCGACATCCTCATGGCTGTCGCCGATCATCACGGTGCCGTCGCCGGTCTGGCGGACATTCAGTGTCAGCCCACCGAATTTCGGCGCCAGACGTTCGGTGACAAGGATCTGGCCTTTCAGCGGTTTCACCTCGGCCCGCAGCCCGACCATCGGCGCCAGATCGCGGTTGCCCAGCCCTGCGGCCAGAACCACCTTGCCAGCCAGCACACTGGTGCTGCCAGCCTCGATGCGGAAGGCGGACCCTTCGGGCGTGACGCTGGACGCGCCAGCGCCGGTCAGATGGCGCACGCGACCCTTCATCGTGGCGTGGAAGGCGCGCAGCAGCGACAGCGGATTGGCATGGCCGTCATGCGGACACCATGAGGCGCCGATGACCTCTTCCCCCAGACCGGGAAAGATGTTCAGAAGCTGGTTGCGGCGCAGCATCTCGAAATCATAGCCGCCGGGCACCTCACGCCGCATCCGCTCCAGCGATTCGCCGCGCGTGCGGTGTTCGTCCTCGGACATGGTGAAATAGTATCCGCCGGGCTTGTCATATTCGACATCGACGCCGCAGGCGGCCTTCAGATCCTCGGCGAAACCGGGCCACATATCGGCCGAGCGGCGCGACCAATGCGCATATTGCCAGCGCCCGTCACCCTTGCCCTGCACCCAGACCAGCCCGAAATTCCCGCGTGAGGCGCGGAAGGCGACATCGCCCTCATCCAAGAGGGCGACAGACAGCCCCCGTTCCATCAGGCCGAAGGCCACCGCAGACCCCACCAGCCCGCCGCCCACCACGGCGGCATCCACCTTGATTGTCACTGTCATCTTTTCGTTCCCACCAGCAGCCGGTCCAGCCCGTAAAGCCGTTCAAGGATCAGGATCACCGCCAGCGACAGGAAGATGATGACTGCCGAGACCGAGGCGACGATCGGGGTTGTCGTCTGGGTGATATGGTTGAACAGCCGCACTGGCAGCGTGGTCAGCGAGGGCGACGCGATGAAGACCGACACGGTCAGTTCATCAAAACTGGTAATGAAGGCCAGAACCCAGCCCCCCACCATGCCCGGCAGGATCATCGGAAAGGTCACCCGGCGGAAGGTCGTCATGTTCGACGCCCCCAGCGAGATCGCGGCATTTTCCGCCTGCCGGTCCATCCCCGTGACCGAGGCCAGCGTGAGGCGCAGCACGAAGGGCATCACGAAAACCGCATGGCACAGCACCATGCCGTAGAAAGTGCCGGTGATCGAGATTGCCGTCATGAAGCGCAGAAAGGCGATGCCCAGAACCACCGAGGGGATCATCAGGGGCGACAGGAACATCGCCGTCAGAAAGCCGCGCCCGTGGAAATCATAGCGCGCGATGGCCAGCGCCGCAGGCACCGCCGCCACCAGCGACAGGGTTGCCGCCGCAAAGGCAAGGCCCAGCGACAGCCAGAAGCTTTGGATAAAGCCCGAACTGTTCCAGATCTCGCGATACCAGCGCAGCGACCAGTCCGTGGTCGGCGCGTCGATATAGCCAAGTGGCGTGAAGGACACCCAGACCACCACCGCCAGCGGCGCGATCATGAAAAGGATGAACAGCGCGTGAAAGATCAGCGCGAAAGGTCCGTTCTGGTTCATTGGAACACCTGTGCATAACGCCGCTCGATCAGCCGGTTCCAGCCAAGGATCACGGCCATGATCCCCAGCAGCAGGATGATCGCGATGGCCGCCCCGAGGGGCCATTCAAGCGTGTTGAGAAACTCGTCATAGATTGTGGTCGAGGCCACTTTCAGCCGCCGCCCCCCGATGATGGCGGGCGTCGCAAAGGCCGAAGTGGTCAGCGAAAAGACGATCAGCGACCCCGACAGGATGCCGGGGATCACCTGCGGCACGACCACGCGGAAAAACACCTTCGGCTGCGAGGCGCCCAGGGAGGCCGCCGCATTCTCGGTTGCCGGATCGACCTTTTGCAGGACCGCCCAGACCGAGATGATCATGAAGGGGATCATCACATGGATCAGCGCCACGATCACGCCCGTCTCGGTATAGATGAAGGGGATCTTGGCAAGGCCGATCCGCTCCAGCCCTGTATTGACCAGCCCGTTATTGCCCATCAGGATGACCCAGCCCAGCGTGCGCACCACGACCGAGATCAACAGCGGCCCGATGATCGCCACCAGACTGATCGTGCGCCAGGGCGCGCGCATCCGGTTCAGGATATAGGCCTCGGGCACGCCGATCACGATACAGAACAGCGTGACAATCAGCCCATAGCGGAAGGTCCGCCAGAAGATTTCATGGAAATAATCGTCCGAGACCACATCGGCATAGTTGTGCCATGAAAACCCGGTCTGGATGCCTGCGGTATAGTCGAAGCTGTAAAAGCTCAGCAACAGCGTCATGACCAGCGGCACGAACAGCATGACCGCGAACAGCACGAAACCCGGCAGGCTCAGCCAATAGGGGGCGGTGCGGCGGTACAGGGCGGGGGTCATTCCTGCCCCTCCAGATGGCGCAGATGCGCCTCATCCCAGTCGATGCCGACGGTTTCGCCGTTGCGGGCGCGGGCGGCACCGAGGTTCTGTTCATAGGCCAGCAACAGCCCGTGATCTGTGTCCACCTGATAAAGCCAATGCGCCCCGAAGAAGATGCAGGCCGTCACCCGGCCCTGCAATTTGCCCTGACCGGCGGGGACCAGCCTTGTCTTTTCGGGCCGGAGTGAGATTTGCCGCGCCATCTGCGCGGGATCGGGCAGCAGGTTCGACTTGCCAAGGAAGGTTGAGACGAAGCGGCTGGACGGGTTTTCGTAAATCTCATAGGGCGCGCCGATCTGAACGATCCGCCCCCCCTGCATGACCGCGATCCGGTCCGACAGGGCCATCGCCTCATGCTGGTCATGGGTGACAAGCAGCGTGGTGATGCCCAGTTCCTGCTGGATCTGGCGCAGTTCAAGCTGCATGTCCTCGCGCAGTTTCGCATCGAGGTTCGACATCGGTTCATCCAGCAGCAGGATGCGCGGCTCGATCACGATGGCCCGCGCCAGCGCCACGCGCTGTTGCTGACCCCCCGAAAGCTGTTTGGGAAAGCGCGCCTCGAACCCTTTCAGATGCACGATGTCGATGGCCCGCGCGATCCGCTGCGACCGCTCCATCGCGGTGATGCCGCGCATCTCCAGCCCGAAGGCAATGTTCTGGGCCACCGTCAGATGCGGAAACAGCGCATAGGACTGAAAGACGATGCCGATATTGCGTTTGGCCGAGGGGATGGCGACGAGATCCTCGCCCTCGACGGTGATCCGGCCTGCGGTTGGTTCCAGAAACCCCGCGATCATCTGGAGCGTGGTCGTCTTGCCGCAGCCCGAGGGGCCAAGCAGGCTGACGAATTCGCCCTTTTCAATGTCGAGATTGAAATCCTCGACAGCGGTGAAGGTGCCGAAGCGTTTCGACAGTGACGTGAGTTGAAGAAAACCCATCCGTATCGCTTTCTGTTGAGCGTGTTGCAGGCGCGGTCCCGTGACGGACCAAGGTATCGGGCGGTCCGGTGGCAGGACGGTTGCGAAGGCCCGGCGTGGTCGGACCTTCGCGGCCGGGCTTGCCCGGCGTTATGTCAGCGCTCGATCTCGCGCGCCCAGCGGCGGGTCCAGTCCTGCCGGTTTTCATTGGCCAGATCCCAGTCGATGGCGATCAGGTTATCCACCTGTTCGGGGCCGTAAGGCACCCGCGCGGCGGTCTCAGGCGTCAGTTCGACCTTGCGGTTGACCGGACCCCAGCCCTGCGTCTCGGCGAAATGGACCTGATTTTCCGGCTCGATCAGGAAGTTCAGGAAGGCCTGCGCCAGATCGGCATTCGGGCTGTCGGCAATCGGGCAACCCGCGATCATCAGCGCCACGCCGCCCTCGGACGGATAGGCCATCTCCACCGGATAGCCGGTGTCTTGCAAGGAGACGAGACGACCGCTGCCCCAGACCGCCAGAACCACTTCCTCATTCTGGAAGAGTTCGGACATGCGGCCCGGCGAGGCCTCGAAGGCCAGCACATTCGGGCCCACCGTATCGGCGAGATAGGCAAAGCCCGGGTCGATATCGGCCTCACTGCCGCCCTGCATCCGGGCCAGCATGATCAGCGTGTGCAGCCCATAGGTGTTGGAGATTGGCGGGATCGACAGGCGCCCCTTGTATTTTTCATCGGCAAGGTCGTTCCAGCTTGTTGGCGGTTCCCAGCCATTGGCCTCGAACACTTCGGTATTGTAGCCGAAGACCGTGCTGACCACGCCCAGTCCAAGGGCCGTGTCGCCCATCCGCGCGATGTCATAGGCATCGTCGAGATTGGGAATATCGGTGATCGGCCCGCAGAAGCCCAGTTGCATCGCCTGATACATCGGGCCGTCATCCAGCATGACGACATCCAGTTCCTGCGCGCCGCGCTGGGCCTGAAGGCGGGCCAGATTCTCGGTCGAGTTGCCCGCGACATATTCGATGCGCACATCATGCATGGCCTCGAATTCCGGGATGATCTGTTCCTTCATCAGTGTTTCAGTCGAACCGCCGTAGGACCCGAGATAGAGCGTGCGGGTCTGGGCATCGGCATCGGCGGAAATCGCAAGCCCCCCGGCAAGTACGGTGGTGGCGATGAGCAGTCTTTTCATTTTCTGACTCCCTGTCTGGCGTGCTGCTGGAACCCGGATGCATTGCTGGCCCCAGTCTGGGTCCTAGAAAGGTCTTGCCATTGTCATGAAGTCAAATTCATAAATATCAGGTTCTCATAACTTTATGGAATGAACGCCATGCCCACATTGCGACAATTACAGGCATTCAAGGCAGTTATGGAAAGCCGCAGCATCTCTCGCGCGGCGGATGCGCTGCATCTGACCCAGCCTGCGGTCAGCAAACTGATCCAGTCGCTGGAGGCGGAATGCGGATTGCGCCTGTTTGAGCGGCAGCGTCAGCGCGTTCTGCCCACGGCTGAGGCACATCTGTATCTGGACGAGGCGGAGAATCTGTTCCTCAACCTCAGCCGCCTTGGCCGTCTTGCCGAGGATCTCAAGGCGATGGTGCATACCAAGCTGACCATCGCCTGTTACCCAGCACTTGCGATCGACCTGATGCCGCAGGTTCTCAACCGGTTTCAGCGGCAGAATCCGGGCGCGGCCTCGACCCTGCTGATCCGGTCCTCGCCGCGTCTCAGCGATATGGCCATTGCGCAGCAATTCGACCTTGGCATCAGCATGTTGCCGGTCAACCATCCCGATGTGATCTCGGTGCCGCTGCTGCGCGAGAATCTGGTGGTTCTGATGCCGCCCGGACATCACCTTGCCGGGCGCGAGGAGTTGCGCCCCCGCGATCTGGAGGGGGAGGAATTCGTGTCGATGGGCCATGACGACCGGCTGAGCTACAAGATCGACGAATATTTCCTAAAGGCCGGGGTGACGCGGCGCATTGTCGGGCGGGTGGCGCTGGCGGCGGCGGTCTGCGGTTTCGTGCGCGACGGGGCAGGGGTGTCGCTGGTCGGGCCGCTGACCGCGACCGGGCCGGTTGCGGCGGGGGTGAAGGTGGCGCGGCTGCGCCCGCCGATCCATACCGTGTCCAACCTGCTGATCCCCAAGCTGCGCCCGGCCTCGGCGATCCGCGACCAGTTTCTGGCCTATCTGCGCGGCGCGCTGGCCGAACCGCTGCCCGAGGTCACGGCACTGGACTGGGAATTCTAGGCACCGGATAACCACCCCGGTCAGCTGTCCTTGCCCGCTGGATAACCGTGGTCGATCACATGCTGGACGAAGCATTGTTCCAGCAATGAGGTCGCGTGATCGCGCAGGCGCAGAAGATAGATCGGCATCTGCACCAGCGGGCGGAAAGGCCGGATGACCGTGCCTTCGGCCGACGGCACGGCGGCGCTTTCGGCGTCGATCAGGCCGACGCCCAGCCCCCGGTTGACCAGCGCCTTGACCGAAAGCGCCAGTGCCGCCTCGACCCGCATGCGCAGTTCCACCCCGGCGGCGGCAAAATGCGCCTCAAGCTGCTGGGTCACGATATCCTGCCGTGACAGGCCGATGAAATCCTGATTGCGCAGCAATTGCGGGGTAATGACCTCTTCACGCGCCAGTGGATTGTTTTCGGGAATGACGCAGACCACGGGCAGATGCATCAGCAGGGTCCGTTCAATCGACGGATCCTCGATCCGCGATTGCGCGATGCCCAGATCGACATGGCGCTGCCCGACCAGTTGCGCCGTGTGGGGTGAGGAGGAGGCGTGAAAGGACAAGGACGCCTCGGGATATTTCTGCAGGAATCCGGCCACGATCTCGGGCATCCAGCGATGCGACAGGGCCGGAATCACGTTCACGACCAGCCGTTCATGCCGCATCGACCGCAGATCCTGCGCAAAGCGGTTGAGCGAGGCGAGCCCGGTAAAGGACCGCTCCACCTCGGTATAGAAGGCGCGGGCTTCATAGCTGGGCACCAGCCCCTTGGGCGTGCGGGTGAACAGTTTCAGCCCCAGATCAATCTCCAGCAATTGCAGGGATTTCGTGACCGCGGGCTGCGAGACATTCATCAGCGCCGAGGCGCGGGTGATTGACCCCGCCTCCATGATCGCCTTGAAGATCTCGATCTGTCTGAGATTGAGCATCATAACTCCAGGTTATTTCCATGACAATATTATGAATTTTATTTGCATCTGCAAGCGCGATAGCTTTTCCGGAGGCGGGCAGGGAATCACCAATGACAGACCCGCAAAGGCAAAGCCGGAACAGGGTGCGCGGACCGACTGGCGCGCTCTGAATAACCGCAAAACCCACCCGAGCGGCCCTTGGGCCCGGTCTCGGAAACCCGTGTTCGACAAGGAGGACACCCAATGCCCGGAACTATGACGCGTTTCTTCATCAGTGCCGCCACCGCCCTGAGCCTCAGCGTATCGGCAGGCGCGCTTTTCGCTGCCCCAGAGGGGGTCTTGCGCGTGGCGGTCGGGGCCGATCCCGAAACCTTCGATCCGCATTTCAACGACTTGCCGACCGGCAACACGGTCGACAAGCTGGTGCTTGAAGGCTTGTTCCGGCTGGACAATCAGAACAACGTCCTGCCCGAACTGGCCGAGGAATGGGGGTTCTCGGACGATGGCATGACCTTCACCGTGAAGATCAAGCCGGACCGTGTGTTCAGCAATGGCGATCCGCTGGATGCGGCGGCGGTTGCAGCCTCGTTCAACCGCCTGCTGGACCCGGAAGTGGGGGCAATCTATCGCGGGCTTTATTCCTCCATCGGTGAGGCCGTGGCGACCGACGATACGACGGTCGAATTCAAGATGGCCACGCCGAACGGCCATATCCTGCTGCTGCTTTCCTCGACCACGGCAACCATCGTGAACACCAAGGCCATTGAGACGATGGGGGCGGAATACAGCCGCATGCCCGTCGGCAGCGGCCCCTATCTGGTGGAAAGTTTTGTGGGCGGTGAACGCTACCGGCTGGTGCCGAACCCGACCTATCAGGGTGATTACCCGGCAACGCTGGAGGCCATCGACTTTCTGGTCGTGCCCGAGGACGGATCGCGCATGGCCCTGATGGAAACCGGCGAAGTGCATATCGTCGAACGGGTACCACCCGAGGCCGTCGAGACGATCAACGCCTTGCCCCAGGCCGAGGTGATCCAGCCGCCCTCGATGTTCTCGATCAATATGGAACTGGTGCTGCGCGGTCCGCTGGAAGACCCCAAGGTGCGCGAGGCGCTGAACCTGTCGCTGGACCGTGAGGGCATGGTGCAGGGCATTCTGGGGGGCTTGGGCACCGTCTCGGTCGGGATGGTCGGACCGGGCACGCAGGATGAACTCCGCCGCACCTATGATCCCATCCCCTTCGATCCGGTCCGCGCCAAGGAACTGATCGCCGAGGCAGGATACCAGCCCGGGCAGATCGAACTGACCATGACCTGCCCGACGGGCCGCTACATCAAGGATGTGCAGGTCTGTCAGGCAGTACAGGCGCAGTTTCAGGCCATCGGCGTGAACGCCAAGGCCAATATCGTCGATCGCGGCACCTGGTCGAATGTCGCGGCCACGCCGCCTGCCGACCGGACCGACAACATGGCACTGCTGGGCCGGGCGACGGCGGGGATCGACTTCACTCTCTTCCGTCTGTTCAGCACCGGGGTCAGCGCCAATACGACCGGGTTCAGCGATCCCAAGGTGGACGAGTTGCTGCTGGCCGGACGCTCGACCACAGATATCGACAAGCAGCGCGAGATCTATGGCGAGATCCAGGACATCATCTGGGACACCCAGCCCTTTGTCTTCCTGTGGTATCAGAAACAGGCGCTGGGCGTGGCCGACAGCGTGTCGGGCTTTGAGGTCCAGCCGAACGAGACGATGAATTTCGATCAGGTCCGCCTGACCGAGTGATCGTTCGTTCATCCCGAAGCCCTTATTCGGAGACAGGGAAATGTTTGTCCTGAACCGGCTTGCAGCCGCTTTGCCAACACTGTTCATCGTGTCCCTGCTGGTGTTCTGGTTCGTGGACCTCATTCCCGGCGACCCGGCGAGAATTCTCGCCGGGCCGATGGCCAGTCAGGACGAGGTCGAGGTCATCCGCGACCGGATGGGCCTGAATGAGCCCGGCCCCCAGCGTTATCTGCACTTTGTCGGGGGGCTGTTCGATCCCGATATCGCTGTCTCGCTGCGCACCGGCCGCCCCGTTGCGACCGAGATCAGCGAACGGCTGCCCAATACGCTGATCATCGCCATCGGCGGGCTGGCGCTGGGCGTGATCCTCGGTACCACCACCGGCATCATCTGCGCGCTGCGTCAGGGCACATGGGTGGATACCGTCATCACCATCCTGACGCTGGGGGGCATTTCGATGCCGATCTACTGGCTGGGCCTTTTGTGCATCTGGCTTTTTGCGGTGCATCTGGGCTGGCTTCCGGCGGCAGGGGCGGAAAGCTGGCGGCATTTCGTCCTGCCGATCCTTGCCGTGGCCACCCGGCCCGCCGCGACCTTCAGCCGTCTGGTGACCGCAAGCCTTTTGGAGGTGATGGGCCGGGACTATCTGGATACCGCGCGCTCCAAGGGCCTGACGGAGGCACAGGTGATCCTGCGCCATGCGCTGCGCAATTCGCTTGTGGCGGCGGTCAGCGTGGCGGGCGTGCAGTTCGGCGCGATGCTGGGCGGATCGGTCATCACCGAAACCGTGTTCGGCATTCCCGGCATCGGGCGGCTCTTGGTCGATGCGGTGTCGCGGGCCGATTACCCGGTCATCCAGTATTCCATCCTGATGTTCGCCTTCTTCTTCGTGGTCATCAACCTTGTGACGGATCTCATCACGCTTTGGCTGGATCCGCGCATGCGTCAGAATGTGAGGGCCCGCTGATGCGCCGTTCCGAACCCGCAATCGCCCCGCAGATGCAGGTCACCGCCGGCACCCTGCCACAGGCGCCCGAGATCGCCCCCGCCCCCCCGCGCTGGAGCCAGTTGCGCCAGATCCTGCGGCAGCCCAAGGGCATGATCGGCCTTGCGCTGGTGCTGTTCTATGCCGTGATCGCCCTTTTCGCGCCCTGGATCGCGACGCATGACCCTTATGCGCAAAGCTTCATCGCGACTTTGCAACCTCCGTCCTCAACGCATTGGTTCGGCACGGATGAACTGGGCCGCGATGTCTTCAGCCGGATCGTGACAGGTGCCCGAACCTCACTGGGCATCGGGATCGGCGGCGTGCTGGTCGCCTTCGTGATCGGTGTGCCGCTGGGGGTGCTGTCAGCCTGGCGCGGTGGGAAGATCGACTTTTTGACCATGCGTGCCGTCGATGTGATGCTGTCCTTTCCCGATATCGTCTTTGCACTGGCCGTGGTGGCGGTGCTGGGGGCCAGCACGCAGAATGTGATCTTCGCCGTCGGTCTGGTATCCGTTCCCGTCTTTGCGCGGACCGCGCGGGCGGTGACGCTGTCGACCCTGGCCGAACCCTATATCGAGGGCAGCGTTTCGCTGGGATGCTCCCCCACCCGGGTCGTGTTGCGCCATGTTCTGCCCAATATCGCGGGCATCCTGCTGACGCTGTCCAGCCTCTTGTTCGCCTCGACGCTGCTGACCGCTTCGGGCCTGGGTTTTCTCGGGCTGGGGACGCAGCCGCCCAATCCCGAATGGGGCACGATGCTGGGCGAAAGCCGGTCCTATATCCGCACCCATCCGCATCTGGCGACCTTTGCGGGGTTGTTTCTGGCGGTGTCGGCGCTGGCCTTCAACCTGCTGGGTGAGGCACTGCGCAGTGTCTATGACCCCAGCGCGCCCAAGGTGCAGAAACGCGGGGCAGGGGCATGGATGAACGGGGCGCGGGGCATTGCGCAGCGCCTGTCTGACGCCGATGCCGCGGCCAGTGCGGCCCCGGTCGAGACGCGCAATCTGCATGTCGCCTATCTGACGGAAGATGGACCGCTGGAAGTGGTGCGCGGCGTGTCGCTGCGGATCGAGGCAGGGCGGACGCTGGCAATCGTCGGCGAAAGCGGATCGGGCAAAAGCACCCTGTTGCGGGCCATCGCCACGCTGCTGCCGCAGGGACGTGCCGCGATCAGTGGCGGCAGTGTGACGGTCGGCGGTCAGCAGGTCGAACGACTGAACACCCGCCAGATCCGCGAGTTGCGGCGCCAGAAGATCGGGGTCGTGTTTCAGGATGCGGCCAGCGCGCTGAACCCGGTTCTGACCATCGGCGACCAGATCGGTGAGGCCTTGCGCACCGGCAGCAGCCTGTCGCCTGACGAGATCCGGTCGCGCAGCATCGCCTTGCTGGAGGACGTCAATATCTCGGACCCGGAAAAGCGGCTTGCCATGTATCCGCATCAGTTTTCCGGCGGCATGAAGCAGCGCATCATCATCGCGATGGCGCTGGCGCAGGATCCGCAGGTGTTGCTGGCGGATGAACCGACAAGCGCACTGGATGTCACGATCCAGCAACAGATCCTTGCGCTGCTGCGGGACATGCAGCGCAAGCGCGGCATGGCGATCCTGCTGGTCACCCATGATCTGGGGCTTGTTGCGCGCTATGCCGATGATGTGGGCGTGATGTATGCGGGCCGCATCGTCGAGGCGGGCGAGGTGGCCGAGGTGTTCCGCGCGCCGCGCCATCCCTACACGCTGTCGCTGCGCGACTCCGCGCCTTCGGTTGCTGCCGCGCGCGGGTTGCGCAGCCTGCCCGCCATTCCGGGTGAGCCGCCGAATATCGGCAAGCTGCCCGATGGCTGTGCCTTCCGGCCCCGCTGTGGCCGCTGTGACGGGCGCAGTCTTTGCGCCGAGGCGGTGCCGGAGCTGCGCCCTGTCGGGGCCCAGACCACCGCCTGCCACTTTGCCGAGGAGACCGGGGCATGACCGATCTGACCCTTTCCGGCGATGCCATCACCGCCCGCGATCTGAAAGTGCATTTCCCGGTGCGGGGCGGGCTGTTCTCCCGCCGGGTGCTGCCGCCGGTCCGCGCGGTGGATGGCGTATCCTTCCGCATCCCGCGCGGCAGTTGCTTTGCCATCGTGGGCGAATCCGGTTCGGGCAAAAGCACGCTGGCCCGCGCCATTGTCGGCCTGCTGCGCGCGACCGAGGGCGAGGTGGTGATGGACGGCACCGATCTTGCCGCACTGGACGATGCGCAGCGCCGCCAGATGCGCCGCAAGGTGCAACTGGTGCTGCAGGATCCGCATGCCTCCCTTGATCCACGCATGACCGTGCGTGCCACGCTGCGTGAGGCGCTGATCGTGCATGACCTGTGCCGCGACCGCGACGAACAGGACCGCCGCATCGAAGAGGTGGTCCGTCAGGTCGGTCTCAGCATCAGCCATCTGGACCGCTATCCCAATGCGCTTTCGGGTGGGCAGCGCCAGCGCGTCGCCATCGCCCGGGGGGTGATCTGCAAACCCACCGTTCTGGTGCTGGATGAACCTGTCTCGGCGCTGGATGTGTCGGTGCAGGCGCAGATTATCAACCTGCTGATGGATCTGCAAAAGGCGCTGGATCTGACCTATGTCATCATCACGCATGACCTGTCGCTGGTCGGCTTCATGGCTGATGATGTCGGCGTGATGTATCTGGGCCGTTTTGTCGAAATCGGCCCGGCCCGGCAGGTCTGCAACCATCCGGTCCACCCCTATACCCGCAGCCTGCTGGCCGCCGTCGCGGGTGTCGATCCCGAGCATGAGAAATCCCGCCCCGTCGAGATCCTGCAAGGCTCGGTTCCCAGTCCGGTGGCCATGCCGCCCGGCTGCACCTTCCATACCCGTTGCCCGCTGGCCCGTGATCTGGGCCCGCGTTTGCCCCCGGGCGAACGTGTCACGGTCGAGGGCAGCGCGATCCCGGCCCTATGCGCCGCTGAGGTTCCCGAACCGCGCCAGCCCGGAGCCGAACCCGTCGCCGTGACCTGCCATTTCGCCGGCTCCGGCCAGCCCCCCGAAACCGCCGCAACCGATGCGGCAGATCTGCAAGACAAAGGACGTTGAACAGCATGACAACCACATCCGGAAGTTTCGATTTCGTCATCGTGGGCGGTGGCATCTATGGGGCCAGCCTTGCCCATGACCTGTCCCATGCGGGCAAAAGCGTTCTGCTGCTTGAGGCGGGAGAGGTCGCGGATGGCGCCTCGGGCGGTCCCGGGGAACGCGGTGTGCGCGCCAATGGCCGCGACATCCGCGAATTGCCCATCGTCTCGGTCTCGCTGGAACGCTGGCGGCAGTTTCAGGAAACCATCCAAGGCGGCGTAGGCTATCGCCGGGTCGGCGGGCTGACCATCATCGACAAGCCTTACGGCCAGCGGGAACATGAAATCCGGGGCGTGATGGAGGCCCGCGCGGCGGTGCAGACCGCGCTTGGCAATCCGACGCAATTCCTGTCGCGGGATGAGACGCTGGCCAAGGAGCCGGAACTTTCGCCGGGCATTCTGGGCGCGCTCTGGTGTCCCAATGACGGGGTGGGCGATCATACTTTCGCGACACAGCAATTCGCGCGTCAGGCCGAAAAACTGGGTGCGGTGGTGCGTCGCGGCGTCAAGGTGGTCGAGATCCTGCATCGCAATACTGCCGCGACCGGCGTGAAACTGGCCGATGGTGAGATTGTCCCGGTGACCGGGCAACTGATCCTGACGGCCAATGCGGGCACCAAGGCGCTGCTGGCGCCCGTTCTGCGCAAGGACGAACTGACCCCGGTGTTCAATCTGATGCCGCAGATGATGTATGTGACCAATCCCGAACAGCGCAAAGTCAACCATCTGCTGGGCCATATGCACCGCCGCCTTGCGATCAAGCAGCTTCCCGATGGCACGATCATGCTGTCGGGCGGCGTCTCGGTGACCCATGATGCCGAGGGCAGGCTGGAAGGCTCGCTCAGCGCGACCGCGATCAACCTGAACGATGCGATTCAGACCATGCCCTTCATCGACCGGTCCAAATTCGTTTCGGTCGATGCATCGCGCGCCGATACGGTTGCGGTGGACAATATCCCGATCGTGGACAAGCCTGCGAACCTGACCAACACGATTTACGGCTATGCCTGGTCAGGCCACGGCTTTGCCATCTCGCTGGGCTTCACCCATTACATCACGCAATGGGCGCTGAGCGGCGAGAAACCGGCCGAGCTTGACCCCTTCACCGTGCGCCGCTTCGTCGATCCGTCCATGACGACCAATGCCGTGCTGGACGATCTGCGCCGCAGCTTCCGCGCCGCCTGATCCCACAATCCCGCGTGCCGCCGGTGATGTCCGGCGGCACCAGACCCTTTGCAAGAATGGAGTTCCCGATGCTCGACGGTTTCAACCCCGATGCGCCCGGCAAAACGATCCTCGATCTGACTGCGATCACCCCCGGTATCGACGGGCTGCAGGAGGATGTGATCTGCACGATCAACAATGGCGAGGGGCCGCGCGTGATCCTGTGCGGCGGCATCCATGGCGATGAATACGAGGCGCAGATCGTGCTGCGCCAGCTTGTCAACGAGATCCAGCCCCAGGATGTGCGCGGGCGGCTGATCATCATCCCGACGATCAACCCGTCCGCATCCCAGCGCGGCCAGCGCATTTCCCCCGAGGACGGGCAGAACATGAACCGGACCTTTCCGGGCAAGGCGGAGGGCAGCGTGACCGAGCGCATGTCGGCCTTCCTGCATGATGTCGTCTTCCCGCAGGCCGATCTTCTGGTCGATGTCCATGCGGGCGGGGGGGATTACAATGTCGTTCCCATGGTTTTCGGCTTCACCTCGGATAAATGCAGCATCGACAATGCGGCGCTGGAAGGCATCCTCGACAGCTGGGGTTATCCCTATATCGAATATGTCGAAGGCATTGCCAGCACTTCGGCAGGGGCATCGCCGCTGGCCGGTGTCGCCTCGGTCGAGATCGAGGGCGGCGGCGGCGGTGCCGTGCGGACCGAAGAGGTGGCGATCATGCGCGACGGCATCCTGCGCGGGCTGAAGGCTTATGGCGTGCTGACCAAGGGCGCGGAAAGCCCAGGCAATTCCACCGCGATCCGCGTCGATGTCCGCAAGGACAACAACCACATGGCCGAGGGTGACGGCATCGTGGAACATCGCGTGCCGCTCGGGGCCGAGGTGGCGACGGGTGATCTGCTGGCGGTGATCCATCCCGCCCATGGCCGCACTGGCACCCCGGTCGAGATCCGCGCCAAGGGGCCGGGGATCGTCCTGCGCCAGCGGGCGCGGTTTTTCATCCGCAAGGGCGAACTGATCTGCAACACCGGCACGCTGCGGGCCTGACGACGCTCCCCGTCACTTGCAGCTTGCCGTGCGGGACGGTGCCGCCGGGTCGGAATGACCCCGGCGGCACCGGATCCTGCCGCAAATACCTTAAAAACGCGAAGGACGGTTCAAGGCCACGCTGCCCAGCACATGATCGGTCAGCCCCTGACCACGTGCGCTGAACAGCATCAGCGCGACTGACAGGATCTGCGGCAGCACCATCGAAAAGCTGATCACATAGCCCGCCGTATGCAGCAGCGCCGTCATACCGTCGAAGGTCGTGCCGTCGGCGCGGCGGAACTCGATCCCCGTCAGGCGCATCCCCGGCGTGGCCGAACCTCGCGCAATCGACAGCCAGCGATAGAAAAAGCTGACCACCGCATAGAGAAGTGGCAGGAAGAACAGCCCGGTAAAGGCGGTGAAGGGCACGATCAGCGCGGTCAGCAATGCCGCCAGCAGCGTATCGACCAGCCAGGCCATGCCGCGTTTCGCGGCGACACCGGCATAGAATTCGGGCTGATGGTCGGGGTCGGGAAGCATCATCGGGTCACCGGATCAGGAATAGGGGTCAGGATGGGATCGAAGGGTCGGGGCAGGGTCCGGCCTCTCGGGCCGCTTTGGAGGGGCGTGGTGGCGGTCTGTCCGCAGGGCATGGCAAGACCGCGTTGCGGCGCCTTTGGCAATGGGGAAACGGAAAACCGGCATTGCGGTTCCCTTCGGCTGTGCCCAAGGGCGGGTCTTCATGGCAAAGTCCCGCCCGGCGGACCGGGCGGGCGCGGGCATCCCGTCAGGGCGCAACAATCAGAGCCGGTCAATAGGCCGCGATATCCTTGCGGGTCGCGTCATCCTTGGGCTCGGCGTCGGCCTTCGCATCACTGTTGGCCCGGGCGCGGTCTTCCATGAAGGCATCGAATTCCTGCTTGTCGCGGGCATCGCGCAGCCGCTTCAGGAAAGCCTCGAAGGCGACCTGTTCTTCCTCAAGACGGCGGATCGTTTCGCTGCGGTAGGCGTCAAAGGCGCTGTTGCCGCTGTTGGCGGACTTGAAGGAATGCGAGGTGCGGGTGGCGCAGCCGTTGAATTTGAACATGCTTTTGCTCCAGCGATTGGTCCAGGTGATATAGGCCAGCAGCGCAAGGCCGACCGGCCAGAAGAAGATGAAGCCAAGGATCATGGCCACGATCCAGCCGGCGCGGCCGCGATCATCAAGCCAGGCCTCGGCGCGGCGCAGCGGGCGGGTCAGGCCGCCGGTCGTCGTGTTAGTCGCGGTATAGGTCATGCGCGTCTCTCCGTTGGGGTGATGTTTAGTCCATTCACATTACGAAGATTGCCATGACAGGTCGTTATTTCAAGGGTTCATGTTAAAGTTTTTTACATCGAGGAGGTGTTTGATGGGTTGTTATTTTAATGATTTGTTATTGAACAGAAAAATCTTCAATCAGCAAGCCGCATGCGGGCGCTAGCAGCGCCGGACCGGCGGCAAAGACATGCAGCGGCGTGCCCGCAGCCGCCCAGACCGTCGCGAAATCGGTCAGCCGCCGGTCAAAGAAACCGCGCGGCGGAGTCAGATGCCCCAGAGGGGCGACACCGCCGATGGCAAAGCCTGTCACCTGCCGGATCTGCGTCGCCTCGGCCTGTCCCAAGGGTTCCCCAGACAGTTCAGCGGCGCGGCCCATCTCGACGCGCCGCCCGCCCGCCGTGACGAACAGCCAGAGCGCGCCCGAACTTTCCCCCCGGAACAGGATCGACTTGGCGATCTGGTCGATCTCGCACCCGATGGCCTCGGCGGCCAGCGCGGCGGTGCGGCTTTCCTGCCCCGCTTCGCGGATCGTGTCGGCCAGCCCCGCCGCGACCAGCGCGCGGCGCACGCGTTCAAGGCTTTTTCCCATGGATCCTGTCCTTTCGGTTCTGTGTCGCTTTTATTCCGGCAGGCGGCGCGGGCCGCAAGGCCCGGCCCGCTTGGGCACTGCGCAGGGCGATTGACGCGGCAACCGCCCTTCGCCAGATTGCGGGTATGACATCGCATCTGCCTTTTACCCGTCGCCTGTCCCGTTGCCCCGTTCCGCATGATGCCGATGCGGCAGAGGATGCAGCGGCGCGTTTTTCCGGTCTGTCCAAGGGCCTGCGCGATCTGCTGGCGGGCACGGCGGGGGGCAGCCCCTTTCTGGCCGACCTGATGCAGCGCGAGGAGGGCTGGCTGCGCGCGGCCTTTGCGCTGAGCCCCGAAACCGCGCTGGAGACCGAGCTTTTCCGCCTGCGCGATCTTCCGGCTGAGGGGTTGGGGGCAGAACTGCGCCGCGCCAAGCGCCGGGTGGCCCTGCTGGCGGCCCTTGCCGATCTGGGGGGCGTCTGGCCGCTGGAAACCGTCACCTCGGCGCTAACGCGGCTGGCCGATGGTGCCCTCTCGGTGGCATTGCGTCATCTGGTCGCCGATGAGATCCGCCGTGGCAAGATCCCCGGGGCCACGCCCGAGGATGCGGCGACGGCGGCAGGCATGGTGATCTTCGCCATGGGCAAGATGGGCGCGGGAGAGTTGAACTATTCCTCGGATATCGACCTGATCTGTCTTTTCGACGAAACCCGCTATCCGGGCAGCGACGCGCAAGAGGCCCGCGCAGCCTTCATCCGCGTCACCCGCAAGCTGTGTGCGCTGATCGCGGACCGCACGGATGAGGGGTATGTCTTCCGCACCGATCTGCGCCTGCGTCCCGATGCGGCGGTAACGCCCGTCTGCCTGTCGATGGCGGCGGCCGAGAACTACTATGAAAGCGTCGGCCGCACATGGGAGCGCGCGGCATGGATAAAGGCGCGGCCCTGTGCGGGCGATGTCGCGGCTGGCGAACGATTTCTGCGCACGCTGTCGCCGTTTGTCTGGCGCAAGCATCTGGATTTCGTGGCGATTCAGGACGCCCATGACATGCGCCTGCGGATCCGCGACCATCGCGGGCTGCATGGCCCGGTGCAGATCGAGGGTCATAACATCAAACTGGGCGTCGGCGGCATCCGGGAGATCGAGTTTTTCGTTCAGACCCGGCAATTGATTGCCGGGGGGCGCGACCCGTCGCTGCGCGACCGCACCACTCTGGGGGGGCTGGCGGCGCTGGCGCGCAAGGGCTGGCTGCCCGAGGCGACGGCCCGGGAACTGGCGACGCTTTATCGCGCGCATCGTGAGGTAGAGCATCGCCTGCAGATGGTGCATGACGCCCAGACGCAGGAAATGCCCGCCACCCCCAAGGGCGTTGCGCGCATTGCCCATCTGGACGGCGCGGCGGATGTCGCGACATGGCGCGCGGGGCTGAAGGCGCGGCTGGAACGGACGGATCATCTGACCGAGGGGTTCTTTGCCCCGGCCGAGGCCGAAGAAGGCCCGAACTTGTCAGAGACCGCACGCAAGATCGTCGAGGGGTGGAAAGGCTATCCGGCGCTGCGGTCAGAACGCGCTGGGGCGATTTTCCGCCGGGTGCGTCCGGGGCTTCTGACCCGCCTGCAGCGCGCGGCCAATCCCGATGAGGCGCTGATCGCCTTTGACGGCTTTCTGTCGGGCCTTCCGGCGGGGGTGCAGATATTTTCGCTGTTCGAGGCCAATCCGCAGCTTGTCGATCTGATCGTGGATATCGCTGCGACCTCTCCGGCGCTGGCGCGCTACCTGTCGCGCAATTCGGCGGTGCTGGATGCTGTGATCGGCGGCAGTTTCTTTTCCGACTGGCCCGGCGCGCGCGGGCTTGCTGCGGAACTGGGTGCGGCCCTGTCGGGCATCGAGGATTATGAGCGCAAACTGGATGCCGCGCGGCGCTGGATGAAGGAATGGCATTTCCGCGTCGGTGTGCATCTGCTGCGGGGCGTGATCGACGCCTTCGAGGCGGGCAAGCAATATGCCGATCTGGCCGAGGCGGTTCTGGTCGCGCTGTTTCCGGTTGTGGCCACGGAATTCGCGGGGCGGCACGGGCCGCCACCGGGGCGCGGCGCCTGCCTTCTGGGCATGGGCAGCCTTGGGGCGGGGCGGCTGAATGCCGGGTCCGATCTGGATGTCATCGTCATTTATGACGCGGGGGATGCGGAAGCGTCCGAGGGGCCGCGCCCGCTGGCCGTCCGGCCCTATTATGCGCGGTTCACGCAGGCGCTGGTGACCGCCGTCACCGCGCCGATGGCCGAGGGGCGGCTTTATGAACTGGACATGCGGCTGCGCCCCTCGGGGCGGCAGGGGCCGGTTGCCACCGCACTGGCCTCGTTCCGCAACTATCAGCTTGAAGAGGCCTGGACCTGGGAACATCTGGCGCTGACGCGGGCAAGGGTGCTGGCAGGGGATGCGGAACTGGGTGCCGAGGTCGAGGCCTTCCGGCGTGAGGTTCTGGCCGCCAAGGGGCAGGGCGACAGCGTGCTGACCGATGTGGCCGATATGCGCCGCAGACTGGCCGAGGCGAAACCGGCGCGCGGATCCTGGGAGGCAAGGAACGGCCCGGGCCGGCTGATGGATGTCGAGCTTCTGGCCCAGACCTGCGCGCTGCGCACGGGCGATCCGGCGCGGCGCATCGAGGCGCAACTGCGCGCGGGCGTCCGGGGCGCTATCCTGTCGCAAACGGATGAGCAGACCCTGCTGGACGCCTACAGACTGTGCTGGCGGCTGCAGGCGGGAACGCGGCTTCTGACCGAGGGGACGCTGGAAATGGCCGAACTGGGGGAGGGCGCACGGGCCTTCCTGCTGCGGGAGACGGGGCAGGGGACGGGGCCATCTGATCCCCATGCTGACGGGCAGAAGGCGGAAGGGCAGAAGGCGGAAGGGCAGAAGGCAGATGCCGCCGCCCTGTCCGACCGGCTGGAGACGGTGACGATAGCGGCGGCAGCGGTGATCGCACGCATTTTGCCTGCGAAGGAGACAGGACATGACGGATGAGGCGGACCCGAAAGGGCTGATCCGCGAAAGCTATCGGATCGAGGGGATCAGCACCGGCGAATGCCGCTCGATCTTTGTCGACTGGGCGCTGTCGCTGGGGCCTGCGATGACGCCGCCTGCGGCCATTGCCCTGCTGATCGCGCGCTATGCAGCGGCCAATCCCGGTCATCCGATGAATGCGGTCCTGTCCGACGGGCTGGAGGCCCCGCCCGAGGCGCGGCGGCGCGGCGGCAGGGCAGCGCGGGTCGCGGGCTGAGGCAGATTGGCCGGACATTTGACCTGCGCCCCGCTGGATCTGGCAGCGATCCTCGCAGCGAGGCCCTTTGTTTACAGGGCAGGATCTAACCTGTCGCGCTGCTTCGGGCCTGGTCGCGGCGGGGGCCAGCGCGAGGCCGCGCAAGTGCCGCAAGCGCCATGGGGCGGGCATTGCGCCGACATGGACTTACAGGGGGAGTCTTTGCGCTGGCGCATCCGACATTTGGCATCAGGGAATGAACCACCCGCTCCGGAGTGCTTGCGCCGCGCGGAGACCCGGCGGATGAGGATGTATCATGCGTGAGGTCTATTCCTATCAGTCCGATCCAGATATCCCCGGTTTCGATGACAGCAATCCTGTCGCGGTGATGGACGGCGAATGCGCGCTGTGCAGTTGGGGCGCGCGGATGATCCACCGGCTGGACCGCTCGGGACAGGTGCGGATCTGCCCGGTGCAAAGCCCGCTGGGTGCGGCGCTGTTGCGCCATTACGGTCTGGCGCCCGATGATCCGGCAAGCTGGCTGTTTATCGACCGGGGCGTGGCCCATCGCGATTTCGATGCGGTGCTGCAGGTTGGGCGGCGCCTTGGCGGTTGGGCAAGGCTGACCGGGGTGTTGCGGATCCTGCCCCGGGGCCTGCGCGACCGGCTGTATCGCTGGATCGCGCGCAACCGATATGCGATGTTCGGGCGCGCGGATCTGTGCGGCATCCCCGATCCCGCCTTTCAGAAACGGCTGTTGCGATGAAGGTGCTTGTTCTGGGCGGCTATGGCGTTTTCGGCGCGCGTCTGGCCCGGCTTTTGCATCGCGACGGGCATGAGGTCACGGTTGCGGGGCGCGATGCGGCACAGGCGCAGGCGCTGGCCGATGCGCTTGGCTGCCGGTTTCTGCGCATGGACCGGCAGGGGGATTTGCGCGCGCTGGCGCAATATCAGGTCGTGGTCGATGCCGCCGGTCCTTTCCATGCCTATGGCGACGATCCTTACCGCCTGCCGCGCGCGGCCATCGCGGCGGGGGTGCATTATCTGGATCTGGCCGATAATGCGCGGTTCTGTGCCGGAATTTCGGTCCTTGACCCCGAGGCGCGGGCGGCGGGGCTTTGCGTGCTGTCGGGCCTGTCTTCGGTTCCGGCCCTGTCCTCGGCAGCGGTGCGCGCGCTTTGTGCGGGTGAGGTGCCAAAGGCGATAGATATCGCCATCCTGCCCGGCAATCGCAGCCCGCGCGGTCTGTCGGTCATGGCCTCGATCCTGTCACAGGCAGGCCAGCCGATGCAGGTCTGGCGTGGCGGGCGCTGGCGGCCCGCGCGCGGCTGGTCCGCGCCGCGTGATTACCGCTTGCCCGGTGGCCTGATCCGGCAGGGCTGGCAGATCGAGGTGCCCGATCTTGCGCTGTTTCCGGTGCATTTCGGGGCCGGATCGGTGCAATTCCGGGCCGGGCTGGAACTGGCCGTCATGCGCTATGGTCTGGCGGCCTTTGCTTGGCTGCGCCGCTGGACCGGCCTGCCGCTGACCCCGGCCCTTCTGCGGGTCTTCAAGCGGGCGGCGGATCTGCTGGCGCCCTTCGGCACGGATCGCGGTGGCATGTCGGTGATGGTCGTCACCGGGCAGGAACGCCGTTTCTGGCGTCTGCTGGCCGAGGCGGGGGACGGCCCCTTTGTTCCGGCCATCGCGACGCGCGCCCTGCTGCGCCGTAGGGTGCTGCCGGTCGGGGCGGGGCCGGCGCTGGAGGCGGTAACGCTGGAGGAGGCCGAGGCCGCCATGGCCGATCTGGCCATCCGGGTGGAGCGGTTGACCGAACCGGCCCTGCCGCTGTTTCCCGGCGTTCTGGGGGGTGATTTCGCCACACTGCCCGACCCCGTGCGCCAGACCCATATGACGGTGGATATCAGCCATTGGCAGGGCGCGGCCTCGGTGCAGCGGGGGGCAGGGCTGTGGAGCCGGTTTCTGGGGCGGCTTTTCGGCTTTCCTCCGGCGGCCGGTCAGGTGCCGGTCGCGGTGACCAAGACCGTGACCGCGCGGGGGGAGCTGTGGCAACGGCGGTTTGGCACGCGGGTCTTCCGGTCTCGGCTGGCGTCAGTGCAGGGCGGTATGACCGAGCGTTTCGGTCCCTTCACCTTTCGCCTTGGGCTGAGGGTGCAGGAAGGCGCGCTGCACTTTCCGGTGCTGTCGGGACGGATCGGGCCACTTCCCTTGCCGCGCTGGTTGCTGCCCGTCTCGGTCGCGCGGGAATATGCCGAAGACGGGCGGTTCCGCTTCGATGTCAGGATCCTTGCGCCGGTGACGCAAGGCCTGCTGGTTCATTACCAAGGATGGCTTGCCGCCGAGACACCGCAACCGGGCCCCGGGGACGTCGTGACCCGGTAATCAGCGGGAAAGGTCAGCGCGGCAGGGCTGCGGCCTCGGCGGCCAGTTTCTCGATCCCAGCCCAGTCGCCTGCGGCCACCAGTCCAGCCGGGGCAACCCAG
This sequence comes from Szabonella alba, assembly GCF_016765775.1. Lineage (GTDB taxonomy): Bacteria > Pseudomonadota > Alphaproteobacteria > Rhodobacterales > Rhodobacteraceae > Szabonella > Szabonella alba. The sequence continues at coordinate 327,285 of NZ_JAESVN010000004.1, read as the reverse complement.
CTGCCACCGACGCAAAGCACGTTGGACAGACCCAGATAATCGCCTGCATTCTTAAGGCTGACACCGCCGGTGGGGCAAAAGCCAACCTGCGGGATCGGCGCGCCGATGGATTTCAGCGCAGGCGCCCCGCCCGAGGCCTCGGCCGGAAAGAATTTCTGCACCGTATAGCCCTTTTCCAGCAAGGCCATCACCTCGGTCGCGGTGGCGGCCCCGGGCAGCAACGGCAGCTCCGCCTCGGCGCAGGCCTCGAGCAGACGCTCGGTCGCACCGGGGGAAACGCCGAACTGCGCGCCTGCCGCCTTGGCGGCCTTCACATCGGCGGGGGTCAGCAGCGTGCCCGCCCCCACAACCCCGCCCGGCACCTCGGCCATGGCGCGGATCGCATCCAGAGCGGCGGGCGTGCGTAGCGTCACCTCCAGCGCGGGCAGGCCGCCCGCGACCAGCGCGCGGGCGAGGGCGGCGGCACTGGCCACATCCTCGATCACCAGAACGGGGATAACGGGGGCAAGGCGGCAGATCTCGGCGGCGCGGGCGGATTGTTCGGCAGGGGTCATGGCGGATCTCTCGGGTTGGGACAGGGCGGGGAAGATCGGGTAAGCAGGACAGGTCCGGGTTTAGCCTCGGCCCCCCCGGGCGGCAAGCCCGTCAGCCGAAGATCGCCGCCCCTTCGGTCGAGGGGCCGACGCCCCGGCGGAACGGTGCGAAAAGTTCCCGCCCGATGCCATATTGATTGCCTGACAGATCGGCGGTGACCGGGGTGCGGCTGTCCAGATCGACGCCGAGCACTTCAATCACGCCTGCGACCGCGTCCAGCCGGACGATATCGCCGTCGCGAAGCCGCGCCAGCGGGCCGTCGCAGGCCGCTTCGGGTGAGATATGGATCGCGGCGGGCACCTTGCCGGATGCGCCCGACATGCGGCCATCGGTCACCAGTGCGACCTTCAGCCCCCGGTCCTGCAAGACCGACAGCAGCGGTGTCAGCGAATGCAGTTCCGGCATCCCGTTGGCGCGCGGGCCCTGAAAGCGGACAACAACCACCGTATCCGTGGTGATTTCGCCCGCGCGGAAGGCGGCCTTCACCGCCTCTTGGTCGTGGAAGATGCGGGCCGGGGCCTCGATCACATGGCGTTCGGGGGCGACGGCGGACACTTTGATGACCCCGCGCCCCAGATTGCCAGAAAGCTGTTTCAGTCCGCCGACCTTCTGGAACGGATCGGCGGCGGGGCGCAGGATGCGGTCATTGTGGGTGGTGCCCGGCCCGTCCTCCCAGATCAGCGCACCATCCTTCAGCTTCGGTTCCCGCCGATAGGGGGCCAGACCCTCGCCCATCACGGTTTTCGCATCGGGGTGCAGAAGTCCGGCATCGAGCAATTCCCCGATCAGGAATTGCAGGCCACCCGCAGCGTGGAAATGGTTCACATCGGCCAGCCCGTTCGGGTAGACCTTGGCCATCAGCGGCACGGCATCGGAAATATCGGCGAAATCCTCAAGATCAAGGATCACCCCCGCCGCGCGCGCCATCGCGGGCAGATGCAGTACAAGATTGGTCGATCCGCCCGTCGCCATCAGCCCGACCATGCCATTGACGAAGGCGCGTTCATCCAGCACTTCACCGGCGGGCCGGAATTCATTGCCAAGGGCCGTGATCCGGGCCGCGCGTCCCACTGCCGCCGCAGTCAGCGCCGCGCGCAGATCGGTGCCGGGATTGACGAAACTGGTGCCCGGCAGATGCAGGCCCATGAATTCCATCAGCATCTGGTTGGTATTCGCGGTGCCGTAAAAGGTGCAGGTGCCCGGCCCGTGATAAGACGCCATTTCGGCCGCCATCAGCGCCTCGCGCCCGACCTCGCCCTTGGCAAAGGCGTTGCGCACGGCGGATTTCTCGTCATTGGGCATGCCCGAGATCATCGGCCCCGCGGGCACGAACAATGCCGGGACATGGCCGAAGGTGGCCGCCGCAATCACCAGCCCCGGCACGATCTTGTCGCAGACGCCAAGGTAAAGCGCGGCATCGAAACAGTTATGGCTAAGCGCGATGCCGGCGGCCATGGCGATCACATCCCGGGAAAACAGCGACAGCTCCATCCCCGGCTGGCCCTGCGTCACGCCATCGCACATCGCGGGAACCCCGCCCGCGACCTGCGCCGTGGCCCCGGCGGTGCGTGCGGCCTTGCGGATCAGGTCGGGATAGCTCTCGAACGGCTGATGCGCCGACAGCATGTCGTTATAGGCGGTCACGATCCCGATATTGGGCTGGCGCGCCTCAGACAGCCGGTCCTTGTCGGGGCCAGTCGCGGCATAGGCATGGGCCTGATTTCCACAGCTCAGATGCGCGCGCATCGGGCCCTTGGCGACTGCCTGCGCCATCCGGTCAAGATAGCGGCCCCGGCTGTCCTCGGACCGGGCGCGGATACGGTCGGTCACACGGGCGATGGTGGCGTTGAGGGTCATCCCTTGGCTCCTTCCGGCGGCGTTCATTCGGCATGCCGCACAGCGCCCATGGGGCGGAGGCGGCTGGATCCCATATATGTTAGCGCTAACGAGCGCAAAAGAAAAGGGGCTGGGGAGGGGTTGGGGAAAAGGCGAATGGCGGATGGCGGTATTCTGCCGGGGGTTGATCGTAGCCTGACGAAGGATTTTTGTGGTTCCGGAGCAACGATTGTTGCCGTTCTGGAAGCAATCTGACGAAAATGGCCCTTTGTTTCCCGATTTCGGCCGCATTCGGGTGACACTCCCTGCGGTGACCACGGGGCAGAACGCAACGGAAGGACCGCAAATGACCTGCACCAGAATACTTGCTGCCTTCGGGCTTTTATCGCTGCTGGGGGCCTGTGGCCCGGGCGATGTCGCATCCCGCAACCTGCCTGCGGCGACGGCGCTCAACACATCCGAAATTGCCTATCTGGACCGCGCCCCGGACCGCCGGGTGATCCTTGCGCCGCAATATGATGTGCGCGAGATCAATGTGACGGTGCCCGACGACCTGCGCGTCTCTGAGGCGAACATGTATTATCCGATGGCCGATATCGTCTGGCGCGGTGAGCCGCGCGGCGACCGGCATCAACAGGTGCGCGCGATCTTTGCCGAAGCCTTCGGCCTGGGCACGGGCCATATGAAATCGGGCCCGGCGGTGATCGTTGATGCCGAGGTCACGCGCTTTCACAGCCTGACCGAAAAGACGCGCTATACCTTCGGCGGCGTCCATGCGATCCGCTACAGGCTGACGCTGCGCGATGCCGCCAGCGGGGCGGTGATCGACGGGCCGCGTCTGATCGTGGCTGATGTCAAAGCCTCGGGCGGCAGCCGTGCGATTGCCGAGGATCAGGCCGGGCGCACGCAGCGGGTTGTGATCGTCGAGCGGCTGCGCGCGTCAATCCGGCAGGAACTGTCGCGCGTGACCGAGGAAGAGGCCCCGGTCGGCCGTGCCGCGACCGCCATCGCGCTGACGCCCGCACGGGTGATGGAACAGTCCCCGATCCCCTATTGACCGGCTGACGGGTCGGGGCTGCTGACCGGGGATGGAACCGCCGTGCCGGGGCATCGGCAGCCCTTTCCGGCGCGGCGTGAACGCGCTATGGGGGGCGCATGACCCGCCCCGATGATCCGCACAGCGCGCCCGCCCAACTCGCCCCCCCTGAACCCGGCCAACTGCCGGTCGTCCGCCTGCGGCCCAAGGCCGAGGCCCGGGCGATCCGCCATGGCTTCCCTTGGGTCTATGCCGATGAACTGGTCACCGACCGGCGCACGCAAGCACTGGCCCCCGGCGCGCTGGCCGTGCTTGAGGATGCTGACCGCCGCCCGCTGGGGCTTGTCACCGTCAATACCGCATCGCGCATCATCGCGCGGATGCTGGACCGTGACCCCGGGGCGGTGATCGACAAGGGCTGGTTTGCCGCCCGGATTGCCCGGGCGCAGGACCATCGCACAAGGCTCTATGACGCGCCATTCTACCGGCTGATCCATGCCGAGGCCGATGGATTGCCCGGCGTGGTGATCGACCGGTTCGGCGATGCGGCGGTGATCCAGCCCAATGCCGCATGGGCCGAGGCGCATCTGGACCTGCTGGCGGAGGCGCTGGCCGATGTGACCGGAGTGACGGTGATCCTGAAAAACGGATCGGGCCGGTCGCGGGGGCTTGAAGGCCTGCCCGAGGAAAGCGCGCTGCTGCTGGGGGCGCTGGAGGCCCCGGTACCGGTGCCGATGAATGGCGCGGTCTATATGGCCGATCTGCTGGGCGGGCAGAAAACCGGGCTGTTCTACGATCAGCGCCCGAACCATGCCTTTGCCGCGTCATTGGCCCGGGGCGGGCGGGTGCTGGATGTGTTTTCCCATGTCGGCGGCTTCGCGCTGGCCTGTCTGGCGGGCGGCGCCACTTCTGCGCTGGCGATCGACGGGTCAGCCCCGGCGCTTGCACTGGCCGACGCGGGGGCAAAGGCGGCCGGGATGGACGCGGCCTTTGCAACCCGGCAGGGCGATGCCTTTGCCGTGCTGGAGGATCTGGGACAAGAGGGCGCGCGCTTCGATCTGGTGATCTGCGATCCGCCTGCCTTCGCCCCCGCAAAACCCGCGCTTGAGGCGGGGCTGCGCGCCTATGAACGCATCGCGCGTCTGGCCGCACCTCTGGTGGCACCGGGGGGCTATATCGTCTTGTGCTCCTGTTCCCATGCCGCCGATCTGACCGCGTTCCGCAACGCCTGTGCGCGCGGGATCGGCCGGGGCGGGCGGCGCGGGCAGTTGATCCATACCGGGCAGGCGGGGCCGGACCATCCGGTTTTGCCGCAACTGGCCGAAAGCGGTTATCTCAAGGCGCTGTTCTTCCGGCTGGATGGCTGAGGCGCGACTGATGCGTTGTGTTCTCGATACCTGCGTGCTGTTTCCGGCGGTGATGCGTGAAGCGTTGTTTGCCGTTGCTGAAACCGAGGCCTTCACCCCGCTTTGGTCGGAGCGGATTCTAGGTGAATGGGACCGCGCCGGGGCGAAACACGGTCCGCTTCAGGGTCTGGCTGCGCGGGAGGCCGTGACACAGGCAAGACTGCGCTTTCCGGGGGCGATCGTGCCCGCCCAGCCGGGGCTCGAATCCCGCCTGCATCTGCCCGATGAGGCTGATATCCATGTGCTTGCCAGCGCCATCGCAGGCAGCGCCGATTGTATTGTCACGCTGAATGCCGCCGATTTTCCGCGCGGAACCCTGCGTGCCGAAGGTGTTGAGCGGCGCGACCCCGATGGATTGCTGTGGGAATTTTGGTCGCAGGACCCGGCAGGTGTGGGCGCGGCGCTGGAGACCTTGCGAAGAGAGGCCGAGGCGCGGGACGGTGTGCCGCGAGGCCTGACCGTAATGCTGAAACGGGCGGGGCTGACGCGGTTGGCCAAAGCGATGCGGCAGGACTGATCCGGGGGCCGGGGACCGCGCACAGGCGCAGATGTCGACCCGCCCGATTGCCCGGAATTCCGGGGCAATCGGTCGCGCCCGGGCCACAAGGGCTGTCGCAGCGCGCCGGGACGTCCTATATGCCGGTCAGACCCTTGCCCCGACCGCTTGCGCCCGGACCCGCGCGCGGCTAGGGTGCCGCGCGACAAAAACCGGGGGAAAACCCCGCCGATCAGGAGTTCTAACGCATGTTCGTAACGCCCGCATACGCTCAGGCCGCCGGTGGCGGCGCCGCCGCCTTCACCTCTTTCGTGCCGCTGATCCTGATCTTTGCGATCATGTATTTCCTGCTGATCCGTCCGCAGCAGAAGAAGCTGAAGGAACACAAGGCCATGGTCGAGGCGCTGCGCCGCGGTGATCAGGTGCTGACGCAGGGCGGCATCGTCGCCAAGGTCACCAAGGTCATGGAAGACGGCATGCTTGAGGTCGAGATCGGCGATGGCGTCAAGGTCAAGGTGCTGCGTCATACCATCGTGCAGGTGATGTCCAAGACCGAGCCGGCCGCGGCCTGAGAAAGCGATACCGATGTTGCAGATCCCGCTCTGGAAGCGTGTGCTGATCCTGTCGCTCTGTGCGCTTGGGGTCATGCTGACGCTGCCCAACCTGTTCTATTCCCGTGTGGAAGGACATAATGACGCCAGAGCCGCCGTCGAGATGGCGGGCGGGGTCGCAACAGCGGAACAGCAGGCGGCGATTGACGCCTGGCCCGAATGGATGCCCACCTCGCTGCTCAATCTGGGGCTGGACCTGCGGGGCGGGGCGCATCTGCTGGCCGAGGTGCAGGTCGCCGATGTCTATGCGGCGCGCATCGACGGCATGTGGCCCGAGGTCCGCGACACGCTGCGCGATGTGCGCGATCAGGTCGGCAATGTCCGCCGCCAGCCCAGTGTGCCGGGCGTGCTGCGGGTTGCTGTCTCGAACCCTGATGGCATGGCGGTCGCGCTGGAACAGGTGCGCCAGCTGGCGCAGCCGGTCGTTACCCTGACCGGCATGGGGCAGAACGATATCGAGGTCACCGCCGAGGGCGATGAGATCGTCGTGCAGCTTTCCGAAGCGGAACGTGAGGCGACCGATGACCGCACGATCCAGCAAAGCCTTGAGATCATCCGCCGCCGCGTCGATGAGGTCGGCACACGCGAACCCACGATCCAGCGTCAGGGCGCCGACCGCATCCTGATTCAGGTTCCGGGCATCGGGTCGGCTGGTGAGTTGAAGGCGCTGATCGGCACGACCGCGAAACTGACCTTCCATCCGGTTATCGGCTCGGGTTCCGATGCCGGGGCCGATCCGGGGGCGCGCAACCTGCTACTGCCCTCGATGGATGAACCGGGGCGGTTCTATATCGTCGAACAGGCGCCGGTCGTCACCGGTGAGGAACTGGTCGATGCGCAGCCCGCCTTTGACCAGAACAACCGCCCCGCAGTGAGTTTCCGCTTCAATCCGTCGGGCGCGCGGAAATTCGGCGATTACACCGCGATGAATATCGGCAGCCCATTTGCCATCGTGCTGGATGACGAGGTGATCTCTGCCCCCGTGATCCAGAGCCATATCGCAGGCGGATCCGGCATCATCACCGGGCGGTTCTCGGTGGACGAATCGACCGAACTGGCGGTGCTGCTGCGGGCGGGTGCCTTGCCTGCGGAGATGACCTTTCTTGAAGAACGCACCGTCGGCCCCGAGCTGGGGCAGGACAGTATCGAGGCGGGCCGCATCGCGGCGCTGGTCGCGATGGCGTCGGTGCTGGTCTTCATGATCGCCTGCTATGGCTGGTTCGGGGTGCTGGCGACGGTGGCGCTTGGCTTCAACGTGGCGCTGATCTTCGGCACGCTGTCGGCCATTGGTGCCACATTGACCCTGCCGGGGATTGCCGGGATCGTGCTGACCATCGGCATGGCGGTGGATGCCAATGTGCTAGTGTTCGAACGGATCCGCGAGGAGCTGAAGACCGCGCGCGGTCCGGCCCGGGCGATCGAACTGGGCTATGAAAAGGCGCTTTCGGCGATCATCGACGCCAATATCACCACCTTCATCACCGCCACGATCCTGTTCATGGTGGGTTCGGGACCGGTGCGCGGCTTTGCGGTGACACTGGGCATCGGCATTCTGACCTCGGTCTTCACGGCCATTTTCGTGACCCGCCTGCTTGTCGTGACGTGGTATGAACGCCGCCGTCCCAAGACCATCGTCGTTTAAGGAGGCCCCGGATGCGGCTCAGACTGGTTCCAGAGACGACCAATATCAATTTCTTCGGCTATGCGCCGGTCACTTTCGGGGCCTCCATCGTGATGATGCTGGCATCACTGGCCGTTGTGCTGACGATGGGGCTGAATTTCGGCATCGACTTTCGCGGCGGCACGACGATCCGCACCGAAAGCCCGCAGGTGGTGGATGTCGGCGCCTATCGCACCGCGCTGACCCCGCTGGAGCTTGGGGATGTCTCGATCACCGAGGTGTTCGATCCCGCCTTCGGCGATGACCGCAATGTCGCGATGATCCGCATTCAGGCGCAGGAAGGGTTTGAGGCGGTGACGCCCGAAACCCTGCTGCTGGTCGAAGAGGCCCTGACCGGGCATGACCCCGCGATCACCTTCGCCTCGGTCGAAAGCGTCGGGCCCAAGGTGTCGGGAGAGCTGATCTGGTCTGCCGTGATGGCCGTGCTGGGGGCGACCGGCGCGATCCTGATCTATATCTGGCTGCGCTTCGAATGGCAGTTCGCGGTGGGGGCGGTTTTCGCGCTGGTGCATGATGTCGTGGTGACGGTGGGGGTCTTTGCCCTGCTCCAGATCCGCTTTGACCTTGCGGTTATCGCGGCGCTGCTGACAATCTTGGGCTATTCAATCAACGATACCGTTGTGGTCTTCGACCGGCTGCGGGAAAACCTGATCAAGTTCAAGACCAGGCCGCTGATCGATGTGATGAACCTTTCGGTGAACGAAACGCTCAGCCGGACGCTGATGACCTCGATTACCACGCTGCTGGCGCTTGGCGCGCTGCTGGCGCTTGGCGGCGATGTGATCCGGGGCTTTACCTTCGCGATCTTCTTCGGCGTGATCATCGGCACCTATTCCTCGGTTTTCGTGGCCAAGAACATTGTTCTGTATCTGGGGGTCAACCGCGATCCGAAGAAGAAGGACAGTGCGGCGGGCACGAATTTCTCGGATGTGGATGCCTGAGGCAAACGGATGCGCTTGACCGAAATCAGCTATGGATCCGCCCAGCCGGTCGACGGCTATGGCCCGGGCTTTTTCCGCATTGCGGGGCGGGTTCTAGAAGGGCCTGTCCTTGTCACGCCCTGGGATGCCGGGCCCTGGGGCGGCTATGGCGACACTGCGGCGCCGCTGTCGCTGGCCGGGCGGATCGACGTTCTGTTCCTTGGCACCGGGGCCGAGATCGCCCATGCCCCCGCCGAGTTCCGCGCGGCGCTGGAAGAGGCGGGCATCGGCATCGAGGTGATGAATTCGCCCGCTGCCTGCCGCACCTACAATGTGCTTTTGTCCGAAGGGCGGCGCATTGCACTGGCTTTGCTGCCGGTCTGACAGGCGGGCGGGGGCAGGGCCGGGCAGCCCCGGCGTCAGGCCCCAATGGGGCCTTGAATCCGCCCCGATGCGGGCGCATCATCGGACAGGATGCGCACAGGTTGACAGTCGCGATATGCGGCACCAGATAAGCTCTTCCATGAGGGGAAGCCGCGTGTTGCCGACCATCGGGACCATGGCCTTCCTGCCAGTAAAGGAAACAAGATGACCGAAACGACCAATCCCAGCCATCCGGTGCTTCCGCTGCGCGACATTGTGGTTTTTCCCCACATGATCGTGCCGCTGTTCGTCGGGCGGGAAAAATCGGTGCGCGCACTGGAAGAGGTGATGGCCGAGGATCGCCAGATCCTGCTGTCCAGCCAGATCGACCCCACGCTTGATGATCCGACCACTGATGGCATCTACCGCGTGGGCGTGCTGGCTAATGTGCTGCAGCTGCTGAAACTGCCCGATGGCACGGTCAAGGTGCTGGTCGAGGGCAAGACCCGCGTGCGCGTGACCGGCTTCATCGACAATTCCCGCTTTTTCGAGGCGCAGGCCGCCGAACTGGAAGAGACCCCCGGCGATGGCGATACCGTCAATGCGATGGTGCGCGCCGTGGCCGAGGAATTCGAACGCTACGCCAAGATCAAGAAGAACATCCCCGAAGAGGCCGTTGCCGCCGTTTCGGAAACGCGTGAACCTGCCCGTCTGGCCGATCTGGCCGCCGGTCATCTGGGGATCGGCGTCGGCGACAAGCAGGCGCTGCTGGAAACGCTGGATGTGGCTGAGCGTCTGGAAAAGGTTTACGGCCATATGCAGGGCGAAATGTCCGTCCTGCAGGTGGAGAAAAAGATCAAGTCCCGCGTCAAGACGCAGATGGAGCGGACGCAGCGCGAATATTACCTGAATGAGCAGATGAAGGCCATTCAGAAGGAACTGGGCGACGGGGAGGACGGCCAGAACGAGGTCGCTGAACTGGAAGAGCGGATCGCCAAGACCCAGCTTTCGAAAGAGGCGCGCGACAAGGCCGAGGCCGAGGTCAAGAAGCTGAAAACCATGAGCCCGATGAGCGCCGAGGCGACCGTCGTGCGCAACTATCTTGACTGGCTGCTGGGCGTTCCGTGGGGTGTCAAATCCCGCATGAAGAAAGATCTGGGTGCCGCGCAGAAGGTGCTGGATGCCGACCATCACGGGCTGGAAAAGGTCAAGGAACGTATCGTCGAATATCTGGCGGTGCAGGCGCGTTCGGCCAAGCTGAAGGGCCCGATCCTGTGCCTTGTCGGCCCTCCGGGCGTCGGCAAGACCAGTCTCGGGCGGTCGGTGGCCAAGGCCACGGGGCGTGAATTCATCCGCATCAGCCTTGGCGGCGTGCGCGACGAATCCGAGATTCGGGGCCACCGCCGCACCTACATCGGCTCGATGCCCGGCAAGATCATTCAGGCGCTGAAAAAGGCCAAGACCACCAACCCGCTGATCCTTCTGGATGAGATCGACAAGATGGGGCAGGATTTCCGGGGCGATCCGGCAAGTGCCATGCTGGAGGTGCTGGACCCGGAACAGAATGCGACCTTTGTCGATCACTATCTTGAGGTCGAATATGACCTTTCGAACGTGATGTTCCTGACCACGGCCAACAGCTACAACATGCCGTCGCCGCTGCTGGACCGGATGGAGATCATTCCGCTGGCGGGCTATACCGAAGATGAAAAGCGCGAGATCGCGAAACAGCACCTGATCCCCAAGCAGATCAAGAACCATGGTCTGAAGAAGGGCGAATTTGCCGTGACCGATCCGGCGCTGACCGAGATGATCCGCACCTATACCCGCGAGGCGGGTGTGCGGAACCTTGAACGCGAACTTGCAAAACTTGCGCGCAAGGCGGTCACGGAAATCGTCAAGGGCAAGACGAAGTCGGTCGAGGTGACGCCCGAGCGGCTGGAAGGCTTCCTTGGGGTGAAGCGGCACCGCTATGGTCTGGCCGAGAAGGAAGACCAGATCGGCGTTGTCACCGGTCTGGCCTGGACGTCGGTCGGGGGTGAGTTGCTGTCCATCGAGGCGCTGCGCCTGCCGGGCAAGGGCCGGATGAAGACCACCGGCAAGCTGGGCGATGTGATGAAGGAAAGCATTGATGCCGCGTCGAGCTTTGTGCGGTCGATCAGCCCGGAAATCGGGGTGAAGCCGCCGAAATTCGAAACGGTGGATATCCATGTTCACGTTCCCGAGGGGGCAACCCCCAAGGACGGGCCAAGTGCCGGCATCGCGATGGTCACCTCGATCGTGTCGGTGCTGACCCAGATCCCGGTGCGCAAGGATATCGCCATGACCGGTGAGGTCACGCTGCGCGGCAATGTTCTGGCCATCGGCGGCCTGAAGGAAAAGCTGCTGGCGGCCTTGCGGGGGGGCATCAAGACCGTGCTGATCCCGCAGGACAATGAAAAGGACCTGACCGAGATCCCGGACAATGTGAAGGCGGGGCTGACAATCATTCCGGTCGCCAATGTCCGCGATGTGATCGCAAGAGCGCTGGTGCGCCAGCCTGAACCGGTCGAATGGGACGAGGCCGCCGAAGAGGCCGCCGCCGCCGCCCGTCGCGCGGCGGGCGATGCGGGACCGCAGGCCACGGCGCATTGAGCCGCTGACGCAATGTCACGGCGCATTTATGCGGCGCTGACAGAATGAATGGGGGCGGCGCGGGAAACCGTGCCGCCCTTTGCGTTTGAAGGGGGCAGGGGCGGGCTGCATCCCGCAGCCCTTGCAAGGCCGGGATATCCGAAATCGGCGGGCGCCATGCTGCGGGCAGTTTCCAGATCCCGGATTCTGCCCTAATGTCCGATCCGAATCCGCGTGAAAAGAACGGACAACGCCATGCCCAACTCCAAATCTGACCCGAACAAACCCGCCGCGACCCCGGCCCGGACGCGCAGCAGCGCCGCCAAGGCTGGCACTGCGAAAAAGCCTGCGGCGAAGGCAGCCACGCCTTCCGCCAAGGCCAGCCCCGCCCGCCGCAGCCCTGCACGCAAACCCGCAGCAGCCGCTGAAATCCCCGCCGCTGCCGCAGTCCCCCTGCGCGAGACGGCCAAGGCCGCTTTGGACAAAGCTGCCGCGACACCGGCCCCCGACATGGGCGCCGAAAACGCCGATGCCGACAAGACCGAGGCGGTGACGCTGAAGAAAAAGGAACTTCTGTCCCGCGTCGCCGATCTGTCCGGTGCCAAGCGCAAGGATGTGAAACCTGTCCTCGAAGCCGCCCTTCGCGTGCTGGGTGAGGCGCTGTCAAAGGGCGAGGAACTGAACCTGCCGCCCTTGGGCAAGGTCAGGGTCAACCGGTCGAAATCCGACGCAGGAACCGATATCCTGACGCTGCGCCTGCGCCGCGACACGGGTGGAAAAAGCGAAGAAAAGGGGGGCAAAGAGGGTCTTGCGTCGGAAGGCGAAGACGACTAAACCGCCCCCGATGGGTGATTAGCTCAGTGGTAGAGCGCTTCGTTCACATCGAAGATGTCAGCGGTTCAAATCCGTTATCACCCACCATTTTCCCTTTTGCGCAATACGGCCGGGCCCCGGGGAATGTTTCCGGGTCGACTGACCCTGACCGGGCGTTTCAGCCGCCGGTAAACACTCCTCCGGCGGGGTCACGGTCGCCTTCAAGACCCTACCATGACCTTCGGCCATTCGCAGACAGGAGCCTTGCCCATGCCTGATAGTCCCAACAGCGCGGATATCCCCGACAGCCTCGTGCGCCGCACGCCCTGGCCGCAATCGGCCAGCCGCGCGGTGGGAACACCGCTGCAGCCCTCGGTCGTTTATGCCTCGGACACGCCCGATCAGCTGGACGCGCAATATGAGGGGCGGGTAAAAGGCTATACCTATGCGCGCGAGGGCCATCCCAATGCCGAGGTGCTGGCCGCCAAGATCGACGCGCTGGAAGGGGCGACGGGCGGGCTGATTGTCGGCTCGGGCATGGCGGCGGTGACGGCGGCGCTGATGGGGCTCTTGGGGGCGGGGGATCATGTCATCGGCGGCGATCAGCTTTATGGCCGGTCCCTTCGCCTGATGATGCAGGATCTGCAGCGGTTCGGGATTGCCACATCGCTGGCCGATCCGACCGATGCGGCGGCGGTCGCGGCGGCGATCCGGCCCGAAACCCGGATGATCCTGATCGAGACCGTGTCGAACCCCACGCTGCGGCTGGCCGATCTGGAGGGCATTGCCGCAATCACCCGGGCGCGGGGGATCCTGCTGGCGGTGGACGCCACATTCACCACGCCGCGCGCGCTGCGGGTGCTGGATCATGGCGCCGATATCGTCATCCATTCGGTGACGAAGCTGCTGGCCGGGCATTCGGACGCGACGTTGGGTTATGTCGCGGCACGCGATCCTGCCCATCGCAAGGCGATCTATGATTTCGCGGTGACAACAGGGCTGACGCCATCGCCCTTCGATTGCTGGCTGGCGGAACGGGGGCTGCATTCCTTCCATCTGCGCTATGACCGGGCCGAGGCGAATGCAGCACGGCTTGCCGATCATCTGGCCGGGCTGACGGGGGTGCGGCGCGTGCTTTACCCGCTGCGCCCCGACCATCCGGACCACAACCGCGCGGTGGGTCTGCTGGGGGCGCGTGGCGGCAATATGGTGTCGTTTGAACTGACGGGCGGGCGGGCCGCCGCCAATGCCCTGACCCGCGCGATGCCCGATCTGGCCTTTGCGCCGACATTGGGTGATATCGGCACGACCCTGTCCCATCCCGCCTCTTCCTCGCATCGGGCTGTGGCGCCCGAGGCCCGGCAGCAGATCGGCATTTCCGAAGGCTTCTTCCGGATTTCCGTCGGATGTGAGGATATCGACCTGCTGCTGGCAGAATTCGGGCGCGGGGTTGCTGCGGCGGCGTCAGTGGCGGACTGATCGCCCGAGGCGCTTGTATCGGGCCGCGGCCCGGGCCAGTCTGCGCCGCAGAACCGCCAAGCGGAGGGACCAGATGCTGGACCGTATCCTTGAAGCCGTGCCCCTGCCCGCCGTGCTGGTGGATCGGGAGGAACGCCTGGTGCTTGTCAATCACGCTGCCGAGACCCTGCTGGGGACGGCGGCGAAGGGGCGGCTTTATCCGACCGCGCTGCGGCAGGCCCCTGTGCAGGCTGCCATCGAGGCCGCCCTGTCGGCCGGGCTGACCGGGCAGGCGCGGCATGTGGTGCAGCAGGGCGCATCCGAAACCGTCTATCGCGTCAGCGTGACCGCCATCGAGGAAGGCGCGCTGTGCATCTTCGAGGATATCAGCGAACCCGAACAGATCGCCCAGATGCGGCGCGATTTCGTGGCCAATGTCAGCCATGAATTGCGCACCCCCCTTACCGCGCTTCTGGGCTTCATCGAGACCCTGCAGGGCGCCGCGCGTGAGGATCCCGTCGCGCGCGACCGGTTCCTGTCGGTCATGGCGCGTGAGGCGGGGCGGATGAACCGTCTTGTCGGCGATCTTCTGTCGCTCAGCCGCGTCGAGGCGCAGGAGCGTGTCCGCCCGACCGGGCAGGTCGACATCGCCGCATTGATCCGCCGGGTTGCCTCGGATCTGCGGCCCATGGCCATGTCGGTGGGGGTCGCTTTTGACATGCGCGGCACCGAAGGGGAGGTGCCGCTGCGCGGCGATGCCGACCAGTTGACGCAGGTTCTGGCCAATCTGATGGAAAACGCGGTGAAATACGGCGCGCCGGGCAAGACCGTGCATGTCGATCTGTCCCGCGCGCTGCAGGAACCGGGGATGCGCGGCCCGGTCTACCGCATCGCGCTGCGCGATGAGGGGGAGGGGATCGACCCGATCCACCTGCCGCGCCTGACCGAACGCTTTTACCGTGTGGACAGCCACCGGTCCCGCGAACAGGGCGGCACCGGGCTGGGGCTGGCCATCGTCAAACATATCCTGAACCGCCATCGCGGGCGGCTGCGCATCGAAAGCGAACCGGGCAAGGGGTCGGTCTTTACCGTGATCCTGCCTGATGATCTGGGCCCCGGGACAGAATGACCGTGCGAGGGGGACCGGACCTGAATGATGGGGCCCCTGTGTTGGGGCCGGAGCGATGGCGCGAGTTTGGCGCTCAGCCTCCGCTCCGGTCTGTTTCGATGATCGAACGGTTGAGATCCATCATTGCCGCCATCGCGCGGTGCGCGCCTTCGGGGTCGCGGGCGGCAATCGCCTCGGCCACGGCGATATGACCTTCGCGGCTGACTTTTTCATTCTTCGGATTGACCACGCCGAATTCATAGGACACCCGCAGCATGGTCAGGATCAGCTGCCGCATCTGCCGCATCACGCTGTTCTTGGTCATGTCGAACAGCGTGACATGGAACTGACAGTCGGCGGCGAACAGCGCTTCGACATCCACCTCACCGGGATGGATCGCATTGGCGGCGGCAAGCAGCAGCCGCGTTTCACCCTCGGTCGCGCGCCTTGCGGCAAGGGCCGCCGCCGCCGGTTCCAGAATGCTGCGCAATTCGGTGGTTTCGGCAAAGATACGCCGGATGCGCGGATGCGCGGGGTCATGCCATGATACCACATCGCCGTCGGTCAGGTTCCATTCATCGACCGGACGCACCCGCGTTCCATAGCGCCGCGCGGTGCGCAGAAGTCCCTTGCCCGACAAGACCTTGACCGCGTCACGCACGGTGGCACGGCTAACCCCCAGCGAGGTGGCAAGCTCTTCCTCCGTCGGCATGACCGCCTCGGGCAGATAGACATCATTGGTGATCCGGCGCCCCAGAACCTCGACCGCCTGCCGCGCCGCGCCGGTGGGCAGGGATGAGGCAAGTTCATTCGGAATCCTGAGCACGAGACGCGGCGGCGCTGCGTCTTCGCCAGTCGGAAGATTGCGGTTCAAAGGCTCAACCCATCTTTACATATGATCTAGAAAGCGGCATCCTGCCTCTATGTAGCGCCACATGGCCTGCACTGGCAACGCTCGGACA
This sequence comes from Szabonella alba, assembly GCF_016765775.1. Lineage (GTDB taxonomy): Bacteria > Pseudomonadota > Alphaproteobacteria > Rhodobacterales > Rhodobacteraceae > Szabonella > Szabonella alba. The sequence goes on along the minus strand of NZ_JAESVN010000004.1, from coordinate 311,388 downwards.
GCAAGCATCAAGACCTGCGCCTGACCTGCCGGACATATGGAGGAGGATCCAATGACCCTGACGACCGCGTTCCGCGCGGCGGCTATGGCTGCCGCAACCTCGCTGCTTGGCCTTTCCGGCGCTGCGGCAACCGAGATCAAGTTCGGGATCGGCATGCCCGAGGGGGACTCCCCCGAATACAATGCCCTTGTCCGTTTCAAGGACTATGTCGAGTTCAAGACCAATGGCGAGATCACCGTGCGGCTGTTCCCCAACAACCAGTTGGGCGGTGAGCGCGAGATGATCGAGATGGTCCAGCAGGGCAGTCTGGAACTCAGCCTGCCGGCCGATGGGGCGATGGCGGGATTCTATCCGCCGATGCAGGTCTGGTCGGTTCCCTATCTCTTCGAATCCGCGCCGCTGGCCTGGAAAGTGCTGGAAAGCGATTTTGCCGAGCGCATGAAGGCCGATATGCTGGAAACGACGGGCATCCGCGCGCTGGCCTTTTCGCAGAACGGGTTCCGGTCCTTCACCAACAATGTCCGTCCGCTGGTCAATCCCGAGGATATGGCAGGGCTGAAGATCCGCACGATGGAAAGCCCGGTCTATATGGAAATGGTCAATTCTCTGGGGGCGACCGCCGTGCCGATCAGCGGCGCCGAGGTGGTGATGGCGCTGCGTCAGGGCGTGGTGGACGGGCAGGAAAACCCGCCTGCGGTGGTCTATACCGGCGGTCATGGTGAAGTGCAGAAATACTATACGCTGAACGAACACACGTTCGGCCTGCATGTCATCATCGCCAATGAGGCGTGGTTCGCCGCGCTTGATCCCGGGCATCAGCAGGTGATCCGCGATGCGGCCAGCCTGATGGCCTGGACCGAAAACCTGCAGAAAACCGAAGGCGACTGGCGCTACAGCCGCCGTCTGGCCGAGGAACTGGGCATGGAAATCCATGTCTCGACCCCCGCCGAAAAGGCGGCTTTCAAGGAAATCACCCAGCCGCCTGTCCTGACCTTCATCCGCAGCCGGGTCGGCGATGAACTGGTCGATGACCTGATCGCAACGGTCGACGCCGCCAAGGCCGAGCTTTACGGCGAGTGAACCGGCCCCGGCCCGCAGCCCGGTCCGCGATCTGCGGGCCGGGTTTCGATGGGCCGGGATCTGATCGACCTGCCTTACAGTCCAATGCAATTCAATCCGCAGATCCGTCCCGCGGGGCGACAGACAGGGGATCGCGATGACCCATCATGTCCTGACATCGGTGCAGGCTCCAGCACTTCTGCTGGCGCGGGGGCTGGCGCGCAGCACCGAGATTGCGGCCTGCCTGCTGATGATCCTTGTCACATTGCTGAACCTGACGCAGGTGGGCGGGCGCTATTTCTTCAGCACAGGCTTCAGCTGGACCGAGGAAGTCATGCGCTATTCGATGATCTGGCTGATGATGTTGGGCAGTGTCGCCTGCATCTTCCGGCTGGAACATATGGGCATCGAGGCGCTGGAAACCCTTGTGCGCCCGCGTTTCGTGCGCTTCGTGAAATCGGGGCTCTACTCGGTCGCAGGAATTTTCTGCGTCGTGATCCTGATCTATGGCTATCCGCTGGCGCTGCGCAATGCGGCACAGGTCGCACCGGCCTCGGGCATTCCGATGATCCTGCCCTATGCGGCGCTGCCGGTCGGGGCGGTGCTGATGCTGGTGCAGATCGCGCTGAGCTGGCTGACCGGGTTTGAACCCGACCGGCCCGATGAGGCCGATGGCCTGTCGAACGGGCAGGGAGGGGCCGTCTGATGCTCTGGGTTGCCATTCTGGGCCTTGGCCTGCTGTTCGTCGGTGTGCCGGTCGCCTTTTCCATCGGCCTTGCGGGGGTCCTCGGCGTCTGGATCGCGGGCATCCCACTCAGCGTGACGGCGACGCGGCTTTTCACAGGGGTCGACAGTTTCATCTTTCTGGCGGTGCCCTTCTACATCCTTGCCGCCGAAATCATGAGCCAGGGCGGCATCACCGCGCGGCTGATCTCAATCGCTTCGATGGCGACAAGCTGGCTGCGCGGCGGCACCGCCTTTGCCAATATCGGCACCTCGGTTCTTTTCGCCGGGATCTCGGGTTCGGCAGTAGCCGATGCTGCGGCCCTGGGCCGGGTCTTTACCGAGGAAATGCCGAAAGAGGGGTATACACGCGAATATTCGGCAGCCGTCACGGCGGCCTCGTCGGTGGTGGGGCCGATCATCCCGCCCTCGGGTCTTGCGATCATCATGGCCGCTGTTACCGGGCTTTCGGTGATCGACCTCTTTCTGGCGGGGATCCTGCCGGGGCTGCTGCTGGCGGGGGCCTGCTGTGCGGTGGTCGCGGTCGATGCGTTGCGCGGCCGCGTGCCCAAGCCGCGCCCGGTTTCCATCCCGCCCGAGGGCATGCTGCGCATGGGGATCGAGGCGCTGGCGGTGATGACCCTGCCTGTGCTGATCGTGGGCGGCATGCTGACAGGCATCTATACCGCGACCGAGGGCGGCGGTATCGCGGTGGCCTATGCGATCTTCCTGTCGGTGGTCGTGTTCCGCGCGATGACGCTGCGCGGGCTCTGGCTGGCTTTCCTGCGGGCGGCGCGCACCTCGGCCAGCATCTATCTGCTGGTCGCGGCGGCCACGATCCTGTCCTACGCGTTGAACCTTCTGGGGATCGCGGGCTGGGTTTCGGCGGGGGCTGGCTATTTTCAGGACAGCCCGGTGCTGTTCCTTTTCGCGGTCGCCCTTCTTATGCTGCTGCTGGGGACCTTCCTTGATATCGGCGCTGCGATCCTGATCTTTGCGCCGCTTCTGATGCCGATGGTGCGTGAGCTGGGCATCGACCCGTTGCAGGCGGCCATGATCATCATGCTGACGCTGGCCATTGGTCTGGTGACGCCACCGGTGGGGGTGGTGCTGTTTGTGGTGATGCGGGTGGGCCGGGTCAGGCTGATGCCGCTGATCCGGGCGCTGCTTCCCTTCCTTCTGGCACAGCTTGCGGCCATTGCAATCCTTTGTCTGGTTCCCGGCATCTCCAGCTACCTTCCCGGTCTGCTCAACTGACGCTCCGGCAGGTCCGGCCCTTTTCCTTCAAGGCGAGAAAACAGAATGAAGATTACCGGCATCAGCACCGTTGTCGTGAACGCCATCCACCGCAACTGGATTTTCGTGAAGGTCCAGACCGATCAGCCCGGGTTGCATGGCTGGGGTGAGGCAACGCTGGAATGGAAGACCCGCGCGGTGACAGGGGCGGTCGAGGATCTGGCACAATTCGTGGTCGGCGAGGATCCGCGCCGGATTGAGCATCTTTTCGCAAAGATGACGAAATTCAGCTTCTGGCCACTGGGGGCGATCGGGCTTTCGGCGGTTTCGGCGATTGATCAGGCACTGTGGGATATCAAGGCCAAGGATCTGGGCGTGCCGGTCTGGCAATTGCTGGGCGGGCGGGTGCGCGACCATGTGCGCGTCTATACCCATCTGCGCCGTGCCCGGATCGGGGCGCAGGTCGGCACCGGGGATATCAGCGCCTTTTGCGATGCGGTGCAGGAAACCGTCGAAATGGGCTACAATGCCGTCAAGCTGGGTTTCGTGCCCTATTGCGCCTATGAGGCCCCGCTGCGCGACGTGCTGCATGTCGAGAAACTGGCGCAGGCCGTGCGCGAAAGGGTGGGGCCCGATGTCGCGATCATGACCGATTTCCATGGCCGTCCGGCCAATGCCGATACCGCCAAGGCCTTTATCGACGTGATCGCCCCGATCCGGCCCCTGTTCATCGAGGAACCGATCCAGCCCGGCAATGCCGCCGCGATGGCCGCACTGGCGCGGCGGGTGGATTGTCCGCTGGCAACCGGTGAGCGGCTGTTCACGCCGCGCGAATTTGCCGAACTGGCTGAACTGGGCGCGGTCGCCCATATCCAGCCGGATCTGAGTCATTGCGGCGGGCTGACCGGCGGGCGCCGGATTGCGGCAATTGCCGAGGCCGGGCAGATGGGCATTGCGCCGCATAACCCGATGGGCCCGGTCGCGGGCAGCGTGGCGCTGCATTTCGACGTGGCGACCCCGAATTTCGTCATTCAGGAAGAGGCCGTCGGACTGGTGCCGTGGTTCGATGAGATTTTCAGCCACCCGATGCGGCTTGTCGATGGCGCATGGGAAGTGCCCGAAGCGCCGGGCTATGGCATCGAAATCGACGAAAAGGCCGCCGCGTGCCATCCATTCGAACCCGAGGTCATTCCGGCGCTTGAGGCGGTGCTGCCCGATGGCACTATCGCCCATTGGTAGACCGGCGCCCGTTGGCAGGCAGGGGCAGCCCCTAACTGCTCCGCCCGCCCCCGTCCATCCCCCCGTCCATTCTGCCGTCCAGCACCCCGTCAGCCGCGCAGCGGCAGGCGGGCCAGACGTTCGGTCAGCAGCGCAAAAAGCCCCTCGGCATCGACATCGCCCAGAAACAGGGCATTGGGCGCGCGGTCGGTCACATGCCACCAGTCGGCAACGGTCATGCCAAGGGTCAGGTCCGAACCGGTCTCGATTTCCACATTGATCCGGCGGCCTGAAAACAGATCGGGCCACAACAGCCAGGCAATGACACAGGGGTCATGCAACGGCGCGCCTGCGCTTCCGTATTTGTCCTTGTCGAATCGCTCAAAGAAATCGGTCCATTCCGCCACCATGCGCCCGACCTCGGTGCCAAGCGCGCGAAAGGCATCGACCCGGGGTTTTGTCGTCAGCGCCTTATGGGTCACATCCAGCGGCACCACCACAAGGTCGATGCCCGAGCCGAACACGATCTTGGCCGCCTCGGGATCGACGAAGATGTTGAATTCCGCCGCCGGGGTGATGTTTCCCACCTCGAAATAGGCCCCGCCCATCAGGACGATCTGCTGCACCCTTTCGGCGATGTCGGGCGCACGCTGCAGGGCCGTCGCGATATTGGTCAGCGGCCCCAGCGGGCAGAGCGTAACCGTGCCTGAAGGTTCTCGTCGCAGCGTCTCGATCAGGAAATCCACCGCATGTCCGGGCCGCAGCGCCATGGTCGGTTCGGGCAGTTGCGGCCCGTCCAGCCCGGTCTTGCCATGGACATGTTCGGCGGTGACCAGTTTGCGCCGCAGCGGCGCGTCGCATCCCGAATAGACCGGCATATCCACTGCGCCTGCCAGTTCGCTGATGATGCGCGCATTGCGTTCGGTCAGGCGCAGGGGAACATTGCCTGCAACGGCCGTGAGTCCCAGCACCTCAAGCTCGTCCGGCGAAGCCAGCGCCAGCAGAATCGCCACGGCGTCATCCTGCCCGGGGTCGGTGTCGATGATGATCTTGCGGGGGGAGGGTGTCATGGTCGCTCCTGAACGTTCGCGTCAGGAAAGCGGAGGGGGCGCGATTTGTCCATCCGGTAAAATCGCGCCCGCCCTTTGGTTTTCGGTCAGGCCGGGATCAGTTGTCGTAGCCGACTTCTTCCATGATCCGCAGCGCCGCCGGGCGCAGTTTGGCCAGTTCGGTCAGATTGACATCATCGGCATTGATCTCACCCCAGCTTGCGACCAGTTCCGACAGATCGGCGCCTTCCAGAACCGGGTATTCATGGTTCACCTCGGCATAGATCGCCTGCGCCGCCGGCGAGACAAGGAACTCCATCAGCTTGACCGCGTCATCCTTGTTCGGGGCGGATTTGGTCATCGCGACGCCCGAGACATTGATATGGGTGCCGCCATCCTCGAAGGTCGGGAAGACGATGCGGACCGATTCCGCCCATGCCTTCTGCTCGTCATCGGCCAGCATCGCACCCATGTAATAGGTGTTGGTCAGGCTGATATCGCATTCGCCCGCCCAGATCGCCTTGACCTGCGCGCGGTCATTGCCTTCGGGCTTGCGTGCCAGATTGGCCTTCAGACCGGCGGCCCATTCCTTGGCGGCCTCTTCGCCCTGATGCGCGATGACGGCGGCCAGCAGGGCAAGGTTGTAGTCATGCACGCCGGGACGGGTGCAGATGCGGCCTTTCCACTTGTCCGAGGCCAGATCCTCATAGGTGGTGACTTCGCCATCCGCGACACGCTCTTTCGAGGCATAGACGACGCGGGCGCGCGAGGTCAGTGCGAACCACAGGTCATCGGGGCTGCGCAGCGCCTCGGGCACGGCCGATTTCAGGGTCTCATTGTCCACAGGCTGCAGCACATCGGCATCGACGATCTGCTGCAGGTTGGCGATGTCCACGGTCATCACCAGATCGGCGGGCGAACGGTCACCCTCGGATTTCAGGCGTTCGACCAGACCCTTGTCGATATGCGCCAGGTTCACGGTGATGCCGGTCTCGGCGGTGAAAGCCTCCATCACCGGTTCGATCAGGAAGGGCTGGCGGGTCGTGTAGACATTCACCTCCTGCGCGAGGGCAGGAAGGGCCGTGCCGCAAAGTGCCAGGGCGAGGATGGGAAGACGCATGGTTGACCTCTTTTGTCGGAATATCGCCGCCGTTAAGCCCGACAAAAACAGTCAAGTCAATAGTTGATGGAAGCTGTCGGAAATCAGGATCGCGCCTTTCGCGCCTTCTCCTCGGCCTTGGCGCGGTTCCACAACCCGTCCATTTCCGCCAGATCGCTTTGGGCGGGTGTCTTGCCGCTTTCGGCCAGAACCTCCTCGATCCGTCTGAAACGGCGCGTGAATTTCGCATTGGCGGCGCGCAGGGCGGCCTCGGGGTCAACCTGCAGATGGCGGGCAAGATTGGCCATGACGAACAGAAGATCGCCGAACTCCTCCTCGACCTCGGCCTGGGTCAGGCTCTCGCGCGCCTCGGTCAGTTCGGCCGCTTCCTCGGTGATCTTGGCCAGAACCTCATCGGTCGAGGGCCAGTCGAAGCCCACCCTTTCCGCGCGTTTTTGCAATTTCAGCGCCCGCGTCAGGGCAGGCAGGCCAAGGGCGATTCCATCCAGCACGCCGGTCTCGGCCTTGCCTGCACGTTCGGCGGCCTTGATCGCCTCCCAATCCGCGGTCTGCTGTTCGGGGGTCTTGTCGCGGCTGTCGCTGCCAAAGACATGCGGATGCCGTGCGATCATCTTGTCGCAGATCGCGCGCGCCACATCGTCAAAGTCAAAAAGGCCCGCATCCTGGGCGATCCGGGCATGAAACACCGTCTGCAGCAGCAGATCGCCCAGTTCGCCACGCAGATCGGCCCAATCCTGCCGTTCGATCGCATCCGCCACCTCATGCGCCTCTTCGACCGTATAAGGGGCGATCGAGGCGAAATCCTGCTGAATATCCCAAGGACAGCCGGTTTCGGGGTCGCGCAACCGGGCCATGATTTCCAACAGCCGATCCATCCCGCCCGCAGGATCGGCAATCAGCGCATCGCTGTCGGATCGGGGCATCGGTCTGCGGGGTTGGGCGCTGCGGGAAAGGGGCATTGCATGGCCTTGCGATTTGGGGTTCTGTCCCGGCTTAACCGTTCGCGCCCGAAGGAGTCCACCATGCCCGTTCTCAATGCCATTGCCGGTTATGCCGATGAGATGAAGGGCTGGCGCCAGCATTTGCACCGCTATCCGGAACTGGCCTTCGACTGCCATGAAACCGCCGCCTTCATCGTGGCGCGGCTGCGCGAATTCGGCGTGGATGAAATCCATGAAGGGATCGCGACCTCAGGCGTGGTCGCCATCATCAACGGGCAGGGCGCCGAGCAGGGGAACGGCCCGGTGATCGGGCTGCGGGCCGATATGGATGCGCTGCCGATCACCGAACTGACCGGGGCCGACCATGCCTCGACCCGGCCCGGCAAGATGCATGCCTGTGGCCATGACGGCCATGTGGCGATGCTCTTGGGGGCGGCGAAATACCTGTGCGAGACGCGGCGCTTTGCGGGCAAGGTGGCGCTGCTGTTCCAGCCCGCCGAGGAAGATGGCGGCGGCGGGCAGGTCATGGTGCAGGAGGGCGTGATGGACCGTTTCGGCATCGGCCAGGTCTTTGGCATCCACAACGCGCCCAATGTGCCCTTCGGCCATTTTCAGGGCACGACCGGCGAGCTGATGGCCTCGGTCGATACGGCCACCGTCAAGGTTACCGGCAAGGGCGGGCATGGCGCCAATCCGCATGAATGCGTCGATCCGGTGGTGGCCATCGTCGCCATGGTGCAATCGCTGCAAACCATCCTGTCGCGCAACCTTTCGGCGCATGATGAGGCGGTTGTCTCGGTGACGCAGATCCATACCGGATCGGCCTCGAACATCATCCCCGAGGATGGCTGGTTCTGCGCCACGATCCGCTGTTTCAAACCCGATGTGCGCGAGATGCTGAAGCGGCGGTTCCATGAGATCGTCGCGGGCCATGCGGCGGCATTCGGCGTCCGGGCCGAGGTGGATTACGACTGGGGTTACCCCGCGACCGTGAACCATGAGGCACAGGCGCTTTTCGCCGGAGACGTCGCGGCCGAGGTGGCGGGGCCGGATGCGGTGAACCTGAATGGGGGCCGTGAAATGGGGTCCGAGGATTTCAGCTATATGCTTGAGGCGCGTCCGGGGGCCTATTTCTTCATGGGCAGCGGGCCGGGGGCCGGGCTGCACCACGCGGCCTTTGATTTCAATGATGAGGTCGCACCATTGGGGGCATCTTTCTTTGCGCGGCTGGTCGAACGCGCGCAGCCGCCCGCCTGACAACTGCCTGGCTGACGGGTCAGTAGCGGTCCAGCCAGTCGCGCAGCCGGGCCGCATTTACCCCCAGATCGCTGCGCCCGAAGCGCAGGCGCGACAGGATATCGAGTTGCGCGCCGTTCCCCTCGGGCCGGGCTTCGGCGGTGATGTAATCGGGAAAGCCCCAAAGTGCTGACCGCGCGACCCATGTGATGCGCCCCTCCTCCGGGCTGCCCGCGATGCGGCTTGTGCGGGGGCTGGCCTCGGCAATCCCCGCCAGCCGCGCCAGCGCGGCATCCGGTGTTCCCGAAACCAGACAGGCCGCCTGGGCCGCACCTGTCATCGGGATCACTGCATCGGGGCCACAAGGGCCGGTGGCGTCCTGTATATCCAGCGCAACATGCCAGTCGGCAGGATCGGTCGGGGCCAGCCGGATCCAAGCCGCCGCCGCGATCAAGGCCAGAAGAAGGATGATTGCCCACATGCGGTGGCCTCCGGTCATTTACGGTGATGCGCCCAGTGATAAAGGCAGATCAGGTCATGCGCGACATGCGCCCCCGCCACTGCAGTCATCAGCGCATGGTCATAGGGGGGGGAGACCTCGACCACATCGCCGCCCACCATATTGACCCCCGCCAGCCCCCGCAGGAGTGCGGCGGCCTGCCAGCTTGCCATGCCGCCCCAGACCGGCGTGCCGGTGCCGGGCGCAAAAGCAGGGTCCAGCGCGTCGATATCGAAGGTGATATAGCAGGGCCGGTCGCCCACGATGGCGCGGGCCTTGGCAATCGCGGCCTCCACCCCGTCCCGGTGCAGTTCGGGCGCGTCGATCACATTGACGCCCAGATAATCATCGCAATGGGTGCGGATGCCGATCTGGACCGAGGTTGCAGGGTCGATCAGCCCGGTCTTGACGGCCTTGTAGCTCATCGTGCCATGGTCGATGCGCGTCAGGTCATCATCGGCCCAGAGGTCGGAATGGGCATCGAACTGGATCAGGCTGAGGGGGCCGTATTTCTCGGCAAAGGCGCGCAGGATGGGATAGGTCACATAGTGATCGCCGCCCAGTGAGATCACACCCGGCCCGGCGGCAAGGATACCCCTGATATGCGCGGTCAGCGCATCGGGAAAATCCGAAACCTTGGCATAGTCGAATGCCATGTCGCCGTAATCGACAATGGCCATCTCCTCCAGCGGGTCGGTGCCCCAGCCAAAGGGCGGATCGAAGGGTTGCAGGGCTGACGCCTCACGGATCGCGCGGGGGCCGAAACGGGTGCCGGTGCGATGCGTCACCGCCTGATCGAAGGGAATGCCGGTGATCGCCAGATCGACGCCGGTCAGATCTTTCGTGTAGCGGCGGCGCAGGAAACTGGTGGCGCCGCCAAAGGCATTCTCAAAGGCAAGGCCGCGCAATTCGCGGCGTGTAAAGGCCAAATCAATCTCGGATTTCGCGTCTTCCAGTGCCATCAACGGTTTCCTTCAAGGGAAAGGCGTCGTTCGGGCCCCGGAGACGCCAGCGATCCGGATGCGGCAGCAAAGCGCCGCATCCGGGGGCTGTCAAGCGGGGCGCATCAGGAAAGCAGGGCGATGGCCTGTGAAGCCCTCAAGCGCCTTTTGCTGTCCCCAAATATCCCGGGGGGTGAATTTGGCGCAGCCAAAGAGGGGGGCAGCGCCCCCCCTTCGCCCTCGCACTGCGGTTCTTCCGGGCTGACCCACCGGCACAAAAACGCGCCGGTGGGTGCAATCCGATACCCCCGTCACGAAAGCCGCACGCCCTCGCGCGTCAGGTCATCGGCCACCTTGCGGATTGCCGTCTCAAGCGTGTCGCCGACAAAGGCCACATCATCCAGAGTCAGGATCAAGGGCGGTGACATGACATTCAGATGCCCCAGCGGGCGCACCATCAGCCCCATCGCCTCGGCCGCATTTGCGATGCGCTTGCCCACGTCCAGTTCCTCGGGCAGCAATTCACGGCTGGACTTGTCGGCGACATTTTCCACGCAGATCATGAATTTACGGCCCCGCACATCACCCACCATCGGCAGATCGGTCAGCCGCTTCATCCGCGCTTCGAATTCCGCGCCCACGGTCATCACGTTTTCAAGGATGCCCTCGGATTCGATGATCTCGATATTCTTCAGCGCCACAGCACAGGCAACCGGATGGCCCGAATAGGTGAAACCGGATGTGAACCAGCGTTCGCCATCGGCGGCCATGGCCTGCCAGATGCGATCTGAGAAGATCAGCGCACCCAAGGGGATATAGCCCGAGGTCAGGCCCTTGGCAGAGGTGATCATATCGGGCTGGATACCGAATTCCGAAAGACTTGCAAACCAGTGCCCGATCCGACCGAAGGCGGTGACCACCTCATCAGCGATGAACAGGATGTCATGCTGGCGGCAGATCGCCGCGATGCGCGGCAGATAGCCCTCGGGCGGCACGATCACCCCGCCCGAAGCCTGAATCGGCTCGGCAAAGAAACCCCCCACATTGTCCGGCCCGATCTCGGCCAGTTTCGCCTCGAACTCGGCCACCAGATGATCGCAGAAGGCGGCTTCATCCATGCCTTCGGGCGCGCGGTAGAAATTCGGCACGCTGATATGGTGGATGCCGCTTTCCTTGTAGCGGAATTGCGGCACGCGGTCGCCGGGGCGCTTGCCGATGCTTTGCGAGATATAGGTCGATCCGTGATAGCTGTAATCGCGGGCAATCACCTGTGTCTTATCCGGGCGCCCCATGCAGCTTTGAAAGAAATGCACCATCCGATAGGCGGTATCGATTGCGGTGGATCCGCCTGTGGTGAAGTGCACGCGGTTCAGATCACCGGGCGCAAGGCTGGCCAGTTTCGCCGCCAGCCGGGCCGAGGGGCCGTTGGTCGTGTCGACGAAGGAATTGGAAAACCCCAGTTTCAGTGCCTGTTCGGCCATGGTTTCAGCGATCTCACGCCGGCCAAGGCCGATATTGGTGCACCACATGCCGCCCACGGCATCAAAATACCGTCGCCCGCCGGCATCCCACAGCCAGCAGCCTTCACCCCGGTCCATCACAAGGGCGCCGTCGCGTTCGAACGGGCCGAAATTGGTCCAGGGGTGCAGGGCGTGATCGCGGTCCATCTGCCACAGGTCATCGGGGCCGGGCAGGGTCTTGAGGTCGAGCATCGGTCACTCCAGTGAAAAGGGACTGGCAGTCTAGCCAATAGGATTAAAAAGGCCAGCCCTGTCAGGTCAGGGCTGCGTGGGCAGGGCTCGGGACGCGGATCGGGGCAGCGTCTGGCCCAGATCTGGCCGGTCCCAGCTGTGTCAGGCGGGCCGGTCCGGCGGGGCGTGCGGATCGGCGGGTGCCGTCGTGGCGGGAGGCTGCTCCGCCACGGTGTCCGTGCGCGCGGCGTCGATCGGCGGCGGATCCTGCCCCCAAAGGAAGTTCCCCAGTTTTTCCAGGCCCGGCACATGGTCACAGATCACAGATGCCACAACCAGAACGGGCACCGCGACAATCATGCCGATCACCGACCAGAGCCAGGCCCACATCGCCACGGCCAGAAACACCACAACCGTATTCATCTGCAAACGGCGCGACACGAAATAGGGGGTGACAAGCTGCCCCTCGATCGTGGTCAGCGCGAAGTAGCTGATGCCCACCAGCGCCGGGATCTGGAACCCCGGAAAGGTCAGCAGTGCCACGAAGGTCGCGATGGCCGTGCCCGCGACCGCGCCAAGATAGGGAATGAAGTTCAAAAGAAAGGCCATTGTGCCGAACAGCACCGGCGAGGGCATGCCCCAGATCCACATCAGCGTGCCGATGGACAGGCCGAGGGCTGCATTGATCAGGGTGATCGACCCCAGATAGCTGCCCAGACTGTCCTCGATCTCACGCAGTGCCCCATAGGCGCGCCGCTTGTCACCCAGACTGTCGAAGCTTTGCACGATCTTGAGGTAAAGCAGATCGCCAGAGGCCAAGAGGAAGAACAGCAGGAACAGCACAAGCGAGGTCTGCGCGATCAGTGATGGCGTCGCGGCCAGCACCGAAAGCAGGGTTTCAACCCCGCTGACCGGGGATTCCGCGTCTTCATCGGACATCTGTTCAAGCGCCGTCTCGATGGCCCCGAAGGTGCCGCGCAGCGCTTCGAACTGCGCTTCAAGGCGGCCGGTGATCATTGGCAGATTGTCAATCAGCCCGCCAGCCGGACCCGACAGCAATGTGACCAGCATAACCAGCACCGCGATCAGGATCAGCACCACCGCCGCAGCGGAAACCGAGGGCGGAACGCCGCGCCGGTCCAGTTTGCGCCGCAGGGGCACAAAAACGAAAAACAGCAGGATGGCCAGAGTGACCGGCATCAGGAAGGCCCGGCCGGCGGCCAGCGCGGCAAAGGCAAGGATGATGAAAATGCCGATCAGCGCCCAGCGGGCCGAACCCGTTTGCGACGCGACGGAAAAGGGAAATCTGGTCTGATCGGGGGGCAATCGGGTCTCCGCAGGCTCGGGGTTCAGGCAGGTCGGGATAAGAACAGTGGCGAATAACACACGACCTTGCGGATCCGGAACAGACCGGGGCAGGCACAATGTCAGTAAAACAATAGTCCGACGCTCAGCAGACAACGCCGCGAAGGCGGTTCCGTTCCCTGAAAATCCGCCACCCGTTGCTGAATCCCTCATTACCGACAAGATCAGAGCGACCGGCGCCGGTGGGCGGGCCATCTGTCGTGGCCTACTGCCCAAGATAGCCGCCCGCGATTGACACCCGTGATTGCCGCTCGGGCCTTGACGCCTTGGCGGGCTTGCGCCAAGGGACCGGGCATGGTTCCGCTAGATACCCTTGCCCAGATCACCGCGCGCTTCGACTATCTCGAGGCGTTGCTTGGCGCTGGCGCCCCGCCTGCCGATATCGCGCGGATCAGCCGCGAATACAGTGAACTGAAGCCCGTCGTCAGCCAGATCGCCGCCTATCGCCGGGCGTTGGGCGATCTGACCGAGGCGGAACAGATGCTGGCCGATCCCGAGATGCGCGCGCTGGCCGAGGAAGAAATGCCCGCGCTGCGCGCCCGCATCCCCGAACTGGAACAGGCGCTGCGGCTGGCCCTGCTGCCGCGCGACGCCGCGGATGCGCGCCCGGCCATTCTGGAAATCCGTCCCGGAACGGGGGGCGAGGAAGCGGCCCTTTTCGCTGCAGACCTTTTGCGCATGTATCAGCGCTATGCCGAAACGCAGGGCTGGCGGTTCGAGATCCTCGAGATGCAGGAAAGCGATCTGGGCGGCTTGCGCGAACTCGTGGCCCATGTGCAGGGCGAGGGTGTTTTTGCCCGGCTGAAATTCGAATCCGGTGTGCACCGCGTCCAGCGTGTGCCCGAGACCGAGGCGGGGGGGCGGATCCATACATCCGCCGCAACCGTCGCCGTGCTGCCCGAGGCCGAGGACGTGGAGCTGGACATCCCCGCCGCCGATATCCGCATCGACACGATGCGCGCCTCGGGGGCGGGCGGGCAGCATGTGAACACTACCGATTCCGCCGTGCGCATCACCCATCTGCCGACAGGGATCATTGTCACCTCGGCGCAGAAATCGCAGCACCGCAACCGCGAGATCGCGATGCAGGTGCTGCGCGCGCGGCTGTTTGAACTGGAACGCGACCGGGTGGCGGGGGAACGGGCCGCTGACCGCAAGTCACAGGTTGGTTCGGGGGATCGCAGCGAACGCATCCGCACCTATAACTTTCCGCAAGGTCGCCTGACCGATCACCGCATCAACCTGACGCTTTACGCTCTGTCGCAGATCATGGCGGGGGATCTGACCCCGGTGATCGAGGCGCTGGTTGAGGCCGATCAGGCACGGCGCATGGCGGAAAGCGGGCTGTGAGCTGGAAGGCCCTGCTTGCCGGGGCGGTATCGACCCTGCGCGCGGCGGGGGTTGACGGCGCTGCGCGGGATGCGCGGCTGCTTCTGGCCCATGCGCGCGGCATCGCGCCCGACCGGATGATCCTTGAAATGGAGGGCGCGGCGGATCCGGCGGTGGCGGATCGGTTTCAGGCGCTGGTTGCGCGGCGCGCGGCGCGCGAACCCCTGTCGCATCTGACCGGGCGGCGGGCCTTCTGGGGGCGGGATTTCACCGTGGGCCCCGAGGTTCTGGACCCGCGCCCCGAGACCGAAACTCTGATCGCCGCAGCATTGGCCCGCCCGTTCCATCGGGTGCTGGATCTGGGCACCGGATCGGGGGCGATCCTTGTCACATTGCTGGCTGATCGTCCCGAGGCCACAGGTCTGGGGGTGGATCTTTCACCCGATGCGCTGGCGATTGCGTCGCGCAATGCAAACGGCCTTGGCGTTGCTGATCGCGCGGCCTTTGCCTTGTCGGACTGGTATGCGGGTGTGACGGGAACCTTCGATCTGATCGTCTCGAACCCGCCCTATATCACCGCCTGCGAAATGGCAGACCTGTCGCCCGAGGTGCGCAACTGGGAGCCGCATCTGGCGCTGACCCCCGGCGGCGACGGGCTGGATGCCTATCGCGCGATTGCACCGGGTCTTGGGCGCCATCTGGCACCGGGGGGGCGGGTGTTGCTGGAAATCGGACCTGCACAGGGCAGGGCGGTTGCCGACCTGCTGCGCGCCGCCGGAATGCAGAAGATCACGATTCTGCCTGATCTGGATGGGCGTGACCGCGTTGTCGCGGGTGAAAATCCCTGACCCGTCCCAAGCTGCACGGATCGGCGTGCGATTGGCGCCGCAACTGGTGACTTTCTGCCACAATCGGCAAAATCCCCGGTCCTCGCGCGGAATTCAGCGCATTCAGGGCAGAATCTGCTTGTCTCAGGTCCCCCGGCAAGGTTACACGAGGGGGCGCAGAACAGTGCGCCCGGGGGAACCCGTGCCTGTTCACATGCACTAATGCCAAAAGTTACCGAATATTTTCCCGATATGGGAATCAGGACGATTTAACCGTCTCTGTGTTCGGTCAATTGCCAGATAGATCTGGATCAAAGGACAAGATGAGATCTTCAAAGTCCCGCTCGCGTTCCAAGGCGAACCGTCCGCGCAGCCTTGGCAATATTGTCAATCGTGTGTTCGACAGCTCCGGCCCCGAGGGCAAGGTGCGCGGCACACCGCAGCAGATTATCGAGAAATACACATTCCTCGCCCGCGATGCACAACTGTCCAATGACAGGGTCGCGGCCGAGAATTTCCTGCAGCATGCCGAACATTACACGCGGATGCTGGCCGAGGCGCAGCGCGAAATGGCCGCCGAGCAGGATGCCCGCCGTCAGGGGCAGGACGCGCAGAACGGGCAGGGCGGGGGCCAGCATGGCCAGCGCAATGACCGGCAGGACCGTTCGGATGGCGATGACCGCAATGACGGCCGTTCCGAGGGGCGCAATGACGGGCGCTCTGACGGGCGCGGCGAAGACCGCAATGACGGTCGTCGCAACGATCAACGTGGCGATCAGCGTGGCGACCAGCGCAACGATCAGCGCGGCGACCGCCGTGAGGACCGGCGCGACGGGCGTGATGATCGCCGCGAAGACCGCCGTTCGGGGCAGGAGGGCTCCGGCCCCGCTGCCGTGATTGAACTGGGTGGTGCCGAGGAAGAGGCCGGGCTGGTCGAAACGCCCGAAGCCCGCCGCAATGCCCCGGAACGCGAACGCAGCCGCAACCAGCGCAGCCGGGACGAGGGCGCGCGCAACACGCGCGCTGCCGAGACCCGCAACACGGAAGACGCGACCGGTGCCGACGTCGCGCAGAAGGCCGCCGCCGCCGCTGTCCCTGGCGATTCCGGCGCCGATCCGACGACCGACACCGCCCCCGAGGGCAAGCCGCGCGCGCCCCGGCGTCCGCGCAGCCCGCGCAAGCCCAAGACCGAAGGCGATGCCTCTGGCGATACGGCTGGTGATGCGGATGGCGGCGATGCGGCCAGCCGCAACGACCCGCGTGAGGCGGCGGAATAACACCGCCTTTCCGTTACAGTCACAGTCTTGCTTGCTGGCACAGTCATTGACCGTCAAAGTGGTTGACCGGCGCCCCCGAAACGGGGCGCCGTTCTGCTATGCGGGGTCAGCGGTTTCGGCTGAACCGGGCCATGGGCCCCGGCGCGGGATCGGCGCGGACCAGCCCGCGATCCGCAAGATCAATCAGATGGGCCAGCAGGTTGCGCGACGCCGCAGGCCAGAGCGCCCGGGGCGTATCGCCATAGACCCGCGCGGTCAGGTCCGGCAGGTCAAGCCCCTCATCCTCCATCACGGCAAGAATAGCGGCCTCACGCGCGGCGCGATGCGCCAGCAGGGCGGCAATCCGGCCCGGCAGATCCGCGATGGGCGCGCCATGGCCCGGAAAGGCCCGCTGCCAGCCGCCCGCCTGCAGCCGCAGCAATGCGGCGCGGTATTGCGCCATATCGCCATCGGGCGGCGACACGATGCTGGAGGACCAGCCCATGACATGATCGCCGCTGAAAAGATGGCCCTGCCAGTCAAGGCACAGATGGTTGGCCATATGGCCCGGCGTATGGATCGCAGTGATCCGGCCCGCGCCGGTGGTCAGGCTTTCACCATCGGCAAGGCACTGATCAGGCCGGAAACCGGCATCGACCCCTTCGCCGCCACCAAGCCGCCCGCCCTGCTGCGCTTCGGCCTCGGCCAGCGCCTGCATCCGTTCCGAGCGCCCCGCAAGGGCATCGCCGAAGGCCAGAACCCGTGCCCCGTTCAGGGCTGCGATGCGGGGGGCAAGGGCGCTGTGATCGGCATGGGCATGGGTCACAAGGATCTCGGTGATCCGCTCATCCGGGCCAAGGGCGGCCATCAGCGCCCGTGCATGGGCGTCCAGATCCGGCCCCGGATCGACCAGCACCACCGCGCCCCGGCCCAGCAGATAACTGTTCGTGCCCGCCCCGGTGAAGGGCGACGGGTTATCCGCCCGCACCAGCCGCAGATCCGGCTGCAGCCAGACCGGAACCCCGGGCTGTCCGGGGGGCAGGAAGAAATCCGCCTCTGCCATGCTCATGCCCTTCCGCCGCGTGTCTTCCGGCGATAGGTAGGGGGAATGTTCCGCTGGCTCAAGCTTCTCATGCCGCGTGGCCTTTACGGGCGGGCGGCGCTTATCCTGATCGTGCCGGTGGTCACGATCCAGCTTGTCGTGTCCGTGGCCTTCATCCAGCGCCATTTCGAACGGGTGACGCGTCAGATGACCGAAACACTGGTCACCGATATCGCCTTCCTGCGCAGTGAGATTGCGGCGGCACCGGACCGCGAGACCGCGCTGGCACAGGCCAGACGCATCGCCGGGGGGCTGGGACTGGGCTTGCAGATGCCGGTGCCCGAGGCCTCGCCCGGCGATGATGTCGATTACTGGGATCTGTCGGGCAAGGAGGTGATCGCGACCCTGCGCGAGGGGCTGGAGGGCGTGCGGTCAGTCGCCTTCCTTCATGATCCGCGCCGGGTGCGAATTCGTATCGCGACGGATGAAGGCGTGGCGGAACTGACGCTGGACCGGATGCGTGTCACGGCGTCAAACCCGCATCAGTTGTTGGTGCTGATGATCCTGACTTCGGTTCTGATGACGCTGATCGCCTATCTGTTCCTGCGCAACCAGCTGCGCCCGATCGAGCGGTTGTCTGCCGCCGCCGCCGCCTTTGGCAAGGGTGAGACGATCCCCTACCGGCCACGCGGCGCGCAAGAGGTGCGGGCGGCGGGGGCGGCCTTTCTGGACATGCGGGCCAGAATCGAACGGCAGATCGAGCAGCGCACGCTGATGCTGTCGGGGATCAGCCATGACCTGCGCACACCGCTGACACGGCTGAAACTGGGCCTGTCGATGCTGCCCGAGGATGCCGAGACTGAGGCGCTGCTGGGCGATGTCGGCGACATGCAGCGCCTGATCGACGAATTCCTGTCCTTTGCACGCGGGGATGCGCTGGATGAGATCGAGGAGGTGAACCCCCGCGACCTGCTGGAACGGTTGGTTGAAAATGCGATGCGCGCGGGTCTTCCTGTGCTGCTGCGCGGTTTCGAGGGGGAAGGGGTCTGTCGTCTGCGTCCGGTGGCGGTGACTCGGGCGCTGGACAATCTGATTGGCAATGCGGTGCGCTATGGCGACCGTGCCGAACTGTCGGGGGTTCTGGGCCCGCGCGCCCTCCGGCTGGTGGTCGAGGATGACGGCCCCGGCATCCCGAAGGACCGGCGGGAGGAGGCGATGACCCCCTTTGCCCGGCTGGACAAGGCCCGCGACCCCAATCGCGGCGGTGGGGTGGGCCTGGGGCTGGCCATCGCCGCCGATGTCGCGCGCAGCCATGGCGGCGCGCTGCGGCTGGGGGAAAGTGAAACCCTTGGCGGGCTGCGTGCCGAACTGGTGATCGCCCGGTAGAGACGCAGAGCGCGATCAGCGCTGCGCGCCGCCGACCATCACCCAATAGGCCCGCCCGCCCGCGTCCAGCGCAACGCCCACACCGATGTCACGGGAATTCTGCGACAGGATATTCGCGCGGTGACCCGAGGATCCCATCCACCAGGACACGGCGCCGGAGGGACTGCGGAAACGCCCGACATTCTCATTCGCGGCGCGGTAGCGGTAACCGGCCTGCCGCAGCCGCGCGGGCAGATCCGATCCGTTGCGCCCGGTATGCGACCACTGGCCCTGTGCGGCATTGTCACAGGCCAGCGATTGCGCGGCCTTTTGCAGCGCGCCGGATGGTGACAGCGCCCCCAGCCCGGCCTGACGGCGCTCGGCATTCACCCGCTGGGTGATATCTGCCGCCAGTGCTGCGGCATTTCCGGGCTGGCTGCAGGCCCGGGCGGCCACCGGGGCGGCCAGCGCGCAGATCAGCGCCAGCAGGGGAAGTCGGAAAGGGGTCATGCGGGCTCTCCTCGGGTCGGGCCTGACGGCAGCATTGATGCGTATTCTGCCCGATTCGGGAAAGCGAAAGCTGCCCCCGGCCGGGGCGAAGTTGGCGCATGCCCTTGCAGGGGCTGGCCCGCGCTACTAAGACTCGGGTAATTCTTCGGACCTAATCCATGAACGACAGAAACAGGCAGGCGCAGATGAAAGATCCGGTTGAGCATTATATGAACACGCTTGTGCCCATGGTGGTCGAACAGACCAGCCGGGGCGAACGCGCCTATGACATCTTCAGCCGCATGCTGAAGGAGCGGATCATTTTTATGTCAGGTCCGGTGCATGACGGCATGTCGAGCCTTATCTGCGCGCAATTGCTGTTTCTTGAGGCGGAAAACCCGTCGAAAGAGATCAGCATGTATATCAACAGCCCCGGCGGTGTCGTCACCTCGGGCCTGTCGATCTATGACACGATGCAATATATCAAACCCAAGGTCACGACGCTGGTGATCGGTCAGGCGGCCTCGATGGGCAGCCTGTTGCTGACCGCCGGGGAAAAGGGCATGCGCTTCAGCCTGCCCAACAGCCGCGTGATGGTGCACCAGCCCTCGGGCGGGTATCAGGGGCAGGCGACGGATATCATGATCCATGCCCGGGAAACCGAGAAGCTGAAACGCCGGTTGAATGAAATCTATGTCAAACATACCGGTAACGATTACGAGACCGTCGAGGCGGCGCTGGAGCGCGACAACTTCATGTCGGCCGAGGATGCCAAGGCCTGGGGCCTGATCGACGACATTCTTGAGAACCGCGGCAAGGCCGACGACGCGACGAAGTAAGATCGCCGCCCCCGGTGGCCGGGTCCGCCGGGGGCGATTTGACATTGTGGAGGTCCGGGCCATCGCCTAGACTTTCCGGATGAAGCGCCGCTGGGCGTGCAGGCAGAGGTCGACAATGGCGAACAATTCCGGCTCCGACAGCAAGAACACGCTCTATTGCTCGTTCTGCGGCAAGAGCCAGCATGAGGTCCGCAAGCTGATTGCAGGCCCGACCGTATTTATCTGCGACGAATGTGTCGAACTTTGCATGGATATCATCCGCGAGGAAACAAAATCCTCGGGGCTGAAATCCACCGACGGGGTGCCGACCCCGCGCGATATCTGCAAGGTGCTGGATGATTATGTGATCGGGCAGGAACATGCCAAGCGCGTGCTGTCTGTCGCGGTGCACAATCACTACAAGCGTCTGAACCATTCCTCGAAGACGGATATCGAACTCAGCAAGTCCAATATCCTGCTGATCGGGCCGACCGGGACGGGCAAGACGCTGCTGGCGCAGACGCTGGCGCGCATTTTGGATGTGCCCTTCACCATGGCGGACGCGACGACCCTGACCGAAGCGGGCTATGTCGGGGAGGATGTGGAAAACATCATCCTCAAGCTGTTGCAGGCCAGTGAATACAATGTCGAACGCGCGCAGCGCGGCATCGTCTATATCGACGAGGTCGACAAGATCACCCGCAAGTCCGACAACCCCTCGATCACCCGCGATGTCTCGGGTGAGGGGGTGCAGCAGGCGCTTCTCAAGATCATGGAAGGCACCGTCGCCTCGGTGCCGCCGCAGGGCGGGCGCAAGCATCCGCAGCAGGAATTCCTGCAGGTGGACACGACCAATATCCTGTTCATCTGCGGCGGGGCCTTTGCCGGGCTGGACCGGATCATCGCGCAGCGCAACAAGGGCTCGGCCTTTGGTTTCGGCGCCGATGTGAAAGACCCGGATTCGCGCAGCGTCGGTGATCTGTTCCGCGAACTGGAACCCGAGGATCTGCTGAAATTCGGCCTGATCCCCGAATTTGTCGGCCGTCTGCCGGTGATCGCGACCCTGACCGATCTGGATGAGGCCGCATTGGTCACCATCCTGACCGATCCGAAGAATGCGCTGGTGAAACAGTATCAGCGCCTGTTCGATATCGAGGGCACGGCGCTGACCTTCACGCCCGATGCGCTGAACGCCATCGCCAAGCGCGCGATCAAGCGCAAGACCGGTGCGCGGGGGCTGCGGTCGATCATGGAAGACATCCTGCTGGACACGATGTTCGAACTGCCGGGCATGGATGATGTGCAAGAGGTTGTGGTGAACGAGGAGGCCGTGAATTCCGGCGCGGCACCCCTGCTGGTCCATACCGAGCGCAAGAAGAAAGAACCCGCCTCGGCGGGGTGAAAACCCGGAAAACCGGAACGGTCAAGGCGGGCAGTGGGCCCGCCTTTTTCATGGCAGGGAGGGCGCGATATGCGGATCAGGCGGATTTCCTCGGGCGGACCCTATGAGGCGAAGATCGGTTATTGCCGCGCAGTGGTCGCGGGCGGGCTGATCCATGTCTCGGGGACGGTCGGGCAGGGCGAAACGGTAACCGACCAGTGCCGCGACGCGCTGGCCACCATCGGCCGCGCGCTGGCCGAGGCGGGGGCGGGTTGGGCCGACGCGCTGCGGGTGACCTATTACCTGCCCGACGCGGCAGAGTTTGAACCCTGCTGGCCGATCCTGTCCGAGACCTTCGGCGCCAATCCGCCCGCGGCCACGATGATCGAATGCAATCTGATTGCACCACAATACCGGATCGAGATCGAACTGACCGCGCTTGCCCCGCCTGAGGCTTAACTGCCACTGGACCTTGCCCGCTTCCTGCGGCATAGGAGGGGAAACCGAAACCGGAGGTCAGCCCATGGATTTTCTGAAGCGCCTTGTGACCTGGTGGAACAGCCAGACCCTCGGCACCCAGCTTTTCACCTGGCGCAAGGGTCAGAAGGTGGGCGAGGATGATCAGGGCAATATCTTCTACCAGACCGCTGACGCCAAACGCCGCTGGGTGATCTATAACGGTGAGACCGAGGCAAGCCGGGTCAGCCCGGACTGGCATGGCTGGCTGCACCACACCTGGGACAAGCCGCCGACCGAGGCGCCGCTGGTCCGCAAGGCCTGGGAAAAGCCGCATCAGGAAAACCTGACCGGAACGCCCGGGGCCTATGTACCGGCAGGATCGCTGCGCCGTCCCACACCCGTTGCCCGCCGCGATTACGAGGCCTGGCAGCCCGAGTGACGGGCGGCCCCTGGAACGCCATGATCCGCATTCTTTCCATTCTGCTGCTGGGGCTGATGGTTCCGGCCCACCCGGCCCGGGCACAGACCGACCCCGTCATCACCGCGACGACGGCCCCCGGCGGGGTCGTGCGCTGGCTGGACAAGGTTTCGGGCGCGACGGGAGATCTGGACCTGTCGCGTGGGCAAAGCGGCACGGTGGGGCGTCTGACGATCCAGCTTGATGATTGCCGCTATCCCTCCGACGGCGTTCCGACAACGGCCTATGCGCATCTGACCATTCTGGACCGGCTGGCCAGCGGCCCGGTCTTTGCCGGCTGGATGATTGCCGACAGTCCCGCGCTGTCGGCGCTGGACCATTCGCGTTACGATGTCTGGGTGCTGCGCTGCCTGACGGAATAGGCATCGGGCGCATAGCCCGGGGGCTGAAAATCCGCGCGGCGGTGCAGCGCATCGGCCAGACGCGCCTCATATCGCGCGCGGGGAATCTCGATCCCGCCCAGACTGGCCAGATGTGGCGTCAGATATTGCGTGTCAAACAGGGTGAAGCCGCCCGCGCGCAGCCGGTGGACCAGCCATGCCAGCGCCAGTTTCGACGCATCGCGCTGGCGCGAGAACATGCTTTCGCCGAAAAACGCCGCGCCAAGCACCACGCCATAAACCCCGCCGACCAGATCACCGCCTGACCGGACCTCAAGGCTGTGGGCATGGCCCATGCGGTGCAGATCCATGTAAAGCGCGTGGATCTCGGCATTGATCCAGGTTTCCTCGCGGTCGGCACAGGCGCACAGCACGCCCTCAAAATCCTGATCGACCGAAACACTGACCGATGCGCGCGCGATATGGCGCGACAGGCTGCGTGAGATGTGGAAGCCCTCCAGCGGCAGGATTCCCCGCGCCTCGGGGGACATCCAGTGGATCTGGGCACTGTCGCGGGCGGCGGCCATGGGAAAGATCCCCATGGCATAGGCCCGCAGCAGCAGATCGGGCGTCAGGCCGGGCTGGCCGCGGCTTTGGTCGCGCGGCGCGGTCATCGCGGCAGCGCGGCCGGGCCGCTTATCCGAACTGCTCGGCCAGCCATCTTTCCAGCCAATGGATGTTGTATTCGCCGTTCTGGATATCAGGCTCGGCCAGCAGTGCATGAAACAGGGGCACGGTGGTATCCACCCCGTCCACGATCAGTTCCCCCAATGCACGGCGCAGCCGCGCCAGCGCCTCGGGCCGGTCGCGGCCATGCACGATCAGCTTGCCGATCAGGCTGTCATAATAGGGCGGGATGGAATAGCCGCCATAAAGGGCGGAATCCATCCGCACGCCCAGCCCGCCGGGCGCATGGAAGGTACGCACCCGGCCGGGGCAGGGAGAGAAGTTCGGCAGCCGCTCGGCATTGATCCGCACCTCGATGGAATGGCCGTTGATCTGCAGATCATCCTGCGTAAACGACATGCCCAGACCGGCGGCAACGCGGATCTGTTCGCGCACAAGATCGACGCCGAAAATCGCCTCGGTCACCGGATGCTCGACCTGCAGGCGGGTGTTCATCTCGATGAAATAGAATTCACCATCCTCATAGAGGAATT
Organism: Szabonella alba; assembly: GCF_016765775.1. Taxonomy (GTDB): domain Bacteria; phylum Pseudomonadota; class Alphaproteobacteria; order Rhodobacterales; family Rhodobacteraceae; genus Szabonella; species Szabonella alba. Next base: position 287,326 of record NZ_JAESVN010000004.1, on the reverse strand, counting down.
CCACCGTGCCCGCGCCGATATAGCGGATCTTCTTCATGGCATTGGCGCAGATCATGCCGATGCGGTCGCGCAGGGCAGGGGTGATCGCGGGGCCGGGGGCCTCTTCGAAAACCTTCTGGTGGCGGCGTTGCAGCGAACAGTCGCGTTCCCCCAGATGCACCGCATTGCCCTTGCCGTCACCGAAGACCTGAATCTCGATATGGCGCGGTTTTTGCAGGTATTTCTCGATATAGACCTCGTCATTGCCAAAGGCCGCCTTGGCCTCGGACCGCGCGGTGCGGAAGGCCACCTCAAGCTCGGCGGCGTTCTTCGCGACCTTCATGCCGCGCCCGCCGCCGCCCGCAGTGGCCTTGATGATCACCGGAAAGCCGATGCCTTCGGCCACGCCGATTGCGGTTTCGAAATCGGCAACCCCGCCCTCTGATCCCGGTACCACCGGGATGCCCAGTTCCTTGGCGGTTTCCTTGGCGGTGATCTTATCACCCATGATGCGGATATGTTCCGCCGAGGGGCCGATAAAGGTGATGTCGTGATCTTCCAGCGCCTGCGCGAAGCTGGCATTTTCCGACAGGAAACCATAGCCGGGATGCACCGCCTGCGCGCCCGTGATCTCACAGGCCGAGATGATCGCGGCCTTGTTGAGATAGCTTTCGGTCGAGGAGGCAGGGCCGATGCAGACCGATTCATCCGCCATGCGCACATGCATCGCATCCGAGTCGGCGGTGGAATGGACGGCGACCGACTTGATCCCCATTTCGCGGGCGGCACGGATCACGCGCAGCGCAATCTCCCCTCGGTTGGCGATCAGGATCTTTTCGAACATGCGATCCTGCCCTTATTCGATGATCATCAGGGGCGCGCCATATTCGACCGGCGTGCCATCCTCGGCCAGAATGCGCCGGACCACCCCGGCGCGCGGCGCGGGGATATGGTTCATCGTCTTCATCGCCTCGATGATCAGAACGGTCTGGCCTTCGGTCACGGTGGATCCCACGGTCACGAAAGGGGCCGTGCCGGGTTCGGCCGCCAGATAGACCGTGCCCACCATGGGGGAAGTCACGGCACCGGGATGCTGTGCTGGATCCTCAGCCACGGGCGCACCTGCGTGTGCTGTGACGGCAGGCCCGGACTGGGGTGCCGCAGGCTGCGCCGCGACCGGTGCGGACATGTGCGTCGTCACGATATTGACCTGTTTCACCACGCGGATGTCGAGACTGTCATCCTCGCCATACTCGCGCTTTACCGAAAGTTCGGTCAGATCGTTCTGGTTCAGGATTTCGGCCAGCGCCTTGATGAAGGCGACATCGGCATCGGTGGAAGTCTTGCTCATATGGTCCTCGATTGGCGGTCCCTGCCGGTGCTTCGTGTTCCGTCCGCTGTCGCGGCCCGCACCCGTTGATCGGGGCGCTTATACGCCAGCACAGGCGCGGTGAAAAGCGCCAGTTGCATTCGCAGGGCCTGCAGACGGGGCAGGACTGCCCGAATTTGCGGCAGGGCAGGGGAACAGAACGCGGCAGATCGGAAAAATATCAGGGGGATAAAATTTACCGTTTGATAAAAAACAGGGGCCATGGCAGCATTTTCCCATCCACAGCAAAGAAGGTTGGAACAAACCGAGGGAGGCCCTGCCGTGACCAACAGCCAGCTGACGCCCGGCATCGTGCCGGGACGCCTGCCCGCCGAAAGCTATGTCCGCAACTTTTCCGATCATGCACCGCCTCTGGACCGGCATGAGGCGCAGGTCGCCGCCGACCGGTGTTATTTCTGCCATGATGCGCCCTGCATCACGGCTTGCCCCACCTCCATCGACATTCCGCTGTTCATCCGCCAGATCGCGACAGGGACACCCGACGCGGCGGCGCGCACGATCTGGGATCAGAATATCCTTGGCGGCATGTGTGCGCGGGTCTGTCCGACGGAAACCCTGTGCGAACAGGCCTGTGTGCGTGAAACCGCCGAGGGCAAACCGGTCGAGATCGGGCGGCTTCAGCGCTTTGCGACCGATCACGCGATGGCCGGTCCGCATCCCTATTCCCGCGCATCCCTGACGGGAAAGCGTGTGGCGGTGGTGGGGGCCGGGCCTGCCGGTCTGGCCTGTGCGCATCGTCTGGCGATGCGGGGGCATGACGTGGTGGTGCTGGAACGGCGGGAAAAACCCGGCGGGCTGAACGAATACGGCATCGCTTCGTATAAGGCTGTCGGCGATTTCGCGCAGGCCGAGGTGGACTGGCTGCTGGCCATTGGCGGCATCGAGATCCGCAGCGGCGTCGAACTGGGCCGCGATGTGACGCTTGAGGCGCTGCGGGCCGACTATGACGCGGTCTTTCTGGGGCTGGGTCTGGCCGGGGTCAATGCGCTGAACGCGGCGGGCGAGGATCTGCCCGGCGTGCAGGATGCGGTCGATTTCATCGCCGGTTTGCGCCAGCAGCCCGACCGCGCGGCGATTCCCGTCGGGCGCGATGTCGTGGTGATCGGCGGCGGCATGACGGCGGTGGATGCCGCCGTGCAGGCGCGGCTTCTGGGGGCGGAAAACGTCAGCATCGTCTACCGGCGTGGACAGGACCGCATGTCGGCCTCGGACTATGAGCAGGAGCATGCGCAAAATGCCGGGGTGCGGATCATCTGCAACGCGGCCCCGGTCGCCATTCATGGCAATGGCGCGCTGCGCGAAGTGGAGTTCGCCTATACCGTCGAAGGCGCGGGGGGCCTGTCGCAGACCGGTGAGACCTTCCGCCTGAAGGCCGATCAGCTGTTCAAGGCCATCGGCCAGAAACTGGGGGCGCTGCCCGATGGGCTGTCGCGGGACGGCTCGAAAATCGCTGCCGAAACCGGGCTTGCCGGGGTCTGGGCCGGGGGCGACTGCACCGGCGGTGGTGAGGATCTGACCGTCACCGCCGTGGCGCAGGGCCGCGACGCCGCCGAGGCCATTCATGCCAGCCTGATGGGCTGAGGGAGGAAATCATGGCAAATCTGACAACCGATTTCATCGGCATCAAATCCCCCAACCCGTTCTGGCTGGCCTCGGCCCCGCCGACGGACAAGGAATACAATGTCCGCCGCGCGTTCGAAGCGGGCTGGGGCGGCGTGGTCTGGAAAACGCTGGGGTCCGAAGGCCCGCCCGTCGTCAATGTCAACGGGCCGCGCTACGGCGCGGTCTGGGGGGCGGACCGGCGGCTTCTGGGGCTGAACAATATCGAACTGATCACCGACCGCCCGCTGGAGGTGAATCTGCGCGAGATCAAGCAGGTGAAGCGCGACTGGCCCGACCGCGCACTGGTCATCAGCCTGATGGTGCCCTGCGATGAGGAAAGCTGGAAGGACATCCTTGCCCGGATCGAGGATACCGGTGCCGACGGGGTGGAGCTGAATTTCGGCTGCCCCCATGGCATGAGCGAGCGCGGCATGGGGGCAGCCGTCGGGCAGGTGCCCGAATATATCGAGATGGTCACCCGCTGGGTGAAGCAATACAGCCGCATGCCCTGCATCGTGAAACTGACGCCGAACATCGCCGATATCCGCAAACCCGCCGAGGCGGCGAAAAGCGGCGGGGCGGATGCGGTCAGCCTGATCAACACGATCAACTCGATCACGGCGGTCAATCTGGACACGTTCAGCCCCGAACCGATGATCGACGGCAAGGGCGCGCATGGCGGCTATTGCGGCCCGGCGGTGAAACCCATTGCGCTGAACATGGTGGCCGAGATTGCCCGTTCGGCCGAAACCCGGGGCCTGCCGATTTCCGGCATCGGCGGGGTGACGACATGGCGCGATGCGGCGGAATTCATGGCGCTTGGCGCGGGCAATGTGCAGGTCTGCACGGCGGCCATGACCTATGGGTTCAAGGTCGTGCAGGAAATGATTTCGGGCCTGTCGCAATACATGGATGAAAAGGGCATGACCTCCACCGCCGATCTGGTGGGGCGCGCGGTGCCGAATGTCACCGACTGGCAGTTCCTGAACCTCAATTATGTCGCGAAGGCAAAGATTGATCAGGATGCCTGCATCAAATGCGGGCGCTGCTATGCGGCCTGTGAGGATACCAGCCATCAGGCGATCTGGATGCATCCGGGCCGGGTGTTCGAGGTCAATGACGCCGAATGCGTGGCCTGCAATCTGTGTGTCAACGTTTGCCCCGTGGAAAACTGCATCACGATGGAGCCGATGGCCAAGGGGGCGACCGATCCGCGCACGGGGCAGGTGGTCAGCGATTATGCCAACTGGACGACCCATCCCAACAATCCGATGGCGAAGGCGGCGGAGTAACGGGGGCCGGCCTGCAAGCCGCCCTCCCCAATGGCCCGATTCGGGGATCACCTCGGTCGGGCCATTTCCTGTGCAGGCCCGGTCGGCAGATCGCGCCGGATGCGTTGCAAAGTGGGGATCTGGCACGAGTGAGGTTCGCCGCAGGCACTGCGTCAGTGGAACTGTTCACGGTCAGAGCGCATGGGATCAGCAGGGCGAAGCCCTTAATGATCATCAAAAGATCGGAATGGGGGGAAGTGGCGCGGTTGACGGGGCTCGAACCCGCGACCCCCGGCGTGACAGGCCGGTACTCTAACCAACTGAGCTACAACCGCGCGATGGAGGACGGATAGCGGCGGTCCAGAGGGGCGTCAAGGCGGAAAACGCGGAGAGGGGGCGCGGGGTGCCCGGAAGCTCAGGGCACCCCGATGGTGCATGGGGGGCGCGTCAGAACCGGGCAGGAGAGCACCGGCAATCCCTTGCCGGAATAACGCTGCGGGCGACGCCGGGGGCGGCCTCCCCCTGTCAACCGGGTGCGGGACAGGCTATGGATTGGCAGGGGACAGGTAAGGAGTATTTCTGATGCGGAACGGAATTTTTGGCGCGATCGGGGCGGCAGCACTTATGGCCGGGGCAGGGGCGGCGCTGGCCCAGCCACTGGACAGCCGGACCGCCAAGGCGCAGCTTTTCGGGGTGCGGGGCGTGACGGTGGAAATGCTGCCCGTGCAAGGCGTCAGCGCCGAGGATGCCGGACTGTTGCGGCAGGTGGCGGAAAGCTATGCCTATCATGCCGCTGTCGCGATTGCCCCGGATGAGGAATTGCTGAAATCCGAGGCGACCATGCTGGTCGCGAATCAGCATTCGACCGAGGCCGCGTCAAAGGTTGCGCTGGATCGCTGCAATGCCGCGCGCAAGGGCGGGCGTGCCTGTGAAATCGTGGCGCTTGTCCGCCCCGCGAAATGGGAATCGCGTGCCTTCACGCTGTCGGTCGAGGCGACGGCGGCGCTGGACAAGGACTATGGCCGACGTGGCACAAGGGCGATGGCCATCTCACCCGCGACAGGGGCCTGGGCCCTGGGGCAGGGCGACAACGCGCAGCGCGTCGCGATCAATGCCTGCGCGGCCAAGGGCGGCAATGACTGCACCATTGCCGTTGCCGACTGACCGGATTTCCCGCCGCGCGGCCCCAAGGCGCAACGGCCCTTTGGGGCGCGCGGCAAATTGACCCCTGTTCCATATCGCATTTGTTGAATATCAAGGAAGAACGCCCCGAGGGGTGCGAATGTTACCTACGCCCGGCATCCGGGCTCCGGGAGAAGCGCATGGATTACGATCAGGCCCTCGAAGCCGCCCTGAACCGTCTGCATGAGGAAGGCCGCTACCGCACCTTCATCGACATCGAACGCCGTAAGGGGCAGTTTCCCACCGCGCTGTGGCGCAGGCCCGATGGCCGTGAGGCCGAGATCACCGTCTGGTGCGGCAATGATTATCTGGGCATGGGGCAGCATCCGGCGGTTCTGGCCGCGATGCAGGCCGCGATCGAGGCGACGGGTGCCGGTTCGGGCGGCACGCGCAACATTTCCGGCACGACCGTCTATCACAAGGCGCTGGAGGCGGAGCTGGCCGATCTGCATCACAAGGAGGCGGCGCTGGTCTTCACCTCGGCCTATGTCGCCAATGACGCCACGCTGTCGACCCTGCCCAAGCTGTTTCCCGGTCTGATCATCTATTCCGATGCGCTGAACCATGCCTCGATGATCGAAGGCGTGCGCCGCAACGGTGGTGCGAAACGGATTTTCCGGCATAATGACGTGGCTCATCTGCGCGAATTGCTGGCCGCCGATGATCCGGCCGCATCCAAGCTGATTGCCTTCGAATCGATCTATTCCATGGATGGCGATTTCGGCCCCATCGCGGAAATCTGCGATCTGGCACAGGAATTCGGCGCGCTGACCTATATCGACGAGGTCCATGCCGTTGGCATGTATGGCCCGCGTGGCGCCGGGGTTGCGGAACGCGATGGCCTGATGGGGCGCATCGATATCATCAATGCGACGCTGGCCAAGGCGGTGGGTGTGGCGGGCGGCTATATCGCGGCCTCGGCACGGATGGTGGATGCGATCCGGTCCTATGCGCCGGGATTCATCTTCACCTCGTCCATGCCGCCTGCGGTGGCGGCGGGGGCCACGGCCTCGATCCGGGTGCTGAAAGGGGCCGAAGGGCAGGCGCTGCGCGATGCGCAGCAGTTGCATGCGCGGATCCTGAAAATGCGGCTCAAGGGACTGGGGCTGCCGATCATCGACCACGGGTCGCATATCGTCCCGGTCCATGTTGGTGATCCGGTCCATTGCAAGATGCTGTCGGACATGCTGCTGGAACAGTTCGGCATCTATGTCCAGCCGATCAACTTTCCCACCGTGCCACGCGGCACGGAACGGCTGCGCTTCACGCCCTCTCCTGTGCATGATTCGCGGCGCATTGACGCAGTTGTGACCGCTATGGATGCACTCTGGCGGCATTGTGCGCTGAATCGTGCCGAGGCAAGCGCCTGATCTTCTTCTGCATGTGCAAACAAACTTGTGTTGTGTTACGTTTTCCCAAATACGGAACAGAGCGAGTCGGCGCTGAAATCGACTCGCGCCGGCAGGGGCAGGGGACGGGCATCACGCATGATCGGGCGAAGGAAAGAGCCTTCGACGTCTGAAGTCGCAAAGCCAAAAGGCTTTGACGACTTTGACCTGCGTCTTGGCGATTTGATGCGCGGTGAGCGCGCGACGCTCGGAAAATCGCTTCTGGATGTGCAGCGTGAGCTCAAGATCAAGGCAACCTATGTTGCCGCGATCGAGAATTGCGATGTTTCCGCCTTTGAAACCCAGGGCTTCATCGCGGGCTATGTGCGGTCCTATGCGCGCTATCTGGGCATGGATCCGGACTGGGCTTTTGCGAAATTCTGCCATGAGGCCAATTTCACCATGGCGCATGGCATGGCGGCAGCGGCGTCGCCTGCGCGGATCACGCGGGCCCGTGCGGCCCGGTCGGGCGATCCGCTGGGCGATCCGAATGCAACCTTCGTGCCGCGCGGGGAATCGGTCTTTGCACGGCTGGAACCAGGCGCGGTCGGGTCGGTTCTGGTGCTGCTGGGCCTGATCACCGTCATCGGCTATGGCGGCTGGTCGGTGCTGCAGGAAGTCCAGCGCGTGCAACTGGCCCCGGTCGATCAGGCACCGCAGGTCGTGGCCGAGATTGACCCCTTGGGCAATGTTCAGGGCGGCGCTGCACCGCTGGTGCGCTCAGCGCCCGAGGAGATTGCAGAACCCGTGGTGGGCGAGCCGCAGCTTGCCGCCGCCGGAACCGTGCGACCCGATCAACTGGATCGTCTTTACCGCCCGCAGGCGCTGGATGTGCCGGTTCTGACCGCGCGCGACGGGCCGATTTCGGCCATCGACCCGCGTCAGGGCGACCGGACCGCGACTGTTGCCGAGGGTCCGGTGGATGAGATTGCCGAACAGATTGCCGCCGATGTGCGCGTCGTGGCCGCCGATGCGCCCGAGGTCGAGATTCTGGCCGTGCGCCCGGCCTGGGTGCGCGTGCAGGCCTCGGATGGCACGGTCCTGTTTGAAAAGAACCTTGATGCCGGTGAACGCTATACCGTGCCCGCGATGGAAAACCCTCCGGTTCTGCGGGCGGGCAATTCCGGTTCGGTCTATTTTGCGGTGCGGGGGGAAACCTATGGCCCCGCAGCACCCGGCGCGCAGGTGGTCAAGAACCTGCAGCTTTCGCCGGAATCGTTGACCGAAAGTTTCGCATTGGCCGATCTGGACGGCGATGCCGATCTGGCGCGTTTCGTCAATGTGGCCGAGGTCGCTGCCGAACCCTGATCCTGCTGAACGTTTCTCGCGCCGCCTGCCACAGTCGCGCGACTGCGGGTTGTCCCGGCGCGTTGAGGGGATTATCTCTGGCGCGACGCTGACCCGAGGATAGTCCCATGTCGCATAATCCGATCCGCCCCTGGCGCAACATCGAACGGCGCAAATCGCGCCAGATCCGCGTCGGCAAGGTTCTGGTCGGGGGGGATGCGCCGATTTCGGTGCAGACCATGACCAATACGATCACGTCAGATGTCAAGGCGACGCTGGAACAGGTGCAGCGCTGCGCGGTGGCGGGGGCCGATATCGTGCGCATCTCGACCCCCGATCAGGACAGCACCCGCGCCCTGCGTGAGATCGTCGCCGAAAGCCCGGTGCCGATCGTCGCTGACATCCATTTCCATTACAAACGCGCGATCGAGGCCGCCGAGGCGGGGGCCGCCTGCCTGCGCATCAACCCCGGCAATATCGGCGATGCCAAGCGCGTGGCCGAGGTGGTGCGCGCGGCCAAGGATCACGGCTGTTCCATCCGCATCGGGGTCAATGCCGGATCGCTGGAACGCCATCTGCTGGAAAAATACGCCGAGCCTTGCCCGGATGCGATGGTCGAAAGCGGGCTTGACCATATCAAGCTGCTGCAGGATCACGACTTCCACGAGTTCAAGATTTCGGTCAAAGCCTCGGATGTCTTCCTTGCCGCCGCCGCCTATCAGCAGCTTGCCGAGGCGACCGATGCCCCGATCCATCTGGGCATCACCGAGGCGGGGGGGCTGGTCTCGGGCACGGTGAAATCGGCGGTGGGGCTGGGCAATCTGCTTTGGGCCGGGATCGGCGACACGATCCGCGTCAGCCTGTCCGCCGATCCGGTGGAAGAGGTCAAGGTCGGGTTCGAGATCCTGAAATCGCTGGGCCTGCGGCATCGGGGGGTCACGATCATTTCCTGCCCAAGCTGCGCGCGTCAGGGCTTCGATGTCATCAAGACCGTTTCCGCGCTTGAGGACCGGCTGGCCCATGTCACCACCTCGATGAGCCTGTCGATTATCGGCTGCGTGGTGAACGGCCCCGGTGAGGCGCTGATGACCGATATCGGCTTTACCGGGGGTGGGGCCGGGTCGGGCATGGTCTATCTGGCCGGGAAACAGGCACATAAACTGTCGAATGACCAGATGATCGACCATATCGTTGAACTGGTCGAGGAAAAGGCCGCCCGGATCGAAGCGGAAACGGCGGCCGAAGCCGCCGAATAGGCTTTTAGGAAACTCCGGGCCGGGGAAATCCGGGCCGGGGCTGGACGATCAGCCCGCGCGCTCTTCCTCGACCACCTGGCGCATCGCGTCCAGCGGCACATAGCCGCGCAGCATCGTGCTATCGACCACGAAGGTCGGCGTGCCGTTGATGCCCAGCCGTTGCCCCAGCGCATGGTTTGCCGCGATCACCCCGGTTACGTCGTCGCTGGTCATATGCTCCATGACGGCGGCCACATCGCCCAGCCCCGCATCCGTTCCGATCTGGTTCAGCGCCTCGGGCGTCACGTCTCCTTGATGGGCGATCAGCGCATCATGCACGGTCTTGTAATGATCCGCGCCTTCCAGTTGCAGCACCGAGATGGCAAAGCGCGACGAAAGTTCCGAGGCCTCGCCAAGGATCGGAAATTCCTTGAAAACCAGCCGGATATTGCCATCACTTGCCACAAGTTCGGTCACTTCGTCATGCGCACGGCGGCAATAGCCGCAGCGATAATCGACGAATTCCACCACGGTCACATCGCCATCCGGATTGCCGCCGGACCAGCTTGCCGGATCGGTGAAGATCTCGGCGGAATTGCTGTCCACAAGGGCCACGTCATTGGCAACCGCCTCGGTGGCGCGGCGGTCTTCCAGAACGCCGATCGCCTCCATCAGAACCTCGGGATTTTCCAGCAGATAGGCGCGGATCTCGGCGCGGAAACTTTCCCGCTCGGCATCGGTCATTTCGGCCTGAAGCGCTGGCGCGGTCAGCAGAAGGGCGGCAAGACCGGCGGTCAGGGGACGAAAGAACAGGGGGCGCATGGGCATCTCCGTAAGGCAGGGTCGAGGTCGGGCTTGACCTTGCGCCCCTGAACCGGGACACATCGCGCGAGACTGTAGCGGGGGAAAGATGCGAAGTTCAAGGCGGGGCGATGTCGATCCCTTCATCGTGATGGATGTGATGGAGGCGGCGCGCAAGCGCGAGGCGGCCGGAAAAAGCGTGATCCATATGGAAGTGGGGCAACCCGGATCCCCCGCACCGGCGGGGGCACGCGCGGCGCTTGCCCGCGCGATGGAGGCGGGATCGCTGGGCTATACCGTCGCACTTGGCCTGCCGGAACTGCGGACGGGCATCGCGGCCCTTTATGCGCGATGGTATGGGGTCGATTTGGACCCCGCGCGGGTTGTGGTCACCTCGGGGTCCTCGGCGGCCTTTCTTCTGTCTTTCACGGCGCTTTTCGATGCCGGGGCACGGGTCGGGCTGGGAGAGCCGGGATACCCGTCATACCGGCAGATCCTGCGCGCCCTGTCGCTGGAGCCTGTGGGGCTTCCGGCCTCGCCCGAAAACCGTCTGCAACCCGTGCCGGCCGATCTGGCGGGGGTTGATCTGGACGGCATGATCGTCGCCTCACCCGGCAATCCCTCGGGCACGATGCTGGACCGATCCGCGCTGGCGGCACTGATGGATCATTGCGCGGGCCGCGATATCAGTTTCATCTCGGATGAGATCTATCACGGGCTGCATTACGGCAACCGGGCGGTTTCGGCGCTGGAGATTGGCGGTGATTGCCATGTCATAAACTCGTTTTCCAAGTATTTCTCGATGACCGGCTGGCGCATCGGCTGGATGGTGGTGCCCGAAAGCCAGATCCGGCTGGTGGAACGGCTGGCGCAGAACATGTTCATCTGCCCGCCCCATGCCAGCCAGATTGCCGCCCTTGCGGCACTGGACTGCGTGGATGAACTGGAGGCCAACCGCGCCATCTATGCCGAAAACCGGCGGCTGATGCTGGAGGGGCTGCCGAAGGCGGGATTCACGAAGATCGCGCCGCCCGACGGCGCCTTCTATATCTATGCCGATGTGTCCGACCTGACCGGGGACAGCCTTGCCTTTGCCGCCGAAATTCTGGACGGTGCAGGGGTGGCGGTGACGCCGGGGCTGGATTTCGACCCCGCACGCGGGGCACGCACCTTGCGCTTTTCCTATGCCCGCAGCACGGCCGAAATTGCCGAGGGGCTGGCGCGGTTGCAGACCTTCATGGCCGAACGCGGGCCGGTTCTGATAAATGGGGCGGGATAATACCGCCGGATCAGCAGCGCGGAGACGACGGACGGATGATTTGCGATTCCCCGTGCGGCAGGGGATAGTGGCCGCATAAGGCAGCGGCGGGGCAGCGGCAAAAAGGACGGGTGATGCGGGCGATCCTGACGGCGGTTCTGGCCGGATTTCTGGGCCTCTGGCTGACGGCCATGGCCGCCTTTGCGCAGGATCTGTCGGCGCTGGCGCGGTTTGCCCCGGATGCGTCGCATCTGCGCGAGCGGGCGAACGGGCTGGACCTGTCACTGTCCATCTCGCAGCCGGTGCCGTGGCGGGTGCGCCATCTGGCCGACCCGCCGCGTCTGGTGCTGGATCTGCGCGAGGTGGACTGGACCGGGATCGAGCAGCTGGAAGTTCCCGAGGCGCGGATCGGCGGGTTGCGCGCCGGCGTGTTCCGTCCCGGCTGGTCGCGGCTGGTGCTGGAACTCAAGTCCCCGATGATCGTGACATCGGCAGTGATGCAGACCGAAGGCGAGACGCGCATCGCCCTGCGCCTTGATCCGGCGAGTGAGGCGGAATTCGCCGCGCGCGCCGATCTGCCCGACCCGCCCGGCTGGGCGCTGCCCGACCCCGCCGATATCGCGCGCCCTTCGGCGCGGGGGACGGGGCCGCTGGTCGTGGTGCTGGATCCGGGCCATGGCGGGCTGGACCCGGGGGCGGAAAACGGCGGCCATAAAGAGGCCGATCTGATGCTGACCTTCGCGCGGGAGTTCAAGGATGCACTGCTGCGCGAAGGGGGCTCTATCGTTGTTCTGACACGGGAAGACGATAGTTTCGTGCCGCTGGAAACCCGGATCTCGATTGCAAGGGCGGCGGGGGCGCATCTGTTCCTGTCCCTTCATGCCGATGCGCTGGCCGAGGGGGAGGCCGTGGGGGCCACGCTTTACACCCTGTCCGATGAGGCCAGTGACCGCGCGGCGCAGACCCTTGCCGAACGCCATGACCGCGATGACCTGCTGGCCGGGGTCGATCTGACCGAGGCCGATGATCTGGTGGCGCAGGTCTTGATGGATATGGCGCGCAGCGAGACCGCGCCCAAGGTGGACCGTCTGGCGCTTGCGCTGCGCGATGCGATCCGGGCCGAGGGGCTGCGGATGCATCGCCGCCCCATTCAGTCGGGCGGGTTTTCGGTACTGAAATCGCCCGATATCCCGTCATTGCTGATCGAACTGGGCTTTCTGTCCTCGGCCCGCGATCTGGCACGGCTGACCGATCCCGACTGGCGCGCGCGGATGGCCCGGGCGCTGGTTGGCGGCATCCGCAGCTGGGCCGATGCCGAGGCGGCCTTGCGCGGGGCGGCAGCACCCTGAGGCTGCGCCGGTCCGGGCAGCGCGGCGCTTTCACGCCATGGTCATCGGGACGCTCTTTTGACCTTGCGCCCCATGCGCTATAAGGGAAGTTCAGGCAGCAAGGGGCGCGCGCGTGGTCAGGTTCATCGGTTCATTCTTCGGCGGCATCTTTTCGATGATCACGCTGGGTATCCTGTTCGCGGCCCTGTCGGTCGGCGCGATTTTCTACATGTATTCGCGCGACCTGCCCAGCCATGAAAGCCTTGCGCAATATTCGCCCCCCACGATCAGCCGGGTCTATTCCGGCGAAGGGCGGATGATGGATGAATTCGCCCGCGAACGGCGTATCTATGCCGCGAGTGAGGAAATCCCCGATCTGGTGAAACATGCCTTCATCAGCGCCGAGGACAAGAATTTCTACACCCATAAAGGCTATGACGCGCGCGGCATCGCTGTCGCCGCCTATGAGGCGGTCCAGTCGCGCGGCGCCAATGTGCGCGGCGCCTCGACCATCACGCAGCAGGTGATGAAGAACTTCCTGCTGGGTGGTGAGCGCCGCGTGGAACGCAAAATCAAGGAAATCATCCTTGCAACCCGGATCGAGGAGACGCTGAACAAGGACCGGATCCTTGAACTCTATCTCAACGAGATCTTTCTGGGCCAGAACTCCTATGGCGTAGCCGCTGCCGCCCAGACCTATTTCAACAAGATTCTGGGCGATCTTGAACCGCATGAGGCCGCAATGCTGGCCGCGATGCCGCAGGCCCCGTCTGAATACCACCCGGTCCGCGCGATGGAGCGCGTGACCCAGCGGCGCAACTATGTGCTGCGCGAGATGCGCGACAACGGTTATATTGATGCGGCGACCTTTGCGGTCGAGGTCGAAAAGCCGTTGCGTTCGGTGCAGAACGGCGATTTTCCGGCCTTTCGCGATGCGTTGCCGCCGCGTGACTACTTCTCGGACGAAATCCGCCGTCAGCTTTCGGGCACTTTCGGGGAAGAGGAATTCTTTTCCGGCGGCCTGACCATCCGCGCGACGGTTGATCCCGATCTGCAGGCGGCGGCAGCTGCGGCGCTGCGCGAAGGGCTGGAACGCTATGACCGCGGCCTTGGCATCTGGCGCGGCACCAGTCGCGTGATCGCGCCCGACCAGCTTGAGACCGAGGAAAGCTGGCGTGCGGCGCTGGCGGCGGTCGAAGTGCCGCGCGATATCGCGGGCTGGTATCCGGCGGTGGTGCTGTCGCTGGGCGACCGGTCGGCCCGGATCGGTATTGAAGGGCTGGACGAGGATGAGGACGGCCATTTCATCCCTGCCGATGACGTGACATGGGCGCGCAAGCGGCAGGCGGACGGGCGGCTGGGGCGCAAGGCGCAGGCGGCCTCGGATCTGGTTTCGGTCGGGGATGTCGTTCTGGTGCGCGCGGTCACGCGGGATGCCGATGGCAGTTTCATCCGCTGGTCGCTGCGGCAGGCGCCCGAGGTGCAGGGCGCCTTCATGGCGATGGATGTGAATTCGGGCCGGGTTCTGGCCATGCAGGGCGGGTTCTCCTATCAGTATTCGGTGTTCAACCGCGCGACACAGGCGCAGCGGCAACCCGGGTCCAGCTTCAAGCCCTTTGTCTATGCGGCAGCGCTCGACAGCGGGTTCACCCCCAACACCATCGTCATCGACGCGCCCATCGAGGTGAACACGCCGCAGGGCATCTGGCGGCCCAAGAATTCGTCGAACCGCTTTTACGGTCCGACCACGGTGCGCACCGGGATCGAACAGTCGCGCAACCTGATGACGGTACGGATCGCCGAGGAAATCGGCATGGATACGGTTGCGGCCTATGCTGAACGCTTTGGCGTCTATGACCGGATGGGCCAGTTCCTGGCCAATTCGCTGGGGGCCGAGGAAACCACCCTGTTCAAGATGGTGGCGGCCTATGCGATGTTCGCCAATGGCGGGGAACAGGTGGAACCGACGCTGGTTGACCGCGTGCAGGACCGGCGAGGCCGCACCATCTATCGTCATGATCAGCGCGTTTGCCGCGATTGCGAAATGGCCAGCCTCGACCCTAGCCTGCTGCCCGAGATCACTTCGAACCGGCGTCAGGTGATGGATCCGATCACCGCCTATCAGCTGACCTCGATGATGCAGGGCGTGGTGGAGCGCGGCACGGCGCGCGGCATCAACCTGCCGGTGCCGATTGCGGGCAAGACCGGCACGACGAATGACAGCAAGGATGTCTGGTTCGTCGGTTACAGTTCCAACATCGCCGCGGGCTGCTATATCGGCTATGACCAGCCGCGCAGTCTGGGCAGCGTGTCGGGCGGCGGCTTCTGCGGGCCGGTGTTCCAGTCCTTCATGCAGACCGCCGTTGAGAAATACGGCGGCACCCGCTTCCGTGTTCCGCCGGGGGGCTATTTCCGCAAGATCGACCGTTTCACCGGTGCGGTCCTGTCCGATGATGCCACCGGCGCCAATGTCGTGTCGGAATATTTCCGCGAAGGGGAGGATCCGCGCTCCAGCCTTGGGTTCATGGTTGATGGCGGGTTCGGCATGGGAACCAACCTGCCGCTCTTCGCCTATGGTGAGACCGAGGCCGAAAAGGGCGCGACCGTAACCACCTCATCGGGCCAGACGCGGGTGATTCCGAACAAGGCCGATTTCGGAACGCTCAGTTCAGGCGGACTTTACTGACATCACCGGGGGGCGCGGCGGGATGCGCCGCGCACTGCCCTTGTCCGCCGCCCTTGTCCATTACGGGGCAAGCGGCTATTCAGCCACAGTGCCGGCAAGGGCCCGGCAGCCGGAAAATGGGAAAGACAGGATATGCGCGCCGAAACGCAGAGCCATGTGGAAACGATCCGTAAAAGCCTGACCTTGCTGGGTCAGCGGATGGATCTTGAAACCGCCCCGCACCGGCTGGAAGAATTCAACGCGATGATCGAGGATCCGGACCTGTGGAACGATCCCGCCAAGGCGCAGAAACTGATGCGGGAGCGTCAGCAGCTGATCGACGCGATCGGCACCTATGACCGCATCTCGACCGGGCTGCGCGACAATGTCGAATTGATCGAACTGGGCGAGGCCGAGGGCGATACCGAGATCATCACCGAGGCCGAGGCCAGCCTGCGCGAATTGCTGGAGCTTGCCCGCGAGAAAGAGCTTGAGGCCCTGCTGGATGGTGAGGCCGATGGCAATGACACCTTCCTTGAGGTGAATGCCGGCGCAGGCGGCACGGAAAGCTGCGACTGGGCCTCGATGCTGGCGCGCATGTATGTCCGCTGGGCCGAGAAGAAGGGCTACAAGGTCGAACTGCAATCCATGAGTGACGGCGAGGAGGCCGGGATCAAATCCGCCTCCTACAAGATTTCCGGCCCCAATGCCTATGGCTGGCTGAAATCCGAAAGCGGCGTGCATCGTCTGGTGCGGATCTCGCCCTATGACAGTGCGGCGCGGCGGCATACCTCGTTCAGTTCGGTCTGGGTCTATCCGGTGGTCGATGACAATATCGAAATCGAGATCCCCGACCGCGATATCCGCATCGACACCTACAGGTCCTCGGGGGCGGGCGGACAGCATGTGAACACGACCGACTCGGCCGTGCGGATCACCCACCTTCCGACGAATATCGTCGTGACCTCCTCGATGAAATCGCAGCACCAGAACCGCGAGATCGCGATGAACGCGCTGCGGTCGCGGCTGTATCAGCTGGAACTGGACAAGCGGAATGCGGCGATCAACGCGGCATGGGACAACAAGGGCGATGCGGGCTGGGGCAACCAGATCCGGTCCTATGTGCTGCAGCCCTATCAGATGGTGAAGGATCTGCGGACCTCGGTGGAAACCTCGGACACGCAGGGCGTGCTGGACGGCGATCTGGACAAGTTCATGGCGGCAACGCTGGCGATGAAAGTGTCCGGCAAGTCGCGCGCCGAGGCGCTGTCGGAGGATTGAGACAGGCCTGACGCCGGGGTTTTCATCAGAACCGGCGCCGCAGAAGATCAGGGCAGGCCTGATGGATAGTGCCCCGGTCCTGACGCGTGACCTGGTGGCTTGCGCCTGGCCCGGAGCCCGCAGGGGAATGCCCCTTGAAAGAGGGCGCAGGGACGATGCCGGATACTTCGAAGCAGTTCGTCCATGCCCAGTGACCGGGATAGCCCTTGCGCGGCTTGAAAACCGACACGCGACACTGCCAGAGTGACACAGAATCCGATAGCCAAATCCCGCATCAGCAACGAAAAAGGGCGCCGCAGCGGGCGCCCTTTGAATATTCCCAAATCCCGCTTCGGGGTTAGGTTTTCAGCTGTTCTCGGTCGCCGGTTTGGCATTGGCCATCGGCGCAGGGGACATCGGGTTGGAAGCGCCCTGCGAGGATGCCGGGGCAGCAGCGGCGGAATTGCTGCGGCCGGTTGCCAGCGGATCGTCCTGCCGCTGAACTGAACCCTCAAAATGGGCGCCGCTTTCAATGGCGATGGTCTTGTGGATGATATCGCCTTCGACCCGCGCGGTGGAGGTCAGGCGCACCTTCAGTCCGCGCACGCGGCCGATCACCCGGCCATTCACCACGATGTCATCGGCAACGATTTCGCCCCGGATCGTGGCGCTTTCACCGACGGTCAGCAGATGGGCGCGGATATCGCCCTCAATCGTGCCTTCGACCTGAATATCACCGGTCGTCTTAACATTCCCGGTGATGGTCAGATCCGAGGACAGAACCGAAGCTGCCGGTTTCGACTTCGACGCAGACCCCGAAAAGTCGGAAGACTTCGGCGGAAGCCCCTCGGGCGGGCGGGTTCTGTCGGCTTCGGCCTTGGGGCCGGGTTCATTGATCTTGCTTTTAGAAAACATCTGTCGCTGCCTTGATGAAGGTCATCGGGTTCACGGGTTTGTCCCCGATCCTGACCTCGTAGTGAAGATGGGTGCCTGTCGAACGGCCTGACGATCCCATATCACCGATGCGGTCGCCACGCGATACTTTTTGTCCGACGGACACGCGGATGTTGGAGAGATGGGCATAACTTGTCTCGATGCCGAACTCATGCCGGATCTTGATATGACGTCCATAGCCCGAGTTGTACCCGGCGTAGGTCACGACACCGTCAGCGGTGGCCAGAATCGCCATTCCATGCGGTCCCGCCATATCGGTGCCGCTGTGCATCCGTGTTCCGGCGCCTTTCGGGTCACGGCGATAGCCAAAGCCCGAAGTGAAGCGGAAATTGCCCTTGACCGGCATTGCAAAGGGCGACTTGAAGGCCGCCAGACGGTAAAGGTTCATCCGGTCGAGGCCCTGCAGGATCGCATTGGCGCGAACCTCATCAGGGGAGAGAACGTTGCTGCCCGAAGTCGACATCGTGAAGGGACCCAGCGGGCCGCCCTGACCGGAATAGCCCCGGCGCACGGTGCGCAGCATGTCATCGGGCGACATGCCGGCAGACCGGAACATCTTGTCCAGCGGTTCCATCGAAACGGTGACCGCCTCTTCCAGCTTGGCGAAGATCACGTTGTTGCGCGCTTCAAGCTGACGTTTTTCGTTGCTTATCGATTCGACCTCGTCGCGGGCCGACATGGCGACCAGCGCCATGCTGTCGCGCTGCTCGGCGGTGCCCGCGAGCGCCCCGGCAAGGATCTCCAGCGTCGCCTCGGCATCGCGGGCGCGGCCCTCACCGGTCTTGGCCGATCCGGTTTCATCGCGCAGCGCGGCGGCGAAACTGGCACTTTCGCCGCGCGCTGTGTCGCGTTCCTTGATGGTGCGGCGCAGGGTTTCCTGAATGACGTCAATGCCGGTTTCCAACTCGCGGCGCCGATCTTCCGAGGCCAGAAGCCGCCCCTGCATCTGACTGACCTCGGTCAGCGCAAGATTGAAGCGTTCCTGCGCCCGCGCGGCCTCTTCGGCGCGCAGATCGCGGTCGGCGGACAGGGCATTCAGACGCGCCTCATAAAGGATCTGCTGACGCTGCGCCTGATCGCGACCCGACCCGGCGGCGATCGAATCCATCAGCAGGATTGACGTGGCAAGGATGGTCCAGCCCAGAACCAGCGCACCGCCCACAAGGGCGGCGGCCTGCGTCATCGGCTGAAGTCGGATGAAGCGCGTATCAGTATCGGATTTCAGGAACAGCCGCTGTTCAGGCAGGAAGCGCCCGATGGCCGTGTTGATCCGGTAGGAAAGTCGCGTCAGCACTGTTTCGGTGATCCCGTATCTGTTCCAGACAGGGGAAACGACCACGCCCGGCGCGATCTCCGTCCCCGCCAAAAGGGATAGTCAGGCGCATCCCGGCACGCAACCGATTTGCGCGCGCCGCTCCGCCCTTGCGCTGATTGCCGCCCAAACCGGCAGAAAACCGCCGACTTTCAGGTGGTTCCCTCATCTGGGGCGGCTGCGTCGCCGGTGATTTCGCGTTCGGCCAGCGGCCAGTAGAAATCGGGCGGCAGACCGGCCTCGGCGCGCTTTTCGTCGTTGAAGGGCGGTTTCAGCGTGGCATGGAAATAGCGCCGGACAAGCGCGTGGAACTGGTCCTTGGGGTCCAGCCCGTCGCGCCCGCACAGCCAGTTGAACCATTTCGACCCATAGGCGACATGGCCCACCTCTTCGGCATAGATCACTTCCAGCGCGTCAACCGCGCCTGTCTCACCAGATTTGCGGAAAATCTCGATCATGCCGGGGGTCACATCCAGCCCCCGCGCCTCAAGCACCATCGGCACCACGGCCAGCCGGCCGAGAAAATCTTCAGCGGTATCTTCGGCCGCGCGCCACATTCCGGCATGGGCGGGCAGGGCGCCGTAATGGCTGCCCAAGGATTCAAGGCAATCGCATATCAGGTTGAAATGCTTGGCTTCCTCATCCGCAGCCTTCACCCAGTCGTCATAGAATCCCAGTGGCATCGGCACATCGGCAAAGCGCGCAATGATGTCCCAGTGCAGATCCACCGCATTCAGTTCGATATGGCCGACCGCATGCAGAAGGGCCAGCCGTCCGGCCAGCGTGCCGGGCCTGCGGCGCGGCATGTCGCGGGGGGACAGCAGTTCGGGCCGGTCGGGCCGGGCCGGTCGCAGGGGCGGGGCGGCCTTGCCGATGGGCAGGGGTGTGCCCGCCTCACGCGCGGCAAACCAGCGCGCGGCATGGGCGCGGCCAAGGGCGGTTTTCGCGCGCCCGTCGGCGGTGGTCAGCACCTCGACGGCCATTTCGGACAGGCTTTGCATGATGCGGGCTCCTTTGACTTGGCAACGTCCGACTTACGCCAGGCCGCCATTCGACCGGGACCTAGGCGGAAAGACGGTTGGAAGGGCGGAAATCCCCCCCTCCTTGCGCGGTTCCGCGCGGCTGCGGTCTGGTTAGCCGCCCGCGTCGGTTCGATCAAGCCGGCCGGATCAGGGCGCGCAGATCAGCCCGGACGCGGGCTATCCCCTATGACGGGTCAGCGCAGCGCCTCCAGCACCTCGGCGGCATGGCCCTTGGCGCTGACCTTGGGCCATAGTTTTTCAACCCGCCCGTCTCCCCCGATCAGAAAGGTCGCGCGCTGGATGCCCATATAGGTCTTGCCATACATGCTTTTTTCGACCCAGACGCCGTAATCCTCACAGGTGGTGCCGCCCTCATCCGAGGCAAGAATCACGCCCAGCCCGTGCTTCTTCACGAATTTGTCATGCGCGGCGACACTGTCCTTGGAAATGCCGATCACCGTCACGCCAAGCGCCTTGAACTCATTGCCCAGATCGGTGAAGTCGCGCGCCTCCAGCGTGCAGCCGCTGGTGTCATCCTTGGGGTAGAAATAAACGACCACCCGGCCCGGACGCAGCGCAGAAAGCGAAACCGTGCCGCCGCCATCACGCGGCAAAGTGAAGTCGGGGGCCATATCGTCTGTGGTAATTGGGGACATCTGCGGCTCCTTGCCTGTTGGAGAGGGATGCTTGGTGTTCTAGTTGCCTTTTGTCAAAGTTAAAGCCATGCCGGAACCAAATGGTTCGGGTCAGGGGTGAAATGGGCGATCAGACGCAGGACAGCACGGCACGGACCGAGGGCGCGGCACAGCCGGATGCCGGGGCGGATCTGTCGGTGTCCGCAGCTGCGCCTGCGTCCGGCCCCACCCGCCCTCCGCGCAAGGCGCGCGCGCCACGCCCGGCCCGGTCGGCCTTCTGGGTGCTGCCGGTCCTGATCTTTCTGTCCCTGTTTGTCGTCTTTGCGGGCCTTGCGCTGACCGGAAGGCCGATCCCGCTGCCGGTCTGGGCGGTGGCTGAGGCCGAGGCGCGGGTGAACCGCAGCCTTGTCGCGGCGCTTGAGCCGCAGGGTGTGGTGCCGCCGGCGGTCTCGTTGGGCGGGGCGGTCTTGCGGGTGGATCGCGACTGGGTGCCGCGCCTGCGTCTGGAAGACCTGCGCCTGCTGCGCCGGGGCGGCGATGCGGTTCTGGTCGTGCCCGAGGCGCGAATGATCTTTGACGGATCGGCGCTGCTGTCGGGCAGGGTGCGTCTGGCGGGCCTGCGCCTGATCGGGCCGCGTGTCAATCTGCGGCGCCTGCCCGACGGGCGCTTCGATTTCGGGCTTGAGGCACGCGCCAGCACGCTGCCCGCCGCCGGGATCGGATCGCTGATCGACGCGCTGGCGGCGGTGCTTGCCGATCCGGCGCTGGGGCAGTTGCGCGGGATCGAGGCCGAAGCGATGAGCCTGCGTTTCGATGATCGTCTGGCCGGGCGGCGCTGGGATCTGGGCGACGGGCGGCTGCGTCTGGACAATCGCGCGGATGAGATTGCCGTGCAGGCCAGCCTGTCGCTGCTGGATGGGGACGGGGCGCGGGCGGATGTGACGCTGGTGGCGCAGAAATCCGACAGTGCCGCGCGGTTTACGGCGGCGGTTGAAAGGGTGGCGGCGGCTGATCTGGCCTCACAACTTGCGCCGCTGACCTTCCTTTCGGTGCTGGATGCGCCGATCTCGGGGCGGATCGCTTCGGCACTGGATGGCATGGGGCAGATCAGTTCCTTCGAGGCGGAACTGTCGCTGGGGCCGGGGGCCCTGCGCCCGATCGACGGGATCGAGCCGGTGGCCTTTGACAGCGCGGGGCTGTTTCTGGGCTATGACCCGCAGCGCGAAAGGCTGGATCTGCACGAATTCCGGGTGGAAAGCCCGGATCTGTCGCTGGCGGCGGGGGGCCATGCCTATCTGCCCGGGGCCAATGCCGGCATCCCGGCCGAGATGCTGGCGCAGATCCGCATCGACAGTCTGCGACTGGACGCGCAGGACGTGCTGGAAGAACCGTTGCTGCTGGGTGAAGGGGCGCTGGACCTGAGGCTGCGCCTTGATCCGTTCCGGGTGGAAATCGGGCAGATTGCGCTGACCGTCGCGGGCAACCGGCTGGTTGCCGACGGGCGCGTCACCGCAGGCGCTGCGGGCTGGGAGGTGGGGCTGGATCTGGGGCTGGACCGCATCACTCATGACCGGCTGCTGGCGCTCTGGCCCTCACGGCTGGCGCCACGCACACGGGACTGGCTGGTCCAGAACCTGCGCGAGGGGGAGGTGTCCAATGTCCGCGCGGCCCTGCGTCTGGCACCGGGGGCCGAACCGCAGATCCGGGTCGGCTATGACTTCACCGGGGGCGCGCTGCGTTTCCTGCGCAACCTGCCCCCAGTCGAGGAGGGGCGCGGCTATGCGGTGATCGAGAATCGCAGCTATATGCAGGTGGTGCAGCAGGGCCATGTCACCGCGCCGGGGGGCGGGCGGATCGACGTCTCGGACACGGTGTTCAAGGTGCGCGACGTGACGCAGCGCCCCGCCATTGCCGATGTCGACGTGGTGGCGCGGGGCGGTCTGGTGGCCGCATTGTCGCTGCTGGACCGCCCGCCTTTCGAAATCATGACCAAGGCGCGCCTGCCGGTCGATCTGGGTGAGGGGCAGGCCGAGGCGCGGATCCGGCTGACCATGCCGCTGATCAAGGGCATCCGTATCCATGAGCTGGAACTGGACGTCGATGCCCGGATCGCGGGGTTCCGTTCGGACCGCCTGGTGCCGGGCCGGGTGGTCGAGGCGGCGGCGCTGAATGTTGCGGCGACGCAGGAAGGGCTTGAGATCACCGGACCGGGACAACTGGACGGGGTGCCCTTCGATGTGGCGTTCCGGCAGCAATTCGGGCCTGAACATGTCGGACGCTCAACCCTGTCAGGGCAGATCGAGCTTTCGCCGGAAACGGTGGCAAGGCTGGGGATCGCGCTGCCTGCGGGTCTGATTTCCGGGCGCGGGCAGGCCGATGTCACGATCGAGCTGCGCCGGGGCGAGCCGCCTGCGCTGCTGCTGGTCTCGGATCTTGCGGGGCTGGGGATGGCGCTGCCGCCGCTGGGCTGGTCGAAACCCGCAGGCGCGCGGGGACGGCTGGAGATCGTGGCGGCGCTGGGGCAGCCCGCAAGGGTTGAGGCGTTGCGGATCGAGGCGGCGGGGCTGACGGCGGCGGGAACGGTGACCCTGGCGCCCGGGGGCGGGCTGCAAACCGCGCGTTTCGCGCCTTTGCGGATCGGGCAATGGCTGGATGCGACGGTCGAACTGACCGGGCGGGGGCAGGGCCGGACGCCTGCCATCGCGCTGACCGGCGGGCGTCTGGATATCCGGGGGCTGACCCGGTCGCGGGCGGCAGGCAATGCGGCGGGCAATACGGGCGGATCGGGCAGCACCGCCCCGCCGGTCACGCTGGCGCTGGATGAACTTGCCCTGACCGATGCGATCCGGCTGACGGCGTTCCGCAGCAACCTGTCACCCATGGCCGGGGGGCTTTCGGGTGATTTCACCGCCGGGGTCAACGGGCAGGCCCCAGTTTTCGGCACGCTGGTTCCGGTGGCGGGCCGGGGCACGGCGATCCGGGTGCGGTCGGTCAATGCGGGGGCGGTGTTTTCGGCGGCGCGGATCTTTCCCAATGCGCGCGGCGGCGAGATGGATCTGGTGCTGCAGCCGCGCGGCCCTGCGGGGGACTATGACGGCACGTTGAAAATGACCAATCTGGCGATCCGAAACCTGCCTGCGCTGGCCGAAATGCTGTCGGCCATCTCGGTCGTGGGTCTCCTGGAACAGATGAACGGCACGGGCCTGCTGTTTTCCGAGGCGGAGGCCGAGTTCAGCTTGACGCCCGATGCGATCCGCATCACCAGTGGCTCCGCGGTCGGGGCCTCGCTGGGCCTGTCGCTGGACGGGATCTATTACACACAAGGGGGGCGGCTTGACCTTCAGGGGGTCATCTCGCCGGTCTACATGCTCAACGCGATCGGGTCGATCTTCACGCGGCGGGGGGAAGGGTTGTTCGGGTTTTCCTACCGGGTCGGCGGCACGGCGGCGCAGCCTGCGGTCTCGGTCAACCCGCTGTCGATCCTGACCCCGGGCATGTTCCGCGAGATCTTCCGCCGCCCGCCGCCACCACAAGCGCAGCCTTCACCGCCGCCCGGGGCGGCCCCATCCGCCAGCCCGGAGGGCAGCACGCCGTGAAACTGGATGATTTCGATTTCCATCTGCCGGAAGACCTGATTGCGACACGCCCCGTCCGCCCGCGCCCGGCGGCACGGATGCTGGTTGTCGGTCCGGCAGGGATGCAGGATCTGCATGTCTCCGATCTGCCGGGCCTGATGCGCCCCGGTGACCTTCTTGTGCTGAACAACACCCGTGTTATCCCCGCGCGCCTTGAGGGGCGGCGCCACCGCATGACCCCGCAGGGGGAGGCCGTGGCCGGGATCGAGGTGACGCTGACCCAGCCCGACCCGTCAGGGGGCTGGCGCGCGCTGGCGCGGCCCCTGCGCAAACTGGCACAAGGCGAGGTGATCCGCTTTGCCGCGGGACTGCAGGCCGAGGTAGCCGAGCGTGGCGAAACCGATCTGCGGCTGGTCTTCAATCTGGAAGGCTCCGATTTCGATGCGGCACTGGCAGAGGCCGGGCAGATGCCGCTGCCGCCCTATATCGCCGCGAAACGTGCCCCTGATGCGCAGGATCATGAGGATTACCAGACCATATTTGCCCGCACCCCCGGCGCGGTGGCCGCACCCACGGCCAGCCTGCATTTCGATGACGGTCTGATGGCGGCGCTCCGCGCGGCGGGTGTCGACTTGACCGAGGTCACGCTGCATGTCGGTGCGGGAACCTTCCTGCCGGTGAAGGTCGAGGATGTGACGACCCACCGGATGCATGCCGAATGGGGGGAGGTCACGCCCGAGGCCGCAAGGCAGATCAACGCGACCCGCGCGGCGGGGGGGCGGGTGATCGCGGTGGGAACAACCGCGCTGCGGCTGATCGAATCCGCTGCCGATGCGCAGGGGCAGATGCAGCCCTGGCGCGGTGAGACGGATATCTTCATCTATCCCGGTTACCGTTTCCGCGTGACAGATGGGCTGATGACGAATTTCCACCTGCCGAAATCGACGCTTCTGATGCTGGTCGCTGCCCTCATGGGACAAGAGCGGATGCGTGATGCTTATGCCCATGCGGTGGCCGAAGGCTATCGTTTTTTTTCCTATGGCGATGCGTCCCTGTTGTTGCCGGGCGAACCGTAACGCCGGATTCGCAGCAAAGCGAACCGCGCCGACAGCGGAAAAGCACCTGTCGCAAGGGGCCATTTCGCGACAGCATGTCAAACCGTCGCAAATGGGCGATGAAGACGTGTTTTCGCCGGGTCGCATCACCTGCTTTTGCCTTCTCCCTGTCGCGCAATTAGGATAGCGCGCTGCGTTGGAAGGCCGCGATTTCGGGATACCCGGATCACGCGGCAAAATATTAACCCGTTTCGTCCAAAGTGACCTGCCCCCCTGAAAGGACTTCCCGATGCTGACCGTGCTGCGATCCACCTGGCCACTTTTGCTGGGGATGATGCTGCTGATGCTGGGCAACGGCATGCAGGGGTCCTTGCTGGGCATCCGGGGCGGGCTGGAAAACATGGAGACCTTCCAGCTTTCGGTGGTCATGTCCTGCTATTTCGTGGGCTTCCTGTTCGGGTCGCGCATGGTGCCGGAAATGCTGCGCCGCGTGGGCCATGTGCGGGTCTTTGCGGCGCTGGGTTCCTTGATTTCGGCGGTGCTGATCCTTTATGCGGTGGCACCCAACTGGATTGCATGGTCGCTGATGCGCGTGTTGATCGGCTTTTCCTTTTCAGGCGTCTATATCACCGCCGAAAGCTGGCTGAACAATGCGTCCAGCAATGAAAATCGGGGGCAGGCGCTGTCGCTTTACCTGATCGTGCAGATGATCGGGATCATCGCGGCACAGGGTTTGCTGAACCTTGGCGATCCGTCGGGATTCATCCTGTTCATCATTCCCTCGGTGCTGGTCTCGCTGGCCTTCACACCGATCCTTCTGTCGGTCAGTCCCGCGCCTTCATTCGAGTCAACAAAGCCGCTGTCCTTCAAACGGCTTTATCACGCTTCACCTCTTGGATGTGTCGGGATGTTCCTGCTGGGCGGCGTCTTTTCGGCGCAATTCGGCATGGCAGCGGTCTGGGGATCGCAGGCGGGGCTCAGCGTGCGGGACATCTCGATCTTCATCGCGGGCATCTATGTCGGCGGTCTGATCGCACAATACCCCATCGGCTGGCTGTCAGACCGGATCGACCGGCGCACGGTGATCCTGTGGCTGGCGGTTCTGGGCGCGGTGGTGCTGTCGGTTCCGGTGATCTGGGACGCGCCCTTTGCAGTGCTTCTGGTGATCGGGGCGATGGCGGGGGGGATCTCGAACCCGCTTTACTCGCTGATCCTCGCCTATGTGAACGATTATCTTGAGAAATCGGATATGGCGGCGGCCTCGGCAGGGCTATTGTTCATCAATGGGCTGGGGGCGATTGCCGGTCCGGTCATCACCGGCTGGCTGATGAGTGAGGTCGGACCCCGGGGCTTCTTCCTTTACATGTCGGTGCTGTTCGCCTTCCTTGCCACCTATGCCGCCTGGCGGATGACGCGTCGTCGTCAGACGCCCGATGCAACCGCAGCCTTCACCGCGGTTTCCCCTTCGGCCACGGCCATCGTGGCCACTGCCGCCATGGGCGAAGGCGAGGTCGAACAAACACGCCAGACCCCGCCGCGCCCGATGGACTGAGGCCATAACCCGACGCGGCGGCGTGGAGGGGCGGGGCGGGTCTGTCCCGCGCGGGCCCCTATACCGGTCCCGCATCGGGCCGCTTATCCAGCGTTGTCAGCCCATGCCAAACCTGTCAGGTTGGCCTTCCGGCGGCGCGCAACCCTGCGCGCTTTTTGCACAAGGAGGCGCGGCAATGTCCGATCCGGTCGAGGTTCTGGAGTTCTGGCTGGAGGAAACCGGCCCCGAAGGCTGGTATCTGGGCGGCGAGGAAATCGACGCGACCATCCGCGACCGGTTCGGCGATTTGTGGCAGGCGGCGCATGCGGGTGGGCTGGATCACTGGATTGACGGCCCCGCCGGAACGCTGGCCTTTCTGATCATCACCGATCAGTTTTCCCGTAATATCCATCGCGGCCGGGCCGAGGCTTTCGCGACCGATCCCATGGCCCGCGCGGCGGCGCGCAAGGCTGTTGCCGAAGGCTGGGATCTGGGCGTGCCCGAGCCCGAGCGGCAGTTTTTCTATCTGCCCTTCGAACATTCCGAGGATATGGCAGATCAGGCGCTGGCGGTCGACTATCTGTCGACGCGCATGCCCGAAACCGGGGCCGAACCTGCGCTGCATGCCCGGGCGCATCAGGAGATCATCCGCCGCTTTGGCCGCTTTCCCTTCCGCAATGCCGCGTTGGGGCGCGAGACGACTCCGGCCGAGCAGGACTTTCTTGATGCCGGGGCCTATGCGGCCATTGTCAAGGAAATGCGGAGCTAGCTATGCGTTGACTGCATGGCCCTGCGCCTCTGGCTTTGTTGCTCGGTGCGAAGGGTTGGTTTAAGGGTAAACCACTTTTTTGAGGGAGGGAATGATGGCGGCCAGAAGCTTTGATGTGGTGGTGATCGGTTCGGGTCCGGGGGGCTATGTGGCCGCGATCCGTGCGGCGCAACTGGGCAAATCCGTGGTCATTGTCGAACGGGAGCATCTGGGCGGCATCTGTCTGAACTGGGGCTGTATTCCGACCAAGGCGCTTTTGCGTTCGGCGGAAGTGTTCCACCTGATGCACCGCGCCAAGGAATTCGGGCTGAAGGCTGACGGGATCGGCTATGATCTCGATGCAGTGGTCGCGCGCTCGCGCGGGGTGGCCAAGCAGCTTTCAGGTGGCATCGGCCATCTGATGAAGAAGAACAAGATCACCGTGGTCATGGGCGAGGCGACGATCCCCGCCAAGGGCAAGGTTTCGGTCAAGACCGACAAGGGCAGCGAAGAGCTGACCGCGCCGGCGATCATCCTTGCCACCGGCGCGCGGGCGCGGGTACTGCCGGGGCTTGAGGCGGATGGCGATCTGGTCTGGACTTACAAGCACGCGCTGCAGCCCAAGCGGATGCCGAAGAAACTTCTGGTCATCGGATCGGGCGCTATCGGCATTGAATTTGCCAGCTTCTTCAACACGCTGGGCGCTGACACCACGGTGGTTGAGGTGATGGACCGCGTGCTGCCGGTGGAAGATGCCGAAATCTCGGCCTTTGCGAAGAAATCCTTTGTGAAGCAAGGGATGAAGATCCTTGAAAAGACCACGGTCAAGAAGCTCGACAAGGCTGGCGGCAAGGTCACCGCGCATCTTGAGGCGAATGGCAAGACCGAGACGGCGGAGTTCGACACCGTGATTTCGGCCGTGGGCATCGTCGGCAATGTCGAGGGGCTGGGGCTTGAGGCGCTGGGCGTCAAGATTGACCGCACCCATGTCGTGACCGATGAATTCTGCCGCACCGGGGTCGAGGGGCTTTATGCCATCGGCGATGTCGCGGGTGCGCCCTGGCTTGCGCATAAGGCCAGCCATGAGGGCGTGATGGTCGCCGAACTGATCGCGGGCGGGCATCCGCATCCGATCAAGCCGAATTCCATCGCGGGTTGCACCTATTGCCATCCGCAGGTTGCCAGCGTCGGGCTGACCGAAGCGAAGGCGAAAGAGGCGGGGCATAAGGTCAAGGTCGGCCGCTTCCCCTTCATCGGCAATGGCAAGGCGATTGCGCTGGGTGAAAGTGAAGGGCTGATCAAGACCGTGTTTGACGCCAAGACCGGCGAATTGCTGGGCGCGCATATGGTCGGTGCGGAAGTCACCGAACTGATTCAGGGCTATGTCGTGGGCCGCACGCTGGAGACGACGGAAGCCGAGTTGATGGAAACCGTTTTCCCGCATCCGACGCTGAGCGAGATGATGCATGAGGCGGTTCTGGACGCTTACGGCCGCGCGATTCATATGTAAGCGGGGGAAGGGGGGCGCTGCCCCCCTCGGCACGGTTCGCGCCTCACCCTCCAAGGTATTTCGGCCAAGATGAAAAGGGGGCGGGGGAATTTTCTCGCCCTTTCGTTTTGGGCGTGGCATCCTTGGGTGGCGCGCGCTAGGTCAGCACCATGCGCAGCACATCGCCTTTGCCGGTCATTCTTGTTCTCTGGGGCGCGGGCCTTGGGGCGGCGGCGCAGTTCGGCAAGGTGTCGGTCCTGTTTGAGCGGATCGCGCTGGATTATCCGGGGGCGGGTGCGGTTCTTCTGGGGCTTGTCGTCTCGGTCGTGGGGCTGGTCGGGCTGATCTTCGGCACCACGGCTGGGCTGATGGTGCAGGGTCTGGGATCGCGCCGGGTTCTGGTCTGGGCGCTGGCGCTGGCCGCGCTGTTCTCGGCCTTGCAGGCCCCGATGCCACCGCTGGCGCTGATGCTGCCGCTGCGCGTGGCCGAGGGATTTTCGCATCTGGCCATCGTCGTGGCCGCCCCGGTGATGATAGCGCAGGTGGCGCCCCTGCGCTTTCAGGGGCTGGCGATGACGCTGTGGTCCAGTTTCTTTGCCGTGTCATTCGCTATCACCGCGACACTGGGCCTGCCGCTGGCGGATCGCTTCGGCAATGGGGCGCTGTTTCTGGCCCATGCCGCCTATATGGCGGTGTTCGCCCTTGCCGTCCGGCTGCTTCTGCCGCCCGAGGCACCGGCGCGCCTGCCGGAGCTGCGCCTGCCGGTGCTGCTGCGTCAGCATGGGCAGATCTATGCCTCGGCTTTTGTCGCGGCCCCGGCGCTGGGGTTTTGCTGCTATACCCTGACCTATGTTGCCCTGCTGACACTGTTGCCGCCGATGGTGGGCGGCGGCTGGCAGGGATTTGTCGCGGCGATGATGCCGCTGGTCTCGATCGTCGTGTCGCTGACGATTGGGGTCTGGCTGCTGTCACGTTTTCCGGCGGTGCGGATCGTGCAGGGCGGTTTTGCGGTGGCGGTGCTGGGCGCCGCGATGATCTGGGTCTTTCCCGGCTGGCCGATGGCGATGGTCGCGGCGGCGCTGCTGCTGGCCGCCAGTCTGGGCGTGGTGCAAGGCGCAAGTTTCGCGGCCATTCCGCAACTGAACCCCGGGGCCGAGGATCGCGCCCGTGCGGCGGGGGCGGTGGCGCAGCTTGGCAATCTGGGCACCACCACCGGCACGCCACTGCTGGCGGCCCTGATCGCGTCGCAGGGGGCGGCGGGGCTGGCGCTTTTCGTCGCATTACCCAGCCTTGCCGGGATCGCGCTGCATCAATGGCTGGCATTCCGGCGGCGGCACCCGGAATAATTTCGCCGAGCCTGCAAATGTTCACCAATCGTTCACGTTTCCGGGTTGGAGACTCAGCGCGCCTCGCCTATCTATCGGAACTGGAAACGGTGAGGGCAGATCATGGCCGAGCAGAAGTTCATCGAGGTGCGCGGCGCGCGCGAGCATAACCTCAAGGGCGTCGATGTGGACATTCCGCGCGACCGGCTTGTGGTCATCACCGGGCTGTCGGGGTCTGGCAAGTCCAGCCTTGCCTTCGACACGATCTATGCCGAGGGGCAAAGGCGTTATGTCGAAAGCCTGAGCGCCTATGCCCGGCAGTTTCTGGACATGATGGGCAAGCCGGATGTGGACCATATTTCTGGCCTTTCGCCTGCGATTTCCATCGAACAGAAAACCACCTCGAAAAACCCGCGGTCCACTGTCGGCACGGTGACGGAAATCTATGACTATCTGCGGCTGCTTTTTGCCCGCGTCGGCACGCCCTATTCCCCCGCCACCGGCCAGCCCATCGAGGCGATGCAGGTGCAGGATATGGTCGATGCGGTGATGGCGATGGAGGAAGGCACGCGCGCCTATCTGCTGGCCCCCATCGTGCGCGACCGCAAGGGCGAATATCGCAAGGAATTTCTGGAGCTTCGCAAACAGGGTTTCCAGCGCATCAAGGTTGACGGGGCTTTTCACGACCTTGACGATCCGCCGGTGCTGGACAAGAAATTTCGTCATGACATCGACGTGGTGGTGGACCGGATCGTGGTGCGCGACGGGATCGGGACGCGGCTGGCCGACAGTTTCCGCACCGCGCTGAACCTTGCCGACGGAATTGCGATTCTGGAAACCGCACCGGAAGAGGGGGAGCCCGAGCGCAAGACATTTTCCGAGAAATTCGCCTGTCCGGTTTCGGGTTTCACCATCCCCGAGATCGAGCCGCGGCTGTTTTCCTTCAACGCGCCGTTCGGGGCCTGCCCGGTCTGTGACGGGCTGGGGGTGGAACTGTTTTTCGATGAGCGGCTGGTCGTGCCCGATCAGGGGCTGAGCCTGCTTCAGGGCGCAATCGCGCCCTGGTCGAAATCGAAATCGCCTTACTTCACCCAGACCATCGAAAGCCTTGCGAAACACTACGAATTCGACCGCAAGACCAAGTGGAAAGACCTGCCCGCCCATGTGCAGCAGCTGTTCCTCTATGGCTCGGGCGAAGAGGAGATTCCCTTCCGCTATGATGAAGGGGGGCGGATCTATCAGGTCAGCCGTGTCTTCGAAGGGGTCATCCCCAACATGGAACGCCGCTATCGCGAGACCGATAGCGCCTGGAGCCGTGAAGATATGGAGCGGTTCCAGAACAACCGCGCCTGCGGCTCCTGCGGCGGTTACCGGCTGAAGCCCGAGGCGCTGGCGGTGAAGATCGGCCCGGCCAAGGGAGATGCGGACAGCCTGCTGCATGTCGGGCAGGTGGTGCAGATGTCGATCCGCGAGGCGCATGCCTGGATCGGCACTGTGCCCGGCAATCTGACCAATCAGAAGAATGAGATCGCCCGCGCGATCCTGAAGGAAATCCGCGAACGGCTTGGGTTTCTGGTGAATGTCGGCCTCGATTACCTGACGCTCAGCCGCAATGCGGGCACGCTTTCGGGGGGGGAAAGTCAGCGGATCCGACTGGCAAGCCAGATCGGGTCGGGGCTGACGGGGGTGCTGTATGTGCTGGACGAACCCAGTATCGGGTTGCATCAGCGCGACAATGACCGGCTGCTGACCACGCTGAAAAACCTGCGCGATCAGGGCAATACGGTTCTGGTCGTCGAACATGACGAGGATGCGATCCGCGAGGCCGATTATGTGTTTGACATGGGCCCAGGCGCGGGGGTGCATGGGGGCCGGGTGGTCAGTCATGGCACGCCTTCGCAAGTGGCCGCCGATCCGGTCAGCCTGACCGGGCAGTATCTGTCGGGCACGCGCGAAATTGCGGTGCCGAAGGTGCGGCGCAAGGGATCGGGCAAGAAGGTCACGGTGGTCAAGGCCACGGGCAACAATCTGCAGGAGGTGACCGCCGAATTTCCGCTTGGGAAATTCGTCTGTGTGACCGGGGTTTCGGGGGGCGGCAAATCCACCCTGACCATCGAGACATTGTTCAAGACCGCCGCGATGCGGCTGAATGGCGCGCGGGAAACGCCTGCCCCTTGTGAGACGATCAAGGGGTTTGAACATCTGGACAAGGTGATCGACATCGACCAGCGTCCCATCGGGCGCACGCCCCGGTCGAACCCCGCCACCTATACCGGCGCCTTCACCCCGATCCGCGACTGGTTCGCGGGCCTGCCGGAATCCAAGGCGCGCGGCTACAATCCGGGCCGGTTTTCGTTCAACGTCAAAGGCGGGCGCTGTGAGGCCTGTCAGGGCGATGGCGTCATCAAGATCGAGATGCATTTCCTGCCCGATGTCTATGTCACCTGCGAGACCTGCAAAGGCCGGCGCTACAACCGCGAAACGCTGGAAATCAAATTCAAGACCAAAAGCATCGCCGATGTTCTTGATATGACATGTGAGGATGCGCTGGAGTTTTTCGCCGCTGTCCCGTCAATCCGCGACAAGATGGATGCGCTGTGTCAGGTGGGCCTTGGCTATATCAAGGTCGGCCAGCAGGCGACGACGCTTTCGGGCGGTGAGGCGCAGCGGGTGAAACTGTCCAAGGAACTGTCACGCCGGGCGACCGGGCGCACGCTGTATATTCTGGATGAACCCACCACGGGCCTGCATTTTGAGGATGTGCGCAAGCTGCTGGAAGTGCTGCATGAACTGGTCGAGCAGGGCAATACGGTGGTGGTGATCGAACATAATCTGGATGTCATCAAGACCGCCGACTGGATCATCGACATTGGCCCCGAAGGCGGTGATGGCGGCGGGCGGATCGTGGCAACCGGCACGCCCGAGGCTGTGGCGCAGGTCGCCGACAGCCATACCGGGCGCTATCTGGGCGATATGCTGAAACCGAAGCGGCACGCGGCCGAATAAGAGGGGCGCGTGCCGGCTATCCGAGGGGGTGCAGGTGTCGTTCAGCCGCGCCCCTTGGTGGCGAAACGCGGCAGCATGGCGGAAAAATCCTGACCGCGCCCGTCCTCATCCTCGACAAAGCGGCGGTAAAGTTCCAGTGCCGCAGCGCCCATCGGGGTATCGGCATCCGCCGCAATTGCCGCCTGCTGCGCCAGTCCCAGATCCTTGAGCATCAGTTCCGACGCGAAACCGGGCTTGTAGCCATTGTCTGCGGGCGATTTCGGCCCCACACCGGGGGCGGGGCAATAGGCGTTCATTGTCCAGCTATAGCCTGACGAGGTTGAGACGACATCGAACATCTTCTGCCGGTCAAGGCCCAGCTTGTCGGCCAGCGCAAAAGCCTCACAGGTGGCGATCATGGTGACGCCAAGGATCATGTTGTTGCAGATCTTGGCGGCCTGTCCCGCCCCTGCATCGCCGCAATGCACGGCTTTCTGGCCCATCACGGAAAACAGCGGCTCGGCCTGCGCAAAGGCCGCATCGGGGCCACCGACCATGAAGGTCAGCGTGCCCGCCGCCGCGCCTCCGGTGCCGCCCGAAACCGGGGCATCCAGCGCCGATTTTCCCGCCGCCGCCGCATCCGCCGCAACCTGACGCGCGCTTTCAACATCGACGGTGGAACAGTCGCAGAGCACCGCGCCGGGGTCCATCGCGGGCAGGATCTGCGCCGCAACGGCCCGCAGGATCGCGCCATTGGGCAGCATGGTGATGACGACCGCGGCCCCGGTGGCGGCCTCGGCCGCGCTGACGGCCCGGGTAACGCCGTCGGGGCAGGGGGCGGTCAGATCGAACCCCGTCACCTCATGCCCCGCAGCGGCCAGATTGGCGGCCATGGGCGCGCCCATATTGCCCAGTCCGATGAATCCGATCTTCATGCTCTCTCCTCCGAATAAGTCCAGCATTCCACACCAAGCGGCGCCAGCATCGCGTCGATATCGGCCTGCGGCACGGCCATTGGCCCGGCGTGACGCCAATGCGGGTTGCGGTCGCGATCGATAATGGCTGCACGGATGCCTTCCAGAAAGTCCGCCCGTTCCATCGCGCGATGGGTGAAGCGGTATTCCATCTCCAGCGCCGCAAGGATCGTGGGTTTGCTGCCCAGCCGGTCCAGCATCGCAACCGTGCAGGCCATCGACAAGGGCGCATTGCGCGCCATTGCCTTGCCTGCGTCAAGCGCGAAGGCGCTGTCGGCACCGGCAAGGCTGCGGGCGATTGTGGCCAGATTGGCGGCGGCGAAATGCCGGTCGATTTCAGGGCGCAGATCCGCCAGCCGTCCTGCGGGCGGGGGCAGGGACGGGGATGCAGGATCCCCGCTGGCGATCATCGCGGATTTGAGCGCGGGCCAGTCGGCCATGGGCACGAAACGATCCGCAAAACCCGCCGTGATGGCATCGGCAGGCCCCAGCCTTGCCCCCGTCACCCCGGCCCAGACCCCGATCCGCCCCGGCGCGCAGGCAAGGATCATCGAGCCGCCGACATCGGGCACAAGGCCGATGCCGCATTCCGGCATCGCGATCTGTGAACTTTCCCCGACGATCCTGACCTGCGCATGACAGCCCAGACCGACCCCGCCGCCCATGGTGAACCCCTGCAGGAAACTGACCACGGGTTTCAAATAGCGCGCCAGCCGCGCATTCATGCGGTATTCGTCGCGCCAGAAGCGGCGGCCGTAGCCGTAATCGCCACGCCGCCCGCTGGCATACATTTCCGCGATATCGCCGCCGGAACAGAAGGCGCGGTCGCCCTCGGCATCAATCAGAACCAGATCGACGCGGGGATCGTTCCGCCAGTCACACAGCGCCGCATCCACCGCCAGACACATCGCATGGGTCAGCGCGTTCAGCGCCTGCGGCCGGTTCAGCGTGATCCGGCCCGCGCGGCCCTCTATCCGGATATGGATATCGCTCATGCCCGTTCGGCCAGCATCGCGCGGGTGATGATCAGGCGCATGATCTCATTCGTGCCTTCAAGTATCTGATGCACCCGCAGATCGCGCACCAGTTTTTCGATCCCGTAATCGGCGAGATAGCCATAACCGCCATGCAGTTGCAGGCAGTCATTCGCCACTTCAAACGCGCGGTCGGTGACATAAAGCTTGGCCATGGCGCAGTATTTCGGCGCATCCGGCGCGCCCTGATCCAGCCGCGTCGCCGCCGCGCGCAAAAAGATGCGGGCGGTCTGCAGTTTAACCTCAAGATCGGCCAGACGGAATTGCAGCGCCTGAAACTGCTGCAGGCGCTGGCCGAAGGCGCGGCGCTCGGCCATATAGGCCAGCGTCGCGTCCAGTGCCGCCTGTGCGCCGCCAAGGGCCGAGGCCGCGATATTCAGCCGCCCGCCATCCAGCCCTGCCATGGCATAGGCAAAGCCGCGGCCTTCCTCACCCAGCAGGTTTTCCTTCGGCACGGCGCAATCGTCGAACTGCACCTGTCTGGTGGGCTGCGCGCGCCAGCCCATCTTGTCCTCCAGCCCGCCGAAGGACAATCCCGTCGCCCCGGCCTCGACGATCAGGGCCGATATGCCCTTCGGCCCGTCGCCGCCGGTCCGGGCCATGACGATATAGGCATCCGAATAGCCGCCACCCGAGATGAAGGCCTTGCTGCCGTTCAAGATCCAGCGGTCATTGGTCCGTTCCGCCCGGGTGCGCAGCGCCGCCGCGTCCGAGCCCGATCCGGGTTCGGTCAGGCAATAGGAAAACACCGTTTCCATCGAACAGGCGCGCGGCAGCCATGCCTCTTTGGCCTCGGTTGAGCCAAAGCGGGCGATCATGCCCGCGCACATGTTGTGGATCGACAGAAACGCCGAGACGGCGGGGCAGGCCATGGCCAGTGCTTCGAAGACCAGCGTTGCATCGTGCCGCGTCAGGCCTGAACCGCCCCAG
Organism: Szabonella alba; assembly: GCF_016765775.1. Classification (GTDB taxonomy): domain Bacteria; phylum Pseudomonadota; class Alphaproteobacteria; order Rhodobacterales; family Rhodobacteraceae; genus Szabonella; species Szabonella alba. The sequence continues at coordinate 251,111 of NZ_JAESVN010000004.1, read as the reverse complement.
TCCTCGGGCACATAAAGCCCGCCAAGGCCAAGCGCGGCAATCTCGGGCCAAAGCTCTTTCGGAATGGTTCCGGCGCTTTCCCAGTCCCGTGCATGGGGGGCAATGCGGTCCTGTCCGAACTGATGCGCCATCTCGAAGATCGCGGCGGCTTCCTCGCTCAGGGTGATGTCCATCTGGGTCTCCTCGCCTGTCATCCATAGTGGGGATTAGGGTGCCATTCTTGCAAGGATGTTGCAGGGATGGGCCTGTGCGGCCCTCGCCCCTGCCGGTCCCCCCCTGCAAGGGCCGAGCGAGGGCAGAAGGGGGGGCGCTGCCCCCCGGCGCGTGCCGCGCCTCCCCCCGGGATATTTGGGAACAGATGAAAGGGGGGGGCGCGGCGCGGTTTGGGTTCTGGTCAGTCCATCGCCTTGAAATTGAAGGCTGATCCTTCCTTGATCCCGCTGGGCCAGCGCGATGTCACGGTCTTGGTGCGCGTGTAGAAGCGGAAGGCATCGGGGCCGTGCTGATTGAGATCACCGAAGCCCGATTTCTTCCAGCCGCCGAAGGTGTGATAGGCCAGCGGCACCGGGATCGGCACATTGATGCCCACCATGCCGATATTGATGCGGCTGGCGAAATCGCGGGCGGTGTCGCCGTCGCGGGTGAAGATCGCAGTGCCATTGCCATATTCATGGTCCATGGCAAGGCCAAGTGCCTCTTCATAGGACTGCGCGCGCACCGTCGACAGGACGGGGCCGAAGATCTCGGTCTTGTAGATATCCATGTCCTTCGTCACATGGTCGAAAAGATGGGCGCCGACGAAGAAGCCGTTCTCATAACCTTGCAGGCTGAAATTCCGGCCATCGACGACCAGTTTTGCGCCCTGTTCGACGCCGCGATTGACCAGACGCAGGATGTTTTCCTTGGCGGCCTTGGTGACGACAGGGCCGTAATCGACATCGTTTCCGGCGGTATAGGGGCCGACCTTCAGCTTTTCGATGCGCGGGATCAGCCGTTCGATCAGCGCATCGGCGGTCGCATCCCCCACCGGCACCGCGACCGAGATCGCCATGCAGCGTTCACCCGCCGCCCCGTAACCTGCCCCGACCAGCGCATCGGCGGCCTGATCCAGATCGGCATCGGGCATGATGATCATGTGATTCTTGGCGCCACCGAAACATTGCACCCGCTTGCCGTTGGAACAGCCGCGCCCATAGATATATTCGGCGATCGGGGTCGAACCGACAAAGCCCACGGCCTGGATCACCGGATTGTCGAGAATCGCATCCACCGATTCCTTGTCGCCATTGATGACCTGCAGCACGCCATCGGGCAGGCCCGCCTCCTTGAAAAGTTCGGCCAGCATCAGGGGCACCGAGGGGTCGCGTTCCGAGGGTTTGAGGATGAAGGCATTGCCCGCGGACAGGGCGGGGCCCATTTTCCACAAGGGAATCATCGCGGGAAAGTTGAAGGGCGTGATCCCGGCGGCAACGCCCAAGGGCTGGCGCATCGAATACATGTCGATGCCGGGGCCGGCGCTGTCGGTGAACTCGCCCTTCAGCAGTTGCGGCGCGCCGATGCAATATTCGATCACTTCCAGCCCGCGCTGGATATCGCCCTTGGCATCGGGAAAGGTCTTGCCATGTTCGCGGCTCAGCACCTCGGCCAGCTTGTCCATGTCGCGGTTGATCAGCCCGACCATCGCCATCATCACGCGCGCGCGGCGCTGCGGATTGGTGGCGCCCCAGGCGATCTGGGCGGCGGCGGCGGCCTCGACGGCGGCGTCAAGCTCGGCCTTCGAGGCCAGCGCCAGCCGGGCCTGAACTTCACCCGTGGCGGGGTTCATGACGTCGGAGAAGCGCCCGGATGTTCCCTTGACGCGCTTGCCGTTGATCCAGTGGCCCAGTTCTTCCATGACATATCCTCCTCGATGGTCCCGCTTGGGGTCGGGGGCAGGATAGTCTTGCAGAAATACCCGATAAAGAGGCAATATCCCAAAAGCGTTTTGCAAAAATGCAGGCATGACCGGGGTGATGGGGATGGGGGAACTGGACTGGGACGATCTGCGCCTGTTTCTGGCGGTGGCCCGGGCCGAAAGCCTGACGCGGGCGGGCAAGATCCTGCGGCTGGATCCGGCGACGCTGGGGCGGCGGATCGCGCGGCTGGAAAGCGCGCTGGAGCAGCGCCTGTTCCTGAAATCGCCGCAGGGCTATGCCCTGACCGATGCGGGCGCGCGCCTGATGGAGCATGCGACCCGGGCCGAGGCGGCGCTGGAGGCGGCGTCCGAGGATCTGCGCGGCGCCTCGACGGGCCTGCGCGGGCAGATCCGCATCGGGGCGCCGGATGGCTGCGCCAATTACCTGCTGCCACAGGTTCTGACGCGGATCTGTGCCGCCAATCCGGGGCTGGAAGTGCAGATCGTCGCCCTGCCGCGCGTCTTCAACCTGTCGCGGCGCGAGGCGGATATGGCCATCGGTGTGTCACGGCCCGAGACGGGGCGGCTGACCGTGCAGAAGCTGAGCGATTACCAGTTGCATCTGGCGGCCTCACGCGACTGGCTGGCGGCGGGATCGGAGATCCGGGGGCGGGCCGATCTGCAGGGGCGCGCCATCGTGGGCTATATCCCTGACATGATCTTTGACCGGGAACTCGACTATCTGGGCGAATTGGCGGGCGGGCGGCTGGCCTTGTCGTCGAACTCGGTCTCGGTGCAACTCAACCTGTTGCGCGCCGGGGCGGGGATCGGAATGGTGCATGATTTCGCCTTGCCCGCCGCGCCCGAACTGATGCGCGTGCTGCCCGATGAGGTGCAGCTGACACGCAGTTTCTGGCTGATCCGCCATGCCGATGACGGGCGGGCCGAGCGGCTGAACCGGTTTGCCGATCTTCTGGTGCAGGGGGTGCGGCGTGAGGTGCATCGGCTTGAATCGCTCGTCGCCGGATCAAACCCTTGACAGAATGTCGCACCCGTCCGACCCTTTGTCATGGAATGGAGGAGTTTGTCATGCTTGTTCAGCAGATCCTGTCGGCCAAGTCCACCGGGGGCGTGGTCACGATCAAACCCGGAAGCACGATTGCCGAGGCGGTGAAACTGCTTGCGGAACGCCGGATCGGCGCGGTGATCGTGTCACCTGACGGCAGCAGCGTCGCGGGGATCCTGTCGGAACGCGATATCGTGCGGGAACTGGGCCAACGCGGCACGGACTGCCTGTCCGACCGGGTTGATACGGTGATGACGGCCAAGATCGTGGGCTGTGCGCCGGGCGATACCACGGACGGGGTGCTGCGCAAGATGACCGATGGCCGGTTCCGCCATATGCCGGTGATGCAGGGCGAGGCGATGATCGGGCTGATTTCCATCGGCGATGTCGTGGCCGCGCGCCTGTCGGAACTGGCGATGGAAAAGGATGCGCTGGAAGGCATGATCAAGGGGTTCTGACCCTGGCCATCCCGCCGTACCGGAAGGGCCGCAGGGGGCCGGGTCCGGGTGGCGGGGCGGCGTTTTGGCCTTGCAAAGCCACGCGCAATAATGTTGCGTGACCGCCATCCAGAGAGGGGGCCCCCATGCGCATCGGTCTATATCCCGGCACATTCGATCCGGTCACGCTGGGTCATACCGATATCATCCAGCGCGCGATGCAACTGGTGGACCGGCTGGTGATCGGCGTAGCGATCAATCGCGACAAGGCGCCGCTTTTCTCGCTGGAGGAACGGGTGGCGATGGTCGAGGCGGAATGCGCGGGCATCGTGGCGCGCACCGGCGGTGAGATCCTTGTGCATCCGTTCGAAAATCTGCTGATCGACTGCGCCCGCGATGTGGGCGCAAGCGTGATCGTGCGCGGTCTGCGCGCGGTGGCCGATTTCGAATATGAATTCCAGATGGTCGGCATGAACCGCGCGCTGGATGCCAGTATCGAGACGGTGTTCATGATGGCCGATGCGCGCCGTCAGGCGATTGCCTCGAAACTGGTCAAGGAAATCGCACGGCTGGGCGGGGATGTGTCGAAATTCGTGCCACCCGCCGTAGCCGCAGCGCTGGTCGCGCGATACGGCTGAGCGTTCACCGGGGCGGGGCGAACCGGTCCGGGGCGGTGAGCCGGAACGGGGGAGGGGCGCAGCCCCTCGCGGCTTTGCCGCTCACCCCGAGGTATTTTTACCAAAGTGAAAGGGCGTCAGCCCCAGACCGCTTTTCTCGCGATGCTATGGGCGTCCTCGCGGAAGATCCCGAGATCAAGCGCCACATCCAGCGGCATACGTTCGATTTCATGCCGGGTCGCGACATAGCGCGCATGATTGCGCAGGGCGGTTTTCAGGCTGTTGAGAAGGGAGTTCATGCTTTTTCCTCACATACATCGGTGTCCGGGCCGGATGCCCGGGATCACGCGACAGATATGAGTGCAGGCGGGGCCGGGCACAATACGCAGCCCTGCCGCGCTGCCTTGCACGGGCTGCATGGCTGCGCCGTGATCAGGCGGCAGAGGCGGGGGGGCTGCCCGGACTGCCCTCCTTGCGGGGTTCGCCGGGGGTGACGGGTTCGGCCTCGGGGTCTGCCTTCGGCTCTGCCGGAACCCCGGAGTTGTCAGCGGCATCCGTGTCAGATGCCGGGTCAGATGCGGGTTCAGATGCCGTGGCGGTGGCCGCAGGGGCAGCGGGGTTGGCCAGCCGTTGCGTCGCCTGCAGCATTCCGGGCAGGTCAAGCTTGACGCCGCGCCGGGCTGCGCTTTCCAGCACCGCCTCATGCACCGCCGCATTGCGCTGCATCAGATCCAGAAAGCGCGCCTCCTCCAGCGCCAGCAGCGTGCAATGGGTGATTGCGGTGACCTGTGCGCGCCGCCTTGTGCGCGCCAGCATCGCCAGCTGACCGAACATCTCACCCCGGCCAAGGCGCTGCTTGTTGGTCGCGGTCACGACCTCGACCGCGCCCGAGGCGATGAACCAGACCCGCCGCGCGCGGTCATCGCGCCGCATCAGCACATCGCCGGGCGCGGCATAGACGGTGCGCAGGCGACGGGCCAGATCGCGTTGCGGGCGTTCCTCCATATCCGCGAACAGCGGAAAAAGCCGCACAAGGGCGGCCTTTTGCAGCCGCAGGTCCAGCCGGGGGCGTTCGGACAGGCGTTCGCGGCGGATGCCGATCTGACCTGCCAGCGCCGAGCGCAGTTCCGGCCCGATCAGCCCGTCCTCGGTCAACTGGTCATATTCGCGTTCTTCCAGCTGCAGCGCGGTGCGGCGGATCAGGCGGCGTTCCATATCCTCGGCATAGCCGGGATATTGCAGGCGCAGGCCGTCCAGTTCCTTCTGGGTTTCCTCCTGCCGCCGGTTCACCAGCTCATGCAGCAGATCAGCCACGCGACGGCCATGGATGCGCAGGATGCGGTGATTGATGAATTCATGCAGTTGCGGCAGGATCAGCCCCGTCGTCACGATCAGTTCGAACCGGTCGGCGGTGATCCGCGTCAACATGCGCGACAGGCGCAGACGGTTATGCAGCCATTCTGCGCTGCGCAGCGTCTGCCCGCCGCTGAGCGCACGACGCGTGCTGGTGCGATAGCCGCTTCTCCCGCCCGCGCGGGTTGCTTCCAGCAGGCGGTCGGCATTGGTCAGCATCCGGTCGGCAAGGCGCGGCGGGATCACCTGATCGCGGAAGGTCTCCAGGATCAGATCCCGCTCGCGCCCGGCCAGCGCCATCAGCCCCAGCGTGATGCGGTCGCGGTCGGGAATTTCGTTTTCAAGGTCGGCCTTGTCCACCGCATCGTCCAGCCGCGCGGCAAAGCGCTTGGCCTCATCTCGCACGATTTCGCGTGACAGGCCGAAATCACGGGCAGTTTCCGCGACCTGTTCGCGCACCGTCTGCAGCGCCACCGCGACGACCTGCCGTGACAGCGCGACATCCAGCGCGGAAAGCCGGTCCAGCCCCAGTTTCGCAATGACCCAGCGCAGCGTCGTCCCCTGCACGATCAGGGTGAAGAGCGTGAACCCGGTCGCAATGATGCCGACCTCGCGCTTGATCTCGGGCGGGATGCGGAAACTTTCCGTCACCGCCAGCGCCAGCGCCAGCGTGACCGCACCGCGCAGGCCCCCCCAGAGAATCGCGACCCGGTAACGCGGCTCAACCCGCGGTGAGGCGCGCACCGCCGACAGCAGCGGCATAAGACCGAAGAGGATGATCGCGCGCGCCACGAAGGCGGCCAACACCGTGACAAGGATCAGCCCCAGATCCTGAACCGTGACATCGGCCATCAGTCGCGGAATCAGGATCGCGGCCAGCACGAAGATCAGCCCCCCCGCCCAATAGGCCAACAGATCCCATGTGTCGCGCAGCTTGGCCATCGCGGGAGGTGAAACGAAACCGGCGGCGAGCAGGTTGACCGTCAGGCCGGCCGAGACCACCGCGACCACGCCCGACACCGCAAAGACCTGTTCCGACAGGATATAGGCGGCATAGGGCAGGGCGACCGTGACCGAGATCTGGCCCAGTGGAAAGGTGACCAGCCGCTTGACCAGCCAGAGCGTAACCAGTCCGGCCAGCCAGCCGATGATGCCGCCGCCGATCAAAAGCCCCGGAAAACTCCACAGCGCCTCGGCGGTGCTGGGATTTTCCACGCCGATCGAGGCCAGACCCAGAAACAGACCGAACAGCGCGATGGCGGCGGCATCGTTCAGCAGGCTTTCGCCTTCGACGATCCGCGCCAGACGCTGCGGCGCCGGTGTCGCACGGAAGATCGAGACGACCGCCGAAGGATCGGTTGTCGATACGATGGCCCCGATCAGCAGGCAGGCCGTCAGGGGCAATGTTCCCAGCGGATAAAGCGAGAAGCCGACAACCACCGTCGCCACCCCCACCGCCAGAACTGCCAGTGTCAGGATCGGCACCCAGTCATCCAGCATCCGCCGCAGATCCAGCGACAGCGTGACCTGAAAGATCAGCGTCGGCAGGAAGACATAAAGGAAGACGTTCGACCGGATCGGCAAATTCAGGATTGCCAGTGCCAACGGGTTGAACAAATCGGTGTAATCCGTGGTCCAAACGAAGGCGGCCCCGGCGCCAATGGCAATGCCGATCCCGGCCAGCGCCACCGTCTGCGGCACACGCAGCCGCAGCGCCAAGGGCTCGCTGAGCGCGATCAGCACCAGAAATGCCGCAAGCACCGAAAGGATGATGACAAGATCCATGGAGTAAAACTAATCGCGCAGCGCGCGAACCGGAAGGGCGGCGGAATCACCTTTTGTGACGAATCCGCCACGGAGTGTTGCACAATGTCAGAGGCCGCCCCGCAGGACGGCCTCTTGCCCGGAAAACCGGCAGCGGGAAGTCCCGGACCGGTCTGCTCTCAGATCACCTTGGCCTCAGATCAGCTTGCCCATGGCCACGGCGGTATCGGCCATGCGGTTCGAAAACCCCCATTCATTGTCATACCAGCTGAGGATGCGGACCATATTGCCCTCAAGCACCTTGGTCTGATCGAGATGGAAGATCGAGGAGCGCGGGTCATGGTTGAAATCGCTGCTGACATTGGGCTGGTCGGTCACGCCCAGAATGCCCTTCAACCGGCCCGCCGCCGCCGCCTTCACCGCCTCGTTGATCTCTTCCACCGTGGTCGGGCGCGCGGCCTCGAAGACCAGATCGACGACGGAGACATTGGGCGTCGGCACACGGATCGCCACCCCGTCCAGCCGCCCCTTCAGGTCCGGCAGCACCAGCCCCACGGCCTTGGCTGCCCCGGTCGAGGTCGGGATCATCGACAAGGCGGCGGCGCGGGCGCGATACAGATCCTTGTGCATCGTGTCCAGCGTCGGCTGGTCGCCGGTATAGCTGTGGATCGTGGTCATGAACCCTTTGGAAATGCCCACCGCCTGATGCAGCACCTGCGCGACGGGCGACAGGCAGTTGGTGGTGCAGGAGGCGTTGGAGACGATCAGATCGTCCTTGGTCAGCGTGTCATGGTTCACGCCGTAGACGATGGTCTTGTCCGCCCCGGCCGAAGGGGCCGAGACCAGAACCCGGCTTGCGCCGTTTTCCAGATGGATCTTCGCCTTGTCCTTGTCGGTGAAGATGCCGGTGCATTCCAGCACGATATCGACATGCGCCCAGGGCAGGTCGGCGGGATTGCGGATCGCGCTGACCTCGATCGGGCCGCGACCCACATCAATGGTGGTTGCGGTCGTCGTCACCGTGGCGGGAAACCGGCCATGCACAGAATCGAAACGCAGCAGATGGGCGTTCGTCTCCACCGGCCCCAGATCGTTGATCGCGACCACCTCGATATCGGTGCGCCCCGATTCGATGATCGCGCGCAGCACGTTGCGGCCGATGCGGCCAAATCCGTTGATGGCAACCTTGACGGTCATGGAACTCTCCCTTGCTCAGGCGGTTGACCCCGCTGCTAGCGCTAACATCGCGAAATTCGCGAAAAGTTCAAGCGCAGCATGCGCCGTTCAGCGCCAGAAGGACAGATATTCCAGCAAATCAGCGAATTTCCGCATCAGGAACAGCAATGCGGCGCCGTCATTCACGGTGATATCCAGACCGATCGCCAGAACGATCAGAAGGCCAAGCCCCAGGGCGATCCGGTCTGTCATCGTGCTCCTTACTGAAGAAGCCGCCCCATTGCCCCGGCCACATCGGCCATGCGGCAAGAAAAGCCCCATTCATTGTCATACCATGCCAGCACCCGAACCGAGCGGCCCACGACCTTGGTCTGGTCCGGGGCAAAGATAGAGGAATGCGGCGTGTGGTTGAAGTCAATCGAGACCTTGGGTTCGGGATCATAGGCCAGAACCATGCCCATATAGCCCGATGCTGCCTCGCGCACGATCTCATTCACCTCGGCCACGGTCACCGATTTTGCGGCGATGAAGGTCAGATCGACCGCCGAGACATTGGGCGTGGGCACGCGGATCGCGGTTCCGTCCAGTTTTCCGGCCAGTTCGGGCAGAACCTCGCCCAGGGCCTTGGCCGCCCCGGTCGAGGTCGGGATCATCGCCATCGCAGCGGCACGGGCACGGTAAAGATCGGCATGGCGGCGGTCCAGCGTGGGCTGGTCGCCGGTATAGGAATGGATCGTCGTCATGATGCCGCTTTCGATGCCGATCGCGTCATTCAGAACCTTGGCCAGCGGGGCAAGACAGTTCGTGGTGCAGGATCCGTTCGAGACGACCAGATGTTCGGGCGTCAGCTGGCGATGATTAACGCCGTAGACCACGGTCTTGTCGGCGCGTTTCGCCGGGGCCGAGACCAGAACCCGCTTGGCGCCGCGGCCCAGATGCACCGCCGCCTTGTCGCGGTCATTGAAATTGCCGGTGCATTCCAGCACGACATCCACCCCGTCCCAGTCCAGGTCTTCCGGGTTGTAGGTCGACATCACCCGGATCGGCCCGCGCCCCAGATCCAGCGCCCCATCGCTGACCCGCACCGTGCCCGGAAAGCGGCCATGGACGGAGTCGTATTTCAGCAGATGGGCATTGGTCTCGATCGGCCCGGTCGCATTGATCGCGACAACCTGCACGTCATTGCGTGCCGATTCCGCGATATGGGCCAGCGTGCAGCGCCCGATCCGCCCGAATCCGTTGATGCCGATGGTGATGGTCATGGCCTGTCTCCCGCGTCCAAGGATGCGGGGTAACTACACGCGAAGCCTGACTGATCAAAGTCGAAAAGCGACGTTATTTCATCATGTTAGCGCAAACTTTCGCCGTTAGCGCCAACATGGGCTTTCTCTTGGCGGAAATACCCCGGGGGGTGCAGGGGGGCAGAGCCCCCCTGCGGGAGGGAGTTCGGGTGCAGGGGGGCAGAGCCCCCCTGCGGATAAAGATCAAAGTCCCAGCAGCGCCTTGGCCTTGGCGGCGACCGCCTCAGCGGTGATGCCGAATTCACGATAAAGCCGGTCCGCCGGGGCCGAGGCGCCGAAGCCCTCCATGCCCACGAATCCAGCCTTGTCACGCCGCCCGCCCTCACCACACAGCCAGCGGTCCCAGCCCATGCGCACGCCCGCCTCGACGGCCACGCGCACCGGGCCGGGCGGCAGAACCTTGCGGCGCCATGCGTCGGGCTGTTCTTCAAAGAGTTCCCAGCAGGGCATCGAGACGACGCGGGTGCCGATGCCTTCGGCCTCCAGCAGGTCGCGGGCCTTCAGGGCGATTTCGACCTCGGACCCGGTTGCCATCAGGATTGCCTGACGTTTCGCGCCCGCCTCTTCCAGCACATAGGCGCCCATCGACACCATGTTGCGGTTGCTGTGGGTCTTGCGCACCGCAGGCAGGTTCTGACGGCTCAGCGCCAGCACGGCGGGGGTCTTTTGCGAGGACAGCGCGATTTCCCATGCCTCGGCCACTTCGACCATATCGGCGGGGCGGATCACCAGCATATTCGGCGTGGCGCGGCTGATCGCCAGATGTTCGACCGGCTGGTGGGTCGGTCCGTCCTCGCCCAACCCGATACTGTCATGGGTCATGACATAGGTGACCGGCAGGCCCATCAGGGCCGACAGCCGCATCGAGGGGCGGGCGTAATCGGTGAAGCACATGAAGGTGCCGCCATAGGGCCGGATGCCGCCGTGCAGGGCCATGCCGTTCATCGCCGCCGCCATGCCATGTTCGCGGATACCGTAATAGACATAGCGGCCCTTGCGGTCCTCGGGCGTGAACACGCCCAGATCCGGCGTCTTGGTGTTGTTCGACCCGGTCAGGTCCGCCGATCCGCCGATGGTTTCGCGCATCACCGGATTGACCGCCGCCAGCACCTTTTCCGAGGCTGCGCGGGTGGCCAGTTTCGGCATGTCCGCCACGGCCTGTTTCTTGACCGCGCGGATGGCCGAGGCCAGTTTCGCGGGCGCTTCGGCGCGGAAGATCCGCTCAAACTCGCCGCGTTTGCCCTCGGACAGCGCGGCCAGACGTGCCTCCCAGTCCTTGCGCGCGGCAAGACCGCGTTCGCCCATCGCCTCCCACTGCGCCTTGATCGCGGCGGGGATTTCAAAGGCGGCATGATCCCAGCCATAGGCGGACTTGGTATCGGCAATCAGCTTGGCATCGGTCAGCGCACCATGGCCCTTGGATGTGTCCTGCGCCGAAGACCCCAGCGCGATATGCGTCTTGCAATCGACAAAGGCGGGGCGGGGGCTGGCCTTGGCGGCGCTCAGTGCGCGGTCGATATCCTCGGGGTCATGGCCGTCACATTCGAACACATCCCAGCCCGAGGCGGCGAAACGTGCCTTCTGGTCGGTGATGTCGGAAAGCGACACCTTCCCGTCGATGGTGATGCCGTTATTGTCCCACAGCACGATCAGCCGCGACAATTGCTGCTTGCCGGCAAGGCCAAGCGCCTCCTGGCTGACGCCTTCCATCAGGCAGCCATCACCCGCGATCACCCAGGTGTGGTGATCCTGCAGTTTCTTGCCCCAATGCGCGCGCAGGGATTCCTCGGCCATGGCAAAGCCCACGGCATTGGCGATGCCCTGACCCAGCGGGCCGGTGGTGGTTTCTACACCCGTCACATGGCCATATTCCGGATGGCCCGCCGTGATCGCGCCCCATTGGCGGAAATTGCGGATCTGCTCCAGCGTCATATCCTCATACCCGGTCAGATAGAGCAGGCTGTAGATCAGCATCGACCCATGGCCCGCCGACAGGATGAAGCGGTCACGATCCGGCCAGCGCGGGGCGGAGGGATCGAAACGCAGATGTTTTTCGAACAGCACCGTCGCCACATCGGCCATGCCCATCGGCATGCCGGAATGACCGGAATTGGCGGCCGCGACCGCATCCAGCGTCAGGGTGCGGATGGCGCAGGCTTTCATCCAGTGATCGGGGTGGCGCTGGCGCAGGGTCGCGATATCCAAGGCAATGTCCTTCATGTGACGGGCGCGGGGCCCACTGGCAACTGACGGGCGCGGATCTTCCGCTGGGGCCGGCACCGGCACCGGCATTCTGGCCGGCATGATGCGCGCGGCGCAAAAGGCGCGCAACATCCTGTCGCGGCCCGGTCTTGCGCCGGTTCTGCGTGATTAGCAGTCCTGTCGGCAAGATCAAGCGTATCGGGCAAGGCCTTGATGGCAAAGGGGGGGCGCAATTCCGCTTTGCTTTGGGCTAAACTTGACGAAACGGGACCCGGGTGCGATTCGGGGCCTCGCTGCCATGGCCCGACAGGGACGCGGCGCAAAGAAACAGGAAAGGCAGAGGCGATGCAGGATCACGACGCGATCGCAGAACTGGAGCGCCGGATCAGCGCGGCACTGGGCCGGATCGGCACGGGGGTTGAACAGCTTTCAACCCGGGCAGAGGCGCTGCTGGCCGAGCGGGTTGCGAGCCATGATGGCGAAGGCCCGATACCCGCGCGGCCTTCGGTTCTGACAGATGGGCCGGTTCTGACCGATGGGCCGCAGGAGGCTGCCGCCAAACCCGCCGGGATGCCCGCCGCCCCGCCGCCACCGCCGCCACCCGCCCCGGTCATCCGCAGCGACGGGGCCGAGATCGCGCGGCTGGAACGCAGCCTGCGGGAAAAGGACGCCGAAATCCAGCGCCTGCGCGATGCGCTGGCCGCTGATAAGGCGGCCGCGACCGAGCTGAATGCGAAGTTGCGCAAGGCGCGCGATGCCGAGGTGGCCACAGCCCCCGCTGCCCTGACTGCCAAGGTCGAGAAGATGACGCGGCAACTGGATGTGCAGGGGCTGGAATTGCAGCGCATGCGCAAGACCACGATCCAGTTGCGCGAACATCTGCGCGTGTTGCATGAGGCCGCGGCCGAAGGCGTGGCCGAGCCGCATCTGGTGAACAAGGCCATGCTGGCCGAGTTGGAGGCGCTGCGTGCCACGCGCCATGTCGATCTGGCCGAACTGGATGAGATCCTTGCCGAACTTGAACCCCTGATCGAGGAGGTCCGCGCCCATGGCTGAACTGGAAATCACCATCGGGAACAAAAGTTTCTCGGTCGCCTGTCAGGAAGGGGAGGAGCATTTCCTGTGCACGGCGGCGGCGATGCTGGATGCTGAGGCGCAGCCGCTGGTCACCCAGATGGGCCGCCTGCCCGAGGCGCGGCTGCTGTTGATGGCGGGGCTGATGCTGGCCGACCGCACGGCGGCGGTCGAGGATGAATTGCGGGTGCTCCGGGCAAGGGTGGCCGAACTGGAAACCCAGCCCGCGCCCGCGCCGCAGCGCGTCGAGGTGCCGGTGATCCCGCCGCAGATGGCCGAAAACCTTGCCGAGATCGCCGCCCGCACCGAGGCGCTTGCCGCCGAGATCGAGGAAAAATCGGCGGCCCTCGCCGCCTCCTGACCGAGCCCGACTGGCGCGGCGGCAAAAGGCGGCAGGGGGCAACTCCCGGGCCGGGCTGACCGCCCCAGTGAATTTCAAGAAAGCGTCCCATGCATCTTTTGCGCCCCTTCACAGCCCTTGCCCTGTTTCTCGTAGGTTCCGGCCTTGCCTTGCCCGCACCGGCCGGGGCCGAGGATCTGACGCTGAACACTGTGACCTATGGCTGCGAACGCGGTGTGTCCGTGCCGGTGGCCTATGTCACCGCCGGGGCGGATTCGGTTGTCGTGCTGACGGTCGAGGGGCGGCAGATTTCGCTTTATGCCGAACCCGCCGCGTCAGGCGTGCGCTATGCATGGCCCTCGGGCGGGTCGGGCTATGTCTGGTGGACAAAGGGGAAGGTGGCCAGTCTTTACTGGAAGGACGGCACCGAGGGCAGCGAGACTCCACTGCTGCAGGACTGCCGCGCGGCAGAGTGATGCGTTAACCGGGGACGGGACGCGCAAGGGGAGTGGCAGGCCGCTCAGGCACACCGGGCAGGGCAGGGGCCGCGATTGCCTCAGCCCCCATCCCACACAGGTCAGGCCCCGATCTGGTCAAGGCCCCTTGCAGATCAGGCGTTCGCTTCGCGGATCTTCTCGGCGGCGGCCTTGTCATAGGCCACACCTTTCGCCTCAAGCAGCGTGTCGAGTTCGCCCGATAGCGTCATTTCGGTGATGATGTCACAGCCACCGACGAATTCACCCTTCACATAAAGCTGCGGGATGGTCGGCCAGTCGCTGAAATCCTTGATGCCCTGCCGGATCTCGGCATCTGCAAGGACGTTCACATCCTGATATTCCACCCCCATGAAATTCAGCACCCCGGCCACACGGCTAGAAAAACCGCATTGCGGCATGGCTTTCGTGCCCTTCATGAACAGCACGACGGGGTTTTTTTCGATCACGTCCTTGATCTGGTCCTGCGCGGTCATGTCTTGTCCTTTTCGGTTCTCCAGCGGTCTATCCGGCGTTTGCGCCGCCAATACCCGCCGCCAAATTTCAGATAGCCCCGGATATCCCCCCACCAGTTCAGGATGAGAACGGTATCCCAAAGGCTGTTCAATCCGGGGCCTTGGTGGTCAGCGCCAGGGCGTGCAATTCACCATTCGCCCCGTCCATCCGGCCCTTGAGGCTGGCATAGACGGCGCGCTGCTGCTGCACGCGGTTCATGCCCTTGAAACTTTCGTCAATCACTTCCGCCGCCCAGTGATTGCCGTCTCCGGCAAGGTCGGTGATGGTGATCTGCGCCTCGGGAAAGGTTTCCCGGATCAGCGCCTCGATATCCTTGCCTTCCATGGGCATCTGGTGGTCTCCTGTCCTTCGCATCCAATCTAGGACGGGTGGCCAAGGGCTGCAAGGTATGGCGTGGGGATCGGGCGGCAGGGCGGGGCCGGTCAACCCGGCCCCGGGAGGGCATCAGCCGCCGATGGCGCGGGCGAGGGCCGAGCGGTAAAGGCCCGACAGTTCTGCCAGCGGGGCCGCGTCTGTGCCCAGTGTCACGCTGTCACCGCCAAACAGTCCCACGCGCTGCACCGGCACCGGGGTTGTCAGGGCAGCAGCCTCGATCACGGCGGCGCCTTCGGCGCTGACGGCCAGCAGATAGCGGGCCTGATCTTCCCCGAACAGCGTCGGGATATCGCCCGCATCAAGGATCAGGCCCAGACCCGCCCCTTCGGCCATTTCAAACGCCGCCAGCGCCAGCCCGCCATCCGACAGGTCGGTTGCGGCGCGGATATGACCACGCATCGCGCGCAGGAAATCGCCATGGCGCTTTTCGGCCTCAAGATCGACCGATGGCGCATCGCCCGCCTCGATCCCGAAAGCCTCGGCCAGAAGGGCGGACTGGCCCAGATGGCCTGCGGTTTCGCCGATCACCAGCGCGATATCGCCCGCTTGCGGCTGACCCGCAATCAGATCGGCGGTGCTGTCCAGCAGACCCACCGCCCCGATGGTGGGGGTGGGCAGGATGCCCTTGCCGTCAGTTTCATTGTATAGCGACACATTGCCCGACACGATGGGCATGTCCAGCGCCGTGCAGGCCGCGCCGATGCCTTTGATCGCGCCGACAAGCTGTCCCATGATTTCTGGTTTTTCGGGATTGCCGAAATTCAGGTTGTCGGTTGTCGCAAGCGGTCGCGCGCCCACGGCGGTCAGGTTGCGATACGCCTCGGCCACGGCCTGCTTGCCGCCCTCAAACGGGTTGGCCTTCACATAGCGCGGCGTCACATCCGAGGTGAAGGCCAGCGCCTTGCCCGTGCCATGCACCCGCACCACGCCCGCACCCAGCCCGGGCACGCGGATCGTATCGGCCATGACCTGACTGTCATACTGCTCCCAGACCCAGGATTTATGCGCATAGGAGGGCGAACCGATCAGCGCACGCAGCGCGTCAATTGCGCCGATCTGCGGCACCTCACCCAAGGGGGCAGCGGGCGGGGTTTCCACCCAGGGACGGTCATATTCGGGCGCCGAGGAGGACAGTTTCGACAGCGGCAGATCGGCCTTCACCTGATCGCCATGCAGGATCAGGAAACGGTCCTCAGGGATGGTTTCGCCGACAATCGCGAAATCCAGATCCCATTTGACGAAGATCGCGCGGGCCACATCCTCCAGCTCGGGTTTCAGGACCATCAACATGCGTTCCTGCGACTCCGACAGCATCATTTCATAGGCGGTCATGTTCGCCTCGCGCTGCGGCACGTCGTCGAGTTGCAGCTTGATCCCCAGCCCGCCCTTGTCGCCCATTTCCACGGCCGAACAGGTCAGGCCCGCAGCCCCCATGTCCTGAATGGAAATCACGGCACCCGATGCCATCAGCTCCAGACAGGCCTCCAGCAGGCGCTTTTCGGTGAAAGGGTCGCCGACCTGCACGGTCGGGCGTTTTTCCTCAATCGTGTCGTCAAATTCGGCCGATGCCATGGTGGCGCCGCCGACCCCGTCACGCCCGGTTTTTGCGCCCAGATAGACAACCGGCATGCCGACACCCGAGGCGACCGAATAGAAAATCCTGTCGGCATCGGCCAGACCGGCGGCAAAGGCGTTCACAAGGCAGTTGCCGTTATAGGAGCGGTGAAACCGCACCTCGCCGCCCACGGTCGGCACGCCAAAGGCATTGCCATAGCCGCCGACCCCTTCGACCACCCCCTTGACCAGATGCGCGGTCTTGGGATGGGAGGGCTCACCGAAGGACAGTGCATTCATTGCCGCAATCGGGCGCGCGCCCATGGTGAAGACGTCGCGCAGAATGCCTCCCACGCCGGTGGCCGCGCCCTGATAGGGTTCGATATAGGACGGATGGTTATGGCTCTCCATCTTGAAGATCACGGCTTGACCATCGCCGATATCCACCACGCCCGCATTCTCTCCGGGGCCGCAGATCACCTGCGGGCCGGTGGTGGGCAGGGTGCGCAGCCATTTCTTCGAGGATTTGTAGGAGCAATGTTCATTCCACATGGCCGAAAAGATGCCCAGTTCGGTGAATGTCGGCTCCCGTCCGATGATGCCCAGCAGGCGCTCCCATTCATCGGGCTTCAGCCCATGCGCGGCAATGAGTTCGGGTGTGATGGCGGGTTCGGTCATGGCATTGCCCCCTGGGATCATCCTCTGCGCGGCTCTTAGGACAAAGCCCGCCAAAGGGAAAGGGGCGAGCGGGGGCCAGAGGGCGGGGCCTGCGCGATTCGTATGGTCAGGACCGGTCCGGGGTGTCTGGCGCAGGGCGAAGGCGCTGGAATGCTGCATCTGCGTTGCTGCGGTGCCGCATCCTTGGTCAGGGCAGGGTCTGATCGCCCAAATCCCGGGCAGGGCCGGGCCGGGCCAAAAAAAAGGCCGAGCAAAAGCTCGGCCGAAGTCCAACAGGGAGGTATGAAGGCTGCAAGAGAAAATCTGTCGCCGCCTTCGAAGCTGGATTTAGGCTTTGGGAATGCCGGGCGCAAGAAATACCGTGTCGCAGCTGCGGCATTTCCGGTATGCACTTTGTGCATGGCCGGTTTTTTGCTGCAATATGATGTGGTTATAAGTGCTGCACCGCAATCTGAACCGATTGTGAAGTGCCCGTTCCGGGCCTCAATCGGGCCTCAGCCGCGCTGCCGCTGGCGATAGGCAAAGATTTCCTCGGTCACGAAATCACGGAAGGCCGCGACGCGCTTGGACTGGCGCAGTTCCTCGGGATAGGCAAGGAACACCGGAACCTCATTCGATTCCAGATCCGGCAGCACGCGGACCAGCTTGGGGAAATCCTCGGTCAGGTAATCGGGCAGCACGCCGATGCCCAGATGGCTCAGCACGCCCTGCAGAACGCCGAAATAGTTGTTCACCGTCAGCGTCGAGGGAATGTCATTGGTCATCAGTTGCTGGACAAGCTGTGCGCCCGCCGCCACCTGCGCCGCCCCGGCCTGCTGACAGATCAGCCGGTGCGAGGCGAAATCAGCCATGGTCAGCGGCGTGCCCGCCATTTCAAGATATTCGGGCGTTGCATAAAGCCGCATCCGGATATTCATCAGCCGGCGGCGGATCAGATCGGCCTGTGACGGTTCCTTCATGCGGATCGCAACATCGGCCTCGCGCATGGGCAGGTCCAGCAGGCGTTCCTCCAGCATCAGGTCGATCTTGAGGCTGGGATATTTCTCATAAAGCGCGGGCAGGCGGGGCGCGAGCCAAAGCGTGCCGAAGCCCGTGGTCGTCGTCACGCGCAATTCGCCGAAAACCTCATCCTCGCTGTCACGGATGCGGGCCGAGGCCGCCTCCAGCCGCTTGGTCATGGATTTCGTCGCCTCGAACAGCAATTCGCCCTGTTCGGTCAGAATCAGCCCCCGCGCATGGCGATGAAACAAGGTGACGCTCAGCGTCTCCTCCAGCGCGCGGATCTGGCGGCTGACAGCGGATTGCGACAGATGCAGCGTGTCCCCGGCATGGGTCAGGCTGCCCGCGTCTGCCACCGCGTGGAATATTCTAAGCTTGTCCCAATCCATCCCGCAACCTTTGTCACAATGTCCGGCGCTAACGGTTGCTTCCCTACCTACTGTGCTATGCTGACATGTAAATGACCTTTCGGGAGCAAAATTTCCCTTTATAGGTCAGCTATTTTGACCTATCATGGTCAAAAGGGCTCGTTTCGCAAGGGGAGGTGCATAATGAGCAGGCAGGATATATCTCTGGCTGACCGGTTTGACCTCGAAAAATCGCCGGTGCTGCTGAATGGCACGCAGGCGCTGGTACGGCTGATGCTGATGCAGAAGGCTCGCGACCGGGCGGCGGGGCTGAATACGGCGGGGCTTTGCACCGGGTATCGCGGCTCACCGCTGGGGGCGGTGGACCAGCAGATGATGCGGGCGAAGAAACTACTGGAGGCCTCCGACATCACCTTTCAGTCAGGCCTGAACGAGGATCTGGCCGCCACTGCGATCTGGGGCAGCCAGCAGGCCGAACTGCGCGGGACGGGCCGCTATGACGGGGTGTTCGGCCTTTGGTATGGCAAGGGGCCGGGGGTGGACCGGTCGGGCGATGTGATGCGCCACGCCAACCTTGCCGGAACCGCGCGCCATGGCGGGGTGCTGATGGCGCTTGGCGATGACCATACCGGCGAAAGTTCCACCACCTGCCATCAGTCGGACTGGGCCTGTGTCGATGTCTCGATCCCGGTCCTGTCGCCTGCGGGCGTGCAGGAGATCCTGGATTACGGGCTTTACGGCTATGCGCTGTCGCGGTTCTCGGGGCTTTGGGTCGGGCTGAAACTGATGAAGGACACTGTCGAGGCGACCTCGGTCGTCGAGACGGCGCTGGACCGCATGTCCTTCGTGACGCCCGAAATTGACCTGCCGCCCGACGGGCTGAACATACGGCTGGGCGATCACTGGATCCCGCAGGAGGACCGGCTGGTCAATCACAAGCGCTTCGCGGCCGAGGCGTTTTCGCGTGCCAACCGCATTGACCGCCGGGTCTGGGGCCGGGCGGGCGCGAAGATCGGTTTTGTGGCGGCCGGCAAGAACTGGCTGGACCTGACCCATGCGCTGGGACTTTTGGGCATCGACGCTGCCCGGGCCGAGGCGCTGGGGATCACCACCTACAAGGTCGGGCAAAGCTGGCCGCTGGACATGCACGGGTTCCATGACTGGGCCGAGGGCCTGTCGCTGATTGTCGTGGTCGAGGAAAAGCGCAAGCTGATCGAGGTGCAGATCAAGGAAGCCATCTTTGATGACCGGCAGGGGCGGCGCGTCTGGGGCGGGCGCAAGGGCGGCCCCGAGGCCGAGGTGCTGTTCCCGGTGCAGATGTCGCTGGATCCGGTGATGATTGCCGAGAAACTGGGCCAGATCCTGCTGGCCGAGGGGCTGGGATCCGAACCGCTGGAGGGCGCGCTGGCCCGGATCCGGGAGTCGCAAAGATCCGATAATGCAACCGATCTGGCCGCGCGCCTGCCCTGGTTCTGCTCGGGCTGTCCGCATAACACCTCGACCCGCCTGCCGGATGGCGCGCGGGCGGGCGGTGGCATCGGCTGTCACACGATGGCGCTGTGGATGGATCGCGGCACCTCGGGGCTGACCCATATGGGTGGTGAGGGGCTGAACTGGGTCGGCGAGGCGCCGTTTTCCAAAACGTCCCATGTTTTTCAGAACCTTGGCGACGGAACCTATAACCATTCCGGCATCCTTGCGATCCGCGCGGCCCTCGCGGCAGGCACGAATATCACCTACAAGATCCTGTTCAACGATGCGGTTGCCATGACCGGCGGGCAGACCAATGAGGGCGGGCTTGAGGCCACGCGGATCACCCGGGAACTGCTGGCGATGGGGGTGGCGCATGTCGCGGTGGTCTATGACCCGAAAGAGGATGTCGACCTTGCCGCCTTTCCCAAGGGGCTGGAATTCCACACCCGCGACGCGCTGATGGATGTTCAGAAGAAATACAGCCAGATCAAGGGTGTATCGGCCATTGTTTACATTCAGACCTGTGCTGCCGAGAAGCGCCGCCGCCGCAAGAAGGGCCAATTCCCTGATCCCGATGCCCGGGTCTGGATCAATCCCGATATCTGCGAAGGCTGCGGCGATTGCGGGGTGCAGTCGAACTGCGTCAGCCTTGTGCCGCTGGAAACCGAGCTGGGGCGCAAGCGCGCGATTGACCAGTCCTCCTGCAACAAGGATTTCTCGTGCCTGAACGGGTTCTGCCCGTCCTTCGTCACATTGCATGGCGCGAAGCCGCGCAAGTCCGCGACGGCCACGCTTGACCTTCCCGATATGCCGCACCCGGTTCTTCCTGTTATATCAGGAACATGGAATGTGGTCTTGACTGGTGTGGGCGGCACCGGCGTGGTGACGGTGGGGGCGATCCTTGCCATGGCGGCCCATGTCGCGGGCAAGGGTGCGGGCATGATGGAAATGGCCGGGCTGGCGCAGAAGGGCGGCGCGGTCCATATCCATTGCCGCCTTGCCGAACGGCCTGCGGATATCACGGCGATCCGCGTCGCGGTGGGAGAGGCCGATGCAGTGATCGGCGGTGATCTGGTGGTTTCGGCGGGGGGCAAGACGCTGGGCCTGATGACGACCGGGCGGACCGGTGGCGTGATCAACAGCCATGAAATCATCACCGGGGAATTCACGCAAAATACCGAATTCCGTATTCCTTCCGAACGGTTACGGCTGTCTCTTGAAGCAAGACTGAAAGATCGTGTGGCGTTTTTCGATGCCTCGGATCTGGCGCGCGTCACGCTGGGCGACAGTATCTATTCCAACATGATGGTCTTCGGTGCGGCCTTCCAGCAGGGCCTGATCCCGCTGCCCGAGGAGGCGATCCTGCGTGCCATCGAACTGAACGGCACGGCGGTCGAGGCCAATTCGCGCGCCTTCGCGATTGGTCGCTGGGCGGTTCTGCATCCCGAACAGGCCGCGCGGCTGATCCGGCCCGAGGCCCCGGTGCCGGTCGACCCGGTCGCCTTCCGCGCCGATCATCTGCGCGCCTATCAGGGTGAGGCGCTGGCCGCCCGCTATCTGGCCATGGTTGACCGCGCCCCGGAACCGCTGCGCGACGCTGTTGCACGATCCTATCACAAGCTCTTGGCGATCAAGGATGAATATGAGGTCGCGCGCCTGCATCTTTCGACGCTGGACCGCGCGCGGGCCGAGTTCGAGGGCGATCTGCGCCCCGAGTTCCACCTTGCCCCGCCGATGCTGCCGGGCAAGGACGCGCAGGGCCGACCGAAGAAACGCGCCTTCGGGGCCTGGATGATCCCGGCCTTCCGCCTGCTGGCGCGGATGAAGGGGCTGCGGGGCACGGCTTTCGATCCCTTCGGGCGCAGCGCCGAACGGCGTATGGAACATGCGCTGATCGCGGAGTTCGAGGCGGATATGGACCGGGTCTTTGCCGAAATCACGCCCGCCCGCGAAAGCCTTGCGCGCGAATGGGCCGAATTGCCGCTGTCGATCCGGGGTTTCGGCCCGGTCAAGGAGGCCAATGCCGGAAAGGCCGCGAAAAGGCGCGCGGCCATCATGGCGCAATGGGCCCAGCCTGCTGCCGCCATCGCCGCCGAGTAACGCGGGCAGGCGGGCGTCAAATCCCCGTTACAGACCTTTGTCATAACGGGCGGATCATCGAGAGGTCCGCCCATGCAGATATCCGAAACCGCGCGCAGGATCACCTATTCCGGGGCCGCCGCGACCCCGGCAGGCCGCGCGATGATCCGTCTGGTCGAGAATGCAACGGGGCGGCTGTCGCTGCTGCGCCGCGCACGGGGGATCGAGGATGATCTGGCCGCAGGGCGCAGCTTCTGGCAGGCGGTGCCCGCGCGTTTCGGTCTCAGCCTCGATATCGCGGCGGGCGATCTGGCGGCGATCCCGTCACAGGGACCGCTGGTTCTGGTCGCCAATCATCCCTTCGGCCTGCTGGACGGGCTGATGATGGGCCATATCCTTGACCGCATCCGCCCGGATTTCCGCATCCTGGCCCATGCAATCCTGCAGGGCGCGCCGGTGGTGGACCGGGTGGTGCTGCCGATCCGCTTTGACGGGTCGGAGGCGGCGATGCGATCAAACCTTGAAACCCGGGCCATGGCGCTGCGCTGGCTGGGGCAGGGCGGTGCGGTGGGCATCTTTCCCGGCGGCACGGTCTCGACCGCGCGCCGCCCCTTTGCCCGCGCGATGGATCCGGGCTGGCGCAATTTCACCGCGCGGATGATCCTGCGGTCGCGCGCAACCGTGGTGCCGGTCTATTTCGACGGGCAGAATTCGCGACTGTTCCAGATCGCGAGCCATCTGCACGGATCCTTGCGTCTGGGACTTCTGCTGCGTGAGTTCCGCGCCCGCACCGATGCGCCGGTCCGCATCGCCATCGGCACCCCGCTGGCTGCTGACGATCTGGCCGCCTTCGCCGCCGATCCGGGGGCGCTGATGCCGCATCTGCGGCGTCTCACCTATGCTCTTTCGCCCCATCCGCTTCCGTCTTATGACTATGGCCATGAATTCGAGGCGCGCTATCGGTCGCGCCCCTAGGGAGGGCTGGCCATGGCGGTGGGAATATTCGACAGCGGGATCGGCGGGCTGACGGTTCTGGACGCCATCGCGCGCCGTCTGCCCGACCTGCCGCTGGTCTATCTGGGCGACAATGCCCATGCGCCTTATGGCGTGCGCGATGCCGATGACATTTTCAACCTGACCTGCGCTGCGGTTGAACGGCTTTGGGCCGAAGGCTGCGATCTGGTGATCCTGGCCTGCAATACGGCCAGTGCCGCCGCGCTGAAGCGGATGCAGGAAACCTGGGTGCCCGCCGACAAGCGCGTGCTGGGGGTTTTCGTGCCGATGATCGAGGCGCTGACCGAACGGCAATGGGGTGACAATTCCCCCCCGCGAGAGGTGGCGGTGCGCCATGTTGCCCTGTTCGCCACCCCGGCCACCGTGGCCAGCCGCGCCTTTCAGCGCGAACTGGCCTTCCGTGCCATCGGTGTGGATGTCGAGGCGCAGCCCTGTGGCGGTGTTGTGGATGCCATCGAACAGGGTGACGAAATTCTGGCCGAGGCGCTGGTGCGGTCGCATGTCGAGGCGCTGAAACGCCGGATGCCGCATCCGCAGGCCGCGGTGCTGGGCTGCACGCATTATCCGCTGATGGAGGATGTCTTTGCCGCCGCCCTTGGCCCCGATGTGACTGTCTATTCACAGGCGCGGCTGGTGGCCGAAAGCCTTGCCGATTACCTGACGCGGCGGCCCGAATTTCTGGGCGCAGGCACGCAATCGAAATTCATGACCACCGGCGATCCGGCCCGCGTGTCGGACAAATCCACCCAGTTTCTGCGCCGCCGCATCAGTTTCGAGGCGGCCTGACGGGTCAGGGCCGGGCAGGATCCACAGGACTGCCTGGGCTGTGACAGTCGCGCGATCTTGTGACGGTTTCCCTTGCATCACCGCGCGACCGGTCGCAGAAGGAAGCAGAATTCAGCAAGGGGACTGACATGACCCAGAAAATCGCCATTCTCGGGGCTTCCGGCTATACCGGGGCCGAGCTTGTCCGCCTGATCGCGACCCATCCGGGGATGGAAATCGTGGCGCTGTCGGCAGACCGCAAGGCCGGGCAAAGCATGGCCGAGGTGTTTCCCTTCCTGCGCCATCTGGACCTGCCGCGCCTGCAGAAGATTGACGAGATCGACTTTTCCGGGGTCGATCTGGCCTTTTGCGCACTGCCCCATGCCACGACGCAGGTGGTGGTTTCCGCCCTGCCGCGCGATTTGAAGATCGTTGATCTGTCGGCGGATTTCCGGCTGCGCGATGTGGCGGAGTACGAAAAATGGTATGGCCAGCCCCATACCGCCCCCGACCTGCAGGCCGAGGCGGTTTACGGCCTGACCGAGTTCTACCGCGATGAGATCCGCACCGCGCGTCTGGTCGCGGGCACGGGCTGCAATGCCGCGACCGGGCAATTCGCGCTGCGCCCGCTGATCGAGGCCGGGGTGATCGACCTTGACCGCATCCTGATCGACCTCAAGGCGGGCGTCAGCGGGGCGGGGCGGTCGCTGAAGGAAAACCTGCTGCATGCCGAACTGTCGGGCGGCACGCACAGCTATTCGGCGGGGGGCAAGCACCGGCATCTGGGCGAATTCGATCAGGAATTTTCCGCCATCGCGGGCCGTCCGGTGCGGGTGCAGTTCACCCCGCATCTGCTGCCGATGAACCGGGGCATCCTTGCATCGGTCTATGTCGAGGGCGATCCGGCGCGCATCCATGAAACCCTTGCCGCGCGCTATGCGGATGAACGGTTCATCGAGGTGCTGCCTTTCGGCGCAGCCCCCTCGACACGCGATATCGCAGGGTCCAATTTCTGCCATATCGGGGTTCTGGGTGACCGGATCGCGGGCCGGGCGCTGGTGGTCGCGGTGCTGGACAACCTGACCAAGGGATCGTCCGGGCAGGCGATCCAGAACGCGAACCTGATGCTGGGGCTGGATGAGGCTGCGGGACTGATGCTGGCGCCGGTCTTCCCCTGATCGGGGGCTGACCGCGCAAAGAGAGGGGGGGGGCGATGCAGGGCAATGGAACGGCGGCGGGACGCGGGATGAAGGGGCTGAAAAAACAGCGCCGCATCCAGATCATCGTGCTGGCCTTCGTGGCGCTGGCGCTGTCCACTGCGCTGATGGGCTATGCGATGCGCGACGGGATCAATTTTTTCCGCGCGCCCGCACAGGTGATGGCCGAGCCACCCGGCCCGGATGAGGTGTTCCGCCTTGGCGGGCTGGTGGCCGAAGGGTCTGTCATTCGCGGCGAGGGGGAGACCGTGCGCTTTGCCGTCACCGATGGCGGGGCAACGATCCCCGTCACCTTCACCGGTATCCTGCCCGATCTCTTTGCCGAGAATGAAGGCGTGGTCGGCACCGGTCGCTATATTGACGGCGTGTTTCAGGCCCATGAAATCCTTGCCAAACATGATGAGACCTATATGCCGAAAGAGGTGATTGACGCGCTGAAGGAACAGGGCATCTATCAGGATCCGAACGGTTGATTTGACCGCCCTTAACCGCGACTGACCAAGGCTGGCCCCTTCGTGCAAGGAGGCCCGCCGATGAAGACCCCCCGCCAGATCGCCGCCGATATCATCGCCCGTGAGGGTGGTTTCGTGGATGACCCGGACGATCCGGGCGGCGCCACAAATCACGGTGTCACCATCCACACGATGCGCCGTCTGGGACTTGATCTGGATGGCGACGGCGCGGTGACGGTTGCGGATGTGAAGCGTCTGACGCGCGCGCAGGCGGTTGAGGTCTATCTGGACCATTACTTCACCCGACCCGGCATCGCGCATCTGCCCGAACCGCTGCAGGCATCGGTTTTCGACATGATGGTGAATGCGGGCGCCAATGCGGTGAAAATCCTGCAGCGCCTGCTGACCGAAATGGGCTTTCCTTGTGTCGCGGACGGGGCCATCGGGCCGCTGACGATCGCTGCTGCGGAACGGGCGCATCAGGCTGCCCCCGGCCATCTGGCCGATGCCTATGCGATTGCGCGGCGGAATTATTATTACGGGCTGGCGGATGCGCGGCCCGCCAGCCGGAAATATGCGCGCAGGCGCGATGGCGGCAAGGGCGGCTGGATCACCCGGGCCGAGGAATTCCTGTCACCGCGCTATCACCTGACCGATGCGCAGCACCGCGCAAGGGTGTCGGCATGGGGCTGATCGCGCGCCTGATCGGTGGCCCGGCCGCCGTTACCGCCCTTGGATCGGCCGCGCGCGGCATGGCCGAGGTGCTGACCCCCAATGCAACCCGCGCCATGGCACTGTCGGCCGAGGCGCAGATGGCCGCCCTGCGGCAATTGGGGGCTGAATATGCCGATCCGGGCTTTGGCTGGTTCGACCGGTTCGTGAACGGGCTGAACCGCCTGCCGCGCCCGATGCTGGCCTTCGGCACGCTGGGGTTGTTTGTCTATGCGATGGCTGATCCTACGGGCTTTGCGCGCCGCATGGTCGGGCTGAACCATGTGCCCGAGCCGCTGTGGTGGTTGCTGGGCGCGGTGGTGGGGTTCTACTTTGGTGCGCGTGAGGCGTTCCACTACCGCCAGCGCAGCACGGTTGCCGCCGTGGCCGGGATGGCCGCGACGGCGCCGGATGCCATGCCCGAAACCAACCCCGCCCTTGCCGACTGGCGCAGCGTACGCGGCTGAGCGTGCAGGGCAGGGGGGCGCTGCCCCCTCTTTGGCTGCGCCAAATTCACCACCCGGGATATTTATGGACAGAAAAAGAGGCAAAGAGCGCTGGTGACAAGGGCGCCCGGTATCCCGCCACAACCATTGACCCGGCCCTGCCGCTCTGGCACATCCCCATGGATCAGATGGGACGTGACAGATGAACCTTTTTTCGGAACTCCGCAGCCTTGTCGTGGCGGAAATCGGGGCGATGGTGGCGGCGGGCGACCTGCCCGACGGGCTTGACCTTGCTGCCGTGACGGTCGAGCCGCCCCGCGATGTGGCGCATGGCGATATGGCGACCAATGCCGCGATGGTGCTGGCCAAGCCCGCAGGCCAGCCGCCGCGCGTGATTGCCGAAAAACTGGCCGCGCGTCTGGCCGCCGATCCGAGGGTCGAGACGGTCGAGGTGGCGGGACCGGGCTTTCTGAACTTCCGTCTGCGCCCGGCTGTCTGGCAGCGGCTGGTCGGCGCGGTTCTGACCGCTGGCGCCGATTATGGCCGGGGCGATGTGGGGCGGGGCAAGAAGGTGAATGTGGAATTCGTCTCGGCCAACCCCACCGGACCGATGCATGTGGGTCATGTGCGCGGCGCGGTCGTGGGCGATGCGCTGGCCAATCTTCTGGCCTTTGCCGGCTGGGATGTGACGCGGGAATACTACATCAATGACGGCGGCGCGCAGGTCGATGTTCTGGCCCGCTCGGCCTTTGAACGCTACCGCGAGGCGAACGGGCTGGAGCCCGAGATCCGCGAGGGGCTTTATCCCGGCGATTACCTGATCCCGGTCGGCGCGGCGCTGAAGGAAAAATACGGCACCACGCTGCTGGATCAGCCTGAATCGGTCTGGCTGGAGGATGTGCGCGATTTCGCGACCGGCATGATGATGGCCATGATCCGCGAGGATCTGGCGGCACTTGGCGTTGCGATGGATGTCTATTCCAGCGAAAAGGCGCTGTATGGCACGGGCCAGATCGAGGCCGCCATCGAAACACTGCGCGGGCTGGACCTGATCTATGAAGGCGTGCTGGAGCCGCCCAAGGGGAAGACGCCCGAGGATTGGGAGCCGCGTGTGCAGACGCTGTTCCGGTCGACCGCGCATGGCGATGATGTGGACCGCCCGGTGCAGAAATCCGATGGCGCCTGGACCTATTTCGCCCCCGATATCGCGTATCACCACAACAAGGTGAAACGCGGTTTCGATCAGCTGATCGACATTTTTGGCGCAGATCACGGCGGCTATGTCAAACGGATGAAGGCTGCCGTTTCTGCGCTGTCGCAGGGCCGCGTACCGCTGGATATCAAGCTGATCCAGCTTGTGAAACTGTGGAAGAACGGCGAACCTTTCAAGATGTCGAAACGCGCCGGCACTTTCGTCACGCTGCGCGACGTGGTTGAACTGGTGGGCGCGGATGTCACCCGTTTCGTGATGCTGACCCGCAAGAACGATGCGGCGCTGGATTTCGATTTCGACAAGGTGCTGGAACAGTCCAAGGACAATC
This sequence comes from Szabonella alba, assembly GCF_016765775.1. Lineage (GTDB taxonomy): Bacteria > Pseudomonadota > Alphaproteobacteria > Rhodobacterales > Rhodobacteraceae > Szabonella > Szabonella alba. The sequence continues at coordinate 223,205 of NZ_JAESVN010000004.1, read as the reverse complement.
CGGTTTTCTATGTCCAATATGCCAATGCGCGGATCAACTCGGTCCTGCGCAAGGCGGTCGAGGCGGGGCTGGATGTGTCCGATGCGGCACTGGCCGGGGCGGATCTGGCGCGGCTGGACCACCCGGCGGAAATCGCCATGGCGCGCAAACTGGCCGAATGGCCGCGTCTTGTGGAAATTGCCGCCCGTGCGAATGAGCCGCATCGCATCGCCTTCTACCTATATGAACTGGCATCCGACCTGCACGGGTTGTGGAATCGCGGCAATGATGAACAGTCCTTGCGCTTCATTCAGGACGATCCGGCCACAATGGCGGCGAAAATCGCCCTTGCCCGATCCACAGGCGTTGTGATTTGCGCCGGTCTTGCTATTCTGGGTGTTACTCCGGTCGAGGAAATGCGCTGATCTGAACAGGCGCCCCGTCCGAAGTGCGAACAGGCAAGACAGCACCGGGAAAACCGGCGCAGTGAGGCAGAGCATGGCAGATGTGGAATTCGACGGGTTCGAAACCGGCGGTGCGTTGCGCCGTGGCTCCCGGGTGGTCAGTGTGGCGGGGGCAATGACCTCGGTGGCGCTGGTGCTGGGGCTGGGCTATTGGGGATACAAGCTGGCGGTGCGGGATGTGCATGGCATCCCCGTGGTGCGGGCGCTGGAAGGTCCGATGCGGATTGCGCCCGAGGATCCGGGCGGGGTGATCACTGCGCATCAGGGTCTGTCGGTGAATTCCGTGGCGGAAATCGGCGTGGCCTCACCCCCTGCTGACCGGCTGGTGCTGGCACCTGCGCCCACCGCTTTGTCGCCCGAGGATGAGGCCGGAACGCTGGCCGCGCAGGAGGCGCCGACCTCGACCCGCACGGCGGCAATGCCGGGGCTGGATCTGTCCCCGGGGCCGGTGCCCGCGCTTTCGGATAGTGAAGAGCCCGAGATAGCACTTGTGATCTCCGAGGAACCCGCGCCCATGGTGCAGGATGATGCGGTGATGACCGCGCTGGCCGAGGCCCTTGGGCTGGAGGCGGTGCCGCTTTCGGCCGATCTGGGCGATGACCCCGCACCTGCCACCCTTGAGGCCCCGAGCGCGACCCTGCCGCGTGGCGCGCTGGCGGCCTCACCCCGGCCGATGCCGCGGCCCGGTTCGGCGATTGCCGTTGCACGCCCCGCCGTTGCGGATGGCGCGACCGATGCCGCCGTTCTGCTGGCTTCGGCCCCGGCCACGCAAGAGGTGGATGGCAGCACGCTTGCAACCGGCACAAGACTTGTCCAACTGGGCGCCTATGAAACCGTCGAGGATGCACGCCGCGACTGGGACCGTCTGGGCGGGCGCTTCGGCGATCTGATGATCGGCAAATCGCGCATCGTGCAATCGGCGCAAAGCGGCGGGCGGACCTTCTACCGGCTGCGCGCCACTGGCTTTGAGGATGAAGCCGATCAGCGCCGCTTCTGCTCGGCGCTGCTGTCTGAAAACGCGGCCTGCATTCCGGTCACCGTGCGATGACCTCAGGGCAGGGGGCGACGGTCCTTGGCTGCGCCGGCCCCGTGCTGGCGCCGGATGAGGCCGCCTTTTTCCGTGAGGCCGATCCCTTCGGTTTCATCCTGTTTGCGCGGAACGTGGAAAACCCCGACCAGCTGCGCCGCCTGACCGATGATCTGCGCGCCGCCGTGGGGCGGGATGCGCTGATCACCGTCGATCAGGAGGGCGGGCGGGTGCAGCGGATGCGCGCGCCGCATTGGCGCGAGTGGCTGCCACCGCTGGAACAGGCCGAACAGATCGCAGCCTCAGCAGGCCCCGAGGCCGCAACCCGCAGCCTGTGGATCGTCGCGCGGATCATCGCGGCAGAGCTGCGCGGGGCCGGGATCGACAGCAACTGTGCGCCTTGCGCCGATATTGCCGGGCCGGACACGCATCCCTTTCTGCGCAACCGCTGCCTCGGGACCGATCCTGCGACGGTCACACGGAATGCCCGCACCGTGGCCGAGGGGCTGCTGGCGGGGGGGGTGGTGCCGGTGATGAAACACCTGCCGGGCCATGGCCGCGCGACGGTCGACAGTCATCTGGGCCTGCCGGTGGCCGATGTCACGCTTGCCGCCGCCGCGACATGGGATTTTGCGCCCTTCCGCGCGCTGGCCGATCTGCCCATGGGCATGACCGCGCATATCGTGCTGCCCGAACTGGGCGACCTGCCCGCAACCCAGAACCCCGCCGCGATCCGGTTGATCCGGGAAAGCATCGGCTTCGACGGGCTGTTGCTGACCGATGATCTGAACATGTCCGCGCTGGCAGGCGATCTGCGAACCCGCGCGGCGTGCGCCATTGCGGCGGGCTGCGATATCGCCCTGCATTGCAGCGGCAAGCGCCCCGAGATGGAAGCGGTCGTTGCCGCAGCCGGGCATCTGGCGGGCGAGGCCGCACGCCGTGCGACAGCCGCCCTTGCCGCGCGCCGCGACCCCGACCCCGTTGACATTGCCGCGCTGGAGGCGGAGCTTGCGGATCTGCTGACCGGAAAGGCGCATGTCTGAGGACTGGAGCGAGCAAGATACAAGGCAAAGCGTCGCGGACCGTCTGGCCGCCGAGGCGCTGATTGTCGATGTCGACGGGTTTGAGGGGCCGCTGGATCTGCTGCTGACGCTGTCGCGGACACAAAAGGTGGATCTGCGCCGCATTTCCGTGCTGCAACTGGCGGAACAATATCTGGGTTTCGTCACCAAGGCCCGCGATTTGCGCATTGAACTTGCGGCGGATTATCTGGTGATGGCGGCCTGGCTTGCCTATCTGAAATCGCGGCTGCTGTTGCCCCCGGATCCCACCGAGGAAGGCCCCAGTGCCGAGGATCTGGCCGCGCATCTGGCCTTTCAGCTTGAACGCCTGCAGGCCATGCGTGAGGCCGCGGCCCGCCTGATGGCGCGGGACCAGAAGGGGCGGGATTTCTTCGTGCGGGGCCTGCCCGAAGATGTGACCCGCCGCCGCCGCGTGACCTATTCCGCAACGCTGATGGATCTGATGCAGGCCTATGCCCGCATCCGCACCCGGGACGAATTCCGCCCTTTCGTGATGGACCGCGATCATGTGTTCACCATGGAACAGGCGCTGGACCGGCTGCGGGGACTGATCGGCTATGCCGGGCAATGGACGGATCTGACAAGCTGGCTGCCGCCGGGCTGGGACAGCAGCCCGATGCGCCGCCGCTCGGCCACGGCGGCACATTTCGCGGCGGTACTTGAACTGACCAAGGCAGGCCAGCTTGAATTGCGGCAGGGGGACACTTTCGCCCCGCTTGAAGTGCGCAAGCGCGAGGGCCGCCCATGAGGCCCGAGGAGCAAAGGACGCCCGAAGACCGGCCCGAGGATGCGCGCCCGGACCAGCCCGAACCGCGCAGCCTGTTCGCAGCTCCGCCGATGGGCGAACAGGAACGCATGGTCGAGGCGATCCTGTTTGCAAGCGCGGAACCCGTCACCGTGGCGGAACTGACCGCCCGCATGCCGCATGGCTGCGATCCGGCCGAGGCGCTGGTCACGTTGCGCCGGCGCTATGACGGGCGGGGGGTGCGGCTTGTGAAGGTTGGCGATGCCTGGGCCTTCCGCACCGCGCCCGATCTGGGCCATCTCATGCAGAAGGAAACGGTGGAAAACCGCAAACTGTCGCGCGCCGCGATCGAGACGCTGGCGATCGTGGCCTATCACCAGCCGGTGACGCGGACCGAGATCGAAGAGATCCGCGGCGTTGCGGTGTCGCGCGGTACGGTGGATCAGCTGATTGAACTGGAGTGGATTCGCTTTGGCCGCCGCCGCATGACCCCGGGCCGTCCGGTGACTTTCGTGGTGACGGAACAGTTTCTTGACCATTTCGGGCTTGAATCTGCCCGCGACTTGCCGGGTATGAAAGACTTGCGCGCGGCGGGCCTGCTGGACAATCGCCCGCTGCATGCCCTGCGCCAGAGCGATGAGGAAGAACCCGCATCAGGCCAAAGTGAACTGTTCGAGGATTAAGGGAAGAGTATGGGACGTATCTTAAACATGATCATGAACCAGATCCTGCGGCGTCTGGTCAATGCCGGGATCAGCAAGGGCATGGGCCATCTGTCGAAAGGCAAGGGCGCCAAGGGGCAGGGCACCAAGGTTGCAGGGCAAGCGGCCGCAGGGGCAACCGGCCCCAGCCAGTCAGGAACAGCGCGCGAGACCGCCAAACGCGCGCGTCAGGCGGCGCGGGTCACGCGGCGGCTGGGGAAATAGACGGGTCAGGGGCTGCGCAGGGCGGGCCCCGGCCTCATGCTGCGTTCAGGGCAGCAGCGCCCCGCCGAACAGCACCTCCTGCGCGCGGATCACCTCGGGCGGCAGGGCATTGGCGGGCAGGACCGCAGTGCCGCGCGTATAGCTGTTGACCCCCGAGATCATCCATTCGACCGATATGCTGGGTCGGGGCACCTCGGTCTGGTCTTGGGTGCTGACTTGCGCGGCCAGCGCCCCGACCGCGGCGCGCAAGGCCCCAAGCGTGGCATCGGACAAGGGTGCGGTCAGATCCAGAACCGGCCCGTCAGGCCCCGAGGCATAAAGCGTCAGCCCATCCACACCGGTATCGGCGGCCTGACCCGCGACGGGTTCATCCTCGGGTCCGCCCACCGGCCAGAGAGAAAGGTAAAGGCTGAACTCGGGCGTCTCTGCCCTTGCCCCCAGTGCCAGAAGCGACAGCGCGCCGGCAAGGCCCGCAGCCAGAGCAGGGCGCAACAGAACGGGAAACGAAAGAACGGCACGCATCGTCACTCCTTCGGGCGGAAATGTTTTGACAGTTTCAGACCCTGCCCCTGATAGTTCGAGGCGATCCCGGCACCGTAAAGCAGGTCGGGCCGTGCTGCCATCCGTTCATAGACCAGTCTCCCGACGATCTGCCCGTGTTCCAGCACGAAGGGCGCCTCGTGGCAGCGCACTTCCAGCACGCCGCGCGACCCCGCGCCGCCCGCCTCGGCCCAGCCGAATCCGGGATCGAAGAACCCCGCATAATGCACCCGGAATTCGCCGACCATGGCCAGATAGGGTGCCATTTCAGCGGCATAATCGGGCGGGATTGTCACCGCCTCCTGACTGACTAGGATATAGAAGGCGCCGGGATCGAGGATGATGCTGCCGCTTGCGCTGCGCACATCCTCCCAGAATTCGGCGGGGTCGTAATGCGCGATGTGGTCAAGGTCGATCACCCCGGTATGGGGCTTGGCGCGGTAACCCACCAGACCGCCCGCACCGGGGCGCAGATCGACCGAGAATCCCAGACCTTCGGAAATCACCGCCCGGCCGGAAACCAGCGGTGAGACGTCATGCAGCGCGGTCAATGCGGCATCGTCCAGCACCGACTGGCCATTGCGGAACCGGATCTGGTTCAGCCGCATCCCCGGCCGCACCAGCACCGAAAAACTGCGCGGGCAGACCTCGGCATAAAGCGGGCCGTCATAGGCTTCGGGAATGCGGTCGAACTCGGTGCCGCCATCGGTGATCGTGCGCGTCAGCAGATCCAGCCGCCCGGTCGAGGATTTCGCATTGGCCACGGCGGACAGCCCCTTGGGCAGGCGCAGCCGTTCCATCAGCGGGATGACATAGACGCAGCCCTTTTCCAGCACGGCGCCCGGCGTCAGATCGACGCGATGCATCTCGAATTCGGCCAGCCGGTCCTCGACCCGCCGCCCCTTGCCTGTCAGAAACGAGGCGCGGACGCGATAGGCGACCTGACCCAGCCGCAGGTCCAGACTGGCGGGCTGCACCTGTTCGGGAATGATCGCGGGGCGGGCGGTGATCGCGCCTTGGGCGATGAGGTCGCGCAGGGCGCGGTCAGGCAGCACGCCCGATTGCGCGGCTATCATGCTGCCTGCTGCTGTCGGGATCTGATCCGGGTTCATTGCGGCCTCTCTTGCGCGGCCAGAAGCCGGAAACGGAACCGCCCGCGCTTGCAAAGGCAAGGCGGGCGGTTTCGGTTTTGGTCGGGCCGGCGAGATTCGAACTCGCGGCCTTCCGCCCCCCAGACGGACGCGCTAACCAGGCTGCGCCACGGCCCGACACTGGGCGCTTTCATAACGATATTCCGGGCGGGGGCAAGCGCAAAACCGACCGCAGGACCGACAGTCGGCATCGCGCTTACCGATGCGGGCCGCGCCCGGCGGGGGCCAGCCGGACACGCAGCGCACGCAGCCTTTCTGCAAGGGCTGCGGCGGCCTCGGCCCGGTCATGCAGCGCCGTGGCGGGCAGGGCGCGCAGATCGGTCGCCAGCCAGCGCAGGGGACGTTCGGTGGCCGGTTGGGCGGGGGCAGCAGTCGTCTCCGGTCCGGTTGATTCTGCTTCGGTTGTTTTCAGTCCGGTCGATTCTGGCCCGGTAGATCCCGCCCCGGTCGATTCCGGGGCAGGCGATTCGGATGCGGGGGCTGCCGGGGCCGTTGATCCGGCTTGAGATTCGGCAACCGCGTCATTCCGGGCAGAGGGCGCAAAGCTACCTGCCGCCTCTGTCGCGCTATCGGTCTGCGCAGCCTCATCATTTGCGGGTGCTGCCGAACCGGATTCGGATGACGCTGCCTCGGGCATCATCGCTGGACTGTCGGTGCTGTCCGGTGCGGTGCTGCTTTCTTGCGCGGGGGCTGCTTCGGGCGCAGCGGTGGCCACCTCCGGCGCTTGTGCTGTTTCGGCCGGGCTTTGCGGCTGATCCGGCGGCACTACCTCAGCGCTCGCCTCGGGGGCGGGGGGGGCATCCGGTTGCGCTGCGGTGGTCTGCGCTGCCGGATCCGGCAGCGCAGGCGTGGCCCCGGAGGGGCCCGACACGGCATCCGGTCCGGCCTCTGCCGCCTGCGCGCTGTCGGTCTGTGCCATGCCCGGCCCGGGCGCGGCCTCCGGCCGGGACGTCTCTGCCCGCGTGCCTTCGGCCGTCGGGGGCGGCGCATCGGCGGGCGTGGTCACGCTGTCATGTGCCGCCTCGGGCTGTGCACCGGCTGTAGCCGTTTCAGCCTGCTGCGGCGGTTTCTGCGGGAAAAGCGGGATCGGTTCGGCGGGGGGCGGCGGCTGGGTGCTGATCAGAACCCCGGCCTCGGCCTCTTCATCGACCAGACCGGCGACATGGCGCACGCCCTGTTCCTGCAAGATCTTCTGCACGCCCCGTATGGTCAGCCCGTCCTCATGCAGCAGGCGCTTGATCCCGGCCAGCAGCGCCACATCCGAAGGGCGGTAATAGCGTCGTCCACCCGCGCGCTTCACCGGGCGGATCTGCGGAAAGCGGCTTTCCCAGAACCGCAGCACATGGGCCGGGGTTTCCAGATGATCGGCAACCTCGCTGATCGTGCGAAACGCTTCAGGAGATTTTTCCATTCCCGCCTCTCAGCCTCCTCAGGCCTTGTTTCCGGCGGCCACGCGATCCTTCATAAGATGGGACGGACGGAAAGTCAGCACGCGGCGCGGGCTGATCGGCACTTCATCGCCGGTCTTGGGATTGCGGCCCATCCTTGCATTCTTGTCGCGGATCGAAAACGTCCCGAAGGAGGAGATCTTGACCGTCTCTCCGGTGCCAAGCGCATCGGACATGTGCTGCAGCACACTTTCCACCAGTTGCGCCGATTCGTTGCGCGACAGGCCCACCTCGCGGAAGACGGCCTCGCTCAGATCCATGCGCGTCAAAGTCTTTTCGCTCATTTCAATCCCCCCGGATGATTGGGCGAGGATGCGCGGTTTGAAAAGCCAAGTCAATATCGGGGGTTGCGCGTTTCTGTTCAGAATGCGGCGCGCCTACCAGCGCAGCACAACCGCGCCCCAGGCCAGCCCGCCGCCGATGGCCTCGGTCACGATCAGGTCGCCCGGTTTGATCTGTCCGCGCGCCACGCCGACCGACAGCGCCAGCGGGATCGAGGCCGCCGAGGTATTGCCATGGTCCTGCAGGGTCACCACGACCCGTTCCATCGGCACATCCATGCGCTGCGCCGTGGCCGTGATGATGCGCAGATTGGCCTGATGCGGCACGATCCAGTCGACATCGGCGCTGCTCAGCCCCGCCCTTTCCAGCGCGGTTTCCGCTGTAGAGGCCAGCTTCTCCACGGCCTGACGGAACAGCTGATTGCCTTGCATCCGCAGCTTGCCCGAGGTTCCCGTGGTCGAAACCCCGCCATCGACATAAAGCATGTCGCGATAGCGCCCGTCGGAATTCAGGTCCGAGGCAAGAATGCCCCGATCTGCGGTGTTGCCCGTGCCCTCGGCCGCTTCCAGCACCAGCGCGCCCGCCCCGTCGCCGAACAGCACGCAGGTGGAGCGATCCGTCCAGTCCATGATCCGGCTGAAGGTTTCCGCGCCGATCACCAGTACCCGCCGCGCCTGACCCGACAGGATCAGCGCATTGGCATTGGTCAGTGCAAAGACGAATCCCGCACAGACCGCCTGCAGGTCAAAGCCGAAACCGCGCGTCATGCCCAGACCATCCTGCACCATGGTCGCGACCGAAGGAAAAGTCAGGTCGGGCGTGGAGGTGGCCACGATCACCGCATCCATGTCATCGGGCGTAAGACCCGCCGCTGCCAGCGCCCGTTGCGCCGCCGTGATGGCCATGGCCGAGGTGGTCTGCCCTTCCGCCGCGAAATGCCGCCGCTCGATGCCTGACCGGCTGCGGATCCATTCATCGGTTGTGTCGAGCGTCGCCTCGAATTCGCTGTTGGGAACGACCCGTTCCGGCAGATAATGCCCGACGCCCCGAATGACCGCGCGCATTGTCATGCCTGCCCACCATTTTCCTGTTCTGAAGTTTTCGGCGGGGCTGCCTTCCCGGTTTCCGGTTCTGACTGCCCGGCCGTCTGGTCTGGTGTCTGCCCTGCTGTCTGGGCGGCCTCATCTGCGGCTTCCATCGCGGCGGCAAGCCGGGCCGCAACACGGTCCTGAAACCCTTGTTTCGCAAGCTGGAAGGCCAGTTTGATCGCCGAGGATACGCCGGTATCATCCGCCGATCCATGCGACTTGACGACTGTGCCGTTCAGCCCCAGAAAGACCCCGCCATTGACCCGGCGGGGGTCGATCCGCTTTTGCAGGCGGCGCAGCGATCCCAGTGCCAGAAGGGCCGCGATCTTGGACAGGACATTCGCGTTGAAGGCGTCACGCAGGAAATCGGCAATCAGCTTGGCCGTGCCCTCGCCGGTTTTCAGCGCGACATTGCCGGTAAAGCCATCGGTCACGATCACATCGACCCGGTCACCCGGAATATCGCCACCCTCGACAAAGCCCATAAATTCATATCCGCCCGGATCGGCGGCGGCCGACATCAGTTCGGCGGCCTGCCGCAATTCGGTGCGGCCCTTGTGTTCCTCGGTCCCGACATTGAGAAGTCCCAGACGAGGGCGCGACAGGTTCAGACCGTTGCGCGCATAGGTGGCCCCCATCAGCGCAAACTGCACCAGATCCTCGGGGTCGGCCTTCACATCGGCCCCCACATCCAGCATGACATTGAAGCCGCCGGGATTGCGGGAGGGCCAGAGACAGGCAATGGCCGGGCGGTTCACGCCGGGCAGTTTGCGCAGGCGGATCATCGAGATCGCCATCAGCGCACCGGTATTGCCACAAGAGACCGCCGCCTGTGCCTCGCCCTTGCGCAGACTGTCGATACAGGACCACATTGAAGTGTCCTGCCCGTGGCGCATCACTTGACTGGGCTTGTCATGCATCGTCACCACGCCCGTGGCATGGCGGATCGCGCAGCGCCCCGACAGGGTTGCGTGCCGGTCAATCATCGGGCGCAGCACGGCTTCGTCACCATGCAGGATGAAGGCGATCTCGGGATTCTTGTCAGCCGAATGGACAAGGCCCGCGACCACCGCCGCAGGCCCTCTGTCACCACCCATGGCATCGACGGAAATCACAATTCGACCCGTCATCGGCCCGGAAACGCCGTGACCTGCCGAAGTATCAACCGGATTTTGGTCTTCCAGAGCCATATGCCGCGAGGCGTGAGGACGGGCTTACGCCGCGTCCTCGTCCAGGTCGATTTCCTGCGTGGTGGCCACGACTTCGCGCGCATCATAGTGACCGCAGGCGCCGCAGACGTGATGCGGGCGCTTCAGTTCACCACAATTGGGGCAATCAGCAGGGTTCGATGCCACCAGCGCATCATGGGAACGACGCATGTTGCGGCGCGATTTCGTGACTCGGTTCTGAGGGACAGCCATGTCTCAACCTCGGGTTCGGGGGGACATGCCCCTGTTTATTCTCGCAAATCCGGGCTGCGATCCATCCTTGAAACGCGCCTGATCCAGCTTGCAAACGAGGCGCGGAACATACTGTGATTCTGGCGCGGCGCAAGCCCTTTCTGGCGGATTTCCGGGCTGGTGTCCGAGCCTGTGATCGTGTCGCGCCGGGGCCGCGCCGGGGTCTGCCTTGCGGCGGGGCCGGGGGCGGGGGCGCTATGCCTTGCCCGCACCGTCCTTCCTGCCACCCTTGCCGGGTCCGTCATCGCCGGTTTCCGCCTCGCCCGGGGCGGCGCCCGTCAGACTGTCACGCAGGGAGGACAGGGCGGCAAAGGGTTTCAGATCGGCATCGCGCAGCGGTTCGGCCCCGTCTGCGGCAAAGACCGCCTCGCCCAGTTCCACGCCTTCAGCGCGGGGATAGTCGGGCAGCGCCAGCACCAATGCCTCGGTCGCGATCTCGCGCAGGTCGATGCGGTCGGGCATCGGTTCGGCGCTGTCATCCCCGGGCATCTCCGCCTCTTCGGCCTCGGGCCAGAGCATGCCTTCGACATAGCGGCGCAGGACGGGTTCCGAAACCCGGGTCTCTACCGGCGCCAGCGTGACCGCGCAGGGCTGTACGGCCAGCGCTTCAAGCTGGGCCACCAGTTCGAAATCGCCGCGCCCGACCGGGCGGATCTCACCTTTCAGATGCAGGCGCGGCAGGGCGGTCAGGCCAAGTTCGGCCATCATCGCCTCACGTCCTTTTGCATCCAGCCGCAGATCGAACCGCAGCGGTTTGCGTGTGGGCAGGGCGGGCACGCGATAGGGCGCGGGAAAGGGGGCTTCCGGGACGGCGGCGGCTTTGCCCGCCGTGGCGCCTCGGGATTTTGGGGCGCGTCGGGATTCGGGTCTCGCTGTCATCTGCCACTCCGTTTCTGCATTGTGGGCCGTCCGGCATTCTGCCCGCTTCCGGCCCGGGCCGGAAGTTGGCCAGAGACGGGCCGGATATCGGCCCTGTCGCGTTCCTTTGCTTGAACATGGGGCCGAGCTTCTGTAAGCCAAGGGGAACGCCGGAAAACCGGCTCGGGATACGGGGCTTGGCCCGGCAAGGCAAGGGGTGGCGATGCAAGGTCGGGCTGTTCACGGGCAGAAGCGGGCTGGCCGCGCGGATCTGGCGGCGGGCATGGTGATGCAAAAGCTGCGGCAATTGCGGCATGCAGTGACCCGTATCGTCCTGTTTGGCGCGCTTGCCGCCGTTGTTGCCTGCGGCCCGATTATCCGCGATCATGGCTATGTTCCCACCGATGATGATCTTGCCCGGCTGGAAGTCGGACGCGACACGCGCGATTCGGTCGCGGCGGTCGTGGGCCGGCCGTCGGCCGCAGGGCTGCTGAACGATGAGGGCTGGTATTACGTCCAGAGCCGCTGGCGGCAATATGGCCCCACCGCCCCGCGGGAGATTGACCGGCAACTGGTTGCGATCTCGTTCACGCCTGATGGCGTGGTCCGGAATATCGAACGCTTCACGCTGGAAGATGGCAATGTCGTGCCGCTGTCGCGCCGCGTGACCGAAACGAATATCCGGGGTGTCAGTGTCATCGGGCAGCTTCTGGGCAATCTGGGCGTGTTCAATCCGGGCCAGTTCCTCGACACCCAGCCCTGACCGGGCAGGCCCGTTCCGGCGGGCCGCCGCCGGACCGGGCCGGGAAATGCCGGGGCGGTGGGAAATCGGGGCCGCAATGCTGGGATTTGAAAAAGGCCGCTATCGCACCCGGCTGGGGTCAGGCCCGGCAGATCTGCGCGCAGCACAGCAATTGCGTCACCGCTGTTTCATCGCGGATGGGGGGGAGGGTCTGGAGACTGACACCTTCGACAGCGCCTGTCTGCATGTGCTGGTGGAAGAGCAGGGGGAATCCGATCCCGTGGCCTGTTTCCGCCTGCTGCCCTTGCCCGGCGGCCATGCCATCGGGCAAAGCTATGCGGCGCAGTTCTATGATCTTTCGGCCCTTGCCCCGATCGCGCAGCCGATTCTGGAACTGGGCCGCTTCTGCATCCGTCCTGACCGCAAGGATCCCGATATCCTGCGGCTGGCATGGGGGGCGCTGACGCGCTTTGTCGATGCGACGGGGGTGGGAATGCTGTTCGGCTGCACCTCGTTCCACGGCACTGATCCGGCCGCCTTTCGCGATGCCTTTGCGCTGCTGGCGGCACGTCATCTGGCCCCGCCTGACCGCCGTCCCGTTCCCCGCGCGGCCGAAATTCACCGCTATGCTGCCGAATTATCGGGGCAGGCCCCCGATCTGCGGCAGGCACAGCGCCAGTTGCCGCCCTTGTTGCGGACCTATCTGCTGATGGGGGGATGGGTCAGCGACCATGCCGTGATCGACCGGGATCTGGGCACGCTGCATGTCTTCACCGGGCTTGAAATCGGGGCCATTCCCGAGGCGCGGGCGCGGCTGTTGCGCATGGTTGCCGCCTGAAAGGGGTCACTGTGCCGGGGTCAGCGCCGGGCAATTACGCCGATGCGGTCAAGCGCGGCCTCAAATGCGGCATCAGGGCCGGGGGCGGCCTGGGCCTTCAGCGCATCGAACCGTTTGCGCAGGGCGGTCTTTTCGGCGCCTTTGCAATCATTCCACGGGCGGCCCTGCAGCCCCATGACCAGAACATAATAGCCGATGAAATGCGGCGCGGTGCCAGCGCGCATCAGCGCCAGATAAGCGGCATCGGCCCCCAGTTCGCGCAGCGCCTCGGCTGACTTGATGCCCGCGCGCAGAAAGGCTTCCTCGGTCGCGGGACCGAGATTGCGGATTGTCGAGATCGGGGTGCCCCCGTCAGGGGCGGACTCGCGGTCGCTCATATCCGCTTTGTCGGCCTGCTGCGCGTGGCGGTCAAGGCCGGGCTTGCAGGGGGCTTGCGGGCCGCCCGTCACGAGGCGGGGGTCTGACCCCACCCCGCGCGGCGGCACTCAGATCGAGGCCCAGTCACGGAAGATCGGCTGACCCTGTTGCGGGGTCTTGGTGCCGGTCTGGCCTTGTTGTTGCGAGGGGGAGGAGGGTTGGCTGTCGCCTTGCTGCGGTTGGTTGGGCTGTTTTGCCATCGTTTTATATCCGTTTGCGGGAACCCCTGCCAAGGTTTGGCCCGCGTTGGTTTGATTATCGCACTGATTACGCTGCGCCGCGAATGTGGCGCAGTTCGGGCGATCTAAGCCTGCCCCCTGCGCGCCGCAAGCCCGATTGATGGGGCTGGCCTGGACGATGCGCGGGGTTTGGCCGGTTCCCTGTAACAATTGCGACCGGCCCGTGATGGAAAGCGCCATCCGGGCGGGGCGGGGGCACAATTTTGCCCGGCATCCCGGATCCCGCCACACCGCGCAAAACGGTCAGATCTGCAGCGCAGAGCCCCCCGTGAGGGGCGGACTGGCCCGAAACCCGCGGCAGCCTGATCGGCGCCGCAGTTCCGTATTGCCCACACTTCAGGCGCGCCGCCCTGCAAAGTGGCAGTCGCGCGGCACCGCTGTTTCGGTCTGTGGCTATGCGAAAGCGCTTTGAAACAGACCAGGGTGCAAATCTTCTTGAAGACAACTCCGGTTTTGCGCTATGTTTGCGCTAACATGAAACCGCTTTGACGCAGCAAAAGTCGCAATTGGGGCATGTTACGGTGGCCTCCCTTGTCAGCGGGGGTGCTGCCGGTCAAGAGTTGACCATGCTCGACTGCCGGGATCTCCGGCCTTGAATGGAATTGTACCCGGTGAACAGACCCTTTCCCACCTCCGCCCCGCTTGCCGACCTTCCCGCCGAGGCGCTGCGCGACGATATCCTGCGCCATCTGATCTATACGCTGGGCAAGGATGTGCCCCATGCCACCCGCTATGACTGGCGCATGGCGCTGTCCTATGCGGTGCGCGATCGGATCGTGGGGCCATGGTTCCGGTCAACCCGCCGGACTTGGGCCGAGGGGCGCAAGCGGGTGCATTACCTGTCGATGGAATTCCTGATCGGGCGGATTCTGGAAGATGCGGTCGTCAATATCGGTCTGGATGAAACCGTGCGTGGCGTGATGGCCGATCTGGGGCAGGACTATCGCGCGCTGGTCGAGGATGAACCGGACGCGGCGCTTGGCAATGGCGGGCTGGGACGGCTTGCCGCCTGTTTCATGGAATCGATGGCGACGCTGGGCTGCCCGGCCTATGGCTATGGCATCCGCTATGAACACGGGCTGTTCCGTCAGCGGTTCGAGGCCGGGTTTCAGGTGGAAACACCCGAGGACTGGCTGTCGCAGGCGCATCCATGGGAATTCGCCCGCCCCGAAGCGGCCTATGTGATCCCTTTCAAGGGAGAGGTCGAGACCCGCGACGGGCGCGACCATTGGGTGCCGGGGGAAACCGTCATCGCCTCGGCCTTCGACACGCCGGTGGTGGGTTGGCAGGGCAAATGGGCCAATACGCTGCGGCTATGGGGGGCAAAACCCACCACGCAATTCGATCTGGACCGGTTCAACCGGGGCGATTATGCCGCCGCCGCCGAGCCCGAGGCGCTGGCCCGCACGCTGAGCCGCGTGCTTTACCCCGATGACACGACCTATCAGGGCAAGGAACTGCGCCTGAAACAGGAATTTTTCCTGACCTCGGCGGCGTTGCAGGACATCCTGCGCCGCCATCTGTCGGCGGGTCATTCGCTGGCCTCGCTGCCCGCCCATGTCGCGATCCAGATGAATGACACCCATCCCGCGATTGCGGGCCCCGAACTGATCCGCCTTCTGATGGACGATCACGGCATGGTCTTTGCCGAGGCGCTGGAGATCACGCGCGCCTGTCTGGGCTATACCAATCACACGCTCTTGCCCGAGGCGCTGGAACGCTGGGCGACCTTCACCTTCGGCAATGTCCTGCCGCGCCATATGCAGATCGTGGAACGCATCGACGACTGGCACCGGCGCACCTGGCCCTCGCGCCCGCATTATGTGGGCATCGTCAAACATCATGAGGTCCGGATGGGGGAGCTTGCCTTCATCATGGCGCATAAGGTGAACGGGGTTTCGGCGCTGCACAGCGATCTGGTGAAGGCCAATCTGTTTCCGGAACTGAACCGGCTGCATCCCGGGCGGATCGTCAACCAGACCAATGGCGTGACCCCGCGCCGCTGGCTGCGCATGTGCAACCGCCCGCTGGCGGGGCTGATCACCGAAACGGTCGGCGCGGGATGGGAGGATCATCTCGACCGGCTGCGCGGGCTTGAGGATCATGTCGGGGATGCCGGGTTCCGCGCGGCCTTCGATGCGGCGAAGCGGCAGAACAAGGTTGCGCTGGCGGAATGGCTGTCCTCGGAATGCGAGGTGAAGGCCGATCCCGATGCGATTTTCGATGTGCAGGTGAAACGCATCCATGAATACAAGCGGCAGCTTCTGAACATCCTGCAGGCGGTCGCGCATTGGAAGTCGATCCATGACAACCCCAATGCCGCTTGGGTGCCGCGCCTGCGCATCTTCGGTGGCAAGGCCGCCCCCGGTTACGCGGTGGCCAAGGAAATCATCCACCTTATCAACGATGTCGGCAGCGTCATTAATGCAGACCCCGCGACGCGCGACCTGCTGCAGATCGCCTATCCGGCAAATTACAATGTCTCGATGGCCGAAAGGCTGATCCCGGCTGCGGATCTGTCGGAACAGATTTCCACCGCGGGCAAGGAAGCCTCGGGCACCGGCAACATGAAATTCATGATGAACGGTGCGCCGACCATCGGCACACTGGACGGTGCGAATGTCGAGATCCTGCAGGAAGTGGGGGCCGATAACTTCTTTCTGTTCGGGCTGACCGCCGGCGAAGTGGTGAAACGGCGCGAAGATCCCGACCATGCCCGCAAGGCCATCGAGGCCAGCCAGCCCTTGCAGGATGTCTTGCAGATGATTGCCGAAGGGCGGTTCAGCCCTGATCAGCCCGACCGCTATCACGGGCTGGTGCATCGGATCTGGCATCACGATTACTTCCTCGTCGCCGCCGATTTCGATGCTTATCACGCGGCGCAGGGGCAGGTGGACCACGCCTATGCCGACCGGGATCGCTGGCTGAAAATGGCGGCGCTGAACACGGCGCGGTCGGGATTATTCTCCTCTGACCGGACGATCCGGGGTTACATGGACGAGATCTGGTCGGTCGAACCGGCGATCTGACGCAATGGCAGGGGGCGGCATGGCAGGCGGCGGCGCGAAACACGGACTGAGCCCGGAAACAGCCGCCGCCATTGTCGCGGGGGCGCACGGCGATCCCTTTGCAGTTCTGGGCTGTCATCCGCTGGGCAAGGGCTGGCAGGTCCGGGCACTGATGCCGGGGGCCGAGACGTTGGAGGTGGTGACCGAAGGGGAGAGCGTTCCGGCGCGCCCGGTTCCAGATGCGCCGGGGCTGTTTGTCGCCGATCTGCCCGCGCGCAAGCCTTACCGGCTGCGCGCCCGGGGTCATGGCGCGGAATGGGAGGTTGAGGACCCGTTCCGCTTTGGCCCCGTTCTGGGCGAGATCGACGAATATCTGCTGGGGGAGGGCACGCATCTGCGGCTTTGGCAGGTGATGGGTGCGCATCCGATTGTGCATGAGGGCGTCTCAGGCGTGCATTTCGCGGTCTGGGCGCCCAATGCCTCCCGCGTCTCGGTGGTGGGGGATTTCAACCATTGGGACGGGCGGCGCGCGCCGATGCGCAGGCGCGGATCGACCGGGATATGGGAGATTTTTCTGCCCGGTCTGGCCGAAGGGCAATCCTATAAATACGAGATCCGCGCAGGCGACGGCACGCTGTTGCCGCTGAAGGCCGATCCGGTGGGGTTCGGGTCCGAGCATCCGCCCGCCAATGCCAGTGTCGTGCGCAGCCTTGGTGCTGAGAACTGGCAGGATGCAGACTGGATGGCGCGACGCGCGCTTGCCAATTCCACCGATGCGCCGGTCTCGGTCTATGAGGTGCATCTGGGATCGTGGAAGCGCGCGCCTGGGGACAGGATGCTGTCCTATACGGAACTGGCGGACCAGCTGGTCGCCTATGTCCGCGACATGGGTTTTACCCATATCGAGCTGATGCCGGTCAGCGAATTTCCCTTTGACGGGTCATGGGGCTATCAACCGGTGGGCCTGTTCGCCCCCACGATCCGCCATGGCACGCCCGCCGAGTTCCGCGCCTTCATCGATGCGGCACACCGGGCCGGGATCGGCGTGCTGCTGGACTGGGTGCCGGGGCATTTTCCGACCGATGCGCATGGGCTGGGCCGGTTCGACGGCACCGCCCTTTATGAACATGCCGACCCGCGTGAGGGGTTTCATCAGGACTGGAACACGCTGATCTACAATTACGGTCGTGCGGAGGTGGCCAATTACCTGACCGCCAATGCGCTTTACTGGCTGGAGGAATACCATCTGGACGGGCTGCGCGTCGATGCGGTGGCCTCGATGCTGTATCGTGACTACAGCCGCGCGGACGGCGAATGGGTGCCCAATCGCGATGGCGGGCGCGAGAATTACGAGGCGATCGCGCTGTTGCAGCGGGTGAATATCGAAGCCTATGGCACATGCCCGGGCATCATGACGGTGGCCGAGGAAAGCACGTCCTTTCCCGGGGTCTCCCGCCCGGTTGATCACGGTGGTCTCGGCTTTGGCTACAAATGGAACATGGGCTGGATGAATGACACGCTGGCCTATATGGGCCGTGATCCGGTCTACCGCAAACACCACCATCACCAGATGACATTCGGGCTGCATTATGCGTGGTCCGAAAACTTCATCCTGCCGATCAGCCATGATGAGGTCGTGCATGGCAAGGGCTCGATGCTGGAGAAGATGCCCGGCAATGAGGCCGAGAAATTCGCCAATCTGCGGGCCTATTATGGCTTCATGTGGGGGCATCCGGGCAAGAAGCTGCTGTTTCAGGGCTGCGAATTCGCGCAAGCGCGCGAATGGGCGCATGGCCGCAGCCTTGACTGGCATGAGATGGATCTGCCGGGGCAGGGCGCGCTGCACCGGGGCATGCAGGCGCTGGTGCGCGATCTGAACCGGATCTATCGCGAAACGCCCGCGCTTTACCGCCATGACACAAGGCCGCAAGGCTTCCGCTGGATTGCCGCGAATGAGGCCGAGGCAGGGTGGTTCGCCTGGGCACGCTTTGGCGTTCCGGGGGAGCCGCCGGTTGTCGTTGCGGTGAACATGGTGCCGGTGGAGCGCAAGGTGAGACTGGGCCTGCCGGGGCCGGGCCATTGGGCCGAGGTGCTGAATTCCGATGCCGCGATCTATGGCGGCGGCAATCGCGGCAATCTGGGCGGGGTTGAGGCCGAAGCGGTTGCCGCCTTCGGGATGGCGCAGTCGGCGCAGGTGGTGCTGCCGCCGCTTTCGGCGGTGTTTCTGCGGCTGGACGGGTGATGTGAGTGAACAGGGCGGGGCCCGACCCCGCACGATCAGGGAGGATGCGATGATACCGAAACCCAACAAGCGCCTGTCGTCACAGGCCATGGCCTTCGTGCTGGCGGGAGGCCGCGGCAGCCGGTTGAAGGAACTGACCGACCGGCGGGCAAAGCCTGCGGTCTATTTCGGCGGCAAGACGCGGATCATCGACTTCGCGCTGTCCAATGCGCTCAATTCCGGCATCCGCAAGATGGCGATTGCCACGCAATACAAGGCCCATAGCCTGATCCGGCACATGCAGCGCGGCTGGGGCTTCTTCCGGGCCGAGCGCAACGAATATCTGGACATCCTGC
Source organism: Szabonella alba (assembly GCF_016765775.1). Lineage (GTDB taxonomy): Bacteria > Pseudomonadota > Alphaproteobacteria > Rhodobacterales > Rhodobacteraceae > Szabonella > Szabonella alba. The sequence continues at coordinate 204,334 of NZ_JAESVN010000004.1, read as the reverse complement.
CGGCCAGCCAGCGGGTTGCCGAAACCAAGTGGTATCTGGGCACGGCGGATGCGGTGACGCAGAATATCGACATCGTCGACAGCTATGGCATCCGTTATGTCGTGATCCTTGCCGGGGATCATATCTACAAGATGGATTACGAGATCATGCTGCAGCAGCATGTGAACACCGGCGCGGATGTGACCATCGGCTGTCTGACCGTGCCCAGGGCCGAGGCCACGGCCTTTGGCGTAATGGATGTGGACAAGGAGGGGCGCATCCTGTCCTTTCTGGAAAAACCTGCCGACCCGCCGGGCATCCCGGGCGATCCCGATCATGCGCTGGCCTCGATGGGGATCTATGTCTTCGACTGGGCCTTTCTGCGCGATCTTCTGGTGCGCGATGCCGAGGATCCGAATTCCAGCCATGATTTCGGCAATGACCTGATCCCCGAGATCGTGAAGAACGGCAAGGCCATGGCGCATCGCTTTTCCGAAAGCTGTGTCACCAGCGGGCTGGAGACTGAACCCTATTGGCGCGATGTCGGCACGATCGACGCCTTCTGGCAGGCCAATATCGACCTGACGGATTTTGTGCCCAAGCTGGACCTTTACGACAATGCCTGGCCGATCTGGACCTATGCCGAGATCGTGCCACCCGCGAAATTCATCCATGACGAGGACGGGCGGCGCGGCTCGGCAGTGTCGTCGCTGGTGTCGGGCGATTGCATCGTTTCAGGGTCCTCGGTGTCCAACAGCCTGCTGTTTACCGGTTGCCGGACGCATAGTTTTGCCAGTCTCGAATATGTGGTGGCGCTGCCGCATGTCGTGGTGGGGCGTGGCGCGGAGCTGAAGAATTGCGTGATCGACCGCGGCGTGGTGATCCCTGAAAGGCTGGTGATCGGGCAGGACCCGCAGGCGGATGCGAAATGGTTCCGCCGCACCGAGGCGGGCGTGGTGCTGGTCACGCAGGACATGCTGGATGCGCGGGCGCGCGCGCTGGGCTGAGGGCACGCGGGGGGCTGTCTGCCCCCCACACCCCCCGAGGATATTTCTGAACAGATGAAGTCAGGGGCGAGGCGACATGAAGAAACGGGTCTTGTCGGTGGCATCCGAGGCGGTTCCCCTGCTGAAAACCGGGGGGCTGGCGGATGTCGTGGGCGCGCTGCCCGGGGCGCTGGCGGGGCAAGGCTGGGAGATGCGCGTGCTGATGCCCGCCTATCGCAGCTTGCGGGGCGGGATCGCGGATTGGCCGGTGCTGTGGCGCGAGGCCGATCTGTTCGGCGGGCCGGGCGAGGTGCGGGGCGGGCGCGTGGCGGGAATGGAGGTGCTGCTTCTGGACGCGCCGCATTTTTTTGATCGTGCGGGCGGGCCTTATTCGGGGCCGGAAGGCGACTGGCCGGACAATCCCGAACGCTTTGCCGCACTCTGCTGGGCGGCGGCAATGCTGGCCGAGGAGGGGCTGGCCGATGGCTGGCGGCCCGATCTGGTCCATGCCCATGACTGGCAGGCGGGGCTGGCTCCGGCCTATATCGCCTATCACGGGCGGGCGGTGCCCACGGTGCTGACAATCCACAATATCGCCTTTCAGGGCTTTGCCCCCGCCGACCGTCTGGCCAGACTGCGCCTGCCGGGGGATCAGTTCCATTCCGGTGCGCTGGAATATTATGGCGGGATTTCCGCGCTGAAGGCGGGGCTCGTGACGGCGGACCGGATCACCACGGTTTCACCCCGCTATGCCGAGGAACTTATGCGCCCCGAGTTCGGCATGGGGCTGGAAGGGGTGATTGCCGAACGGGCGGCCGATGTTTCGGGCATCCTGAACGGCGTCGATACCGCCGTCTGGTCGCCCGAGGCCGGTGATGCGCCCTATTCGCTGCGCAGCCTGAAGGGCAAGGCGGCCGCGCGTGCCGCCCTTTGCGCGGAATTCGGGCTGGAGGTGCCGGGGCCACTGGCGATTGTCGTCAGCCGGTTGACCGATCAGAAAGGCATCGACCTGATCCCGCCGGTTGCTGCGGATTTCGTGGCGCAGGGCGGGGGGCTGCTGGTGCTGGGCTCGGGCGATCCGGGGCTGGAGGGGGCGATGCAGGCGCTGGCTGCCGCCCATCCGGGGCGGGTGGCGGTGCGGATCGGCTATGATGAGGCCCTCAGCCGCCGGATGTTTGCGGGCGGCGATGCGGTGCTGGTGCCGTCGCGGTTTGAACCTTGCGGACTGACCCAGATGTATGGCCTGCGCTTTGGCACGCTGCCGGTCGTCTCGGCCGTGGGAGGGCTGGCCGATACGGTGATTTCGGCCAGTCCGGTGGCGCTGGCCGCAGGGGTGGCGACGGGGATCGTCTTTCATCCGACGGATGCGATGGCGCTTGGCCGCGCGCTGGGGCGTCTTTGTGATCTTCATGGCCAGCCGAAGCTTTGGCCCGCGATGATGAAAGCCGCGATGCGGCAGGATCTGGGATGGGAGGCGAGTGCGTCCGCCTATGCCGCCCTTTACGAAGGCCTGCTGCGATGAGCCATGCCGCGCGGCACTCGGGCTGGTCGGCAGGGCCGGGCCAGCCCTGGCCGATGGGATCGACGCCCACCGGGGATGGGGTGAATTTTGCGGTGTTTTCCGCCCATGCCGAAGCGATGGAGCTGTGTCTTTTCGCCGAGGACGGGCGGCGCGAGATTGCGCGTCTGCCCTTTCGTGACCGCGATGGCGATGTCTGGCACATGCATGTCGCAGGGCTTCTGCCCGGTCAGGCCTATGGCTTTCGCGCCCATGGCCCTTACCGGCCCGAGGAGGGGCATCGCTTCAACCCGGCAAAACTGCTTATCGACCCCTATGCGCGGCGGCTGGAGGGGCGGCTGCGCTGGTCGGATGCGCTGATGGGTTACCGCGTCGGCAGCGCCCGGGCCGATCTGTCCTTTGACAATCGCGACAGCGCCTTTGCCATGCCGAAATCGGTGGTGACCGACACCGCCTTCAGTTGGGGGGAGGATGCGCCCCCCGGCAGGCCCTGGACCGATACGGTGATCTATGAGGCGCATGTGAAGGGCCTGACCGCGCTACATCCGCAGGTTCCGAAAGGCTTGCGCGGCACCTATCTGGGACTGGCCACCGATCCGGTGCTGGATCATCTGACCCGGCTGGGGGTGACGGCGGTGGAACTGCTGCCGGTCCATGCCTTTGTCGATGACCGGTTTCTGGTCTCGAAAGGATTGCGCAATTACTGGGGTTATCAGAGCATCGGCTTTTTCGCGCCTGATGTGCGCTACATGCTGCGCGATGCGATGCTGGAATTCCGCACCATGGTCAGCCGGTTGCATCATGCCGGGATCGAGGTGATCCTTGATGTCGTCTACAATCATACCGGTGAGGGGGACGAACTGGGGCCGACGCTGGCCTTCCGGGGGCTGGACAATGCCAGTTATTACCGGCTGCGTGAGGGCGGGCGGTTCTATGTCAATGACACCGGCACCGGCAATACGCTGGATCTGACGCATCCGATGGTGCTGCGCATGGTGATGGACAGCTTGCGCTATTGGGTCACGGAAATGCATGTGGACGGGTTCCGGTTCGATCTGGGCACGGTGCTGGGGCGAGAGACGCCGGGGTTCGATCCGCGCGGCGGTTTCTTCGATGCGATCCGGCAGGATCCGGTTCTGGGGCGGGTGAAGCTGATTGCGGAACCCTGGGATATCGGGCTGGGGGGGTATCAGCTGGGGGGGTTCCCGCATCCCTTCGCCGAATGGAATGACCGGTTCCGCGACGGGGTCCGGCGCTTTTGGCGCGGCGATGCGGGAATGGCGCCCGATCTGGCCAAGCGATTGCTGGGATCGGCGGAACGGTTCGACCATGGTGGGCGCGCGGCACACGCTTCGGTCAATTTCGTCACCGCGCATGACGGGTTCACGCTGGCGGACCTCGTGTCCTTTACCGTCAAGCGCAACCTCGCCAATGGTGAGGAAAACCGTGACGGCCATGGCGACAACCATTCCGACAATCTGGGGGTCGAGGGACCATCAGACGAACCCGCGATCCATGCGGCCCGCGCCCTGCGGCGGCGCAATCTGATGGCGGTTCTGATGCTCAGCCAGGGCACGCCGATGTGGCTGGCGGGGGATGAACTGGGCAATTCCCAAGGCGGCAACAACAATGCCTATGCGCAGGACAATGAAACCGGATGGCTGCAATGGGAACCGGGGGATGCCGAAATGACCGGTTTCATGGCGCGGCTGGCGGACCTGCGCCGCGCCCATCCGGTGTTGCGGCAGCGACGGTTCCTGCATGCCCGTGCCCGCGCGGCGGATGGGTTGCGCGATGTGATCTGGCGCCGCCCCGACGGGGCTGAACCGCGCCCCGAGGATTGGCATGACGCCGATTTCCGCTGTCTGGGGGTAGAGTTGCGCATGGCTGCCGAAGGCGCGGGCGAGGGGCGGGAGGCGCTGCTGGCCTGGTTCAACGCGGGCGGGCCGGTCGGCCTGAACCTGCCGGAAACTGCGCCACGCTGGCGGCTGATCCTTGACACGACCCGCCCCGAGGCGACAGCAACGGATCTGTCAGGATCCTATCAGGCCCCCGCAGGCTCGGTCCTTGTTTTCGTGCCGCAGAACGATTGAAAGAAGGGAAATACCCATGGCCGTCCGCACCATCACCGTCACACCCTTTGAAGGGCAGAAGCCCGGCACGTCGGGGCTGCGCAAGAAGACAAGGGTCTTCCGACAGCCGCATTATCTGGAATGTTTCGTGCAGGCGATCTTTCAGGCCATTGGCGGCGCCGAGGGCAAGACTTTTGTTCTGGGCGGTGACGGGCGGTTTCACAACGATCAGGCGGTGCAGGTGATCCTGCGTATGGCGGCGGGGCAGGGGGCGGTGCGGGTGATCGTCGGGCAGGGCGGCATCCTGTCGACCCCGGCCGCCAGCCATCTGATCCGGCTGAACGGCACCGATGGCGGGATCATCCTCTCGGCCTCACACAATCCGGGGGGGGAGGAGGCGGATTTCGGCATCAAGTTCAACATGCCCAATGGCGGCCCGGCCCCCGAGGCGGTGACCGATGCGATCCATGTCGCAACGCAAGGCGTCCGCGCCTACAGCCTGTTCGACGGCCCCGCGATTGACCTTGACCGGCTGGGCACGGTGACGCTGGGGTCGATGGAGGTGCAGATCGTCGATCCGGTGGCCGATTATGCCGATCTGATGGAAAGCCTGTTCGATTTCGACGCGATCCGCGGTCTGTTCCAGGCTGGGTTCCGGATGCGGTTCGATGCGATGTGCGCGGTGACGGGCCCCTATGCAAAGGGCATTCTTGAGGACCGTCTGGGGGCGGCGCCCGGAACGGTGGTTCACGCCACACCACTGCCCGATTTCGGCGGCATGCATCCCGATCCGAATCCGACCTGGGCGCATGAGTTGATGGCCGAGATGATGGGCGCGGAGGCACCCGATTTCGGCGCGGCCTCGGATGGCGACGGGGATCGCAACATGGTGCTGGGGCGCGGCATCTATGTCTCACCCTCCGACAGTCTGGCGGTTCTGGCCGCCAATGCGAATCTGGCGCCCGGCTATGCCAAGGGGCTGGCCGGGGTGGCGCGGTCGATGCCCACTTCGGCGGCGGTGGACCGGGTGGCCGAGGCCTTGGGGATCGAGGCCTTTGAGACGCCGACGGGCTGGAAGTTCTTCGGCAATCTGATGGATGCGGGCCGCGTCACGCTGTGTGGTGAGGAAAGTTTCGGCACCGGATCAGACCATGTGCGCGAAAAGGACGGGCTGTGGGCGGTGCTTCTATGGCTGAACATCCTTGCCGCGCGCGGGGAAAGCGTGGAGGCGATCATGGCCGCGCATTGGGCGCGGTTCGGGCGGAACTATTACAGCCGTCATGATTTCGAGGCCATCGAAACGACCAAGGCCGATGCGATGATTGCCGATCTGCGGGGACGGCTGGCGGATCTGCCGGGGCTGGAGGTCGAGGGCATGACCATCGCTGCCGCCGATGATTTTGCCTATACCGATCCGGTGGATGGCTCGGTCAGCCGCAATCAGGGCGTGCGCGTGGTGTTCGAGGGCGGCAGCCGGATCGTGCTGCGCCTGTCGGGCACCGGGACCGAGGGCGCGACGCTGCGCCTGTATCTTGAGCGCTATGCACCCGGGCCCGATGGGCTGGGCCTTGACCCGCAAGAGGCGCTGGGCCCGATGATCCGCGCCGCGCATGAAATCGCGGGAATTGCCGGGCATACCGGCCGGACCGCGCCGGATGTGGTGACCTGAGCGGGCAGGCAGGCGAGTCGGGAAAGGATTCTCTATCGCCAGTCCGTTTTGCGCTGTGCTTGCAGCGGGTTCGGGCGGATGAGGAAAAGCACCGCTTTTCCCCGCCCGCAGCGCTACCTTGCCCCGGAACCGCCAGCCACACGAAAGATCAGAGGACAGCGCCTGCCCGGGCGGGGGCGAAGCACCCGCCTTGGGGCGGGCGGGTGCTGTCCGGCGGCCTTTGGGCCACCGGAGGACAAATTCCACCCGCCTCGCATGACCGGGGCGATGGCCCCGGTCATGGACAGATCGCGAGGGCTTACCGCCAACCCGGTGCCTCACGGCAACCCCACCCGGAAAATGCTTCGACCTTTTGACCTGTTGCGCGGGCCTGCGGCGCTGCTACCCTGAGGGGCAGTTCAAGGAAAGGCCGATGCAGCCAAAGCCCGATAGTCCCGTTCCCTTCCCCCCCGGCCGCGCAAAGGGCGGGTTTCGTCATGCGCTGATCGTCGACGACCATCCGCTGTTTTGCGATGCGCTGGCGATGACGCTCAAATCCGTGGCGGGGATCGCCGCGATCGACACGGCGGACCGGCTGGAGACGGCGCTGGCGCGGCTGGATCTGGTGCCCTTGCCCGATGTGGTGGTGCTGGATCTCGACCTGCCGGATGTGACGGGCTTTGACGGGCTTGTGCGGCTGCGCAGCGCCGTGCCCGATCTGCCGGTGGTCGTGGTGTCCTCGATGGCCGATCATCGCGCCATCGGGGCGGCGCTTGCGGCGGGGGCTGCGGCGTTCGTTCCGAAACATTCCCGGCGTGAGGTGTTCCGCGCGGCCTTTGACGCGGTGGCCGCCGGTCGGCGCTATCTGCCCGAGGGCTATGTTCCCGATCCGGGCGGACCCGGCAACCGGCGTGAGGCGGCGCTGGCTCGGCTGGCGCTTCTGACGCGGCAGCAGTCGCGCATCCTGCAATTGATCTGCGAGGGGCGGCTGAACAAGCAGATCGCCTTTGACCTGTCCATCGCGGAAACCACGGTCAAGGCCCATGTCACCGCGATCATGCGCAAACTGGGCGTGCAAAGCCGCACGCAGGCGGTGCTGATCGTGCAGGAGGCGAGTTTTGCCGCCCTGATGCCGGATCAGGCCTGAGCGCGTGGACCGGACCCGTCCCGATCCCGCGCCCAGCCCGCCCCCCGGCGGTGGCATCCATCTGCCGCGCGCCCATGTGGCGGGCGATGCCGCCGATCCGGTTCAGGCGCTGAAGGCCGGGCTGGGAGAGGGGCCGCTGGCGCTGGTCCTGCTGTTCGCGGGGCCGGGGCATGACCCGGCAGCACTCGCGGGTGCGGCGCAGGCGGCCTTTGGTGCGGTGCCGGTCATCGGCTGCACCACGGCGGGGGAAATCGCACCCGGCGGCTATGCTGAAAACAGCCTTCTGGCCGTGGGGCTTCCGGCGGCGCATTTCACCGCCCATCCGCTGCTGATCGAAGGGCTGGATGCCATCGGGCGTGAGGCGCTGACGGGTCAGGTGATCCGCGCCCGGCAGATGCTGGCGGACCGTGAACCGCACTGGGCGCATGAGTTTGCCTTTCTGATGGTGGACGGGCTGTCGCTGCGCGAGGATGAACTGGCTGGCGTTCTGGCGGCGGGGCTGGGGCCGGTGCCGCTGTTCGGCGGATCGGCGGGGGACGGGCTGCGTTTCGGGCGAACCTTTGTCTTTCATCAGGGGCGGGCGCTGGAAAACGCGGCGGTGCTGGCGCTGGTGCGGTCGGATTGCCGGGCGCGGGTGTTCAAGCTGGACCATCTGCGCCCGACGGCGCGGCGCATGGTCGTCACCTCGGCCAGCCCTGCGCGGCGCATCGTGCATCAGATCAATGCCGAACCCGCCGCGCGGGAATATGCGCGGCTGCTGGGCAAGGATCCGGCACAGTTGACGCCCTTCACCTTTGCCGCCCATCCGGTCGTGGTGCGGATCGGTGGGCAGCATCATGTCCGCGCCATCCGCGAGGTCGCCCCGAATGGCGATCTGGTGTTCTTTTCAGCGATTGATGAGGGGCTGGTGCTGACGCTGGCCGAACCTTGCGACATGGTTGCCCATCTGGCCGAAGGGCTGGAGGCACTGCGCGAGGGCGGTGTGGCGCCCGCCGTTCTGGCCTGCGACTGCATCCTGCGCCGGATGGAGGCGCAGGAAAAGCAGATGACGGGGGCAATCTCGGCACTGCTGGGGGCGCATGGGGTGCTGGGCTTTTCGACCTATGGCGAACAGATGGGCGCCATGCATGTCAACCAGACGCTGACCGGCGTTGCGATTTATCCGCCGGGGGTCTGACATGGCGCGCGCCCCCGATCCCGAGGTTCCCGCAGACCTGATCGACCCGCAGGATGCGCCCGAACGGCAGCGCGACAAACTGCTGGTCATTGCGGGCGCCTTGATGAAGCGCGTCGAACAGGCCACCGATGACGGCGGGGCCGCCTATGCGCAGTTCCAGCGCGCCGTGCTGCTGGAAGATGAGGTGCGCGAGCGCACGCGCGATCTGGAACGCGCGCTGGATCTGCTCAACCTCTCCAATGCGCGTCTGGCCGAGGCCAATCGCGCGACCGAGGCCGCGCGGCGCAATCTGGCCTCGGCGCTGGAACAGTTGCAGGAGGGGTTCGCGCTGTTCGACCCCTCCGACCGGCTGATCCTTTTTAATTCGCGATTTTGCCTGGCCTTGCGGGACATCCATGCCCGACTGGCCCCGGGGCTGGCCTTTGCCGATTATGTCGGAATGGTCAGCCGATCCTCTGATCTGGCGCTGCCTGCGGGGCAGGGGCCTGACGATTGGCGCGCGGGCCGGATGCGGGCCCATCGTGAACCCCATGCCAATGTCAGCGTCAGCCTGACCGGGGATCGCTGGCTGCAGGTGTCCGAACACCGCACACTGGATGGCGGCACGGTGATCCTGCAGACCGATGTGACCGATATCATCCGGCTGGAACGGGAAACGCGCGGGCGGCTGCTGGACGATCAGGCGCGCGGGGTGCGGGCGACGCTGGACCATCTGGCGCAGGGGGTGGCGATTTTCGACGCGCAGGCGCGGCTGATCGGCTGGAACCGGCGATTCGGTGAATTGCTGGCCCTGCCGATGTCGGCCTTGCGGATGGGGGCCGAATTCGGCCTGCTGATGGACCGGCTGCCCCGCGATTTCCGGCTGGCAGGTCTGGATGCGGCGGCGCTGTTGGCTTGGGCTGCGGCGCAGGCCGGGGGGGCGGCGCGCCCGCATCTGCGCTTTGGCGCTGAACGGGGCGATGCTGCGCTGGTGCTGGATATCTTCGCGCAGGAAATGCCGGACCGGGGCTTTGTAATCTCACTCTCCGATGTCACCGCCGAGCGCGCGGCGATTGCGGCGCTGTCACAGGCCAATGAAACGCTGGAGGCACGCGTGCGCGACCGCACGCTGGAGCTGGAGGACGCGCTGGCCGATGCCGAACGGGCCAATGCCAGCCGTGCGCGTTTCGTCGCGGCGGCCAGCCATGACCTTTTGCAACCCCTGTCGGCGGCGCGGCTGTTCCTGTCTGCGGCCGAGGATGGCCCGATGCCCCCGCCATTGCGCGAGACGCTGGGCAAGGCACAGAATGCGCTGGATTCGGTCGAGGCTATACTGGGCGCGCTGCTGGATATCTCGAAACTGGACAGCGGCAAGGCGGCGGTGACACCCGGCCCGGTCGATCTGGCGGGGCTGCTTGCGCAACTGGCCGAGGAATTCGGCCCCGTGGCGGCGGCACGCGGGCTGGCGCTGCGGGTCTGGCCCGCGCGGCATGTCGTGCGATCCGATCCCGCCTATCTGCGGCGCATCCTGCAGAACCTGATCGGCAATGCGATCCGCTATACCGAACGGGGCCGGGTCGTGGTCGGGGCGCGGCGCCGGGGCCAGATGCTGCAGCTTGAGGTCTGGGATACCGGCCCGGGTATTCCCGAGGCGGAACAGGACAATATCTTTCGGGAATTCCACCGCCTGAATGCCCGCGCCTCGGCCTCGGAAGGCATGGGGCTGGGGCTGGCGATTGTCGAGCGGGCGGCGGCTCTTCTGGGTCATCCCTTGGGCCTGCGATCCGTAACGGGGCGGGGCACGGTCTTTCTGCTGCAGGTCCCAGTGGAACGGGCGGGTGCCGCCGCCCCGGCCGCAATCCCGCCGGGCAGCGACGCCGCCGGGCGCCTGCAGGCAAGGGCAGTGACGCGCGACCGCATCGCGCTGCTGGTCGAACCCGATGCCGATCTGCGCCGGGCCATCGGGCTTTTGCTGGAAAAATGGGGCATGAATGTTCTGGATGCCGCTGACGGGCCTGCAGCGCTGGCGCTGATCACGGAAATCGGCATTCTGCCCGATGTGCTGCTGGTCGACACGGGCGCGGCCGGGGCCGGGGCGGCCAGCCGTTTCGTGCAGCAGTTCTGCGATCTGCATGGCGATCTGCCCTGTTGCCTTTTTCTGTCGGGGGCTGAGGCGGCAGACCTGCCCGACGGAATGACCTGTCTGAAAAAACCGCTGGACCCCGCCGCGCTGCAGGCTTTCCTGACCGGGGTTCTGGCGTCATGATGCGCCTACGACCATTGTTCCATAGCCCTGCCTGCGGATTTGCGCATAGGGTGTTTCAAAGGCCCGCGATGCCCCGTGTGGCAGCATCGCACGCTGCCCGGCCCATGGCCGCGACGCGCAGGGGCGAAAGGGAGGACTGACCTGTGAAACTGACCGACCAGCGCGATATCGCGGCGGATCCCGCAACCGTCTGGGCCGCGATCCTTGATGCGGATGTCCTGAAAGCCTGCGTTCCGGGCTGCGAAAGCATGACCGGCAGCCCCCAAGAAGGGTTCGAGGCGGTGGTGGTGCAGAAGGTCGGCCCCGTGAAGGCGCGCTTTACCGGCGCGGTGACCCTGTCCGACATGGTTGCCCCCGAAAGCCTGCGGATCACGGGGGAGGGCAAGGGCGGGCCTGCGGGTTTTGCCAAGGGCGGGGCCAATGTCACGCTGACGCCCTCCGAACGCGGCACGCTTCTGTCCTATGAGGTAGAGGCCAATGTCGGTGGCAAGCTGGCCCAGCTTGGCAGTCGCATCATCGACGGCTTTGCCAAGAAGATGGCGGATGAGTTTTTTGCCCGTTTCCAGCAGGCCGTCGAAGGGCCGCAGGACGCGGATGAGGCAGAGGTGACGGAAGGCGGGGAGGCGGCAGAAGGCGCCGATCCCGAACAGAAAAAGGGCTGGTTCAAGCGCATGATCGGCTGAACCGGATCGCTACCCAGATGATTTTCAAGGGAGGATGACCATGACAAAAGTCACGATGACGGTGAATGGCAAGACCGTCTCGGCGGACACCGAAGGGCGCACGCTGCTGTCGTCCTTTCTGCGCGACGGGCTGGGGATGACCGGCACGCATATCGGCTGCGACACCTCGCAATGCGGGGCCTGTCTGGTTCATGTCGATGGGAAGGCCGTCAAATCCTGTTCGGTCTTTGCGCAGGAAGTGGCGGGGGCGCAGGTGCGCACGATCGAGGGCATGGCCAATGCCGACGGGTCGCTTTCGGTGATCCAGCAGGCCTTTCAGGACCATCACGGGCTGCAATGCGGCTTCTGCACCCCGGGCATGGTGATGTCGGCAGCTGCCCTGCTGGCCGAGAACCCCAAGCCCACCGAACATGAGGTGCGGCATTATCTTGAGGGAAATCTGTGTCGCTGCACGGGCTACCACAATATCGTCAAGGCGGTTCTGGCGGCCTCGGGGCAGGATGTTTCCGGCCTTGGTGTCGCCGCGGAATAGGAGATAAATCAAAAACTTGCGATCCGCTTTTGACGTATCGCATCAAGGGAGGTTGTCATGCCGAAAGACGGTGGCATCGGTGCAAGCACCAAGCGGCGCGAGGATATGCGCTTTCTGACCGGCAAGGGCCGGTATACGGACGACATCAACATTCGCGGTCAGGTCCATGCGCATTTCCTGCGCTCGGATGTGGCGCATGGCCGGATCAACGGGATTGATCTGTCGGCAGCCGAGGCGATGCCGGGCGTGCTGCGCATCCTGACGGCGGCGGATTTTGCGGCGGTCGGTGGAATTCCCTGCGGCTGGCAGGTCACCGACCGGCACGGGCAGGTGATGCAGGAGCCCAAGCATCCGGTTCTGGCGGATGGCAAGGTGCGCCATGTCGGTGACCCCATCGCGATGATCATCGCCGAAACCTATGAACAGGCCCGAGACGCGGCCGAGGCGGTTTTGGTTGATATCACCGAACTGACCCCGGTGCTGGACATGAAGGCCGCGCTGGCCGAGGGGGCGGTAAAGGTTCATGACGATCTGACCTCGAACCTGTGTTACGATTGGGGGTTTGTCGAGGAAAACAAGGCCGCTGTTGATGCGGCATTCGCCAAGGCCGCGCATGTGACGACGCTGGAACTGGTCAACAACCGGCTGGTTGCGAACCCGATGGAGCCGCGCGTGGCCGTGGGGGATTTTGAATCCCATTCCGACCAGTACACGCTGTATACCACCAGCCAGAATCCGCATGTGATCCGCCTTCTGATGGGGGCCTTCGTGCTGGGGATCCCTGAGCACAAGCTGCGGGTCGTGGCGCCCGATGTGGGCGGCGGATTCGGATCGAAGATCTATCACTATGCCGAAGAGGCGGCGGTGACCTTTGCCGCAAGGCTGGTCGGACGTCCGGTGAAATGGACCTCGTCGCGGTCCGAGGCCTTCATTTCGGATGCTCATGGCCGCGATCATGTGACGAAGATCGAACTGGCGCTGGACGACGAGAACAACTTCACCGCACTGCGCACCGATACCTATGCCAATATGGGCGCTTATCTTTCGACCTTCGCGCCCTCGATCCCGACATGGCTGCATGGCACGTTGATGGCTGGGAATTACAAGACGCCGCTGATCTATGTGAACGTCAAGGCGGTGTTCACAAATACCGTGCCGGTCGATGCCTATCGCGGCGCGGGCCGGCCCGAGGCGACGTTTCAGCTGGAACGCCTGGTCGACAAGGCCGCGCGGGAACTGGGCGTCGATCCGGTTGACCTGCGGCGGCAGAACTTCATCACGCCTGACATGTTCCCCTATCAGACGCCGGTCGCCGTTGTATATGACACCGGCAATTATCAGGCCACGATGGACAAGCTGCTGGAAATTTCGGACCATGCGGGGTTCGAGGCGCGGCGCGCGGAAAGTGCCACACGCGGCAAGCTGCGCGGTTTCGGCATCGCGCATTACATCGAGGCCTGCGGAATTGCGCCGTCCAACCTTGTGGGCCAGCTGGGCGCACGGGCGGGGCTTTACGAATCTGCCACGGTGCGGGTCAATGCCACCGGCTCGATCTCGGTCTATACCGGCAGCCACAGCCACGGGCAGGGGCATGAAACTTCCTTCGCGCAGGTCGTGGCCGAGATGATCGGGATTGACGCAAACCAGATCGACATCGTGCATGGCGATACCTCGAACACGCCGATGGGCATGGGCACCTATGGTTCCCGCTCGCTTGCGGTCGGGGGCTCGGCCATCGTGAAGGCCACCAACAAGATCATCAACAAGGCCAAAAAGATCGCGGCGCATCTGCTGGAGGCGTCCGAGGCCGATATCGAGCTGAAGGACGGCAAATTCGCAGTTGCGGGCACCGACAAATCGGTGGATTGGGCGGGGGTCACGCTGGCGGCCTATGTTCCGCATAATTACCCGCTGGAAAGCCTTGAACCGGGGCTTGAGGAAACGGCGTTCTACGATCCGTCGAACTTCACCTACCCCTCGGGCGCCTATGGCTGTGAGGTGGAGGTGGATCCTGACACCGGCAAGGTGCAGGTCCTGTCCTTTGCCGCCGCTGATGATTTCGGCAATATCGTCAACCCGATGATCGTCGAGGGGCAGGTGCAGGGCGGGCTGGCGCAGGGAATCGGTCAGGCGCTGCTGGAAAACTGCGCCTATGACGGCAACGGGCAGCTTCTGTCCGGGTCCTTCATGGATTACGCGATGCCGCGCGCCGATGATCTGCCGATGTTCACGGTCGATCATTCCTGCATCACGCCTTGCACACATAACCCGCTGGGCGTGAAGGGCTGTGGTGAGGCCGGGGCCATCGGATCACCGCCTGCGGTGGTCAATGCGGTGATCGACGCCTTGCAACGCGCGGGTCATGCCCATGTAACCCATATCGACATGCCCGTGACGCCTGCGCGCGTCTGGGCGGCCATGAACGGCTGAGGGAGGGAAACCCATGTATGATTTCGAACTCGTGAAACCCGCATCCCTTGCCGAAGCGGTCAAGGCAATGGGCGATGACGGCGCGCAGGCGCTGGCGGGCGGGCAGACGCTGGTGCCGACGATGAAACAGCGCCTGGCCTCACCCGAACGGCTGGTCAGCCTGACCGGGATTGCCGAGTTGCAGGGCGTTTCGGCGGCGGAAGGCCGTGTGACAATCGGGGCGGCGACCTGCCATGCCGATGTTGCGGCCAAGGCGGCGGCGCATTATCCGGGGCTGGCCGCCCTTGCCGGGCAGATCGGCGATCCGGCGGTGCGCAACCGGGGCACGATCGGCGGCAGCCTTGCCAATAACGACCCTTCGGCCTGTTATCCGGCGGCAGCCCTCGGGTCGGGCGCGACGATTGTGACGAACACGCGCGACATTGCGGCGGATGATTACTTTCAGGGCATGTTCGCCACTGCGCTGGAGGAAGGCGAGATCATCACCGCCGTGCGCTTTCCGGTGCCGCAGGCAGCGGGTTATGTGAAATTCGCGCAGCCCGCGTCCCGCTTTGCGCTGGTGGGGGTCTTTGTTGCCCGCTTTGCCGACGGGGTGCGGGTCGCGGTGACGGGGGCCTCGAATAACGGGGTGTTCCGATGGGCCGAGGCCGAGGCGGCATTGTCGGGCGATTTCAGCGCAGATGCGGTCACGGGGCTGACGGTTCCGGCCGATGACATGATCGCCGATCTGCACGGATCGGCCGAGTATCGCGCGCATCTGGTCGGCGTGATGACGGCGCGCGCGGTCAGGGCGGCGGGCTGACAGGGTCAGTTTTGCAAACCCGGCGGGGAGGGGGCGCTGCCCCCCGCCCCGTTTGCCCGTGCAGATGCCCGTGCAAACGGGGCTCCCCCGGGATATTTGCGGACAGAAAAAACGGGCGTCCTTACTGGGCCTGCGCCAGATGCACGGCGCAGCCGGTCAGGGCGGCGTAATCATCCTCGATCACCGCGACGCTGAAATCTTCCATGAAGCCTGCAAAACGGCCCTTGTCGCGGAACCCTTCGGTAAATCCCATCGCGGCCAGATGCGGGGCAAAGGCGCGCGCCACGCCGCCGCACAGATAAATGCCGCCGAACGGCAGGTGGATCAGCGCCAGATCGCCCGCCACATTGCCCAGGAGGCGAGAGAACAGCCGCCCCGTCGCCTGCGCACGGGGGCCAAACGGGCCTTGCCCATCCAGCGCGGCCGCAATCCCGGCGGCAGTCTGATCGCCGGTCTGCCCGGTTTCCTTGCCCTGAAAGGCGAAAAGACGCTCCAGACCGCGCCCTGACAGCACATCTTCGACCCCCGGAAAACCGTGGATTTCGGCAATGAAAGTGGCAAGGCGCAAGTCGGCGGCATCGCGGACCGGCAGGGTGACATGGCCGCATTCCGACGGGGCGACCAGCCGCCCCTGCGGGGTTTCATGCACCGGGGCCGCGTTGAAGCCGGTGCCGATGCCGATGACCAGCTTTGTCGCCCCGGGCGCGGGCAGTGCCGCCGAACGGAGGATCGGCGTCAGTTTTCCGGGCGGGATATGGCCAAGCGCATGGCCCTGTGCCTGCAGGTCATTCAGGATCGCCACGCGCGGCGCGCCCGTCGCCTGTTCCAGCGTTTTGGCGTCAATGGTCCAGTCCAGATTGGTCATCGTCGCCACGCCATCGCGCACCGGTCCTGCCACGGCGATACAGGCCCCGGCACATTTGCCCGCCCCGGCCCCGTCAAGATAGGTCCGCAGGATGGGCGCAAGCCCCGGATGGTCGGCATTGCGGAAGCGGCGGATCGTCTCCTCGCGGATCGCGCCCCCGGTGGCCAGCGCCACGCGGGTATTCGTGCCGCCGATATCGGCGACGAGGCTGGGGCGCGGATCGGTGGCGGTCATCGGGGGCTCCGTCAGGGGGCGGCTTGCGCGGAAGGGCGCGCAAGCGCGTGCGCAAGCGCGTGATAGGATGCTTTCGGGGTGCGCTGCAAGCTGTCGAAATCCACATGGACAAGGCCGAACCGCTTGTCGTAGCCATAGGCCCATTCGTAATTGTCGAGAAGCGACCAGCAGAAATAACCCCTGACCGGCACGCCCGTCGCAATCGCCGCGCGGACCTCGGCCAGATGGGCGGAAAGATAGGTGATGCGGTCGTTGTCCTCTACAGCCCCGCCGGTCTGGGCGTCGAGGGCGGCCATGCCGTTTTCAGTGACGTAGAGCGGCAGGCCGGGCGCATGGTCGCGCGCGATGCGGCGCAGGAAATGGCCCAGACCTTTGGGAAAGATCTCCCATCCCATCGCGGTTTCCGGAAGGGGGCCGGGCGTTTCGGCCAGCGCAGGCCATGGGGCTGGATCAGGGCCGGGGGCAGGGGCGATGCGCTTGCAGGTATAGTAATTCAGCCCCAGCCAGTCGAGCGGGGCGGCGATTCCGGCCATATCGTCCTGCCAGCCTGCGGGCAGATGCGGGGCGAGGCCCTCCAGCACATCATCGGGATAGCGCCCCTGACAGAACGCTTCGACAAACCAGCGGTTGTAGATCCCGTCATAAAGCCGGGCAGCGGCATGGGCGGCGGGGCTGTCATCGGCCGGATGGGCATATTCGAAATTGCACACGGCCCCTACATTGCGCGCGCCACCCGCGCGCAAGGCCGCGACGGCCTGACCATGGGCAAGACAGACATGATGCATCGCCCGGGCGGCGGCGCGGATATCGCGCAGCCCCGGCGCGTGATGGCCCATGAAATGCGACAGCCATGCCACGCACCACGGTTCATTGATCGGCGCAACTGACCAGATCCGGTCGCCGATCCGGGCCATGAGTATTTCGGTGTAATCGGCAAACCAGCCCGCAATGTCGCGGTTGCGCCAGCCGCCCAGATCGGCCAGCGGTGAGGGCAGTTCCCAGTGATAGAGCGTCAGCGCCGGTTTCAACCCGCGCTCCAGCATCCCGTCTACCAGCCGGTCGTAGAAATCGAGACCCTGGCGGTTGGCGGGGCCGCGCCCCTCGGGCTGTACCCGCGCCCATGAAGCCGAAAACCGGTAGGCATCGAAGCCGCCATCGCGGATCAGGTCCAGATCCTGCGGCCAGCGGTTCAGGTGGTCACAGGCGCGCGCGCCATCTTCGGCCCCGGCGACATTGCCCGGCGTTGCGGCAAAGTCGTCCCAATGGGTGCGGCCTGCGCCGCCCTGCGCATGGCCTTCGATCTGATAAGCGGATGTGGCGACCCCGAACAGGAAGTCCTTGGGAAAATCACTGCGTGAGGGAAGCATCCTATTTGCGCTCCGGGGCGGGGCCGGTCGACTGGCCGATGATGAGTTCGGCCTCTAGCAGGGCCTCACGCGGGGCGCTGTCCGGCGCGCCCAGCAAGTCCAGCAGCATAGCTGCCGCCTGCCGGCCGGCCTCACGCACCGAGGATCGGGCGGCGGTGAAGATCGGCACGTCCTCACCATTGCGCAGATAGCTCAGATCATCATCATGGATCACCACCGACACATCGCGCCCGAGTTTCAGGCCCTGCTCCTCAATCGCGCGGCGCAGGCCAAGGGCCGAAATCATCGACGAGATGACAAAGGCCGTGGGTGGATCGGGCAGGGACAGCATGTCCCGTCCCGCGCGATGGCCCCGCGCCTCGGTCATCTCGTCACTGGCCATCAGGGCGGGATCGGCGCTGATACCCCGGGCCGCCAGGGCATCGAGATAGCCCTTGCGGCGGCGGATCGCGAAATCCATGAATTCCAGCCCGTTGACCAATGCAATCCGCCGGTGGCCGAGATCGAGCAGGAAGCCGGTCGCGCGCTCAAAGGCGCGGCGGTTGTTCACATCGACCCAGGAATAGGGCAGCGCCGCCCCGGTTGAGCGGCCATGCACGACGAAGGGCAGGCCGATTTCCGTCAGCAGGTCGATCCGCGCATCGTCCAGGCGCGGCGCATGCAGGATCACGCCGTCACAGGCACCCCGCGCGCGCAGGTTGCGATAGGCGGTTTCTTCATCCTCATCGGCGACGACCGAAATCAGCATGTCATAGCCTGAACGGGAATAAACCTCACCGGCGCCGGCAATGAAATCCGAAAAGATCGGGTTCACGATCTCATGCCTTGTGGCGACCGGAATGACATGACCGATGGCCATGGAGCGCCCCGTCGCCAGCCGGATCGCGCGGGAATCGGGGCGGTAATTGTGCCGTTTGGCAGCGGCCATGACCCGTTCGCGCGTCGCCTCGTTCACCTCGGGATAACCGTTCAGCGCACGGCTGACCGTGGTCGGCGAAAGGCCAAGCTGGCTGGCAAGTTGCTTGAGATTCATCGCTGGCCCAAAACGGTTTGAAGTCGGGGGGACAATAGCCGCGGATCGCTGGCGCGTCAAAGGTATACCAGAATTCCCGGCCGGATTGGCGCGACAAACCCGTATCGAGGCCCGGTCGGGCGAAGGCTGCGGGTGGCAGGGCCATGGCAAAGGATTGACACAAAGAAGGGGATCGGGGAATGTGACCTATCCAAAGCGGTTTGAATCGATTCTGCCGCCGGGAGGGGATCATCGGGAGGATGCAATGAAGGCCAGAATGATGGCAGGCGCGGCCATGCTCGCGCTGATCGCGGGCGGCGCGCAGGCGCAGGATCTGAAATTCACGCCCGGCGAGGATGCGCGGTTCCACTGGGACAGCTATGAGGCGTTCGGCGCTGCGCATGACCTTTCAGGCCAAAGTCTGCGCATCGACGGGCCATGGGGCGGCATCGACAAAGAACTTTTTCAAAGCGTGATCGCCTATTTCGAGGCCGCGACCGGGGCCGATGTCGAATATACCGGCGGCGACGGGTTTGAGCAGCGCGTGATGATTGATGTCGAGGCGGGTTCGCCCCCGGGGCTGGCGGTCGTTCCGCAGCCCGGTCTTGCCGCCGATCTGGCCGCGCGGGGGCAGCTTGCCCCGCTGCCTGCGACAACCGCCGACTGGCTGCGGGAAAATTACGCAGCCGGGCAGTCCTGGGTCGATCTGGCCACCTATGCGGGCGCGGACGGGCAAGAGGCGCTGTATGGCTTTTTCTACAAGGTCGATGTCAAATCACTGGTCTGGTATGTGCCGGAAAATTTCGAGGATGCAGGCTATGACGTGCCCGAAACCATGGAAGACCTGCGCGCCCTGACCGATCAGATCGTGGCCGATGGCGACACGCCCTGGTGCATCGGGCTGGGGTCGGGCCCGGCGACGGGCTGGCCCGCGACGGATTGGGTCGAGGATATGATGCTGCGGGTCAACAGCCCCGCCGATTACGATGCCTGGGTCGCGAATGACCTGAAATTCGACGATCCGAAAGTCGTGGCCGCGATTGAGGAATTCGGCTGGTTCGCGCGCAATGATGCCCATGTCGCGGGCGGGGCAGGGGCGGTCGGTTCGACCGATTTCCGCGACAGTCCCAAGGGTCTGTTCCAGTTTCCGCCGCAATGCTACATGCACCGGCAGGCCTCGTTCATTCCGTCCTTCTTTCCCGAAGGCACCTTTGTCGGTGAGGATGTCGATTTCTTCTATTTCCCCGCTTACGCAGACCGTGATCTGGGCCGCCCGGTGCTGGGGGCGGGAACGCTGTTTGTCGTGACCGAGGACAGCCCGGTCGCGCAGGCCTTCATCGAATTTCTGCAGACCCCCATCGCGCATGAGGTCTGGATGGCGCAATCGGGGTTTCTCACGCCGCATAAGGGCGTGAATACCGAAACCTATGGCGATCCGACCCTGCGCAAGATGGGGGATATCCTGCTGGAGGCAGACACTTTCCGCTTTGACGGGTCGGACCTGATGCCGGGGGCGATCGGGGCGGGCGTGTTCTGGACGGGCATGGTCGATTACACTGCCGGGGGCGACGCCGCGACAATCGCGGCCGAGATCCAGCGTACCTGGGACAGTCTCAAGTGACCTGACAGGCCCGCGCCCGGAACCCGGGCGCGCGGCAGGCAAAGGGGGCCGTCACGGCGGGGCGGTCCAGTGACGGTGCCCGTCATTGGGGAGGGGGAGGCGCGCGTGGAACAATTGGGCATGGCGGCGGTAACGATCCTTGTGGGGGTCTTCGGCTGCATCGGATATTTCTTCGTCTCGAACCTGATCCTTGACCGGATCTATCCGGCGTCAGGGCCGCAGGCGGGGCGCAATATCAACCGGGCGGGCGCGATCCGGCCCTGGCTGTTCCTGATGCCCGCGCTGGCGCTTCTGGGGGTCTATCTGGTCTATCCGGTCTTTGTCTCGGTCTGGCTGTCTTTTCATGATGCGCGGGGTGAAACATTTGTCGGCGCGGACAATTATGTCTGGCTGATCAATGACGCGAAGTTCCGCGAGTCGATGTGGAACAACCTGATGTGGCTGGTCTTCGTTCCGGCGGCATCGACCTTTCTGGGTCTTGTGGCAGCGGCGGTCACCGACCGGATCCGCTGGGGCAATTTCGCCAAGGCAATGATCTTCATGCCAATGGCGATTTCCTTCGTCGGGGCGGCGGTTATCTGGAAGTTGATTTATGAGTACCGCCCCGACGGACAGGAACAGATCGGTGTCCTGAACGCGGTCTGGACGGCTATGGGGGGGCAGGCGCAGACCTGGCTGACACTTCCCGGCGTCAATTCCTTCTTCCTGATGATCGTGCTGGTCTGGATCCAGACCGGATTTGCCATGGTCATCCTGTCGGCAGCCCTGCGCGGCATCCCCGAGGAAACCATCGAGGCCTCGATCCTTGATGGGGCCTCGCCCCTGCAGATCTTCTTCAAGATCAAGGTGCCGCAGATCTGGGGCACGATCCTTGTGGTCTGGACCACGATCACCATTACCGTCCTGAAGGTCTTTGACATCGTGCTGACCATGACCAACGGGCAATGGGGCACGCAGGTTCTGGCCAACCTGATGTATGACTGGATGTTTCGCGGCAATGACACGGGCCGCGCCTCGACCGCTGCGATCATCATCATGCTGATGGTCACGCCGATCATGATCTGGAACATCCGCAATGCCGCGAAGGAGACCCGGTGATGGACAATATCGTCGGCACGAAATCGCGGCTGGTCTGGGTGGTGAACCTGTCGGCCCTTGCGCTGGTGCTTCTGTGGCTGTTTCCAACCTTCGGGTTGCTGGTTTCCAGCTTCCGCGACCGCGACCAGATCACCGCCTCGGGCTGGTGGAAGGCGATGTTCCCGGCGGAACAGACGCTGCAATACCGCGCCCCGGGGGCGGGGGATGCGGTGGACGAAAACGGCGTTTTCGTGATTTCGGGCAATGTGTTCGAGGGCGGGCGCGGCAGCGTGAAATCCTTTGGCACCTCGGCGCGGGATCCCGGCGCCTTCCCGGCAGGGGAAACCGTGCCCGCCGATGATGGCGCGGATCTGACGGTTCTGCAGAACGGTGATTTCCGCCTGACCTCGGCCACCGAGTTTGAGGGCAGGCGGGGCATGCGGATCTTCGTCACCTCGGTCACGCCGCCCCGGTTTACCTTTGAAAACTATGGGCGTGTGTTGGGGGCCGAAGGTCTGGGCCGGGCCTTTCTGAACACGATGACCGTGTCGATCCCGGCCACTGTCATTCCGATCCTTGTCGCGGCCTTTGCCGCCTATGCGCTGGCATGGATGGAGTTTCCGGGCCGCGCGCTGTTGGTCGCGGGGGTGGTGGGGCTGCTGGTCGTGCCCTTGCAACTGGCGCTGATCCCGCTTTTGAAGCTGCATAACGAGATTGGCCTTGGCAAAAGTTACCTTGGCATCTGGCTGGCCCATACCGGGTTCGGCCTGCCGCTGGCGGTTTACCTTTTGCGCAATTACATGGTCGGCCTGCCGCGTGAGATCATCGAAAGCGCGCGGGTCGACGGGGCGACCGATTTCCAGATCTTCCTGAAGATCATCCTGCCGCTTTCCTTCCCCGCACTCGCCTCTTTCGCGATCTTTCAGTTCCTCTGGACATGGAACGACCTTCTGGTGGCGCTGGTGTTCCTTGGCAATACGCAGGATCAGCTGGTGATGACCGGGCAGTTGAAGGAACTGATGGGATCGCGCGGCGGGGATTGGGAAATCCTTGCAACCTCGGCCTTTGTCACCATCGCGGTGCCGCTGGTCGTGTTCTTTGCCATGCAGAAATACCTTGTGCGCGGCCTCTTGGCCGGGTCGGTCAAGTAACGGGAACCGGATGATGGGCATGATGCAAAGCCTTGGGCAGGACGCGCGGCAGGCGGATCGCGACTGGTGGCGCGGCGCGGTGATCTATCAGATCTATCCCCGCAGCTTTCAGGACAGCACGGGTGACGGGATCGGCGATCTGGCGGGCATCGTGCAGCGCCTGCCGCATATCGCCGACCTTGGCGCGGATGCGATCTGGATCAGCCCCTTCTTCACCTCGCCGATGAAGGATTTCGGCTATGATGTCAGCGATTACTGCGATGTCGATCCGATGTTCGGCACGCTGGCCGATTTCGATGCGGTAGTGTCGCGCGCGCATGAACTGGGCCTGCGGGTCATGATCGACCTTGTGCTGTCGCATACTTCGGATCAGCATCCGTGGTTCCGCGAAAGCCGCGCGAACCGGACCAATCCCCTTGCTGACTGGTATGTCTGGGCCGATCCGAAACCGGATGGCACGGCGCCGACCAACTGGCTGTCGATCTTCGGAGGGCCGGCTTGGCAATGGGACGCGCGGCGGGAACAGTATTACCTGCACAACTTCCTGACCTCGCAGCCCGATCTGAACTTTCACGAACCCGCCGTGCAGGAGGCCCTTCTGGATGTCGCGCGATTCTGGCTGGAACGCGGCGTGGACGGGTTCCGTCTGGACACGATCAATTTCTATTTCCACGACCGGCATCTGCGCGACAATCCGCCCCTGCCCAAGGATCAGCGCAATGCCGATACGGCACCTGCGGTGAACCCCTATAACCACCAGTTGCATCTGTTCGACAAAAGCCAGCCCGAGAATATCGCCTTTCTGGAGCGGCTGCGCGCCGTGATGGAGCCGTATAACGCCGCCGCCGTGGGTGAGGTGGGCGACAGCCAGCGGGGGCTTGAGATTCTGGGCCAGTATACCGATGGCGAGGCGCGGATGCAGATGTGCTATGCCTTCGAATTCCTTGCCCCCGTGCCCCTGACGCCTGCGCGGGTGGCCGAGACCTTTGCAGCGCTTGATGCGGCGGCACCACGGGGCTGGGCCTGCTGGGCCTATTCCAACCATGATGTCGTGCGCCATATCACGCGCTGGAACCTTTCCGACGCAGCGGCAAGGGCTTATGCGACGCTGTTGATGTGCCTGCGCGGGTCGGTCTGCCTGTATCAGGGTGAGGAACTGGGCCTGCCCGAGGCTGAAATCGCCTATGAGGATCTGCAGGATCCCTATGGCAAGGAATTCTGGCCCGAGTTCAAGGGGCGGGACGGATGCCGCACCCCGATGGTCTGGCAGTCGGACAATGGCACGGGCGGGTTCAGCAGCGGCAAGCCATGGCTGCCGGTGCCTGCCGCGCATCTGCATCTGGCCCCGTCCGAGCAACGCGCGGCAGGCAGTCTGCTGTCGCATTACCGTGCGGCCATTGCGCTGCGGCGCGGCCAGCCTGCGCTGTCCAAGGGCGTGCAGACCGAGATGCGGGCTGAGGGCGATCTGCTGAGCTTGATCCGCAGCGCCGGCAGCGATGAGATTTTCTGTGCCTTCAATCTGGGTGCGGAGGAGGTGACGGTTGACCTGCCGCCGGGCGACTGGCGCAGCGTCGGGGCGGCGGTCGGGGCCGTCGCCCCGGATGAGCGGCAGGCGGGCCAGGTTCGGCTAGGGCCCTGGGGGTCCTGCCTTGTGAAGCGCGTCTGAGGGGGGAACCGATGGCCGATCTTAAACTGGTGAATGTCGAAAAGGCCTATGGTGAGGTCAAGGTCCTTGCCAATATCAATCTGGATATCAAACAGGGGGAACTGATCGTTTTCGTCGGCCCCTCGGGCTGCGGAAAATCGACGCTGCTGCGGATGATCGCGGGGCTGGAGCGGATTACCGGCGGCACGCTGGAAATTGACGGCACTTTGGTCAATGATGTGCCCCCCGCGCAGCGCGGCATCGCGATGGTGTTCCAGTCCTATGCGCTTTATCCACATATGACGGTGCGCGAAAACATGGAATTCGCGCTGAAGATCGCGAAGAAATCCAAGGATGAAATCGCCGCAGGCGTCGACAAGGCCGCGCGCATCCTGCAACTGACGCCCTATCTGGACCGCCTGCCCAAGGCGCTGTCGGGCGGGCAGCGTCAGCGGGTTGCCATCGGCCGGGCCATCGTGCGGGATCCGAAGGTCTATCTGTTCGATGAGCCGCTTTCGAACCTCGATGCCGCGCTGCGTGTGGCGACCCGGATCGAGATTGCGCAGCTGAAGGAACAGATGCCTGAAAGCACGATGATCTATGTCACCCATGATCAGGTCGAGGCGATGACGCTGGCCAGCCGCATCGTCGTTCTGGCGGGGGGCGGGATCAGTCAGGTCGGCAGCCCACTGCAGCTTTATGAACGCCCCGAAAACGAATTCGTCGCACAGTTCATCGGATCACCCGCGATGAACCTTCTGGCGGGGGAGGTGGTCGAGACCGGTCCGATGACGGTGATCCGGCTGGAAGGCGGCGGCACGGCGCGTTCGGCCATTCCAACGCAGGTTTCCGATCTGGGCATGAAGGTCAATATCGGCGTGCGCCCCGAGGATCTGGTCGAAACCATGGATCAGGCGATCTTTACCGGCGAGGTGGAGATCACCGAGGCGCTTGGCGAGGTGACGCTGCTGTATTTCAAGCGGCAGGGCGAGGCGGCGCAGGTCGTGGCGAAACTGCCGGGCATCCATGCCGGTCTGCGGCACCGTTCGGTCGCACTGACCGCCGATCCGGGCAAGGTGCATCTGTTCCACAAGGGCCGGTCGCTGCTGTATCGGCATTGAGGTCCGCCATGCGGCTGGGCGGCGGCTGGTTCAGTCCGCCCTGTCGCTGCGGGCGGCGTCCTCCAGCCGCAATTGCGGGCGGCTGCGGCCTCCGAATGTGTTGATCTCCAGCTTGCCCGCCAGATGGAACCGGCCCGCGCCGCCCTGATCCAGCAAGGGCCCGAGCGGCCCGTCAAAGGCCCCGAAGGCGATGGCGTCCAGTTTCACGCCCATCCCGTCCCCGAAGCTGATCCGCAGGTGGCTTTCGCCGACCCGCCGGGCGCTGACCTGCTGATGGGCAAAGGCGAATCGCGGGGCAGGGGCACCGGCGCCAAAAGGCCCCGCCGCCTCGATCCGCTCGATCAGGTCGGGGGTGACCGCCGAGGGCATCAGCAGCCCGTCCAGCCGCAGATCCGCCGGGCCACCCGCCCCCGCGCCCTGCCGTGCCAGCAATTCGCCCAGCCGGGCCATCGCCTCATCAATGCGGGCCTCCTCAACCGTCAGGCCCGCCGCCATCTTGTGGCCGCCTCCCTTCAGGAACAGCCCTTCGGCGGCGACGCGCTGCACCGCAGCCCCCAGATCGACGCCTGACACCGACCGGGCCGATCCTTTGCCGATGCCGTCTTCGATGCCGATCACCACAGCGGGGCGGTTTGTCGCCTCTTTCAGCCGTGCCGCGACAATGCCGACAACACCCGGATGCCAGCCCGCGCCTGCCGCCCAGACCAGCGGACCGTCCAGTCCCCGCGCCTCGGCCTGTGCCATGGCGGCGGCGCGCACGGCGGCCTCGATATCGCGGCGTTCGGTGTTCAGAAGGTCCAGCCTTTCTGCAATCGCCGCCGCCTCGGCCGGGTCATCGGTGGCCAGCAGGCGCGCGCCCAGATCGGCCTGCCCGATCCGGCCGCCCGCATTGACGCGCGGGCCCAGCAGAAAGCCCAGCGAATAGGTACTGGGGGCCTGATCCATCCGCGCCACATCGGCCAGCGCCCGCAGACCCGCACGTTCCCGCCGCGCCATGACCTTGAGACCCTGCCGCACCAGCGCGCGGTTGACCCCGATCAGCGGGGCCACATCGGCGACCGTCGCCAGCGCCACAAGATCCAGCATCGCCATCAGGTCGGGACCGGTGACACCTTCGCCCCGCAGGCGGCGGTTGGACTCGACCAGCA
Organism: Szabonella alba; assembly: GCF_016765775.1. Classification (GTDB taxonomy): domain Bacteria; phylum Pseudomonadota; class Alphaproteobacteria; order Rhodobacterales; family Rhodobacteraceae; genus Szabonella; species Szabonella alba. The sequence goes on along the minus strand of NZ_JAESVN010000004.1, from coordinate 177,873 downwards.
TCAGAAAGACGACCGAGGCCGCGCAGAGATGGGCAAGGCTGCCATCCTCATCCTGCCGGTTGGGGTTCACCACGGCCAGCGCGGGCGGCAGGGTTTCCGCGCCCAGATGGTGGTCCAGCACCACGACATCACAACCCGCCGCCGCAATGGGGTCATGGCTGAGCGTTCCGCAATCAACGCAAAGGATCAGGTCATGCTCGCGGCCAAGCGCCTGCATGGCCGGGATATTGGGGCCATAGCCCTCATCAATCCGGTCGGGGATATAGAGTGTGGCGCCATGCCCCATGGCGCGCAGCCATGTCAGGATCAACGCCGCCGATGTGCCGCCATCCACATCGTAATCGGCAAAGACCGCGATCCGCTCTCGCCGTTTCAGCGCGACAAGGAAACGCTCGGAGGCCCGGCCCATGTCGCGCAGAGTCAACGGATCGGGCAGAAGGTCGCGCAGGGCCGGGGCCAGATAGCTGTCGATATCCTGCGCCGTCACCCCGCGTCGGGCCAGTGTCACGCAAAGCGGCAGCGGCAGACTGCTGCCCTGCGCCAGCGCCTCGGCCTGACGTGTTTCCTCATCCGTCGGACCGATCCAGCGGCGGCCGGTGGCAGAGCGTGTCACATCAAGAAAAGCGCGGTCGGTCATGGAGCGGGTCTGCCTGAGGATGCAGGGCGGCGCAAGGGCCGTGCGGGGGGGCCTGCGGTCCAAGGCGCGGGTGCCCTTATGGCATAAGGCGGTGCCGGTGGCCCCGGGCGGAGCCTCCGGCGGAGGTATTTGGACCAAGATGAAAGCGCGGGAGGCGCTTTCAGGCGCAGTGCATGCCGTCAGCGGAGGGTGTCAGCGGCCTCCATCACCGGACGGGGCTGCGATAGGTCATCCGGCGCACCGATCCGGTTTTCGACCGCATCAGCAGGGTTTCGGTCGTGATCCAGTCAGGTTCGCGCTTGATGCCCGCAAGGATGGATCCCGAGGTCACCCCGGTTGCGGCAAAGATCACATCCGCCGTCACCATTTCATCGCGGGTATAGACGCGGTTCAGATCGGTGATGCCCGCCTTGGCGGCGCGGGCGCGTTCATCGTCATTGCGAAACAGCAGCCGCCCATAGATCTGCCCGCCCATGCATTTGAGCGCCGAAGCCGCCAGAACCCCCTCGGGCGCGCCGCCGGATCCCATATACATGTCGATCCCGGTCACATCGGACTCGGCGCAATGGATCACCCCCGCCACATCGCCATCGGTGATCAGCCGGATCGCGGCGCCGGTGGCGCGCACTTCAGCGATCATCGCCTCATGCCGGGGGCGTTCGAGGATGCAGACGGTGATGTTTTCGGCGCCGCAGCCCTTGGCGCGGGCAAGGGCCTGAACGCGTTCGGCGGGCGACATGTCCAGCGTCACGGTGTCGGGCGCATAGCCCGGGCCGATGGCCAGCTTGTCCATATAGACATCGGGCGCATGCAGCAGCGTGCCGCGCGGTGCCATGGCGATGACGGTCAGCGCATTGGGCATGTCCTTGGCGGTCAGCGTCGTGCCTTCCAGCGGATCGAGGGCGATATCGACAGCCGGGCCGGTGCCGGAACCGACTTCCTCACCGATATAAAGCATCGGGGCCTCATCGCGTTCACCCTCGCCGATGACCACGACACCCTTGATGTCCAAAAGGTTGAGCTGGTTGCGCATCGCGGTGACGGCGGCCTGATCGGCGGCCTTTTCATCGCCGCGCCCGACCAGCCGGGCCGAGGCAAGGGCGGCCGCCTCGGACACGCGGGCAAGGCCCAATGACAACAGGCGGTCCTGGAATTCTGCGGCATCGGCCATGGGGGTTCCTCCGTCCAACTGGATTTTCCCCGGTCTAGCGGCTGGGGCGGGGGGCGGCAAGCGTGGTCGCGCTAACGCAGGGCGTGCGTGACGGCGCGGGGGCTTTCGCCCGGGCAGGCAGGCGGTATGATGCCGGTATGATACGGGCAGGCAGCATGGTTGCCCCGGCCTGCCCTCCGGGCGGCCATGACATGAAAGGATATTTGTGATGTTCCGAACCGGCATGGTTCTTGCCCTTTTGCTGGCCACGCCCGCGGCGCTGGCCCATGGCGTGACGCAGGGCGATATCGAACTGATCCACCCCCATATCCCGCAACCCGTCGCCTCGGCGCGCGCGGCGGCGGGCTATCTGGGCATCGTCAATGAAGGGCCTGAGGCGGATCGGCTGATCGGCATCGAAAGCAGGATTGCCGCGAAGATTGATTTGCATGTGACCGAGCATCACGGGGGTGTTGCCCGGATGGTCGCGCTGGAGGCTGTCGAGATCCCGCCCGGTGAAGTGGTGCTGCTGGAACCCGATGGCATGCATATCATGCTGATGGGCCTGACCACGCCCTTGGTCGAGGGAGAGATGCATCCCGTCACCTTCATCTTCGAACGGGCAGGGCGGATTGATACCGAATTCCAGATCGACCCGCCGGGCGGCGCGGATCACAGTCATCACAGCCCGTGACGGGGCGCCTGATCGGGCCTTGACCGGGCCGGTGGCGCGGCCCCCTGCTGGATGATCCGGGCGGGGGCAGTGGCAGAGCCGCGCAGCAAGAGGGCGGGCGGCCCCGCCACGCCACCCGACCCCGGTCGCGCAGAAAGGCAGGACCGTCGGCCCGGGCAGGACGCTGTAACGGCAGTCCCGGAAACCGGGGTTCTGAAAAACATACCCCCGCCGGAACCGGTAAAACCACACCATGGCAAGAAAATTTTCCTTCCCGTGAGGGATGCCGCATATTTCCTCTTGCGAGTCGCAAAGCCTCTGACTAAACACCGCCTCACGCCAGCGATGGCCCGTTCGTCTATCGGTTAGGACGTCAGGTTTTCAACCTGAAAAGAGGGGTTCGACTCCCCTACGGGCTGCCACTTCGCCTTGCAAGTGGTTGTTATTGATCGGCATTTTTTGCCTTTCTGTCCAACGTATCAGGAAAGTTGGACACGTTTGTAAGCTTGGCGAACCCACTGTCAGCAAGTTTTGAGCGGTTCGCCTTCTTGGTGTAGGTATCGGCCTGCTTGGTGTCCTTGTGCGCCAGATAGGATGCGATTTCCCAGTTCGATGCCCCCACATCCGCCAGCCGGGTCGCACCTGCTTTGCGCAGACCATGCAGCGAACCGGGCACCTTCGCCTCGGTGCAGCGATCACGGAACCAGTTGCCGAGCGTCTCGGGCTTGTATCCGATGGGCTTGGCGTCCTGCGTGATGAACAGCAGGCGGTCTTTCGGCACCTTTGCCAGTTCCTCGGCCAGATCGGGCAGGATCGGCAGATCTGCCGCCACCGACGTTTTGGCCCGCTTGTAAGCGATCCGCGCCTTGCCGCCTGTCTGGGTAACATGCTGCCAGCCGACGCGGCAAAGATCAGAGCGCGACATACCGGTGTTGAGCGCCAGCAACAGGACAAGCCGGGCTTTCGATCCTGCCGGATGCCGGGCAAGAAAGCGGTCAACCTCGGCATCGGTCCATGTGTGGTATCCGTCCGGGTTGGTTTTCATCTTCTCGGCAAATCGTGCCGGATTCGGGCCGGTATAGCCGAGCTTCTTGGCCGCGAAGTTGAACAGCATCGACAGGTTCTTCTTGACGGTATTCGCCGCAGTTGGCCCGGTTTTCTTGCCCATCAACGCCTCGATGTGCCGGACCTCAAGGCGCGCAAAATGATACTTGCCCGCCATGCCGCGCAGCCAATCCAGTTCGCCCCGGATGCTGCGCTTGCGCGACTGGGACAGGTTCAGGAATTTCAGGCTGCCCAGATATTGCTCGATCAGCCATGCCACGGTGCCGGGTTCAGCGGTGGATCTCGGGGCCTTTGCACCTTTCAGGGCAGCCTCATAAGCCGCCAGAAACTCAGGGCCACCATAGGGGCCGGGGATGTTGCAGCGAAAGTCCCCGGCCTCAAATTTCCAGTAGATATGGCCGCTGACGATGTTCCTGCGAACGCCGGGATATGGGTTCTTGCGCCGCGTCATTTCAGCAGCTCGTCAGGATCAGGCCCGGCGGCGGCGTCGTCCACCTTCCCGGCGATGATGACATGCTTGGACGGCAGAATCTCGATGCGCCATTCAGCAATGCCAGCCGCCCGCATTGCCTTTGCATAGCGGGTCAGGTCGGATTGCTTGAGGGAGGCGCGGGCTTGGGTCACGGTTTCAGCCCTCCTGTGGCAGATCGAGGAACACAAAACGCCGGAGATTCAGAAGTGTTGTGGAAGAAATTTCGCGCGTGGTGACCATGCCGAAGGCACTCATGGGTGATGTGTCGAACTCTGCCGCCAAGGCATCTGCGTTGCCTTCGTCCCACTCTGCCGGGGCGTTGTCCCAGAAGCTCTGTAGCCGCTCTGCTTCGCTTCGATTCCAATACATCACCGCCAGATCCGGTCGCTTGAGCGTTGCATTGGCCGCGCCCGTCACCTCGATCTGAAACGGAAACTTGCTGTCCAGTTTGTTTTTGGGGTCGCAAAGGTAGGTCAGAAGATCCAGAAAAGTGTGATCTTTGTCCGGCAGTTGCGATTTGACGGCGCCATGATGCCCTTCGCCCACAAGCTGCATTCCCGCGACCGCTTCGAACATTTCAACTGCTTTCGTTGGCTTTTCTGTTGCCAGTAGCGCGATGGTCAGCGCCGCAAGATCACCGGGCATCATGTGCGGGGCGTTCACGCCACGCGCACCGCTTGTCATGTGACCGGCCTCTTTTAGGCTGCGCGCGAAAAGCGTGACCGTCTGTGCGTCCAGACGATAGGCGGCGGCAACTGCTTTGATGAAGGGACCGGATTTCATGTTATTGCGTAAAGCACACTTACGATGCCCGGTCAATCCTAAATGAGCATATCACATTTACGCCCGCCGCCCGATCCAGAACGGTTTCCGCCGCTGCCATGGGAACCACGGGTCAAAGATCCAGTTGAGGTTGATCCCGAGGGCGCGGGCCACTGGGGCGATGATGCGCCACGCGATCCAGCTCATTTCCCGCCCGCCAGCTGCCATGACCGGCTGTGCAGGTCATGCGCTGCCGTGATCACGTCTTCCAGCATCGCCACAAGGCTTGTGACCGCGCGGGACGAATCGGTATCGCTCATCAGTTCGTCGGATCCCTGAATGACGAAGTAGAGCGCATTGACCAAGCCATGAGCGCGGCTGATATTCAGGGATACATCCTCATGCGCAGTGCGGAATTCTTCGCTGATCGTCATGCTACGCCCTCCGGCAGGGACACGCTGTCAAGGCCGCTGTTCAGGCCGGTCGCCAGTTCCTCGGCTGCGGTCACCATGGCGACAACCGCATCCTGCAGCGTTTCATCGTCCAGACAGGCGTTCATGGCGCTGATCAGAACCTGCAGCCGCATGGCCTTCCTTTGCAGCTCGGCCAGATATTCCTTGAGTTCCGGTGTCATGCCCGCACCCCCATCAAGCGTTCAGTCCGGCGCAGGGCGGCGCGGACGTAGCTGCGGGCCTCGCGTTCGGTCTGGCTGTAGCCGCTCGGGCGCTCGGTCGCGTCAAGGGCAAGGGTCAGCATGTCGTGGATTTCGTGCAGGCTTGCGGCAGGCATGGCCTGTCCGCTATGGCAATGAATAGCCATTCGCTGTTCCTCCTAAGAACAGGGTTTCGGTTAGGATCGGGCGAGAGGTTCCAGCTCTTGTCCGATCCGCTTTATCTGGTATCATATTGTTCATGAGTGAACAACAACAAAATGATACCAAAAAGAAGATGGGGCGGCCAGCTACTGGTCAAGGCACCCCCGTGATGGTCCGGCTACAGCCCGACCTTCTGGCATGGGTCGATGCCGAACGCGCGAAGCTGGACCCGGAGCCAAGCAGGCCGGAGTTTATCCGGCAGGTGCTGGACGAGCACAAGTTAATCACCGATTCGATTTTGGATAAGGAAGGTAATTAGCAATGTTCGATGCAGTGGCAGTTTCCCTTATCGTAATGGCAATCACTGCCGCCATTGGATTTCCATTTTGGGTTGGGAAGAACCGTCCAAAGAAGTTTGATTTTGTAGTTGACCGATACGTATACTTTCTTTTGGCGATTTTTCTAGCGCTTGGTATTGCGGACGCGTTTTATATGATCGGACAAAAAACCGCCTTGCCCGAAAAAGAAATGGAGTCTCTTTTCTTTAACGGTTGGGGAGTAATTATGACGCCAGCCGTGATTGCGTTTCTTTTTGCCTTGAGATTTTTTCGAAAAACAGTGGTTGAGGATCAGGAAGACTGAGCGCCGCGCCCACGGGAAGGCGCGGCACTCTCTCGGGGTTTACCCACTCACCGAGTAACGGGGATGCTTTGCGCGAACCCTTTGCGCAGGGCGCATCCTGCCCTATTCGTCATGCCAGTCGATGAAGGCCAGCGCGTCCTGCAGGGTCGTGCCGTCGATCCCGGCTTCCTTGGCGGCTGCCAGCGCCGTGATCATAGTGGACAGCGCCCGCGCCTTGCCGCCCGCGTCAAAGGCTTGCATGGGCCGAACAACGTCGATCAGGACGCGCCCGCCAAGCTTGGCCCCGGCTTCCTCGGCCACGATCTGGGCCAAGGGTTGCAGCACGATCTGGGCAAGGTGGCGTTGCGCCTCTCGCACCGCGGGGCCGGTCACGGATCGGTTCATCATCGCAGGCAGGACACCGAAGGCCAGCGACACGGCATCGCGCGCGGCTGTCAGGCTTTCCCCCGTCATGGATTTCGACAGATCCGGGGAAAGCTGATCGGGCGACTTGCCCAGCTGCGGGTGCATCCCCGCGCCGACCGATTGCGCAAGGCCCTCGATCACCAGAGCCGCCCCCCGCCGCCCTTTGAACGATCCGCGCAGGGTGGCCATGTCATCGGCGGATCCGTCCGGCACCGGCACGATCTGGCTGCCAAGCGGCGCATCGCGGTAAACATCGCGCAGGGCGGTTTCCACCTCGGCCAGCAGAGATGCCGACAGGGGAACGCGCGACAGGGGCGACTTGCCCGCCCATGGCGTGAAGGCATCCGAGGCGATCCGCAGATGCAGCACCTCGGCTGCCAATGCGGTTTCCATGCGCCCGCCGCCCACCTCGGGCACTTGGCCCCGATAGGCGCGGGGGATGCCGTCGCGCGTGGTCAGATCCCAGTCGGTGAAGGGGATCAGCCGATCCCGGATCAGGAACACCGCTTCACCCCGCAAGGCAAGGCCGCGCCCGATGAGGGCCATGGTCTGCCGGTCCAGCAGGTCGGTTCCCTTCACATCGGCCAGCGTGAAGGCCCCTTCCCAGAGGCTGACACAGCTTTGCACCGCCGCTGTCAGTTCGGCCACGGTCAGGTTGCCGCTGATCCAGTTTTCCCGCGCGGCCATCACCTGGGCGGTGTAACCCGCGCCGCTGGACCGCTTTTCAACCTCGGGCGCGGCCCACCGTTTCAACCATCCGAACATCAAAGCCTCCAGCGTTTCAGGTGATGGGTCACGATCTGCGCGGCCACATCGCCCACCGGCTGCCAGTTCCGCGCCTCGATCTGGGCGGCCGGATAGGCGGGGCGGGTGACGGCCGACAGCTCAAACAGCTCGGCCGAGGCGATGGTGCGCAGGATGCCCGCGCCCCGCCGCTCGATCCGCTCCCCGCCGACAGGGACGCGGAAGCCGGGCGACAGACCCCGGATCAGGCCCGAGGCATGGGCAGACAGGAAGTCGCGCGCCCAGCTTGTGCCGCCCTCGATCCGGGCATCCAGCGTCAGCGCATCATCGGAATCGGTCATGGTCAGGGTGCCCGCCGCGCGGGATGCCAGCGGCTTTTCAAAGTCATGCCCGGCCAGCAGATGGATTTCCGCCCCGGCCTCGATCCGGGCGCGGAAGGCGCGGGGGGCGATCACCTCATGCCGCCCCGCCGCGATTTCGGTTTCCCGTCCATAGGGGAAACGGGCCGTCAGGCGGGTTGCCCCGCCTTCGGTGCGCAGCTCAAGGCTGCCGGTGTGATCGCCCCACAGCATGGATCAGCCCCCGGACACGGCGGTTTCAAGGCCGGTCAGGACGCGCAGCTGCACCGGGCGCGCAACCGTCACGTCCATCGTGGCCAGCGCCGTGATCCGCAGCCCGCCCGATTGCGCATCGGTGAAGGGATCGCGGATCACGTCCACCGCGCCCCATGCGCCCACAAAGACCGGAGAAACGCCGCTGGTCGCCGTGGTCAGCAGGGCCGAGGATGCCAGCACGTCACCGGCCAGCGCGGCAAGGGCATTGCTGGACATGGCGATATTGCCCGACGGGATATGGGCGGTCAGCCGGTCCCATTCGGAAACGGCGGTGCCGGTGATCAGGTCGCCGTCCAGATAGTCCCACAGCTCGGGCCGGATCAGCGCACGGATCGCGGCGGGGCCGGTTGCAGCATTGGCGACCATGAAGGCGGTAACCGCCGCGCGGAAGGCTGCCCAGCTTGCCAGCGCGTCAACTTCGGTGACGGTGATGCCATAGGTCGCCGCCCCGGTGATCACGCCCAAGGGCTGCCCGTCCGCCCCGGTGCCGAGGAAGGTGGCCCGGTCCATCGCGGCCCCCATGGCCCCTTGCATGTCGCGCCGGATCGCCGCTTCCAGCGCCGCGCCGGATTGCTGCAGCGCCTTGCGGGTGATCCGCATCTGGACGCCCAGATTGTGATCGGGCTTCAGGGCGCGGTCGGCGGTCGTGTATTGCGTCGGCCCGGCCACGTTGCCGCCTTCGGTCGCGGCCCAGCCTGCCGAGACTGCCGAAGTCGTGACCGGCCATTCCACCGCGCCCGCGTCGATGCTGATCATCTGCGCGCCCATCCGGCCCGCGACCGATTCCGGGAACAGCCGGTCAATGATCGGGCGGGTGCTGATCGGGTCCGGGGTGCCGCTGGACACGGTATTGCGCACTTCCAGCGCAGCCCAAGGCACCGGAACGCCGCGATAGCCGCCTTGGCTGCGCAGTTCCTCGACCACTTCGGCGGTGCGCCCGTCCAGATTGCGGCCTTCGGACAGGGCAAGGGCCACCTGGCGCAGTTCGAAGCCCTGCACCAGATCCTCCCATTCCCGGCCCGCGCGGGTTTCCAGATCGGCCCCGGCTTCGCGGCGCTCGGTATCCTCGGCAATCAGGGCCGCGCGATAGCGGGTTTCATTGGTGCGGTATTCCGCATCAAGGGTTTCCATAGACCGGGTTTCGTCCTCGGTCGGGCTGGGCTTGCCGACCAGCTCGGACAGTTGCTGGCGGATCTCGGACTGACGCCGGGCGATCTTGACAGATTCAAGCATGGTTTACTCCTTTGCTTGGGTTGCAGTTTCCGCTGCCAGTTCGGCAACGGCATCGGCCCAAGCTTTCCGCTCGGGGGATTTCTCTTTGTGGCCGCACTCGATCCGGGTCTTTTTCGTGTGGCAGGGGCCGCAGAGGGTTTGCAGGTTGCGCGGATCGAAGGACAATTCCGGGTGCGTCCGCACCGGCTTGATATGGTCGATTTCCAGCCGGCGGCGTTCATTGCAGCAGCGGCATTTCCAGCCATCCCGCTCAAGGATCTGGTGCCGCAGCACCTGCCAGCGCCGGGTTGACGTGACGCGCTTGGAATGGCGCGCATGGTCCTTGCGGATCAATCCCATAGCGCCCTCGCTTTCCGGGTCGGGGCGGCTTTCATCCGCGCGCCTTGGGCCACGGCCAGCACGGTTGCCGCCGCCGCGTCGATCCGCCCGAGGCTGCGCGCCTTCGCAAGCTTGTGATTGCCCGCCGGATCAACCAGCGTGATCGCGTCGGAGAAGGCAAAGCGCAGAAGCATCGAGGGCGCCGCCTTCACTTCGCCGTCAAACAGGGCGCGGCGGAATCGCTCGATGTCCTCCGATCCATCCTTCCAGCCGAAGCCGCGCCAGATGAAGGGAACGCGGGCCAGCCCTGCCGCCTGCATCGCCTCGCTGAATTCGGCATGACGGAAACGGTCCCCGACAACGCAATCCGGGGTGATCCCGTCCAGATGCGCCACGATCCGGGCCAGCCATGGGCCGGGCGGCACGGTCGCCTCACCCATGACGGACAGTTCGCCCCGGTCCTGCATCTGGCAATACCGATCCGACACGCCATCGGATGCGCCCCGATCCGCAAGCGAAGGGGTTGCCGGGAAGGTGCCGAGGGCTTCCAGCCGCCCGGTTTCTGGCCAGTAAAATGCCGCCGCCGACATGGAACGCGACCCGCCGAGGTCAACGCCGAGGATGCAGGGGCCATCCCGCCCGGGCAGATCATCGGGCGCAACCTCGGCACTCAACCATTCATCGACCGTCACCAGCACGGAACGGTCCTCGGTCGAAACCCGCTCGTTTCGGTTCAGGTTGCGGAAGCTGGACAGGGCCGAGCCGCCACGGGCGATTGCGCGCTGCGCCTGCGACACCAGCCATTCCGGGGCCGCGCCGATGCCCTCGGTCGCACCGGGATTGGCGATCAGCAGGCTTTCCAGATCATCGGCGGGCAGGCCGAAGGGCGGGCGGTGTTCCTGCACATAGGTTCCGGGCGGCGGATCATCCAGCCAGCGGGAAAAGGTGTTCGCGTCGTCGGGCGCACTGGTGGAAATGATCAGCGCCCGCCCGTCACGCTTGCCAAGCCCGGAAAGGATCGCGTTTTCCAGACTGTCGCCCTTCTCGCGTTCCCATGCCGCCCGTTCATCCATGATTGCAAGGGTCGGGGCACCGCCGAGAATGGACTTGCCATCGGCTGCGATCACGCGCGCCAGCCCGCCGCCATTGCCCGCAAACTCCACTTCCAGCTTTGAGCCGCGCCGGATCGTGAACAGCGATTGATCCGCCTCGGGCAGGCCCTGAATGAAGCCGACCAGAAACTGGAATGCGGTCTTGGCCTGATCCCGGTTCCGGGCCGCAAGGATGATTTCGCGTTTGGGCTGCGGCTTTTCTTCCAGCGCGCCCACCAGCTCGGCCAAGGCCAGCCCCGCCGAAAGGGCCGTCTTGGCATTGCCGCGCCCGATCGACAGCACCCCGACCATGACTTTCCGGGCAAGTGAGCCTTTCACGAATTTCCGTTGAAAATCGGCCAGTTTCAGGGGTTTTCCGGCCTTCTTGCCCTCGGGAACGTGCAAAAGGCCCAGAAATTGAATGGCGCGGACGGCTTGCGATTTTCCCCTGATTTTTTTCAGGAGAGAGAAAGCAACACTCACACGCGCGGTCCCGGGGCCGCCGACTTTGGGGGCATTGGGACCAGATCCGCCGAAGAGGTCGCCCAGAGCTGCCGTGTTGCCGTTCATCGTCTTGCCGTCCTCTCTCATATTCAATCGTTGCGTCTTCTGCTTCCCATCCTGCTGGATGGTGAGGGTCGGAGTGATGGGCATAGGACGACAGCCCACAGCACATGGCTGCGGCTGTCCCTATGCCCACCGCGATCTTGCTGGCCGGAGCCGGGCCGTCGCTTAGGGCCTCTCTGTGCGCGCGTCCTCGCCAGAGAGTTGACCGCTACTTGCTGCACTCGGACGCTGTGCAGGGGATCGGGCTTCGGTCGTTCGGACTGCCCTTTGCATCTGATCCCACCCCGTGGTATGCTTCCTTCAATGTGAGCGGCCACCGTCTGAACCGTCCCGCGCACATCGGCCCGCCGCGCCAACGGCGGGCTATCTTCTTTCCTCACTCCTTCTCGATCAGCTCCATGTCCGGCTCAAATGCACCGCCGTATTCGTCCAGCATTTGCCGCATGATCCGCTCTTGCTTCTGACTGGGCATCCAGCCCCGCCGCTTGCCGTGGCGGGCGATGGACCGGGCAAAGCCACGCGCGAAACCATCCGCCTCGGCATCGCCCATCACGCGGCGCAGAACGCCGGGCCAGCGCATGGTCAGGATCTCGTCCAGCTCAAGGGTAGTCATGCCGATACCCCGCGATACCGGGCACCGATCCGGGCCATATGCGGGGACATGGTGAGTTCCTTGGCCGACATGGGCGACCGCCCGTCATAGTGCAGCGCGGCCTGATCCATGAGGGCCTGCGCCAGATCATGCGGGATCGCCTCATGGGTCGCCCCAAAGCCCGCCTGATACTCAATATTCACCCTCGTCGGGTTCAGGTCGAACCAAGGCCGCTTCCAGTTGATGTAAGGCCGGTTCCCGCCCGCAAAGGCAAAACCCGTGAAGGCTTCTCCGTCGATGGTCACCGTGATCGTGGCATCCTCCGCCACAGGGCCGACCGGCAGACGCAAGCCCGAGGTCAGCGCGGGATCGAAGATCGTTACGCGGATGATCTGGGTCAGAAACGCGACTTGGGCGAAGTGTTCGATTTCCGCCGCCGCCGCATGGCCGATATTGTTGATCACGTCATCATGATCATCGAAGGAAATCCGCATGTGCGTTTTGATGGTGGCCAGATCAAAAGGGGGGGCCTCGACCGTCGAAACCCGATGCACAAGCATCTTCATGCTGCCACCTCGCAAGTGCTGATATGTTGAAAGAAGGCCGCTTGATCTTGCGGCGTCATGGCCTCGAAGGAGGCCAGCGCATAGGCTTTCAGCTCGTCACGCGTGGCCCATCCCGCCCAACTGCGCGCGTCCTCCATGCCCCCAAGGAAGGGCGGCAAGGGGTCGCCAGCCGCGTTAAGGGCAAAGCGGGCGATGCCTTCCGCAAGATCGCGGGAAAGGGTGTTGAGCATGAAGAAAGCCAGCATCGCGCGCTCGGCCTCGGTCATTCTGACCTGTGCCACGCGGCGGAAGCCCTGCCATGCCTCGGGGGTGCCGATGGTCAGCGTATAGCCCAGCATCCGCGACATGCGCTTGTGATCGGGCTGCATCTGTTTGGAAAGAAAAGAGGCGGATCTTTCGTTGGACGCAGCCCCAGATTTCCGTTTGATTTCAATGGCAGGGTTTACCCCGTTTGGACAACCCAATGCGTTGCTATCATGCGAAAAAGATACAACCCTACGGGCTGCCACTTCCCCCAAATAGACGTTTGAAATCAATCGTTGGGCTGGACGTTTGCAGCCAGGAATCAGCGGTTTACAACTTTCGCTTTTCGATATCGTCCGGGCCCGGCCAGCGCGTCAAAATCTCGCGGCTTGTGAACCGCCATCCCCGCCCATCGCCCTTGAGGCCTCAGCCCGCCGGGGCTATGGAAGGCGCGTGAACCAGCGGAGGCGCCCGGCATGGCACAGATCCTGACCACCACCGACGACGGTTTCGAGGCGGCCTTCGGGGCGCTTCTGGGGGCCAAGCGCGAAGAGGCCGAGGATGTCGACACCGCCGTGGCCGCGATCATTACCGAAGTCCGCGCGCGGGGCGATGCGGCGCTTCATGATCTGACGCAGCGGTTCGACCGGCTGGATCTGGCCGAAACCGGCATGGCCTTCACCCCGGCGCAGATCGAGGCGGAAATCGCCAAGGTCACGCCCGAGGACCGCGCGGCGCTGGAACTGGCGGCAGCGCGGATCCGCGCCTATCACGAACGCCAGCGCCCGACCGATGCGGTCTGGCAGGAAGAGAATGGCGCAAGGCTGGGCTGGCGCTGGACGCCCGTTTCGGCGGCGGGGCTTTATGTGCCGGGGGGGCTTGCCTCCTATCCCTCTTCGGTTCTGATGAATGCGATCCCGGCAGAGGTGGCGGGGGTGGAGCGGCTGGTGATCTGCTGCCCGACGCCGGGCGGGGTGGTCAATCCGCTGGTCCTGCTGGCCGCGCAACTGGCGGGCGTGACCGAGATCTACCGCCTTGGCGGGGCGCAGGCGATTGCGGCGCTGGCCTATGGCACCGCCAGCATCGCGCCGGTCGACAAGATCACCGGGCCGGGCAATGCCTATGTTGCCGCTGCCAAGCGCCGGGTATTCGGGCGCGTGGGCATCGACATGATCGCGGGGCCATCCGAGATTGTGGTGATTGCCGATGCCGATAATGACCCCGACTGGATCGCGCTGGATCTGTTGTCACAGGCCGAACATGACGAAAGCGCGCAATCGGTGCTGCTGACGCCGGATGCGGGCTTTGGCCGCGCCGTGATTGCGGCGGTGGAGCGGCGGCTGGAAACGCTGGAACGGCGCGCAATCGCGGGCAAAAGCTGGCACGACCATGGCGCCGTGATCGTGACGCGCGATCTGGAGGAGGCGGCGCTGCTGTCGAACCGCATGGCGCCCGAGCATCTGGAGCTTTGCGTGGCCGATCCGCAGATCCTGTCGGAACGGATCACCCATGCCGGGGCGATCTTTCTGGGCGCCTGGACGCCCGAGGCGATCGGCGATTATGTCGGCGGGCCGAACCATGTGCTGCCCACGGCGCGTTCGGCGCGGTTTTCCTCGGGGCTGTCGGTGCTCGATTTCATGAAACGCACCACGCTGGCCCAGATGACACCCGAGGCGCTGCGCGCCATCGGACCCGCGGCGGAACGTCTGGCCATCTCGGAAGGCCTTGAGGCCCATGGGCTGAGCGTGCGCGCAAGGCTGGACCGGCTGAACGACCTCTGACCACCGGTCAGGCGGTCGGTTGCGGCAGAGGCCCGTGCTTGTTACCCTGTTCCCGCGGGGCGAACCGGCCCCGGATTATGTGTGCAACATAAAACGGAGGGACAGATGCGCGATTTCTTCATCAAGTCATTCGAAATGATCGTTTCCGCCCTGATCGTGCTTTTGGCACTGGGGGTTCTGGTCGGGGGGCTTATCACCATGTTCAGCGCGCAGGGCGGCCTGCTGGCCGGTCTGGGGATCTGGCTGTTCGGCGCGGTCTATGTGCTGTTCGTCGGGGGGGCGATGTATCTGGCACTGGGGATCTATCAGAACACCAGACGCACCGCCGAGGCGGTGGAGGCGATGGCGAAACGCCCCTGAACCGGACGCGGTATTCCAGCCGATCCCTGCCCGTCGGGTTGGGGTCAGGGCGGGGTCGGGGCTTGTGGCTGGACGTGCAACCGGGACGCTTCTGTGACCCGGCGGTGACAGGCCTGCCGCCGCCGGTGTTGCGGGCTTGCGACTTGCGGTCCGCTCGGGCATCAGGGGGAATTCTATGCCCGGACCCTGCCCATGACCCGTATCTGCCATATCACGATTGACGACAGCGGCCTGCGCGCCCCGACACCCGAGATCGAACAGGAACGCAAGGTCGCGATCTTCGACCTGCTGGAAGACAATGCCTTTGCCTTGCCGCAGCGCGAGGACCGGTCGGTTCCGGTCGGTCCTTATCAGCTGGGTCTTGCGATCCGCGAGGGACGGCTGGTTTTCGACATCGCCACCGAGACCACCGAAAAGGTGGGCGAATTCCATCTGAGCCTCGGCCCCTTCCGGCAGGTGGTGAAGGATTATTTCCAGATCTGCGAAAGCTATTTCGAGGCGGTGAAGCGCCTGCCGCCCAGTCAGATCGAGGCGATCGACATGGCCCGCCGCGGTATCCATAATGAGGGCGCGCGGGTGTTGCAGGAGCGGCTGGAAGGCAAGGCCGAGGTCGATATCGACACCGCCCGAAGGTTGTTCACCCTGATCTGTGTCCTGCATTGGGGGTAAGGGTGGCAGGGTTTCCGCAATCGGTTCTGTTCTGCTGCGACCATAATGCCGTCCGCTCTCCGATGGCGGAAGGGCTGATGAAAAAGCTGTATGGACAGCGCGCCTATGTGCAGTCGGCGGGCGTCAAGAATGATATGGAGATCGACGGTTTTTCCATTGCGGTCTGCGATGAACTGGGGGTCGAGATTTCGCGCCACCGGTCGCGCAGCTTTGAGGAGATGCAGGAATGGGGCGATGATCTGTCGCAATTCGATCTGATCGTGGCCCTGTCGCCCGCCAGTCAGCGCATGGCGCTGGAACTGACGCGGCATTACCATCTTGATATCGAATACTGGCCGATCCTCGATCCGACCGGGCTGGGCGAAACGCGCGATGCGAAACTGGCCGCCTATCGTCAGGCCCGCAACCAGATCCGCGAACGGATGCTGGCGCGGTTCGGCCCGTCGCCCGAGGCGGGGCCGGGTTGATCCCGCTGCCCTGATCGGCCCGGCCGGGGGGCGCGGGAAATCGCAGGGCGGGGCAGCCCTGCCGCTTGCCAAGGCCCCGGCCTGTCCCCATCTGCAAGAACATGGACCCGAAAGACAGCAAATCCATCTGGCTTCCCACGCCGCGCCCCGACGATCCGTCGGCTGAGATCCGGGCCCTTGCCGCGCGCCAGTTGCGCAGTGCGGGTCCCCTCATGGCATTGGTGCAGAAAATGGGCGGCAAGCTGGAGGATCAGCTTGCGCATCTGCCCAAGGGCGCGCGCGCTCGTATCGAGGCGGTGACCGAGGCCGCGCTGCGCCGCGCGCTGTCGCTGGCCGCCCATGGCCGCCATGCGCCCGATCTGGGGGCGGGTGGCGCGCCTGCGCTGGCGGCGGTGTCGGGGGCTGCGGGGGGGGCAGGGGGGCTTGCCACAGCGCTGGTCGAATTGCCGGTCACGGTGACGCTGATCCTGCATGCGATCCTGCGCGCGGCCGAGGCCGAGGGGTTTGACACCACCCTGCCCGAAGTGCAGGCCGAGGCGCTGCGGGTGCTGACCTCGGGCGGGCCGCTGGCCGAGGATGACGGGATCAACACGTCATTCCTTGGCGCGCGGCTGACGGTGACGGGGCCTGCGCTGCACAAGCTTCTGGCCAAGATCGCCCCGAAGTTTGCTGCCGTCCTGAGCCAGAAACTGGCGGCGCAGGCGGTGCCTGTGCTGGGGGCGCTGTCAGGGGCGGCGCTGAACACCGCCTTTCTGACCCATTACCGAGAACTGGCCCATATCCGATTCGCGCTGCTGCGGCTGGCATCACTGCACGGAGCCGAACGGGTGCGGGACGAATTCGGGACCGAACTGGCGCGTCTGCGCCTGCGGCACGGCTGATCCGGCGAAAGCGGTTTCCCCGGCGCGGAGATTTCGGTTACGCTGCAACAAAGGCCCCGGCAGAGGGCAGTTTTGCAGAGGACGAGCCGCCATGAATGTTTCCCGCCGCAATTTCTCATTGGGTCTTGCCGCCCTTGGCCTGTCGGCCTGTCAGGGCGGCGGGGCAGCACGGATGCTGTCGCCCCGCCCCGCCGATGCCGCACTGCCTTCGGCGCCCAATGCCGGCTTTGATGCCTGGGTCGCGTCCTATCGGGGTCGCGCGGCAGGGCAGGGCATTTCGGCCCGTACGCTGGACATGGCCTTCCGCGATGCGGGGTTCCTGCCCGGTGTGGTGGAACGCGACCGCAACCAGACCGAATTCAAGCGCAACATGCAGGATTATCTGGCGATTGCCGCGTCAGAGGAGCGGATCGCCAAGGGCCGTGCGGCACTGGCGCGGCATGGCGCGGTCCTGAACCGGATTGAGCAGCGTTATGGGGTTGAGGCCAATGTCGTCACCGCCGTCTGGGGGCTGGAAAGCTTTTACGGCGAACGGCGCGGCACCGTGCCGGTGATCTCGGCCCTGGCGACGCTGGCCTATGACGGCCGGCGCGGGGCATTTTTCGAAAGCCAACTGACAGCGGCGCTGCGCATCCTGCAATCGGGTGACATCACGCCCGACCGCATGACCGGCAGCTGGGCCGGGGCCATGGGCCATACCCAGTTCATCCCGACCTCGTATCAGGCCTATGCGGTGGATTTCACCGGCGACGGGCGGCGCGACATCTGGTCGGACGATCCGACCGATGCGCTGGCCTCGGCGGCGGCCTATCTGGCGAAATCGGGCTGGACGCGGGGCCAGCCCTGGGGGGTAGAGGTGCGCCTGCCTGCGGGCTTCAGCGCCGGGCTGACCGGGCGCGGCACGACGCGGCGGCCTTCGGACTGGGCGGCCTTGGGCGTGCGCGACATGGACGGGCGCGCGGTTCCCGATCATGGCCCGGCCTCGATTTTGGCCCCCATGGGGGTTTCCGGTCCGGCCCTGATGGTGTTTCGCAATTTCACCGTCATTACCCGATACAACAATTCGGAAAACTATGTGATCGGGGTCGGGCATCTGTCGGACCGCCTGATCGGGCGGCCTGCGATCCGGGGCGATTTCCCGCCCGACCGATACGGAATGCGGATTGCCGACCGGCAGAACCTGCAACGGCGGCTGACGGCTGCGGGCTTTGACACCGAAGGCGCGGATGGCGTGATCGGACCCAAGACCGAGTCCGCGATCTCGGCCTATCAAGCGCGCAACGGTCTTGCGGTGACGGGGGATCCTTCGATGGACCTGCTGCGCCGTCTGGGCGGCTGAGCCGTTCCGGCCGGGGGAGGCGCGGGCCGGGGTCAACCGGCCGCGCGGGCCTCGGCCTCGGCAGCCGCCTCGGAGGTCGCCTCGATGGCCAGCAGGATCGAGGCATGGCGGTTCCTGAACTCTCGCGCAGGCGTCAGCACCTCGAACCCGTCAAACGGGGCCTCGGGCACCGGCCCACCCTTCAGCATCGCGCGCAAGCCGTCCCGCGCGGCCTCAAGTTCCGCGCGACTGCGGCCCAGAACGGCATGGCCGACCACCGCCGCCGCCGCCTGACCCAGCGCGCAGGCCTTCACATCCTGCGCGAAACGGGCCACGCGCCCATCCTGCATGTCCAGATCCACCGTGACGGTCGATCCGCAAAGGGGGGAGCGTTTGCGGATGCTGGCCTGCGGGGTCTCCAGCCGCCCCGCATGGGGCACATCCGCCGCCAGTGCGAGGATGCGGCCCGAATAAAGGCTTGCCAGTTCGCTGTCGCTCATGTCCTGCTCCGGTCTTTCCCTTGCGGCCTCTTGCGCATAGATAGGCCCGGCCCGGCAATTTGCAAAGGCCCGGGAAGTTGCAAGGGGATGCCTGCCATGGCCTTCGATCCGTCCAGCCTGAAATATGATGACAAGGGCCTGATCCCCGCCATCGCGCAGGACCATGCGACCGGTGAGGTGCTGATGATGGCCTGGATGAATGCGGAAAGCCTGCAACGCACGATCAAGACAGGGCGCGTCACCTATTGGTCGCGCTCACGCCAGTCCTTCTGGGCCAAGGGCGAAAGTTCGGGCCATGTGCAGCGGCTGATTGAGCTGCGGATTGATTGCGACCGCGACTGCCTGCTGTTGCTGGTGGATCAGACCGGCCCGGCCTGCCACACGATGCGGCGGTCCTGTTTCTACACCGCGCTGCGTGATGGCGCGGAAGTTGTGATCGCCGATCCCATCGCCTGAGATCCGTATGGGTCAGATCGACAGCCGCAGCGACGGGCCGCCTTGGGTGCCGCGTTCGCGGTAAGGGGTCGTGGCATAATGCGCGCGATAGCATTTCGAGAAATGCGAAGGGCTGGCAAAGCCGCAGGCCAGCGCCACGTTGATGACACTCATATCCGTCTGCATCAGCAGATTGCGTGCCTTCTGCAGCCGCAACTCCATGTAATAGCGTTTCGGGCTGCGGTTCAGATAGCGCCGGAACAGCCGTTCCAGCTGCCGTGTCGACATGCCCACGTCCTCGGCCAGATCTGCCGGGCTGATCGGCTCCTCGATTGCGGCTTCCATCATCTGAATGACTTGTGAAAGCTTCGGATGCCGCACGCCGATCCGGGTCGGGATCGACAGGCGCTGCGTGTCCTGATCGGTGCGGATGGTGGAATAGATCAGCTGATCGGCCACTGTATTGGCCACCTCATCACCGTGGTCGGCGGCGATGATCTTGAGCATCATGTCGAGTGAGGCCGTGCCGCCTGCCGTGCTCATCCTGTTGCCGTCTATGACGAAGATGGATTTCGTCAGCTTCACCTGTTCGAATTCCTCAAGGAATCCGTCCTGATTTTCCCAATGGATCGTCGCGCGCTTGCCATCCAGAAGCCCGGCCTTGGCCAGCGCCCAGGCCCCGGTGCAGAGCCCCCCGATGGCCACCCCGCGCCGCGCCTCACGCCGCAGCCAGTTCAGCACCGGTTTCGTCACCGCGCGCTGCACGTCGATGCCGCCGCAGACCAGCACCGTATCCTCACGGTCAATCTCATCCAGCGCAATATCCAGCCGGAACGAGGCGCCGTTGGAACAGGTCACCTCACCGGTGGCCCCGTCGCCTGCCAGAACCCAGCAATAGGCGTTCAGTCCCATCACCCGGTTGGCGATGCGCAAGGGTTCAATCGCACTGGCAAAGGACAGCATCGTGAACCGGTCCAGCAGCAGGAAGACAAAGCGGCGCGGTGCGACGGTCTTTGCATTGCTCAGGGCCCTTTTGGGGGGGGTGGTCATGGGTCTTGCCTGCCTGCGGTTGGTCCGGCGGTGCAGCCGCGACCTGTTTGCGTCGGTTTGGATGCACGGAAACAGGAATCCTGCGCCGCCACAAGGGGGAAGCATGGCATCCCATATGGCTTTGCCCCTTTGCATTCCTGCGCATTTTGCCTATACCGCCGCACGATACCGCTAACGCTACGGAGAACGCCGATGACCAAGGGCTGGCAGAAATCGGATTGGCGCGCAAAACCGCGGGTGCAGATGCCGGATTATCCGGATCAGACCGCACTCAACGGGGTCGAGGCGCAGCTTGCTAAATATCCGCCGCTGGTCTTTGCCGGCGAGGCGCGGCGCCTGAAAAAGCACCTTGCCGCCGCCGCCGAAGGCCGCGCCTTCCTGCTGCAGGGGGGCGATTGCGCCGAAAGCTTTGCCGAATTCAGCGCCGACAATATCCGCGACACGTTCCGCGTGATGCTGCAGATGGCGGTGGTGCTGACCTATGGCGCCAAGGTGCCGGTCATCAAGGTGGGACGCATGGCGGGTCAGTTCGCCAAGCCGCGCTCGGCCCCGACCGAGGTGATTGGCGGCGTGGAATACCCGTCCTATCGCGGTGATATCATCAACGGGTTCGAGGCGACCGAGGCGTCGCGCCGCCCCGATCCGGCGCGCATGTTGCAGGCTTATACGCAGGCCGCGGCCTCGCTGAACCTGCTGCGCGCCTTCTCGACGGGCGGTTTCGCCGATATCCACCGCGTCCACAGCTGGACGCTGGGTTTTGCCGATCAGGACAAGGCAGAACGCTATCGCGAAGTGTCCAACCGGATCTCGGACGCGCTGGATTTCATGAACGCGGCGGGCGTGAATGCCGATACCGCGCATGAACTGGCTGCGGTCGAATTCTACACCAGCCATGAGGCGCTGCTGCTGGAATACGAAGAGGCGCTGTGCCGGATCGATTCGATTTCCGGCAAGCCGGTGGCGGGCTCGGGTCACATGATCTGGATCGGCGACCGCACGCGGCAGCCCGATGGCGCGCATGTCGAATTCTGCCGGGGTGTGCTGAACCCGATCGGTCTGAAATGCGGCCCCACCACCACGGCCGAGGATTTGCGCATCCTGATGGCCAAGCTGAACCCGGAAAACGAACCCGGCCGCCTGACGCTGATCGCGCGGTTCGGGGCGGGCAAGGTGGGCGAACATCTGCCGCGCCTGATCCGCACCGTGCAGGAGGAAGGCGCCAATGTGCTTTGGTCCTGCGATCCGATGCATGGCAATGTCATCAAATCCTCGACCGGCTACAAAACGCGGCCTTTCGATTCAATCCTGCGCGAGGTGCGCGAATTCTTCTCGATCCACAAATCCGAGGGCACGATCCCCGGCGGCGTGCATTTCGAGATGACGGGCAAGGATGTGACCGAATGCACCGGCGGTCTGCGCGCCGTGTCGGATGAGGATCTGTCGGACCGCTATCACACCGCCTGCGATCCGCGCCTGAATGCCAGCCAGTCGCTGGAACTGGCTTTCTTGGTGTCCGAAGAGCTTTCGGCCTCGCGGTCTGCGCGTCGCCAGATCGCGCTCTGACGGACACGCCTGCCGCCGTTGCAAGGGTTTTACCCTTTCAGCTTGGCGCAGGTACCTCGGGGGGAGGATCGGCCCGCAAGGCCGGTCCGGGGGGGGGCAGCGCCCCCCTTTCCTTGAAGCGGCCCCCGGGGGGGGGCTTCAGCCAGACTTCACCAGCCACAGATGCGGTTTCCCCGGCCTTGCGCGCGATGCGCGGTGATGCGCTGTCGCGGTGGGAAGCGGGGCAATGCTGGCCTCAGGTTCCGGCGCGGCCAATCCGGGCAGGTTAGCTAGGCCGGGCAGGTTAGCTAGGCCGGGCAGGTTAGCTGGGCCGGGCAGGGTAGGGAGGCCGGGCAAGGCGGGCAGGACCTGCTGCCGGGCAATGTGAAAACGGTGCGGTGCGGCCCCGATCCCACCCTCAACGGCCAACCCGCCAAGCGCCATGCGCCGCCCGTCGGGTTCAGCGGCCAGCGGCAGGATCAGCAACCGCGCCGAAAGCCGGGTTTGGCCGAAACCACGCCCGGCCTCCAGTTCGGCCTCAAGGATCGAATCGCGGGTCAGAACCTGTTCCAATGCTGCACCGAAACCGGCGCGCGCCTCGGGCTCGATCAGACAGGACAGCGGCATACCCCGAACCTCCATGCCCATCACATCGTTCAGATCCATCCCGGCCACCCGCAACCGGGCCATTCCGGGTGCTATCCGCTCAATCAGGAAAGCCTGCGACAGCGCCGCCTCGATGCCGCGCGGGCTGATCGCGGCGCGGCAGGGCAGGCGGCCGGGGGTCTGGTCCGCCAGCGCAGTCCAGTAATCGCGGATCAGCCGCAACCGGCTGTCGGCCTGCAACCGGCGGGCTCTCCGGTCGGAATCGCTGGCTCCCGCGCTGCTGCGGGTGAAAAAGGTCGGGATCATGGATCGTCTCCGGCTTGTTACTGAAATCACTCGTGACACACTGAAAAGGCCGAGATCCCGCCGCCCAGGTCCCGGCGCGTTCCCGCGCGGGCGGAAACCTTGCCGGGGCAGGCGGGCTCTGCTAGGGCTCGGGCAGGCAAGAGGGCATGGTGTCATGCCGTCCGGTCCTCCGGTCTGATGGCCGGTCTCCGGTTTTCCCGCTGCCCGCCCATCATAGGGATGTTTCATCGGATTCGGCGGAAAATCTCGACAAATGGTAAACACTGCGCCCCAACCGGGAGATCCCGCATGACCCTTTCCATGACCGGTTTCGCCGCCCGCCGCAGTCAGGCCGCCGCCCAAGGGGCCGTGCAGGATGAAGGCTCAGTCCAGGATATCGCCTCCGGCTGGTCCTGGGCCTGGGATATCCGCGCGGTCAATGGCAAGGGGCTGGATCTGCGCCTGCGCGTTCCCGACTGGATCGAGGGTCTGGAACCGGCCCTGCGCGCCGAACTGGGCCGCGCGATCGCGCGCGGCAATGTCAGCCTGTCGCTGAAACTGACGCGGGAGACCGGCGAGGCCACCGGATTGCGCGTGAACCGGGCCGCGCTGACGGGTATTCTGTCCGCGCTGGCCGAGGTCGAGGCGCAAGCGATGGCGGCAGGGGTCACGCTGCGTCAGGCCGGGCAGGCCGAGGTTCTGGGCTTTCGCGGCGTGCTGGAACAGGCCGCCCCGGAGGAGGACATGACCGCCCTGCGCGCCGCGATTCTGGCCGATCTGCCGCCGCTTCTGGCGGATTTCGCGACCTCCCGCGCCGCCGAGGGCGCAGCGCTTCACGCCGTTATCGCGGCGCAGATCGACCGTGTGGCCGCGCTGACCGAAGCGGCCGCCCAAGCCGCCGGGGCGCGGCGCGACCATGCCGCGCAGGCGCTGCGCGAGGCCTTGGCGCGCGTGCTGGACAATACTGACGGTGTGGAGCCGTCCCGCGTGGCGCAGGAACTGGCCCTGATCGCCGTGAAATCCGATATCACCGAGGAACTGGACCGCCTGCGCGCCCATATCGCGGCGGCGCGGGGGCTGCTGGCCGATACCGCGCCGGTGGGGCGTCGTTTCGATTTCCTGATGCAGGAATTCATGCGTGAGGCCAATACGCTGTGCTCCAAGGCGCAGTCCTCGGACCTGACCCGCCTCGGGCTTGACCTCAAGACGGTGATCGATCAGATGCGCGAACAGGTTCAGAACGTGGAATGACGATGCTGCAGACTGCCAATCGACGCGGGCTTTTGCTGATCCTCTCTTCGCCCTCGGGGGCCGGGAAATCGACGCTGGCGCGGCGGCTGACGGGCTGGGATCCGTCCTTGCGTTTTTCAGTGTCCGCCACGACCCGCCCCCCGCGTGAGGGGGAGGCCGAGGGTCGCGAATACTATTTCCGCCAGCGCGATGAGTTTCTGGCCATGGTCGCGGCAGGTGAGATGCTGGAACATGCCGAGGTGTTCGGCAATTTCTACGGCAGTCCCCGGAGCCCGGTTGAGGCCGCCATGGCCGAAGGGCGCGACACGCTGTTCGATATCGACTGGCAGGGCGGCCAGCAGATCCGCAATTCCGCGCTTGGCCGCGATGTCGTGTCGATCTTCGTGCTGCCTCCGTCGATCCCGGAACTGGAACGCCGCCTGCGCGGGCGCGGGCAGGACAGCGACGCGGTGATCGAAGGCCGCATGGCCAAAAGCCGTGATGAGATCAGCCATTGGGCCGAATATGATTATGTGCTGGTCAATGACGATCTGGACCGCACTTTCGCGAATCTGACCACCATTCTGGAAGCGGAACGCCTGCGCCGCGACCGCCAGCCCGGCCTGTCCGATCTGGTGCGCGGCCTCAATACGGAGTTTGATACCCGATGATCTATGCGCTTGACGGCCACGCCCCCCGGATCCATCCCGATACATGGGTGGCCCCCGATGCCAATCTGATCGGCAAGATCGTGCTGGAGGAAGGCGCCTCGGTCTGGTTCGGCGCCACTTTGCGCGGCGACAATGAGGAAATCGTCATCGGCGCGGGCAGCAATGTGCAGGAGAATTCTGTGCTGCATACCGATATGGGGCATCCGCTGGTGATCGGCGCGAATTGCACCATCGGCCACAGGGCCATGCTGCATGGCTGCACCATCGGCGAGGGCAGCCTGATCGGCATGGGCGCGACAATTCTCAATGGGGCGAAAATCGGCAAGGGCTGCCTGATCGGGGCCTGCGCGCTGATTACCGAAGGCAAGGAAATCCCCGACGGATCCCTGGTGATGGGCGCGCCGGGCAAGGTGATCCGCATGCTGGATGAGGCCGCGCAGGCCGGGCTTCTGGCCTCGGCGGCCGGGTATCAGGCCAATATGCGCCGCTTTCGCGCAGGAATGAAGGTGATCTGAGACCTTCGCGCCCCGGGGCCTTGGCGTCGTGGCCTGTGCCGGGCGGGGGCTGTCGATGTTTTCTGCCGCGTTGCACGCTGTCTTTCCAACCCGCTTGCCTCCGCGCAAGCGATGCGCTAATCGGCAGCGGCGGGGAGATTAGCTCAGTTGGTAGAGCGTCTCGTTTACACCGAGAATGTCGGCGGTTCGAACCCGTCATCTCCCACCATTCCCCCATTGCTTCACAGGGCGCTACGGCCGATCTCGGGCCCGACCGCACATGGCGCTGCGCATGGATCCTCTTGGCCTTTCTGCACAGGATCCCTGCGCGGGCAGGTCTGTTCGGTGCAGGGATGATCTGGCAGGATTTCCCCATCCCATGAAGGAGACACGCCATGAGCTGGAACCCCGCCCTTGATCCGCAGATCCCCCTCGGGGATGCCATCGACGCCATCGAGACGGTCATCGTTCCCCGCGCCCGCGATATCGGCGGGTTCGAGGTGCGCCGCGCGCTGCCTTCGGCGGCGCGGCAGATGGTCGGGCCTTTCATCTTCTTCGACCAGATGGGACCGGCGGAATTTCTGACCGGGCAGGGTATCGACGTGCGCCCGCATCCGCATATCGGGCTGGGCACGGTGACCTATCTGCTGCGCGGCAAGATCCATCACCGTGACAGTCTGGGCACCGATCAGTGGATCGAACCGGGGGCGGTAAACTGGATGATGGCGGGCCATGGCATCACCCATTCCGAACGGATGGACGGCCCGGCCCGGCAGGCCCCGCATGCGCTGTTCGGCCTACAGACATGGCTGGCCTTGCCCGAAACGCTTGAGGACGCGGCCCCCGAATTCGCCCATGCCGGTGCGGATCATCTGCCGCTGCTTGAGGCGGAGGGCAAGGAGGTCCGGCTGATCCTTGGGTCCGCCTGGGGGGAGGCGGCACCGGTCAATCTGCCGATGGGGGCGTTTTATGCCGATGTGCGGCTGGATCCCGGCGCCGCCATCCCGCTGCCCGACAATCAGGAGGATCGCGGCGCCTATATCCTGTCGGGTGAGGTGACGGTGGGCGGCGAATCTTACGCCGCTGGTCGGATGCTGGTGTTCCGCCCCGGCGACCGGATCGCGCTGACGGCGGGCGATCAGGGCGCGCGTCTGATGCTTCTGGGCGGGGATACGATGGGGGGTCCACGCTTCATCTGGTGGAATTTCGTCGCCTCGTCGCGCGACCGGATTGACGCGGCAAAAGAGGCCTGGCGCGCGGGGGACTGGGCGCGTGGGCGGTTTCGCCTGCCGCCGGGGGATGATGCCGAGTTCATCCCCGCGCCGGATCGCTGATTGTCATGGCGAAGGGGGGCGCGGCACGGGCGAAGGGAATTTCGGCTTTTGCGATTTGCGCGCTTGACCTCCCCCCGGGGCTTCTCTATCACGCGCTCACGATCTGACCTGCGCGGTTGTAGCTCAGTTGGTTAGAGTACCGGCCTGTCACGCCGGGGGTCGCGGGTTCGAGCCCCGTCAACCGCGCCAGATCGTTCGCAAGGCCCTCGCAAATGCGGGGGCCTTTTGCATTTGGGGTGTGTTTTCACGCCCCTGTCCGCTGTCGGGGGCCGGAAAGATAAAGGCCCGGCTGATCCTGCCGGGCCTATGCGTCAGGGGCCTGTCACATCTGTTCTGCGCCCGCTTACCCCGCGCGCGACAGAACCGCCCCGGGCCGCAATTGCGCAAGGCCCCGCGTCACCCCGGCGGCCAGTCCCGCCTTCAGCAGATCGCCCGGAATGAAGGGGCTGACCAGCAGCGCCGCCTCGGGCCAGCTTTTGCCAAGGACAAGCGCCATGCCAGTGATTCCGCACAGATAGAGCACGCCCACCCCGCCGATCAGCGCACCGGCAAAGGCCGCGATGCCGATGGAGGCCTGCCATTTTTCAACCACCCAGCCCGCGACGAAAGCCGCCAGCGGAAAACCAAGCGCAAAGCCTGCCGTGGGGGAGACAAACACCCCCAGACCGCCGCGCCCGCCCGACAAAAGCGGCAGGCCCAGTGCGACCAGCGCCACGAACAGCCCTGCCGCCAGCGCGCCGCGCCGCGCCCCCAGCACCGTGCCGCAGAGCATCACGCCCAGACTTTGCGCCGTGATCGGCACGCCGGTCGCCAGCGTGATCTGCGGCACCAGCCCAAGGGCTGCGATCAGCGCCGCAAACAGCGCGATATAGGTCAGACTGCGTTCCATCGGTTCTTCGTCTCCCGTCGCGGCGTCCCGGCAGGCCCGCAGCCTCGGTCACGCCTGTTCATCTTGGTCCAGATACCTCCGCCGGAGGCATCCGCGTTCCACCTGCGCCGGATGCCGGGCCTTGGGGCGCGTCAGACCCCGCCGCGCGCCCGGATCGCCTCGGCCACCTGTTCGGCATCGTCGATGGCTGCCAGCACCAGCGGCAGCACCAGTCGCGGGTTGCGCCGCCGGGCAGACCGCGCGCGCCATGCCTGCCCCAGAATCACCGCCTTGTCCATCAGGACCGGGGTGAAGCGGATGACCAGTGCGATGGCCAGCGCCAGCCGCCGGGGCGGCAGCCAGCGCGCGACGGGCTGCGTGATCCGTTCCACCAGCGCGATCATCGCATCCAGCCGCGTCGTCATCGTCACCAGATTGGCCAGCGCCACGGCGGTCAGCATCCGGCCCGCGACCAGCGCGCCGCGTTCCGGCGCATCCGTCCAGAAATGCCAGATCAGCAGAATCAGCAGAAAGGGCCAGAGCGGCAGCAGGGCGCGCGCCGCCTGCCGCGCAAAGCCGCGCCCCAGCGCCAGATGCACCAGCGCCACCAGAACCGCAAGCGCCCAGACCGACGCCGCCGTGGGCAGGGCCAACATGCCCGCCGTGATCAGCGCCAGTGCTGCCAGTTTCGGCCCCGCAGGCAGGGCATGCAGCGCGGTCTTATGGTGCGAGGTCAGCGTCAGCATCCAGCGCCCCCTCATGGTTCATCGCTTCCACGAACTGTGCGGCCACCGCGTCGGCTGGTCCATCCCTTTGCACCCGGCCCGCCTCGATCCAGATGGCGCGGTCATGGCCGGTCATCTCGGCCGGATCATGGGTGATGGTGATGATCTGCTGGGGCAGGGCCGCCAGTCTGCGGCGCAGCCGCGCGCGGCTGGGAAGGTCAAGCCCGGCAAAGGGTTCATCCAGCAGGATCGTGGCCGGTTCCATCAGCAGCACCGCCATCAGGCACAGCATCTGGCGCTGGCCCTGCGACAGCGCGGTGACGGGCCGGTCCTCCCAATGCGCGCGACCCTGTGCTGCCAGATGCGCGCGCATCCGGGCGGTGGCTGTGCCGCGGTCCAGCCCTTGCTGGATCAGCCCGAAACACAGCTCCTCGGCCACGGTGGGAAAGATGATCTGGTGATCGGGATTCTGGAACAGGATGCCAATCCGGCGCAGCATGTCGCGGCGCTTCGTGGCGGGATCCTGCCCGTCGATGCGCATCCAGCCGGTCGTTGGCGGGATCAACCCGGCGATGACCCGCAGAAGCGAGGTCTTGCCAGACCCGTTGCGCCCCAGAATGGCGATCCGCCGTTCGGTCAGATGCAGCGAAATGTTTGACAGAACCTCGCGCCCGGCAAGACGCAGGCCGACATCCTCCAGCAGGATCCCGCTGTCCCGCTCAGGTCCGGGGGGTGTCTGCTCCGGGGCGGCGGGTTGGGACATTGCGGGCTTATCCGGTCAGGGCAGGGCGAAGCAAAGACGGGTCTTTCGCGCCTTTTAGACCTGAACAGACGTGAAGCCAAGCATATGGCCTCCGGCTGGTATCACGCAGCGCATATCAAGCTGCGGGGAACCGGCAAGGGGGCGCAATGGAAAAAGAGGCGGCGCTTCATGCGCCGCCTCTTCGCGGGCCCGAGAGGGCACCGCATTCAACAGTTTCGCGCCCCGTTTGCAGGGTGCACGTCGCCTTAGCAGGCGGCGATGAAGCGTTCACCGCGCGAATTGCGATAATAGCACTGGCCCTGTTGCGGGGCCGGTCCGATCAGGGTGGAGGCCGCGACACCGGCAGCAGCGCCGATCAGCGCACCCCGGGTGCGGTCGCTGTCCGAAGATACGGCAGCACCGACCGCCGCCCCGCCAAGCGCTCCCACGGCGGCATTCTGGCCGGGGGTCTCACAGGCGGCAAGGCCAAGGCCAAGGACGGGCAGCATCAGGATGAATTTTTTCATGGTATGTCTCGCTCGCTTTGTTGCGTGTATCCCTTTAACGGACGGGCAGCGATTTCCGTTCCAGAAAAATTTTCTTTTGGTTTTCAGGTGGCGGGAACTCGCCTGCGGCAAAGCGTGAAACCGCCCATCCGGGCGCCTTCAGAACGGGCGTGCCACCGAGGCCGAGTCAGAACCGGGGCCGGGGTCTGGCGCGCGGATTGTCCAAAAAGGAGCGAAAATAGTCGCGTGTACTTTCCATTTCCTCTGCCAAGAGCCGAGCGGCGTCACCGTTGATATTGTCTTTCTGGGTGTCACAGAACCGAATGATAAAATCCTTGTGCTCCGGAAAGTATCGAAGATGATACACGGCTGCAATTTTTCCCGCAATTGTGCCATGTGTGTCGATTCGCGTCATTAACTCGAAAAATTGTTTCCGTCGATCTTCCTTTGCATCACGGAATGACTTCCAAACGAACGCCAAGGCGGACCCAGCAATTGTCAGCATTGGAATCGCCACACCTACAATCGAAACCAACTCTCCCATTTTATCCCTCAAGCCATTTGCGTCGCGCCACTTTAGCAGGTAACGGCGGGCTTTCACGCACGCAAAAACGGCTTTATACCAACTTGGGACCCCGCTCACCAACCTAGGACGGAGTAGGCATATGCCACACCGTCAAAAGCCTCCGCACGGCGACCCACGATCCGTTCAAAGCGCCTGGCGTGCTACCCCTCAGCCATCCAATGCTGCATCATAGGGGTGAAAGACCGCCGCCAGTTTGTTGCCATCGGGGTCGCGCAGATAGGCGACATAGAATTGCGGCCCGTAATCCTCCCGCAGACCCGGCGCGCCCGCATCCGTGCCGCCATGCGCCAGACCCGTCGCATGGAAGCGGCGCACCTCCTCGGCATCGCGGGCGCGAAAGGCGATCATCGTGCCATTGCCGGGCGTTGCGGGCTGGCCGTCGAAAGGCGGGCAGAGGCAGAAGCTGATCCCGGCATCGTAATCCTGCCCCCATGCGGCCCAGCCACCGGTCCAGTCCGGCAGGCGCGCATGGCCAAGCGCCTGAAAGACCGGATCGTAAAAGGCCACTGCGCGCGGCAGGTCATTGGTGCCAAGGGTGGTGTATAGCAGCATCGGCCCCTTCCGTCCTGTCGCGTCCCTTTCGCCGCCAGCGCCGCCCTAGCCCTGACGGGCGGCGGCGACGGCCTGTTCCAGAATGCCAAGCGCCTCGGTGAAATGCGCCTCGGGAATGGTGATCGGGGCCAGAAAGCGCACCACATTGCCATAGACGCCGCAGGTCAGCAGGATCAGTCCGCGCTTCTGCGCCTCCATCCGCACCCGTCCGGTAAAGCCCGCATCGGGGGCTTTCGTGCCCGGATCGGCAAATTCGACGGCAACCATGAAACCGGGGCCGCGGATGTCTATGATCTCGGGCGTGGTGGCGCGGATCTCTTCCAGTTTCTGTTTCAGGCGCGATCCCAGTTCATTGGCGCGGGTGCACAGATCCTCTTCCTCGATCACATCCAGAACTGCATTGGCGGCGGCGATCCCCAGCGGATTGCCCGCATAGGTGCCGCCAAGACCACCGGGATTGGCCGCATCCATCAGATCGGCGCGGCCCGTCACGGCGGCCAGCGGCAAGCCCCCCGCCAACCCCTTGGCCATGGTGGTCAGATCGGCGGCGACGCCGTAGCCTTCCATCGCGAACAGCGCGCCCGTGCGGGCAAAGCCGGTCTGCACCTCATCGGCGATCATCACGATGCCATGGTCATCACAGATCTTGCGGATCGCGCGGATCAGATCGGCCGGGGCGGGGTAGAAACCGCCTTCGCCCTGCACCGGTTCAAAGATGATCGCCGCGACGCGGGCGGGGTCAAGATCGGCCTTGAACAGCTTTTCCATGCCTTTCATCGCATCCGCCGTTGAAATTCCGTGCGGCCCCATCGGGAAAGGCACATGGAACACATCGGGCATCATCGCACCGAAGCCCTTCTTGTAGGGTTCGACCTTTCCGGTCAGGCTCATCCCCATGAAGGTCCGGCCATGAAAGCCGCCGCCAAAGGCGATGACGGCATTGCGGCCTGTCGCGATACGGGCAATCTTGATTGCATTCTCGCAGGCCTCGGCCCCGGTGGTGACGAAAATCGTCTTCTTGGCGAAATCGCCCGGCACCTTGTCATTCAGCCGTTCGGCCAGCCGGATGTAATTCTCATAGGGCATGACCTGATGGCAGGTATGGGTGAAACGGCCCATCTGTTCCGTCACGGCGGCCATGACCTTGGGGTGACAATGGCCGGTATTGACCACGGCGATCCCGGCGGCAAAGTCGATATAGCGGTTGCCCTCGACATCCCAGACCTCGGCATTCAGCGCACGGTCGGCATAGATCTGGGTCATCATCCCCACACCGCGGGAAATCGCCGCATCACGGCGGCGGGCGATATCAGCGTTCTGCATGGTCGGACCTCTGTCTTTGGGTTGGCCCATCTGACCCGTTTTCGCGGCGCCGATCAACCGGCGCGGGCGGCAGGCGGTGTCGTAAAGGGAACAGGCTGCGGCTTTGCGGCGGGATTGTCGAACAATCTGCGCGCGGGAGTGACGAATGTCGAAGGAATTTGCACGCTTGCCGCATTGATGCGGTGAAATAGGCAGGGCCTTGCGCGGCCTGATTGCGCCACCTAGTCGCCACCGCCCTCACGCGTCAGGCGGTCGGCCTTCTTGCGCACCAGCACGGTGCGCAGGTCATGCATCGCCAGCAGCAGGCTGTCGGTCACCTGATCAAGCTGTTCACCCGTGGCCCGCGCCTGCACCCATTGCGCGGTCATGTTCAGATGATCCACCGTGCGCAGGATGTCATCCACCTCACGCCGGGCCAGAAGCTCACTCCGCGCGGCCATCCAGCGCGCGATCTCGGCCTGATCATCCGCCGTCAGCTTGCGGTCGCCATGCGGCTTGACCTCACCATTGCGCAGATTGACGGCGGCGATCTGCTCCATCTCGATCCGGCGCTGCCGATTCTCGGTATCCACCCGAAAGACAAAGGCGCCGTTTTCGCGCACGCGGAAGAAATAATCGGGCAGGTCTGCCGACATGATCAGCCCCCGTTGTCCAGAACCCGCAAAAGCGAGCCATCCTCATCCACCAGCGCAAACATGCGCGGGGCATCGGGCAGTTTGAAAATACCGGTCAGCCGCGGTGTGGCCGTGCGGTCCGACGGCAGGCCAAGGGTGGCCCATTCTGCATGGGCGCTGTCGATATCGTCCAGCCGGAGACAGGCCGAAAACCAGCTGCCCAAAGGATCGACCTGCGGATGCGGGAAGAATTCAATCTCCAGCGGCCCGCGCCGCAGGATCATCCAGCCCTCGTTGCGGAACGCGCGAAGGAACCCGAGCCTGCCATAGAACGCCTCTGTGCGGTCGAAATCCCTCGACGGCAGATTGGCGGTGATCCTGTCGGCAGGCATCGGGTCTCCGGTTCGGGTCAGGTCAGGCTGGCACAGAACTGCTGGATGCGGGTGCAGGCATCCTTCAGCACCGCGTCCGAGGTAGCGTAGCTGACGCGGAAGTTCGGCGAAAGCCCGAAGGCCGCGCCGAAGACGACCGCAACGCCGGTCTCCTCCAAGAGCGCCGTGGCGAAAGCCTCGTCATCCGTGATTTTCGTGCCGCCGGCTGAGGTCTTGCCGATGCAGCCGGAAATGTCGGGATAGACATAAAACGCGCCTTCGGGTTTCGGGCAGGTCACGCCCTCGCAGGCGTTCAGCATGTCGACCACCAGATTGCGACGACGCTGGAACGCCTCACGGAAGGGGCCAAGGAAATCCTGCGGCCCGTTCAGCGCCTCAAGGGCGGCGTGCTGGCTGATTGACGAGGGGTTCGAGGTGGATTGCGACTGCACCTTGGCCATCGCCTTGATCAACTCGACCGGGCCCGCCGCATAGCCGATGCGCCAGCCGGTCATCGCATAGGCCTTGGAGACGCCGTTGCAGGTCAGCGTGCGGTCATAAAGGCCGGGTTCCACCTGTGCAGGCGTGCAGAACTCGAAATCGTCAAAGACCAGATGTTCATACATGTCATCCGACATGACCCAGACATGCGGATGGCGCATCAGCACATCGGTCAGGGCCTTCAGTTCCGCCTTCGTATAGCCCGCGCCGGTCGGGTTGGAGGGGGAGTTGAAGATGAACCATTTGGTTTTCGGGGTGATCGCGGCCTCAAGCGCCGCAGGCGAGAGTTTGAAATTCGTCTCGATCCCGGCGGCCACGGCGACGGGCGTGCCGCCCGCCAGCAGCACCATATCGGGATAGCTGACCCAATAGGGCGCAGGGATCAGCACCTCATCCCCCGGGTTCAGCGTCGCGACCAGCGCGTTATAGAGGATCTGCTTGCCCCCCGTTCCGACCGTCACCTGCGCGGGCGTGTATGTCAGACCGTTCTCGCGTTCGAACTTGGCGCAGATCGCCTTTTTCAGTTCGGGCATGCCGTCGACGGCAGTATATTTCGTCTTGCCCGCGTCGATCGCGCGCTTGGCCGCTTCCTTGATATGGTCGGGGGTGTCGAAATCGGGCTCTCCGGCGCCCAGACCGATCACATCCTTGCCCGCCGCCTTCAACTCATTCGCCTTGGTGGTCACGGCGATGGTGGGCGAGGGTTTCACACGGGCGAGGGTATCGGACAGAAAGGCCATTTTGGGGGCTCCGCAACTTGGGGTGCCGCCGATCCCGGATTTGAACTTTGCGGCAGCTTCTCATAGGGTGCCCGCCATGGCCGATCAAGTGTTATCGGATGACAGGAGAGGCAAGATGACCGCGATGGACAACTGGTACAGTAACGAGTCGGCAACATTCGGTGATCGTGTGGCGGGGGCGCGGGAGACGGCGGGCCTCAGTCAGGAAGACTTTGCGCGCCGTCTGGGGGTGAAACTCAAGACCGTGCGCGACTGGGAGGATGATGCGCTGGAACCGCGCGCCAACAAACTGCAGATGCTGGCGGGGATGCTGAATGTCTCGATCCGCTGGCTGCTGACCGGTGAGGGGGAGGGGCTGGACGGCCCGCCGCAGCCCGCCACCAGCAGCGCAGGGGCCGCCGAGGCGCTTGGGGAACTGGCCCGTATGCGGGCGCAGATGATGGCGCTGGCCTCGGATATGGGGCATCTGGAAAAACGGCTGCGCGCCATGCTGCGTGAGACCATATGATGCTGCCCGAACGTCCCGCAGAAGATCGCGCCGAAGATCCGGGTGCGCGGCTGAAACGACTGGCCATGCGCGCGGGACGGCGCGGAATGAAGGAGATGGACATTGTTCTGGGCCCTTGGGCGCAGGCCCATCTGGGCAGCATGGCGGCGGCTGAGCTTGACCTTTTCGACCGGTTGCTGTGGGAGAACGATCAGGATCTGCTGGCCTGGGTTCTGGGGCAAGCGGCCCCGCCTGCCGATTATGCCGGGCTGATCGGACGGATCGCGGGCGATGCCCGCGACCGCCTGCGGCCGGGTGCCCTCCGGCCCGACGGTCCCGGCCGGCGCTGAAATCTTGTGCCGCCACGCAGCGTAAGGCCCTGGACCGGCGGCATTTCCCGCGATTTGCCGCAAATCTGGCGCGAGTTTACGGTTTGTTTGTGCTTTGTGCCGATTCTGCCCCTGATCGTATCCGGGGCGGAGAGGATGATGACGGTGCATACAAAACTGCTTGACGGGTCGCAAAGGGCGCTGATGGCGGGCT
The DNA here is from genome assembly GCF_016765775.1 of Szabonella alba. GTDB lineage: Bacteria > Pseudomonadota > Alphaproteobacteria > Rhodobacterales > Rhodobacteraceae > Szabonella > Szabonella alba. The sequence continues at coordinate 143,104 of NZ_JAESVN010000004.1, read as the reverse complement.
ATCTGGAAAGTCTTGCGCTGGTGGAACGGTTGCACCGCCTGCTGCTGGATGTGGTGAAGGATGAGTTCGAGCGTCTGGGACTGCTGGAAATCAATCCGGTGCAGGCGCTGTTGCTGTTCAATATCGGGGATAATGAGGTAACGGCCGGAGAGCTGAAGACCCGCGGCTATTATCAGGGCAGCAATGTCAGCTACAACCTCAAGAAACTCGTCGATCTGGGCTATATGCACCATCAGCGGTCCGAGATTGACCGCCGTTCGGTCCGGGTGCGGCTGACTGAAAAGGGGCGGGGGGTGCGTGTGGTGCTCAATGATCTTTTCTCGCGCCATACCGAGGGTTTCGAAAAGCGCGGCATCATTGATGCGGCGGGGATGGAGGATATCAATCAGTCGCTTAAGCGCATGGAACGCTACTGGACTGATCAGATCCGCTATATCTACTGATGCGGAGCAGGGTTGCCGGAAGATCCGCCATTCGGGGGTGTGGGCGATGCGCTTGACCGGGGGCACCCGTCCCGCAGGTCCAGCGCATGGCACTGCGCAGAACCGGGGAACAATGCGCGCAGCACCGGCTACCCAAATCAAGGACGGGCGCAATGCAGGACGGGCGACAGCCGGTGCGCGGGATGGGCGGTGCGCGATGGCAGAAAGCCCGGCACGCAGCAACCCCGGCGCGCAGAAACCCCGGCACGCAGAAACCCCGGCACGTGAAAACGCCAGCACGCGGAAATTTTGGCACAAGGACTGGAAACAGCCCGGAAAGTGGCCCGATAGGCTGCCGTTATCCCCGCCGCCAAAGCGCGGCATGGCTGGCGAAACGGCCCTGCAACTTGGCCAGCAGGCGGTTCGCCGGGCCGGGGGCGGGGATTGTGCCACTGGTCAGCCGGTCCAGCACCACCTCGGGTGGGCAGGGGCGGCGGCTGACCGGGTCGAAATAGCGCGGATAGGCGATCAGCGCGGCATGGGCGAGCGCGGCCAGTGTCACCGGCGGGCCGTTACGGCGGGCGGGCACCGGACCCAGATCGCGCGTCAGTCCCCATCCCGCATAGAAGGGCGCGCCGAAACAGGTGACGCGCCGCCCGCGCAACAGGGCCTCGAACCCCAGCAGCGAGGTCATCGTCCAGACCTCATCGACCAGCCCGATTAGCGCCACCGGATCAGCCTTGCGCGCGACATGATCGGCCAGACTGGCCAGATCTGCCCCGTTCAGCGCGCCGGGGCGCAGCCCGGCCTCGACATCGGGATGCGGTTTGTAGATCAGCACCGCGCCCGGATTGGCGGCCCGTGCGGCGCGCAGCAGGTCCAGATTGCGCCGCACCTCTCCGGCGCCAAGGCGGATCGACGCGTCATCCTCGACCTGTCCCGGCACAAGAATGCGGCGCGGTCTGTCTGCTGCGGAAGGGCCTGCCGCCAGTCCGGGGATCGCGCCGGTCCCGTCCAGATTGTATTTGCTCAGCCCCGCCGCAAGGATCCGCGCCAGCAATGCCTCCGCACGCGCCTCGGCCCCGGGCGGCAAGGGGGCGCGGATCATGCTTTCCAGACGGCTGGGGCGGGAGGGATCGTAGTAAATGCCCAGATCGTCGGTCACAAGGCTGAGCGGCGGGATCAGATCCGCCCCCAGCCCGCGCGACCGCAAAAACCCGTCCTCCACCCGCCGGATCGTCCCGGCAAAGACGCCGGGGGCTGCCAGCCCTTCCGGCTCTTTCCCCGCCCAGATCAGCAGACCCGCGCCGCGCCGCTCGGCCTCGGCCAATGCGGCGGCGGGATCATCCTGAAAGCGCAGCGGTTTTTCGCGCCCGAATACCGCCTGCAACCGCCCCCGTTTCCACAGCCGCATGCCAAGGGCGACATGGCCATGGCGGTCCTCGCGGAAGGCGCGGGCCTCGGCCTCGATCTGGTCAAGGGCGGTTTCAAAATCGCAAAGCCGGTCGCGGCAGGGATCATACCAAAGCGGCGCCAGCAGCATCGCGGCGGCAAAAACTTCGGCCTTGCTGCGCCGGACCCGGCGGCGGGGCAGCGGGGTCAGATCGGTCGTCAACCCCCATCCGGCATAGAAGGGCTGCCCTGCAACCACCGGGCAATGACCGGCCAGAACCGCCTCGAATCCCAGTTGCGACGAGAGTGTATAAACCGCCGATGCCCCCTCCAGAAGCCGCCAGGGTGACAGGGCATCGGTCAGGAGCGCGACATCCGGCCCGGCATCGGCCGGGCTGAAATGCCCCGGCCGCAGACCGGCCAGCGTTTCGGGATGCAGTTTCAGCAGGATCCGCCGCCCGGGGTTTTCATCGCGGGCGCGTTGCAATAGGGCGCGGAACTCGGTCACGCCCGCCCCGCAAAGCGAGGCATCACCGCGCAACTGATCGACCAGCAGCACATAATCGGCCGGGGGCGGGGCAATCCCCGGATCATGGCTGTTGTATTTCGACAAATCCAGCGCCCGCATCCGCGCAATGCCCTGTTCGGCCCGCGCGATCAGACCCGGATCCATCGGCCCCGGCGCGTTCAGGATCGCCTCGATCCGGGATGGCGCGCTGGCATCGAAATGCAGGCCAAGCGGATCCAGCATCAGCCCGATCGGCGCATCGCCCGCCCGGCCAGGGCGGATTGACCGCAGGAACGGATCCTCGGCCCGCACCAAGGGCGCGCCGCTGCGCCGCGCCACCCATTCCCCCCGCGCAGCATAGCGGCTTTGGCCCCAGACCAGCACCCCGTCGCCGCGACCGGGCCAGCCAAGCGGCAATTCATGCCCGGCAAGCGTCAGGATGCGCCGCAGCCGCCTGTCGCGCAGAAAGCCCGCCGAATAGATGAAAAGCCGCCGGGGAACATCCCCGGCGGCTTTGTCGCGATCATTCCGGCCCGGCACCGGGGCCTCAACTGCCGGAACCGACCGAACCCAGGCTGTCGGCCGCGCCGACGGTGCCGGTGATGGCCGAAAGGGTTTTCTGCCATTGCACGAAAGGCGCCTCGGTCACATAGACGGTGTCGCCGTCGCGGATCAGGAAATCGCGGGCCTCGAACATGCCGGTCGGCTGGGTCAGGTCCAGCACATAGACCATGCGCTGATCGCCCCGCAGGTCGTTGCGTCCCAGCACCGCATTGGCAATCTCGGCCGGTTCGTTGCGGAAGACGAAAACCCCGGTCGGATCCGCCAGCGCGGTGTTCAGCCCGCCGACCTGCGCAATCGCCTCAATCGCGGAAAGCGTCTGTGTCTCAAAGGGCACGCGACTTTGCGCACCCGTCGCGCCAAGCGCCACGAAGGCGCGGGTGTCCCGTTCGATCACGATCCGGTCGCCTGCCCGCAGCCCGATATCGAGGCTGGGATTGGCGTAAAGATCCTCAAGCCAGATCTGCCCGGTCTGGCCGCCCCGTGAGACGCGGACCTTCGCCACGGCGGGCTCGATCGCAACGCCGCCTGCCCGGGCGATCATCGCCGACAGGGTGCGGGTGGGCCGTTCGATCGGATAGACGCCCTGACCGCTGACCGCGCCCGAGACCGAGACAGTAGAGCCATCACCGGCCACGCGCTGCACGGTGACCTGCGGATCGGGGGTCTGGGTGTCCAGCTTGCGGGTGATCGCGCCGCGCAGCCCCTCGGGCGTCTGGCCCGCCGCCTTGATGCGGCCCGCATAGGGAATGAAGATAAAGCCCGAGCCATCGACCTGCACGGTTTCCAGAACCGAGACGCGCTGCCCGGTATTGCCCAGAAGCGGGTCGTCGCGGACGTTTTCGAAGATCGTCAGCGACAGCGTGTCACCGGGTGCGATCGTGTCGGACCCCATGACGCCAGCATTGCGGAACGAGGATCCGAAGCCAAGCGCCGGGGTGACGGCGGTGGCGCGGGTGACGCGGCTGTTGACCGTGACGATGAAGGCATCGCCCTCTTTCATCACCGATCCCGCGAAGATTTCGGACTTGTTGGGTCCGGATCGCGGCAGACCGCAGGATCCGATGGCCATAACGGCCAATGCGAGGGCCAGCCCATTGGCCCCCTTCCTTGCCATGATTTTCACTGCCCGGGCTCCTTTTTGGATTTTGCCTCAGCTTTTTTCTGCAAACCTACAGAAAGGCCGGGAAAATTGCCAGAAGATCGCCCGCGCGTCAGTTTACGGCGCGCAACTGTTGCCGTGGTGCCGCGTTTCCCGAGCGCAGCGCATCATAGGGATCTTCCGGGGACAGCATCATGTCGACGACCTGCCGCAGCAATTCGCGCCGCCCGCGAGACGAATAGAACCCCCCCGCGATCTGGCTGGTTTCCAGCAGATAATGGCGGAAATCGCGATAGGCGCGGCTGTCGGGCCGGGTGGGGCGGGCAAAGAATTCCGCCAGCGGTTGTGAGGACGCAAATTCGGGTTTGGCATAGACGGCCTGCCCGAACACCTTGAGCGGCAGCCCTCGCCACAGCACCTGCTGTGCGGCGGTGGAATTGACGGTCACGGCCGAGCGCGCGTGGTTCAGAAGTCCCGCAAGTTTACCACCGCGCACGAAATGCACCCGGGCGGCGACCCCGTGTTCGCGCGCAAGGCGGCGGATTTCACGCGCGACGGGCACGCGGCCATCCTCAAGCGGATGGGCCTTGAACACCAGATGATGATGCGGCGCGGCCCCCTTGGCGAACCCGTCCATCACCACGGCAAGAAATTCGGTCATCGTGGAAAAGGGCGAATGCATCTGGAAACTGGCATCATGTTCCAGTTGCAGCAGGACCAGATGATAGGGAAAGCCGCCATGCCGGATGCGGAACGAGGCCAGCATCCGTTCCCAGCGATGGAACGGCAAAAGCAGCAGCCGCCTGCAATACAGAAGAAACTCCTGCCGCACCGTCAGCGCGCGATGCGGGCGGAAGTTGCGGAAATCCCAGAACCCCGTCAGCACGAACCAGTGATAAAGCGCGCCCCAGAACATGTGCTGGCGCATGTCGCCCCAACGGGCGGGCGCATCGGGCAGGTCCATGTCGGAATGGGCCAGCGCGGCCTGCATCTCGGCCACCGATTGCTGCATCAGCCGCGAATGGCCATTCGCGCCGCCGCGTTCATAGGTCACCCAATGGGGCCGCAGATACCCCTCTTCAAAGACGTGTATGCCAAGCCCTGCCTTGCGCGCGATGCGTACCGCATGGGCATGGATCGGGCGGGTGTCGCCGTAAAGCACGATATCGGTGATGCGATGCTCGGCGATCAGCGTGGCAAAGACATCGGGCCAATCCTCGGGCCTGCCCCGAAAGGGGATGAACCCCGCCCGGTCAGACCAGAAGGCGCGGTCGCCCCGATTGAAGCCGACGCGCTGCACCGTGGCGCCCGCCTGACGCAGCATCCGGCCCAGCCGGTGAAAAAACGGCCCATGCGGGCCCTGAAGAAACAGAAACCGGCGGTCCTCACCCGAAATTCGCATTTCGCAACCCTGTTGCCCTATCCGGCGCTTGCATTTCGTCCGCCCGTTGCATTTGCCTGTATCGGGCGGCTGTCTGCCATCCATCATGCCCGGGAGGGCTGGTAAAGAAGAAGTTAACACCTGCGCGCAAGTTGATTGCAAAGCGCGGCGGAATTATGGCCCGGCATCTGTGGATGGCGGCCGCCCTTGCGCCGCGCCGCGCGGCTGATTACCCCTTGATGTGGCAAAAACGGAGGCTTTTCATGTTCACGGGCATCATCACCGATATCGGACAGGTTCTGGAACTGGAACAGGCAGGCGATCTGCGCGCGCGGATCGGCACAGCCTATGATCCGTCCGGCATTGATATCGGTGCCTCCATCGCCTGTGAGGGGGTCTGCCTGACCGTGATCGCGCTTGGACGCACGCCGCAGAACTGGTTCGATGTGCAGATTTCGGGCGAAACCCTGTCGAAAACCACGCTGGGCGGGTGGCAGGCGGGGCGGCGGATCAATCTGGAACGCGCGCTCAAGGTCGGGGATGAACTGGGCGGGCATATCGTCTCGGGCCATGTCGATGGCGTGGCCGAGGTGGTGGCGATGCGCAGCGAGGGCGACAGCACCCGCGTCACCTTCCGCGCGCCCGAGGCGCTGGCCGGGTTCATCGCCCCCAAGGGGTCGGTTGCGCTGAACGGCACATCGCTGACGGTGAATGAGGTCGATGGCCCTGATTTCGGGGTGAATTTCATTCCCCATACGCAAAAGGCCACGACTTGGGGCGGGGTGGCGGTCGGCGACCGGGTGAATATCGAGGTCGACACGATGGCGCGCTATGTGGCGCGGCTGCGGGACTGGGCAGCAAGATGACGGGGGCAGGGATCGGTCATAACCGCGGCCCCGAGCTTGCGCCGGGGACCGCTTGGCGGCGGCATTGCTGGGGGGCGGCGCGCAAGGCGCTGCTGCCGCATCTGCCGATTGAGGTGCTGCGCGGGCGTCTGAAACGGGCCGCCGAACTGGGGCTGGATTATTCCACCTATGCCGGGATCCGCGCCACGACCGGGCGCGATGTCGTGGCGGTCCTGTTTTCGTCGAATGCACTGGGGATGGAACGGGGCGGCGGGGTCACGCCCGACCGCAAGGCCCATCTGGCGGCGGTGAAGGCCGCGCGCATCGGTCTTGCCACCCCGCCACTGACGCCCGGTGCGATGCTGGAGGTCCCGCTGGACGCGGCATGGCCTGCACCGCCGGTCCTGTCACCCTTCCGCGTTCAGGCGGAGATGATCCGTGCGGCCCTTGGCTCCTGCCCGGGCGACGGCGCGATTCTGGTGGGCGGTTACGGCGGCGAACGCGACTGGGCGATGGCCGGGCGTCTGGCGGCCTATCTGCCTGCCGAACGGGTCTTTGCCACGGGGTGATTCCCTGTCGCTGGCGGCCAAGGGCAGCGTCGAGGGCAGGGGAATGGGGGGCAGGCGATGCTTTCTCTTGCAGCAATCTGCCTGCGTTTCTGCGCGTTTTTCGGGCATCCGAAAGATTTTGTTGACCAAAGGACAAATTCCGCGCTGTCATCACAATGTTACATAACCGTCGTCCCGCCGTCACCGGCACCCCATAACAAGCGACGGACCGATGACAGGAGAGAACGACCATGAAACACCTTCTGCTTTCCGCAGCAGCGCTTACGCTTTTTGCCGGCTCGGCTGCGGCCGAGTTCCCGCTGGATGCACGCTATACAGATGCTGATGGCGATTACATCGCCGATATCCCGACCGATCCGGCACAGCATGTCGATCCGTCCATGCTGGTTTTCGCCTATACGCCGGTCGAGGATCCCGCCGTTTATGCCGATGTCTGGAAGCCCTTTCTGGACCATATGTCGGAAGTGACCGGCAAGCAGGTCGAATTCTTCCCCGTGCAATCGAACGCCGCCCAGATCGAGGCGATGCGGGCGGGACGTCTGCATGTGGCGGGCTTCAACACCGGATCGAACCCGCTGGCCGTGGCCTGTGCGGGCTTCCGCCCCTTCGCGATGATGGCGCGGGAAGACGGCAGCTTCGGCTATGAGATGGAATTCATCACCTATCCGGATTCCGGCATCGAGAAGGTCGAGGATATCAAGGGCCGCAAGATGGCCTTCACGGCGGAAACGTCCAATTCCGGCTTCAAGGCCCCGTCGGCGCTGATGAAGGCCACCTATGGCATGGAAGCGGGCACCGATTTCGAACCGGCCTTTTCCGGCGGACATGACAATTCCATCCTCGGGGTTGCCAACAAGGATTATGACGCCGCCGCAATCGCGAATTCGGTTGCCAAACGCATGATCGAGCGGGATGTCATCACGCCCGACCAGATCGTGACGATCTACAAGTCGGAAACCTTCCCGACCACGGGCTATGGCGTCGCGCACAACCTGACGCCGGAACTGCAGGAGAAGATCCGCGAGGCCTTCTTCAGCTTCGTGTGGGAAGGCACGGCGATGGAAGCCGAGTTCAAGAACTCCGGCGAGGCACAGTTCATCCCGATCACCTTCAAGGACAACTGGAGCGTGGTGCGTGAGATCGATGCGGCCATGGAAGTGAGCTACAGCTGCAGCTGACCTGCAAAGGTGGCATGGCAAAGGGGCAGGGCGCGGCCTTGCCCCTTTCGCCACTGTTCTGCGCCTGTGTATTCCTCTTTGTAAAATGTTTGTCCGTGCGGGTGCCCTGACCGGCCCTGCCACGCCCCAGACCGGAGACCGCGATGCTGTCCGTCGAGACGCTTACCAAGACCTATAAAACCGGCGACCGGGCCTTGTCGGATGTGTCCTTTACCGTGCCGAAAGGGCAGGTTGTCGGGCTGATCGGACCCTCGGGGGCAGGCAAGTCCACGTTGATCCGCTGCATCAACCGGCTGGTGGAACCAAGTGCAGGCGCGGTGCGGCTGAACGGTGCCGATATCACGCGTCTGAGCAATACCGAATTGCGCCGCGCAAGGCGGCGCATCGGCATGATCTTTCAGGAATATGCGCTGGTCGAGCGGCTGACCGTGATGGAAAACGTGCTGTCGGGCCGTCTGGGCTATGTCGGGTTCTGGCGCAGCTTTCTGCGGCGCTATCCGGCCAAGGATGTGCAGATGGCTTACCGGCTGCTGGACCGGGTTGGCCTGTCGGCCCATGTCGACAAGCGCGCCGATGCGCTGTCGGGCGGGCAGCGGCAGCGCGTGGGCATCGCGCGCGCGCTGGAACAGGAGCCGGAACTTCTGCTGATCGACGAGCCGACCGCCAGCCTTGATCCGCGCACTTCGCGCCAGATCATGCGGCTGATCGTCGAAATCTGCCGCGAAAGCGGTCTGCCCGCAATCATCAACATTCACGACGTGGTGCTGGCGCAGCAATTCACCGACCGCATCATCGGGTTACAGGCGGGGCGGGTCGTGTTCGACGGAACGCCCGCGCAACTGACCGAGGATGTGCTGACGACGATTTATGGCGCCGAGGACTGGACCGCGATGCGCAAGGGCGCGTCCGAGGATGCCGAGGCCGAGGAAGAAGAGCGTGCGCAGGCCAAGAAACTGATGGATGCGCTGTGATGACCGAAACCGCAAAACCCTATCCCGGCCAGTGGCGGCGTCCGCCGCAGCTGGTGCAGTCACGCATGTGGCGGATCATCCTGTGGACCGGGGCGATCCTGTATCTGGTCCTTGCAATCGGTTCGGTCGAGGTGAACTGGACCCGCGTCATGGACGGGCTGGAGCGCGGGCAGCGCTTCATCGGGGGCTTCCTGCAACCCGATTTCACGACCCGCTGGCGCGATATCTCGACCGGGCTGATGGAAAGCCTGACGATGACATTCACCTCCACCGTTGTGGGGGTGGCGCTGTCGGTTCCCATCGGGCTGGGGGCCGCGCGCAACATCGCGCCGCGCTGGATCTACCTGATCTGCCGGGGCATCATCGCAGCCAGCCGGGCGCTGCAGGAAATCATCGTCGCGATCTTCTTTGTCGCGCTGTTCGGCTTTGGCGCCTTTGCGGGTTTCCTGACCCTGACCTTCGCGACGATCGGCTTCATCGGCAAGCTTCTGGCCGAGGATATCGAAGATATCGACGAATCGCAGTCCGAGGCGATCCGCGCGACCGGGGCCTCATGGCTGCAACTGGTCAATTACGCGGTACAACCGCAGGTCATGCCGCGGCTGATCGGGTTGTCGGCCTATCGCTTCGACATCAATTTCCGCGAATCTGCCGTGATCGGCATCGTCGGTGCGGGAGGGATCGGCGGCACGCTGAACACCGCGCTCAGCCGGTATGAATATGACAGTGCGGGCGCGATCCTGCTGATCATCATCGCAATCGTGATGATCTGCGAATATGCCTCGGGCCATCTGCGGAGGCTGGTGAAATGACCGACAGCGTGACAACCGGCAGCGTGACACATGCGACGATCTGGCGGCATCGCACGCCGCGCACGGCACTTCTGCTCTGGGTGTTCTGGGCCTTCATGGTCGGGATGTTCGTCTGGTGCTGGAACCTGATGACGGCCCGGACAATGTGGGTCTTTGTCTATGACGCGCCGCGCGCGGCGCAGGATCTGTTCAGCCGCGCCCTGCCGCCCCGCTGGGAATATCTGGGCCAGCTTTGGCAACCGCTCTGGGATACGATCAGCATCGCGACACTCGGCACGCTGTTGGGGATCATCCTTGCCGTGCCGCTGGCCTTCATGGCGGCCAGCAACACCACGCCCTCACGTCTTGTGCTGCGGCCCTTCGCGCTGTTCTTGATTGTCGCGACACGGTCGATCAACTCGCTGATCTGGGCGCTGCTGCTGGTGTCGATCCTTGGGCCGGGGCTGCTGGCGGGGATCATTGCCATCGGCTTCCGCTCGGTCGGGTTTATCGGCAAGCTGCTGTATGAGGCCATCGAGGAAACCGATATCAACCAGATCGAGGCGGTGACCGCGACCGGCGCCAGCAAGGCGCAGATCCTGAATTACGGCATCGTGCCGCAGGTTTTGCCGACATTCTACGGCATTTCGGTTTTCCGCTGGGATATCAATATCCGCGAAAGCGCCATTCTGGGGCTGGTGGGGGCAGGCGGGATCGGCGCGCAGTTGCAGGCCAGCCTGAATGTGCTGGCATGGCCGCAGGTCGCGGTGATCCTGCTTTTGATCCTTGGCACCGTGCTGGTGTCGGAATGGGTCTCGGCCCGGGTGCGGGCGGCGCTGATCTGAAACGCCCCGCCCGGATGCGGCCACCCTGCCATGCCGTCACGGACGGTTGGCAGGCTCTGGCAATTCGCGAAAGGGCGCGCTATGGGCTGCGCATGACCTGACCGGAATGCACGGGACGCTGCCATGACCCAGACCGACTACTCCGATGCGATTTCCTCGGTCGAGGAGATCATCGACGATGCCCGCAACGGGCGGATGTTCATTCTTGTCGATCATGAGGATCGTGAGAATGAGGGTGATCTGGTAATCCCGGCACAGATGTGCACGCCGCAGGCGGTCAACTTCATGGCGACCCATGGGCGCGGGCTGATCTGTCTGGCCCTGCCTGCCGCGCGAATCGAGGCGCTTGGCCTGCCCTTGATGAGCCCCAAGAACTCATCACGCCATGAAACCGCTTTCACCATGTCCATCGAGGCACGGGACGGGGTTTCGACCGGTATTTCGGCCGCTGACCGGGCGCTGACCGTGGCCGTGGCGATTGATCCGACCAAGGGGCCGCAGGATATCGCGACGCCGGGCCATGTGTTCCCGCTGCGCGCGCGCGATGGCGGTGTTCTGGTGCGCGCGGGCCATACCGAGGCGGCGGTGGATGTCAGCCGGCTGGCCGGGCTGAACCCGTCCGGCGTGATCTGCGAGATCATGAATGATGACGGCACCATGGCGCGGCTGCCTGATCTGGTGGCCTTCGCGCAGAAACACGGGCTGAAGATCGGCACGATCTCGGACCTGATCGCCTATCGGCGGCGGCATGACAATCTGGTGCGGGTGACCTCGGAAACCACGGTCGCGTCAGAATTCGGCGGTGACTGGACGCTGCGCATCTATGCCGATGCTGCCGACGGGGCCGAGCATGTGGTGCTGATCAAGGGCGATGTGACCACGGATGCGCCGGTTCTGGTGCGGATGCACACGATGGATCCGCTGATGGATGTGGTGGGGCTGGGCCCGGCCGGACGCACGGCTGAATTCGGCGATGCCATGAAGTTGATCGCGGCCGAGGGGCGCGGCGTTCTGGTCCTGCTACGCGATCTGCACATGAAGCTGGTCACCGGCCCCGAGGCCAGCCCGCAGATCCTGCGCCAATACGGGCTTGGGGCGCAGATCCTGTCCTCGCTGGGGCTGCGGGATCTGATTCTGCTGACCAATTCGCCCCAGCCCCGGGTTGTCGGGCTGGATGCCTATGATCTCACCATCACGGGCACGCGCCCGATTTCGAAAGGGTGATCCATGGCCACGGCTGAGACCCATTACACGATGCCCCTGCCGGAATTCGACCGTCCGGTGAAGCTGCTGATCGTGGTCGCGCCCTATTACCGCGACATTGCTGACAGCCTTATAGCGGGCGCACAGGCCATGGCGGCGCGCTGCGGCGCAGTGGCCGATCTGATCGAGGTTCCCGGCGCGCTGGAAGTGCCGACCGCGATTGCCATGGCCGAACGGCAGGCCGATTACCACGGCTATGTGGCGCTTGGCTGTGTGATCCGGGGTGAGACGACGCATTATGAAACGGTCTGCAATGACAGTTCCCGTGCGATCTCGCTTCTGGGATTGCAGGGTGCCTGCATCGGCAACGGCATCCTGACCGTAGAAAACCGCGCGCAGGCCGAGGTCCGCGCCGATCCCGCCGGGCAGGACAAGGGCGGCGCCGCCGCCGCTGCAGCCCTTCACCTGATCACCCTGTCGCGCCGCTGGTCCGGCGCCCGCAAGGGCATCGGATTCCGCCCGCCCGAGGATACGTTCCGCGCATGACCGAGACCGAGACCCCCCCGAAATCCGCGAAACCCGACCGCAGGCAGATGCGTTCGGCGGCGCGGCTTTATGCCGTGCAGGCACTGTTCCAGATGGAGGTTTCGGGCCAGACGGTCGAGACCGTATCGCGCGAATTCGAAAGTTTCCGCTTTGGCGAGGTGATCGACGAGGCCGAATTCGCCGAGGGCGACAGCCGCCATTTCCGCATGATCCTTGACCGGGCGGTGAACTGGCAGGCCAAGATCGACCAGTTGACCGACCGCGCCCTTGTCGCGAAATGGCCCATCGACCGGATCGACCCGGTGCTGCGCGCGCTGTTCCGGGCCGCCGGGGCGGAACTGGTCGATATGGACACGCCGCCGAAAGTGGCGATCAATGAATATGTCGATGTGGCCCGCGCCTTCTTTCCCGAGGGGCGGGAGCCGAAATTCGTGAATGCGGTTCTGGATCACATGGCGCGCGAGGCCAAGCCCGGCGCGTTCTGAGGCGGGCAGGTCTTTGCCCCCGCTGCGTGGCCGGCGGAAATCTGCGGGCAGGCAAGGTCTGGTCCGGTTGCCGGTCTGAATACTGGCCCGGACCTCGATCACGGAACGCAACAAGGCGCTGGTGCAGATCCCGTTTGCCGTGAACAGCGGCTCTGACTCCAAGCGGAAACAGGCCGAGGGAACAGGGGGTTGCCCCGGCGTGTCTTGCCCCCGGGGTGACTTGCGGCGCAATGGCGCGCATGGATCTCGCACTCATAAAAACCTTCCTTGAAGTCGCCGCCACCGGGTCGTTCGTCGCGGCCTCCGAACGGCTTTTTGTAACCCAATCCGCCGTCAGCCTGCGGGTGCAGCGGCTGGAGGATCAGTTGGGCCGCGCGCTGTTCACGCGGTCGAAACAGGGCGCGGAACTGACCCCGGCGGGGCAGGAATTTGAAAGCTATGCACAGGCCCTGCTGCGCAACTGGGAACAGGCGCGCCAGCAGGTCGCGGTGCCCGAAGGGTTCAACCGGTCGCTGACCATCGGGGCGCAGGTCTCGCTCTGGCCCCGGCTGGGTTTTCGCTGGATCGACGCCCTGCGCGAGGCGCTGCCCGATCTGGGCCTGCGCGCACAGCTTGCCATGCCCGATGCCCTGACGCGGATGATGACCGAAGGGGTCATGCAGATCTCGCTGTCCTATCAGCCCTCGCTGCGCCCGGGGCTTTCGGTGGAAAAGGTTCTGGATGAGGAACTGGTTCTGGTCGCGCCGTGGAAGAATGCGGAACTTGACAGCTTGCGCGGGCGCTATGCCTTTGTCGACTGGTCGCCGGATTTCCTGCATTTCCACGAGTTGCACCTGCCGGGGTTGTCAAATCCCGGTCTGACGCTGGCCATGGGGGCGCTTTCGGCGCGCTTTATCGTGAATCGCGACTATGCCGCCTATCTGCCCGCGCGCTATGCCAAGCGCTATCTGGATGAGGAACGGCTGTTCATCGTCGAGGGCGCGCCCAGTTTTGCCTATCCGGTCTGGTCGGTCTGGCGCGATGATCTGGACGAAGATCTCGCGGATGTGGCGCGAAAGACACTCGAAATCATCGCGGAACAGGCGGGCGATGACACAATGGAAGTGCTGGAACAGATCTGAGCTGCAAGGATCTTGCGCAATAGCGCAATTCTGCGGGTGAAAAGGGAAGGGTCGGGCAGATTGCCCGGCCCTTTTTCCTTGTTTTCACACGATTTTTGCACAGTCCTGCCGCGTAAGGACGGCGTGCTGCGGAATTCAAGCCTTGGCGATCCCGAGTAATTCTCATGGATGGCATGAGTATTCCGAATTTTTCTCATGGATCGGAAAGCCCTAGGACAGCGCTATCGAAAGACCCGCCCAAGACTTCGAACTTTCCGGGCGGTGTAGCAAGTGAAAGGAAATGCCATGACTACGCTTTTTCTGAAAAGCACGATCTCGGCGCTGGCGCTTGGCGCAATGACCACTGTCGCGCTGGCCCAGGACACGCTGACCGGCACCCGGGCGCTCAATGACCGTCTCGACGATGTGGAAGATGTTGTTCAGGACGATCTGGACCGCGCCAATGATGCGGCGCGTTTCGCCAACCCCGAATACCGTCCGGGACTGTCGGGCAGCGCCTCGCTGGCCTATTCCGGCAAAACCGGCAACAACGAAAGCCAGGATCTGAGCATCGGTGCCCGTCTGCGTCATGCGCAGGGTCCGTTTGTGCAAAGCCTGGGCGTCGTTGTCGATTTCCAGGAGGCGAATAACAGCGCCACCAAGGAAGACGTGTTTGCCGTCTATGAAGCTGCGTATTACTTCAACAACAGCTTCTACGGCTTCGTTCTGGGCCGTGTGCAGACCGATGGTCTGGCCACCGCAGCGGCAGACATCAAGCGCGATGCCTTCCTTGGCTTCGGGCCGGGCTACCGCGTCGTGAACCGTCCCGACATGACCTGGCGCGTTCAGGCCGGTGTTGGTGTCAGCTATCTGCAGAACGGCGTTGAAGATTCGGAAACCGAAGTGGGCTACATCGCCTCTTCGCGCTTCTTCTACCAGTTCAACCCGAACGTCTTCCTGACCAATGACACGGATATCCTGAATTCCGACACTGCGCTGCGCGTGAACAACGACTTCGGTGTCAACTTCCGGATGACCGACTCCTTTTCGACCCGCGTGAGCTATCTCTCGGAGTACAACGACAGCCGGGCGATCCGTACGGACAATAAGCTGGGTGTTTCACTGGTTTACGGGTTCTAAGTTTTCCCACCGTTTGTTCAACGGACCTTGGGGCAGGGAAACCTGCCCCACTTTTTTTGCGTAGACGCCAGCTGATCTGCGGCGCGATGGTGCAGCTGTTCGCGCGCAGCAGATGTCATCTTGTCCGATTGGAGGCCCAATTTGGGGCCCGAATGGGGGAAGGTGGCGGAAACCGCAGCAGCCGTGCCGGCTGTATTTTCCCGAGAGCCTGAGTGTTCAGGTGGTCGCCAGATACCAGGGCCAGGACCCTGACAGAGCCAGCTCCCTCGGAGATGCTTATCGGCCACTGGAAAAGGGCCGGACACGCGAAGAGCAGTAACCGCCAGTTCGCAAGATAGGCAGTTGCGGGCCTGCCTTCAAGTCATGATGGATGCGGTAAAGGGCCGGGCCTTGGAGCCCTGAGCGAATGCGGCTATCACCCGGAACGGGAGAAGTTCGCGCAGGGCGGCCCGACAGGCGCGGCGCGGCACGCAAGGAGGAAAATTCCATGGCCAATCCGCTGTTCGATGCGCTGTTCGCCCCGTTGCAGGGGCGGCAATCGGCATTTCTGCACCTGCCCGACGGGGCGCAGATTTCAGGACAGGACTTTCTGGATCTGGCCTTGCGCAGTGCTGCGGCCCTTGCGGCGGCAGGGGTCGGCCCGGGGGATCGCGTGGCGATGCAGGCGGCCAAGACCCCCGGGGCGCTGGCGCTTTATGCCGGGGCGGTTGCGGCGGGGGCAGTGTTCCTGCCGCTGAACACGGCCTATACCGCGCCCGAGGTGGATTATTTCCTTGGCAATGCCGCGCCGAAACTGCTGGTCTGCGATCCGGACAAGGCGGCGGGGCTGGCCCCGGTCGCGGCGCGTCATGGCGCACGGCTGATGGAGCTGGATGCGGCGGGGCAGGGCAGTTTCGCCGATCTGGTGGCGGCACAGATGCCGGATTTCACCCCGGTTGCGCGGGATGCGGGCGATCTGGCGGCACTGCTTTACACTTCGGGCACGACCGGACGCTCCAAGGGCGCGATGCTGTCGCAGCAGAATCTGTTGTCCAATGCGCAGACGCTGCTGCGCGAATGGCGCTTCACCGCGGATGATGTGCTGCTGCATGCGTTGCCGATCTTCCACACACATGGGCTGTTCGTTGCGTCCAATGTGATGCTGCTGGCGGGTGGGTCGATGATCTTCCTGCCCGGTTTCGACCGGGAAGCCGTGCTGCAGATGCTGCCGCAGGTCAGCACGATGATGGGGGTGCCGACCTTTTATACACGGCTTCTGGAGGATCCGCGCTTTACCGCCGATCTGGTGGCGGGGATGCGGCTGTTCATTTCCGGCTCGGCCCCGCTGCTGGCCGAGACGCATCGCCAGTTCGAAGCGCGGACCGGGCACCGGATTCTGGAACGCTATGGCATGACCGAAACCAATATGAACACCTCCAACCCCTATGAGGGCGACCGGCGCGCCGGAACGGTCGGCCCCGCCTTGCCGGGCGTCGAGGTGATCGTGACCGATCCGGCAACCGGTGCGCCGCTGCCGCAGGGCGAAACGGGCATGGTCGAGGTGCGCGGTGCCAATGTGTTCGGCGGCTATTGGCAGATGCCCGAAAAGACCGCCGAGGAGTTGCGTGATACCGGGTTCTTCATCACCGGCGATCTGGGCCGTTTTGATGCGGACGGCTATCTGACCATTGTCGGGCGGCAGAAGGATCTCATCATCACCGGGGGCTTCAATGTCTATCCGAAAGAGGTGGAACTGATCCTTGACGATCAGCCCGGCGTGCTGGAATCGGCGGTGGTGGGCGTGCCGCATCCGGATTTCGGAGAGGCCGTGCTGGCCGTGCTGGTACCCGAGCCGGGCATGGTGCCCGATCTGTCCGCCATCGAGGCGGCGCTTGGCGAAAGCCTTGCGCGTTTCAAGCAGCCGAAAGGACTGGAACTTGTCGCGGCGCTGCCGCGCAATACAATGGGCAAGGTGCAGAAAACGGAACTGCGCGCGCGGTTCAAGGACCGCTTTGCACGATAGGAGGACAGAATGGCCCGAACGATCGTCATCCATGCCCATGGCGGCCCCGATCAGTTGCGGCTTGATGATCGCCCCGTTGGCGAACCCGGCCCGGGCGAATTGCGCATCCGCCATCATGCCTGCGGGCTGAATTTCATCGACATCTATCAGCGCAGCGGGGTCTATGCGCAGGCGATGCCCTTTGCCCTCGGGATGGAGGCGGCAGGCGTGGTCGAGGCCGTGGGCGAAGGGGTGACCCATCTGAAACCCGGCGACCGCGCCGCCTATGCCGCCACCCCGCCGGGCGCCTATAGTGAGGCGCGTGTGATGCCAGCCGCACAGGTCTGCCCGCTGCCGGATGCGATTTCCTTTGAGGAAGGGGCTGCGATGATGCTGAAAGGCATGACGGTGCAGTATCTGTTCCATCGCACCTGTCCGCTGAAGGCCGGGGATACCGTGCTGTTTCATGCCGCCGCCGGGGGTGTGGGGCTGATCGCCTGCCAATGGGCGCGGTCCGAGGGGATCACGCTGATCGGCACCGCAGGCACGGATGAGAAATGCGCGCTGGCCGCCGAACATGGCGCGGCCCATGTCATCAATTACCGGCAGGAGGATTTCGCGGCCCGGGTGCGGGAGATCACCGGCGGGCGCGGGGTCGATGCGGTGATGGATGCCGTGGGGGCCGCGACCTTTGACGGGTCAATCAACAGCCTGCGCCCGGTGGGGATGATGATGTCTTTCGGTTCCGCCTCGGGCAAGGTGCCGCCCGTCGATCCTGCGCTGCTGGCGAAAGGGTCGCTGCAATTCACCCGGCCGACACTTTTTACCCATATCGCCCGGCATGAGGATTGTCAGGCCATGGCGCGGCACCTTTTTGACAAGGTGACATCGGGTGCGGTGAAGATCCGCATCGACCAGCGCTTCCCGCTGGATCAGGTGGCCGAGGCGCATCGCGCGCTGGAGGCGCGGGAAACCACCGGGGCGACGGTGCTGATTCCCTGATCGGACCGGTGCCTGATCTGGTCAGGCCGGATCCGCAGGGCAGGGCAGGGCGCGCGACAGGCCATCGCGGCAGATGCGCATTTTCTGCTTGCAGTGAGTTCCTGTTTTGTTCTAACGTCATTTCAGACGATGGAGTCCCCTATGACTGTCGGTCTGCCTGACTTGATGCCTGGTCAAAGCCTTGCGAGAGGCGTGGCCAGGCATCTTCTTTCCCACGATTTCGTGACGGTGGAAGAGCTTGTTCCCACCCCCGGCCTGCGTGTCGATCTGATGGCGCTTGGGCCGAAGGGCGAGGTCTGGGTGATCGAATGCAAATCCTGCCGCGCAGATTTCACCACCGACCGTAAATGGCAGGGCTATCTGGACTGGTGTGACCGGTTCTTCTGGGCGGTGGATGCCGATTTTCCGGTGGATCTGCTGCCTGCGGAGACCGGGCTGATCCTTGCCGATGGCTATGATGCCGAAATTGTTCGGATGGGGCCGGAACAGCGTCTTGCAGGCGCGCGGCGCAAGGCGGTGCTGCAGGGATTCGCGCGGGTCGCGGCGCGGCGCCTGCAAGGCCTGCGCGATCCGGGGGCCTTTTCAACGGCGGTGATATGAAGCCTCCCGCCGCCTCCCGTAGCTTTCCGAGCAATCAGCGCTTCTTGCCGCCCTTGCCCAGGGTCCGCGCGGCCTGTGCGGCGGCCATCAGTTCCTCGGCGATCTCTTCGGCTTCCTCGGGATCGAAGTCCAGCGGCAGCTCCACGCCGCCTTCGGCTTCAACATAGATCCGCACCATGCCCTGATCAGTTGGCCCGATCTGCAGATTCGCACTGATCTCGCTTTGCTTGTCGATGCTCATGCCGTCCTCCGTGGAATGCATGGCTGCCTAGCCTGTGACCGGCTGTGGCGCAAGGCCCCGCAGGCGGTGCCTTCCTGCGATGACGGCGAAATCCGCCTCTTGCAATCCCGGGACAAGGCGGCTATTCCGCCGCCAAGTGCCGACGTAGCTCAGTTGGTTAGAGCACCAGATTGTGGATCTGGGGGTCCCCCGTTCGAGCCGGGGCGTCGGTACCATCCCCCTTTATGACCTTATGACTGTGGCCTTGCCTCACCCTGCGCGGGTCGCGGGGTTCCGCCTTTGGTCATGGCGCGCCCGCATTTCGGCCTTGGCCCGGGGCGGGGCGGGGGCTATGGTCGCGCCCCGTTCCAGTATTCAGGGCCCCCATGACCGACCAGATATCCCGCCAGATCGCCCAGACCATCGCCACGGAAATCGGCGCCACGCCCGCACAGGTCGGCGCGGCGACCGCGCTGCTGGATGAGGGCGCGACCGTGCCCTTCGTCGCGCGCTACCGCAAGGAGGCGACCGGGGGCTTGGATGACACCCAATTGCGCAATCTGGCTGAACGGCTGGCCTACTTGCGTGAGATGGAGGCGCGGCGCGGGGTGATTCTGGGCTCGATCCGCGATCAGGGTAAACTGACGGGGGATCTTGAAACCGCCATCACCCGGGCCGCAACCAAGGCCGAACTGGAAGACCTTTACCTGCCCTACAAGCCCAAGCGCCGGACCCGTGCCATGATTGCCCGCGAAAACGGGCTGGGGCCGCTGGCCGGGGCGATTCTGGCCGACCGCAGCGCCGATCCCGAAACGCTGGCCGCCGCCTATGTCACCGAGACGGTAACGGATGTGAAAGCAGCACTGGAAGGCGCGCGGGATATCGTTGCCGAAGGTCTGGCCGAGGATGCGGCCCTGCTGGGGCGTTTGCGGACCTATATGAAGGACAATGCCCGGCTGAGTGCTGGGGTCGTGGCCGACAAGGAAACCGAGGGCGCGAAGTTTTCCGATTACTTCGCCCATTCCGAGGATTGGAAATCCGCGCCTTCGCACCGGGTTCTGGCGATGATGCGGGGCCGCAATGAGGGCGTCCTCACGCTGGATCTGGTGCTGGATCCCGACGCGCCGCGCGGGCAAAGCCCGGCCGAACGCATGGCGGCGGCGGCGCTGAAGGCCGATGGCACCGGCAAGGCGGATCAATGGCTGCGCGAGTCCGCTGCATGGTGCTGGCGCATCAAGCTGAAAACCTCGCTGACGCTGGATCTGATGGCCGATCTGCGCGACCGCGCCGAGGAAGAGGCGATCCGCGTCTTTGCCCGCAATCTGAAGGATCTGTTGCTGGCCGCCCCGGCGGGGGGCAAGGCCACGATGGGGTTGGATCCGGGCATCCGCACCGGGGTCAAGGTGGCCGTGGTCGATGCAACCGGCAAGGTGCTGGAAACCGAAACCGTCTATCCGTTCCAGCCGAAGAATGATCTGCGCGGCGCGCAGGTCGTGCTGGCGCAACTGATCCGCAAACATGGCGTGGCGCTGATTGCCATCGGCAACGGTACGGCCAGCCGCGAGACCGAAAAGATGGTGGCCGATATGCTGGCCGTGCTGCCGGGCAGCGCGCCGAAACCCGCCAAGGTTGTGGTGTCCGAGGCGGGGGCCTCGGTCTATTCCGCATCGGAACTGGCGGCGAAGGAATTTCCGGGTCTGGATGTGTCCTTGCGCGGTGCTGTGTCCATCGCGCGCCGCCTGCAGGATCCGCTGGCCGAACTGGTCAAGATCGAACCCAAGGCCATCGGTGTCGGACAATATCAGCATGATGTCGACCAACACCGCCTTGGCCGCAGCCTTGAGGCGGTGGTCGAGGATGCGGTGAACGCGGTCGGGGTGGATCTGAACACCGCGTCGGGGCCGCTTTTGGCGCGGGTTTCGGGGCTGGGGCCGGGTCTGGCCGAGGCGATTGTCACCCATCGCGATGCCAACGGCCCGTTTGCCAGCCGCCGCGACTTGCTGAAAGTATCCCGACTGGGGCCGAAAGCCTTTGAACAGGCGGCGGGGTTTCTGCGCATCCGCGAGGGCAAGGAACCGCTTGACGCATCTTCGGTCCACCCGGAGGCCTATGATCTGGCGCGCCGCATCGTTGCCGCCTGTGGACGTGATCTGCGCGAGGTGATGGGATCACCGCGGCTGGCCGGTCTGGATCCACGCGATTTCACCGATGACCGGTTCGGCCTGCCGACGGTGAAGGACATTCTGGCGGAACTGGAAAAACCCGGCCGCGACCCGCGCCCCGAGTTCCGCACCGCGACCTTTGCCGATGGGGTCGAAACGCTGGGCGATCTGAAACCGGGCATGATGCTGGAAGGTACGGTAACCAATGTCGCGGCCTTTGGCGCCTTCGTCGATATCGGCGTGCATCAGGATGGGCTGGTGCATGTCAGTCAGCTTGCCGATCGCTTCGTCAAAGACCCCCATGAGGTGGTGAAGGCGGGCGATGTGGTCAAGGTGCGGGTGGTTGAGGTGGATGTGGCGCGCAAGCGTATTGCCCTGACCATGCGCAAGGACAGTGCCGATGCGCGCGAAACCGCACGGGAACGCGCGGCCGAGCGGGGGCCGCAGGGTGGCAAGCCGGGCGGCAAGGGCGCAGGCCCGCGTGGCCCGATGTCCAGCGCACCCGCCGGGGGCGGCGGGACGGCAGGCGGCAATGCCTTCGCAGATGCACTGAAGGGCAAGTTCGGGCGCTGAGGCACGGCCTCCGGGCTGGCCGCGCAGGGGGCTGTCTGCCCCCTCTGCCTTTGGCATTCACCCCCGAAGGTATTTGTTCAAGGTGAATCGGCAGGGGGCGGCGCAAAGCGTGTGCGACCCCTTTCGACCGTGGCGATGACCAGCCATTGCAGCACCAGCATCGGCCCGCCCATGAACAGCGGCAGGATCGTATCAAGGATCGGTGTTAGCACGGCGCCGATGGCGGTTCCGAGCAGAAGGGCCATGCCCCAGCCGAAAAATTGTCGCCGTGCCAGCCAGTATTCGAACGGCAACGCGATCAGGAAACCGATCCAGCTGTAAAGCGGTGAAAAAAGCAGAACGAGACCGATCCCGCCCGCCATCAGGGCAAGATCCGCGTGGCTGTCGGAAAGCAACCGCGCAAATTGCGCAACCACAATACCCAGAACCGCAGCACCAACCCAGACCGTCACCGCGCTGGTCAGAAGTGTGACCCAGTGCAGCGGTTTCGCTTCGCCGGGCCAGCGCAGGAAGTTCACGCAGCGGCCCCCCCGACCGTCAGGCCGCCGATCATCAATGTGGGCTGACCGACGCCCACCGGCACCCATTGCCCGGCCTTGCCGCAATTGCCGATGCCGGGGTCAAGGGCTAGGTCATTGCCGATGGCGCGGATCTGCTGCAACGCGGTCGCCCCGTCGCCGATGAGGGTCGCGCCTTTCACCGGGGCACCGATCTGTCCGTTCTTCACGCGATAGGCCTCGGTGCAGGAAAAGACGAATTTGCCATTTGTGATGTCAACTTGCCCGCCGCCGAAGCCGACGGCATAGATCCCGTCCTTCAGCCCGGCGAGGATGGTCGCGGGGTCTTCGTTTCCGCCCAGCATATAGGTATTGGTCATGCGCGGCATCGGGATATGGGCATGGCTTTCGCGCCGCCCGTTGCCGGTGGGCTTCACCCCCATCAGCCGCGCATTCTGACGGTCCTGCATATAGCCCACCAGAATGCCGTCCTCGATCACCACATTGCGGGCCGAGGCCGTGCCCTCATCGTCGATGGAGATGGATCCGCGCCGGTCGGGGATGGTGCCGTCATCCAGCACCGTGACGCCGGGGGCAGCGATGCGCTGTCCCATCAGCCCCGCAAAGGCCGAGGTTTTCTTGCGGTTGAAATCACCCTCAAGCCCGTGACCGATCGCCTCATGCAGCAGGATGCCGGGCCAGCCGGGGCCAAGGACGACATCCATCACCCCTGCAGGGGCGGGCTCTGCGTCAAGGTTAACCAGCGCGATGCGCAGCGCCTCGCGCGCCAGTGGTTGCCAGTGCGAGGGCTCCATCAGCCGGGCAAGGCCGAAACGCCCGCCGCCGCCCATGCCGCCCGATTCCCGCCGCCCGGCATGATCGACGATGATTGAGATATTCAGCCGCGCCATTGGGCGGATATCGGTCAGGCGCAGGCCCTCGGGGCGCAGGATTTCTACCTCCTGCAGGCCTGCGGCAAGCGTGGCGGAAACCTGCACGACGCGCGGGTCCAGCGCGCGGGCATAGGCGTCTATCTCACGCAAAAGGTTGATCTTGAACGCAAATCCGGCATCGGCCATCGGGTCGGCATCGCTGTAAAGCCGCAGATTGGTGCCGGTCGGCGGATCGGCCAGCGTGCCGCCGCCATCGCCCACGGCCAGCCGCGCGGTTTCCGAGGCGCGGGCAAGGGCGGCGGCGGAAATCTCGGTCGAATGGGCATAGCCTGCGACCTCACCGCGCACGGCACGCAGGCCGAACCCTTCGCATGCGTCATAGCTGGCGGTTTTCACGCGCCCGTCATCCAGCACGATCGCCTCGGACCGGCGGCGTTCCAGAAACAGCTCGCCATCATCCGCACCCGCAAGGGCCGCGCGCAGGGCAGACAGCGCCTCTGCCTCGTCGAGATGGGTCGCGAAGGGGCGGAAGGGGGCGTCGGTCATGCTTTGTCCTTGATCTGCGTCATGCGGCGTCTCTTTGCCGCAACTGTTTCTCTTGTCGTCCGGGGCTTAATATGGTTTCACCGGGGCAGGAAACAACGGGATTCTGCCGCGTCGCGGCGGCGTCCGGCCGTAGCCCCGGCAAGGGGTGCGGGAACCTATACGGGAAAAAGCACGATGCGCATGACGAAACATCTTTCCGGCCTTGCCGCAACCATCGGAAGCCTGAGCGCCGCAGGGGCGGCTTTCGCGCAGGATCTGGAGATCGTCGGGCGTCCGGTCGACGGGAAGACGGGGTTCCAGCCGGCGGCTACCGAACTGATGCGGGATCTGATCTGGCTGGATGATCTCTTGCTGGTCATCATCGCTGTCATCACGGTTTTCGTGACGGCGCTGCTGCTTTGGGTCGCCTTCCGCTATCATGAAAAGCGCAATGCGAATCCCGCGACCTTCACCCATAACAGCCCGCTGGAAGTGGCATGGACCATCGTGCCCATCGTCATTCTGGTCTTTATTGGGGCCTTCTCGCTGCCGGTTCTGTTCAAGCAGCAGGAAATTCCCGAGGCCGATATCACTATCAAAGTGACCGGTTATCAGTGGTACTGGGGCTATGAATATGTCGACCACGACCTGATGTTCGAGAGCTACATGATCGGTGCACCGGCCACGGGGGGCGATTTCCGCCTGACGGCAGCGGTTGAGTCCGAACTGGTGGCTGCCGGCTACAGCCGTGACGAATTCCTGCTGGCTACCGACACCGCCGTGATTGTTCCGGTCGGCCAGACCGTCGTGATGCAGGTCACTGCGGCCGATGTTATCCATTCCTGGACGATCCCGGCCTTCGGCGTGAAACAGGACGCCGTTCCCGGCCGTCTGGCGCAGCTTTGGTTCTCGGCTGAACGGGAAGGCGTCTATTTCGGCCAGTGTTCCGAGCTTTGCGGCATTGCGCATGCCTATATGCCGATCACCGTCAAGGTGGTCAGTGAGGAAGCCTATGAGGAATGGCTTGCCGCCTCGAAGGCGACGGGCAGCTATGTCTCGCTGGCCGCACTGGACAGCCCCGAGGTGACCGCAGCTGTGGCTGAGGCCGCTGCAACTGAGGCTGCTGCAACTGACGAAGCTGCGGTTGACGAAGCTGCAACCGAGGAAGCCGCGCCAGAGGAGGCTGCTGCCGAGGAAGCAGAGGCCGATCCGGCGCAGGACGGCGCTGCGACGCAGGGCAACTGATCGCAGACGGGGCAGGGATGCCCGGGCAAGGTGGCAGGGCCGCAAGGCGCTGCACCGGTAGCAAGGCTAGGCAGGCGGTAGCGATATGAGCGACGCAACGATCAATCACGGCGGAACGGGTCCGCGCAATGCGGCTTCGGTTCCGGCTGGTCCGGGTGTGAAAGAGGCAGGGTTCGGCGATTATGTCGCGCTGCTGAAACCGCGCGTTATGTCGCTGGTCGTATTTACGGCGCTGGTCGGTCTGCTGGTTGCCCCTGTCGGAGTGCATCCGTTCGTGGGTATGTCCGCGATCCTGTTCATCGCACTCGGGGCAGGGGCCTCGGGCGCGCTGAACATGTGGTGGGATGCCGATATCGACGCGGTGATGAAGCGCACACAGGGCCGTCCGGTGCCTGCCGGGCTGGTTGAACCGGGCGAGGCGCTGGCGGTCGGTCTGGCGCTGTCGGGCATTGCGGTGGTGATGCTGGCGCTGGCGTCCAATCTTCTGGCGGCGGGGCTGCTGGCCTTCACGATCTTCTTCTATGCGGTCGTCTATTCGATGTGGCTGAAGCGCTCGACGCCGCAGAACATCGTGATCGGCGGCGCGGCGGGGGCCTTTCCTCCGATGATCGGCTGGGCGGTTGCGACAGGCGGGGTCGGCATCGAATCCCTTCTGATGTTCGCGATCATCTTCATGTGGACGCCGCCGCATTTCTGGGCGCTGGCGCTGTTCATGAAGGAAGATTACCACAAGGCCGGTGTGCCGATGTTGACGGTTACCCATGGCCGCCCTGCGACGCGGACCCATATCCTTGTCTACACTGTGTTGCTGGTGCCCTTCGCGATCGGCGCGGGTTTCACCTCGATCGGCGGGCCGGTTTATCTGGCGCTGTCGGCGATGCTGAACCTGGGGTTCCTGATCGGTGCCTGGCGCATCTGGCGGCGCGATGAGGCCATGGCCGAGGCCGATGGCTACCGCGTCGAGAAACAGGTCTTCCGCTTCTCGCTTTACTATCTGTTCCTGCATTTCGCGGCCTTTCTGGTTGAGGCCGCGCTGCGCAGCCCGGCAGGGGGAGTGTGACGATGTCCTTTCGCACGGAACATGAAATCCACCGTCGCCGCTTCGGGCGCAATCTGGGCGTGGGGCTGACGCTTGTGGCCTTCATCGCCATCGTATTCGGGCTGACCGTCGTGAAGGTCACCAATGTCGGGCCGATTCAGGGCTTTGACCATGTGGTGCGGCCGGAACTGATGCCAGCCGAGGAAGGGGGCAACTGATGGGAAATCATCGCAAGACCGCAGCGCAGCTTGCGGGTGTCGTGGTTCTGATGGGCTCGCTGTCCTATGCAGCCGTGCCGTTCTATGACTGGTTCTGCCGGGTGACCGGTTTCGGTGGCACGACGGGTGTTGCCGCCGCCCCATCGGATCAGATGCTGGAACAAACGATCAAGATCCGGTTCGACGCCTCGAAAGAGCGGGGGATGCCGTGGGACTTTGTGCCTCAGCAGCGCGAAATGACCGTGCGGCTGGGGGAAACGGGGCTGGCCTTTTATGAGGCTTACAATCCCACCGACCGCCCGGTTGCAGGCACGGCCAGCTATAATGTCACCCCCTATGCGGCGGGCGGCTATTTCACCAAGATCCACTGTTTCTGCTTTGAACAACAGGTGCTGCAACCCGGCGAACGGGTGCAGATGCCGGTGACCTTTTATGTCGATCCCGAGATCGTGAATGACCGGGAAGCGAAATTCGTGAAGGTCATCACCCTGTCCTACACCTTCCATGAGACCGACCTGCCGCCCGCTGAACCCACAAATGCGGATCAGGCCGCGCTTGCCCCGGCCCCGGGAACCGGCGTAAACTGACGACAAGACCGCCGCGCCGGAAAGGCTGCGGAGTAAAGAAACGAGGGAATGACCGCGATGGCCCATGCCAAGAACCACGATTATCACATCCTGCCACCCTCGATCTGGCCATTTCTGGGCGCACTCGGGGCTTTCATCATGCTGTTCGGGTCGGTGCTCTGGATGCATGGCTCGGGGCCGTGGATGGGGCTTATCGGCTTTGTGCTGGTGCTTTACGTCATGTTCGCATGGTGGTCCGAGGTCGTGAAGGAAAGCCTTGTCGGCGATCACACTCCGGTGGTGCGGATCGGCCTGCGCTATGGCTTCATCATGTTCATCATGTCCGAGGTCATGTTCTTCGCCGCATGGTTCTGGTCCTTCTTCAAGCACGCGATGTATCCGATGGGGCCGCTGTCGCCCGCCGTTGATGGCGTCTGGCCGCCCGCCGGGATCGAGACCTTCGACCCCTGGCACCTGCCGCTGATCAACACGCTGATCCTGCTCTGCTCGGGCTGTGCCGCAACCTGGGCGCACCATGCGCTGGCGCATGAGAACAACCGCAAGGATCTCAAGACCGGGCTCTGGCTGGCGATCATCCTTGGTGTGTTCTTCACCATGCTGCAGGCTTATGAATACAGCCATGCCGCCTTTGGCTTCGCCGGCAACATCTATGGCGCGAACTTCTTCATGGCGACGGGTTTCCACGGCTTCCACGTCGTGATCGGCACGATCTTCCTGACCGTTTGTCTGATCCGCGCCTACAAGGGTCATTTCACGCCCGAGAAACATATCGGGTTTGAGGCTGCGGCCTGGTATTGGCACTTCGTTGATGTGGTCTGGCTGTTCCTGTTCGCCGCGATCTACGTCTGGGGCCAGTAAGGGCCAAGGGTCGGCAAGACCGAAGGGGCACCACGCGCGCCCCGTGACCGAAACACCGGAAACGCGCGGGCCCTCCGGTCCGCGCCTTTCATTTTGAGGATACGACTTCCTTGCGCCGCATGATCTTTCCTCTGTTGCTCGGCCTTGTCGGCGGGGCTGTGCTGATCTCGCTGGGTCTTTGGCAGATGCAGCGCCTTGCCTGGAAAGAGGCGATCCTGGCCGATATCTTGGCCCGGATCACCGCCGCCCCGGTTGCCCTTCCCGCCAGCCCCGACCCCGTATCCGACCGCTACCTGCCGGTCCGGGCCGAGGGGCGTTTCACGGGGCAAAGCCTTGATGTGCTGGTCAGCCGCAAGCAAATCGGTGCGGGCGTCCGGGTGATCGAGGTGTTCGAGACCGGAGGACGCCGGATCATGGTGGATCGCGGGTTCATTCCCGACGACCGGCGCGCCGATCCCCGCCCCTCGGGGCCCGCATTGGTGACCGGCAATCTGCACTGGCCTGAAGAGGTGGACAGTTTCACCCCCGAACCCGACAGCCGCACGGGGCTTTGGTTTGCCCGCGATGTGCCCGCCATGGCCGCGCATCTGGAGGCCGAACCGCTGCTTGTCATCGCCCGCGAACCGACTGCTGCGGAGATCGAGCCGGTTCCGGTCGATATAACGGATATTCCGAATGACCATTTCGGCTATGCGGTGCAGTGGTTCGGGCTGGCGGCAGTGTGGTTGGGGATGACAGGCTTTCTTCTGTGGCGTATCAGACGCCGGATGATCTAGGGACGGGACCGACAGGCATGAAGTATATTTCCACCCGTGGCAGCGCACCGGTCCTGCCCTTCGGTGAGGCGATGATGACGGGGCTGGCGCGCGATGGCGGGCTTTATGTCCCCGAGACCATTCCGCAGATGACCCATGACGAGATCGCGGCGCTGGCTGGTCTGCCTTATGGCGATGTGGCCTTCCGGGTGATGTGGCCCTATCTAGGTGACACTTTTACCGAGACCGAGTTTCGTGGTCTGATCGCAAAGGCCTATGAAGGCTTCGGCCATGCGGCCCGCGCGCCGCTGGTGCAGATCGGCGCCGATCATTTCCTGCTGGAACTGTTCCACGGGCCCACCCTGGCCTTCAAGGATTTCGCGATGCAGCTCATCGGGCAGATGATGCAGGCGACGCTGGCGAAATCGGGGCAGCGGATCACGATTGTGGGGGCCACTTCGGGCGATACGGGATCGGCCGCGATCGAGGCGTTCCGGGGCCTTGCCAATGTCGATGTCTTCATCCTGTTCCCGCATGGCCGCGTGTCCGAGGTGCAGCGCCGCCAGATGACGACGCCCACGGAATCCAATGTCCATGCCATTGCAATGGATGGCGATTTCGACGATTGCCAAGCGCGCGTGAAGGATATGTTCAACGATTTCGACTTCCGCGACGGGGTGCGTCTTGCGGGGGTGAACTCGATCAACTGGGCGCGGGTTCTGGCGCAGGTGGTCTATTACTTCACTGCCGCCGTGTCGCTGGGGGCGCCGCATCGCAAGGTCGATTTCACCGTGCCCACGGGGAATTTCGGCGATATCTTCGCGGGCTATATCGCCCGGCGGATGGGGCTGCCCATCGGGCGGCTGATCGTGGCGACCAACCAGAACGACATTCTGGACCGGGCACTGAAAACCGGGGAATACCGCCCCGACGGGGTGCGCCCCTCGATCAGCCCCTCGATGGATATTCAGGTCTCGTCGAATTTCGAGCGCGCGCTGTTTGACGCTTACGGCCGCGATGGCGCGGCGGTGGCGCAGCTGATGGCCGAACTGAAGACCGGCGGTTTTAGCATCTCGCAGGGTGCCGCAGAGATGCTGCGCGAAACCTTCGCCTCGGGCAGTTGCAGCGAGGAAGAAACCAGCGCCACGATCAAGCTGACGCATGAGGCGACGGGTGAGGTGCTGTGCCCGCACAGCGCCGTCGGCGTCCATGTCGCCGAAAGCCATCTGGGCGGCGCGCCGATGGTGACGCTGGCCACCGCCCATCCGGCGAAGTTCCCCGATGCGGTCGAGGCCGCGATGGGGGTTCGCCCCGCCCTGCCGCCGCGCATGGCCGATATGTTTGACCGGGCCGAACGGATGACCCGCCTGCCGAATGATCTGGCAAAACTGCAGGCGCATATCCGCGCCAATATCGCCGAAAGGACCGCCAATTGACCAGCCGCCTGACGACGCTTGCCAATGGTTTCCGCATCGTCACCGAGGACATGCCGGGGCTGAAATCGGCCTCGGTCGGGATCTGGATCACCGCCGGCGGGCGGCATGAGCGGGCCGAGCAGAACGGCATCGCGCATTTTCTGGAACATATGGCCTTCAAGGGCACGACCACCCGCAGCCCCCTGCAGATCGCCGAGCAGATCGAGGATGTGGGCGGCTATATCAACGCCTATACCAGCCGTGAGATGACCGCCTATTACGCAAGGGTGCTGGCCGAGGATGTGCCGCTGGCGCTTGATGTGATCGGGGATATCGTGCTGAACCCGGTTTTCGACCCGAAAGAGATCGAGGTTGAACGTCATGTGATCCTGCAGGAAATCGGGCAGGCGCTGGACACGCCCGATGACATCATCTTCGACTGGCTGCAGGAGGCGTGCTACCCCGATCAGGCCTTCGGCCGCACGATCCTTGGACCGGCGGAACGGGTCGCGGGCTTCTCGCGTGAGGATCTGACGCAGTTCGTCGCCGAACATTACAGCCCCGACCACATGATCCTGTCAGCGGCGGGCGCGGTGGATCATGACGCCATTGTCGCGCAGGCCGAGGCGCTGTTCGGCGCGCGCACCGCACGCGGCTCGGCCTTGCTGGAGCCTGCGCAGTTCCGGGGCAGTGAGCGGCGCGTGGTGAAGAAGCTGGAGCAGGTGCATTTCGCGCTGGCCTTTGACGCGCCCGGCTATCGTGCCCCGGATGTCTATGCCGCGCAGATCTATGCGATGACGATGGGCGGCGGCATGTCCTCACGCCTGTTTCAGAAGGTGCGGGAGGAGCGGGGATTGTGCTATTCGATCTTCGCGCAATCGGGCGCTTATGAGGATACCGGCCAGATCACCGTCTATGCGGGGACATCGGCGGCCGAAATCGGTGATCTGACCCAGATCACACTGGATGAGATGAAGCGCGCGGCGGATGACATGACCGATGCCGAGGTCGCGCGGGCGCGCGCGCAGATCAAGGCTGGGATGCTGATGGGGCTGGAAAGCCCATCAAGCCGGGCCGAGCGTCTGGCGCGGCTGCTGGCGATCTGGGGCAGGGTGCCCGCCCCGGAAGAGGCCGTGGCCAAGATCGACGCGGTGACCACGGCAGATGTGCGCGGCGTGGCCGAACGGCTGCTGGAGGCCGATACGGCGCTGGCGCTTTACGGCCCCGTGCGCCGCGCCCCGGGTCTTGAGGCGATCCGCCAGCGGCTTGCCGCCTGATGTTCGGCCTGCGGCGCAAGGTCCGGCTGGAGACAGAGCGCATGACGCTGCGCCTGCCCCAGCACGGGGATTGGCGGCTCTGGTCGGATCTGCGCGCCGGATCTGCCGGGTTTCTGACCCCGTGGGAACCGGTCTGGGCCTCGGATCATCTGTCGCGGCGGTCTTTCACCAACCGGGTCTATTGGGCGGCGCGGGCGGAATCGCAAGGCACGGCGCTGCCTTTGTTCCTGATCCGCCGGACCGATCAGGCGCTGATCGGGGCGATCACGCTGGACAATATCCGCCGTGGCCCGTCACAGGCCGGAACGGTCGGCTACTGGATCGGCCAGCCCTATGCGCGGCAGGGTTTCATGAGGGAGGCGCTGCTGGCGGTGGTGCATCACGCCTTTAGCGTCATGGATCTCAGCCGGGTCGAGGCCGCCTGCCTGCCGGAAAACACCGCGTCGCGCGGGGTGCTGGAGAAAAGCGGCTTCAAATATGAGGGCGTCGCGCAAAGCTATCTGCAGATCGCGGGGCGCTGGCGCAACCATGTGCTTTACGCCAGCTTGCGCCATGACCGGCGCGGCCGGACCGATGTGGGCTGATCGCGGGTGAAAGCGCCTGCGCGCGCTGACTGATTTTTTGGCAAATGGGCCCACATGGCCGCATCAGGGGGGACTCGGCGGGGCACATTTAGCCCTGCTGGCGCGATTGTGACCGGCGGGCTGCGCGATTCCCCCTAACCTTCTGCCATCAGGAGGTGCCGCCGATGATCCGATCTGCCCTTGCCGTCCTCATGGTCCTGCCACTGCCCCTCTTTGCGCAGGAGCGTATCCCCAGCCATTGCATCGCGCTGGCCGATCTGGGCTCCGAACGCCTCCATCGCGCCCGGTTTGAGTCGCCTGTGACCGAGGGCGAAGTGCGCATCCGCTATCTCGATCATGCCAGTTTCGCGCTGCGCGCGCCCTCGGGCCGGGTGATCGTGACCGACTACACCGGATATATCGGCCCGGTCGATATCGTCCCCGAGGTGGTGACGATGAACAATGCCCATGGCACCCACTGGACCGACCGCCCCGATCCGCGCATCCCGCATGTCCTGAAAGGCTGGGATGAGGCGGGGGGAGAGCCGGTGCATCAGCTGGATCTGGGTGAGATCCTTGTGCGCAATGTCGCGACCGATGTGCGCCGCTATGGTTCGGTGCGCCCGCATGGCAATTCCATCTTCATCTTCGAGGTGGCAGGTCTGTGCATCGGGCATCTAGGCCATTTGCATCACATACCGGATGACGAACAATTCGCGGCCATCGGGCGGGTCGATGTGCTGATGGTGCCAGTCGATGGCGGCTATACGCTGGATCTGCCTTCGATGATGCAGGTGGTGCAGCGGCTGCGATCCTCGGTCGTGCTGCCGATGCACTGGTTCTCGGGCGCCTCGCTGAACCGGTTTCTGACCGATATGGAGGCCGAGTTTGACGTGGTCCGGCTGGAAGACAGCCAGATTGACCTGTCGCTGGCGCGATTGCCCGGACGACCGACGATCATGGTGCTGGATCCCGAATGGCTGCCCTGAGATTTGCCGCACCCGCCTTGCGGAATTGATCTTTCCCCCCGCCTGTCGGTCGCGGTAGTCAGGGGCAAAGGGGAGGCCGATCATGCTCAATGACGCGACCGGGGACTTCATCCGCCAGCTGGAATCCTGCCTGCCCGAGGGCAGTCTGCGCGCGCCTGAACCCCGTGATCTGGAAGAGCCGCGCGGCCGCTATCAGGGGCGCGCGGCGGCGGTCGTGCGCCCGGCGACGGTTGCCGAGGTATCACAGGTGATCCGCACCTGCGCGGCGTCCCGGGTCGGTGTCATTCCGCTGGGCGGTGGCACCGGGCTGGTCGGCGGGCAAGTCATGCCTGAGGGGCCGGTGCCGATCCTTTTGTCTCTGGAACGGATGCGGTCCATCCGCGCGCTGCATCCGCAGGAAAACGTGCTGGTGGCCGAGGCCGGGGCCACACTGGCCGAAATCCGCGCCGCGGCGGAAGGCGTGGACCGGCTGTTCCCGCTGTCGCTGGCATCCGAGGGCACGGCGCGGATCGGCGGCAATCTGGCCACCAATGCGGGCGGGGTGAATGTGCTGCGCTACGGCAATGCGCGCGATCTCTGTCTGGGGCTTGAGGCGGTGCTGCCCGATGGCACGATCTGGAACGGGTTGAAGCGGCTGCGCAAGGACAATACCGGCTATGACCTGCGCAACCTGCTGATCGGGTCCGAGGGCACATTGGGCGTCATTACGGCGGCCAGCCTGAAACTGGTGCCGCGCCCGGCAGGAGAAGGCACGGCGTTTTTCGTGGTCGAGGATCCGGCGGCGGCGCTGTCGCTTCTGGCGCTGGCGCAGGACCGGCTGGGCGGGCTGATCTCGGCCTTTGAACTGATCGGTGGCACCGGGCTTGATTTCCTGACCGAGAAACTGCCCGATACGCGCCAGCCCTTCAGCCCCCGGCCCGACTGGATGGTGCTGGTCGAGCTGGGCCTTCCGCAGGGGCTGGACCCTGCCGCAGCACTGGAAGGGCTGTTCGAGGCGGGGCTTGAGGCGGGACTGGTCAGCGACGGGGTGATCGCGCAATCAGAGGCACAGCGCGCCGAATTCTGGGCCTTGCGCGAAACCATCCCGGCGGCGAACAAGCGGATCGGGGCGATTTCAAGCCATGACATCTCGCTGCCCTTGGGCCGGATCGCGGATTTCATCGCCGAGGCGGGGCCGGCGCTGGCCGCAATTGGCAATTGGCGGATCAACTGTTTCGGCCATCTGGGCGACGGCAACCTGCATTACAACGTCTTTCCTGTTCAGGGCGAAAGCCGCGCGCAGCATCAGGCCGCAGCGCCGTCGATCATGGCGATGGTGCATGACCTTGTGCATGCGCGCGACGGGTCGGTTTCTGCCGAACACGGAATCGGGCGGCTGAAGGTCGAGGATCTGGAACGCTATGGCGATCCGGCGAAACTGGCCGCGATGCGGACGATCAAGGATGCGCTGGATCCTTTGGGCATCCTGAACCCGGGCGCGGTGCTGCGGATGCGGTAGCAGGGCAGGCACCCGGCGTTTACAGCCCCTCGAATTCGCACAGGGTATGGATCGCCATGCCCATGCCTTCCAGTTTCTTCCGGCCGCCCAGATCGGGCAGATCCACCACGAAGGCGCAGCCCACGATCTCGGCCCCCAGCCGTTCCAGCAGGCGGATGCCCGCCTCGGCTGTGCCGCCGGTGGCCAGCAGATCATCGACCAGCAGCACCCGTTCCCCGGGCTGCAGGGCGTCCTCATGCATTTCCACCACCGCCTCACCATATTCCAGCGTGTAGGACTGGCTGATCGTCTGGCCCGGCAGCTTGCCCTTCTTGCGGATCGGCACAAAACCGGTGGACAACTGATGCGCCACCGCGCCGCCCAGAATGAAACCGCGCGCCTCAAGCCCCGCCACCTTGTCGATGCGCAGCCCGGCATAGGGCGCCAGCAACTGATCGACCGCCATGCGGAACCCGCGCGCATCGGCGAAAAGCGTGGTCACGTCGCGAAACAGGATCCCCTCATGCGGGAAATCGACGATGGTGCGGATGTAATCCTTGACGGTTTTCATGACGGCTCCGGTTCGGTCAGGACAGCAGACGGCCCGCCACGGCATCCAGCCGGGCCAGCAGATCGGGGTCGCGCGCATCGCGGGCGGTCATGATCGCATGATCCAGCGCGCGGTCGCAGCCATGGGGGCAAAGCGGCCGGTCAGGGCCAAGGATTGCGGGCAGGGCGGCCAGCAGCGCCTTGGCGCGGCCGGAATTGGCCTTCAGCACCGCAATCACCGCGGCCACATCCACGGCGCCATGATCGTCATGCCAGCAGTCATAATCGGTGACCATGGCAACGGTGGCATAACAAAGCTCGGCCTCGCGGGCCAGTTTCGCCTCGGGCATATTGGTCATGCCGATCACATCCGCGCCCCATTGCCGGTAAAGCCGCGATTCCGCACGGGTGGAAAACTGCGGCCCCTCCATCGCCAGATAGGTGCCGCCGCGATGCACGGTCACACCTGATGCGGCCCGGGCGCAGGCCTCCCCCAGACGCGGGCAGGTCGGATCGGCCATCGAGACATGCGCAACACAGCCTGCACCGAAAAAGGACTTCTCACGCGCGAAGGTGCGGTCGATGAACTGATCCACGATCACGAAATCGCCGGGCCGGTAATCGGCGCGCAGGCTGCCGCAGGCCGAAACCGAAATGATATCGGTGCAGCCCAGCCGTTTGAGCGCGTCGATATTCGCGCGGTAGGGCACATCGGTGGGGGCGAGCCGGTGGCCGCGGCCATGACGCGGTAGAAAGGCCATGGGAACACCGTCAAGGCGGCCCAGCAGCACCTCATCCGAAGGTTTACCCCAGGGTGATCTCACCTTGACCCAGCTTGCGCCTTCCAACCCGTCGATCTCATACAGGCCCGAGCCGCCGATCACGCCGATCATGGTTTTCATCGCTCTATCCCTTGCTGCCCTGGGCAGGATAGTCGCGGGGCCATGCCGGGGAAAGCGCTATCGCGGCGCGATGCGATTTCGGCATTTGCCCCTGTTCCTCCTGCATGTTACGCGGCCTAGCCGCTGGATTCGGGATGGGGGGCGCCATGTATCGTCTGGAGGAGGAGACCGAAGCCGACTGGTGGGAGGTGGAGGCGCTTTACGACCTTTGCTTCGCGCCCGGACGCACGGCGCTGTCCTCATACCGGCTGCGGGAGGGGGTTCCGACGGTGGCCTCGCTTTGCCTGGTGCTGCGCGATGCCGAGGGCGTTCTGGCCGCTGCCATCCGCTATTGGCCGGTTGAGGTGGGCGGACAGGATGCGCTGTTGCTGGGCCCTGTCGCGGTGCATCCGACCCGGCAGGGAGAGGGGTTAGGCGCATTGCTGATTACTGAAAGTCTGGCAGCCGCGCGCCGGCTTGGCTGGGAACGGGCGATGCTGGTGGGCGACGCGCCCTATTATTCCCGCTTCGGATTTCACAAGCTGGAAGGGGTGGAAATGCCGCCCCCCACCAATCCCGAGCGGGTGCTGGGGATCGCCTTGGTGCGCGACGGCTGGCAGGGCGTGCAGGGGGCCGTGACCCGTGCCAATGGCTGACGAGAGGGCCGCAGCCCTATCCGGCAGGCAGGATGCGTGGAAACAGGGCCGGATCCAGAGGCAGAAACGGTGCCTCCTGTCGGGGCAGTCCGACACTGCGCACAACCCTGAGGTGTAAAAAATACTTGACAAACGTCCCTTAGGTGTAGTCCCCGGCATCGGATTTGTCCGTTTCCGGCCATGGCAGGGGCAGTCTGACGGAGTCTGATAAGGCACGGATCGGGAATTTCTGTTGGATTTCAGGCGTTCCGGTGTCGGAAAATTCGAATCACTTTTGCATCAAATTGATTCTCTCTTGCCCGGGCACAGTTGTCTGAAAGGAACTGAAACCTGACTTTTCGACAGGTTTGCATCCAAAGGGGCAACAACCCCGGATCGGGCTGCAACGAAATTGTGGGCAAATTATGCCCGGGGTCACCCATCAGTTCAGGACGGCGATTTGTTGCTGACCCGACGACAATCACCCCTGAAGCGATGGCAGGCCGAGCGGATGATCTGCCTTGATTGCGGCGAAAACCTGCGAAACTGCGCCAGTTATGAGGTGAGCACGGTTTCCAGTTTCGAAACAGTCAGCCTTGTTTCACGACCGGAATCTGGCGCTGATCCATGGGTCTTGTATTTTCTTGACGCAAGTTCGCCATTATTCCCCTTTGCGTGCGCAGCGCTGCGGGAGTATTCAGTGAAGGCCCTTCTGGGAGGGCTATGGCCGTGGGGGCGGTCGAACTGAGTGTGGTGCGCGATATGTGCATTTGGGTAATGGATGCTGCCAAAGCCTGGGTCCTTTCGACCCTGGTCCCGGTTATCGGGACGATCCTGCTGTTCCGCCCGCGGGTCTTTGCCCGCGTTCCGGCGGTATGCCTCACTCCTTCGATGTGCCGGAATTTTGCGGTTGTGCCCTCTGGTCACCGCTCTGGTCGTGCGGCTGCGCTGCAGTCGCGGTTGATGGAATGGCGGCACCGCTGAGGCGGTTCCGGCCGATTTGGGGACAGGAAGCACATGCCGGTATTTGCGCTCTTTAATTTTGACGACACCAGCACTGTCGCGGCCGATTCCGCAGTCGGAAACGGCGCACAGGACGGGGTCTATCTGGACGGGGCCAGCGCTGTCGACGGGCGCGCGGTGCTGGACGGGGTGGATGACAAGGTCAAGATCTATGCCGATCCGACCTTCCAGATGCAGCGCGGCACGCTGGCAATCCAGTTTGCCCAGTCCGCGCATCAGGGCGACGGCGCCAATACGATCCTGTCACGCGACACGGCCGGAGAAAACCCGGGCGGCTTCCGCATCGAGGTGCTGGCCGATGGTTCGGTTCTGATCTCGCATGAATCCGAAGGGGAGACGACGACCTTCCAGACCGAGGCCGGGTTTCTGAGCCCCGGGGATGAGGTCAATCTCAGCTATTCCTGGGATGCGGAGGAGGGCGGCAGCGTTCAGATCACGAACCTGACCGACGGGGCGGCCTATTCGGCGGATGTTCCGGCGGGTCTGACGATGGATCAGGGCGACAGCAGCCAACCCTGGATCATCGGGGCGGGGCAGGCAAATTCCGACCCGGCGCAGCTGAACAATATCGATCAGTACTTCAACGGCTCGGTCGAGCATTTCTCGCTGTCCGACACGGTTGATAACGGGTCGCAGACGCCGGTCGCCAATCCCGACAGTGCCGAAACCGATGAGGATGTGCCCGTCGTGATCGACGTTCTGTCCAATGACAGCGATCCGCAGGGCCAGCCGCTGACCGTTACGGGCACGCCGGTTGCCGAAAACGGCACAGTGACCGTCAACCCGGATGGCACGCTGGTTTATTCGCCCGCCCCGGACTGGAACGGCACCGATACGATCACCTATGACGTGACCGACACGGACGTCAATACCGCCACCTCCACCGTCACGGTCACCGTCAACCCGGTCAATGACGCGCCGGTGGCGAATGACGATACGGCATCGACCACGCTGAACACGCCGGTCGTGATCGACGTTCTGGCCAATGACAGCGATGTGGATGGTGATGCGCTGCG
The DNA here is from genome assembly GCF_016765775.1 of Szabonella alba. Lineage (GTDB taxonomy): Bacteria > Pseudomonadota > Alphaproteobacteria > Rhodobacterales > Rhodobacteraceae > Szabonella > Szabonella alba. Next base: position 105,085 of record NZ_JAESVN010000004.1, on the reverse strand, counting down.
CGTCGCGGGCTCTCCGGTCGTAGTGGGCGGTGCGGCGGTCGGTGTTGTCGCGGTCAATTCCGACGGCACCCTGACCTTCACCCCCGCCGATGATTTCGCCGGTGAGGCCGCGATCACCTATGTCGTGACCGATCCTGACGGCCTGACCGATGAGGCGACGGTTGTTGTGACCGTGTCCCCTGACGTCGACCGCGATGGCATCGTGCGCGGCACCGAAGGCGCCGACCTGATCGACGAGACCTATGTGGACCCCTATGACGGCGACCGCATTGACGCCGAGGATGCGATCATCCCCGGCGACGCGCCCAATGATGACCGGGTCGAGGCCGGGGCCGGGGATGACACCGTCTATTCCGGTGCGGGTGATGACACAGTTCTGGCCGGTGAGGGCAATGACCTTGTCTATGGTGGCGCGGGCCGGGACGAATTGCATGGCGAGGCTGGCAATGACACGCTTTATGGCGGTGCGGGTCATGACACGCTGATCGGCGGGGATGGCGAGGACCAGCTTTATGGCGGGGCCGGTGATGACCTGCTGCATGGCGATGCGGGCGATGACCGGATCTTCGGCGGCGACGGAAGCGACACGGTCTATGGCGGCGAGGGTGACAACTATATCGACACATCCGGCACGCGTCCGCTGCCCGATATCGACTATCCGGGTGTCTATCCGGCCGATACCGATCCCGAGAATGACCGCGATCTGGTCTTTGGCGGGTCTGGCAATGACACGATCCTGACCGGCGACGATGCCGATACGATCCATGCCGGGGCGGGGGATGACTTCGTCAATGCCGGGATCGACGCGGATCTGGTCTATGGCGGTGACGGCAATGACACGCTGATCGGTGGTGAAGGGGCCGATACCGTCTTTGGCGGCGCGGGCAATGACCTGATCTATGGCGGCCTCGATGACACGATCGGCGATGCGCTGGATCTGCCCGACGATGTCGATCTGCGCCCCGAAAACAACCCCGACCTTCTGTTCGGCGGTGAGGGCGACGATACGATCTATGGTCGTGACGATGCCGATATCATCTTCGGCGATGAAGGCAATGACCTGCTGTTCGGTGGCGTCGACAATGACACCATCTATGGCGGCGACGGCAATGACACGATCCATGGCGGGCCGGGCGTCAATGAGCTTTCGGGCGGCGCGGATCGCGACCTCTTCATCGTTGATGATGTGGCGGGCGGTCCCGGCACCTTCATTGATGGCGGTGAAGAGGGTGACGATTACGACACCCTTGACCTGCGCGGTTCCGGCCCGCTGCGCGTGACCTATGACGAGGACAATGTCGAGAACGGCATCGTCGACTTCCTCGATGCCGAGGGCAATCCGACGGGGCAGATGCGCTTCGTCAATATCGAGAATGTCATCCCCTGCTTTACCCCCGGCACGCTGATCGCGACGCCGAAGGGTGAGGTTCCGGTGGAGCGCCTGCGCGCCGGGGATCGGGTCATCACCCGCGATAACGGCATTCAGGAAATCCGCTGGACTGGTGCCAAGGTCATGGACGGGGGCGCCTTTGTCGCCAATCCGCATCTGCGGCCCATCATGATCCGTCAGGGTAGCCTTGGGAACGGCCTGCCCGAACGCGATATGATGGTCAGCCCGAACCACCGGGTTCTGGTCGCCAATGACCGCACCTCGCTCTATTTTGACGAGCATGAGGTGCTGGTTGCGGCCAAGCATCTGGTGGGTGCGCGCGGTATCTTCGAGGTCGAAAGCCTTGGCACCACCTATCTCCACTTCATGTTCGACCAGCATGAGGTTGTGCTGTCGGACGGGGCGTGGACCGAAAGCTTCCAGCCCGGTGATTACACGCTCAAGGGTATGGGCAATGCGCAGCGCAATGAGATCTTTGAGCTGTTCCCCGAACTGAAAAGCGAACAGGGGATGGAAGGCTATATGGCGGCGCGCCGCACCCTGAAAAAGCATGAGGCCCGTCTGCTGACGCGCTGACCCCGGACGGTTAACCAGTTGCAGCTGATGCGTCGTCTTGGGGGCGCGCGTATCGAGGAAAAGGGGCGATCCTGTCGCCCCTTTTCCTTTTTCAGGACTGCAGCCTTGCGGCACGCCATGCGGCCCAGTCCTCGGGCGTGTCCAGATCGGTGGTTGCGCGCAGGCCGGGCAGGGGCACCATGCGCAGCCGCGCAGCCTCGGTCCGCAACAGATTGCGCGCGCCGCTATCGCCGGTGATCCCGGCAAGGGCCGGGCGCGCCCAATCCGGGATAAGCACCGGATGGCCGGGGCGGCCCGCAGCATCGGTCGCGCGCAGGATCAGATCCGGCGTTGCGTGATGTTCTGCAATCATCCGGGACAGATCGGCGCTGTCGATCTCGGGCAGGTCTGCCAGATGCAGCAACACCGCGCCCGGTGGGGCCGCCACCAGCCCCCGTCGCAAGGACGCCGCCATGCCGCTTGCCGCATCGGGCACCGCGACGCTTTGGTAATTCAGCCCCGCCAGCGCCGCAATCCGCGCTGTGCGGGCCGGATCCAGCGCCACCAGCACCGGCAGACCCGTCGCCGCTGCCGCCATGACCGCCCGGGCGATCTGGGGGCGGTCGTCGATCTGTTCCATCAACTTGTCCCCCCCCCGCATCCGGGATGAGGAACCGGCGGCAAGGATCAGGATCGCGGGCATGGGCGGGTTCCGGCACTGGTTGCGCCGCCCATCTGGCCCCGGCCCCCTGCGCGGGTCAAGCCCCGGCGCCGCGTCCAACGGCCCGCCCGAGGGTGCGGCAGGGTAAACCCGCCTGTGCGCCGTCCTGCCTTGGCAGGTCGGGGCGGGCCGCTTACATCTTGGGAAACAAGGCCAACCGATGAGGACAGAATGAGCGATTATACCCCCCCGAAGGTCTGGGAATGGAAACAGGGCAATGGCGGCACCTTCGCCTCGACCAACCGCCCCATTGCCGGGGCCACGCATGAAAAGGAACTGCCGGTCGGCAAGCACCCGCTGCAGCTTTATTCACTGGCCACGCCCAATGGGGTGAAGGTCACGGTGATGCTGGAGGAACTGCTGGCCCTTGGCCATAAGGGCGCGGAATATGACGCCTGGCTGATCAAGATCGGCGATGGCGATCAGTTCGGATCGGGCTTTGTCGATGTGAACCCGAATTCCAAGATCCCGGCGCTGATGGACCGGTCCGGGGACAGCCCGGTGCGGGTGTTCGAAAGCGGCTCGATCCTGCTGCATCTGGCCGAGAGGTTCGGGGAATTTCTGCCGAAATCCGGCCCCGGACGGACCGAGACACTGAACTGGCTGTTCTGGCAGATGGGGTCAGCCCCCTATCTGGGCGGCGGTTTCGGGCATTTCTACGTCTATGCCCCGGATAAGATCGAATATGCGATCGACCGTTTCACGATGGAGGCCAAGCGCCAGCTTGACGTTCTGGACCGGCAGCTTGCCGACCGGCCCTATATTGCGGGACAGGATTATTCGATCGCTGATATCGCGATCTGGCCCTGGTATGGGCAGGTTCTGCTGGGCAATGTTTATAACGCGGCAGAATTCCTGAATGTTGAAAGCTATACGAATGCGATGGACTGGGCAAAACGCATTGCCGAACGTCCTGCGGTCAAGCGGGGCCTGATGGTCAATCGCAGCTTTGGCGATGCCGCCATGCAACTGCATGAACGCCATGATGCGTCGGATTTTGAGTTGAGAACGCAAGACAAGATCGGCTGATAAGCTCTAGATCTAAAACGAAAAAGGCCGCCCTGCCGGGCGGCCTTTGTCTTTGCCGCAAGGGGCGGATCAGCCTGCTTTGGCCAGATCGCGCAGCACATAGTGCAGCACGCCGCCATGCTCGACATATTCCTTCTCGATGGCGGTATCGATCCGGCATTTCAGGCCGATCTCCTTCACCGAGCCATCGGCATAGGTGATCGTGCAAGGCACGGTGGACAGCGGCTTCAGATCACCCTCCAAGCCCTTGATGTCGATGGATTCGTCACCCTTCAGCCCCAGCGATTTGCGGGTATCGCCGTTGGTGAACTCAAAGGGAATGACACCCATGCCGACGAGGTTCGAACGGTGGATCCGCTCAAAGCTTTCGGCGATCACGGCCTTGACGCCCAGAAGCGCCGTGCCCTTGGCCGCCCAGTCGCGGCTGGACCCGGCCCCGTATTCGATGCCGCCAAAGATGACCAGCGGAACGCCCTTGTCCTGCCATGCCATCGCGGCATCGAAGATCGAGGTCTGTTCGCCGTCCGGACCCTTGGTATAGCCGCCCTCGACGCCGTCAAGCATCTCGTTCTTGATGCGGATATTGGCGAAGGTGCCGCGCATCATCACCTCATGATTGCCACGACGCGACCCGTAAGAGTTGAATTCGCGCGGGGCAACCTGACGCTCGGTCAGATAGCGCCCGGCGGGGGTCGTGTCCTTGAAAGACCCTGCGGGCGAAATATGGTCGGTGGTGATCATGTCACCCAGAAGGGCCAGCACCCGCGCGCCCGCGATGTCCCTTATGACACCGGGTTCCTTGTCCATGTCCCTGAAATAGGGCGGGTTCTGGATATAGGTCGAGGAGGCCGGCCAGTCATAGGTTTCCGAATCCGGGGTCTGCACGCCCTGCCATTTCGGATCCCCCTTGAAGACATCGGCATATTTCTTCTGGAAGGCGGCCCGCGTCACGGTCTGCTGCACCAGATCGGCGATTTCCTCATTCGTGGGCCAGATATCCTTCAGATAGACCGGCTTGCCATCCTTCGACATTGCCAGCGGATCCTTGGAAATGTCGATATTCATGTCGCCTGCAATCGCATAGGCCACGCAAAGCGGCGGCGAGGCAAGGTAGTTGGCGCGCACATCGGGGCTGATGCGGCCTTCGAAATTGCGGTTGCCCGACAGAACGGCGGTGGCGACCAGATCGCCCTCGTTGATGGCCGCCGAAATCTCGGGCTGCAGGGGGCCGGAATTGCCGATGCAGGTGGTGCAGCCATAGCCGACAAGGTTGAAGCCAAGCGCGTCCAGATCTTCCTGCAGGCCCGCCGCCTCAAGATATTCGCTGACAACCTGGGATCCGGGGGCCAGCGAGGTCTTGACCCAGGGCTTGCGGGTCAGGCCAAGGGCGCGCGCCTTGCGCGCCACCAGCCCCGCCCCGATCAAAACCGAGGGGTTGGACGTATTGGTGCAGGAGGTGATCGCCGCGATGACAACCGAACCGTCATGCAGTTCGTAATCCTCGCCCTGCACCATGGCACGGGAAAATCCGGTCGTATTGCCCGGCAGGACCAACGGGGCGGGGCTGCCACCCTCGTCCACCATTTCGGCCTTTTCCTCGTCCGAAACCGTTGTGATCTTGCGCAGTCCCCGGATATAGTCGCCGAAAGCATGCGCTGCCGTATCCAGCGGCAGGTAATCCTGCGGGCGCTTGGGGCCGGAAATGGCGGGCACGATGGTGCCCATGTCCAGTTCCAGCGTCGAGCTGTAGATCGGGTCGTAATCCGCACCACGCCACATGCCGTTTTCACGCGCATAGGCCTCGACCAGCGCAATCCGGTCCTCATCCCGCCCGGTTTGGCGCAGATATTTCAGTGTTTCATTGTCAATCGGGAAGAAGCCGCAGGTCGCGCCATATTCGGGGGCCATATTGGCGATGGTCGCGCGGTCTGCCAGCGGCAGATGGTCCAGCCCTTCGCCATAGAATTCGACGAACTTGCCGACCACGCCATGTTTGCGCAGCATCTGCACGACTTTCAGCACAAGGTCGGTCGCGGTGGTGCCTTCCATCATGCGGCCGGTCAGCCTGAAGCCAACGACCTCGGGGATCAGCATCGACACCGGTTGGCCCAGCATCGCGGCCTCGGCCTCGATCCCGCCCACACCCCAGCCCAGAACGGCCAGACCGTTGACCATGGTGGTATGGCTGTCGGTGCCCACCAGCGTGTCGGGATAGGCCACTTCTTCACCGTGCTGGTCCTTGTCGGTCCAGACGGTCTGGGCCAGATATTCAAGGTTCACCTGATGGCAGATCCCGGTGCCGGGCGGCACGACGCGGAAATTGTCAAAGGCGTTCTGCCCCCATTTCAGGAAGGTATACCGCTCCATATTGCGTTCATATTCGCGGTCCACATTCATCTGGAACGCGCGGGGATTGCCGAATTCATCAATCATCACCGAATGGTCGATGACCAGATCGACCGGGGCCAGCGGGTTGATCTGCTGGGCATTGCCACCCAGACCGATGATCCCGTCGCGCATCGCGGCAAGGTCGACCACCGCCGGAACCCCGGTGAAATCCTGCATCAGCACCCGGGCCGGACGATAGGCAATCTCACGCGGGTTCTGGCCACCCTGTTTTGCCCATTCGCCAAAGGCGCGGATGTCATCGACCGAAACGGTCTTGCCATCCTCATAGCGCAGCATGTTTTCCAGCACGACCTTCAGCGCGGCGGGCAGGCGGGAAAAATCGCCCAGTCCCGCAGCCTCGGCCGCCGGGATCGAGTAATAGGCGACGGTTGCGCCGCCTGCGGTCAGGTTTCGGCGGGTCTTGGTGCTGTCATGTCCGACGGTGACGGTCATATCTGGCCTCCTGGCTGGATGGGCGGTAAAGCGCTTCTCACCTTGCGTCATGCCCTGAAAGGGGGGCGCGGGGCAAGGGAGTCGCGCCTTTGTATACATTTGTATGCCGAAAATCCAGCCCCGAAATCGGCAGCGGCATTGCGGTCACGGCGCGGCGAGTGCGGGCGAAACGAGGCTCGCAAAACCTTGATTGGCGGGGGCGGATCGGATTGGCTAGACGTAGATCGGCAAGAGGGCAGGATTGATGGATATGGCAGGCAGGTTCGTCGCGGCGGTCGCAGGCATGATGGCGCTGGCCGGAACTGCCATCGCCCAACAGGGGACCACCCAACAGGAGGGGGTGACTGCGCCCGCAGCACAGCCCGTGATGCCCGCGCCCGTGGTGATTGAACTTTATACCTCGCAGGGCTGTTCTTCCTGTCCGCCGGCGGATGAATTCATGGCCCGGCTGGCCGAGGATCCGCGCGTGATCGCGCTGGCACTGCATGTCGATTACTGGGACTATCTTGGCTGGAAGGATCGTTTTGCCGATGCGCAATTCACCGCGCGGCAGAAATCCTATGCCAAGGCGATCCGGGATCGCATGGTCTATACGCCGCAGATGATCGTGCAGGGGCAAGAGCGTGTTGTCGGGTCACGCGTCGAAGAGGTCGAGGCTGCAATCCTGCGCCATATCGACCGGCCCGGCACCGTGCATCTGGTGGTGGAGCGTGAGACGGGCGGCACGGGCCGGATCATCATCCGGGCCGAGGCCGATCCGCCGCCGAAATCTGCCCTGCGGGTGCAGCTTGTGCGCTACCGCCCCTCGGAAGAGGTGGAAATCGGCCGTGGAGAAAATTCGGGCCGCAGCATGATCTACCACAATATAGTCACCTCATGGCAGGTTCTGGGCGAATGGAACGGCCAGAGCCCGCTGGTGATGGAGGCCGAGGCGGCGGGAAGTGAACCGGCCGTCGTGATCCTGCAAAGCGAAGGCCCGTCCGAAATTGTCGCGGCGCAGCGCCTGCCCTGAGAGCTGCCTGTTTCAGTCGCGCGCCCGGGGGGTAAGGGCCCGCGACTGACGTTCCGTTCCGGCAGAGCGCGGTGGCGGTCGGCGTCACTTCCAGCGGCGGTGAATCCAGAACCACTGGTCCAGATGGTCGCGCACCAGTCGTTCCAGACTGTCATTCAGCGCCTGCGTCATCTCCTCGGGCGTGCCCCTGGGGATCGGCGCCTCGACCACGATGCGGAAATCCAGCCCGTTTTCCATGCGGATGCCATAAGTCGGCACCAGCAGCGCATCATATTTCAGCGCCAGTTCGGCGGCCGAAAGCGCGGTCATCGCGGTATGGTCGAAAAAGGACAGCGCCGCGCCATGGCGCATATGCTGATCCATCAGCAGCCCCAGCATCCCGCCCGATCGCAGAAATCGCACCATATCGCCCAGCCCCGCCCTCCCGCGCGGAAAGACCGGGGTGCCGATGCGTGAAATGGCGGCGACGTAATGGGCGTTGAAATGCGGATCGCCCATCGGACGGTAAAGCGCGCCAACGCGGTAGCCCTTGGCGATCAATGCGGCGCGCGAGGCGTCGTAATTGCCGAAATGCCCGGTCACAAGGATCACCGGCCGGCCTGCACGATGCGCCTCATCCAGCGCGGCCAGACCTTCGCCTTCCAGCGGCGTGGCGGTGGCACGGGCTGTGAATTCGGGGCCGGAATAGATTTCGATCAGGGTGCGGCCCACATTGCGCGGCACATCCCGCACCAGACGGTGCACCTCTGCCTCAGGCAGGTCGGGCAGCACAAGCGCCAGGTTTTCCCGCACCCGGCGGTCATATCCCGCAATCGGGGCGATGATCCGCGCCATGACCCAGCCACAAAGCGGCACTCGCCAGGCATAGGGCAGCAGCAACAGGCCGGAAATCAGCCCCCGGAGCGCAAGGCTTTCCAGTCGTTTGCCGATGCTTCTGCTGTTCTCGTCTGACAATCGACACCTGTCTGGTGGCCTGCGCGGGTTCTGCCAACCGACATAAAGTCAGCCCGCCCCGATCACAAGGCTTGGCGCTGGCGCAGGGGGGGCTTGGCGCTGGTGCAAGGGGGGGCTTGGCGCTGGCGCAGGGCGCGCTTGGAACTGGCGCAGAGGGGGCTTGCAGGGGGGGGCGGGCCGGGACCGGCGCGACAAGGCGCGATTCCGCTGTCAGGATCCGGCAGCGCCTGATGGATCCGACTGCCCCGCCGCCATAACCCGGTGCGCGGGCGGAATCCGCCTGCCCAAGGCCGGGGCTCTGACGCCGGGTCTGCGCATTGCACCCCCGCAATGTCCGGCTGGCGCATGGCAGGGGACCGGATGCGCGCGGGGCTTTGTGCGTTCAGCCCTCCTCCTCGGGATCGACCAGAACCAGTTCGCCGGCATTTTCCAGATCCCGGATTGTCAGGATCACCGCATTCATCGCGGTTTCGGCATCGCGGTCGCGCACCTTGCCCCGGGTTTCCATCTCTTCGCGCAGGGCCTGCGCCATGCGCTGCGACATGTTCGACAGCAGAAATTCGGCCGCCAGTGCGGTTTCGGGGGCGGTCATGGCGACGGCCAGTGCGGTGACCAGAACGGGTTGATCCATCATGCGGATGACCTTCGGCACATCGCGCGGCGCGATTCGGGCGGGAATATGCAGGAAGGTGAAGATCGCCTTGCGCACCTCTTCGGCAAAACCCGCATCCTCGGACTCCAGACCCTCCAATACATCGTCGCGCCGGATCTGCGGCACGACATTCAGGATGGCCCCCACGCGCTGCACCGGGCCGGTTTCAAAGGCGCGCAGCGGCTGATTGTCCAGCCGCGCCGCCAATGCCTGCCCGATCCGGCGCACGGTTTCGGGATCGACATTGCCGGTCAGCGAAACCGCATAGGCGATGCGGCGCGCCCGGTCCCCGGTCATACGGCCCAGCAGATCGGCCGCCTTGGGCACCGGCAGCTTGGACAGCAGCACCGCAGCGACCTCGGTTCCTTCCTCCTCGATCACCGGAAGCAGGCGATCCAGGGGCAGGGCGGCAATCCGTTCCCAGGGATCGGCGCGCGAAGATCCCGCCGCCATGCGCCGCAGCCGTCCGGCGGCGCCGGGGCTGATATGGCCATCCATGATGGTCAGTGCGCCCTCAATCCCGCCTGGGAAGGACAGGCCGACCTCTTCCAGTTCGGTCAGGAAATCGTTGATGACGGCGGAAAGCGTCGCGCGATCCACCAGCCGCATCTTGCCGATCTGCTCGGTCAAGCGGGCCTGCAGGTGGTCGGGCAGGGCGGCAAGGGGCAGCGCCGTTCCCTCGGACAACAGCAGCCGCACAATCACGGCCGCCTTTTCGCGACCGTTCAGGCTGCGGGGCAGCACGCGCCTGCCCGGATCGGCCACAGCCGCCTGAGCGGGCGAAACAGGGCGTTGCCCGCCTTTCATCACTGCCTGCGTCATCTGACCCCCGATTCTGGCTGAGACCAGTCTGGGATGCGCCGGTTAACGCGGGCTTACGGTCTGGGCCTTCTGTCAGCCGGTGACGGGCACGCAGGCGCGGGTTTCGGCATCATAGGTGGTGCCGTCACCACAGCTCATCGCGCTGTGCTTTGAGCCCGCGCAATAGGCTGCCGCCATTCCGGGGGAAAGCATCAGGGCAATCAGGGCAATCGCAGCTTTGGTTTTCATGGGCCGTCCTTTCCTGTGTTGATCTTGACCTGTCGGGCGCAGAACTCTGCCAAAGGGCGGATCTCCGGGCCTGACCCAGCGTAACATGCGAATCAAAAAGGCCGGGCGCATTTCCGCGCCCGGCCGCTTCACCGATCCGTTACCGGCCCTTCTTCGGGCCGGTTCTGCCTGTTTCGCACGCAGGTGCGGCCCGTCCAGTCCTGAAGTCAGGCCCCGAAAACCCGCGCAAAGATCGTGTCCACATGTTTGGTGTGATAGCCAAGGTCGAATTTTTCCTCGATCTCGGCCGGGCTCAATGCCGCAGTCACTTCGGCATCGGCCAGCAGTTCGGTCTTGAAATCGGCGCCCTGTTCCCAGACCCGCATCGCATTGCGCTGGACCAGACGATAGGCGTCTTCGCGGCTGAGCCCGGCCTGGGTGAGTGCCAGCAAGACGCGCTGGCTCATCACCAATCCCCTGAACTTGTTCATGTTGGCCAGCATTGTCTCGGGATAGATCACCAGCTTTTCCACCACGCCTGCCAGCCTGTGCAGCGCAAAATCCAGCGTGACGGTCGTATCCGGCCCGATCGCCCGCTCGACCGAGCTGTGCGAGATGTCACGCTCATGCCAGAGGGTCACATTCTCCATCGCGGGAATGACCGACATGCGCACCAGCCGCGCCAGCCCGGTCAGGTTTTCGGTCAGCACCGGATTGCGCTTATGCGGCATGGCGCTGGAGCCCTTCTGGCCGGGGGAGAAGAATTCCTCGGCCTCCAGCACCTCGGTGCGCTGCATGTGGCGGATTTCGGTGGCGATATTCTCGATGCTGCTGGCGATCACCCCCAGCGTGGCAAAGAACATCGCATGTCGGTCGCGGGGAATGACCTGCGTCGAAATCGGCTCGGGCGTCAGATCCAGCATCTTGCAAACGTGTTCTTCCACCGCCGGGTCGATATTGGCGAAGGTGCCGACCGCGCCAGAAATCGCGCCGGTGGCAATCTCGGCCCGCGCAGCCACCAGCCGGGCCCGGCCGCGCGCCATTTCTGCATAGAAGCGCGCAAAGGTCAGGCCCATGGTCGTGGGTTCGGCATGGATGCCATGGCTGCGCCCGATGCGCACGGTATCCTTGTGCTCATGCGCGCGGGTCTTCAGCGCGGCCAGCACCCGGTCCATCCCGGCAAGCAGAAGGTCCGATGCCCGGACCAGCTGCACATTCAGCGTGGTATCCAGAACATCCGACGAGGTCATGCCCTGATGCACGAAACGCGCCTGATCGGACCCCACATGTTCGGCCAGATGGGTCAGGAAGGCGATGACGTCATGTTTGGTCACGGCCTCGATCTCGTCGATGCGGGCCACGTCGAATTTGACATCCTTTGCGCGCCAGACGGCCTCGGCGTTTTCCTTCGGGATCACGCCAAGGGCGGCCTGTGCGTCGCAGGCATGGGCCTCGATCTCGAACCAGATCCGGAACTTGGTTTCGGGCGACCAGATGGCGACCATCTCGGGGCGGGAATAGCGCGGGATCATGGGGCAGGGGCCTTTCGTCAGGACGGGCGGAAAATGCGCCTTTCCCTTACGGCGCGAACGCCCCGGGGGCAAGCCGCCCGGGATGCGGGGATCGACCGGGCGGCCGCATCGGACCGCCAATCCGGGAATTTCCGCGCCGCTTCTGCCGTGGCGAATCGGTTCGGTCATTCTGTCCGGATCGTTCAGTCCGGGCGGGGAGGGGCGAAGTAATCGGGATAGGCGGCATTGATGCGCGGCAGATCCTCAAGCATCTGACACAGATGAACGCGCATCGCGGTTTCGGCCCGGTCGGGATTGCCGGTGGCCAGCGCGTCGATCACGCCTGCATGCTGGGTGATCAGCACATTCACGGGAAAATCCTGCGTTGCCAGAAAGCGCACCCGGTCGAGTTGCGATTTCAGCTTTTGCAGATGGTCCCATGCCCGGCCCTTGCCTGCGGCCTCGGCGATGGTGCGGTGGAACACCTCATCCAGCCGCAGAAAGCGCGCGGGATCCGTCAGGGCCTCATGCTGCTGGGCAAGATTGTCGCGCAGGACTGCGACAAGTTCCGCGCCGCCGCGTTCGGTGGCCAGCCGGATCAGATCGGCCTCCACCGCTTCGCGCACGAAACGGGCATCCAGCACCTCTTCGGCCGAGATCTTGGAAACGAAGGTGCCGCGTTGCGGCCAGACCTCCAGAAGCCCCTCGCCGGCAAGGCGGATGAAGGCCTCGCGCACGGGCTGACGGGAGATGCCCATGGCATTGGCGATTTCCTGTTCGGAAAGGCGCATGCCCGGTTTCAGTTCCCCCGTCAGGATCGAATCGCGCAGGAGCGAGATTGCCTGCGTCTGGGCCATGCGGTCGGGTTCGATGCGGAAATTCAACGTCGGTCGTGTCAAAGGGGCTTGTCCCATACTGGTCACTCCGTCGCTTCTTGCATCTTTCCCGACCTTTCGGAAGCTACTGCACGAATTGCGGCATGATGAGCCTCGGAAGCCACAGGATGATCTGCGGCATCAGTACGATCATCAAGAGCACACCGAACATCGGCAGCAGGATGATCCCGACATCCTTCATCGCATTGACCAGCCGGATTTGCCCGATAGAGGCCGAGATCAGCAGACAAAGCCCGTAAGGCGGCGTCACAAGGCCGAAGGACAGGCTCATTACCCCGATGATGGCGAAATGGATCGGATGGATACCGACATGGGCCGCCACGGGCATCAGCACCGTGCCAAGGATGATGATGGCCGGGATCGCGTCGATGAACATCCCGATGATCAGGAAGGCCACCGCAATCATGATGCCCGTGCCGACCCAGCCAAGCCCCAGCATTTCAATCTGGTTAACAAGGGCGGCAGGGATCTTGAAATACGCGAGAACCCAGCCGAAAGCCGAGGCCGTGCCGATACAGAAGAGCGTGATCGCGGCAAAGCGCGCGCTGTCATATAGCACACCGGCCAGCTGACGCGGCTTGATGGTGCGGTAGACGAACAGCCCGAGGAACAGCGAATAGATCACCGCTACGACCGAAGCCTCGGTCGGGGTGAAGAAGCCGCCGACGATCCCGCCCACGATGATGATCGGGGTCATCAGCGCAAGGCTGGCGCCTGCGACCGCGCTCATCAACTCGCGGAAGGTGGTGCGGTCATAGACCGGATAGCCGCGCCGCTTGGCATAGATATAGACAGTGATCATCTGGCTGAGCGCGATCAGGATGCCCGGCACGACACCGGCCAGAAACAGACCGCCAATGGAAACCGACATCAGCCCGCCCCAGATCACCATCAGGATCGAGGGCGGAATGATGACCCCCATGACCGAGGAACAGGCCGTGATCGCCACGGCGAAGGAGGCATCATAGCCTTCCTTCTTCATCTGCGGGATCAGGAGCGACCCGATGCCCGCGGCATCGGCGGTCGAACTGCCCGAGATGCCGGCGAACAGCATCGAGACGGTGACGTTCACATGGCCCAGACCGCCCGGAAGATGGCCGACCAGCGCCTTGGCCAGCCGGATCAACCGGTCGGTGATCCCGGCCGAGTTCATCAGATTGGCAGCCATCAGGAAGAAGGGCACCGCCAGCAGGACGAAGGCGTTGTAGCTTTTGAACATCTCGCGCATCAGCAGCGAGGGCGTCAGGCGCGGGTCGATGAAGAACACCGGCACCACGGCAAGGCCGAGCGCAAAGGCCACGGGCACGCGCAGGACGACCAGCACTGCGAACGTGCTGAACAGGATGAATGCAACTTCTGCGGGACCCATTATTCGTTTCCTGCCTTGATAGCGTGGTAGTCGTTCCAGATGTTTTCCAGCGTGAACAGGGCCCAGGTTGCCCCGGCCAACGGCCAGGCGACATAGATCCATTGCATCGGCAGGCCGAAAATCTCGGAGAGTTGTCTTGCGCCAAGCCTGTAGAAGTCGATGCCCCACCACAGGAAAGACAGCGCCATCACCATGATTGCGCCATGGACGACAAGCTGCGCCAGAAAATTGACCTTCGGGCTTTCACTGCGAGGCAGAAGATCCACGTCGAAATGTGTCCGGTCGCGCACAGCGATCATTGCGCCGATCATGATGATCCAGATGAAGCAGAAGCGCGCAAGCTCTTCTGTCCAGATGTAGCGGGGGATCATGACAGAATAGCGGCTTGCGATCTGCATCGTCACAGGGACGATCAGAACCGCGATGAGGATTGTCAGAATGATCTGCAACAGCCGGTAATAGCCGTGGATCAGCACGCGCATGACTTCGGACCCTTGAATTTGGGGTTGGATTATCCCGGAAAGCCGGGTCCGGCAGGCGCGGGAGCGCCACCTGCCGGATCCGGTTTGTCCGTGGTTACTGAACCGCCTCGATCGCGTCGAGAACGGCCGTGGCACCCAGTTCTTCGGCATAGGCGCGCTTCACCGGGGCTGCGAGTTCCAGCAACTGGTCACGCTCGGTGAAGACATGGGTCGTCAAGAGTCCCGCATCCTCCATGCTTTTCAGCTTCTGCGCGTCTTCGGTGCTTTCGACCTCACGGCCAAGCTTGCCACCGATCCGGCCCGCTTCGATGATACAGGCCTGTTCGGCCTCGGTCAGACGCTGGAAGGTGGCTTCCGCAATGGCCAGCGGACGCACCGTGATCGCGTGATTGGTCAGCGAGATATGGGGGCCGACCTCATAGAACTTCATCTGCTCAAGGCCCGCCGCCTCATTCTCGGCGGCATCAATCACGCCGGTCTGGATGGCGTTATAGACCTCTGCATAGGCGATGACCGACGGGGCGGCCGTGATCGCCTCGAAAATCTGGATCTGGATCGGTGCGCCCATGACACGGATCGGAAGGCCCGCAAGTTCGGCCATGTTCGTGATCGGCTTGTTCACGATCATGTTGCGCGTGCCGCCGCCCGAATAACCGATAATCCGGACATTGGCCTTTTCCAGAACGTCATCGGCCAGGGGCTGCATCGCGTCGCTGTCCAGAACCTTGTTCCAGTGATCGAGATCGCGGAACAGGAAGGGCATGTCCATCAGCGGCGCCTGCTGCGAGAAGGTGGACATATGCGAGGGCGAAACGATGGCGTAATCGACTGCGATGCCCTGGCTCATATTCTCGAAATAGTCCTTTTCGAGGCCGAGTTCCGAGTTCAGGTGCAGATCAAAGGTCAGCGAGCCGCCAGAGCATTCGCTGGCCACACGTTCGAATTCGCGCATTGCCTTGGTAAAGGCGTGGTCCTCGTTGAATTGCGATGCGCCGACCAGTTCGGTCGCGCCGACCGGTGCGGCCATGAGGGCGGCAAGGCTGACGCCAAGTGCGAGTCTCTTCATTTGTATCTCCTCCACGTTGCGCCGGGGATTCTCCCGATCTCCGGCTTGTGTATGGTAGTATGGTATTATAGCCTGCTGTCAATCAAGCCTTTTCAAAAGGCAGATCGCCGCAGCAAAGAGGCGAATCGCGCGATGATTGCGCGGAGACCGGAGGGGGAAATATGGCGAAGTTCGGAATCGGTGTTCTGGGCGCGGGACTGGCCGCAGCGCCGCATTTCCGATCGCTTGCGGATCTGGCTCCGGATGTTGATCTGCGCGGGGTTTTCTGTCGCACCGAGGCAGGCCGGAAGGCCGCGCAGGAGCGCTATGGAGTTCCCGTCGTGTCGCGGCTGGAGGATCTGCTGGAGGATCCGGCGGTCGATGCGCTGCTGGTTCTGACCCCGCCCGATCAACGGATGGAGGTCGTGCGCGCCGCCGTCGCAGCAGGCAAGGCGCTGCTGGTGGAAAAGCCGGTGGAACGTGACACCGCCGCCGCGAGTGAAATCGTCGATCTTTGTGCGCAGGCGGGTCTGCCCCTTGGCGTGATCTTCCAGCACCGGTTCCGCGAGGGCGCGCTTGCGCTGCGCGATCTGATGGACAAGGGCGGGCTTGGGCGGCTTGGGTCGGTCTCGCTGCAGGTGCCGTGGTGGCGGCCGCAAAGCTATTATGACGAACCCGGGCGCGGCACGAAGGCGCGTGACGGGGGCGGGGTGCTGATCACGCAGGCGATCCATATGCTGGATCTGATGCTGTCGGTCACCGGCCCTGCAGCCGAGGTGCAGGCGATGACGGCCACCACCCGTCACCGCATGGAAACCGAGGATTTCGCCGCTGCCGCGATCCGCTTTGAAAACGGGGCGATGGGATCGGTCATGGCGACGACGGCCAGCTATCCCGGCGGGCAGGAGATTCTGACGCTGAACTGCGAAAAGGGCACTGCGCATTTTGCGGGCGGTGTGTTGCGCGTGGACTGGATTGACGGCGGGACCGAAACCTTCGGGGCGGTCACCGCCTCGGGCGGGGGGGCCAATATCATGGATTTCCCCCATGAATGGCACCGCGCCCAGATCGCCGACTTCATCGACGCGGTGCAGACAGGCCGCGCACCCCGGTCAAACGGGCAAAGCGCGCTTCATGTCCACAGACTTATCGACGCGATCCTGCGCTCATCCGAAACCGGACAGCGCTGTTCCGTCACCTGACATCCAGAGGAGGATACCATGTCATTGACTTCCATCAAACTGCCCGAGCTTGCGGGAAAATCGGTGCTCATCACCGGCGCATCGACGGGCATCGGGGCTGAGCTTGCCCGTGCCTTTGCCGCACAGGGCGCCAAGGTGGGCCTGCATTACAATTCCAGCCGTGAGGCCGCCGAGGCGCTGGCCGCCGAGATCGAGGCCGCGGGCGGCACCGTCCGTCTGGTCAAGGCCGACATGTTGAAATCCGATGAGATCATCGCCGCCGTCAAGGATGTGGCCGAGGCATTCGGCGGGCTGGACGGGCTGATCAACAATGCCGGTGGCATGGTCACGCGCATCCCCTATGCCGAGGCGACCGATGAGATCTATGACGAGATCATGGACCTGAACGCGCGGTCGGTCATCACCGCAAGCAAGGCCGCCTATCCCTGGCTGGCCAAACAGGGCGGTTTCGTCATCAACACCACCTCGATCGCGGCGCGCAACGGTGCGGGCGGCGGTGCGGGGCTTTACGGCTCGTCCAAATCCTTCGTCTCGAATGTCACACGCGGCATGGCCAAGGAATGGATCAGCAAAGGCATCCGCGTGAACGGTGTCGCGCCCGGAGTCATCACCACGCCCTTCCATGAACGCTATTCCACGCAGGCGCAGCTTGACGCCATGCTGGCGACCGTGCCGCAGGGCCGCCTGGGCGTTGCGGAAGATTGCGTCGGGGCCTATCTGTTCCTCGCCTGCGAAAGCCTTTCGGCCTATGTCATCGGACAGGTGATCGAGGTCAATGGCGGTCAGTTGATGCCGTAAGGCGGGGAGCGGAACATGACGGCAAATGAAGTGATCCGCGCGCCTGTCGCGGCGGTAGAGGCGTTCTGTGTCAGCGCCTTTACCGCCTGCGGGGCGGATGCGGAAACCGCGCGCGATGCGACGCGGTCGATGATGCACGGCTCGGTGCATGGTGTGGACAGCCATGGCGTGCGCTTGACAGCGCATTACATCCGCGCGCTGGAAGGCGGGCGGCTGAACAAACGGCCCAAGCCCGAGCTTCGGCGTATCAAGACAGGTTCGGGCCTGCTGGAAGCCGATCATGCGCAGGGCGCACGCGCGACCTACTGCGCCATGGATCACGCGATGGAGATGGCCCGCGAAAGCGGCATCGCCGCTGTCGGCATCCGCAACTCCTCGCATTTCGGCCCGGCGGGGGCCTATGCCAAATATGCCGCCGACAAGGGGTTTCTGGCACTGGTCGTCGCGAATTCCGACAGTTTCGTGCGGCTGCATGACGGGACCGAACGGTTTCACGGCACCAACCCGTTTTCGGTCGCGGCGCCCTCGGGCGGGCCTGATCCGTGGCTGCTGGACATGGCGACCAGTGCCGTGCCCTATAACCGGGTCGAGCTGTACCGTTCGCTTGGTGTGACGCTGCCTGTCGGGGTTGCCTCGGATGCCAAGGGTGTGAACACCACCGATCCGCATCTGGCCGAAATGCTGGCCCCGGTTGGGGGTGAATTTGGCTTCAAGGGTGCCGCCATCGGCGGCGTGGCCGAGATTTTCTCGGCGGTGCTGACGGGGATGCGGCTCTCGCCCGAGATTCTGCCGATGGGGGGGCCGGACATGTCCACCCCGCGTGAAATGGGGGCATTCGTTCTGGCGATGGATCCTGACGGGTTCATCGGGGCGGGGATCGTCGAGGCAGGGATGCGGCGCTATCTGGATCTCTTGCGCAACTCTCCTGCGCGGCCCGATTGCCGCGTCATGGCCCCCGGCGATCGCGAATGGGCCGAGGCCGCGCGGCGGCGCGTTGACGGGCTGCCGCTTGATCCGGTCACGCAGGACGGGTTCCGCACATTGGCCGCGACCTATGGGCTGAAACTGCCGTTCTGATCCCGAGGCCCTGTAGTTTGGGGCCTTGGAATACTTCACCCATCACATAAGAAAACGCCCGCAATCCTTTGATTGCGGGCGCTTTGTTTGTTTCGGATTGACTTAGGCCAGCATGGCCATCGGGTTTTCCAGATTGTCGATCACCGCCTTCAAGAACTCTGCCCCCAAGGCGCCGTCGATCACCCGGTGATCCACCGACAGCGTCATCGACATCATTGTGGCGACCTTGATTTCGCCTGTGGCATCGACGACCGGCTTCTTGATCCCGGCCCCGACCGCAAGGATGGACCCATGCGGCGGGTTGATGACGGCGTCGAAGTTCTCGACCCCCATCATGCCCAGATTGGAGATCGCGAAACTGCCGCCCTGATATTCATGCGGGGCAAGTTTGCGGGTCTTGGCGCGGGTCGCCAAATCCTTCATTTCCGCCGACAGCGTCGAAAGCGATTTCTGATGCGCGTCGCGCAGGACGGGGGTGAAAAGCCCGCCCTCGATCGCCACGGCCACCGCCACATCCGACGGTTTCAGCTTCAGAATGCGGTCGCCCGCCCAGACCGCATTGCAATCCGGCACCGCCTGAAGCGCATTGGCGCAGGCCTTGATAATGAAGTCATTGACCGACAGTTTGACCCCGCGCCCTTCAAGCTGCTTGTTGAGCGTGGCACGGAAGGCCATCAGCGTATCAAGCTGCACCTCACGGCGCAGATAGAAATGCGGGATGGTCTGCTTGGCCTCGGTCAGGCGGGCGGCGATGGTCTTGCGCATCCCGTCCAGCGGCACCTCGGTATAGCTGCGGTCGGCGAACATCTTCATGACCGTTTCGGCAGATGCACCGCTGGCCATGGCCGGGGCAGGGCTTGCCGGTTTGGCCGCAGGGGCCTCGGCGGCCCTGGCCGGGGCGGCGGCTGCCGGTTTCGCGCCTTCCAGATCGGCCTTGACGATGCGGCCATGCGGGCCGGAACCGGTGATCTGGGACAGATCAAGGCCCTTTTCCGCCGCAATCCGCCGCGCCAGCGGCGAGGCAAAGACCCGCGCGCCTGCCGCTTTCGGGGCAGGGCTTGCGGGTTTCGCATCGCCCGTTTTTTTGGTTTCGGCCTTGGGGGCCTCGGACTTCGGGGCTTCTTCGGGGGCGGATTTCGCCGCCGGTGCCGCCTCGGCCGCCGAGGCATCCTCGCCTTCCTCCAGCAGCACGGCGATCGGGTCATTGACCTTCACGCCGGCGGTACCTTCGGAGACAAGGATCTTGCCGATGACCCCCTCATCCACCGCCTCGAATTCCATCGTGGCCTTGTCGGTCTCGATCTCGGCGAGGATCTGGCCCGACTTGACCTCATCCCCCTCCTTGACCAGCCATTTTGCCAGCGTGCCTTCCTCCATCGTCGGAGAAAGCGCGGGCATCAGGATCTGCGTTGCCATAGCGTGTCCTCCTTAACGGTAGCAGACGGATTTGACGGCCTCGACCACCTCGGCGGTCGTCACCAAAGCGTGTTTTTCAAGATTGGCCGCATAGGGCATCGGCACATCCTTGCCCGTGCAGTTGATCACCGGCGCATCCAGATAGTCGAAGGCGCGTTCCATGATCACCGCCGACAGATGGTTGCCGATGGACCCCACGGGGAAGCCTTCCTCGACCGTGACGCAGCGGTTGGTCTTCTGGACCGATGCCAGAACCGTGTCGTAATCCAGCGGGCGCAGGGTGCGCAGGTCGATCACTTCGGCCGAAATGCCCTCGGCGGCCAGTTTGTCTGCCGCTTCCAGCGCATAGGTCATGCCGATGCCGAAGGACACGATGGTGACATCCGTCCCTTCGCGCCAGATCCGGGCCTTGCCGAAGGGAATGGTGAAATCATCAATCTGCGGCACCTCGAAGGATTTGCCATAGAGGATTTCATTCTCAAGGAAGATCACCGGGTTCGGATCGCGGATCGCCGATTTGAGCAGGCCCTTCGCGTCGGATGCCGAATAGGGGATAACGACCCGCAGGCCAGGAATCGCCGAATACCATGCCGAATAGTCCTGACTGTGCTGCGCGCCCACCCGCGCCGCCGCCCCGTTCGGGCCGCGGAACACGATGGGTGATCCCATCTGCCCGCCCGACATATAGAGCGTCTTTGCCGCCGAATTGATAATGTGATCAATGGCCTGCATGGCGAAGTTGAAGGTCATGAACTCGACGATGGGCCGCAATCCGGCCCAGCTTGCGCCAACCGCGATCCCGGCAAAGCCATGTTCGGTGATCGGGGTGTCGACCACACGCTTCGGCCCGAATTCATCCAGCAGGCCCTGACTGATCTTGTAGGCGCCCTGATATTCGCCGACCTCTTCGCCCATCAGGAACACGGTGCCATCGCCGCGCATTTCCTCGGCCATGGCCTCACGCAGGGCCTCACGCACGGTCATGGTCTTCATCGCCGTGCCTTCGGGCCAGTCGGGCGAGGCTTTGGACACCACCTCTACCGGGGCGGCGCTGCGCGCCTCGGCCTTGGGCGCGCCGGATTCGGTTTCGGCGGGCGCCTCATCGGATTTTCCGGCATCGGCGGCGGGCGCTTCGGCAGCAGCCGAGGCATCCTCGCCTTCCTCGACCAGCACCGCGATGGGGGTGTTCACCTTCACCCCGGCGGCGCCTTCCTCGACAAGGATCTTGCCGATGATGCCTTCATCCACGGCTTCGAATTCCATCGTCGCCTTGTCGGTTTCGATCTCTGCAAGGATCTGGCCGGATTTGACGGTATCGCCTTCCTTGACCAGCCATTTCGCAAGCGTGCCTTCCTCCATCGTGGGAGACAGCGCGGGCATGAGTACTTGAATAGCCATTCTGTGTTCCCCCCTCAGGCGTAGATATCGGTCCAGAGTTCCTCAAGCGCGGGCTCGGGGCTCTCCTTGGCGAATTCAGCACTTTCGTTCACGACCGCCTTGATGTCCTTGTCGATGGCCTTCAGGTCCTCATCGGTCGCATGGCCGCCCTGAATCAGCAGGTCGCGGACATGCTCGATCGCGTCTTTTTCATCGCGCATCTTCTGCACCTCTTCGCGCGTGCGGTATTTCGCCGGATCCGACATCGAATGGCCGCGATAGCGATAGGTCATCATTTCAAGGATATAGGGGCCTTCGCCCGCACGGCAGGCGGCAACCGCCTTTTCGCCTGCGGCCTTCACGGCCAGAACGTCCATGCCGTCCACGGCCTCACCCTTGATGCCGTAGGCGGCGCCCCGTTCCCACAGGCTGGGCGATTTCGTCGAGCGCTTGACCGATGTGCCCATTGCATACTGGTTGTTCTCGATCACGAAAACCACCGGCAGGTTCCACAACTCGGCCATGTTATAGGTCTCATAGACCTGGCCCTGATTGGCCGCGCCATCGCCGAAATAGGTGAAGGTCACATTGTCATTGCCCAGATATTTGTCGGCAAAGGCGAGGCCCGCCCCCAGCGGAACCTGCGCGCCGACAATGCCATGGCCGCCGTAGAAATGTTTCTCTTTCGAGAACATGTGCATCGAGCCGCCCTTGCCCTTGGAATAGCCGCCCTCACGCCCGGTCAGTTCGGCCATCACGCCCTTGGGATCCATCCCGCAGGCCAGCATATGCCCATGGTCGCGATAGGAGGTGACGCGCTTGTCGCCTTCCTTGGCGGCCGCTTCCAGCCCCACGACGACCGCTTCCTGTCCGATATAGAGATGGCAGAAGCCGCCGATCAGACCCATGCCGTAAAGCTGCCCGGCCTTTTCCTCGAATCGCCGTATCAGCAGCATCTCGCGGTAGTATTTGAGCAGTTCTTCCTTGGATATATTGGATTTGGCGGCTTTTCTGGCTGCGGCCATTGGGTGTCTCCCTCCCCGACGGTGGAATAGTTCAATGTTAAACTATCCAAGGGGATACGGAAAAACAAGGCCGGGAATCCGGATGCGGCGCGGAAGGCGCTGAAAACCAGAGAGAAAGGGCAGGGGGCAAGGGCCGGGAAGGCCGGATCAGCGGATCACGATTTCATCGCTGCGCACATAGCCCAGAATATCGCGCGCCTGTTCATCCAGCAGATCAAGGTCCAGATATTCGTCAGAAAGCCGCCGGGTCAGATTTTCCATTTCGGCCAGTTCTACGCGCAGGCGGTCGCGGGTCTCGGTCAGTTCCCGCTTTTCCACCGCCAGTTCGACCTGCCGGAACACGCCGTAATCGCCCTGCACGGCGGCAAAGGTGAAGTAGCCGCCCAGCATCACCGCCAGCGTCACCAGAAGTAAGGAGGCCAGTGCGGGCCTTGTTTTCTGGATGGTCATTCCCTCTGCCTCATTCGGATCCCTCTGACGGGGACATGTCGGCAGGATGACATAACCGATTCGGAAAGGGAATCCCCCAAAGCCGGGGGATTCAACGATTTTTCCGCAAAAGGCGCGATCTCGCGCAGGCGTGACCGGCCCGCATCGGGCCGCCTTGCCCCGCGCGCCGCTGCCCTCGTCTCAGGCGACCGAGGCGGCGTGAATGCCGTCGATGGCCTGTCCCAGCACCCGGTCGAATTCGGCATCATCCTGTCCGGCGCTCAGCCCTTCCGTCAGCGCACGGCTGAAGCTGGCGATGATGCCGGGATTGCGCGACAGGCGGGCATTGGCCTCATCCCGGCTGTAGCCGCCCGACAGGGCCACCACTTTCAGGACACGCGGATGGTCAACAAGCGGGGTATAGAATCCGTCCTCCTCGGGCAGGGTCAGTTTCAGCATCACCTGCGCCTCGCCCTGCATCGCGTCCAGTTTCTGGATCAGTTCCGCCCGCAGCAGCGCCTCGGCCTCGGCCTTGTCGGGGATCGAGATGGTGATCTCGGGTTCAAGGATCGGCACCAGACCGGCCGCGAGAACCTGCGCGCCCAGATCGAATTGCTGGGTGACACAGGCCGCGATCCCTTCGGCATTGGCGGCCGAAATGACCGAGCGTTCCTTGGTGCCGTAAATCCCCGCTGCCACGGCCCGGGCCAGCAGCGCCTCAAGCCCCGGGATCGGCTTCATCACCTGCACGCCCATATCTTCGGCCTCAAGCCCCTTGTCGATCTTGAGAAAGGGAACGACCTGCCGCTGCTCCCACAGATAAGTCGCGGTCGGGATGCCGTCGATTGCGCGGTCCATGGTCTGTTCGAACAGGATCGCGCCCACCACCTTGTCGCCGGTGAAGGCGGGGGATTTGATGATCCGTGCGCGCATCGCATGGATCAGGTCGAACATGTCCTCTTCGCCGGACCAGTCCGCCTCGGTCAGACCGTAAAGTTTCAGCGCCTTGGGGGTGGAGCCGCCGCTCTGGTCCAGCGCTGCGATGAAACCGGCACCTTTGGCGATGCGGGCGGTCTGGTCCTTGTTCGGCATGGTCGATCCCCGGGTTTGTCCTTGATGCCTCTGGGCATAGCGGCTTGGCAAAGAAGGCTCAATCATGGTTGCGCTACCAGCGGCGGCGCAGCAGCATTCCTGTCAGCGCCGCGACCATCTGGCGCGGCAGGACGCGCGGCATGACAAATGCGATCCTGTTCAGAACGCCCGGCACCACGATGCGGCGGCCCTTTTCCATGCCCTGCCATCCCGCCAGTGCCACCTTCTCGGCATTGGCCATCGGCAGGATGCGGTTGATGATCGTCGCCCCCGTCCCGCCATCGGCGTCAAAGAAGGCGGTATCGGTCACGCCGGGGCAAAGGGCTGTCACCCGGATGCCGCTGCCCTTCAGTTCCGAAGACAGCGCCTCGGACAGGGACAGCAGATAGGCCTTGGTCGCGTGATAGACCGCCATCTGCGGCCCCGGCATCACCCCCGCCAGCGAGGCGACATTCAGGATATGGCCCGATCCCGTTTGCGACATATGGGTGACCGCACCTTTCAGCAGCGCCGTTGCCGCGACGACATTGACACCAATGCTGGCGGCTTCGCGCGGCCAGCCCTCGGGATCGGCAAAGGCGCCATTGCGGCCCAGCCCGGCATTATTGATGAAAACCCCGATTTCACGCCCCTGCACGACCTCGGTCCACAGCCGTTCGGCCTCGGCCGGGTCTGACAGGTCGGCGGGGATGACCTCCACCGCGACATGATAGGCGCGGTGAAGCTCATGGGCGAGGCGCTGGAGCTTCTCCTCCTGCCGGGCCGAAAGGATCACGTCGAAGCCCGATTTCGCGGCAAGGATCGCGAATTCGCGCCCCAGCCCCTCGGAGGCCCCGGTCACCAGCGCCCAGATGGCCATGCCCTATCCTTTCAATGCGGCGACCCCGGGCAGATCCTTGCCTTCCATCCATTCCAGAAAGGCCCCCCCCGCGGTCGAGATGAAGCTGAACCGATCCGCCGCGCCCGCCTTGTTCAGCGCGGCCACCGTATCCCCCCCGCCGGCGACCGAGATCAGCGAACCGGCAGCGGTCAGACGGGCCGCTGCCTCGGCGGCGGCATTGGTCGCGGCGTCGAAGGGTTCGATCTCGAACGCCCCCAGCGGGCCGTTCCAGATCAGGGTTTTCGCGCTTGCAAAGACCTCTTGCAGATGCGCGACCGTGGCGGGGCCTGCATCAAGGATCATCGCATCGGCGGGGCAGGCATCCTGTGCCACCACCTCATATGCGGCGCCCGCCTTGAATTCGCGCGCCACCACCAGATCCAGCGGCAGATGGATCGTGCAGCCTGCTGCCCCGGCCTTGGCAAGGATGTCACGCGCGGTATCGGCCATGTCCCGTTCGGCTAGGCTTTTGCCGACCTCGATGCCTTGGGCCACCAGAAAGGTGTTTGCCATGCCGCCGCCGATCACCAGATGATCGACATGGCCCACCAGATTGCCCAGCAGGTCCAGCTTGGTTGAAACCTTGGCCCCGCCGACCACGGCCACGACGGGGCGTTCCGGCGTGCCAAGGGCGGCCTCAAGCGCCTTCAGTTCCGCCTCCATCAGCCGACCGGCACCTGAGGGCAGCAGCCGCGCGATCCCCTCGGTCGAGGCATGGGCGCGATGCGCGGCGGAAAAGGCATCATTCACATAGACATCGCCCAAGGCCGCCAATGAGGCCGCCAGCATCGGGTCGTTCTTTTCCTCACCGGGGTGAAAGCGGGTGTTTTCCAGCAGCACCACATCGCCCGGTGTCATGGACGATACGGCCGTCTTGGCTGGCGCCCCGATGCAGTCCTCGGCAAAGATCACCCGCCGCCCGCCAAGGGCTGCGGTCAGCGCGGGAACCACGGCGGCAAGGCTCATCTCTGCCACGGGCTTGCCCTTGGGGCGGCCGAAATGCGCCATCAGCACAGGCTTGCCACCCTTGGCGATCACATCCTCGATGGTGGGCACGATCTTTTCGATCCGCGTCGCATCGGTGACCCGGCCATCCTCCATCGGCACGTTCAGATCGACACGGCACAGCACCACCTTGCCATCAAGTTTCAGATCGTCGAGCGTTTTCCACGCCATGTCTACAGCCTCCGGTATTGGGGTCGCCGATCCTGCCGATCGGCGGCGTCGCGCCCACCATAGCCCTTTCAAAACGCGGCCCCAAGCACTAGGTTGCGCCCCGAAGTGAAATGCGAGGAGCGCCAGATGGCCGAGATCAAAGACCCCGAGAACACCATCCTGATGGAACTGAAGGGCGGCACCGTCGCCATCGAACTGCTGGCAGATGTCGCGCCGCAGCATTGTGAGCGGATGAAGACGCTGGCGCGGTCGGGCGCCTATGACAATGTCTGTTTCCACCGCGTGATCGACGGTTTCATGGCCCAGACCGGCGATGTCGAGAACGGCAATATGGAAAAGGAATTCAACCTGCGCCGTGCGGGCACGGGCGGTTCGGACCTGCCGGATGTTCCGGCGGAATTTTCCAAACTGCCGCATGACCGGGGCACGCTGGGGGCGGCACGGTCGTCCAACCCGAACAGCGCCAACAGCCAGTTCTTCATCAATTTCAAGGATAACCACTTCCTGAACGGTCAATATACCGTCTATGGCCGGGTGATTTCGGGCATGGAACATGTCGATGCGATCACGCGGGGGGAGCCGCCGCAAAGTCCCGACCGGATGATCTCGGTCAAGGTGGCTGCCGATGCGTAAGGCCGGGATTGTCGCGGCCGGACTTCTGGCACTGGGGCTGGCCTCTCCGGTTTCGGCACAGGCCACGGACGGGCCGGGCCCGAACCTTGTGATCGAGGTCGCGGGTGAGGCGAATGGCACGGTCGTCATCGACATGCTGCCCGATCTGGCCCCGAACCATGTGGAACAGATCACGGCCCTTGCGCGCGAAGGCGCCTATGACGGCGTGGCCTTCCACCGCGTGATGGAAGGGTTCATGGCCCAGACCGGCGATGTCGCCTTCGGCAAGGGCGACAATCTGTCCCGCGCCGGAATGGGCGGGTCGGACCGGTCCGATCTGCGTTCGGAATTCTCGGATGTGAGTTTCGACCGCGGTGTTGTCGGCATGGCGCGGTCGCAGGATCCGCATTCGGCCAATTCGCAATTCTTCATCATGTTCGCGCCCGGACCCTTTCTGGACGGCCAATATACGGTCGTTGGCCGGGTGATCGAGGGCATGGAGGTGGTCGATGCGATCAAGCGCGGCCAAGGGCAGAACGGGTCTGTCCAGGATCCTGACCGGATGGTGCGCGTGACCGTTTCGGAATGATGGCGTGGGGGCGCTGCCCCTCCGAACTCATCAAGGCAGGGGGCGCTGCCCCCTGACCCCCGAGGTATTTGGACCAAGATGAAAGGGCGCGGGATTTGTCCGCGCCCTTTGCCTTTTCAGTCGGCCAGCTGGACGCGGCCGAATTTCTTGCGGCCCACGGCCAGTTTCGCGATGCCATCGGCGTCGAAATCGGTCTCGGTCAGATGGGCTGCGGCGGTGACCGGCGTATCATTGAGGCGGATCGACCCTTCGCCCATCAGGCGCTTGGCCTCTTTCCCCGATCCGACCAGACCCAAAGCCACGAATGGTGCTGTATTGGCGATGCCTGCCGCCAGTTCGGCCCGGGTGACGCGATGGGTGGGCAGGTCGTCCCCGATGCCGCCCTTTTCGAACACTTCGCGCGCGGTGGCCTCGGCGGCCTTGGCAGCCTCGGCCCCATGCAGCAGCGTTGTCACCTCGCGCGCAAGGATAACCTTGGCGGCATTGATCTCGGATCCTGACAGCGCGCCCAGACGGTCGCATTCCTCGACCGGCAATTCGGTGTAAAGCTTCAGGAACCGGCCCACATCGGCATCGGTCGTGTTGCGCCAGAACTGCCAGAACTCATAGGGCGACAGCATCCCGCCATCCAGCCAGACCGCGCCGCCCGCCGATTTGCCCATCTTGCGCCCGTCCGATGTGGTCAGCAAAGGCGAGGTCAGCCCGAAAATCTGTTGGTCCAGCACCCGGCGCGTCAGGTCGATCCCGTTGACGATATTGCCCCATTGATCCGATCCGCCCATCTGCAACAGACAGCCATGGCGGCGGTAAAGCTCAAGAAAGTCATAGGCCTGAAGGATCATGTAGTTGAATTCAAGAAAGGAAAGCGACTGTTCGCGGTCCAGCCGCGATTTCACGCTTTCAAAGGACAGCATCCGGTTGACCGAGAAATGCCGCCCGATATCACGCAGGAATTCGAGATAGTTCAGCCGGTCCAGCCATTCGGCATTGTTGAGCATGACCGCATCGGTCGCGCCCTCACCGTAGGACAGGTAGCGCGCAAAGACCTTGCCCATGCCCGCGATATTCGCGCCGATCTGGTCGGGCAAAAGCAGCGGGCGCTCTTCGGCGCGGAAGGACGGATCGCCCACCTTGGTGGTGCCGCCGCCCATCAGGGTGATCGGCTTGTGCCCGGTCTTTTGCAGCCAGCGCAACATCATGATGTTTAGCAGATGCCCGACATGCAAGGACGCGGCCGTGGCATCATAGCCGATATAGGCGGGCACGACCCCCTTGACCAAAGCCTCATCCAGCGCCTGATAATCGGTGCAATCGGCAAGATAGCCGCGCTCCATCATCACGC
Organism: Szabonella alba; assembly: GCF_016765775.1. Classification (GTDB taxonomy): domain Bacteria; phylum Pseudomonadota; class Alphaproteobacteria; order Rhodobacterales; family Rhodobacteraceae; genus Szabonella; species Szabonella alba. Next base: position 76,584 of record NZ_JAESVN010000004.1, on the reverse strand, counting down.
GCATGAAGTCCGATTTCGCATGGTAGGTCATGATTGTCTCGTGCTTTAAGGAACGGGGCCGGTATAGCGGCGGCAGCGGGTGGCGTCAAAGGCGGAAGGACGGGGGCGGGTGATGGCAAGGACAGATGCGGTCTGGGCGCTTGGCGCGATGTCGGGCACCTCGCTGGACGGGGTGGACGGGGCGATGATCCTGACCGATGGGGAGCGGATCTTTGACTTCGGCCATACCGCCTATCGCGCCTATTCCGAGGCCGAGCGGGAGGTGATCCGCGCAGCCCTTGGCCGCTGGCCCGGTGAGGTTGGGGTGGAGGCGGCGGCGGAGGTGGTGGAAACCGCCCATGCCGCCCTTCTGGCGCTGTTCCGGGGGGCGGAACTGGTGGGCTTTCACGGGCAGACGCTGGCGCATGACCCGGACGGGCAGGGCACGCATCAGGCCGGATCCGGCGCGGTGCTGGCCGAGGTTCTGGGCCTGCCGGTGGTCTGGGATTTCCGCAGCGCGGATGTCGGCATGGGCGGGCAGGGCGCGCCCCTGGCGCCCTTCTATCATTTTGCTTGCGCGAAATGGATCGGGGCGCAGGCGCCGCTCGCCTTTGTGAATCTGGGCGGTGTGAGCAATCTGACATGGCTGGATCCGTCCCGGCCCGCACCCGAGACGCCGGGTGCCTGCCTTGCCTTCGATACCGGGCCTGCCAATGCGCCGGTCAATGATCTGATGCGCGCGCGTCTGGGTCTGGACCATGATGAGGGCGGTGCGCTGGCGGCAGAGGGCCGGGTTGATGCGGCGGTTCTGGATGCGTTCCTGACCCATCCCTATTTCTTCAGGATGCCCCCCAAATCACTGGACCGGAATGATTTTCCGGGTTTGCCAAAGGCGGTTGCGGGCCTGTCCGATGCCGATGCGGCGGCGACATTGACGGCGGCGGCGGCAGCCTCGGTGATCCGGGGGGCCGAACATTTCCCCGCCCCGGTGGAACGTCTTCTGGTCACGGGCGGCGGGCGGCACAACCGGACGCTGATGGCGATGATCGCGCAAGGCATGGGCTGCCCCGTGCAGCCGGTCGAGGCGGTGGGGCTGGATGGTGACATGCTGGAGGCGCAGGCCTTTGCCTATCTGGCGGTGAGGGTGGCGCGGGGATTGCCGACATCCTGCCCTGCGACGACGGGGGCGCGGGTTGCGGTCGGCGGCGGGCAGATCAGCCGCCCCGACGCCTGAACATCGAGACCGAATAAAGCGCCAGCGCCGCCCAGATCATCGCAAAGGCAATCGCCTGTGCCGTGCCGAAGGGTTCATTGAACAGGAACACGGCGGTCAGGAAGATCATCGTCGGCGCGATATATTGCATGATCCCGATGGTCGAAAGCCGCAGCAGTTTCGCCCCGTTGGCATAAAGGATCAGCGGCACCGCCGTCACCAGCCCGCATCCGAACAAAAGCGCGCTGTCCATCGCATTACCGGCCATGAAATGCCCCTGACCGGTCCAGCCCAGCCAAAGAATGAAGGCCAGCGCGAAAGGCGTCATCAGCAACACTTCCAGAAAGAAGCCCTGATTGGGGCCGATGGGAAGCTGTTTCTTGCAATAGGCATAGGCGGCCCATGTCAGCGTCAGGCTGAGCGCGACAAGGGGCAGGCGGCCGACCTGCACGGTCAGCACGATCACCGCCAGCGCTGCCAGCGCAATGGCGATTTTCTGCAGGCGTGACAGGCTTTCGCCCAGCAGCATTGCGCCCAGAAAGATCGAGAACAGCGGGTTGATATAATAGCCAAGTGCCGCATCCAGCGCGTGATCGGTGGCGATGGCCCAGATATAGATGCCCCAGTTCAGCGAGATGATGGTGGCGGTGACGGCAGCCATGCCGATCATCGAAGGGGTGGCCAGCGCGCGTTTCAGATCGGCGGTGCGGCGCGACAGGATCAGAACCATCCCTGCCACAGGCAGCGACCAGATCGCGCGATGGGCGATGATCTCAACCGGGGGAATATGGGCAAGCGCCTTCATGTAAAGCGGCAGGAAGCCCCAAAGCAGATAGGCCCCGAGCGCGAATCCGAATCCGCTGAGGCTGTCATTATTGCGGGGCAGGGCTGTCTCGCTCATGAAACGGGCTTAGCCGCTCAAGAAAGCGGCTGCCATCGAAAACTTGTATCGGTTACATTCGCCTTATGGTTGTGCGTCTATTGGATGTGGCGGCGATTGCGGGCGGCGCGGGCGCGGCCCATCTCTGGCGATAGCAGCCGCCCTCGGGCTGGGGGCAAGGCCGAGTGTTTCGATGTTGCGGTCCGCTTCCGTCATGGCACGCCCCTGACCGCCGGAGGATGCCTCCGGCGGCGGAATTCTTGCCAGGATGAAATCAGCCGCGCAGCACGGAGCGGCCCGCATATTCGGCGGTCTCGCCCAGAATTTCCTCGATGCGGATCAGTTGATTGTATTTCGCCAGCCGGTCGGAGCGGGACAGTGACCCGGTCTTGATCTGCCCGCAATTCGTCGCCACGGCCAGATCGGCGATGGTCGCATCCTCGGTCTCGCCCGAGCGGTGCGACATGACATTGGTATAGCGCGCGCGATGCGCCATCTCGACGGCCTGCAGCGTTTCGGTCAGCGTGCCGATCTGGTTGACCTTGACCAGCATGGAATTGGCGCAGCCCGCCTTGATGCCTTCGGCCAGACGGCGCGGATTGGTCACGAACAAATCGTCCCCGACCAGTTGGACCGATGATCCCACGCGGTCGGTCAGCAGTTTCCAGCCATCCCAGTCATCCTCGGAACAGCCATCCTCGATCGAGATGATCGGGTAGTCGGCGGCAAGGCTTGCAAGGAAATCGACGTTTTCCTCGATGGACAGCGATTTGCCCTCGCCTTTCATCTCATACTTGCCACCCTTGAAATATTCGGTCGCGGCGCAGTCGAGGGCAAGAAACATGTCCTCACCCGGACGATACCCGGCCTTTTCAATGGATTTAAGAATGAAATCAAGCGCATCACGCGCAGAGTTCAGGTTGGGTGCGAAGCCACCCTCATCGCCGACATTGGTGTTGTGACCGGCGGCGGACAGTTCCTTTTTCAGCGTGTGGAACACTTCGGCGCCCATGCGGATCGCGTCGCGGATATTCTCCGCGCCCACCGGCATGATCATGAATTCCTGAATGTCGATGGGGTTGTCGGCATGTTCGCCGCCATTGATGATATTCATCATCGGCACCGGCAGGATGCGGGCCGAGGTGCCGCCGACATAGCGGAACAGCGGTTGCTGGGTCGCATCGGCGGCGGCCTTGGCCACGGCCAGCGACACGCCCAGGATCGCATTCGCGCCAAGACGCGACTTGTTCGGGGTGCCGTCCATCTCGATCATCGTGCGGTCGATGCCGACCTGTTCGGTCGCGTCAAAGCCCACCAGTTCCTCGGCGATCTCGCCATTCACGGCGGCCACGGCCTCCAGCACGCCCTTGCCCATGTAGCGGGATTTGTCGCCGTCACGGCGCTCATTGGCCTCATGCGCGCCGGTCGAGGCGCCCGAGGGCACGGCGGCGCGGCCCATCTCGCCGGTTTCAAGCACAACATCGACCTCAACCGTCGGGTTGCCCCGGCTGTCAAGGATCTCGCGGGCATGGATGTCAATGATCGTGGTCATGGGGCCTCCGGTTGGTTCGCGGCGCCTTGGGCGCGGTCGGGCCCGGTTTACCCCGCACGGCCCCGCTTTGAAAGCGATTTGCGCCGCGTCTCACGCCAGAAGGTGTAAAGCCCCGACCCGATGACAAGGGCCGATCCGGCATAGGTCAGGAAATCCGGGCGCTCTCCCAGAAACAGCATGGCAAGGATCATTGCAAAGACCAGCCTTGTATACCGGAAGGGGGCGACGACCGAAACTTCCCCCAGCCGCATCGCGGCGGTGACGGCCCAGTAACCGACCAGCCCCGTCATCAGCGCGAAGGTCAGATCCAGCAGGCGCGCAGGTTCCATCGTTTGCGGCGCGGTGCCGGCAATCCCCATCAGGATGATCCCGGCGGGAACCATGGCCAGATAGGCCCATGTCGTCAGCTGGAAGGTGCCGATACTGGCGGGCATCACCCTTGTGGCCAGATCGCGCGCCGCCAGCACCACGACACAGGCCACCGTCAGTAGGCCCGCGGCCTCAAATCCCGCGCCGAAGGGGCGCAGGATCACGATCACCCCGGCAAAGCCGACAAGGATCGCCGACCAGCGCCGCCAGCCCACAGGTTCACCCAGAAACAGCGCGGCCCCCATGGTCACGACCAGCGGTGAGGCCTGCAACAGCGCCGAATTCACCGAAAGCGGGATCAGCGCCAGTGCTGTGACATACAGCATCGTGGCCACGGCCTCGGACAGGGCGCGGATCAGGGCCGCGGGCGAGAGCGCCGCCCGGCACAGGATCGGCTCACCCCGCCGCAGGGCTACCAGCCAGAAACAGGCCGCCCCCGCCGCCCCCATCATCGCGATCACCTGTCCGGGCGGGATGACGCTGGCCGCGCGTTTCAGGAACAGATCCTCAAAGGCGAAGGCCAGCATCGAGCCGACCATCAGCAGCGTCGCGCGGGTATTGTCGGTGGCGATCACGAGGCGGGCTTCTTGATGGGAACGCCATAAAGTTCCAGACGGTGCCCCTTGAGGCGATAGCCAAGCCTCGTGGCGATGCGTTCCTGCAATTCCTCGATCTCGGGATCGACGAATTCGATCACCTCGCCGCTCTGCATGTCGATCAGATGGTCGTGATGGTCACGCTCGGCATCCTCATAGCGCGCGCGGCCGTCGCCGAATTCCAGCCGTTCCAGAATCCCCGATTCCTCAAACAGCTTGACCGTGCGGTAAACCGTCGCGATCGAGATTTTCGGGTCGATGGCTGCGGCACGGGCGAACAGTTCCTCGACATCCGGATGGTCGTCGGCAGCGCCGATCACCCGCGCCACGACGCGGCGTTGATCGGTCATGCGCAAGCCCTTTGCCTCGCAGCGGGCGATAATATCCTTGGTCATGGTCTGGTCCGTCCGTCGCGTTCTGACGGTTTAGGGGTTTCGGCCGCGCGGCACCAGAGCTTTTACCCCGGCAAGCGGCCGGAGCCGGGGCCGGGTCCTTGCGGCATCCCGGCGGCCGGTCCGTTCAATGCTCCTGCTCGCCGCTATGCTCGACCGTGAAGAAGAAATCCTCGGGCAGGTCCTGCAGATGCAAATCGGGCGGGATTACACCGGGCCCTGCGGAAAACACCGCCGATCCGAAATGGCGCTGCATCCGGCACAGCCGTTCCATCCGCGCGCCGGTCAATTCGCCGTAGAAGCGTTCATAATTCTCGGTCGCGCGCAGTTCGGTGATCTTGTCGCAGTGACAACGCACGGAGTGCTCATGCGCGGCGCGGATTTCCGGGTCGGCCATCAACCGGTCGAATTCGACCTGCAAGCGCGGGATCATGCGCTGGATCGACCGGTCCTCCTCCAGATTGTGGTTCATGCGGAACCAGTAATTCAGCCCCTGATCGCGGTCGACATGGTTGACCCGGCCCCGGTCGCGCTTGACCAGAAAACTTTCGGCGGAGCGCACGGCATAATGATTGAGCTGCACCCAATCATAGCCATAGGTTTCCAGGCTGGAGCGCCAGCCATTGCGGAACATCGTGCGCGGCATCGGACGCCCGGATCCGTTCAGCCATGTCACCCGGTCCCACAGATCGGGGATCAGCCCCTTGGGCCGGTGGACGCCCAGTTTCTTGTAGATGTCGATATTGCGGAACAGCGTCTTGAAGCCCCAGGCCTGATGCGGCTTGCGGATCACCTCGGGCGCGCAGCGGGTGAACTGGTCCAGCAGAAAGCGGTCCTGAAAATCATGCACCTCGGCATTGCCGAAAAGCCGCCAAGTGAGCGAGATCATATTGGCATTGCCCATGGCATCATAAAGCGCCGCCAGCGTGCCGTCGCCGATGCGGATATTGATGAACTCATCCACATCCATGCAGATACCCCAACCGCAATCATGCATCACCGGCTCGGATTCTGCGGCCTGAAGGGCGGCATGCTGCGGTTTCAGACCGCTGTCGCGGAACGGGTTATCGCGATGCTGAACGATGCCCTTGCGCTGCAGCAGGTCCAGCATCGTATCGGTGCCGTCGCTGCAATCATTGGTATAGATCAGGAAATCATCCACCCCGATGGCACGGTGATAGGCCAGCCATTCCAGAATGAAGGGGCCCTCGTTCTTCATCGTGGTCACGATGGCGGTGCGCCCGGCCTCGGTCGCGGCCCTGGGGGCCTTGCGGGGCTTCGAGACGGGCGGGCGCACGGGTTTATGCCCGAAAACCTGTTCCGACAGCGTCAGCAACGCGGGATCCTCGACCAGCGATGTCTTGGGGGCCAGTTCGGAGGCCGCGCGTCCCGGAACCCGGATCGCCATGGCGCGGAAAAAGACCGGGGCAGGGCCGGGATCGGGGCGGATATAGGCGATACGCGTCATCCGCCATGTATTGACCAGCCCCGCCTTTTCCGGCGCGACGGCCCAGCGGAGCATCGGCTGGCCCAGGTCGAAGGGCGCGCAGATGTGATCGGCCATGCGCGGCTCGGCGCCGGGGCGCACCCGCCACGGATAGACGCGCCGCCCGGCCAGCCAGATCACACCGCTTTTGGAGGCCGCGCACTGGTCGGCTGCGGTCGGTCCCTCGCCCGGCGGAGGCAGGTAGTCGCTGGGATCAAGGCACATCACCGTGCGCGCGGCAGCAAGGAAGCGCCACTTCACCAGTTCATACAGCAGACCTTCCCCCAGCGGCGCGCGCCATGGATCGGGCTCGGGCTGCTCCATCCGGTCCTTGCCCGGGGCGTCGGGGGCAAGGATCGGGTGGTTCTCGGGCGGCATGCCGGGTTTGCCAAGCGGCAGGGGACTGTCCAGCAGGATCAGCCGGAAATCCCGCATTCCCAGCGTATCCGCATCGGATGTGCCGGCGAAAGCATCGGTCAGGGCGGCTTCCAGCGCGCCCGCAAAATTGTCATCGGGCAGGCGGTTCACCAGAACCGCGCCGCCGATGCCCTGATGGCGGGCATGATGGGCCAGCCATTCGGCGGTCTGGGCGGCGCTTTCCTCAAGCCGGAATCCCAGGAGGCAGTTCCGTCCGGCAAGCGGTTCTGTCTCGGTCGGCTCGGCGGTCAGTTCAAGCACATCACCGGTGGCCAGTGCCACGCCGATCTGGTCCGCTTCGGGGCCCCGGGTTTCGGGGGATTCGGGGGCGGGGGCCTCGAACGTCGCCAGCGTGCCGCCCGAGATCGCGCGCAGGTCCAGTGGCAGCGCACAGTCTGCGGCCCCGTCCGGGACAAAGACCGCCGGATCGGTTCCGGTGCCGAAAAAGGCCAGAACCCGGTCAGGCGCGATGCGCAGGCAATCCAGCAGCGGGCCGGGTCCGCTCGCATGACGCCCCGTCTCGCGCAGGCTGCGGCGGATCAGGCTGACCGCCGCGGACAAAGCCTGCAGCTGGGTGCCCGTGACATGGGTGCCCTTGTCCTGAGTGCCCGTGTCTTGACTGCCCGTGTCATCGGCCCCGGCCCCTTTGCCGCGCTTTGCCGGTGCTTTCGTCATGCCTGCCTGTCCTTTTCATACTGTTTACGCACCGGAGCCCCGCCGTCACCCCGCCGTCACCCTGCCGCCGTATCGTGCCGCAATCTGCGATATCTATTGGCAAATGGAAAGGAATTGGACAGATTGCAGCCTGAACTGTGATACGGACGCCAGCGACCGGTGCGGTCGGAACGGGCGTCAGACGAGTGTAAAGGGAACGAGTCAAATGGCACGTCAGCGTGAGGTGGGCACACTCTGGATCGGGGGGTCGCTAAGCTGGCTGGAGCAGCTTTGTCTCAAATCCTTTGTCGATCAGGGCCAGAAAATCACGCTGTTTTCCTATGAGGACATCCCCAATGTCCCCGACGGAGTCATCCGTCGGGACGGGCGTGAGATCTATGACACGGATGATTTCATAAAATACGAAAAGAAGGACAGTTTCGCGCTTTTCGCCGATCTGTTCCGCATTCATATGCTGCGCGCCTGCCCGGGGATGATCTGGGTCGATACGGATGTCTATTGCCACCGTCCGATGACCTATGATGACGACCATGTCATGGGGTTCGAACTGCCCGATTCACGACGGGTCAACAATGCCGTTCTGGGATTGCCAGCAGACAGTGCGATTCTGTCGGACATGATTGCCTTCATGGAGGATCGGCATGCGATCCCGCCCTTTCTGAAGAAATCGCTGCGCGAGGAATATCGCAATGCGGCGGCAGAGGGGCACCCCGTGCATGTCAGCCAGCAGCCCTGGGGGGTTTGGGGGCCGATGATGATCACGCATTTCGTGGCTGAACACAGGCTTCTGGACCGGGTGCAGCCCTTGCCTGCCTTCTACCCGATTCCCTTTCCCGACCGGCTGACCTTCCTGAAGCGCTCGGCGCTGGTTGAACGGCTTCTGACGTCTGACACGACGGCACTGCATCTCTGGGCCTCGAACAAGCGCGAACTGGGGCTGCGCCATGCGGGCCTGCCGCCCAAGGGCAGCTATCTGGCCGATCTGCTGGCGCGCCATGACATCCGGCCCGAGGCGGCCCCGATCACCGGGCGCGGCAAGCGGGTTTTCGATGCGGGGCTGGTCAATGCCGTCAATCTGGCCGAGGTGCCGGTGATGGCTGATATCGGCGGCAATGCGCAATCGGTGGCACTGGCGGCCTGGGGGCGGTGGTCGTCGCAAATCGACCTTGTGGATATCGACCACAAGGGCAACTGGCCCGGACAGGCCTCGGACTGGGTCGCGCCCTATCGGGAATTCCTGCTGTCCAATGGCGTGCCGGATGATGCGATCCGCGTCGTTTCGGTTGCAAAAGACCTCCGGCAGGCGTCGCTGGTGGCCAATCTGTCAGGCTTTGGGGATGTCAATCGTCTGGCACCCCTTGAGGCGCTGTTCGGTCCGCTGATCGGGCCGGGGGCGCGGCTGCTGACCGATATCCGCAAGGGCTCGGGCGCTTATCCGCTGTTTCGCAGCAAGGGGGAGCGGCAGTTGCTGTCCACCCGATCCGATAACGGGCTTGAGATCGCTCGGGTCATTGTTGCGGTTCACGGCCAGCCGGGGCAGGGGCGTGAACAGGGGAAGGACAAGACCGCCGCACCCGCCGCCGAACCGGCCCCGGCATCCGGCGACAACAGCCAGACCTGGGGGGCGATTGCCGCCACGCTGGCCACAGGCGGCGGCTGGACCCGGGAAAGCGCCGATCATTCCTTTCTTTACATCCCGCGCGGCGACACGCTGGTTGTCACCTTTGACAATCTCGACATCGCCATGACCAAGCGCGAGGATCGCCGCCCCTGGGGCTTTTCCTTCATCGAAAAACAGGGCTGGTCGATGCTGGGCGTCATGGCCAATGGCTGGACATGGTATCGTGACGCTTGGGTTTCCGATCAGTTCGACGATCTGGCGGCCTCGGGCTTTTTCAAAGGGTTCCGCCGCGTGGTTTTCTACGGCGCCTCGATGGGGGGCTATGCCGCCTGTGCCTTTTCCGGCGCCTGTCCGGGGGCCTCGGTTCTGGCGATCTCACCACAATCGACGCTGGATCGCAGCCTCGTTCCCTTTGAGACGCGCTATCGCACCGCCTGGGGACGGGATTTCTCAGGGCCTTACGGCGATGCGGCGCAGGTTTCCGGTGCGGCGGAACGTGTCACGATCCTTTTTGATCCCTATGAGCCACTGGATGCGGGTCATGTCGCGCGGTTCACCGGTGCGAATGTGCTGAAACTGCGCGCGCCGCTGCTGGGGCACCGGCTGGGTTCAAGCCTGCAGCAGATGGGTATCCTTGCGCCGATCACGCTGGGCGCGCTGAACGGCACCCTGACCGAGGCCGAGTTCTACCGCATTCTGCGCGCGCGCAAAGGCTTCACGCGCTATCAGAAGGAACTCTTCCAGCGCGCGCTGGACAAGGGCCATGTCACGCTGGCCCGCCGGATGGGGCGTTTCGTACTGACGCGCGGCGACAACCGCCATATCCGCAAGAAACTGGCCGCACTTTAGCCGGGGTCAGGACCGGTCCATCGTGACCACAACCTTGCCCGTCGCCGTTCTGGACCGCAGCAGCGCAAGCGCCTCGGCCGCGCGGTCCAGCGGCAGCACATGGCTGATATGCGGGCGCAGCTTTCCCTCGCCATGCCAGCGCGTCAGTTCGGCCAGACTGTCGCGCAGCACCTGCGGCGCAAAGCGGCGATAAGCGCCCCAGTAAAGCCCGATCACCGTCAGGTTCTTGACCAGCAGCAGATTGGCCGGGATCTGCGGCACCTCGCCCCCGGCGAAACCGATGGGGATCAACCGCCCCTCGGGCCGGGCGGCGCGCAGCGCCTCCATGAAGGCCGGCCCCCCCACCGCATCATAGACCACATCCACCCCGCCCAGGGCTTTCAACAGCCCGCGCAGATCGGGCGCCGCGCTGTCGATCAGGTGATCGGCCCCTGCCGCTTGTGCGACGGCCAGCCGTTCAGGGCCGCGCGCCAAGGCGATAACCTCGGCCCCCATCAGCTTGCCGATCTCCACCGCCGTCAGCCCGACACCGCCCGCAGCCCCCAGAACCAGCAGCCTTTCACCGGCCCGCAACCGTGCCCGGTGTCCAAGCGCCAGATGGCTGGTGCCATAGGCGATCTGAAAGGCGGCGGCGGTTTCGAAATCCATGCTTTCGGGGATCGGCAGGCAGGCATCGGCGGGAAAATTGCCATATTCGGCCAATCCGCCGGACCCGGCAAAGACCGCGACGCGCGCGCCTTGCTGCAGCCCCTGCACCCCGGGACCGGTCGCCTCGACCACGCCCGCGACCTCCATCCCAAGGGTGAAGGGCAGGGCGGGGCGTTCCTGATACCGGCCGTCGATCATCAGAAGATCGGCAAAATTCAGACCGCAGGCCCGGATCGCAATCCGCACTTCCCCGTGCCCCGGCGGCGGCAGGACGATGTCGTCAGGTTGTGGCATTTCGCCGATAGCGTGCAGTCGGAAAGCTTTCATAGCGGGGTTCCGGCAAATAGAGGGAGATTGTTGCGTGTCGTGAAACCGCTCTGGGTTGCAAGTAATTGCAAAACGCAACGATTTCCCGGCGATGTTTGCAATTTGCAATGCATAACGGAAAACACCAATTTCGCGAGTTAGAGCGGGCACCGGCATCTTTCGCGGGTATACCGGAATGTCACCCGCGGATCTGTACGACCGTATAATTTGACCTGTCCAATTAGACAGGTTGCCACGGTTGATCCAGCGCGAATCGGATTTTTTCAACCTGCACTGTGTTTGGCACGAAAATTGCTTCATTGATGGGTGGAGCCATGACGGCTCTTTGAAGATTATCTTGGTGGAGTAGAAGATGAAGCACCCTGTAGATGCACATGTCGGCAAACGTATTCGTCATCGGCGCTGGATGGTCGGCATGACGCAGCAGCAGCTGGCCGATCATGTTGGCATCAAGTTCCAGCAGATCCAGAAATATGAAACCGGCATGAACAGGGTTTCGGCTTCGCGCCTGTGGGAAATCGCGGATGCGCTGGACGTGTCGATCGCCTTCTTCTTCGAAGGGTTGGAAGATGCCGCCGGGTCGCAAGCAACCGTTCTTGGCGACATGATGGCCGACAAGGAAGCGCTGGAGCTTGTGCGCTCCTATTACGCAATCCCCGAGGCACAGCGCCGTCGTCTCTTCGACCTTGCCCGCGTGCTCAGCGACGCGGCCTGAATGACAGACTGTTCCCTGCAACCGCCCGATGCGGCTGCCCGGACGGCGTGACGGACTGAACGGAAGGGCCTCCTGTGCGGGGCCCTTTCCCATTCGGCCCGCTTGACCGGCACAAGCCAAGCCTGTAGCGCCGGATCATCAGACAAGTGAGGCGACCCCCCATGCATCTCGACTCCGAGAATCTTGACCCCCAGCATCTGAGTACGGCCGAACAGGACAACCTGCGGCAGGTTGCGGCAGAGCTTGCCGATGCCGCACGGCGTGAAACGCTGGCGCATTTCCGCAGCGCGGGTCTGGGTGCCGAGACCAAGGAAAGCGACCGTTTCGATCCGGTTACCGTGGCCGACCGCGCCTCCGAGGCGGCCATGCGTGAGATCCTTGCACGCCGCCGCCCGCAGGACGGGATTCTGGGTGAGGAATTCGGACCCGTGGCGGGGACTTCCGGCCTGACATGGGTGCTGGATCCGATCGACGGCACGCGCGGCTATCTGTCCGGCACCCCGACATGGGGCGTGCTGATCTCGGTCGCCGATGCAACCGGCCCGGTCTACGGGCTGATCGACCAGCCCTATATCGGTGAGCGGTTCGAGGGCGGATTTGGCCGCGCCGAGGTCAACGGTCCAAGGGGGCGCGCCTTGCTGAAAACCCGCGCGCACCGTCCGCTGTCCGAGGCGATCCTGTTTTCAACTTTCCCCGAGGTCGGAACCCCGGATGAGGCTGCTGCCTTCCGACGGGTTGCGCCCGGGGCGCGGCTGGTGCGCTACGGGATGGATTGCTATGCCTATGCGCTGATCGCGGCCGGGCAGATCGATCTGGTGATCGAGGCCGGCCTGCAGCCTTATGACGTGCAGGCCCCCATCGCGGTGATCGAGGCCGCAGGCGGCATCGTCACCGACTGGCAGGGGCGCCCCTGCCCGCAGGGCGGGCGCGTTCTGGCCGCCGCCAATCCCGCGATCCATGCCGAGGCGCTGGCGCTGCTCAACGCGGGCTGAGGCGGGAAGCGCCGACAGACGCAGACCAGATGCCGCTCTGGTATGGCAGTCCGGCGCAAGCCTTGCTAGGTTCCGCACCGATAGCAAACCGAAAGGAACCCGCAATGAAGATCCGTTACCTGCATACGATGGTCCGGGTGCTCGATCTCGAAAAAACCATGGCTTTCTACAAGCTTCTGGGGCTTGAGGAGACACGCCGCGTCGACAATGAAGGCGGGCGCTTCTCGCTGATCTTCCTTGCGCCTCCGGGCCAGAAGGAATGTCCGGTCGAACTGACCTGGAACTGGGATGGCGATGACGGCCTGCCGTCCGACAGCCGCCATTTCGGCCATCTCGCCTATGAGGTCGAGAATATCTATGAGATGTGCGCCCATCTTCAGGCCAATGGCGTGACGATCAACCGTCCCCCGCGCGACGGCAACATGGCCTTCGTGCGCAGCCCCGACAATGTTTCGGTCGAACTGCTGCAGATGGGCCCGGCGCTGGAACCGGCCGAGCCGTGGAAAAGCGCCCCCAATATCGGCCATTGGTAAGCCTACCGTTTCCTCTCTTCGGAAGTATCATCGGGGGGCGCGGGATTCTTCAATAAAAGACCGGGGGGCAGACTGCCCCCCGGGTTCTTCATCAAAGGACGGGGGGCAGACAGTCTGCCATACCCCGCATGTCGTGGGTGATGCGCCGGGGCGTCATAGATATTGCGTCAGGGTGGCAAAGCGGTTACCGCTGAATCGAAACGGAGGGCCAGCGCGATGCAGACCTATCTTGATGCGCTGCGGCAGATCCTGGCCCAGGGCGTGCCGTCATCTGACCGCACCGGCACCGGCACGATCAGCCATTTCGGGCTTCAGATGCGCTATGATCTGGCGAAGGGATTCCCGCTGGTCACCACCAAGAAGGTGCATCTGAAATCCATTCTCCATGAACTTCTGTGGTTTCTCGCGGGCGATACGAATATCGGCTATCTCAAGGCCAATGGCGTCTCGATCTGGGATGAATGGGCCGATGAAAACGGCGATCTCGGCCCGGTCTATGGCGCGCAATGGCGGCGCTTTCCCTCGGTCGAGGCCGGTGAGGACGGGCCGGTGATCGGTTCCGTGGACCAGATCGCCAAACTGCTGGAGATGATCCGCAAAAGCCCCGACAGCCGCCGCCTGATCGTCTCGGCCTGGAACCCGGGTGAGGTGGACCAGATGGCGCTGCCGCCCTGTCACACGCTGTGGCAGGTGCGCATTCTCGGGGGGAAACTGCATCTGCAGCTTTACCAGCGCTCGGCGGACATGTTCCTCGGCGTGCCGTTCAACATCGCCTCTTACGCGCTGCTGGCGCAGATGCTGGCGCAGGTGACGGGCTACCGGCCCGGCCATTTCATCCATTCCATCGGCGATGCACATATCTATTCCAACCATATGGATCAGGTTACCGAACAGCTTTCGCGGGCTCCCCGCGCACTGCCGGTGATGCGGCTCAACCCCGACGTGACCGATCTTTTCGCCTTCCGCTATGAGGACTTCACGCTGGACGGCTATGACCCCCATCCCGCGATCCGCGCGCCGGTGGCGGTCTGATGCTGACACTAATTGCAGGACGGGCGCGCAACGGGGCCATCGGCAAGGCGGGCACGATCCCCTGGCATGCGCATGAGGATCTGGCGTTTTTCCAGCGCGAAACCACCGGGGGCGCGGTCATCATGGGGCGGCGCACCTGGGACAGCCTGCCGAAACGGCCCTTGGCGCGCCGCCTGAACCTTGTCGTGACCTCGCAGCCCTTAGCGGATGACGGGGCCGAGGCCGTGACTCTGAACGGCGCGCTTGCCGTGGCCGGGGCGGCGGGCCATGCGCGGATTTACGGGATCGGAGGCGAGGGGATCTATCGCGCGCTGCTGCCGCTGGCTGACCGGCTCTTGCTGACCGAGGTCGATCTGGACATCGCCGATGCCGATGCCTTCTTTCCCGAATTCGACCCTGCCGAGTGGCACCTGACGCTGCAGCGCCCGCTGCGGGCGGCGGATCCGGCCTGTATCCTGCAGGAATGGCTGCGGCGGCGCTGAAGGCTGATTCGTCCGCCGCGACCGATAATCGTGGCTTCGGCTCTGGCCGCCGCGATCCGGCGTGCTAGGTGGAATCAGGGATTGTCGGAACGGAAATTGCCCCATGACCCTGATTGTTCTTTATCTCTCGACCGCACTTGTCTTCCTTGTGCTCGATGCGCTGATGCTGGGCTGGCATATCGGTCCGCTGTTCCGCCGCCATCTGGGTGACCAACTGCTGGAAAACCTGCGTTGGGGCCCGGCGGCCGCATTCTATCTGGCCTATATCGCGGGGCTTTTGTGGCTGGTGTCCCTGCCCGCCCTGCGTGACGGCGCGCCGTTGCAGGCGCTGATCGGCGGCGCGGTTCTGGGGGCGATGGCCTATGGCACCTATGAATTCACCTCATACGCCGTGATGCGCGACTGGCACTGGCAGATGGTGGTGACCGATCTGGTCTGGGGCACGGTGCTGACCGGGGTTTCGGCCTGGGCCGGGGTCACGATCACCCGCGCGCTGACCGGCTGACCGGGGGACCGGGCCATCGGACCGTGCAATCTGACCGGGCAGGTGACATTCCGCGCTTTGCACGTTAGATCGGGTACAGTCCGGCATGGAGAGGCCCAATGACCCATATCATCTACGGAATCCCGACTTGCGATACTTGCAAGAAGGCCTTGAAATCATTGCAACAAGCCGGGCATGAGGCGCAGTTGCGCGATATCCGCCGCGACCCGCTGACCGAGGCTGAAATCGCGGAATTTGTCACGGAATTCGGGGACCGGATCATCAACCGGCAATCCACCACATGGCGCGGTGTTTCGGACTGGCTGCGCGCCAGTGAGGCCGACGCCCAGTTGAAGGCTGAACCCACCCTGATGAAACGCCCGGTCATCCGTTCGCCCACAGGACTGACCCTTGGATGGGATGCCGAGGTTCAGGCGCGCTATCTCTAACGCGGTTGACAAGGGGGCCTGACCTTGGCCCCCTCATCGGAATTTTGCTGCCGGTTCCGGCGCGCGGCTGTCAGAGCAGACGCAGATCGCCGGCAGATTCTTTACCGTCGCGGCCCGATTGCAGTTCGAACCCGATCTTCTGGTTATCGCTCAACCCGGTGAGGCCTGCGCGCTCCACCGCTGAAATATGTACAAACACGTCCTTGCCGCCATTGTCGGGGGCGATGAAGCCGTAACCCTTGGTGGCGTTGAACCATTTCACGGTGCCTGTCGGCATGCCGTCTCTCCTTCAGTCTGTCCTCCCGGGGCGACATGCCGCGGGCCGTGCTGCCAGGTCTTCCAGTCGTCCGGCTGCCGGGCAGTCAGGATCAGGTCGGAAAGGCTGTCGTCACAGCGCAAAGGATGCCAAATCACAGACAAAAATCAAGAACCTTGTGCTTGCATCCCGGACTGACCCGCCGAAAACCGCCGGAATCGCCTGCGCGTGCCCACGCGATTCCCTTGCAAGAGGGTAGCCTCAACCGTCAGGAGCGGCCCTGGAAGAAACCTTGTTTGCGCCTCACGGATGGCGCCTCTTGCGTTGCCTTTTCATCTTGGCGAAAATACCTCGCGGGGCGGGGGCGCGCCAAGCCCCCCGTTTGCACGGGTTACCCCCTGCGATGAGGCCCGATACGTGGCACTTTCCACGATCAGCGCAGATCGGGCGGTGTCGCCTCGGCTGCCAGTGCCGCGATGATTGTGGCCAGATCCTGCGTTTCGGTGCGGTTCTCGCCCAGACGACGCACGGAAACCGTGCGCTCCTCGACCTCACGCATGCCAAGGGCAAGGATTACAGGCACTTTCCCCATGGAATGCTCGCGCACCTTGTAGTTGATCTTTTCATTGCGCAGGTCCAGTTCGGCGCGGATCCCGGCCTCGACAAGGGCGGTTGCGACCTCATGGGCGTAATCATCCGCATCCGACACGATCGAGGCGACCACAACCTGACGCGGCGCCAGCCAGAAGGGCAGCTTGCCCGCCCAATTCTCGATCAGTATCCCGATGAACCGCTCGAAACTGCCCAGACAGGCGCGGTGCAGCATATAGGGCGTGTGTTTGGCGCCATCCTCACCGATATAGCTGGCCTCCAGCCGCGCCGGAATGTTCGGGTCCAGCTGCAAGGTGCCGCATTGCCAGTCCCGCCCGATGGCATCGGTCAGCACGAATTCCAGCTTGGGCGCATAGAACGCGCCCTCGCCCGGGAATAGTTCATAGGCGCAGCCCGCCGCGGTGCAGGCATTGGCCAGAGCGGTTTCCATCAGATCCCAGCTGGCATCCGTCCCCACCCGCTTTTCCGGCCGGGTCGACAGTTTCACGCGCCATTTGTCGAAGCCCAGATCGGCATAGATGCGGCTCAGGAATTCGATGAACTTCTTCGATTCCGCCTCGATCTGATCCTCGCGGCAGAAGATATGCCCGTCATCCTGCGTGAACCCGCGCACCCGCATGATGCCATGCAACGCGCCAGACGGCTCATAGCGGTTGCACGACCCGAATTCCGCCATCCGCAGCGGCAGATCGCGATAGGACTTCAGGCCAACGTTAAAGATCTGCACATGGCAGGGGCAGTTCATCGGCTTCAGCGCGTTGACGGTCTTTTCCCGCGCATGATCCTCGTCCACCTCGACGATGAACATGTTCTCCTGATAGCTTTCCCAGTGGCCCGATGCCTCCCACAGCTTGCGGTTCACCACCTGCGGTGTGTTCACCTCGACATAGCCATCGGCGCGCTGGCGGCGGCGCATGTAATCCTGCAAGGTCGTGTAGATCGTCCAGCCGTTCGGATGCCAGAACACCTGTCCCGGCGCCTCTTCCTGCATGTGGAACAGGCCCATTTCGCGGCCCAGCTTGCGGTGGTCGCGCTTGGCGGCCTCCTCCAGCATGGTCATATGGGCCTTGAGGTCGTCGCGGTTGCGGAAGGCCACGCCATAGATGCGCTGCAGCATCGGGCGGCTGCTGTCGCCCAGCCAATAGGCCCCCGCCACATGGGTCAGCTTGAAAGCATCGGCGGGCAGTTGCCCGGTCTGCTGAAGATGCGGCCCCCGGCACAGATCCTGCCAGGGCCCGTGCCAGTACATGCGGATATCCTCATCTCCCGGGATCCGGTCCAGCAGTTCCACCTTGTAGGGTTCGCCGCGCTCTTCGTAATGCCGGCGCGTGTCTTCCCGGCTCCAGAGTTCGGTTTTCACCGGATCGCGGGCGTTGATGATCTGTTTCATCTTTGCCTCGATGATCCCCAGATCTTCGGGCGTAAAGGGTTCGGCGCGGTCGAAATCGTAGAACCAGCCATGATCGCGCACCGGGCCAATGGTCACCTTCACATCGGGCCAGAGTTCCTGCACCGCGCGGGCCATGACATGGGCAAGGTCATGGCGGATCAGTTCCAGCGCCGCCGCCTCATCCGCCATGGTGTTGATCGCAAGCGTCGCGTCAGTGGTGATCGGCCATTGCAGATCCCAATGCACGCCGTTCACCTGTGCCGAGATCGCCTTTTTCGCAAGGCTGACGGCAATCGAGGCGGCCACTTCGGCCGGGGTCACGCCTGCGGCGTAGCTGCGGACCGATCCATCGGGAAATGTCAGGGAAATCTGGGTCAGGTCAGGGCTCATCGGCCATGCTCCTCGTCGTTTCGGCGCCCACGGAACGCCCGGTTGCGGGTTATGTGGCCCCGTCTGTGGACCGCCGCAGTGGCAGCGTCAAGCGCCTGCCGGGGGGCGTTGTGCAATTTCGCCGGGGGCGGGCGGTCAGGGCCACAGCGCCGGGGACAGGGCCGCATTGCGGGGCAGGGCGGTTCAGCCCTGCTGCTGGTCCCGCCACAGATGGCGGGCGGTTTCCAGATCTTCGGGCGTATTGACGTTGAGGAACGGATCGCGCCCTGTCGCGTCGAAACCGGCCAGCGCGAACCCGTGCCGTCCGGCCCAGATCACGATTTTGGCGACCCCCTCGCCAAGCGCCGCGCGAAGATCCTCGCGCAGCACCACCGGCCATAGGCCGAAGGCCGGCTGCCGGATCAGCCCTGCCGCGGTTTCCGAGGCGGCAAGCGCGATCGGCTTGCCGTCCCGCTGCGCCGCCCGGCACAACCGCAGCACCAGATCGGGCGGCAGAAAGGGGCTGTCGGCTGCGGCCGTCACCACATGGGACAGCCCGCATTCGGCTGCATGGTCCATCCCGGCCAGAACCCCGGCCAAAGGCCCGGCAAAGCCTGCGATACTGTCGGCGATCACCGGCAGTCGCAGCCCGGCAAACCGCGCCGGATCACCATTGGCACTGATCACGAGTGCGGCGCATTGCGGGTGCAGGCGGTGGATCACCTGATCAATCAGGCGCGTTCCGCCCAGATCAAGGCTGCCCTTGTCCCCGCCGCCCATGCGCCGTGCCTGACCGCCCGCCAGCACCACGCCAAGGATCTGCCCTTCCGTCATCCTGCCGCTCCTGCTCTGGCGACCCCGCGCGGGCCGCCCGGTCTTGCGATTGCTATGCCAGCCGCCGTGCCAAGGCCAGCGCCCCGTGGCCCGGCACCGCTCACGCCCTTGTTATGACGAAAGCGCGACAGAATCTGCCCCCCGATGCGTTGGGTCTGCAGGCGCGCAAAGCTGCCGCGCGCATATCTGACGAGGAGAGGACCATGAAACTGTTCACATCCACACTCGCCGCTGTTGTCCTGTCGCTGACCCCGATCACGGTCGCGCCTGCCAATGCGGCCCCGGTCGCGCCGCTCGCTCTGACCGGATCCATTGGTGAACTGACGTTGCAGGCGGATCTTGTCGAGGTCCAGCAACGGCGTGGCTATCGCGACAATCGCGACCGCAGACGCTTTGACCGCCGTGACCGGGGACGGCACGGCTTTGACAACCGTCACCGCCGCCCGCCCGTGCATCACCGGCCGCGCCGCGAGGCTGACCGGGATAGGGGTCCCGATCTGGGTTCGGCGCTGATCGGGGCGATCATAGGCGGGGTGCTGGTCGATCAGTTCAACCGCCCGCAACCGGTTCAGGTGCCGCAGGGCAATGCCGGGCGCTATCTGTCGCAGAACCATGTCAATTGGTGCCACGACCGTTGGCGGTCCTATCGCGCGTCGGATAACAGCTATCAGCCCTATAACGGCCCGCGTCGTGTCTGCAGCTCGCCCTATGGGCCGTCGTGATCTGAGGGACGGCGTGACCTGACGCGCCGCAACCGTCTATCCTCCTCGTCGGGCTTGCCGGTTTTCCGGCAGGCCCTGCGGGGAAAGGCAATATCCGCGCGCGTCCGAACGGGCAGGGATATCTGACGCTCTCCTCCGATCCACAGTGCTGGCGACCTTCCTCCGGCCATCTGTCGGATTGCCGCAGCACGGGGGTCACTTGGCCCCTTGGCAAGCGCGGCAGAAGGCGGCAGGCTCTGCGACAACAGCAGGGAGACGCGGATGACGGTTCAGGTGACGCAGGAACAGGCAGAGGCCTATCAACGCGATGGCGCGGTGCTGGTCCGGGGGCTGTTTGCCGACCGGGTTGAGGAGTTGCGCCAGGGCGTCGAGAAGAACATGGCCGATCCCGGCCAGCCCATGGCAACGCTGAAACCCGGTGAGGCCGGGCGCTTTTTCGACGATTACTGCAACTGGAACCGGATTGCCGAATTCGAGGCTGCGATCCGTGATCCGGGCGTGGCGGAGGCGGCGGCGCGGCTGATGAGCAGTGACCGGGTGCAACTGTTCCACGATCATGTGCTGGTCAAGGAACCCGGAACGTCAAAACCGACGCCATGGCACACCGACGGGCCCTATTACTTTGTCGAGGGGCGGCAGACGGTCAGTTTCTGGTGTCCGCTTGATCCGGTGCGCGAGGCGTCCCTGCGCTGCGTCGCGGGCAGCCATCTTTGGGAAAAGGACGTGCTGCCGACCCGCTGGATGTCCGAGACCGATTTCTATCCGGGCGATCACGATTACATTCCCGTGCCCGACCCCGAGGCCGAAGGCATGCGCATCCTTGAATGGGAGATGGAGCCGGGCGATGCCGTGGCCTTCCATTACCGCACCCTGCATGGCACGCGCGGCAATGTGACCGATCGCCGCCGCCGCGCCTTCTCGCTGCGGCTGGTCGGCGATGATGCGCGCTATGTCGAGCGTCCGGGGCCGACCTCGCCGCCCTTTCCGGGCCACGGGATGCAGGCGGGCCAGCACCTGCGCGAAGACTGGTTTCCGGTGCTGCGCGGATGATCCGCGCCTGCGCTTTAAGCGCAGCCGGGGCAGTTCCGTCGGCGGGCCGCCGTGCGGATGACGGGCACGGGACAGGTCCGCTGTGGCGGCAGGCGGTGATGGATCGGCCATGACAGAAACTGCCCCCAACCCGCCCCCTCCGGTTCCGCCTGCCCGGCTGCGCCCGTTTCAGCGCATGCCGCCAGCGGTCTTTCCCACGATCATGGGCTTGTTCGGGCTGGGTCTGGCCTTGCGCCGCGCCGCCGATGGCGGCCTGATCCATCCGGGTTTCGGTGAGATCCTGCTGGGCGCGGTCAGCCTGCTGTGGATTTTCGCGGCTTTCGGCTATCTGGTGAAGGTCGCGCAGCGACCCGGCGTGGTGATGCAGGAACTGGCGGCCCTGCCGGGCCGGACGGGGCTGGCGGCGGGGTCACTGGGGCTTTTGCTGCTGGCGGCCACGGTCCTGCCCCACCGGCCGGGGCTGGCCTTGATCCTGATGCTGGCGGGGCTGGTTCTGCATCTGGTTCTGGCGCTGCTGGTCACCCTGTGGCTGCAACGCGCCCCGGATGAGGCGAAGTCCGTCACCCCGGCATGGCATCTGCATTTCGTGGGTTTCATCATCGCAGGGCTGGTCGCGGCCCCGCTTGGGCTGACCGGGCTGGCAACCGGCTTGGTGATCGGCACCGGGGCGGTTGCGGCGGGCATCTGGGGCGTCAGCCTTTATCAACTGGTGCAGGGCAGGCCGCCCGCCCCGCTGCGCCCCTTGCTGGCCATCCATCTGGCTCCGGCCAGCCTGCTGGGCCTTGTCGCGGCGCTGGCGGGGCTGGTCAGTGTGGCGCAGGTCATGGCGTTGATCGGAGGGGCGATCCTGCTGGCGCTGCTGCTGGCTGGGCGCTGGATCACCGCGGCGGGGTTTTCGGCGCTTTGGGGGGCTTTCACCTTTCCGCTGGCGGCTTATGCGTCGCTTTTGCTGTTGCTGGGGGGCGGCTGGGTCTGGCCGGGCCTTGCGGTTCTGGCCGGGGCGCTGCTGCTGGTGCCCTATGTCGCGGTGAAGGTGCTGCGGGCCTGGGCCGGGGGCGGGCTGGCAGCAAAGACCAACGCGGCCACGGCCTGACCGGGCGGCCTGATCGGGCAGGTTCGGCCACCGGCCCCTCAGCGCGGGACAAGATCCAGAAAGGCGCGGGCCAGCCGCAGCCCCGCCGCATCCGCCAAAGCCCCGTCGCGTTCGGCAAGCGCTGCATGGCGGCTCAGCCAACCGGGCTCCATCCCTTCGATCAGATCGGGAAAGCGCCGTGCCCAGTCGGCGACAACGGCGCGGTTCGCCTCGAAGTGGAACTGGGTGGCATAGCCCGCCCGCCCGACACGAAAGGCCTGATGCGCCGCCCGGTCCGAGCGCGCCAGATGCAGGGCCCCGGCGGGCAGGGTGAAGGTGTCGCTGTGCCACTGGAACACCCGAAACGCTGACCCCGCCGCCGACAGCACCGGATCGGCCTCACCATCCCCGGTCAGATCGACCCGGCACCAGCCGAATTCGGGCGCAGTGCCCAACTGGTTTTCCGCGCCGAAGCCGCGCGCCATCAACTGGCTGCCCAGACAGATGCCCAGAACCGGCTGCCCGGCCTCGACCGCCTTGCGCATCGCATCCGCCAGATGCGGCAGATAGGGGTGGCGCGCATCGTCCCGCGCCGATTGTTCTCCGCCAAAGACGATGACCGCGTCCCAGCCCGAGAAATCCAGCGGCAGCGCATCACCCCGGAACGGGCGCAGGATATCGACCAGCGCGCCGCGTTCATGCAGCGCCACTCCGATCTGGCCATGATGGGTGACGGCGGTGTTCTCGATCAGGGCGACGCGCATTCCGGTCTGTCCTTTTTGCTGCGATCCGGTGCCGGGCCGCCCGTCCGGGCCGTTCCCGGCTTTGCCCGCATCCGATCATGCCGTCCTTCCACCCGCAAGAGATGTGTTTTGCCTTGCCTTCGGCGCGTCCCCGTGAAACAGCAAACCGCCAAACGATGCGGTCCAAGGAGGTTCCCATGGAGATTCGCGAGGCTCTCACCTTTGATGATGTGCTTCTGGTGCCGGCGGCAAGTTCGGTCCTGCCCGCAGATGCGGATACATCGACCTTCGTGACCCGCTCGATCCGCATGAACATCCCGCTTCTGTCCTCGGCGATGGATACGGTGACGGAGGGGCGCATGGCCATCGCCATGGCGCAGGCAGGCGGGATCGGCGTGATCCACCGCAACCTGAATACCGAGGAACAGGCCCGTGAGGTGCGCCGCGTCAAGCGCTTCGAATCCGGTATCGTCTATTCGCCAATCACCCTTACCCCCGACCAGACACTGGCCGATGCCAAGGCGCTGCAGGAACGCTACAACGTCACCGGTTTCCCGGTCGTCGATGACAAGGGCCGGGTTCTGGGCATCGTGACCAATCGCGACATGCGCTTTGCCTCGGATGACCGCACGCCGGTGCGGGTGATGATGACCGGGGACAATCTGGCCATCCTGCAGGAACCCGCCGACCGTGAGGCCGCGATCAGCCTGATGAAGGCGCGCCGCATCGAAAAGCTGCTGGTGACCGACGGGACGGGCAAGCTGACAGGGCTTCTGACCCTGAAAGATACCGAAAAGGCTGTGCTGAACCCCAATGCCTGCAAGGATGATCTGGGGCGGCTGCGGGTGGCGGCGGCCTCGACCGTCGGCGATGCGGGGTTTGAGCGGTCTCAGGCCCTGATCGAGGCGGGGGTGGACATGGTGGTGATCGACACCGCGCATGGCCATTCCGAAGGCGTGGCACGGGCGGTGGAGCGGATCAAGAAACTGTCCAATGCCGTGCAGGTCGTGGCGGGGAATGTGGCGACGGCCGAGGCAACGCGCGCGCTGATCGGGGCAGGCGCGGATGCGGTGAAGGTGGGGATCGGCCCGGGGTCGATCTGCACCACGCGCATCGTGGCCGGTGTGGGCGTGCCGCAACTGACGGCAATCATGGATGCGGCCGGGGCGGCGGGCGATATTCCCGTCATCGCCGACGGCGGCATCAAGTATTCCGGCGATTTCGCCAAGGCCATCGCGGCGGGGGCGTCTTGCGCCATGGTCGGATCGGCCATCGCGGGCACGGACGAATCCCCCGGTGAGGTGATCCTGTATCAGGGACGCAGCTTCAAATCCTATCGCGGCATGGGCTCTTTGGGCGCCATGGCGCGCGGATCTGCCGACCGGTATTTCCAGAAGGATGCCGCGTCCGACAAGCTGGTGCCCGAGGGGATCGAGGGGCAGGTGCCTTACAAAGGGTCTGCCGCCGCGGTCGTGCATCAGCTGGTTGGCGGGTTGCGTGCCGCCATGGGCTATACCGGCAATGGCACCGTGGCCGAGATGCGCAGCAACTGCACTTTCGTGCGCATCACCGGGGCAGGGCTGAAGGAAAGCCATGTCCATGATGTGCAGATCACCCGCGAAAGCCCGAATTACCGTGTGATGTGACCGGGGTGGCGTTTCTTTTGCCCATGGGGCGGCGATGACCCCCGCCGCCCGACATGCCGCCGCAATCGGTATCCTTGACCGCTGGCTTGCCGGAGAGGCGGCAGAAAAGGCGCTGACCAACTGGGCGCGAACCAACCGCTATGCCGGATCTGGCGACCGAGCG
The DNA here is from genome assembly GCF_016765775.1 of Szabonella alba. GTDB lineage: Bacteria > Pseudomonadota > Alphaproteobacteria > Rhodobacterales > Rhodobacteraceae > Szabonella > Szabonella alba. Next base: position 52,036 of record NZ_JAESVN010000004.1, on the reverse strand, counting down.
GCGATCCGGGATATCGTTTTTCAATCAATCCGTTGCAGGCGGTCCTTCGCGCATCTGAGTGGCGCGGAAACCGGGCGCGGCCTGATCCTTGGCGCGCTTCGGGCGGCGCAGACCGATCCGGCAACGGTTTTCACCGGTGACCGCTTCGCACCGGCCCCGCTGACCGACGCCGAATTCGCGACCGAAACTGCATTGCCGCCCGCCCCTTCGGGAAATGTCGCACTGGACTGCCCCGACTGGCTGCGCCCGCTTCTGGATCGTGCGCTTGGCGATCAGGCTCTGGCGGTGCTGGAGGCTTTGCGTCACCGCGCCCCGGTCTTTCTGCGCGTGAACAGCCTGCGCGCAACGGTGGATCAAGCGGTGGCGGCATTGCAGGCGGAAGGCATCGACACCCGGCCCGCGCCACTTTCGCCCAGGGCGCTTGAGGTGACGGGAAATGCGCGTCGCGTCCAGACCAGTGCGGCCTTTGCCGCAGGGCTGGTGGAATTGCAGGATGCCGCGTCACAGGCGGTGGTGGATCTTCTGCCGCTGACAGCGGGCGCGCGGGTGCTGGATCTTTGTGCCGGGGGCGGGGGAAAATCACTGGCCATGGCCGCCCGGATGTCCTTGCAGATCTTTGCCCATGACATTGACGCCGGGCGCTTGTCGGATCTTCCGGCCCGGGCCGGGCGGGCCGGGGCGCCGCTGCATCTCCTTGATGATGCCGAAGGTCCCGAACGGATGGCGCCCTTCGATCTGGTTCTGGCCGATGCACCCTGTTCCGGGTCGGGCAGCTGGCGCCGCGCGCCCGAGGCGAAATGGCGACTGACCGCTGAACGGCTGACCCAGCTTTGCGCGATACAGGACAGTATACTGACCCGCGCCGCAGCCCTTGTCGCCCCGGGCGGGGTGCTGGCCTATGCGACCTGTTCGCTGCTGGAGGACGAGAATTCCGACCGTATCGCAGCCTTTCTGGACAGGCACCCGGACTGGCGCTGTGACCTTAGCCGCCAGTTCACGCCGCTGGACGGGGCGGACGGTTTCTTTGCCGCGATTCTCAGAAGAGTTGACTAAAGAGAGGGTCAACCTGAAGCTGATTTCGGGGCGGTGTCTCGATTTCGGTTAAGTCCGGGTTAACTTTTCTGCCTCTCAATGTCCCTTGACTGGTCAGGAGGCGCGGGTGCGGCAGGTCTGGAATTCGGCGGGGGAGGTTGCGCAGACCGCGCGCATGCTTTCGGCCCGGATCTGGCTTTTGCTTGGGGCGGCGGGGGCCGCACTTGTCGTGGCAGCACTTGCAACCCATCCCGAAACCCGGCTTGCGGCCTTGGTGGCGGGGGCGACCTTTGTCGCGCTGATCCTTGTCATCCGCGGCATCGGTCTGCTGCAGCGCCTGCGCCGCCATGGGCTTGCGCGACGGCTGGGCCGTATGGCGGGTGCTGATGCCTCGGCCTGTTTCATGACCGATGATCTGGGGGAAATCACCTTTCAGAACGCCGCTGCGGCAGAACGCTTTGGCCCGGCACCCGGGGAAACGCTGGTGTCCACGCTGAAGGATTTCTTTGCCAGCCCCGCCTCAGTCCTGTTCCGCCTGCAGTCGCGCGCCCGCCATCAGGGCAGCGCGCGCGAGGATGTCGTCACCCGGCGCGGCCATGTCCGCCTTTCGGTTCATGTGGTCGCCCCGGGCTATTTCCTCTGGCGCCTTGAGGAATTCAACGAACGCTCGGGTGCCGGGCGGGGGGCTGAGACGCTCAGCCTGCCGATGCTGGTCGTGAACAAGGCCGGAGTGGTCCTGTTCACCAATGAGGCGATGCGACGCCTGCTGGGCGCACGTCCGAAACGGCTGGACCGGGTTTTCACCACTCCCGCGCTGCATTCGGGTGAGGAAGTGTCGGTCGCAGGCGTGGACGGTCCGGTGCGCGCCATCCTTGCCGAGGTGCCGGGGATCGGTGAGCGTCGCGAAATCTACCTGCTCCCGATGTCCGAGCGGGAAGGCGGGCCGGAAATGCTGGCCGATTTCGAACATGTTCCGGTCGCGCTGATCAAGTTCCGCGCCGATGGCAGCATCCGCGCCGCCAATGGCGCCGCGCGGGACCTGACGGGAATCGGCCCCGGTGACGCGGTTCTGCGCATCCATGAGCTGTTTGAAGGGCCGGGCCGCTCGATCTCGGACTGGATGGGGGATGTGCTGGCCAAGCGCGTGCCATGCCGCGCCGAAGTGCTGCGCCTGCGCCGCAAGGATGAAGAAACCTTTGTGCAGGTCACGTTGCGCCGTGTGGTGGAGCGCGGCCGTCCCGGCGTTCTGGCGGTGCTGCAGGACGCGACGGCGCTGAAAACCCTTGAGGCGCAATTCGTGCAAAGTCAGAAAATGCAGGCAATCGGGCAGCTTGCAGGCGGGATCGCGCATGATTTCAACAATCTTCTGACCGCGATCTCAGGCCATTGCGATCTGCTTTTGCTGCGCCACGCGCCCGGCGATCCCGAATATGCCGATCTGGTGCAGATCCATCAGAATTCCAACCGGGCCGCCAGTCTGGTGGGGCAGCTGCTGGCGTTTTCACGCAAGCAGACCCTGAAACCGGAAGTCGTGGATCTTCAGGATGTGCTGTCGGAAATGACCCATCTGCTGAACCGTCTGGTGGGGGAAAAGCTGCATCTGCAGTTTTCGCATGCGCCCGATCTGGGGCCGATCCGGGCCGACCGGCGGCAGTTGGAACAGGTGGTGATGAACCTTGTCGTCAACGCCCGCGACGCGATGACCGAGGGCGGCACGATCCGGATCGAGACTGAGGCGGCCAGTCTGGACCAGCCGCAGAAACGCAATCATGTCGAATTGCCAGCCGGGGATTATGTGGTGATCCGCGTCACCGATACCGGCTGCGGCATCCCGCCTGACCGGATCGAGAAGATCTTTGAACCTTTCTTTACCACCAAGGGTGTGGGCAAGGGCACGGGGCTGGGGCTGTCCACTGTTTACGGCATCGTCAAGCAATCGGGCGGCTTCATCTTCGTCGAAAGTGCTCCGGGCAAGGGCAGCCGCTTTGATCTTTATTTTCCGGCCCATCGGTCCGATCCGGCTCAAGAGGCGGCTTCGGGCCTCCGCCGGGCAGAGGTTGCAATGCCCCGGGCCGAGTTGCTTCCGGCCCCCGATCCGCTCCTCGCCGCCACCGCCACCACAACCCGCCCCGGCGAGGGTGTCATCCTGCTGGTCGAGGATGAGGCTCCGGTGCGGGCCTTCGCCTCCCGCGCGTTGCGGTTGCGCGGCTATACGGTGATCGAGGCCGGAACCGCCGAAGAGGCGCTGGAGACGCTTGGGGATGCCACGCTGGAGGTGGATGTCTTTGTCACCGATGTTGTGATGCCGGGCATGGACGGGCCAAGCTGGGTGCGTGAGGCGCGGCGCGACCGCCCCGACGTGCGCGTGGTTTTCGTCTCGGGCTATTCCGAGGACTGCCTGACAGAGGAGCAGGATGCGATTCCGAATTCGGTTTTCCTGCCCAAACCCTTCTCGCTGAACGATCTGACACTGACCGTGCAGAACCAGCTTGTCGCCGCCGCAGCCCCGGGCCCCTGAAGGCGGCCCGTTCCTTGCCGATTGCGCGGCGCGGCGGCGGTCAGCGGCAGAACATCTCATGCATAAGGGTGATGGTGCGGATCACCTTGGGATCTTGAATGGAATAGTGGATCGTCTTGCCATCGCGGCGGCAGGAAACCAGCCCTTCAAGCCGCAACCGCGCCAGTTGCTGGCTTACGGCGGCCTGACGCGACCCCAGCATGGTTTCAAGCTCCCCGACCGATTTCTCCCCCTCCAGCAAATGACACAGGATCATCAGCCGCCCTTCATGCGACAGCGTCTTGAGAAAGCCCGCCGCCGCCTCGGCCTTGCGCATCATCTCATCCGGGGGCAGGGCGTCGCAGGGGATTGCGGGCAGGATCTGCGCGCTGAAAGTGCTCGGTTTGCCGTCGATAGACATGTTTATCCCCGGATCCGGTTGGTCAGGAGGTTGATTTAGTCGGCGGGGGGGGCGGAAACAAGAAAACCGGGGCGCAACCGGCAAAAGCCCCGCATCTTGCCGGAATTGCCTGCCGCCGGCAGGCCCCCGGCCTTCCTGCGCCCTGCTTACTCCGCGCCGGAAAATCCGCCATACTGCCCCTGACTGAACAGCAGCGGCGCACCTTCGCGTGCCGCAAAGCGCAGCACCCGGCCCAGAATCACCAGATGGTCGCCGCCGTCATGGGTGGCATGCTGCACGCATTCGTAGCGCGCCAACGTGCCGGGGATCAGCGGAATCCCTTCGGGGCTGAACGCGGCGTCCAGCCCGGTGAATCCCGCCCCTTGGCGGGCGAAGCGGGCGCAAAGCTCTGCGTCCTCCTCGGCCAGAACATGGATGGCGAAATGCTGCGCGGTGGCGAAGATCCTGAAGCGCGCCGAGGCCCGTGCGGGCGACCACAGAACCAGCGGCGGATCCAGCGAGACCGAGGCGAAACTGTTGGCCGTAAAGCCCAGCGGTCCCTCGGGCCCCGCCGTCGTAACCACGGTCACCCCGGTCGCAAAACGCCCCAGCGCTTCGCGGAACAGACGCGCATCGCTTGGGTCACGCAGCGGGCCGGTGGCGGCGTCGGGCGTTTTTTCATCCATCCGCTTTGGCATCGTTTCTGTCATCCGGTTGCACATTGGTCGGCGCGACACCGCTCAAATCACGTCCGGCGCGTCATGTCGACCTTTTGCCGGCGCAGAGTCCGCCGGGGCAGACCGGCTCAGGTCGTTTTCACGGCGGTGTGATTGCCGCGAGGGGCAGAGCCTCTTTTGCGCGCTCAGGGTTCAGAGCGCGTCAATGCCTCGGCCATGGCCGTTTCTCCGCGTGCCCGCATATTCGCCGCGACCCCTTCGCGATCCTCGGCGCTGCGGTTCTGGCTCATCTTCGCCTTGGCGATCACGCGCAATGGCACGATGCGGAAGGCGACGATTCCCTGCAGCATGCCGGCGATGAAATCGGCCGGAGCCTCCGCCATCTTCCAGGCCCGCCCGCCGTTCACCCGTCGTTCATGATCCCGCGTCAGCATCGCCACCGCCACGCGGCGGTCGTGTTCTGCATGCGAAAAGGTGATCGGTCCGTGAACATGGGCCACACGGTAATTCCACGTCGGCACGGCCTTGTGATGTTCGGCTTTCGAGGGATAGGCGTTCGGTGTGACATAGGCATCCTCCCCCCGGAAGATCGCAAGCACCTGCTGTCCCTCCGCGATCAGCCGGTGCATGTCATTGGCCAGTGCGACATGACCGATCAGGTCACCATCGGGCGCGCGCAGAAGCGGCAGGTGATTGGCCAGAATCCCGTCGGGCGTTGTGGCGATGACCGTGGCCAGCGGATAGGCCGCGATCAGCCCGGCAATCGCGTCAGGGTCGGTTTCGGCAAAATGCGGAGGCATATACATTGCGCGGGATCCGGGGGCAGGGGCAAGGGGCATCCGGGGCGTGGGCGGCCCCGCAAAGGACTATCCCCGCCCCGCCGCGCCAGTGCAAGACCAGAGCCGGGCGGGTGCCGCGCGGGCGCCGCAAATTGATGTGCCAAGGCGGGCGCGGCGGGCTGGAAAGCGCGCGCGACATGCGCTAAGGGATGCGCCATCCGATCCAGCCGGGGACAGCGCCGATGAAAGCCGCCGTAATCACCTTTCCGGGGTCCAATTGCGACCGCGACCTTGCGCTTGCGCTGACCGCGGCGGGGGCCGAGGTTCACCGCGTCTGGCACAAGGACAGTGCGCTGCCCGAAGGCATTGATCTGGTCGGGGTTCCGGGCGGATTTTCCTTTGGTGATTATCTGCGCTGCGGGGCCATTGCCGCGCAATCGCCCATCGGGGCGGCAGTGCGCGCCCATGCTGCGCGGGGGGGCTACGTTCTGGGCATCTGCAACGGATTTCAGGTTCTGACCGAAATGGCGCTGCTGCCCGGCGTTCTGATGCGCAATGCAGGTTTGAAATTCATCTGCAAGCCGGTGGGGCTGGAGGTGGCCGAAGCGCAAAGCGCCTTTACCGCAGGCTGGGGCAAAGGGGACAGCATCAGCCTTCCGGTCGCCCATCATGACGGCAATTACAATGCCGATGCCGCGACGCTGGACCGGCTTGAGGGCGAGGGGCGCGTGGCCTTCCGCTACCTTGACAACCCCAACGGATCGGCGCGCGACATCGCAGGGATCCTGTCGGAAAACCGCCGGGTTCTGGGCATGATGCCGCATCCCGAACGCGCGGTTGATCCTGCGCAGGGTTCCGCCGATGGTTCGGTGCTTTTCCGCTCGCTGGTGGCGGGACTTGTCGCGGCCTGATCCGCGCCGCATCTGCGCTGGCTTGAGATCGCAAGGCACCCCGCCTAGACTTGCGCCATGACGCAGGATGACCGCATGCCACGGCCCGATGAACCCGCCCCAACCGGGACGGATGCGGAAAACGGTATGGCCGCAGCGCCGACCGATCCGTCGGCATCCGATACGCCAAATTCCGAAGGGCTGGCGCCTGCGGGCAGCGCGCCCGTGCCGCCGCCTTCGTCCGGGGCTGTAGAAACGACCGTGCCGGGACTGTCGCAGGGCCGCACCCGCCTGCGCAGCGGCATGGGCGGCTTCCCCCGTCCTGAAACGATAAGCAGGCCGCGCCCGCTGTCCGCATCGCCGGAAACCACGACCGGCACCCTTGCCGCGCGGCAGCCCTGGTGGACGCGGATCCTTGTCTTTTTGCTGTTCATCCTTGCCGTGGCGGTGGTGCTGGTCACCAACAGCTGGATGACCGAACGCTTTTCTGAATCGACCCGCAACCGCGCCGAGGTCCGGCTGGCGCTTTACAGCGGCAACCTGATTTCGGAATTGCAGCGCAATTCGGTGGTGCCGCTGCTGCTGGCGCGCGATCCCGAATTGGTGCGCGCGCTGACCGACGGGAATTATTCCAGCACCTCGGCGCGGCTGATTTCCTTTCAGGCCGAGATCGGCGCGGCCTCGATCCTGCTGCTGGACCGGGAGGGGCGCGCGGTCGGCGCGACAAACCGCAATCTTCTGGGCTCAAACCATCGGCAGTCGTCGTATTTCGTCGATGCGCAGCGTAACCGCGACACGGTCTTCACTGCCGCAAGGCGCGAGACCGGCGCTATGGATTTCACCTATTCCCGCGCCATCCTGTCGGAAAACCGCATGGTCGGCGTGATCGTGGTCGCGGTCGATCTGATGAAATATGAACGGTCCTGGGCCGGGTTGACCGATGCGGTTCTGGTCACCGACAGCGAGGGACGGGTGATCCTTGCGACCGAACCGCGCTGGCGCGGGCTGACCATGGCCGAGGCGATGGCGGTGCAATCCCCGCCTTCGGCGATCCGACGTGCGATTCAGGCGACCGCCGACTGGGCGCAGGAGCCGCCCGATGCCTATCTGCGCGGGCAGGCCGTGATGCAGACCGAAACGCGGGTGCCGTTTCGCGGCTGGCGGCTTGTGACCTTCACCGCCTATGATTCGGTGCGCGAACGGGTGAATGCCGTTCTGGCGCTGGAAATCATGGGTTTTGCCATCCTGCTGGCGCTGACCTTCTATTTCCTGTCGCGCCGGGCATGGTCGCAAAGCATATCCTTTCAGCGCGAAAGCGCGGAATTGCGGCTGTTGAACGCGCGGCTGCAACGCGAGATCGCGCAGCGCGAAAAGATGCAGAAGGATCTGGCCGTTGCGGAACTGACACTGGCGCAATCGTCGAAACTGGCGGCCCTTGGGGAAATGTCGGCGGCGGTCAGCCATGAACTGAACCAGCCCCTTGCCGCGATGAAAACCTATCTGGCGGGGGCGCAGCTTCTGGTACAGCGGCGTCGCCCCGATGAGGCGCTGTCCTCGTTCCAGCGGATCGACGACCTGATCGAGCGGATGGGGGCGATCACGCGGCAGCTGAAATCCTATGCCCGAAAGGGGGGCGAGGCCTTTGAACCTGTGGATCTTCGGGCCGCTTTGTCCTCGGCGCTGTCGATGATGGAACCACAACTCAAGGCGCGCGTTGTGCAAATAACGAGAAACGTGCCGCGCAACCCGGTTATGGTGATGGCGGACCGCATCAGGCTGGAACAGGTGTTCATCAACCTCCTTCGAAATGCGCTGGATGCGACCAAGGGCGTGGCAGAGCCGCGCATCGACCTGACCGTGACGGTGGATCAGGCAGTGCGCCTTGCAGTGCGCGACAACGGGCATGGGATCTCGGACCTCGATAACCTGTTCGAGCCCTTCTACACGACCAAGAAACCCGGTGAGGGTGTAGGCCTCGGCCTTGCGATTTCCTCGGGCATCGTGACCGATCTGGGCGGGCGGCTGACCGCACGCAATGGTGACGGGGGCGGGGCTGTTTTCGAGGTGCAGCTTCCCATATTGGGGTCCGAAGTGGCGGCAGCAGAGTAGGAATGGAATGGCGCGAGCGATGAAAGTGGCAATCGTCGATGACGAGGCGGATATGCGGCAGTCGATCAGCCAATGGCTGGCCCTGTCAGGTTTCGAGACGGAAACCTTCGCCTCGGCCGAAGATGCGCTGAAGGGCATCGCCCCTGATTATCCCGGTGTCGTGGTCAGCGATATCAAGATGCCGGGCATGGATGGCATGGCTTTCCTGAAGCGGCTGATGAGCCTCGACAGCGGTCTTCCCGTCATCATGATCACCGGCCATGGCGATGTGCCGATGGCGGTCGAGGCGATGCGGGTCGGGGCCTATGACTTTCTGGAAAAGCCGTTCAATCCGGACCGGATGACGGAGCTGACCAAGAAGGCCACCCAGTTGCGGCGCATGACGCTGGACAATCGCGCGCTGCGGCGGGAATTGTCGGATGGTTCGGTCCTGATGAAGAAGCTGATCGGCACCTCTCCGGTGATGGAGCGTCTGCGCGAGGACATCCTCGATCTGGGGCAGGCCGATGGCCATGTGCTGATCGACGGTGAGACCGGCACGGGCAAGACGCTTGCCGCCCATGCGCTGCATGCCGTGGGGCCGCGCGGGTCGAAAAAATTCGTCACCATTTCTTGCGCCGCATGGTCCGAGGATCAACTGGCCGCACGGCTGTTCGGCCCGATGGAAGAGGGCGGCACCCTGCCCTTGGCCGAAGAGGCGCGCGGCGGCACTCTGTGCCTTGAGGATATCGAAAGCCTGAGCCACGCGCTGCAGTCACGGCTGCTGACGATGATCAACGAACAGGGCAGCCCGCCCGAAACCCGCATCATCGCGATCTGCAACGAACATGCGCCCGACAAGACGCTGGAAGATATCCTGCGCCCCGATCTGTTCTACCGGCTGGGTGCCATGACCATTGTCTGCCCGCCGCTGCGCGCGCGCGGTGAGGATATCCTGACGCTGTTCACCCGTCTGGGCGAACAGTTTGCCGAGGAATATGGCTGCGACGCGCCGCAGATCGCCGCACAGGAGGCTGCGCAACTGTTGCAGGCACCTTGGCCCGGCAATGTGCGCCAGCTGGTCAATATCGCCGAACGGGCGATTCTGCAGAACCGCCGGGGCACGGGCTCCATCGCGTCCCTTCTGATGGCGGATAATGAGGCGACGGGACCGGCCCTGACCACCGAAGGCAAACCGCTGAAGGATTATGTCGAGGCGTTTGAGCGGATGCTGATCGACAATACCATGCGGCGGCATCGCGGCTCGATCGTTTCGGTGATGGAAGAGTTGTGCCTGCCGCGCCGCACATTGAATGAGAAAATGGCGAAATACGGCCTGACGCGCGCCGATTACGTCTGATCCGACGCGCATCGACTTGGTCAAAGGGCGCGGGCTGCGCAGTGCGGGGGCGGACCCCCGCCCTGCTCAGGTCGCGCCCAGCCCGGCCTTCATCAGCAGATGCCGCAGCGGTGCCAGCCCGTGCAGCGCGCGCAAGCCTTCCATCCGCAGGTCGCGCAGGGGCTGCGCCCCGGCCATCGAGGCGCGGTTCAGAAGGTCGATCCCTGTGATCCGCGCCGTGATCTCGGGATGGCGGCGACGGTGATAGTCGTCCAGCATCCGGGCATCGCCCAGAGTGTCGGGCCGTTCGCGCGCAAGCGTCAGCAGGCAGGCCAGATCGGCAAGGCTCATGTTCAGGCCCTGCGCGCCGATGGGCGGCAGCACATGCGCGGCCTCTGCCATCAGGGCCGCGCGCTGTCCGGTCATGCGCTCGGCGGCCTGCGTGATGATCGGCCAGGCGGTCAGGCGGGTTGCGAGCTTCAGCGGCCCCAGGACCCCTGACGAACGGCGGGTCATTTCCACCTCGAATTCCGGGCGGGACAGGGCCATCAGCCGCGCGATCTCAGGGCCCGTCTCCATCCAGACCACGGCCGAGGCCGGATGGCCCGCATGGTCAGGCAGCGGCACCAATGTGAAAGGGCCACCGCTGCGATGCACCTCGGTTGAGATATTGCGATGCGGTTCGGGATGGGTCACGGCAAAGGCCAGCGCCTTCTGCCCATAGCGCCGGGTCCGCACGCCGATGCCAAGCGCCACGCGCATGGGCGATGTGCGCCCGTCGGCGGCGATCAGCAGCCGGGCAGAGATGCGCGCGCCGTCCGACAATGTCACCCGCGCCTCGGTCTCGCGCGTGGCAAGGGCGGTGGTGGCGATGCCGGGGCGGAAATCGACGGTTTCCAGCCCCGCCAGATGCGCAACCAGTTCCCGCCGCAACAGCCAGTTGGGCAGATTCTGCCCGAACGGCGCCTCGGATATCTCGGCCGCGTCGAAATCGCGGATCAGGCGGGGCTCGGTCGTCTCGGCGGTCGCGTTGCCCGCTCCGCCGGCATCGACGATGCGCATGGTCTGAAGCGGGGTTGCATGGGGGGCAAGACGGGGCCAGATGCCCAGATCATCCAGCAGCGCCACGGCCGGTTGTAGAAATGCGGTGGATCGCAGATCGGCGCCTTCGGTCGTCGCATCCGTCACCGGGGGGGCGGGATCGACGCAGATCACGCGAAAGCCGCTGGCCCCGAAACCTGCCGCCGCCATCAGCCCGGCCACACCACCGCCCGAGATCAGGATATCGGTCTTTTCAACCATTCCGAACCACCTTTCCGCATTCATCTAGCGGCCACTGGGGGCCAGATCCAAGCGGTAAAGCGATGTTGCGGCAGATTTACGCAACTGCAGAGTTAGGGGGGGCAGGATCGGGCTCAGGCCTGCGAGGATTGCCGAGGCAAGCATGATTGCGATTCGCCCCGCTTTCGCGCGGGGTCACAGTCCGGCCCCATCCGGCGGGATGATGCGCTGCGGCAGATGGTCTCAGCCCGGGCCCGGCAGCAGCCGCGACAGGAAACCCGCCAGATCATCGGTATGGTGATGAATATGCGGGGCGGGGGCTGGCAGCGGAGCGACATGGACGGTGCGCATCCCCATGTCATGTGGGGCGGCAAGGTTGCGCGGATCATCCTCGAACATCGCGGCAGTGGCGGGGTCGATGCCATCGGCGGTAAAGATCGTCTCAAAGGCCGCGCGTTCGGGCTTGGGGCGAAAGCCCGCATGTTCGACGCCGTAGACCGCATCGAACAGGCCCGAAAGCCCCCGCGCCTCGATCACGCGTTCTGCATAGGGGCGCGATCCGTTGGTATAGACGATGCGCCGCCCCGGCAGGGCGGAGATCGCCCGGGCCAGCGGCAGATCCTGTTCCAGATGGTCCAGCGTGATATCATGCACCGAGGTCAGATAGGGTGCCGGATCAACCCCGTGTTCAGACATCAGCCCCGCCAGCGTGGTGCCGTAAAGCTGCCAGTAATGGCGGCGCAGGCGGTCGGCCTCATCGCGTTCGACACGCAGCGCCTGCATCACCCAATCGGTCATGCGGATCTCGATCTGGTCGAAAAGCCGCGCCGAGGGCGGGTAAAGCGTATTGTCCAGATCAAAGACCCAGGCGCGGACATTGTGGAATTCTGGCATTGTCATGGCGCGATCCTAGCCTGGGCCGGGGCTGGCTTGCAACGGATTGCCGCTTGATGCGGCGGGCAGGGCGGGGCTAACCTCCGCGCAAAGCGGAGGGAGCATGCGCGTCGTGCAGAAAGATGCCTATAGTCTGATCCTCGAAGCCATTGACGCGGGCACCTACAAGCCCGGCGACAGGCTGGTGGAGTCGGAACTGGCCGAGCGGCTGGGGGTTTCGCGCACGCCGGTGCGGGAGGCGCTGCAGCGGCTGGAAACCCAGTCGATGCTGACGCGGGACGGGCGCAGCCTGATCGTGGCCTCGCTCGACCATAACCAGCTGGCCGAACTTTATGCCGTGCGCACCGAGCTTGAAGGGCTGGCCGCACGTCTGGCCGCCCGCCATGCCAGTGATGAGGAACAGCGCGTCCTGCGCGCCATGGTCAATGAGGACAAGGCCCTGCTGGGGGGTGATCCCCGCGCGCTGAGCCGTGCGAACAAGCGGTTTCACAAACAGATCCATCTGGCATCGCATAACCGCTTTCTGGTCCAGCAACTGGATCTGGTGCATCGGTCAATGGCCTTGATGGCCAATACGTCCTTTGCCGCCGAGGGACGTGATATGGCCGGTCTGGCCGAACATGAGGCGATCGTCGATGCGATCGAGGCGCGCGACGGTGAGGCCGCCTATCAGGCGCTGCGCACCCATATCTCGCGCGCATTCGAGACACGGCTGCGGATTGATGCCGGGGAATTGCGCACGCGCTGAGCCGGGAGGGGTCGGGTGGGCCCGCGTGGCAGCCGGTCCTTGCGGCGGGGCGCTGGCATGGGCAGCGGGCGTCGTCATTTCGGATCGAAATGCCCGTGGCTGGTCTTGTCCCAATAAAACGGGCGCAGAACCAGTTCCCACAAAGCCTTGTATGAGGCCAGTGCGGCCAGCGGAAAATAGAAATGCAGGCTGGGCACCCAGAACGGGCTGATCCGGTATCCGATCCGGCGCAGCCCTTCGAGATTGACAAGCATTCCGATCACTTCGGTTGCAAGAAAGAACAGCAGCAGCCAACCCATCGACCCGCCCGGCATGATGTTTGCCAGTGGATGATCCATGCCGAAGGCGATGATCCAGAAACTCCACAACAGCGGCGCCAGCAGGAATTGCGACAGCGTGCACAGAAACAGGATCTGGAACCCGGCAAAGCGCCATGCCCCCAATTGCCGCCACAGCAGGGCCGGATCGCGCATATGCACCATCCATGTCACCATATAGCCCTTGAGCCAGCGGGACCGCTGCCGGATCCAGGGCAGGGTGCGGCAATTCGCTTCCTCGCCGGTCACGGTATCCAGCAATTCGGTGCGATAGCCATGCCGGGCCAGCCGCACGCCCAGATCGGCATCTTCCGTTACGTTATGGGCGTCCCATCCGCCCAAGCCTTCCAAGGCGGCGCGGCGGAAGAACAGCGTTGTGCCGCCCAGCGGAATGACCAGCCCCAGCCGTGCCAGACCCGGCAGGATGATGCGGAACCATGTCGCATATTCCAGCGTAAAACAGCGCGACAGCCAGTTGGTGCGGCTGTTGTAGAAATCCAGCACGCCTTGCAGGCAGGCCACCTCGGGGCCACGCTGGTGAAACCGCGTGACCACCTTGTGGATCTGCGCGGGTTCGGGTGCGTCCTCGGCATCATAGACGCCGATGATGGACCCACGGCACAGGTCCAGCGCATAGTTCAGCGCGCGGGGTTTGGTCTTGAGCACCCCGTCGGGCACCACAACCACGCGCATCCATTGCGGCAGGCCTGACCCGGCCAGTGCTGCGCGCGTTGCGCTGTCCTTTTCCTCAACCACCAGCAGCACATCCAGCAGATCGCGGGGATAATCTATCCGCTCCAGCCGCCGGATCAGGCGCGGGGCGATATCATCCTCGCGATGGAGGGCCACCATGACCGAGACCATAGGCAATCGCAGGATCGGCACGGGCGGGGGGGCGGATGGGGCCGGTCGCAATGCGGCGATCAGGGCCGCCAGTCGCAACAGCGTCGTCAGAAGCAGTGTCACACTGGCCCAGATCACAAGGGCAAGCCCCAATGAAAGCGGCGCAAGCCATACTGCCATCGCCAGAACCGCAAGGACCAGCCCGGCCCGCAGCGCCATCGGCCCGCTGCGCCAGTTGCGGCAGCTTTCGGCGGCAGGCACCCGTTCCTCGGCCCGCCGCGCCAGCCTTGCGCCGAAACCGACCCGCAGCGCGGTTTCGATCTGATCGGCCGGCATCAGCGCCGCCATGACAGGGCCAAGCCGCGCGGTCAGCCAGGGGTGATGCCTGGCAAAATCCTCGGGCCGGGCGGTAGCGACCAGCGTGACCTGTCCGTTGCTGCGGATCGGCAATAGCCCCTCACGCAGGCAATCGACCGGCCCCAGCCGCTCAACCAGACCCGGATCGGGCGGGTGGCGATCGGCGTCGATCAGAGGCAGCGACCAGTAGCGCGACATGGCCATATGCAAAAGGTCAGGGGCGATCAGACCCTGCGCCAGCAGGATATCGGCCAGCCTGCCGCCATGACGCCGCTGCAATGTCAGGGCCAGAACCAGCGTTTGCGCGGAAACAAGTCCTTGTTTCAGCAGCGAGACACCGAAGCCATGCGCCGGGGGAACCGGCATCCGGCGCAGCCTGCGCGCGGTTTCACCTGTCGCCGTGGCGTCAGTTCCTGTCATCGGAGCCGTCAGGGACGCCGGGGCAACGGCACCCTGGACCTTCGCGCCAGAAGGCGGGAAACCGTATTTCAGGGCAACCATGGCATCCCCGGGATCAAACACCGGAGAGCCCGGCCAGAGGCCCAGCCTCGGGGGCGCGGAGTTAACGGATAGTTAACCCCAGAGATATCCACAGGAATTTAGTTTGGCCCACCAGCTCCCCTTCCACAGGTTGCGGAAGGGGCGGAATGGGCCACCAGATCTGGAAAGAGGGTGAAAAGGTGCGCGCCTGCGTGATACGGGCGCCCGCGTCTGTCCCGGCGGGGATCAGGCCGCGCGGCGGGCGCGCATCGCCTCGGCGAATCGTTCGAACAGGTAATAGCTGTCCTGCGGGCCGGGGCTTGCCTCGGGGTGATACTGCACCGAAAACACCGGCCTGCCATTGACCGCGATGCCACAGTTCGACCCGTCAAACAGGCTGACATGGGTTTCGCGAACGCCTTGGGGCAGGGTCTGGCTGTCCACGGTGAAACCGTGGTTCATCGAGGTGATCTCGACCTTGCCGGTCTCCATGTCCTTGACCGGGTGGTTCGCGCCGTGATGACCGTGATTCATCTTGACGGTCCGGGCCCCAAGCGCCAGCGCCAGCATCTGATGGCCCAGACAGATGCCGAATACCGGCAGATCGGCCTCCAGCACACCGCGGATCATCGGCACGGCGTAATCGCCGGTCGCCGCCGGATCGCCGGGACCATTGGACAGGAACACGCCTTCGGGATTCTGCGCCAGAACATCGGCCGCCGTGGCGGTCGCGGGCAGCACGGTCACCTCACATCCTGCGCTGGCAAGGCAGCGCAGGATATTGCGTTTCGCGCCATAATCAATGGCCACCACGCGCAGACCCGGACCTTCGCGCCGTGTATAGCCTTCGGGCCATGCCCAGCGTTTTTCATCCCAGCGATAGCTTTGGGTGCAGGACACATCCTTGGCAAGGTCCAGCCCGACCAGACCTTTCCAGCCGCGTGCTTTGGCCACAAGCGCCTCGATATCGAACTTGCCGGACGGATCATGCGCCAGTGCCACATGCGGCGCGCCCTGCTGCCGGATCGCCCGCGTCAGGCGGCGCGTGTCCAGCCCGCCGATGCCGATACGGCCCTTGGCGGCCAGCCATTGCGTCAACTCTCCCGCAGCGCGCCAGTTCGACGGCTCGGTCGGGTCCCATTTCACGACCATTCCGGCGGCAACCGGATCGGTCGTCTCGTCATCCTCGGGGGTCACACCGGTATTGCCGATATGCGGGAAGGTGAAGGTGACGACCTGCCCGGCATAGGACGGATCGGTCATGATTTCCTGATAGCCGGTCATCGCGGTGTTGAAGACCAGTTCGGCCACCGTTTCCCCGACCGCGCCGAACCCCTTGCCATAGAACAGCGTGCCATCGGCCAGCGCAAGGCAAGCGGTTGGAATTGCAGAACTATCGGAAGAATGGGGCATGGGACGACTCTCTCTGGCCGGATTTCGCGGACACTACGGGCAGGGGCGGCTGGGGTCAAGGCCAGGGGGTGAAATGGAATATATATAAAAATCAATGCCTTATCGACAATGCCGATGGTTGCGACGGATCGGTGCATCGGATAGGATCATGGCTTTCCGGGTCCGCTGCGGGTCCGGCCCCAAACCCGGCCTGTTGCCGGGGTGCACATCATGATGTCAGCCAGAGGTCCCAGAATGACACTTCGCGAGAAACTTCAGATCGCCCTGAAGGAATCCCTGCGCGCGCGGGAGGCGGACCGGCTCTCGACGCTGCGGCTGATCAATGCCGCGATCAAGGACCGTGAAATAGCGCTACGCGGGCAAGAGGGTGGCACCGGAAATGCCGAAGGTGAAGGCGGCGTCGATGAGGCCGCGATCACCGCGATCCTGTCTCGCATGGTCAAGCAGCGTCAGGAAAGTGCGCGCGTCTATGAAGAGGGCGGCCGTCTGGAACTGGCGCAGAAGGAACTGGACGAGATCAAGGTGATCGAGGAATTCCTGCCCCGGCAGCTTTCCCCCGAAGAGGTTGACGCCGCGATCGGCAAGGCGATCACGGCCGTTGGGGCTTCGGGCATCCGGGACATGGGCAAGGTGATGGGTGAGCTGAAATCGCATTACACCGGGCAGATGGATTTCGCGGCTGTCGGCCCGATGGTCAAATCCCGGCTGAGCTGATCCCCGGGCGGGGCTGATTTCCGGCGGGGTGAAGGCCTCCCGCAGGAAGGCCTCTCCAAGGCGGCAAAGACGCGCCGGGGTGCAGGCATGGCAGACGCACAGATACCGGAGGGTCCGGTCAACGCCGCGCAGACAGGGCCTGTCGCAGTTCGGGTTCCAGCCGCAGACGTTCCGCTTCGGACAGGAAGGCGCCGATCTCGACCCGGCGGGGCCCGCCGCTCAGTGTCAGGTAATGCGGCACCGGACCGCCCTTTTCATGGCGTTCGATCCGCACCCAATGGGGGTTCGCCTCCCAGTCCTGCCTTGCGCCGCGCGGGCCATGGCGGGTCAGGAACAGACGGTCGCCGGTCAGGCGCAGCTCTTCCAGGATCTGACCATCGCGATAGCTGCGCCTCAGCGCGATCCAGATCCCGGCCAGCGCCAGACAGAAGAAGGGCAGCAGCCCCCAAAGGACGGGTGAGCCGATGACCACCAGCAGCGGCAGCGCGATCAGCGCCGCCGTGGCCCCGATGAACAGCACGAAACCGCGCCGGGGCAAGGACCGGTGCGGCCACAGATGCAGGCGGTGATGCGGGCCGTCCGGGCCGGGTTCGGGGGGAAGCCATTCATAGGGCATCAAAGCACCTGTTCAGTTACGGCGCAGCCGCCGCAGCAATGCCAAAAGCAGCGCCAGCACCACCAGCCCCGCCCCTGCGAACAGCAGCGCCCCGGCAATTGTTCCCGTCTGATCCGTCCAGTGAAGACCCGTCTGCAGTGCTGCCTCATCTGCCGCAGCAGGATCGGCGGGCCGCAAGGCCAGAAAGGCGATCAGCCCGGTTCCGGCATGGAAGGCATAGGCCCCGAGCCCCGCCATCCAGCGCCGCAACCGCAGGCCGAATCCGGGCGCTGCCCCCTGCATCAACCCCTTGGCCAGCAGCGCCGTTCCCGACAGGGCCAGCCCGACCAGCCCCAGATCCAGCAGCAGACCCGGCCCTGAGCCGCGATGATCAAAAGGCAGGTCTGTTGTCTTGCTGTCGGGCATCCCGGCGACAGGATCGGCTGGCCCGGATCCGTCACCCGACAGCAGGACCATCACCGCGCTGAACAGCAGCGCCAGAACGGCCGTAGCCGCCGCCATGGGCGGCAGACCCGCATTGCGGAAGGCCGGGCGCATCAGCAGGGGAAGAACCAGCCAGAGCGCCAGCAGCGGAACGGAAAGGTAAAGCGACAGGATCATCGGGGCAGGGGCTCCGTTTCAGCTTGGGGCAGGATCGGCGTTCCCTCGGATCGCGGGACGATGGGAAAGAGGCCAAAGCAAAAGGCCCCGGATCGCTCCGGGGCCTTCCGCATCTGTCACGGGATCAGTGCGCGTGGCCCTTGTCCCAGTCCGACTGCTTCGGCAGCTGCTCGAACGTATGTTCGGGCGGCGGCGAGGGCAAGGTCCATTCCAGCGTGTCGGCGTATTCGTTCCAGTAGTTGTTCTGCTCGACCCGCTTGCCGGCCTTCAGCGTGTAGAAGACGATTCCGATGAAGAACACGAAGGACGCGAAGGACAGGAAAGCCCCGACGCTCGACCACCAGTTCCAGTAGGCAAACGCCTCGGGATAGTCGATATAGCGGCGCGGCATGCCCTGACGGCCCAGGAAGTGCTGCGGGAAGAAGGTCAGGTTCGCACCGATGAACATGGCCCAGAAATGCAGCTTGCCCGCCCATTCCGGATATTGCCGGCCCGACATCTTGCCAATCCAGTAATAGATCCCGGCGAAGATCCCGAAGACAGCGCCCAGCGACATCACATAGTGGAAATGCGCCACGACGTAATAGGTGTCGTGATAGGCCCGGTCGACGCCCGCCTGGCTGAGCACGATGCCGGTCACGCCGCCCACGGTGAACAGGAACAGGAAGCCGAAGCACCAGAGCATCGGGGTTTTCATCTCGATGGAGCCGCCCCACATGGTGGCGATCCAAGAGAAGATCTTGATGCCGGTGGGCACCGCGATCACCATGGTCGCCAGCATGAAGTAGCTTTGCTGGGTCAGCGACATGCCTACCGTATACATGTGGTGCGCCCAGACGACGAAGCCCAGAACACCGATTGCCACCATCGCATAGACCATCGGCAGATAGCCGAAGATCGGCTTGCGCGAGAAGGTCGCAATGACCTGGCTGACGATACCGAAGGCAGGCAGGACGATGATATAGACTTCCGGATGGCCGAAGAACCACAGGATGTGCTGATACAGGATCGGGTCGCCGCCGCCCGCCGGGTCAAAGAAGGTCGTCCCGAAATTGCGGTCGGTCAGCAGCATGGTGATCGCGCCCGCCAGAACCGGCAGCGCCAGCAGGATCAGCCATGAGGTGACGAAGATCGACCAGGCGAACAGCGGCACCTTGTGCAGTGTCATGCCCGGTGCGCGCATGTTCAGGAAGGTGGTGATCATGTTGATCGCGCCGAGGATCGAGGAGGCACCCGACAGGTGGACCGCGAAGATCGCGAGATCCATCGAATAGCCGCCCTCATTGGTCGACAGCGGTGGATAGAGCACCCAGCCCACGCCCGAACCCAGTTGCTCATTACCGCCCGGGGTCAGCACCGAAGCCACCGCCAGCGCGGTGCCCGCGACATACATCCAGTAGCTGAGATTGTTCATGCGCGGGAAGGCCATATCCGGCGCGCCGATCTGCAGCGGCATGAAATAATTGCCGAAACCGCCGAACAGCGCCGGGATCACGACGAAGAACATCATCAGGATGCCATGCGCGGTGATCAGCACGTTCCAGACATGCCCGTTGGGCGTGCAGTCTTCCAGCGCGGCAGCCGTCAGGCGCGCGCCTTCCATGCACATGTACTGGACGCCCGGCTCCATGAGCTCCATGCGCATATAGACGGTGAAGATCACCGAGATGAGCCCGACAAGCCCCCCGGTGAACAGATAAAGGATACCGATATCCTTGTGGTTCGTGGACATGAACCAGCGGGTGAAGAACCCGCGCTGGTCATGGTCGTGGCCATGAATGGCTGCGTCGGCCATACGTGCCTCCCGTTGCAATGATCCCGTGCGGCGGGGATCCGGGGATCCCGCCGCTGATGGTCTTGTTCTAGTTCGCTGCTGCGGCGGCGGCAATCGGTGACTTTGACGCAGAGCCATAAAATCCACCGCTGATGCGCCCCTGCGCGGACCGTGTGGCGATTCGTCCGTGGCAAAACGGCAAAAGGGCCGCCTCCGGGCAGGAGGCGGCCCCGTCATGAGGGGTTTCAGTGTGGAAAATGCCGCGCCTTAGCGCGCGACCGAGGCCAGATAGGCCGCCACATCGGCACCGCCCTTGCGCAGGCGGAAGGTCATCGAGGATTTGGCAGCGGAATCACCGGTCTTGGCCGCGATCCAGGCCTGCGGGTCGACGATATAGGTGTCGATCTCGGCCTCGGTCCAGACCAGACCGGACCCCGACAGCGATGCCATCGAGGCCCCATAGCGGAAATCGGTGCTGCCGACGGCCCGGCCTACCACACCGTAAAGATTGGGGCCTGTGCGCCCGCCCTTGACGATTTCGGTGCCATCGGGGGCGACGACGGCATGGCAGGACCGGCATTTGCCGAACTCCCTCTCTCCCGCGACGGGATCACCGGCATGGAGCGGAGCGCCGAGCGCGGACAGGACAACACAGGAAATCACAAGGGCTCTGGACATCACTTACCTCATTGGCACCGGCCGTCACGACAGGGAGAAGAGCCGCTGCCGGAACGGGCTCTCACCGCGCTAGATAAGCGCGCCACCCGGCGCTTTCCAGCGCGATTCGTATGCGGGTTCAATCTGTCGCGGGGGGCGGGTCGGGAAAGTGATCGGCAAAGCAGCGCATCAGCGCCGCATCCAGATCGGCCATCGTCACCGGCAGGCCCAGATCGACAAGGCTTGTAACCCCGTGTTCGCGGATACCGCAGGGCACGATCCCGTCAAAATGCGACAGATCAGGCTCAACATTGATGGAAATGCCGTGGAAACTGACCCAGCGGCGCAGTTTCACCCCGATGGCGGCGATTTTCTCCTCGGCGGGGCGGCCATCGGGGCCGGGGCGGTCGGGGCGATCCACCCAGACGCCGACCCGGCCCGAGCGGCGTTCCCCCGTCACGTTGAACTCGGCAAGCGTCGCGATCACCCAGTTTTCCAGCGCGCAGACGAAGCGGCGCACATCGCGGCCGCGCCGGTTGAGATCCAGCATGACATAGGCGACGCGCTGGCCCGGCCCGTGATAGGTATATTGCCCGCCACGCCCGGCGACATGCACCGGAAAGCGGTCGGGCGAGACCAGATCGGCCGGATCGGACGAGGTTCCAGCGGTGTAAAGCGGCGGATGTTCCAGCAACCAGACCGCCTCGGGTGCGGTGCCTGCCGCGATTGCGGCAACCCGGGCCTCCATGGCCGCAAGGGTTTCGGGATAATCAGCCAGCCCCTCAAACACGCGCCATTCCATTTTCGTTTCCTTCCTTCCCGCCCCGTTCAGGGGGCGCGGTCGTCACCACCCCGTGATAATTGCGCTTCGCAGGGCCAAGGGGTCATGCTACGCTTTCGCGCATCAGATTCAGTTCATTTGACTTCGGAGTGTTGAAAATGGCTTTCAAGGGATTTGCAAGTCTTTGTGCCGCGGCGGCACTTGTCGTGGTGCCGGTGCAGCAGGCAGCGGCCGATAGCGGATTGGTCGGGGGTATCGTCGGCGGCATCATCGGCGGGGCGATCGTCAACCATGCCAACAAGAACCAGCGCCGCACGACGACGCAGCGTTCGACTCGTTCCACGGCCAGCAGTGCGACCCGCACCGCGAATCGTGAGGTTCAGGTTGCCCTGAACTATTTCGGCTTTCCTGTCGGGACGCCCGACGGGGCCATCGGGCCGAAATCGCGCGCCGCAATCTCGGAATATCAGGCGACACTGGGATTCGTGCCCAACGGGCAGTTGAACGCGTTTGAGCGGGATCTGCTGGTCAGTTCCTATTACCGCGCACAGGCGGGCGGGGCTGCGACCATGGCACAGATCTCGCAGAACCCGCGCGGTGCCAAGGGCCTGCTGATCGGTTATCGTGATGAACGGCTGGGGGTTACCCAGAATGCCGGGCAGATGGCGGCGGCAGCGCAGGCCCCGGGGGCCGCGATGGGATTCGCTGCGGCAGGCACGGGTCCGGTGGCGTCCGCCGTCCCGCAATTCGGTGCGACAGCAACACCCGCAGCGTCGGCATTGGGGACGGGATTGCCATCCTTCATGGGGCAGGGGGCACAGCAGGCCTCATTGGCCTCGCATTGCAACAAGGTGTCGCTGGTCACCAATTCCAACGGCGGTTTCGTGACGCAGGTCACAATGACCGATCCCGCCTTCACCCTGTCGGAACAGTTCTGTCTGGCGCGCACCTATGCCATCGCGCAGGGGGAGGATCTGGTCGCGAAGATTTCAGGCTTCACTCCGCAACAGATTACCGAGCAATGTGCCGGTCTGGGCCCGGTGCTGAAGGATCATGTTGCCGCTGTTTCGGTCAAAAGCCGCGAAGAGGTGATGCAAGGGGTTTCGGGATTCGTGCTGGGGTCGGGCATGGCGCCTGCCCAATTGGCGGGAACGGCCAAGATCTGCCTTGGGGTCGGCTATGTGACCGACAATATGGATGTGGCCATCGGTTCGGCGCTGGTTCTTTCGGTGCTGGGGGAACAGGGCTATGGCGAATTGCCGGGACATCACCTGATCTCGGGCATCGGGGCGGCGCAGCGTGCCGATCTGGCGCTGCCGTGGTTCGATATGGGCCATGATGCCGAGGCGGCTGGCGCAGCCCCGGTCTTTGCGCCGGGAATGGCCGATCGCGCAGCGCTTGTTCGGCTCGCGGCCTATTCGGCGGCGGGGCGGCAGGTGCCGGGCACCATCGTGCCGAATGCGCCGATCCCGGCCTCGTCGGGCCTGCCCAGTTTTGCGGTGCCGGGCGTCACCACGCCCTCTGCGACACCCTGAGTGTCAGCCGGACAGGGCGCTTGACCCCTCAGGACAGGGCGGCATGCGACTGGCTCTGACCTGATGATGCGACCACAGAAAGGGCGCCCGCGGCACAACCGCCGGGCGCCCTTTTGATTGCGCCGGGCAGGGCTGCGGAAAAATGCGGAGAGGCTCAGAATTGATCTTCCCTTCCGCGCCGCGCTTCGCTAAGACCCCGCTCGTCACCGACAGTGCGGTCGTGGCGGAATTGGTAGACGCGCAGCGTTGAGGTCGCTGTTCCTTAACCGGAGTGGAAGTTCGAGTCTTCTCGACCGCACCATTCACCCCCTGAGGGTGAGCCTTCGCCCGGCGGAGGGTGAGATTTTCCAGAAAATTAGCGGCAGGAACGCAGAATGCAGTCTGTGACTGTGTGTTCGGCTGCGGGCATGGCCCGAGGGCGCTTGTGTGCCGGACCGCGCGTCGCAGGGGGCTGTCTGCCCCGCTTGTCCGCTCGCGCGGTCAATTCACCCCCCTATTCACTCCCGCCGAGAATATGATCGATGAGAAGACCGGGCGCGCGCGTCAGGGCAGGATATGCAGCCAGACCCAGGCGGTCAGGATCGTTCCGGCCGTGGCCAGCAGCACTGACGAGGCTGCAACCCGCCGCGCGGCGCCATAGACATCGGCAAAGAGATAGGCATTGACCCCCGGCGCCATCGCCGCCGTAATGACGGCCGAGCGCATCTGATCGGTGGTCAGCCCGAAACCGAAGCGCCCCAGCCCCCAGGTGATCGCGGGATGGACGATCAGCGACAGGGCGCAGACCACGGCGATCATGCGCATATCCCCCTCGGGGCGGTAGCGCAGCAGCACCCCCCCCAGCCCGAACAGCGCCGCCGGAATTGCCGCGCGCACCATCATGTCCAGCGCGTTCCAGGCGACGCCGGGAAGGGGCAGGCCGGTCAGATTGACGATCAGCCCCGCCGTGATGCCCAGAACCAGCGGCTGGGTGAAGATCGCGCGCAGGATCTGGCGCAGCAGGGCCGGCTTTGACAGCCCATGCCCCCGGGCGCGCAGCAGTTCCATCAGCGTGATACCCACGGCATAAAGAAACGGCGAATGCACTGCGATGATCGCATAATTGCCCGCCAGCGCCTCGGCGCCATAGGCGCGTTCGGTGATCGGCAGGCCGATCAGCAGCGTGTTCGAGAAGCTGGCCACAAAGGCGATGGACAGCGCATCGACCGCGCTGCGCCCGAAAAACTGCCGCGCCAGAACAAAGGCGATGGCCCCTGACCCCAGTGCCCCGGCATAAAAGCTGATGATCAGTCCGGGCACGAAGGCGGTGCCCAGTTCCAGACGGCTCATAGACGAGAAAAGCAGGCAGGGGATCGCGAAATTCTGCGCGAATTTCATCACCCCGTCGACGGCGGCCTCGGACACGATACCTTTCCACGCCGCGAAATAGCCTGCGCCGATGATCAGGAAAACCGGCAGGATGACATCCAGCAGCGCGTTCATTGCGGGGCTGCCAGTTCGATCACCATGCCGTCATGGGCCGGGATGATGTGATCGGGCGTTTCGGCCATCACTGCATCGTGGTCCAGATCATTGTGCATATTGGTCAGCACCGCGCGGGCGGGGCGCGCCCGGGCAATCCAGTCCAGCGTCATCGCCAGATGGGCATGGGTCGGATGCGGTTTGCGGCGCAGCGCATCGACCACCCAGCAGTCCAGCCCTTCCAGCAGCGCCCAGCTTTCCTCGGGGATGGTCACGGCATCCGGCAGATAGGCCAGCCCGCCGATGCGGAACCCCAGCGAGGGGATCGCACCATGGCCGACGGCGAAGGGCACAAGCGTCACCCCGCCTCCGGCCCCGTCCACCGTGAAGGGCTCGGTCCCGATGGCATGCAGATCGAGGATCGGCGGATAGGAAGACCCTGCGGGCTGCACGAAGGCATAGCCGAACCGCGCCGTCAGCGCGTCTTGCGTCGGGCCATCGGCCCAGACCGGCAGGCGCGCGCGGCGGTTGAAGACGATCTGGCGCAGATCGTCGATGCCATGGGTATGGTCGGCATGGGCATGGGTGAAGGCCACCCCGTCCAGCGTGCCGATGCCTGCTGTCAGGAGTTGCTCACGCATGTCCGGCGAGGTGTCGATCAGCACGCGCGTCACGCCTTTTGCCCCGCTCCGTTCGACCAGCATCGAACAGCGGCGGCGGCGGTTGCGGGGATTGGCCGGGTCGCAATCGCCCCAGTCGCCCCCCAGACGCGGCACTCCGCCCGAGGATCCGCAACCAAGGATGGTGAAGCGCAGACGTTCCAACGGACGGGCCATCAGGCGGGCCTGACCCTGGTGAACAGCCGTTCAAAATTCGCCTCGGTCGCGGCGGCGAAATCCGCGAGTGACAGGCCGAAGATATCAGCACCCACCTGTGCGGTATGGGCGGTATAGGCCGGTTCATTGCGCCGCCCGCGATGCGGGGGCGGGGCCAGATAGGGGCTGTCTGTTTCCAGCAGAATCCGGTCCAGCGGCGCGCGCGAAAAGATATCGCGCAACTCCTGCGATTTCGGAAAGGCCGCGATGCCCGACATCGAGAGGTAGAATCCCAGATCAAGCGCGGCGCGGGCCAGCGGTTCCCCCGAAGAAAAGCAATGCATGACGCAAGTATAGGGCGCGGCGCGGAAACCTTCGGTCAGGATCTCGGCCATGTCCTCATCCGCCGCACGGGCATGGATGATCAGCGGCAGGCCGGTTTCCTGCGCCGCCGTGATATGGATGCGCAGGCTGTCGCGTTGCGCCACTGCCGTCTCGGCGGTGTAATGGTAATCCAGACCGGTTTCGCCAATCCCCACCATTTTCGGATGCTGCGCGACGGCGATCAGATCCGCAACCGAGACGGGGGGCTGCTTGCCCACCTGCATCGGATGCAGGCCGTAAGCATACCACAGTGACGGATGCGCCTCGGCCAGCGCGCGCACGGCGGGCTCCTGACCGGGTTTGGTGCAGATCGTGACCATGCGGTGGATGCCTGCGGCATGGGCGCGGGCGATGACGGCATCGACCTCACCCTCGAAATCCGGAAAATCCAGATGGCAATGGCTGTCGGTCAGGTGCGGTGGCTGGGTCGTTGGTTCGGCAGTCATGCTTCGGGCTTACCCTCGGGCGAGCTGTCCCGCCGTCTCGTCAATGCTCAGCACCATATCCATGAGAAGGGCGGCAGGGTCAAGGTTGACCGCCCGTCCGCGTCTGGCCCGGGCGGCCAGCCCCTGCGCGAGATCGGCCCAGCCACGCGCCGCGCGCGGATCGGGGGCCAGCCGGGCCAGAAGGGCAGCCTCGCCCGGGGCGGCCTCGGGCGCGGTTTGGCCCAAAGTGCCCGCACGCGCAAGCCGGGCAAGGAACAGATCAATCAGCGTCAGGATCAAATCAAAGCTTTCCTCTGCACCCCGGCCCGCGCCCAGATCGGCAAGGGCGGCGGCGCGCATCCGGTCCAGCCGGGGCAGGGTGGCGAACAGTTGCACCAGCCCCCGGTAAAGGTTCAACCCGTCAAGGTTCAGGATACGGATCGCCTCACCGACCGAGCCGCCGGAAAGCTGGGCAAGGGCGGCGGGATCTTCTGGCGGAGTTCCGGCATCGGCCAGCGCATCGGCCATCGCCCCGGGCGACAGCGGGGCCAGCCGCAACTCGCGGCAGCGCGACCGGATCGTGGGCAGGATGCGCGCGGGCTGATGGCAGACCAGCAGCAGGGTTGCGCCTTCGGGTGGTTCTTCCAGCAGTTTCAGCAGCGCATTGGCGGCCTGCGGGTTCATCTCATCCACACTGTCGATGATCGCGGCCCGGCGTCCGCCATCACTGGCCGAGAGGGTGAAGAAGCCTTTCATCTTGCGGACCTCATCAACGGTGATGACGGTCTTGAGCTTTTTCTTCTCGTCATCCCAGGCGCGGCGCAGATGAAACAGGCGCGGCTCAGCCCCGGCCATCGAACGGCGCATCACCGGGTGGTCGGGGGGAATGTCCAGCCGGTCGGGGGGCGGCGGGGCGAACATGCCACCATCATCATCGGGTGTGGCCAGCAGGAAGCGCGCGATCCGCCAGGCCAGTGTCGCCTTGCCGAAACCGCGCGGCCCGGTGATCAGCCAGCCATGATGCAGCCGCCCGGAATTGAAGGAGGACAGAAAGCCCGCTTCGGCGGCCTCCTGTCCGTAAAGCCGCAGGGTTTCGCGCGGATGGGGCGCGCCGGTGACGCGGTCGGGTTCGGGCAAATCCTCGGGCGGGGCGGCCTTGGGCGCGCGGCTCATGCCAGACGCTCCAGTGCGCGGGCCAGCACATCGGCGGCAATGCGGTCGGTGTCGCGGTCGCCGTCGAAACAGGCAAAGCGGTCCGGGTCGCGCGCGGCAAGATCAAGGAACCCGGCGCGCATTCGGCGTTGCAGGTCCAGTCCCATGCCCTCAAACCGCAGTTCCGCCGTTTCGCGCGCCACGGCGCGGGCCAGCCCGGTTTCGGCAGGAATGTCGATCAGGAAGGTCAGGTCGGGTTCGATCCCGATCATCAGGCGGTGCAGGTCATCGACAAGACCGCGCAGTTCCGCGCCCCCGTCGCGCGCGATGCCCTGATAGGCGCGGGTGCTGTCGGCAAAGCGGTCGGTGATGACCACCGCGCCCCGGTCCAGCGCGGGCAGGACGGTCTTTTCCAGATGGTCGCGGCGCGCGGCGGTGAACAGCAGCATCTCGCTTTGCGGCGACCAGCGGTCGGCCCGGCCCTCCAGCACCAGCCTGCGGATTTCCTCGGCGCCCGGGCTGCCACCGGGTTCACGCGTCAGGACGGTGTCGAGCCCGCGCGCGGCAAGGGCGCTGTGCAAAAGCCGCGCCTGCGTGCTTTTGCCCGAGCCGTCAATGCCTTCGAAGCTGAAGAACAGGCCGCGCCCGGCCGAAGTCTGCGCCATTTCAGGAGGCCGGTTCGCCCGCATCGGCAAAGCGCGCGCGCAGCAATTCGGCCGCAGCGCCCAGCCGCTGAAGATAGCTGCCCGCCCCGATATCGGACTCGGTGAACAACGGGATCCGCCGTTCGGGCAGATCGGGGACGCGGACCACCAGTTCGGCCACTTGCGTTCCGGCGCGCATCGGTGCCTGCAAGGGGCCGCTATAGCTCAGTTCGGCCTCGACCCCCTCCTGCACCAGCGCGGGCACCAGCATCGTGACATCCTCGGCTGCGACCAGTCCGACGCTCGGGGCGGAACCCAGCCAGACCTCGGCCTCGGCCAGCCGCACCCCGGCCTTGACGACGGTTTTCAGCACGAATTGCCGGAAGGCCCAGTTGACGATGCGTTCGCTTTCCTCGGCGCGCGCGGTCTCGCTTTGCAGTCCGGTGATGACGAAGATCACCCGCCGGTCGCCCTGTTTGGCCGATCCCGCCAGCCCATAGCCCGCTTCGTTCGTATGCCCGGTCTTGAGCCCGTCCGCCCCGCCGCCAAGCGTCAGCAGCGGGTTGCGGTTGAAGCGGTTCGCCGGGGCGCGGTCGGCATAGTTGAATTCGGTTTCGGCAAAGATCGGGTAATATTCGGGGAACTCCGCGATCAGGCGGCGCGACAGGATGCCCAGATCGCGCATCGACATGCGGTGATCGGGATGCGGCCAGCCTGAGGCATTGGCAAAGACCGAGTTTGACATCCCAAGCGCGCGCGCGCGTTCGGTCATCTGCTGGGCAAAGGCGGCCTCGGTCCCCGCCAGACCTTCGGCCACGACGACACAGGCATCATTGCCGGAATTAACGATAATGCCGTAGATCAGATCGCGCACCGTGGGGCGGTCGCGTTCATTCAGGAACATGGTCGAGCCACCCATGGCGCGGGCATTGGACGAGACGGAAAACTCGGTTTCCATCGTCACCCGCCCGTCGCGCAGCGCCTCGAACAGCATGTTCAGCGTCATCAGCTTGGACATCGACGCAGGCGGCAGGGCCTCATCGGCATTCTTGTCCATCAGCACGGTGCCGGTGGTCATGTCATAGACCCATGCGGCACTGGCATTGGTCTCGAAGGCCAGCGCCGCAGGCGGCAGCGCAAGACTGGCCAGAAGGGCCGCAAGGGTGGTGGCCGCGAAAGGGGCGCGCAGACGGTTGAACATGGATTGGTCCTTTCTGTCGCGGTCAGCGTGAGACGAAATAGGCATCGGTGAAGCCGAGCCCCTTTACCTGTGTCAGCATGGCATCGCGTCCGCCTGCCGTTGCAGGCCCGGCAGTTACGCGCCAAAAGGTCTTGCCCTGACTGGTTTCGCGCAGGACGTTCCCGGCGATCCCGGCCTTGGACAGGGTGTCGGCGGCGCGTTTGGCATTGGCCTCGACGCTGAAAATGCCGATCTGGATCAGGCTGCGCGCGCCGTTGGTGGGGGCAGCGGCAGGGGCCGCCGGGCGGGCCGGGGCTGCAGCCGTCACCGTCGGGGCAGCCGGTGTTGTGGGCGCCTCTGCTGTCACGCCCTGTTGCGCCTCGACCCGGTTCAGCGCCGCCGAGGCGGCGGCGGGCGCGTCCAGCGAGGCGGTTTCGACCGTTTCGGCCGCATCGAGGATCGGGCGCGAGGCGTCAGGCGCCTCGACCGGCACTTCCTCACGCCGCAAAGCGGTGACATTCAGGCTTGCGGGCTGGCCTGCCAGCATATCCAGGGCCGCCGCCGCATCCGATGAAATCTGCAAGGGCGGGCCGGGATTGACCCGTTCACGCCGGAACAGTGCGCCGATCACAAATTTGCCATTGGCCGGGTTGCGCAGGATCACCCGCTCGGGATCGACCGCGTCGGGTGACGCGACCCAGACGCCGCCAAGCGAGGGGCGTCCGTCCCAAAGCGCCTGATCGGTGACCTGAAACACCTGCGGTGCCTCGACATCGCGATCCACCAGCCGCACCGAAGTGGCGGCTGTCGCCCCTTCGCTATCAGCGGAATCTGCGTTTGATGTGAAGGGGTTATTCTCTGTATTGCATGCCGAAAGCATCAGCCCCGCCAATGCCGCGACGATCAGCCCGCTATGGTTCACCCGTTTCATTCTCGCCCCATGCCTGCGCGAATTCTGTGCCGCGCCCCGTTTTTGCCCGATGGTCCCGCAAGGACCGGCCCGGGTTTGTTTCCCCCGGATTGCATCTATCATACCGGCAACACCGCGCAGAGGAAAGACCAAGGGCAGCGGCCGGACATCCGCCCGGCGAGATCATGCAGCCGCCGCTTTCCGGCCCGTCTTCCCGATCTGCCTGGTCCTTTCTGGACGAAAGGCCGCCCCTGCCGGGCGGCCTTTGCAGTTGTGTCGCTGTCTCCCTGCGGACAGGGCGGATGGCGTCACTCGGCCTTGGTGGCCTCGATCGAGAGTTGCACCTCGACCTCATCCGACACGAAGGGCGCAAAGGCGCCCATGTCGAAATCCGAACGCAGCAGCGTGGTGGTCGCGCTGAACCCGGCCCAGGGCTTGTTTTCCATCGGGTGATCGCCCAGCTGGTTCATCACAGCGTCCAGCACGACCGGCTTGGTGATGCCGTTCATCGTCAGATCACCGGTGATCATCGCGGTATTGTCACCCGTCACCTCGATGGTGGTCGAGGAGAAACTGACCGTATCATTCTCATCGGCCCCGAAGAAATCCGCCGACATGAAATGCTCGAACCGGCCTTCCCATCCGGTCAGCATGGACCGCACCGGGAAGGCGACCGAAACCGAGGATGCCGCCGGATCTTCCTGATCGAACGCGATTTCGCCTTCGAAACCGCCGAACATGCCCCAGTTCGTGGAATAGCCCAGATGGCTGTAGGAAAAGACGATCTGGCTGTGGCTGGGGTCGATCACCCAAGCCTCGGGCGCGGCAAGGGCGGGGCTGGCCAGAAGCGCGGAAAGCGCAAGGACCGGGGCGGACAGGGCGAAGGGTTTCATGGAGACTCCTTTGAAATCATATATGTGCCTTCCTATGCTGCGACCGCGAAACAGGGGCAATCCGGCAAAATCCAACAAGGGTTGAGTGGAGATGCACATCACATGCGGGTGTCCGGCGTCCTGACGGACCATTGCCGGGGGCAGGGCGGGCGGGGCGCAGCGCAAGCGTCGCGAAGCCGGGCAGTCCGGGCCGGTGAAAGGGCCGCGCGACACGTCCGAACCGGCCCAGCATCCGGGCTTGCAGGGCGTGTAAAGCGCCTCTATAAGGCAGCCTTCCTGCCGCACCCCCCTTTTCATCGGTGCAGACTCTCGTGGACGGCCCGCGGACAGGATGGGCCGGCCTATGAAATGCACCCGGATACGGAGTTCACATGCCGCTTTACGAGCATGTCATGATTGCGCGTCAGGACTTGTCCAACACGCAGGCCGAAGGGCTGATCGAACATTTCTCCACGGTTCTCGGGGATAACGGCGGCAAGGTCGTCGAGCACGAGTACTGGGGCGTCAAGACGATGGCCTACAAGATCAACAAGAACCGCAAGGGCCATTATGCCTTTCTGAAAACGGATGCGCCCGCCGCTGCCGTTCAGGAAATGGAACGCCTGATGCGCCTGCATGACGATGTGATGCGCGTCCTGACCATCAAGGTCGATGCCCATGGCGAAGGCCCGTCGGTGCAGATGCAAAAGCGCGACGACCGTGAGCGTGGCGACCGGGGTGATCGTGGTGGTGACCGGGGCGATCGTGGTGACCGGGGCGATCGTGGTGGTGACCGCGGTGACCGGGGCGGCGACCGTGGTGGTGACCGCGGCGGCGACCGTCGGCGTTGATCTGAGACAGGAAAGGACCGAATATCATGGCGACCAAACCGTTTTTCCGCCGCCGCAAGGTCTGCCCCTTCTCGGGCGACAATGCACCGGCAATCGACTACAAGGACACGCGTCTTCTGCAGCGCTACATCTCTGAGCGCGGCAAGATCGTTCCCTCGCGTATCACCGCCGTTTCGGCGAAAAAGCAGCGTGAACTGGCGACCGCGATCAAACGCGCCCGCTTTCTCGCGCTGTTGCCCTATGCCGTGAAATAAGGAGCACATGACATGCAAGTGATCCTTCTTCAGCGCGTGGCCAAGCTGGGCCAGATGGGCGAAGTCGTCAACGTCAAGGACGGCTATGCGCGCAACTTCCTGCTGCCGCAGGGCAAGGCGCTGCGCGCCAATGACACGAACATCAAGTCGTTCGAGTCGCGCAAGGCGCATCTTGAGGCCGAAAACCTCGAGACCCGCAAGGAAGCCGAAACCGTGGGTGCCAAGCTTGACGGGCAAAGCTTTGTCATCATCCGCTCCGCTTCGGATTCGGGCGCACTTTATGGCTCGGTCACCACGCGGGACGCGGCCGATGTGGCAACCGAGGCCGGATTCACCGTCAACCGGGGTCAGATCGTGCTGGACAAGCCGATCAAGGATCTTGGTCTGCATGTGGTGACGGTCGTTCTGCACCCCGAGGTCAGCGTGAAGATCACGCTGAACGTGGCGCGCTCGAACGAAGAGGCCGAATTGCAGGCCTCGGGCAAGTCCATTCAGGAGCTTGCCGCCGAAGCCGAAGCCGAGGCCGAATTCGAAATCTCCGAGCTTTTCGACGAAATGGGCGCAGCCCAGGATGGCGAAGACCTCTGATCTTCGGGGCCAATGGCCGGAAATTGAAACGCGCGGAGGAAACTCCGCGCGTTTTTTCATGCCGGTAACGGCGGGACGGATCCTGATGGGCAGGGATGGAACGGACAGGCAGGGGGGACCGCTCGCTAAGGATATTCGACCCTAAGGATATTTGGGAAAAGAAGAAAGGGGCGGGCCAGGTGCATAGGGATCATCCGGCCAACTGCGGTTGCCCTTGCATCTGGTTTGGCCTCTGTTCGGGCAAATGCAGGTGCAATGCCTTGCCGTCCTCCGAGAACCGGCCCCGGATGAAGCGTTCAGGCTGGCGCACTTCGGGCCAGTCCGCCGCCCAGTCGCGATAGCGGTCATTCGTCACGATGATTGCATTCATGTCCCGCGCGGCGCGCAGAATGACCGGATCGGCAGGCATTCCCTTGTCCACCACCATCACCCTGTCCTTCGGCAATCCCAGTTTCCGTCCCAGCGCGCCGTCATGCAGATAGCGCCCGGCGATCTGATATCCGGCATTTGCATCAAAAACGACACCGGGCTGATAGCCGCTCAGTTCAAGTTCCCGCAGTACGGTTTTCAAGCTGTCCAACTGGGGTGTTCCATCCCGCCAATGCAGGACATTGGAACCATCCACGACGACAGGCGGCCGGGTGCGGTGTTCGCGGCGGTTTCTGGCAGGTCTGCGCCGGAAATCCGTGACCAACAGCCAGAGCGCGGCGGACAGGGCCGAAGCGGCAATCAGGGCATAATCCTGTAATCCGGGCAGGATCATCGTGGCAAAGAGGCCCGCGAGGCAGGTCACTGTCAGGGAAAGGGGGGTGGACATCGGTCCTCCGGCAGGGCAGCTGCGATCGCGAAATGCCGAAAGCATAGGGTGCGATCCGGGCGGAAGAATGGCGAAACGCCCTTGTTGTGCACGACCCGAAACGCAGTCTGCAGAAAATGCAAGGGGCCGCGCCTTGCAAGGCGCGGCCCCCGTTTCGGCCCCGTCAGGGAGTTTCTGATCAGATTTCGTCCAGCGCCTCGATGGCCTTCTGAAGTTCGTCCTTGTCAATTTCCTTGTCGGTCACCTTGGCGCCCGCAACGATGAAATCGACAACCTTGTCTTCGAAGATCGGCGCCCGCAGTTGCTGTTGCATCTGCGGATTCTTCTGCACGAATTCGAAGAACTGGCGCTCCTGACCCGGATATTGACGGGCCTGCGTCAGCACGGCCTGGGTCATTTCCTGATCGGTTACCGTCACATCGGCCTTGCGGCCCACTTCGGCCAGCAGAAGGCCCAGACGGACGCGACGCTCGGCCAGGGTCTTGTGTTCCTCGGTCGGCTCGATGGCGTCGTGGTTATGGCCCTCGACCTCGGGGTTTTCCTCATGCCAGAGCTGATGCGCGATCTGCCCGGCTTCGGCCTCGACCAGCGAGGGCGGCAGGTCGAATTTCACCATACCGTCCAGTTGATCCAAGAGCGCGCGTTTCATCACGGCCCGTGCGGCGCCCTGATATTCGGCTTCCAGACGCTCGGCGATCTGGCCTTTCAACGCGGCCAGATCCTCGGCCCCGTATTTCTTGGCCAGTTCATCGTTCAGTTCGGCGGGTTTCGGTTCCTTGACGGCCTTGACCGTGCATTCGAACACCGCCGACTTGCCGGCCAGATGCGCCGCGCCATAGGATTCGGGGAAGGTCACTTCGACCTTCTTTTCCTCACCAGCCTTGGCGCCGACAAGTTGTTCCTCAAAGCCCGGAATGAAGGAATTCGATCCCAGCACCAGCGGATAATCCTCGGCAGTGCCGCCTTCGAAATAGTCACCATCGACCGAACCCTTGAAGTCGATCACGACCTGATCGCCATCCTTGGCCTTGGTGCCCTTCTTGCGGTCCTCGAAATTCTGCGCGCTTTCGGCAAGGTTCTTCAGCGCCTCATCCACCGCAGCCTCATCGGCCTTCACGACCAGACGGTCCAGCGTGACGGCGCTTGCGTCGATCTCGGGGATCTCGGGCAGCGCTTCATAGGACATCTCGACAACGACATCCTGACCTTCCTGCCAGTTCTCGCCCCCGACCATCTTGACGTCGGGCTGCATGGCCGGACGGTCGCCGGAAGCGTCGAAATGCGACTTCATGGCGCCGTCGATGGCTTCCTGCATCGCATCGCCCATCAGGCGCGGACCGAACTGCTTGCGCAGCATCGCCATCGGGACCTTGCCTTTGCGAAAGCCCTTCATCTCGATCTCGGGTTGCGCCTCGACCAGCTTTTCCTGCACTTTCGCATCAAGTTCGGCCGCGGTCACCGTGATGGTATAGCCGCGCTTCAGACCTTCGTTCAGGGTCTCGTTGACCTGCATGTATCCGTCCTTTTCCTTGTCCTCGCCGCCGGGGAAAGTTCTGCCTCCCCCGGGCCTCGCGACGCCGGAGCATGCAGTCCGGCCCGCAATCTCTGGGGCTGGCTTCTAACCAAGAAACAAAGGGGATGAAAGGGAAAACGAAAGCGGTGCGTGACAGGGCTGCAGCCGCGTTGACCCGGGCCGCGCCACAGGATATCCGGGCAGGGTGCGGGCGTGGTGGAATTGGTAGACACAGCAGGTTTAGGTCCTGCCGCCGCAAGGTTTGGGGGTTCGAGTCCCTTCGCCCGCACCAGAGCCGGTCCGTAACCCCCCGTATAAACGAGCCTGATGGCCGTTTCCGGGGTCACGGGGCAGGACCGCCAGGCAGTTTTAACTCGCCCTATGCGTGAATTCAGTAGACTTTTTCCCGCACTGGTCGCAAATTCGACTGGAGCCGACCGTAATCCTGCCACAATTCAGCGGAAGGCTGCTCTTGAGACAGCGAAAGGGTTTCCGATGGGTCCGGCTTTCAGCACAGAATTCAAACAGTCCGACGGGTTTCAGGCCAGCGGTGGTCTGACCAGCGGTCTAGCGGACGGTCTTCCGGAAGGGGGGCGGCGGTTTGATCCCGCAGTTCTGCTGGCGCCGGATGCGGCCGAACGGGTGCTGCCCGTCACCAGCACCGGTGGGCTGCTTGCGGGGATGACAGTGCTGACATTGCGCGGCACGGTGCCGGTTGGTGATCTGGTTGCAGGCGACCGGGTCATTACCCGCGCCGGCACAAGGGCGCTGCGCGCGGTTCAAAGCGAAGTGATCCTTCGGGCCGAGATGATCCGCGTCAGCGCCTCGGCCCTTGGCGTCGACCAGCCCGAGGAGGATTTGTACCTGTCGCCCGAGCAGCCGGTTCTGGTCCGTGACTGGCGCGCGCAGGCGCTGAAAGGTCAGCCACAGGCGGTGATTCCCGTCGGCGCGCTGATTGACGGGGAATACATCCGCCCGGTGACCGTGGTCGGGCAGCGCATCTTCCGTCTGGAATTCGACGGTCCGGTCGTTCTCTATGCAGGCGGGTTGGAACTCGCCTCGGTTGAGGGCTGAGCATCCGCCCATCACTTGACAGAAACAAGCGGGCCGTCCGGTCCGCTTTATTCTGATCATCCCGCTCAGACCTCCAGCATCAGACCCCCAATGTGCGAAACAGTCCCGGCAGTTCGTCGGGCAGATCCTCGGCAATCAGCCCGGGGCCAAAGCGGCGCGCAGCCTCGGCATGAAGCCATGCCCCGCTGCAGGCCGCGTCGAACGGATCGGCCCCCCGGGCCAGCAACCCGGCGATGAACCCCGCCAGCACATCGCCCGATCCGGCTGTCGCCAGCCAGGGCGCGGCCTTGGCACCAGTGGCGCGATTCACGGCAAGACGGCCCGCAGGGCAGGCGATCAGGCTGTCGGGACCTTTCAGCAGAACCACCGCACCGCTGCGCCGCGCGGCCTCGCGCACCCTATCCTCACGGGCGACCGCCGGGGCCGCCGCCAGATCGGGAAAGATCCGCGCGAATTCGCCGTCATGCGGGGTCAGGACGCAACGCGCATGGCACAGATCCGTCAGCGCGGCGGGCGCACCGCCATAGGCCGAGAACGCATCTGCATCCAGCACCACGGCGCGCCCCGACCGGCAGGCGAGCGGCACAAGGGCCTGCGCGCGCTGCAGCCCAAGGCCCGGCCCAAGGCAAAGTGCCGTGAACCGCGTATCCTGCAGCAGGTCGGCCAGTGCCGTCGCATCGGGCAGGGCGCGCAGCATGATGGCATCCAGCCGCGCCGCATTCTCGGCCAGCGCCTCGGGCGGCGGGGCCAGCGTCACCAGACCCGCACCAATCCGCAAGGCGCCCCGCGCGGCCAGTCGCGCCGCGCCGCCCGCGCCGCTGTCGCCTGCCAGAACCAGAAGATGCCCATGCCGGTCTTAATGGGCATCCGCCGCCTTGCGCAGGGTTTCCAGCAGCCGAGGCCCCGGGGTGATCTCCCTCGCTGCGCGCCCGTTCATCACGCGTCCCCCTGCCAGCCATCCAGCCCGATATCGACCACGCGCAACCGCTCGGCCGCCGCGATCATCGCGCGATGCGCGGTTTTGGCGGCGTGAAAGGTGACGGTCAGCCGGGGCAGGGCGGGGTCGTCGAACCAGTCCAGCCTTGGTGCCTCGGGGCAATTGTCCGAACGGCCCGAAGGCGTATCGACCGCACAAAGATAGCGCGCGCCCGGTGCCATCAACGGGGCGGCGGCCTTGCAGAAGGCCCGCCAGACCCCGGTCACCTCGGCCCCCAAAGGCCGCGACAGTCCGATCCCGAACAGTGCATCGACCACGACCAGCGGCCGGCCGGGGGACAGATGGGCGGCAATCCGGGCCGCGGTCCCGGTCGTCCAGTCCGGCACTGCCCCGATTGCCCGCCACTGGCGCCACATGTTTCGCGCATCGGCGGGCAGGCTTGCCTCGGTGCCGAAAAACATTACCCGCACGCTCCAGCCCAGACCCTGCAGGATCCGCGCCATGGCAAACCCGTCGCCGCCATTATTGCCGGGCCCGCAAAGCACCAATGCCTGCGGTGTTCCTTCATCTTGGCCGAAATACCTCGGGGGTGCGGGGGCAGCGCCCCCGCCCGGATCCGTCACAGGCTCCCGCGTTACGTCAAGCTCTGGCCATTCCGCCAGCATCGCCGCGACCGCGCCCTGAGCCGCGCGTTCCATCAATGCCAGCCCGGTCAACTGCCCGCTGGTGATTGCGGCGTGCTCAATGGCGCGCATTTGGGCAGATGAGATCACTTGCTGCATTTTCGCGCCCATACCGTTCTCCATCTGCACATTCAGAGGACATTATGCCTAAAAAATAGGCATACATGCCGAATCCCCCTGACTGCAGCCCTGCCGCCCACCCTAACCGATTGTTCCCGCGCGCCGGAAATGGTCACTGGCCAAAGGAACGGTGAAGACGGGGGAGACTCGGCCCATGAAGAAGATTGAAGCGATCATCAAGCCCTTCAAGCTCGACGAGGTGAAGGAGGCGCTTCAGGAGGCCGGAATTCAAGGTCTTTCGGTCACCGAGGTCAAGGGGTTCGGCCGCCAGAAAGGCCATACCGAACTCTATCGCGGCGCGGAATATGTCGTGGATTTCCTGCCCAAGGTGAAGATCGAGGTCGTGCTGTCCGACGATATGGTCGAGGCTGCAATCGAAGCCATCATCTCGGCCGCGCGCACCGACAAGATCGGGGACGGCAAGATCTTCGTCTCGCCCGTCGAACAAGCCATTCGCATCCGCACCGGTGAGACCGGCGAGGACGCGATCTGAGAACCGGTCCCCGCGCGTGACCCGCGCGACCGGACCGCAAGCCACAGCAGCAGAAGGAATGACGCTTCATGAGCAAGGTCAAGGACGCCCTTAAACTGATGAAGGATGAGGAGGTCGAATACGTCGACATCCGCTTCACCGACCCGAAAGGCAAGCTTCAGCATGTGACGCTGGTGGCCGATCTGGTCGATGAAGACTTCTTCGAGGAAGGATTCATGTTTGACGGGTCTTCCATCGCCGGATGGAAATCCATCGACCAGTCCGACATGAAGCTGATCCCCGATGCGGGTTCGGTCTATATCGACCCGTTCTATGCCGAAAAGACGCTTTGCGTGCATTGCAACGTGGTTGAGCCCGACACCGGTGAGGCCTATAGCCGTGACCCGCGCGGCACGGCCGGCAAGGCCGAGGCCTATCTGAAAGCCTCAGGCATCGGCGATACGGCCTATTTCGGCCCCGAAGCCGAATTCTTCCTGTTTGACGATGTGCGCTATTCGGTGACGCCGGCCAAAGTGTCCTATCAGATTGACGCCGAAGCGGCGGCCTGGAACACGGATGCCGAATTCGAATCCGGCAACCTTGCGCATCGCGCCGGTCACAAGGGCGGCTATTTCCCCGTCAATCCGGTGGATGAGGCGCAGGACATTCGCGGTGAAATGCTGTCCACCATGAAGCGCATGGGCATCAAGGTCGACAAGCACCACCATGAGGTCGCGACCTGCCAGCACGAACTGGGCATGATCTTTGGCGGTCTGGTCGAACAGGCCGACAACATCCAGAAATACAAATATGTCATCCACAATGTGGCGCATGCCTATGGCAAGACCGTCACCTTCATGCCCAAGCCCATGAAGGGCGATAACGGGTCGGGGATGCATGTGAACATGTCGATCTGGAAGGACGGCAAGCCGCTCTTCGCAGGCGACAAATATGCGGATCTGTCGCAAGAGGCGCTCTATTTCATCGGCGGCATCCTGAAACATGCGAAATCGCTGAACGCGCTGACGAACCCCGCGACCAACAGCTACAAGCGTCTGATCCCGGGCTTCGAGGCTCCGGTTCTGCGCGCCTATTCCGCGCGCAACCGCTCGGGCTGTGTCCGGATCCCGTGGACCGAAAGCCCGAAGGCCAAGCGCGTCGAGGCCCGTTTCCCCGATCCGGCGGCCAACCCCTATCTGGCCTTCGCGGCGCTGCTGATGGCCGGTCTGGACGGCATCAAGAACAAGATCGACCCGGGTCCTGCCTCGGACAAGGATCTTTACGATCTGCCGCCCGAGGAACTGGCCGCGATCCCGACCGTCTGTGGTTCGCTGCGCGAGGCGCTGGAGGCAATGGAGGCCGATCACGACTATCTGCTGGCAGGCGACGTCTTCACCAAGGACCAGCTTGAAGGCTACATGGCGCTGAAGTGGGAAGAGGTTTACGCCTATGAACACACGCCGCATCCGGTTGAATACCAGATGTATTACTCCTGCTGATCGAAGGTTGATCCGATCTGCCCGGACCCGGCCTTTCAGGCCGGGTTCATTCATTTTTCAGGACTGAACCGCCCGCAAGCCCCCGCAGGCCCAAGACTGCCTGCGGTGAAAGCCGTCCGGGGATGCCGGGGCAGGGCGGTCCTGTGCGGCCCGGGCCCGTGTGCTGATCAGGCCCGTGCTGATCAGGCCCATGCTGATCAGGACCGTGCTGGTCGGGTCCGTTCAGCTTGCGGTGGAAAGACTTGGGGTCCCGGGGACCGCAGGCCGGGACTGACCGCATGCGCGCGTGGGCAGGCGCACCAGGGGCAGAACCCGCCCGCAGGCACCGGTCCAAGCTCCAGCGCACCCTGATGGGCCGCAGCGCGGTTGGCCTCGATGGCCAGTCCCAGCCCATAGCCCGGCATCGTCTCACAAGACAGGGGGACAGCTTTGGCGGTCAGGCCTCCAGTTCGGCGTCCCAATACAGGTAGTCCGTCCAGCTTTCATGCAGATAATTCGGTGGAAAGCGGCGGCCATGCGACTGCATTTCCACGGCAGTCGGCGCACGCGGGGTCCGGGCCAGATGCAGGCCTGATTGCCGCAAGGAGCGTGACCCTTTGCGCAAATTGCAGGGGGAACAGGCCGCAACGACGTTTTCCCAGCTGGTGATCCCGCCCCGGGCGCGCGGCACCACATGGTCAAAGGTCAGATCCCCGCGGGATCCGCAATACTGGCAGCAGAATTCGTCCCGCAGAAAAAGATTGAAGCGCGTGAAGGCCACGCGCTTCTGGGGTTTTACGAAGTCTTTCAGCACCACAACCGAAGGGATGCGGATCCCGGACCTCTGGCTTCGGACGATCTGGTCATATTCCGCCACGATCGTCACCCGGTCCAGATAGGCGGCCTTCACCGCCTCCTGCCAGGGCCAGAGACTGAGCGGGTAATAGGATAGCGGGCGATAATCGGCGTTCAGCACAAGCGCAGGAAACTGCTTCAGCGCGCCCGGATCCCGCACGAAACTTGTCCTGAAATCGCCATCCATGATCAGAGACTCCCGTTCCACCCCGTTGGCCGATGCGGCAGCGCGGCGGGGAGTCCCGCCCCGATTGCCCCGACTATATATCGCGTTCTCCATCTGGCAAGCCCCCCGATCTATGGAGATGCTGACTGTCGCTACCAATGGCTGGTGACAAAAGGATGACGCATGCCGCAACTGAAGGTCCGCCGCGCGGATAGACGCGGATAGACGCGGCCCGCGCGAAGGCCGACGGCGACCTGTTCATGGGGCAACAATGCGACCCGGGCGATTGACCAGCCCGCGCAACACTCTGCCGCCTGCTTTATTCCACCAGCCAAGAGCCTCGCATCCGCCACGGATATCGCCAGCGTTCAACCGTCGAACAGCGGTCGATC
Source organism: Szabonella alba (assembly GCF_016765775.1). GTDB lineage: Bacteria > Pseudomonadota > Alphaproteobacteria > Rhodobacterales > Rhodobacteraceae > Szabonella > Szabonella alba. The sequence goes on along the minus strand of NZ_JAESVN010000004.1, from coordinate 11,281 downwards.
TTCCCGCGCCAGACACGCCGACGTTATAGGCAAAGCTGACATAGGCAGCGTCACGCGTCGGCGGCAGGCGGGCGGTTCTGGTTTCAGCCGTGAAATAGCGATGCAGCGCCGCGTGAAATTCCAGCAGCCGCCGTGCCAGCATGATCCTGCATTCCGCCTCGGTATGGCGGTCTCCCGGCTTCACATTGCGCGTCTCGCCATAGCAGACCGTCCAGATCCCGACCGGGTCGCGATAGGCCAACAGCTCAAGCCCTTCCCATTTCGCGACCAGCGGCACGGCGATCTGCATGGTTGCGGCCGCAGGATCATGCGAGGCCTGCACCTGCTGCTGCGGTGGTGGCAATCAGACGTCCTGCGCGGCACCCCAGCCGACCGCCAGCACTGCCAGCAATGCAACCGCCCAGGGGCTATGTGTCCGGTCGCGGGAGATGCCCTGATTGATGATGCGACCGATCAATCCGTAGACCAGCGCCGCCACGCCCGCCACCCACCACAAGCGGGGGTTTGTGTCCACCAGCCACAGCCAGTAAATCAGATCGGGCGCCAACAGCAGCCCGAGCGACAGGAAAAACGCCCAACTGCTATGCGCGCGCAGCAGCACCGTCTTTCATTCCGGTATCAAGTTCATCCCCTGCCTCCTTCCAATCTGCGCGCCAGCCCGTCCAGCGTGCGGTTGATCTGCAAAAGCTGCGTCTCGATCCGGGCGATCTGCGCGGCCTCGCGCATCTCCAGCGCGTGGATCCGCGCCTCGTGCTGCTCACTCACCCCGATCGATTTGCGCAGGTCCTCGGCATTCTGCCGGCCGGTCACGCCCATGGTCGCCCAGGCGATACCGCCACTGAAGAGGATCGTGGCGATCACGATCACATTGCCAAAGCTGATGCGATTATCGACTTCCGGCACTGGCATCAGGCCACTCCTATCCTTGCGTCATACAGATCCCAAGCATGCGCCCAGAAATTCGGGTAGTTTGCGACCATCAGCAGGGCGTTCAGCGCGGATCGGAACGGCGCGCCAATCACATTCCAGTTCTTTTCCTCGGGATCGAAGGCCGTCAGGGAAAAGCCGAAATCGGTGGCGAACAAATCCAGATCGCCGGCATAGGAATGGCCGCCGCCTTGGTCTGGCCATTCATCACCCCATTGGTGACCAGCACCACCGCGCGGGTATCTTCCTCATCCGTCCAGCGCGCGGACTTGGCGGGCGCCTCGGCATCCGGCTCCCCGCCGGGGCGCGCCTCGGACGCCCCGGCGGGGGCCTCGGCCGGCTGGGCGGAAGCATCGCCATTCGCGCCGGCAGCATCCGGCGCGGCCTCGGCCAAAGGCTCGATCAGAACAATGTCACCCTCCCCGGCATCGTCCTGCACAGGATCATCGCCGGGGAGGGGATCGACCGGGCCGGGCTGCCAACTTTGACCCTCCGCACCCTTTTCGGGGGCGTCTGCTTCGGAGGGTAATTCGGGTTCGGGGGTGGGTTCGGGTTTCAGATCGGGTGGGACCACGATGATGACGAAATCGCCCGTCACCTCATCGCGGATCATCGTTTGCCGGTCCCGGTCCGGATCACATCCGGTCACCCTCGGCCTGATCACCCCGTCCAGCGGATGCCGCCGCTCGGGCATCCGGGCATTGATGGTGATCCGCATGATGTCGATCCTGTTTGAACGGGCGGAAAAACTCGGCTGGCGGCTGAACAATTCCAACCCCTGCCTGCGGCTGGGCGTCCAGTCCCCGCACCCGCGCGACCGCGTGGCGACATGGGATGAAATCAACGCCATGCTGCAGGCGGCGCGCGATGCAGGCCTGCCCTTGATGGCGCTGGCGATCCTGCTGGCGCTTTATGCCGGCCAGCGCCAGACCGCAGGCCTGCTGCCGCTCCATGCCGAAATCATCCCGGCCCTGCGCGCCGCCCTGGCCGAAACCGGCAGCGCCAAGGCCCCGCGCGGCGATGACAGCCCGCTCCTGATCGAGGAACGCGTGGGCCGCGCCTATCCAATGGCAACATGCAGATCGTCGGCCTGCCGCACGACATCGAGGATCCGATATTCCCCGATCGCCACGCGGCCGAGGCTTGGCTTGCGTCCCGCCTGGATCCGCTGACAGCACGCACCCGGCGCGGTCCACGGCCCTGCCTCTGCTGCGGCGCGCGCTTCCTGTCCGCAGGGCGGCACAACCGCCTGTGCGATCCATGCAGGGGGCAGGCATGACCGACAAGCCGCTGCCCCCGCTGGCCGATCTGCTGCGCCCGCTCTCCGCCCGCGTGATGCCCGCCCGGGCCAGTCACACGATCAGCGGCCGCGAAATGACCCCGCAACAGGCCCTGATGGCACAACGCCAGACAAGGCGGCAGGGCCTGTGCAGCAAAAAGCCCGCGTCCGCGGTGGACGCGCGGACGGTATGCCAAGGGATACTAAAGAAACCTAATGGTTTCAGGATCTTATGGCTCCGGCGGTAGGGAGCGAGGCTCCGAGCGCCGAGCTTTCAGGCCGTTGTTTTTCAACAAGAATTTTCGCGGCGGAAATCCGATTGTTTCAGTCTTTTGTGCGGGTGTCACAACGGTAGCATCGCCGGCGCGGCTTGCAAGCTGAAAGCTGCGGAGAACGCGGCCGGCAATTGTGAGCGTCTCTACTTGGGCTTGAGGGTGAGGACGTCCCCGACATCCTCGGTGCAATAGTCCCGGTCTTCTCTTTGCTGACCAAGGTCACGAATACGGGTGACCCAGGCGCTCAGCGCCTCGCCCTCGATCTCGCGCTCGACGATCAGCGCCTCGGCCAGCGCCTCCACGGTCCCGCGATGCGTGGCCACCAGCGCGCGGGCTTCGGCGGCGGCGGTGGTCAGCAGGTGGTCAAGCTTCGCGCGGAGCCAATTCGGCGCCTGCAGGCCGGTTGGCAGGCCCGGGTGCCAGAGGAGGCCGCCGTCGCCAAAGCCCCATTCGAGCTCCATCGCCAGGACGAGCCGCGTCGAATGCGCGAGGTCTGAGCTGGGGCCGGCCCCGGCGCCGGTGGAGATGGTTCCGCACAGCACTTCTTCCGCCGCGCGTCCACCGAGGTTCATGCGCAGTTCGGCCAGCGCGCTCTCGCGGGTGTGCATGGCCCGCGGGCGCCATTCCACCTGCCCGCAGGAGGGCGTGAGCCGCATGGCTACCGGGTCCGGCATGCCCCCTAGGACGCCGACCAGCACATGCCCGGCTTCGTGCAGCGCCACCCGGCGCTGTTCGGCAAGGGTCAGCGCCTGATGGCGGGCCTCGGCTTCGGCGGCGAGGGCGGCGGCGAGGGGCAGAGCGTCGCCCCGCGCCCGGGCGAGCGCCGCGCGGGCCAGGGCTGCCGCCGCGGCGCCGCTGGTGCCGACCAGTCGGCCGGCGGCCTCGGCAATGGCCTCATCGAGGACCGGATCCTGCCCCGGTTCCGCCGCGTCGAGATGGTGCCGCAGGATCTGCGCGATCCCCGCCCGGTTGGGCGCGTTGAGGCGCAGAAGCCGGTCGAAGCGGCCCGGGCGGCGGATCGCCCCGTCGATGGCGCGCAGGTCATTCGTGGCACCAATCAGGACGACTCCAGGCGTGGACATCAGCCGGTCAAGCTGCCGCAACAAGCCGGTGATCACCGCGCGCATGTAGGTGCCATTGCGCGATCCCGCGCCGGCTTCCCGCGAGCTGAAGCCGTCGAGTTCGTCGAGGAAGAAAATTGCGGGCGCCCGGCTGATCGCCTCGGCCACCGCGGCTTCGAGAGCGGCCAGCATGTCGCCGAGATGCCCGGCCTTCTGGCACTCGCTGAAGCCGGTGGCGATCAGCGGCAGCCCGGCTTCCGCGGCAAAGGCTCCGGCGAGCAGGGTCTTTCCGGTGCCCGGCGGGCCGTGCAGGATCAAGCTGCGCGGCACTGCCGACCAGGCCAGTTTGCCGTCGCGCCAGGCGCTCATATCGGCGGCCAGCTGGCGGAAGGCCGCGACGGCCTGCGGCTGCCCGGCCACGGTTTCCAGCCCGGCAACCTGCCCGGCGGTGACGGGTGCTGGCATGGCCCGCCGGCGCAGGATGTCGAGCGCCGCACCCGGGGTGGCGGCATGCAGTGCGGTAACGAGTTCGAGCGGCATCAGGCGGGCGAGCGCCTCCTCGCCCGGGAGCTGAGCAAGCACGCCCGCAAGGTCCCGCGCTTGCGGGAAGAGCAGCCTCATCAGCGCCGCAACCCGGCTCCGGTCCGGCCGCGGCAGGCGCAGCTCGTGCGTGCAGAGAGGCTGCAGGGCGGACGGTAGATCTGCCGGCGTGAGGTTGATCGCCACCACGCCGCGGCCCGTCATCAGGCTGTCCTCAATCTGCTTGCAGAGCTTGCGACGCTGATCGGCCAAGGCGCCCGCGGGTGAGCCGGTCTGGCGCAGGGGCGCTTCGCTCTCGCTGTGAAACAGCGCCCTGAGGATCTCCAGACGGTCCCAGAGCCCTTGCGCCGCGGCAAGCTCGGCCCCGCACCAACCATGGATCAGCGCCAGTTGTGCCGGCGCCCCCGGTTTCGCGCCGCCCTGGCGCTCAATGGCGGCGGCAAGGGTCAGGATCAGGAGCGCCTGCGACGGTAGCGCGCCGATGCGCGGCCAGCGCAGGGTTTCCGCGGCGGCGGCCTCGGCCAGCGCATCCTGGGGCTCGTCCTCGTCGGGGGGCGGGCCGCCGGCCGCGGCCAGGAGCGCGGCGGTGTCGGGCCGGTGCCGGTCGAGCCAGTGCTGGGCCAGGCTGAAGCCCGGGACGGATTTGGGGTCAGGGAGGGAGGGCGCAGAAAACTGCGCAGGGAGACTGGAATGGGTCATGTCGGGGGCCTCGCGGAGCGAAATTGGGGGCGTTCGGCGCCGGAAGGCCCGGCGCCGGGGCTGGGAGGAGTTCTGCAAAGAGCAGGCGTGCCGGGGTCAGGCCTCAGCCGATATCGATGGCGCTGCCGGGAGCGTGCTGCCGAGAGCGGCCTCTTCGATTGCCGCGAGGGCGGCGTCGAAACTCGCCCGCGGATCGCGCCGCAGGTGGGTGATGGCGGACAGGGGCACATGATGCCGCGGGGCCATGTCGGCGGTATAGGCAATGACAGACTCGCGCAGGATGACGATGGCGAGGAGGTCGAAATCATCGTCTTCGTAACGCCGCATACCTTGGGGGCTTCCGCGGTAGCCCTTGCGCGGCTCGACAGAATACCCCCGGGGCGATGGCAAGGTGACGGTCTTGACCTGCACCCGTAGCGGCCGCGGCGCGCGCAGAATGAGGCGGTCGAAAGGAAAGAACTCGCCCACGGCAAGGGAAAGTTCACCGAAGCAGAGCGTCTGGGCATCGAAGAGCGCCTCGCCCGCGGCGCCGAGCTGCTTTGCGTGATGACAGACAGCTGCGGAAGTGAGGTTGGGCCAGTGCCGCAGGTCATGCGCGGCGGGCGCCGGAAGGTCGACGGGCGGCAGGCGCAGGCCGGAAAGAAGGGGCTGAGACGTCATTGGGCATCCTTCAGATGGATGGATCCGGGGCGCGGGGGTGAGGACGCGCGCGGCGTCGCGGCCCGGACGCATGGCGCGCGCCCGGGGTCGCTCCGGATCAGGAAAAAGGGTTGAGAACGGGGCTCAGAGATAGGCGGCCAGCGCGTCGCCGGCGGTCTCCGCCTCGTCGGGGAGCTCCGCCACCTCGGCCTCCAGCGTTGCCAGCGAGTCCAGCCGGGCAAACGCGATGGACAGCAGCCGATTGACCGGACCCGCTTCAGGATGGCCCGGCTCCAGCAAGAGCCGCGCCCGGGCCTCGCCGATCATCTGATGCACGCCGGCGCGATCCACCGCATCCTCCATCCCGATCGCCAGGCGCACGAGAAGCGCGCCGATCTGCAACGCCCTGTCCCCCGGCGAGGCCGGCGGGGTGCTGAGCACCATCTGGGCAGCGGCATCGGTGGCGGCGAAGGCATGGGTGATCTCGTCGGGATCGATGTTGACCGCCGGGAAATAGGTCCATTCATCGACCAGCGCCCGCTCGGCGCGCAGGAGATCCGCCAGCCTTTCGACCAACTGCTGGAAAAGAGGGGGGATCGCGCTTGCGGGGGTGAAACGGGCGTCGAAAGACGCAGTTTCCATCGCCCAGAGGGGCGTGGTAAGGGTCGTGGTAGCCATGGGAGTTCCTCTCGACAGGAATTTCGGTGGTCAGGACGGAGGTGGGAGTTGCCGCTCTTGCTTCCGTCCGATAATTATGGCACTGAAAATCCATAATGTCAATGGAGAAATTGCCATGCCCCGAGTCGGCCGACCAAAAACCGATACAGAGCCGGTTACGCTTCGCTTGCCTCGGCAGATGATCGAGACCCTTGACGACCTGCGACGGCAGGAGAAGGACATCCCCTCCCGGCCTGAGATGATCCGGCGGATCCTCGTGTCGCATCTGAAGATTGATGATGAAGGCTGATGTGCCGGGGGTGTCTTGAAGCGCCGTCGGCGGGAGTTTCCTGCTCCGGCCGGCGTTGCGAGGTGCCTGAGCTAGCCTATCTGCTCCCTGTACTGGGAGAGGCTGACACCCGAGTTGACCTGATCGGCCCATTGTTGCCGCTCGGCTCCTATCTGTCGCTGCCTTGCAGCGTCCCCAGACCGGACGTTTGTGCTTGGCGCAGCGAGATCGTCGGGTCACAGTCTGCTATGCGGGACATTGCTGACGTTGCCGCTCGGATGGCCTACTGGTTCTTTGCCAAAGTCAGCATCGCAGCGGCAAAGTCCTCAGGCGCTTCTTGCGGCAGATTGTGGCCCGTTCCGTCGATGATCCGGCGCTCATAGAACCCGGTGAAATGTGGGCGGTCAAGATCTTCTGCTATAGGCGGGTCTACCCCATCATCGCGACCCTGAAGCACAATGGTAGGGACGGCTATGTTGGGCTGGGAGGCCAGCCACGCCTCGATACCGTCATAGGCTGAATCACCGATTATACCGCCAAAACGGTGGCGATAGGAATGGAGCACGATCTCCACGAAGTCGGGGTTGTCGAAGGAGGGGGCCGTTGCGTCCCATGCCACATCGTCAAACCGCCAGCTTGGCGACCAGAGCGACCAGATGTAGCGACAGATATCACGCCTGTTATGAGTCAATCCGGCCCGACCGCGCTCGGTATGGAAGTAATACATATACCAGTAACGGGCTTCCTCGACTGCTGGAGCAGGGGTGGAGGCATTCGCAATGTTTTGGATATTGTAGCCCTGTCCGCAGCTTACAAGGCCGCGCACGCGTTCCGGCCAAAGCGCAGCGGCGATGCATGCAGCACGACCACCCCAATCGTATCCACCCAGCAAGGCAGTGCCAATGGAGAGCGCATCCATGAAGGCCAGAAGATCGGCCCCGAGGGCGGCCTGCTGGCCTGAGCGCATCGTGTCGGGAGAAAGAAAACTGGTGGGGCCAAAGCCACGCAGATACGGGACAAGACAGCGATACCCACGCCCGGCGAGGGTGGAGGCGACTGCATCGTAAGCGCGGGCGTCATAGGGAAAGCCATGCAGCAGGATCACCGGATCTCCGCATTCCGGCCCGGTCTCATGGTAGTGGATATTGAGGTATCCCGCTTTGATCGATTTCACCCGATGCTTCCTCCGGATTGCGCGAACTGGAAGACTAAGCCAGCGGGCCAAATGGCTGCAATAGGCTCCTCGCGTCGATCTGCCTCCCCTAGCGACGGCACGGGCGTGCGGCAGCCCCTTGACCAGCGCACTCGGCCTAAAGCCGCCGGTCACCTGCTTAGAATGCTGCATAGCCGTATTCTCCAAAGCCGCCCTTCGGCGGGTGCTGCAGCAAACTCGGGGAGGTATCGTAGCGATGCAGTACGAAACTGCCGTTCGTCTCAGGCGAGTATGCAGAAACAGCACTCAGCCTCTCATCGCCACCGCAAACGCGCGATCATGGTCTAGGCCTGCGCCCCGATCTCCGGCGGATCGATCAGGTCGCAGGTATCAGGATCGATCCCGTAATATTGTCTGAACTGACGCTTTGCGAGCGCGATGAGTGCGCCATTCTCGCTCTTCCCGGTGAGCCATTTGAAGTCGTAGCGGAAAGGTCCCGATTGCAAGGTCCATTGCAGCGCAAGATCATATACGAGCATGCTAGTGAAAAAGGTCTGCACGAGCATCTTGGTGTTCTGATCGCTGCGACCGGGCATAGCGCGCGGAAAGATCTGCTCAGTATCGGCTCGGTCCTGAAAGAGGGACAGATGATCGACAAAGAGAGCGCTCCCCTCCGGCGTTGCCTTCTCCCCGGCCAGCCACATGCCGGGCCAGCAGAAGAATTCGGGCCGCTTCAGCTTGTCGCGGCAGAAGGCGATATAGTGCGCGACCATGACGCGCACCGGCGTGTTCACGGCCTGAAAGCTAAATGTGCGATGTTCCTCCATTAGCGCATCGACTGGACCACCATCTCCCAAAAGACCCACGACCGCTTCTAGGGCGGCATGCGGATGATCATAGCCGCAACGGTCGGTCAGCCGACCCGCGATATAATCATACTCGAGGGCGGAATAGGTCTGCACGCCTTTCGCAAGTTCCGGCGCCTCTGCCGCTGCCAGACACAGAAGCGTGAACCGAGCCCCGGCATCCACGTCGCTGATGAGGTAGTCGAAATGCTCAATATCCAGCGGAAAACCGCGCGTGGGGTTGATCGCCAGATCGCAGATGAGGAGGAAGAGGCCGACCAGCGGGTCGTCATAGCGCTCCGGCCATTCTTTGGCCGTCAGCTTGAGAAACAGCTCGAAGGCATTCCCGTAGAGCGGCGAGAAATAGCCATCGTCGCGATAAGTCTGAAGCAGTTCGGGGCCGCCGGCCGATGCCAGAAACTGGATCTGACAGAAGCGGGCCTGACCTTCAAAGATGTGGTGCAGGCCGATCTCGGCATAGGGCGGCCGCGGACCATAAGGGAAGCCTTCGTTGCGTCCGGCATGCAGCCGACGGGTGTCCGCATCCCACCTCTCGGGATCGGGAAACTGGCCGTCAACGAAGTCGCATGAGCCGTTAATGGCGCTGATGGTGTCGCCATAGGCCTTCAGATAGCTGTGGCCCACACCGAGGAAAAAGGGCGAGCGCTCATGTTCGAGCACCGACTTGGGAGACAAGGCGAGTTGCTTGTAGTACTTGATATCGAGGGCATTGTTGACAGCGACATTGCCGGCAATAAGCCTTGGATCGAGGGTCGGCGTGCCATCGATCAGTGCGCGATCTGCCCATGCCTTTACCGGCTTCACTGCACCGACCTCTCGTGCAAAATCCCGAAGGAATTGCATGCTGCCGTACACCTGCGCAGGATATGATAGGCTCAGGATCAAGCCTGCCGTCGATCCGACGTGCTGCCACCAGTGGATCGTTTCATGCAGATAGGTGGAATAGGCCTGATACAGTTCCGCTGTTTCATAGCCGTCTGTTTCCTGCCGGGTGATGGCATCGACCAGCTCGTGCGCGCGTGGGCTCAAACGCAGCACGAAATGCTCCGTCGTGTATGTACCGTGCGCGTCGATGGTCGCCTCGAACACCGTCTGATCGCTGCCAGGATTGAGCAGTTCCGGGTTCAGATCGGAAAACTTAAGCATAGGGCTAATCCTCGCTCGTAAAGTTCGCGGCTGGCCATTGCGAGAGGGCGACGCCACGATACAATCTGATTGCCATTCATGAAAACGAATGCCCTTAGCCGCTAGTTCGCCTGTGTACGTAGCTAAGCGAAGAGACTGGCGGCACCGGTTTAGCTATGTCCTGCCAACAATCCCAACGCTCGCCGTCGATCAGACCAGATCGGCGTCAATCGGGCGGAACAGATCGATCGAACCCAGTACATGGCCGTCCGGAAGATAGCTTGCGCCACTGAATCCAGCGATCCGGCGCTCGAGGCGCGGCAGATCGTTGATCGTCATCGGTCCGTTTCGTGCGGTGCCGACAAGGTGTCGAAACGTCTTCTCTTCAATGCCGATAAATGTGCCTGAGCTCCGATCAAGTCTCAAGGGATCGTTCGGCACGGCGACCAACTTTCCGGCATGGAACCTGAAGGGCTGAACGCCCTCGGGATCGGTCGGGAAATAGCCTCCCACAAACCGCAGTCCCTTCAGCGCCGGTAGCAGGCATTCCCATATTATGATCTGGAAGCTCAGATCGTCAGCGATCGTCGTACCTGTCGCGAGCGCGGCCGAGAGGACGGGCTGGCGGATCTTCGCAAGGCTCGACGCATAATGGACGGAGCGCACTGCGGCCGCGAACGCCCCGCTTTCATCGAAAAAGGGGCGCTCACCTGGGGTTTGTGGGTCCTCAGCGGAAAGAGTCGTGAAGATGGCGCGGCTGTGAGTGTGGACTGCCCATCGCATCGCTACGATGTAGCCCTTTACGCTCATCGCGTTTCCGAGCCGATCAAGAACGCGCACCCGATTGAACTGATTGCGCCAGGTTGCGAATTTCTTAGCCTTGAAACCGACTGCCTGGATCGTACCCTTCGCCTCCGCGAGAGACACTTGGCCAGTCGGCTCCACGCAGAAATAGTCGGGCGCATCTCCTTCGGTGCTGGGATTGTATTCGACTGTGACGCCATGCGCCCAAGAAAGCGCGCCGTGATTTCGCACGTCTTCGATCCGGGCGACGTGCGTGATTTCAAGGTGCTCCGCCAGGAACCAACGACAGAAAGCCTCGCCGAGCTCATTCGAGTTGTTTTGCTTCTTCGTCTTGTTGGCGCCGAGGCCGTTCCGCTGGAACCGAAAAGTGGTGCATGGCTCCAGATAGCGAACGTGCTCGAACTCGGCGGGGTCAGGATTCGGCGGGGCCCTGTCGTAGCTCTGCAGATAATAGTAGTGATACAAGTCGGCTAGATTGACCATGATTTCCAGTACGGGACTTGCCGGATTTGCTGGATTTTGGAGTGAAGGCGGCACGGTCGGAAACTTGTTAAGCGCCACTCTAATTGACTTCTGCATACATCCCTCAAGGCGTTTCCCGTCGACGTCGGACAGCGACATTGCGATATCGTCTCCAATATGGACCCGACGATTCCTCTGCGGCAAGTCCCAGCCCAGAGACAGCACCCACAATGATCAGTTCGTGACTGCTATTTAGGTCCTGGGTAGTCTCGTTACTAATCTCGACCCCAGGCTGGCGGATGGCCTGCATTGAAAGTGCATGGACTACTGACCAGAAATGCCAGAGACCGAGTCGCACCGAGGGGAGAACCGCGTGGACTGGACCTGTCGCGGTTTGGTGCCGCTCCTTTGATAGCATAATGTGCAGCAAAGGAGACGAACTATGGGCACGGGAAGAACGGATGAATTTCGCAAAGACGCGGTGCGAATTGCACTGACCAGCGGG
>NZ_JAESVN010000049.1 GCF_016765775.1 Szabonella alba | reverse complement strand
GCTGTTCGGAAATGGCGGAGATGACCTGATCTTTGCAGGCAATGGCGGCGATTTCATCGGCGGCGGCGCCGGGAATGACACGATCCGGGGCGGCGATGCAGCCGATACGATCTATGGCGGGCTTGGCCACGACAATATCGGCGGCGGCGCCGGAGATGACCTGATCTTCGGGGCGGCGGGGGCGAATACCATCTGGGGCGGGCTCGGCAATGACACGGTGCAGGGCGGCGCAGGGTCGGACAGCATTTATGGTGGCGGCAATGGCACCAACCAGCTTTTCGGCAATGGCGGGTCGGATTTCATTCAGGCCGGTGCAGGCGGCGATTTCATCGGCGGCGGTGCGGGCAATGACACGATCCGGGGCGGCGACGGGGCTGATACGGTCTATGGCGGGCTGGGCCACGACAATATCGGCGGGGGCGCGGGCAATGACGTGATCTTTGGCTCGGCCGGCAGCAACACGATCTGGGGCGGCCTTGGCAATGACACGATCCATGGCGGAACCGGCAAGGACGTGATGAATGGCGGGCCCGGCGCGGACAGTTTCGTCTTCGCCTCGGCCAACCATATCGGCATCGGGGCGGGCCGCGATGTGATCACGGGCTTCCAGTCCGGGGAGGACCGGATCGACCTGACCGCACTGAACACCACGTTCAACGGCACGGGCGGATTGCTCGGCGGCGGGCAGGCCTCATTCTACCACTTCGCCGCCGGGGGTCTTCTGATCGGCGATCAGAACGGCGATGGTGCCGCCGACTGGGTGCTGGAACTGACCGGCGCGCCAGGGGTCGGGGCGGGGGTGACGGCGGGGGATTT
>NZ_JAESVN010000048.1 GCF_016765775.1 Szabonella alba | reverse complement strand
GACTTGCCCGGCAAATGTTGAGAGCACCAACTGAGGAACCAGGAGGTGTTCTATGGGAAACGGGAACAGACCGACGCCGGAGTTTCGGCGTGAAGCGGTGCGGCTGGCACTGACCAGCGGCCGGACGCGGCGTGAGATCGCGGAGGATCTGGGCATCGGGCTTTCGACGCTGACGCGATGGCTGAGCCAAGAGCGTGATGTCAGGGAGCCGAGTGAGGCACCGATCGATCTGCATGCCGAGCTGAAGCGGCTTCGGCGTGAGAATGCGGTCCTGAAGCAGGAGCGCGACATTCTAGAAAAAGCCGCGGCCTTCTTCGCGAGGGAGGGATGTGGCGGGTGAACGCCACTGGTTCGAGTGAACCCGCCACGGGTGAAGTTCGCCTTCATCGATGCAGAGAAGGCCAGCTTCCCGATCAGCCAGATGTGCCGCGTCCTTGGGGTCAGTCAGAGCGGCTTCTTCGCCTGGCAGGAACGGCCCGCTTGTCGTCGCCAGCAGCAGGACATGGTCTATCTGGCGCATATCCGGACGGTCTTCGCGCTGTCGAACGGGACCTATGGCAGCCCGCGCATGCACCGCGACCTCGTCGACGAGGGCCATGAGATCGGGCGGCATCGCACGGCACGCCTGATGCGCGAGAACCAGTTGATCGCGCGGCAAAAACGGCGCTTCAAGCGGACGACGGACAGCGAACATGCTTGGCCCGTCGCGCCGAACCTTGTGGCACAGGACTTCACGGCGGACGGCCCGGACCGGAAGTGGGGAGCAGACATCTCCTACATCTGGACAGCGGAGGGCTGGCTTTACCTCGCGGTCGTGCTGGATCTCTTCTCCCGGCGCGTCGTCGGCTGGGCCACGAGTGATCGCCTGAAGCGTGATCTCGCGGTAGAAGCCCGG
>NZ_JAESVN010000047.1 GCF_016765775.1 Szabonella alba | reverse complement strand
CCATCAATATCGCTGTCATTCGTCAGCACATTCCCCGAGGCCTGCGCAACACCCGGATCACCCGCATTGCCCCCCGCCTGAACACCCGCCTCCCGAACCGAACCCGCGTCGTCCGTCGCAACAGGTGCGTCATTGACCCCGGTCACCGTCACCGTCAGTTCCGCCGTCGAGGTGCCGCCCTGACCATCCGAGACCGTATAGGTGACCGTGCTGGGACGGCTGTCGCCCGGGCCCAGATCGGCAAAGGCCCCATCGGGATCAAAGCGATAGCTGCCATCAGGGTAAATCGTGAACACGCCGCCGGCCGAGCCTGCAACCGTCGCGCCGCCCGCCGGAACCGGCTGGCCCCCTGCCACCGACTGCACCACCAGCGCATCGCTGTCATTGGCCAGAAGATTGCCCGCAGACCCCGCGCCGCCCACGTCCAGAACCGTATCCTCGGGCGTCACGCCCGTATCCGCCACCGCGACCGGCGCGTCATTCGTGCCGGTGACCGTGATCGTCACCACCTGATCATCCCAGCCGCCCGCGCTGTCGGTGACCCGCACCGTGATCGCATCCACCCGCGTCTCACCCGCCTTCAGCGCCTGAACCGCCGGCAGGTTGTTGTCCAGCACATAGGTCCAGCGCCCGGAGGGATCGACCGTCAGCGCGCCATATTGCGCCTCACCCGGCGTCGGCACGCTCCAGACATGGCTGTCGCCCAGATCCACATCGCTGACCGTCAGCTGACCCTGCACGCTCTGGCGGCCATCCTCGACCACATCGCCGCTGGCCTGACCCGCGATCACCGGGTCGTCATTGGTTCCGGTGACGGTCACGGTGATGGTGGTGCTGGCGGTGCCGTCGAGCGAGGCCACGGTCCAGCGTTCGGTGAAGCTCGCACCCTCGGCCAGCGACTGAACCGCCGC
>NZ_JAESVN010000046.1 GCF_016765775.1 Szabonella alba | reverse complement strand
CGCACGCGCGGATCCGGCGCCCCAACTGGCTCCGGCTTCTGCGGCGGGCGGGGTGGCGGCGCCGGCGCGGCGGATCCGGATCGGGATCCTGTGCCGCACCTTCGACAAGGGCCCCGACAGCGAGGCCGTGCTCACCTGCCTCACCGGCTTTGACCCCGCGCGCTATGAGATCTTTGCCTATTCCATCGGCTTTCATGACCGCGTCGTCAGCAAGGATCCCGGCTTTGCCCGGATCTTCGACGCCACCATCCGCCATCGCCGCGACCTGCCCGAAGATCCCGCCGGCATCCGCGCCGCCCTGCTGGCCGACCGGCTGGATGTCTTCCTTTACGCCAATGCCACCACCTATGGGCTGCAGCCGCTGGATCTGGCGCTCTATCACCGCGTGGCGCCCTTGCAGATCGTGCTGAATTCCCATGTGCCGATGGGGCTCGGCTATCCGTCCTTTGACGCCATGCTGACCGGGGCCAGCGACCACCCCGGCCATGAGGTGGCGCAGGCCGATCAGGCCGAGCGTCTGATCCGCCTGCCCGGCCCGGTCATCAACTACCTGACCACGCTGGAGCCGCGCCCCGACCCGCCGCTGGACCGCGCGGCCCTTGGCCTTGCGCCGGACGATGTGGTCCTGATGAATGCCGGCTCCTCGATGAAGCTGCGCCATGAGACGCTGGCCACGATGATGCGCGCCGTCGCTGGCGTGCCGCGGGGTATCCTGTTGCTGGCACCCTATAATCCGGGCTGGGCGGCGCGGTCGATGGCCTTCACCTTCAACCGCCAGATCGCGGAAACCGCGGCCGAGACCGGGCTCGACCCCGCGCGCATCCGGGTGCTGGGTGAGCTGAGCGTGGCCGAGGCCGAGGCGGCCCTGGCCTGCGCCGATCTTTACCTCAACCCCTTCCCGCATGGCGGCGCGACGATGACGCATCTGGCGCTGATCCACGGCATCCCGCCGGTCACGCTGCGCCGCCGCTCGACCCGGTCCATCGACCAGTTTCTGGTGGCCAGCCACGGCTTTGCCGAGCTGCTGGCCGATACGCCCGAAGACTATATCGCGCTGGCCCGAAGCCTCGGCACAGACCCCGCCCGCCGCAACGCCATCCGCACCCGCCTGAAACAGGCCG
>NZ_JAESVN010000045.1 GCF_016765775.1 Szabonella alba | reverse complement strand
TAAGGCAGCTTCCCCGGCAGTTCGAGCCCCTTTGCCACCGCCGGATAGTCGCGCATCAGATGGGCGCAGAAATCCGGCACCTCGCCGCCATATCTGCGCTGCACCCATTGCTGTTCATAGCCATAGGTCGAGCCGCTGCTGTCGCCAAGCGCGATGAACCGCGCCTCGACGCCCGCGCGGATCAGGCGGTCGGCAATCTCGACAAAGCGGTCGAACCCTTTGGCACTGGACAGGTCGCGCGCGGTGAATCCGATGGTGAAAGGTCCGCCCTCGGGCCGGATCAGCGGCGGGCCGAAGTCCAGCCCTTCAAGCTGCACCTCGATATTGCCCTGCAGGGCAGGCGGGAACATGCGCTTGGCGTGATGGCTGGGGCAGATCACCAGATCGCTGCGCAGCGCCTGATGAAAATGCATCATCTCGATGTTCTTGTCGCTCATCCGCTGGGCGCGGTCGGGCGGATAGGCCGGATCCCAGCCATGGGCGCGGTAGCTGGGAAATTCGATATAGCTGACGATGGCGGCGCCGATCTCATCATACAGAAAATGCGGCGCACCCCAAAGCGAATGGGTCACCAGCACGTCAATGCGGCGCTGTTCCTCAAAGGCAAGCAGTGCGTTCAGCAGGCCCCGGCCGATGCGCGCCGAGCGTTCCAGCTTGGCGGTATAGTAATAATGCGTATCCCCCACGATCTTGCCATCAGGGGTGAAGGCAAGGATATGCGCGCCCTTGTCCTTGTGCTTTTCCCGGTGGCCGGGGGTGGTCAGGAAATAGGTTTCGGCCATTCCGGTCTTGCGCAGATAGTCGCATAGCGCGCCGAACTGGCCGGGATAGACCGCGCCGGCAAAGACGATGACGGGGGGCTTGGTCATGGTTCCTCAGATCAGTTTGCGGTCCCGGGCGGCGATCACGGCCTGTGTGCGGTTGCTGACGCCCAGTTTCTTGCAGATGGATTTGACATGCATCTTCACCGTCGGCTCGGCCAGCGTCAGGGCCGCGCCGATTTCCCGGTTCGGCATCCCTTCGGCCAAAAGTTCCAGCACGCCGAATTCGCGCCTGGACAGGCCCATGCCGGGCTCTTCGGTGGCGACCTGCCGTTTCTCGACCAGTTCGATGGGCAGATAG
>NZ_JAESVN010000044.1 GCF_016765775.1 Szabonella alba | reverse complement strand
TTGGGTCAGACGGCGCAGGAGGTGTTCACCTATACGGTCTCGGATGGTCAGGGCGGCACGGCGGTGGCCGATCTGGTTGTGACGGTGACGGGCACGAATGACCTGCCGGTGATCGATGCGGCGGCAAGCACCCTGTCGGGTGCGGTGACCGAGGCGGGCCGCGCGGATGGCGGCGTGCCCGGGGCCTCGGGGCAACTGGTCTGGTCCGATCCGGATGCGGGGGCGGAGACGCGGTGGAGCCTTGCGACCCCGGCGGACAGCCGCTTTGGCAGCTTCACGGTCGATGCGGTGACCGGGGAATGGGCCTATGTTCTGGATAACAGCGCGGCGGCGACGCAAGGACTGACCGCAGGCCAGACCGAGACACTGACCTTTGATCTGCGGGTGACGGATGAACATGGCGCCAGCGCCGTGACGCAGGTGACGGTTGTGGTGACGGGGGCGGATGACGCGGCGGTGATCACCGGCCCGGCAACGGGGTCGGTGACCGAGGCCGGGGGCCGCGACAATGCCGCGCCAGGCCAGCCGGTGACGGGCGGGCAACTGGTGGTCAGCGATCCGGATGCGGGGCAGTCGGTGTTCCAGACGCCGGATGCGGGCGATCTGGCCGGGGTTTACGGGCAGTTCAGCTTCAACCCCGCGACGGGGGTCTGGTCCTATGCGCTGGACAATGACCGGGCCGCGACGCAGGCGCTGAACGCGGGTGAGACGGCGACCGAGACGCTGGTGGTGACCTCGGCGGATGGTCTGACCAGCGAGACGATCACGGTGACGGTGACGGGGTCGAATGACGCCGCGACGATCACCGGGGATGTGACGGGCGGCGTGACCGAGGATGACCAGCCCGATACGCTGACCACCACGGGCAGCCTGACGGTGACCGATCCCGATGCGGGCCAAAGCCTGATCGCGCCGGGCAGCCTTGCCTTTGCCGGGGCGAGCCATGGCGGCGCGGGCGCACTTGGCACGCTGGTGATCGACGCGGCGGGCAACTGGAGCTACGCGATCGACAACACGCTGGCGGCGGTTCAGTCGCTGGCCGAGGGTGCGAGCTTCACCGAACGCTGGACCGTGGCCTCGCTCGACGGCACCGCCAGCACCACCATCACCGTGACCGTCACCGGAACCAATGACGACCCGGTGATCG
>NZ_JAESVN010000043.1 GCF_016765775.1 Szabonella alba | reverse complement strand
GGTAATCCTCCCCGTTTTAACGGGGCCCAGAAGTAGACTTCAGGCAGCCATCTTCAGTTTCTGGGCGGGTGTGATGCCGCCGATGCCCATGTTGGGGCGCTCATTGTTGTAAGTCCATAGCCAGTCGGTTGCGATCTCCTGCGCCTCCTCGATGGTTTCAAAGATGTATAGGTCCAGCCATTCATTGCGGACTGTCCTGTTGTAACGCTCGACATACGCGTTCTGCTGGGGCTGCCCGGGCTGGATGTGGTTCAGGACGATGCCCTGCTTCTCGGCCCAGATCATCAGCGTGGAGCTGATGTATTCAGGGCCATTGTCGACCCTGATGGCTAGGGGCTTTCCGCGCCACTCGATGATCTGATTGAGGGCCCGGACCACCCGCTCAGCCGGGAGCGAGAAGTCGACCTCAATGCCCAGCCCCTCACGGTTGAAGTCGTCCAGCACGTTCAGAAGCCGGAACTGGCGACCGTCGGCCAAGCGATCAGCCATGAAGTCCATTGACCAGACGGTATTCGGGGCCTTTGGGACACTGAGCGCATCGGGCTTGTCGCGCTTGATCCTCCGGCGGGGCTTGATCCGCAGGTTCAGCTCCAGCTCGCAGTAGATCCTGTGGACGCGCTTGTGGTTCCACGGGTGCCCCTGGACGTTGCGCATATGCAGGAAGCATAGTCCGAAGCCCCAAGTCCGGTGCGCCTTGGTCAGCCCTTCCAGAAGGTCGGCGATGAACTCGTTCTCGGCATCGCGCTTCGGGCTGTAGCGAAAGCAGGTCTCGCTGACGCTAAATGCCCGACAAGCCAGCGCGATGCTCACCCCCTTCGTCGCCACAGCCTTCTCGGCCAGCTCCCGGCGTTGAGCTGGCCGCGTCATTTTTTTCCAAGCGCTTCCTTGAGCAGTTCGGCCTGCATGCTCAGGTCGGCAAACATGCGCTTCAGCCGCCGGTTCTCGTCTTCAAGCACCTTCATCTGGCTCATCATCGACGCATCCATGCCGCCATACTTCGAGCGCCATTTGTAAAAGCTCGCTGTGCTGATCCCATGCTCCCGGCAAAGTTCAGGCACGGCCACGCCGCTCTCGGCCTGACGAAGCACAGCCATGATCTGCGGCTCGGTGAAACGGCTCTTTCTCATTCGAATCTCCTCAGCTCACGCTACGAGAAAATTCTACTTATGCAGCCCCTTAACCATGGGGAGGATTACC
>NZ_JAESVN010000042.1 GCF_016765775.1 Szabonella alba | reverse complement strand
CTGGACCTGTCGCGGTTTGGTGCCGCTCCTTTGATAGCATAATGTGCAGCAAAGGAGACGAACTATGGGCACGGGAAGAACGGATGAATTTCGCAAAGACGCGGTGCGAATTGCACTGACCAGCGGGCTAACAAGGCGTCAGGTTGCCGACGATCTTGGTGTTGGGCTTTCGACCCTGAACAAATGGGTGACGGCTCACCGCGACACGGATGTGGTATCGCCCGAGGATCGCGAGCTTGCGCGGGAGAACGAGCGACTTCGGCGCGAGAACCGCATCCTCAAGGAGGAGAGGGATATCCTAAAAAAAGCCACCCAGTTCTTCGCGAGCCAAAAGCCATGAGGTTTCGGTTCGTCGAAGAACAGCGTGGTGCCTTCCCGATCGACCGGCTGTGCCAGGCCATGAACGTCAGCCCGCGTGGCTTGCGGGCTTTCCGGAGCCGCCCCGCCAGCCGCAGGCAGCGCACGGATATGGTTGTTCTGGCGCATATCAAGGAACAGTCGCGTTTGAGCCTGGGCAGCTATGGTCGCCCACGGATGACCGAAGAGCTGAAGGAGGTCGGTGTCGATGTGGGGCACCGGCGCGTGGGTCGTCTGATGCGCGAAAACGG
Source organism: Szabonella alba (assembly GCF_016765775.1). Taxonomy (GTDB): domain Bacteria; phylum Pseudomonadota; class Alphaproteobacteria; order Rhodobacterales; family Rhodobacteraceae; genus Szabonella; species Szabonella alba. The sequence continues at coordinate 627 of NZ_JAESVN010000042.1, read as the reverse complement.
GATTACCGTTGAGAGAACGCGCAAGTTCAAGGCAACCACAGATAGCGAACATACGTTCAACATCGCCCCGAACCTGCTGGATCGCGACTTCAAAGCAGATCAGCCGAACCAGAAATGGGCGGGCGATATCAGCTACATCTGGACCCGCGAGGGGTGGCTGTATCTGGCAGTCATCCTGGACCTGCATTCCCGCCGCGTGATCGGCTGGGCTGTCAGCAATCGCATGAAGCGTGACCTGGCGATCCGGGCCTTGAAGATGGCCATCGCCTTCAGATCTCCGCCCAAAGGCTGCATCTTCCACAGTGATCGCGGCAGCCAATACTGTTCACATGACTACCAGAAGATCCTGCGCCAGCATGGCTTCAAAGTCTCCATGAGCGGCAAAGGTAATTGTTATGACAATGCGACCGTCGAGACGTTCTTCAAAACCATCAAGGCCGAGCTCATCTGGCGGCGGTCATGGGCAACCAGGCGGCAAGCTGAGATGGCAATCTTCGAATACATCAACGGGTTCTATAATCCGCGACGACGCCACTCAGCACTGGACTGGAAAAGCCCGGTCGCCTTCGAACGGAAAGTGGCCTAACGAGCACTGGGGGCGGCACAAATACGTGACAGGTCCAGACG
>NZ_JAESVN010000041.1 GCF_016765775.1 Szabonella alba | reverse complement strand
CTGATGTGGTGGATACCCCCGCCCGACGGCATCGCAATGTGCCAGGGTGGTGAGGTCATCATCGCCACATAGGAGGGGGTACCCATGAAGAAGTTTGCCATAATTGGAGTTGACCTAGCCAAGAATGTCTTTCAACTGCACGGAGCGGGCGCCGAAGATGGGCCCATTTTGAAGAAGCGTCTGTCTCGGAACCAGTTTCTTCTCTTCATGTCGCAGATAGAGCCCTGCAAGGTGGCCATGGAGGCGTGCGCCACCTCACACCACTGGGCGCGAGAACTGACCGCGCTCGGCCATGACGTCCAGCTGATCCCGCCAATTTATGTGAAGCCGTTCGTTAAGCGCCAGAAAAACGATGCGAACGATGCCGAGGCTATTGTCGAGGCGGCTCTGAGGCCGTCGATGCGTACAGTTCCGGTCAAGTCGAAAGAGCAGCAGGCTCTTGCCATGCTGTTTCGGACCCGCGATTTGCTTGTGATGCAGAGAACGCAGCTGGTGCATGCGCTGCGAGCTCACCTGGCCGAACATGGCGTTGCGGTGCGAGGCGGCCGCCGGTCGATTGAGCCATTCATCCAAGCCCTGGACGACCGATTGAACGGGCTGCCCGATCAGGTTCGCGAGATCGGCGCGCTCTACCTTGACCGGATCGCCCAGACGGCAAAGGAAATCGAAACACTGGAGTGCCGCATCGACGCGGAAGCCGACGAGCGTGAGCTGACGCGGCGTCTCCGCACGATCCCCGGTGTCGGGCCGATCACGGCAATGGCGGTCGAGGCATTCGCGCCGGCCATGGAAGCATTCGCCCGCGGCAGGGACTTCTCTGCTTGGCTGGGCCTTGTTCCGCGGCAGCATTCATCCGGAGGCAAACAGCGTCTCGGGCGAACGTCGAAGATGGGCCAGCGCGACATTCGCCGATTGCTGATCAGCGGGGCGATGTCGATCATCCACTGGAAAGGGCGCGATGGCGGAAAGCCGGGCTCTTGGCTTGCGCGCATGCTGTCGCGCAAACCGCGCATGGTGATCGCCATCGCTCTGGCCAACAAGCTTGCCCGGATCATCTGGGCCATGGTGACGCATCGGACCGATTATAGGGATCCTGCCGGGGCGGTTTGCTGAACCCTTCCCGGCAGGAGCGTCGGTGACGCAAGTGGCGCACTGATACCGTATGGGCAAGGATCGACAGGTCCGGGTGGAGCAAACCAGCGTCAGGCAGAGAGCCGCGAGCTCGCAGATTTGATATGGCCCCCATCCGCGTACTTCCATACCGGCCAGCGGCGCGAGAAGGCCGCACAAAAAGGCCTTACACATGTTCGCAGCCGGTCACTGCCCATGGGAATCAGAAAACACTTGCGCAAGCGGGGGTATCCACACATGCCTGACCATCAAGCTCCTGTTCAAGGTGCCGCTGCGGCA
>NZ_JAESVN010000040.1 GCF_016765775.1 Szabonella alba | reverse complement strand
GATCCGACGGATGGCACTGATCCGACGGATGGCACCGATCCGACCGACGGCACGGATCCGACGGATGGCACCGATCCGACGGATGGCACTGATCCGACCGATGGCACCGATCCGACGGATGGCACTGATCCGACCGACGGAACGGACCCGACGGATGGCACGGACCCGACGGATGGCACGGACCCGACAGACGGCACGGACCCGACGGATGGAACGGACCCGACGGATGGCACCGAGCCTGCGGCCGGGTTGCTTGATCCGGTTCTGGCCGATGGTGGCCTTCTGGGCGACATCACCGGCAATGACGGTCTTCTGGGCGATGTGACCGGGTCCGAGGGGCTTCTGGGTGATCTTCTGGGCAGTGACGGCCTGCTGGGCGGTCTGACGGGCGGTCTGATCGGCGTGCCGGTTCTGGGCGATGGTCCCGATCCGGATCAGGGCCTGCTGGACCCGGTTCTGGCTGATGGCGGGTTGCTGGGGAGCGTCACCGGAAATGGCGGCGTGCTGGGCGATATCACCGGATCCGAAGGGCTTCTGGGTGATGTGACCGGCAATGACGGACTGCTGGGGACAGTGACCGGGTCAGAGGGCCTGTTGGGCGATCTGACGGGCACCGGTCTGCTGGCCGGGGGCGGCGACGGCACGGGCGGCGGCTTGCTGGACGGCCTGCTGGGCGGCGATGAGGGCCTGCTGGGTGGTTTGCTCGGCGGTGACGGTGGCCCGCTCGATGGCGTGACCGACACGGTTGGTGGTCTGCTGGGCGGCGATGAGGGCCTGCTGGGCGGGTTGCTCGGCGGTGACGGTGGTCTGCTGGATGGCGTGACCGACACGGTTGGCGGCCTGCTGGGCGGCGATGAGGGCCTGCTGGGTGGTTTGCTCGGTGGTGACGGTGGCCCGCTGGATGGCGTGACCGACACGGTTGGTGGTCTGCTGGGCGGCGACGAGGGCCTGCTGGGCGGGTTGCTCGGTGGTGACGGTGGTCTGCTGGATGGCGTGACCGACACGGTTGGTGGTCTGCTGGGCGGCGATGAGGGCCTGCTGGGCGGGTTGCTCGGCGGGGACGCTGGCCCGCTGGATGGCGTGACCGACACGGTTGGTGGCCTGCTGGGCGGCGATGAGGGCCTGCTGGGCGGGTTGCTCGGCGGGGACGGTGGTCTGCTGGATGGCGTGACCGACACGGTTGGTGGCCTGCTGGGCGGCGATGAGGGCCTGCTGGGCGGGTTGCTCGGCGGTGACGGTGGCCCGCTGGATGGCGTGACCGACACGGTTGGTGGACTGCTGGGCGGCGATGGCGGCGGGCTGCTGGGTGGTCTGCTGGGGTCGGAGGGCCTGCTGGGGGGCCTCGACGACAGTTCCAACGCCTGATCCCGACCCGTCACGGGCGCTCCACTCTCCCGGAGCGTCCCGGTGCGCGGCCCGGAAACGGGCCGCGCCTC
>NZ_JAESVN010000003.1 GCF_016765775.1 Szabonella alba | reverse complement strand
GCATCCGCAGCAAAGAAAAAGAAGGAGACAACACAGATCTTGACCCCTGCCTGACCCGAAATCCATACTCAAAGCCGGGTCAATTCTCGATGAAAAACCCGGGTCAGTTCTGGGTGAAAATCAACAGGTAAGTGATTTCAAGGCCTTGCAGGCGTCCCTCCACCGTCTCCATCGGGGATAGTTGCAGCCAGAAAAAACCAGGCCAGGCCGCAAGGCGGATGATCGTTTTTTCTGTCTAGAAATATCCTCGGGGGGAGGATTTGCGCTCTGCAAATCCGTGGGGGGCAGACGGCCCCCCGCGCTGGCGCAAGGGCGGCAGGGATCAGAACCGCTCGCCATCCTGCCAGGGTTTGACCAGATTGCCGAACCGGGTGAACCGCCCTTCGAAGCTGAGTTCGACCGAACCGATGGGGCCATGGCGCTGCTTGCCGATGATGACCTCGGCCTTGCCATGGACCTGCTCCATGATCGCCTGCCACGAGGCCATCTTTTCCAACTCGTGATCGCCGGGCTTCTCGCGTTCTTTGTAGTATTCATCACGGTAGACGAACATCACCACATCGGCATCCTGTTCGATCGACCCCGATTCCCGCAGGTCCGACAGTTGTGGGCGCTTGTCCTCGCGGCTTTCGACCTGACGCGACAGCTGCGACAGGGCGACCACGGGGATATTCAGTTCCTTCGCGATGGCTTTCAATCCTTGTGTGATTTCCGACACTTCCTGCACACGGCTTTCCTTGGACGAGCCTTTCAGAAGTTGCAGATAGTCGACCATCAGCACATCCAGCCCATGCGTGCGTTTCAGCCGCCGCGCGCGCGCCGCGACCTGACTGATCGGCAGGGCGGGCGTGTCGTCGATGTAAAGCGGGCAGGCCTCAAGGCTTTTGGCGGCATCGACGAAGCGGCGGAATTCGGCCTCGGTCATGTCGCCGCGGCGGATCTGTTCGCTTGGCACTTCAGATGCTTCCGACAGGATCCGCGCGGCCAGCTGTTCGGCGCTCATCTCAAGGCTGTAAAAGCCGACAACGCCGCCCTCGACCGCGCCTTCTGATCCGTCGGGCAGGCGGCCCCGCCGGTAAGCCTTGGCGATGTTGAAGGCGATATTCGTCGCCAGCGAGGTCTTGCCCATCGAGGGACGCCCGGCAAGGATCAGAAGGTCGGACGGGTGCAGCCCGCCCAGTTTGCGGTCCAGATCGGTCAGGCCGGTGGAAATCCCGGCCAGCCCGCCATCGCGCTGATAGGCGGCATTGGCGACATTCACCGCATCGGTCACGGCCTTGAGGAAGGACTGGAAACCGCGTTCGGCAACCCCCTGTTCGCCCAGCTTGTAAAGCCGCTGTTCGGCCTCGACGATCTGTTCTTTCGGTTCCGAGGCGACATCGACCTTGGCGGCCTTGGCCGAAATATCGCGCCCCAGCGCGATAAGCTCACGCCGGACCGCCAGATCATAGAGCATCTGGGCATAATCGCGGGCGGCAAAGGCCGAGATCGCCGCCCCCGCCAGACGCGCCAGATAGGCGGGTCCGCCCAACTCCTTCAGCCCCGGATCATCCTCAAGAAACGCCTTGAGCGTGACCGGCGAGGCCAGTGCGTTCTTCTGGATACGGGCCGCTGCGATCTCGAAGATGCGGGCATGGACCGGATCATAGAAATGTTCGGCCTTCACAAGGCTGGAGATACGATCATAGACATCATTATTGGTCAGGATCGCGCCCAGAAGCTGCTGTTCGGCCTCGATATTATGGGGCAGGGCCTCGGCTGTGGCCGCAGTCTCCGCCGTCGCACCGCCCTGGGTTGCGGGAAGCGCGCTGCGCAGGGGGGTGATCTCGGTCATGTCTGCCTCACTTCGGGAAGGTCTCTGGATGCCCGTTCGGGGTGCGTCGCGCAAGGCAGGGACAAGTCTGTGGAAAAGCCCCATCCCGGGCCGCGCCTTGGGGGAGGCCCCGTTTACACCCTACCATATCTGGTAGGGGCGCGCATCAATGCCGCGCGATCTGTGTCGCGAATCGGAGGTTTTCCCCAGAATGGCCGCGTCGGGCCGCGCGTGCCGGGCGGTTTTTGCGCCTTCCGGGCGGGCGCTCAGGCGGGTTTCCGCGCGTCCTGCCAGGCGCGGGGGGAAGTCAGGAAGGCCTCCACCTCACGCAGGGTCTCGGCCTCGAAGGCGCCCGAGGCGCGCGCCTCGGTCAGAACGTCCCACCAGGTGCACAGATGATGCAGCCGCACGCCATGGGCGGCCAGACGATCGGTGGTTTCGGGGAAGATGTCGTAATAGAAGATCACCGCGGTATCGGCGCAAACCGCGCCGGTTTCCCGGATCGCATCGACGAAAGACAGTTTCGATCCGCCATCGGTGGTCAAATCCTCGACCAGCAGCACGCGCTGGCCCTCGGTCATCGCGCCCTCGATCCGGGCATTGCGCCCGTAGCCCTTGGGTTTCTTGCGCACATAGGTCATGGGCAGGGCCAGACGTTCGGCCATCAATGCTGCGAAGGGAATACCCGCCGTCTCTCCGCCCGCGATATTGTCGAAGGCCTCAAACCCCGCATTGCGCATCACCGTCACGGCCATGAAATCCATCAGGGTGGACCGGATGCGCGGATAGGAAATCAGCTTGCGGCAGTCGATATAGGTCGGCGAGGGCAGGCCCGAGGCCAGCGTGAAGGGTTCGGCCGCATTGAAATGCACCGCCTTGATTTCCAGCAACATCCGTGCGGTCAGGCGGGCGATTTCGGTGGCGGGCGGATAGCTGGAGGGGATCATCGCATTTCCTTTTGGGGCGGGCGTGTTTTCACCTTGGGCCAAGTCCCTCTGCCAAAGGCTCCTGCGGCCTCTGCCGGACGCTCCGCGGGAGGTATCTGGACCAAGGTGACCATGCGGTCAGGATTCGACATGCCAATGGACGGTAAAGCCGGGATCGAACACCGTTACCGGCCCGGCCTCGGTCAGGATCTTGTCGGGCCAGGTGGCGGCGTCGCCCTTGCGTAGCGTCATGCGTGTCTCATTCGGCGGCAGACGATAGAAGGCGGGGCCGTTCAGCGAGGTGAAGGCCTCCAGCCGGTCCAGCGCGCCCTCTTCCTCAAAGACATGGGCGAGCAGGGCCATCGTATTGGTCGCGGTGAAACAGCCCGCGCAGCCGCAGGCATGTTCCTTCAGGGCATCGACATGCGGCGCGCTGTCGGTGCCAAGGAAAAAGCGCCCTTCGCCGGATGTGGCCGCGTCGCGCAAGGCAAGGCGGTGCTTTTCGCGTTTGGCGACCGGCAGGCAATAGTAATGCGGCTTGATCCCGCCAACGAGGAGATGGTTACGGTTGAGGATCAGGTGATGAGTCGTGATCGTGGCCGCCAGATCGGGGCCGCCGGAACGGGCATAGGCCACGCCTTGGGCCGTCGTGAGATGTTCCATCACGACACGCAGGCCCGGGGTGGCGCGGCGCAAGGGATCCAGCACCGTGTCGATGAACACGGCCTCACGGTCGAAGATATCGACCTCGGGCGTCGTTACCTCGCCATGCACGCAAAGCGGCAGACCGATTTCGGCCATGCGTTCCAGCACCGGGCGCACGCGATCCAGATTGCGCACGCCGCCATGGCTGTTGGTGGTGGCCCCCGCAGGATACAGTTTCACCGCCTTGACCAGGCCCGAGGCGGCGGCATCGGCCACATCCTGCGGATCGGTGCCTTCGGTCAGATAAAGCGTCATCAGGGGCTCGAACCGCATCCCATCGGGCAGGGCGGCCATGATCCGGGCGCGATAGGCGACAGCATCGGCGCCGGTCACCACTGGCGGTACCAGATTGGGCATGATGATGGCACGGGCGAAATGGCGCGCGGTTTCGGGCAGGACACCTTTGAGCATGGCGCCATCGCGCAGATGCAGGTGCCAGTCATCGGGGCGGCGGATCGAGATTTGCTGGGTCATGTCATGGCGCTAGCCGATCACGCGGCGATTCTCCAGTCCGAAACGCAAGCGGATCCCTGCCGGGAGCAGGGGGGGGGGCGGATTTGCGTTTCGCCACAGGCGCGGTTTATGCTGCGCGAAATCCTTGCCGGAGGCCCGTTCCCTATGCGCCCGATCCCCTTCCTGCTGCTTGCGACCGCATCCACCCTTGGCATCGCCACCGCCGCGCACGCCGATTGCGACAATGCCTATATGCAGGCCGAAATCACCCTCTGTCTGGAGGAGGAGCGGGCCCGGGCCGATGCGCGCCTGAATGAGGTCTATGCCGAGGCCATGACGGCATTGCGCGCGATGGATGCGGCCCTGTCCCCCGAAGATCGCGGCGCCGAAATGGCCCTGCGCGCGGCGCAGCGAAACTGGATCATCTTCCGCGATACGGCCTGTGAAGCCGAAGGATATCTGATGCGCGGCGGCAGCGGTGAGACGATGGTGGTCGTCGGCTGTCAGGCGCGGCTGACCGAGGCGCGCATCGCCGATCTGGAAATCCTGACCGAGACGCGCTGACCGGTTCTGACCGTCTGCGCCCCTGTCCGGCAGCGGCGTGGCGATCCGATGCAGCAGAGGCGGCGGTATGTCAGGATGATGCGTGGATCATATTCTTGCCCGTGTTGTTCTTGACTGTGGTGTCCGTCCCATCGGTCGCGCTGTTCGCTGATGATGCAGGCGCGTCCCGCTCTGATCTTTTCGGAAGCAGCCCCCTTGCCTCAAGATCCTTCAGATGGCGGCGGAAGCTGGGCGCTTTCATCCGCGCGATGACCCAGCGGCAGATTGCGGCCTCGCGCCGGTGATGCCCGGCCCGGGCGCAGCACTGCAGAAGATTGCGCAGATAGCGCGGCGTATCGCGCCGCTTGCGCCAGAGCCGGGCAAAACCGCCGGGCGCAAGTCCGCCCGCCATCGCAAGGGTCAGGATCTCGGGCAGGATGCCCATGGCCTGCAGGTCGCTTTCAGTTTCGCCGCCCAGATGCGGCAGGCGCAGCGGCGTGACATGCGGCCCGCGATACAGTGCTGCATGCATCGCGTCTTCCCGCTGCAGCGGGTCGAACAGCAGATGGACCTGTGCTGCCCCCGCAACCATATCGGGCCCATAGCCGTAGCGGGTGGTGAAATCGAGCCGCCGCAGGGCCCGGTGGCGCTGGTCCCAGCCCGCCTGACGCGGATCCAGTGTCGCGCAGGGATCGAGCGCCAGAACCTGCGCGCCCGGGGCGGCAACTGAAAAGGCACAGGCGGCATGGGCGGCGGCCCCGGCGCCGAAGAACAGCACTCGGTCGAAGCCGCCGAAGAAATCCTCATCCACCAGCCGGTCGAAATAGCGATAGACATTGGCGCTGCGATAGCGGTCCGGCCCCTCGACGATCACGCTCAGATGCGACCAGCCGCGCCGGGTGGCCAGCGCAAAGGCGGGCGGCATCTGGCCGGCGGATCCGGCAGTGATGGTTTCCAGCGCGTCGAAGGTGACCAGCAGATCGCCGCCATCTTCATTGAACAGGGCCCAATGACGGGGGCCAAGCGTCTCGAATCCGCCGCCTTCCTCACCCATGCCGCGCAACAGGGTCAGCCAGTCGTCACGATCCAGCGCCGCTGCGGGCGGCGGCGTGGTTTCGGTGCTGATTTCCATGTCATCGCTGGGCATTGGTCAGTCCTGAGACGTCCGGAAATGTCCCGGATGATGTTACTGTCTCAATGTCGCGTGGCGATGCTGGGCTGACAAGTGGGCAGGAAAGTGAATTCGGCGTGTAGTTTGCGAACAGTCCGGCGGCACTGTTTCCGCGCATATCCTCTCGCATGAATGCAGAGGTCGTTAATCGCGTAAAGGTTGTATTTGATGGAGATTTGCCCCAGCCCTTGTTTTGGTACCGACCCGATCCGCAAGATAATGCATTGGATCGGGGCGGCAAGGCGCGCCTCAGGCCGTGGGTGCGCCGCCGAATTTCGATCCGACCCAGGAGGTCGCCCGCTGGCCCATCGAACGGAACTTGTCCGAGACCTTGGCCAGCCGCGCCTCCCATTCCGGGTCGGGGGTCTGGCCCTTGGTGACCTTGAAAAAGACCTGCAACATGCAGGCAATCGCGAAAGGTTCGATCAGGGCTGCCTTCACCGCCCAGGCAAAGACCAGCGCGAAGACCAGCCCGCCCGCCGACCAGGCACCGGGGATCAGCCAGACCACCGCTGCCGCCGGGGCCAGCATCAACAGAAAGACGAGGAAGGAGAGGCCATAGACGATGGCCGTCAGCCAGGCCGCGTTGATCAGCATCGGCTTCGCGTTCTGCCCGTAAAGCACCAGCGCCTCACGCGCGCTGTCCCAGGGGTTTTCGGCCTTGGTGCGGATCGCGTGGGCCAGGATCACCTCATCCACCAGCCCGACCGCCAGCCGCAGATAGGCCCGCAGCACGCCCATGGCCCGGTCCATTCCGGGAACGAAGGCAAGGATGCCCTGCACCAGACCGGTCACCGCCGCAATCACGCCCTTGATGACCTGATCCAGCGCGAACAGCAGCGACGCCTGACCAAAGCGCTGTTTCACCACCGAGGCGGCATAGTCGATCTGGCCGCGCCCGCCGGGAATGGTGCCGCCTTCCATCAGTTCGACCATCACCGCGATATGGCCCGCCTTGACGACATAAAGCAGGTAATCGCGGAAAAAGAAGATGACCCCCGCCGTGATCCCGAAGCCGCCGATCCCGCCATAGAAGGTCGAGGAAATGCGAAACTCCTCATCCCCGAAATTGCCGATGCCCCAGCCCAGCCCGGCCCCGGTGCCGGTGGCAAGGATCAGCGCGACGGTGATGCCGAAATAGACGACAACCCGGAATATCAGGAAAGGCGCAGTGCGCCGCATGAGGCCAAGCGCCTCGGAAACTGAAAAATCCCACATCGTGAAAACCCCCTGTCAGTTTTAATGCGTGACATAAGGTCATGCCGGTTTGTTTCATGCAACCCTTGTGCGGGTCATAACCCTGCACTTGCCGGGAATTGCCGCATTGCGCATTGTCGGACGGCAAGGATGAAAGGGGCAGGGATGGAACAGGGCGGCGTGTCCTTCTGGTGGGCCGATCTGGACGGCTTGCCCACGCGGCGCGCACCGCTGGCGGGCGATTACACGGCGGACATCTGTATCATCGGGGCGGGCTATACCGGGCTCTGGACCGCCCATGCGCTGCAGGCCTGCAACCCGGATCTGCGCATCCTGATTCTTGAGGCGGAATTTGCGGGTTTCGGCGCCTCGGGGCGCAATGGCGGCTGGCTGACCGGCGGGTTTGCCTGGTCGCATGACCGCTATCTGACCACGGGAAGTGCGGCGGATGTCCGTGCCATGGTGCGCGCGCTGGCGGGCACGGTGGATGCGGTGATTGCCACCGCTGAACAGGGCGGCTTTTCCCAAGGCATCCGGCGCTGTGAGGAACTGGTGGTTGCGACCAACCCTGCGCAACTGGCGCGGATGCGCGACGAGATCGCCCATCGTCGCCACTGGGGTGAGGAGATCTGCGAACTGGATGCCACTGAGGCCACTGCAAGGGTTGCTGTTCCGGGCGTGTTGGGGGCGATGGCAGTGCCGGGCGTGGCGCGGATCCATCCGGCCCGGCTGGTGCAGGGGCTGGCGCGGCTGGTGGAAAACGGGGGGGCTGTGATCGCCGAACAGACCCGGGCGTTGCGCATCCTTCCGGGACGGGTGGATACCGCCCGGGGTACGGTGACCGCCCCGGTGATCCTGCGCTGCACCGAAGGCTTTACCGCAGGGCTTCCGGGCCATCGCCGCGACTGGCTGCCGCTGAATTCGGCGCAGATCGTCACCGCGCCGCTTTCCCTCGCGCAATGGTCGAAGATCGGTTGGCAAGATTATGAAATACTTGGTGATTTTGCGCATCTTTACTGCTATTGTCAGCGAACTGAGGATGGCCGCATCGCGGTCGGCGCACGCGGCACGCCTTATCGTTTTGCCAGCCGCCGCGATGTCGACGGGCGCCCCGATGCCGCCACGATCCGCCGCCTGACATCCGTGCTGCACCGGCATTTTCCCAGTCTGCAGGATCATCCGGTTGATCACGCATGGTGCGGAACGCTGGGTGTGCCCCGCGACTGGTGCGCGACGGTGGGCTTTGATCCGGCCACGGGCATCGGCCATGCGGGGGGCTATGTGGGCGTCGGGGTCTCGACCTCGAACCTTGCGGGCCGCACCTTGGCCGATCTGGCCTTGGGGCGGCAGACGGCGCTGACCCAGCTTCCTTGGGTGAATCGCCCCCTGCGCCGGTGGGAGCCCGAACCGCTGCGCTGGCTGGGCGTGCGCGGCATGTATGCGCTGCTGGCACTGGCCGACCGGCATGAGGCGCGGCCGGGGTCCGGACCCTCGCATTTGGCAAAAATCGGATACCGTCTTGCAGGGCGTTGATTTGTTTAATTTTTCCTGAATTATCATCGGACAATCCTGGCATTGACTGACCAGACAATAAAAACATGTGACAGAACGTCGCCAGAGTGTCACAAATTCCTGTCACATGCTCATCAGGCACAAGGCCTGACCGTCCGGAATTCAAATTCCCGGGAAGCGGAACATGGCAGGACAGCCACGGATATTCATTGACGGGAGTTTACAGATGAAGACCACCACCCTGCTTGCCACCAGCGCCAGCCTGACGGCACTTCTGGCCGCCGGAAGCGCCTCGGCGCAATCGGCCGAACTGATCGAGGCCGCCAAGGCCGAGGGCATGCTGACCACCATCGCCCTGCCGCATGACTGGTGCGGCTATGGCGACATTATCGCCGCCTTCAAGGCCAAATACCCCGAGATCACCGTCAACGAACTGAACCCTGATGCGGGGTCGGCCGATGAGATCGAGGCGGTGAAGGCCAACCAGAACAACAAGGGCCCGCAGGCGCCGGACGTTCTGGATGTCGGCCTGTCCTTCGGACCCTCCGCACAGGCCGAAAACCTGCTGCAGCCCCACAAGGTTGCCGTCTGGGACCAGATCCCCGACGGGCTGAAGGATCCCGAAGGCCATTGGGTCGGCGCCTATTACGGTGTCATGGGCTTTGTCGTGAACAAGGACATGGTTGAGAATGTTCCGCAGGACTGGGCAGACCTTCTCAAGCCCGAATATGCGGGCATGGTGGCGCTGGCGGGCGATCCGCGCGCCTCGAATCAGGCGATCCTCGGCGTTCTGGCCGCAGGCATGGCCATGGGCGGCGCTGCCGGTCAGGAAGCGGGCGAGAAGGGTCTGGATTTCTTCAAGCAGCTGAATGATGCGGGCAATTTTGTCCCGGTGATCGGCAAGGCCGGCACGCTGGCGCAAGGCACGACCCCGATCATCATCGCCTGGGACTATAACGGGCTGAACTGGGGCAAGGGCCTGAACGGCAACCCGCCGGTCGAGGTGGTGATCCCGAAATCGGCGGCCCTTGCGGGCGTCTATGTGCAGGCGGTCAGCGCCTATGCGCCGCAGCCCAATGCGGGCAAGCTGTGGATGGAGCATATCTTCTCGGACGAAGGCCAGCTTGGCTATATCAAGGGTGGTTGCCAGACCGCGCGCTTCACCGAACTGGTCGAGGCGGGCAAGGTTCCGCAGGACGTGCTGGATGCGATGCCCCCGGCCGATGCCTATGCCAATGCCTATTTCCCGACCGTCGCCGAGGTAGAGGCCAATAATGCCGCCGTCACCGGTGGCTGGGATGCGACCGTGGGCGCCAACGTCGAGTAAGGCCGCGCTGCCATCGCCCCGCCCCGGCCGATGCGCCGGGGCGGGGCCCGTCTTTGGGGTCCTGCCGTTCAGGCAGGGCTGGTCGTGACAGGGAATTTCATGGCTTCGAAATCAAGGCGCCTGCCTTTCAACGCGGCATGGCTGGGGCTTTTGCCCTTCACCGCCTTTGCCGTTCTGTTTCTGATCCTGCCGACGATGAAGATCGTCATCGGCGCTTTTCAGGGGCAGGAGGGCGGATTCACATTGCAGAATTTTGTCGATCTCAACACCGCGTCGAACCGCAATGCCTATTGGACCTCGATCAAGCTGTCCTTCGTCACGGCGCTTCTGGGCTGTGCGGTGGGCTTCGGCATGGCGGCGGCGGTGGTGTTCGGGGGCCTGCCCAAGGGCCTGCGCAACCCGCTGATCACCTTTTCCGGGGTTGCGTCTAATTTCGCGGGCGTGCCGCTGGCCTTTGCCTTCATCGCGACATTGGGTCCGGTCGGCCTGATCACCGTCTGGCTGCGCAGTGAATTCGGCATCAATCTGCGGGCGATGGGGTTCAACCTTCTGTCCTATTGGGGCCTTGTCATCACCTATCTGTTCTTCCAGATCCCGCTGATGATCCTCATCATCACCCCGGCGCTGGACGGGCTGAAACGCGAATGGCGTGAGGCGGCCGAGGTGCTGGGCGCCACGGGCGCGCAATACTGGCGCATGGTGGCGCTGCCGATCCTGTTTCCCTCGATCCTTGGCACGTTTGCGCTGCTTTTTGCCAATGCCTTTGGCGCGGTGGCGACCGCCTTTGCCCTGACGGGGCCGCAGTTGAACATCGTGCCGATCAAGCTGTTCGCGCAGATCCGGGGGGATGTGCTGGGCAATCCCAATCTGGGCTATGCGCTGGCCTTCGGGATGATCGTCATCACTGCGGCGGCAAACATCCTGTATATCTGGCTGCGGGTGCGGTCGGAAAGGTGGCTGAAATGATGCGCTTCCTTGCCTGGACCGTGTTTCTGCTGGGATGTTTCTATTTCCTGATGCCGCTGGTCGGCATGGCCGAATTCTCGCTGCGGATGCGGCGGGGGGAATATTCGCTGGATGCCTATGCGGTGGTCTTTGCCGATCCGCGGTTCTGGGCGACCTTCGGCTATTCGCTGAAACTGGCGGGGGCGACGATCCTGTTCGGCGTGCTGCTGGTTGTGCCGACCGCCTATTGGGTGCGGCTGAAACTGCCGCAGGCGCGCCCCTTTGTGGAATTCGTCACATTGCTGCCGCTGGTGATCCCGGCCATCGTGATCGTCTTCGGCTATATCCGGCTTTACAACACCTCGTCCTGGCTGCCGATGACGGGTTCGGCCCTTGGCACCGATATCCTGCTGACCATGGGCTATGCGACGCTGGCACTGCCCTATATGTATCGAGCCGTCGATACCGGGCTGCGCACCATCGATGTCGGAACGCTGACCGAGGCGGCGCAAAGCCTTGGCGCCGGATGGATCACGATTCTGGCGCGGATCATCCTGCCCAATGTCATGGTGGCGGTGCTGTCGGGGGCTTTCCTGACGCTGGCCATCGTGATGGGCGAATTCACCATGGCGGCCCTTCTGAACCGTCCCGCCTTCGGGCCGTTCATGCAGTTGATCGGCGCGAACCGCGCCTATGAACCCCCGGCGCTGGCGGTGATCGCCTTCGCGCTGACCTGGGGCTGCATGGGGTTGATGCAACTGGCCACGCGCCTTGCCAAACATGAAAGGGCCAAGGCCTGATGTCCTATCTGACGCTCAACCATCTGGAAAAATCCTTTGGCGCCAATCATGTCGTCAAGGATTTCAACCTTGATATCGACAAGGGCGAGTTTGTGTCCTTTCTCGGCCCCTCGGGCTGTGGCAAGACGACCGTGCTGCGCATGGTCGCGGGGTTTGAGATGCCCAGTTCGGGCAGTATCGTGATCGAAGGTCAGGATGTGACCGGGCTGCGCGCCAATGCCCGCAATATCGGCATGATGTTTCAGGCCTATGCGCTGTTTCCCAACCTGACCGTGGCCGAGAATGTGGCCTTCGGGCTGCGCGTCAAGGGCGTCGCCCGGGCCGAGCGGGATGCCCGTGTGGCAGAAATGCTGGCCCTGATCGGCCTGCCCGATCTGGGCGCGCGCTATCCGTTCCAGCTTTCGGGGGGCCAGCAGCAGCGTGTGGCACTGGCCCGCGCGCTGGCCCCGCGACCGCGCGTTCTGCTGCTGGATGAACCGCTGTCGGCGCTGGATGCCAAGGTCCGCGTCTCACTGCGCAATGAGATCCGCGCGATTCAGCAGGATCTGGGCATCACCACCATTTTTGTCACCCATGATCAGGAAGAGGCGCTGTCCATTTCCGACCGGATCGTGGTGATGAATGGCGGTGTCGCCGATCAGGTGGGCACGCCGTTTGAGGTTTACAACAAACCCTCCAGCGCCTTCGTGGCGAATTTCGTCGGCACGCTGAACCTGTTTCGCGGCGTGCTTGAGGTTCCGGCCTCGGGCGTGGTGCGGCTGGGGGAGGTGCTGGTGAAACTGGGGCGGGCGGTGGACCGGCCGCGCGGTGCTGCGGTCACGCTGGCCCTGCGCCCCGAGGCGGTGCATCTGGGCCGCGATCCGGCCCGGGAGGTCACGCTGCCCGCCCGCATTGACCAGGTGCATTTTCTGGGTTCGGTCATCCGGATCCGGGTCGGGGCTGCGGGAACGCAGGTCAATCTGGACACGTTCAACCGTCCCGATACGCCGCCGCCGCCGGTCGGATCGCAGACCGAGATCAGCGCCGCTGCCGCAGATTTCATCCTTCTGGAGGAGTAAGTCTGCCACAGCGCCCGGGTTGGGCGGTCGGGTCATCCATCGCTTGTTGCCGTGACCGCACAACTGTGGCAGAACCGATTTTGAAAAAACCAGACCGACGAGTTCAGCTATGACCGACTATTCCTCGCGCCGGACGATGATGGTGGACACGCAGGTGCGCCCCTCGGATGTCACAAAGTTTCCGATCATTGAATCGATGCTGGCGGTCCCGCGTGAGGCTTACGTTCCCGATGCGCAGCGCGAGACGGCCTATATGGGCGAGAATCTGGACCTTGCCCCCGGGCGCGTGATTCTGGAGCCGCGCAGCTTTGCCAAACTGCTGGATGCGATGGATCTGCGCCCCGGGGAACTGGTGCTGGATCTGGGTTGTGGTCTTGGCTATTCGGCGGCAGTCGTGGCACGGATGGTCGATGCGGTCATCGCGCTTGAGGAAGATGCCGACATGGCCGCCGAGGCCGAGCGTCGCCTTGCCGCAGGCGGGGTCGACAATGCCGCGGTTGTGACCGGCCCGCTGACAGAAGGGGCTGCCAAACATGGCCCCTATGATGCCATTCTTGTCGAAGGCGCGGTTGAGACAGTGCCGCAGGCGCTGCTGGATCAACTGGCCGATGGCGGGCGGATCGGCTGCATCTTCATGGAAGGGCGGCTTGGCGTGGCCCGGATCGGATTGCGCAGCGCGCAGGGGATCTCCTGGCGCGATGCGTTCAACGCGGCGGCCCCGGTGCTGCCGGGTTTTGCGAAGGTTGCGGAATTCACGCTCTGATATCAAGGCCGGCGATAACGGCAGGTCGATCAGGCGCAGGAAAGGGCAGGATATGCGGGTATTGAAGCGGGCCTTGACCGTGACGGCGGTTGCGGTTGCCCTGTTCGGCGGCCAGATGGCCAGCGCCGAGACGCTGGCGGATGCGCTGATCGCGGCCTATCGGAATTCGGATCTTCTGGACCAGAACCGCGCCGTGCTGCGGGCTGCGGATGAGGATGTCGCGCAAGCCGTCTCCAGCCTGCGCCCGATCATTGCCCTGCGGGCCGGAGCCACCCATACGAATGAAAGTGGCGGGGGCCTGAATGACGGGCTTGCCGCATCGCTGTCGCTGTCGGCGGAACTGACGCTACTGGATTTCGGGCGCAACGCCGCCGCGATCCGTGCGGCCGAGGCAGGCGTTCTGGCAACCCGTCAGGCGCTGGTTGGCGTTGAACAGGATGTGCTTCTGGCCGCCGTGTCCTCCTATGTGAATGTGCGTCTGACACAGGATGCGGTGTCCTTGCGTCAGGCGAACATGCGTCTGATCACGCAGGAATTGCGCGCCGCGCGCGACCGGTTCGAAGTGGGTGAGATCACCCGCACCGATGTGTCCATCGCCGAGGCGCGGCTGGCCTCTGCCCGGTCCGCGCTGGCCGAGGCCGAGGGCGATCTGGCCATCGCGCGTGAGAATTACCGCCTTGCCGTCGGCAATTCGCCGGGACAGCTGGCGCCCATGCCGCGCCCGCCCGCGATCCCGGCAAGTGTGGATGAGGCCCGCGCCATTGCGCTGCGCACCCATCCCTCGATCCGGCAGTTGCAGCAACAGGTCGCGGTTTCCGAGGCCAATGTCGACCGGGCCAAGGCCGATATGGGGCCTACCCTGTCGGCCAGCGCCGCAATCAATGACCGCGCCGGAAGCTCTGATTCGCAAAGCTTCGGCCTGACGCTGAACCAGACGCTTTATTCCGGCGGGCGCAATTCCTCGCTGTATCGCCAGTCCATGGCGCGGCGGGATTCGACCCGGGCGCAATTGCATCGTCAGGGTGCGGTGATCTCGCAGGCGGTGGGGGAGGCGTGGTCGAACCTTTCGGTTGCGCGCGCCAGCATCTCGGCCAGCGATGAGCAGATCCGCGCCGCCCAGACCGCCTATGAGGGTGTGCGGGAAGAGGCGCGGCTGGGGTCGCGCACCACGCTGGACGTGCTGAATGCCGAACAGGAATTGCTGAACGCCCGCACCACGCGGCTTTCGGCCGACGCGCTGCGCGATACCGGCACCTATACCCTGCTGTCGCGCATGGGACTGCTGACAGTCGAGCATCTGAAGCTTGGCATCCCGACCCATGACCCCGAGGCCTATTACCGCGCGGTGCGCAATGCGCCGGCGACATCGACGCAGGGCAAGCGGCTGGACCGGGTGATGAAATCCATCGGCAAGACCCGGAACTGACGCGTCGCTTTGGGCCGCATTCCGCGCAATCCGTGTCTTTGCGCGGATTTCGTTGACCGCACCCGTGCCAATTCTTGTCACCGGGGCCGGGGGCGGATTAGACTGGGCCCGAGGGGCAAAGGGCAGAGAACATGTCAGAACCGATGAGTTCAGGCGAGATCGAGGATGTCTTGTCCTCTATCCGTAGGCTGGTTTCCGAAGACCTGCGACCCGCGGAACCCCGCATGGGCGCGGCGGCGGGAACGGAAGGGGCCGATGCGGCACGCGCTGCTATGGCTCTTGCCGAGGATGACAAGCTGATCCTGACGCCCGCTTTGCGGATTGTTGAGGATGCCGAGCCTGCGCGCCCGCCGGAAGAGGCCGCGCGGCCTTTTGAAGCGGCCCCTCCCGCCGCGCCGGGGCCTGCGCAACCCGCCAGCAACGAAGGCAGGGCGCCCGACGCTGCAGCCGCAGATGAAGGGCCGGTGCTGTCCTTCACCTCGGTCCGCGCCAGCCCGCTGACGCTGGATGCAAGCCAGCGGAGTGATGTGACCGAAGGGTCACCCGGGCCGCGACCCGCAGATCCGGCATCCGCGCCGATAACAGCGGGGGTGACGCAGCCGCCTGTGGCGGGGCTGGGCGCGGTCCTGTCCTCCATCGGATCTGCCGTCGATCAGAACCGGGAAGAATGGGAATCGGAAACCGGGGATAG
The DNA here is from genome assembly GCF_016765775.1 of Szabonella alba. GTDB lineage: Bacteria > Pseudomonadota > Alphaproteobacteria > Rhodobacterales > Rhodobacteraceae > Szabonella > Szabonella alba. The sequence continues at coordinate 515,734 of NZ_JAESVN010000003.1, read as the reverse complement.
CGGTTTCGGCAGTTTCGCATGGAAGCGGCCCGAATGGGGCAGCGATATCGCCTCGCCCATGCCGGATGCGCCGCTGGTGGAAGCCGATAACGGGCTTTCCCCGACCGAGGCCGAAGCCGCCGAGGCCGCCGCCCGGGCCGAGATCGAAGCCGCAGAACGGGCGGAATCCGAGGATGAAACACGGCAGCAGCAGGCCGGGACAGCGCGCGCGGAACGGGATCGTGGTGCAGAGCACCGGGCATGGTTCGGGGGATCAGAGGATGACGACGGCCCGGATGGCGCAGACGACGCCATTGGCGCCGCCGGTCCGCATTATGACGAGGCATTGCTGCGCGATCTGGTCCGCGACATCATCCGCGAAGAGCTGAGCGGCACCCTGGGAGAGCGCATCACCCGCAATGTCCGCAAGCTGGTCCGGGCCGAGATCGCCCGCGCCCTGACCTCGCGCGATTTCAACTGATCTGTTTCGACCGGGCAGGGTGCATGGATCGCAAGGCAGGCCCTGCGGCCTGAGTTGTGCACCCCGTGTCGTTGGAACTGCCAGCGCGGTCTTGTGGCGTAAGTCGAAGGCCTAGGTGCTGCGCATCGCCCCAAGTTTCGTACACAGCAGGATGGACATACCGGGCTTCGCCCTCTTGGTAGGACATCACAAGCCGACCCTGCCGGGGCATGGCGCGACCGCCGATGTGACAGGCAGCCGATATGGCAAGGCAGCAGCCTGCAAAAGCCAAACGCGCCCCGGAAGAGGCGCGCTCAACTGGCTTGCAAAGACAGAAGGATCTCAGGCTGCTTCGGCCTGTTCCAGCGCATTGCGGCGCTCGGATTCCTCACGCGACAATGCGACCGAGGTGCGCACGCCTTTCGAGACGAATTCCATCAGCCCCTTGACCACCCGCTCATTCGGGTCGATCCCGGCGCAGGACAGAACCTCGCGCCCGTCGCGCGACCGCGCCCAGCGGGCAATCTGGTCGGGACCATTGCCATATTTCTTATCATCGGCGATCGCGTCGTCCAGAGCTGCCAGCACGACTGCTGCAAACAGCTTGCGCGCGCGCTGCCCCTGTTCAAAGTTGAACGCTGTACCATCAACGAAATCGACCATCTCGCCGTCCTATTCTTGCTCTTGCGTTTTCTGACGTCCGCGCACTATGACGATTTATCTGCGATTCGTCATTTCCAGTTTGGAATGACTGCCATGCGTCTAGTGCATGGCTTATCGGAGCGATCACAGCATTTCGTGGTAGTCACGGCCTGTTCTTACGTAGATCTAGGGGTCTGGGGCTGATCTTCAAGCTGTTGTCAGGAAATTGCCATATTCCGGGCGAGTCCCTGCTGCCGCAGGCGATGGGGGCACGGTGGCCGAATTATTCTATCCTGGGTTGTCAGGTGGGGGCGTTTCTTGGCCTAGACGACTCAACCCGCGTGGGTTTTCATGGTTCGCCTGAAATTCGGGCAGATCCTGCCTGCATCTCGCCCTTTGCCTGATCGAAGCGCAGATAGGCCAGTGCGGCATCCCCCGATTGCGTGCCAAGGCGCCCCACAACCTTGTCCCCGGCGGTGATCTCGGTGCCGGGCGGGGCCGCGCCCTCGATGCGCACCCGGGCCAGCCCTTTGCGCAACTCGGTCTTGTGCTTCATCCGCGCGGTGACCTCTTGCCCGACATAGCAGCCCTTGCGGAAATCGACGCCATGCAGCCGGTCAAAGCCCATCTCAAGGATGTAGCTGTCATCGGGCACAAGTTCGATCCCGGTCTCGGGGATCAGATGCGCCACGCGGATCGCGTCCCAGTCGATACCGGCCGCATCGGTCGCATCGGGGGCGTAGTGGCGCCAGCCAAGGGCGGGATGGCGCGGATCGGGCAGTGCGCCGGCGGGCGCATCCCCCAGACCGCGCCCGACCGACAGTCCTGATGCCGCAAAGGCGACATCGGCGCGCAGCCGGTACATGTTCAACCGTTTCAGCACCCCTTCGGCCACTGTGGCGGGCAGGTCCAGCAAAAGCGCCGCGCCGGTCTGTACCACGAAGAAATCTGCCAGATATTTGCCCTGCGGTGTCAGCAGCGCGGTCCAGACGATGCCGGGGCCGCGCGACAACGGCAGCAGGTCATTGGTGACCATATCCTGCAGGAAGTTCAGCGCATCGGTGCCGGTCACTTCGGCCAGATGACGTTCGGGCAGGGCGGCAGGGGTGAGGGCGGCAGTCATGGCATTCTCCTGTATCGCCCCAATATAGGGGGCGGGGGTCAGGACTGAAACTGCAGCTTGCACAGATCGGCATAAAGGCCGGAGCGGGCCAGCAGGTCATCATGCGTTCCCTGATCCACAACGCGCCCGCGATCCATCACCACAATCAGATCGGCATCGCGGATTGTGGCCAGCCGATGTGCAATCACCAGCGTCGTGCGCCCTTGCGAAAGCCGGGCAAGCGCGGAGGAGACCAGCGCCTCGGATTGCGCGTCCAGCGCGCTTGTCGCCTCATCCAGCAACAGAACCGGCGCGCGGGCCAGAAGGGCGCGGGCAATGGCCACGCGCTGGCGCTGACCACCCGACAGGGCCGAACCGCGCGGCCCGGCGGCGGTGTCCAGCCCCTTGGGCAGGGCGCGCAGGAATTCCGCAACATGGGCGGCTTCAAGTGCGGCCTCCAGATCCTGCGGCGTGACCTCGCGGCCCAGCACGATATTTTCACGGATCGTTTCGTCGAACAGCGCCGAATCCTGCGACACGACGGCAAATTGCGCGCGCAGATCCGCCAGCGGCAACGTCGCGATATCGGTTCCGTCCAGCGTGATCCGGCCCAAGACCGGTTCGGCCATGCCGGTCAGCAGCGAAAACACCGTGCTTTTGCCCGCGCCCGAGGCGCCGACCAGCGCGGTCATGCGTCCCGCAGGCGCGGTGAAATCCAGACCGTCCAGCACCGGCCCGCCACCCTCATAGGCGAAATGCACATCCTGCAGCCGGATCGCGGGGGCCGCGCCGGCATCGGGCAGGCGGCCGGTCGCGGCGGGGCGGGGCGCGGGTTCGGTGTCGAACAGCCGGAACAACCGTTCCAGACTGGCCGCCGCGATCTGCCAATAGCCCGCGACATCGCCCAGCCGCCGGATCGGCTGAAATGTCAGCGCCATGGCCGAGAAGAAGGCCATGAAATCCCCCACGGTCCGCGACCCATCCATGATCTGCGGTCCGGCCAGCATGAGAACGGCAAAGAATCCGATCCCGGTAATCACGTCGATCAGCGCCGGAATAGTCGAGCGCCCGGCCATTGTGCGGATTTCCCAGCGCAGGATGCGCGACAGGATCTGCTCAAAGCGGCTGGCCTGATACTCTTCCATGCGGTTGAGCTTCACCGCGTTGATGCCGTGAAAGATCTCGTCCAGCCGGGTGGCGCGCAGACCCGCCTCATTGCGCATCAGGGCGGTCTTGCGACGGATATAGCGCTGCACCACCAGCGCGGGCAGGATCAGCAATGGCGCGCCGACCAGGGCGGCCAAGGTCCAGACCGGATCAATCGCCAGCGCCACCGTGAACAGCCCCACCAGCGCCACCGCATCGCGCCCGACCCCGGTGATGAAAACCGACCACACGCCCTGCACGGCCAAAGTGTCGCCCTGAACCCGTTCGATCAGCGCCCCGGGCGGGTTGCGCTGGAAAAAGCCCGCATCCAGCGTCAGGATATGGCGCAGCAGATCGGCCTGCATCCGCGCCGAGGATTTCTGCGCGATGCTGGTCATCAGCGTCTTGGAGGTGATCGAGGTCACCGCGCGGACCAGAAACAGGCCCAGAATTGCAGCGCCCACCCAGACCAGTGCGCCGCCGTCGCCCGCGGCGAAAACCCGGTCGAACAGCGGCTTGATCATCCAGGACAGCGCGCCGAGGGTCGAGCCTTCGATCACCATGATGCCAAAGGCCAACGCCATCAGCCCGCGATAGCGGTGCAGCCATCCCGACCAGAGCCGCCCGAAGAGGCGGGTCGAGCGATAGGGGTTGGTCTTGCGGTCTGCGTCCAACATGCGGGCCTTCCCTGAAGCCTGCCCGGTGTAGCCCGGAATGCCGCCCCCCTCAAGCCGGGGGCTACGGGGCTGCGGCAAGGGAGAGAACCGGGGCCGGGGCGGGGGGGCCGGGGAGACCGCAGGAGACCGGATTGCGCGGCCCTGCTGCCGCATTGCACAGGTGCCGCAGCAGCCCGGCCACAAGCCCGCATTGACGAAGTCTGCGGGCGGGCGTAGCCAAGCCTTGCAACATGTCGGAGCCCCCTCGATGCCGCCTTCCGTTTCCCTTGCCCATGGCCGCCCCTATCTGGCCATTCCCGGACCTTCGGTCATGCCCGACCGGGTACTGAATGCGATGCATCGCGCCTCGCCCAATATCTATGCGGGCGATCTGATCGAGCAGGTTGCAGGGCTTTGGCCCCGCCTGCGCGCGGTTGCGGGCACGGCGGCGCATGTCGCGCTGTATATCGTCAACGGCCATGGTGCCTGGGAGGCGGCCAATGCCAACCTGTTCAGCCGGGGCGACCGTGCGCTGGTGCTGGCGGTCGGGCGCTTCGGCAATGGCTGGGCCGAAAGCGCGCGCGCGGTGGGGGTGGAGGTCGATCTCCTGGATTTCGGCAAATCCTCGCCGGTCGATATGGCCCGGGTCGAGGCGGCACTTCGGGCTGACAAGGACCACCGCATCAAGGCGCTGATGACCTGTCATGTCGATACATCCAGTTCGATCCGCACCGATATTCTTGCGCTAAGGCGCCTGCTGGACGATCTGGGCCATCCGGCCCTGCTGGCCGTTGATTGCATTGCCAGCCTTGGCTGCGACGAATACCGCATGGATGACTGGGGCGTGGACATGACTGTGGCCGCCAGCCAGAAGGGGTTGATGACCCCGCCGGGGCTGGGCTTCATCTGGTTTTCGGAAAAGGCGCGGGAACGCTGCAAGACCAGCGATCTGCGCACGCCCTATTGGGACTGGACGCCGCGCGCCCTTGGCACCGAATTCTGGCAGCATTTCTGCGGCACCGCGCCGACGCATCATCTGTTCGCGCTGTTCGAGGCGCTGACCATGATCGAGGAGGAGGGGCTGGACAATATCTGGGCGCGGCATCGGGCGCTGGCGGGGGCGGTCTGGGCGGCCTTTGACGCATGGGGTGCGGGGAACCCCGCCATTGCGCTGAATGTCGCCAATCCGGCGCATCGCGGTTCGGCGGTCACGGCGGCGCGGATCGGCGGGCGCGATGCCACCCGCCTGCGCGAATGGTGTGAGCATGAGGCTGGCGTGACGCTGGGCATCGGTCTTGGCATGGCGGCCCCGACCGATCCGGCATGGCACGGCTTTCTGCGCGTGGCGCATATGGGCCATGTGAACGCCCATATGACGATGGGGGTTCTGGGCGTGATGGAGGCGGGGCTGACCGCACTGGACATCCCCCACGGCCCCGGCGCGCTGGACGCGGCGGCGCGCGCGCTTCTGGGCTAGGGCGATGGCGACGTTTCAATCCCCGGCCCATGTGGCCTATGATGTCGTCATCATCGGTGGCGCAATGCTGGGCTCTGCCACCGCCTTCTGGCTGACGCGGGATCCCGGCTTTGCCGGGCGGGTGCTGGTTGTCGAACGCGATCCCAGCTATGAATTCGCCGCGACCAGCCACAGCAATTCCTGCATCCGGCAGCAATATTCCACCGAACTGAATGTGCGCATCTCGCAATTTGGCGCAGAATTCGTCCAGGACCTGCCGCGTTTCATGGGTCCGGATGAGCGGCTGCCAAAGCTGCGGATCCGGAATTTCGGCTATCTCTACCTTGCGGCCACCGAGGCCGGGGCCGAGGTGCTGCGCGACAATCAGGCGATGCAGGCGCGGCTGGGGGCGGGCACCAGGCTGCTGACGCCCACAGAGATCGCCGCCGAATATCCGTTCATCGAGGTCGATGACCTGCTTCTCGGATCACTCAATACCCGGGATGAGGGGTATTTTGACGGCATCACCGTGTTCGACTGGTTCCGCCGCAAGGCGAGGGAGGGCGGCGTCGAATATGTCGCGAATGAGGTTGTCGCGATCAACCGGGCCGGTGGCGTGGTGAACTCGGTAGCGCTGGCAACGGGTGAGGTGATTTCCTGCGGGCAGGTGGTGAATGCGGCAGGAACCCGTGGCGGCGCTGTCGCGGCGATGGCGGGGCTTTCAATCCCGGTCGCACCGCGCAAGCGCTTCACCTGGATCATCAGCACCGCGACACCGCTGGCGCGGGATCTGCCGCTGACCGTCGACCCGTCGGGTGTGCATATGCGTCAGGACGGCAAGTCCACCTATATGATCGGGGGGCATGCCGATCATGACCCCGATGTGGACCCCGATGATTTCGACATGGATCACGCGATCTGGATGGACAAGATCTGGCCCGCCATCGCGACCCGCATCCCGGCCTTTGAAGCGGTGCGCGTGCTGCGCGAATGGGTGGGGCATTACGATTACAACCGCTTTGACCGCAACGCGATCACCGGGCCGCATCCGGAACTGCCGAACTTCATCTTTCTGAACGGGTTTTCCGGCCATGGGCTGCAACAATCCCCGGCGATGGGGCGTGCGGTGGCCGAATGGCTGGTCCATGGCGGCTATCGCAGTCTGGACATGACGCCTTTCCATATCGACCGGCTGATCGCGGGCCGTCCCTATGTGGAACGGGCAATCATCTGACACTTCGGCCAGCCGTCAGCTAAAAGGCCCGAGGTGATCCCCGGGCCTTTTGGCTTCAGGTCGGACCGGTCAGAACCCGGCCTTGATATTCTCGAATTCCTGCAGCATCCGGTCGCGCATCGCATTGTCGATCGGCACCTGCGCCAGCAGGGTGCTGTCGACCGGCGACACATCGGCGGCGACAAGATCCTCGGCCGGGATGGTGGCAAGCGCCGCGTCATTGGCATGGGCATAGCCGAAGCCATCGACCAGACCACGGGCGGAACCGTGATCCATCCAGGCATTGATGAAATCATAGGCCTTGTCTTCGGAACCGGGCGAGTCCTTGACGTTCACATAGCCGCAGAACCAGCTTGAGGCGCCCTCGGCCGCGTCGCGCTTGAAGCCGACGGGGAAGCCCTCTTCGCGCATCAGCGCGATGGAATCGTTCCATGACCAGGCGACCTGCACCTGCCCGCCTGCCATCAGTTGCGACAGTTCCGACGGGTCGGCCCAATAGGCCACGACATTCGGATGCGCCGCGCGCAGCCATGTCGCCGCCGCCTGGAACTGGTCCTCGGTCACATCCGACCAGTCCGAAACGCCGGTGGCCAGCAGTGCCAGCGCCCAGACATCATCGGTATTGTCGGGCAGTGAGATGCGCCCGGCATATTTCGGATCGTGGAACACCTGAAGGCTGGCGATATCCTCTTCCGGGACCGCCTCGGTGTTATAGGCGATGGCGGTATAGGCGTAATCCGTCGGGATATACCAGACCGTGTCGCCATCGACGAAGATCTCGGAATCCTTGAAACGCTCGGCGATATTGCCCCATTCGGGGATGCGCGACACGTCCCAGGGTTCGATCAGCCCGGCATCGCGGTATTTCGACACCATCTGCGAGCAGGGATGCACGACATCGGCGCGAAAGCCCGAAGCGACCTTTTGGAAGGCCTCGTCATCATCGCCGAAGAAGGTATAGGTCGGCATCTGGCCGTGTTTTTCGACATAACCGGCGATCAGCGATTCATCCTCAAACCCGGCCCAGTCGAAGACGATCAGTTCAGGATCGGCGGCCTGGGCGGCAAAGGGCAGGGCCAGCGCAAGCGCGCAGCCGGTCAGGAGTCTGGTTCTGGTTTTCATCTTGGCTCCTCATCTGTTGGGTCGTTCGGTCTTGTGACGGAAGGCGCGGTTCTATGGGGCGCCTGCCGCTCCGGGAATGAGGCTAGGCGAGGGTGAGGGACCGCTCAAGGGGGGAAACACCCAAGGGGCGGCGGAAATGCACGCAACGGCGTCACATTTCCGCATGCTGCCGCTTTGTCGGGCAGCCGCTTGCGCGCCCTTCGCCATCGGCTAGGCTGGCCGCAACAGAAAGGCATTGCCATGACCCAGCTAGACAGCGATTTCACCCGCCGCCAGTTTCCCGCCTTCGACAGCCCGCTGTTGTCTGCCGGGGCCTTCTTTGAAAATGCGGGCGGGTCCTTTCCCTGCCGGCAGGTTGTGGACCGGCTGACGCGGTTCTACACCCATCGCAAGGTGCAGCCCTATGCGCCCTATGAGGCGTCCCGCCTTGCAGGCGAGGAGATGGACGAGGCCCGCACGCGGCTTGCCGCCCTGATGGGGGTGGCATCGGATGAAGTGTCCTTCGGCCCCTCGACCTCGGCCAATACCTTCGTTCTGGCGAAGGCGCTGCGGCGGCATATCGCGGATAAGGGCGGTGCGGTGGTCGTTACCGATCAGGATCATGAGGCGAATTCCGGCGCATGGCGCAGGCTGGCCGAGGATGGCATCGAGATCCGCGAATGGCGCATCGACCCGGCGACGGGCCATCTGGACCCGCAGACGCTGCGCCCCCTGCTGGCCGATGGCCGCGTGCGGCTGGTGGCCTTTCCGCATTGTTCCAACGTGGTGGCGGCGATCAACCCGGTGGCCGCGATCTGCGCCATGGCGCGGGAGGCGGGCGCGTTAAGCTGTGTCGACGGGGTCAGCTATGCCCCCCATGGCCTGCCCGACATTCCCGCGCTGGGGGCCGATATCTACCTTTTTTCGGCCTACAAGACCTATGGCCCGCATCAGGGCATCATGGTGATCCGGCGTGAGGCGGGCGAGGCACTGCCCAATCAGGGGCATTTCTTCAATGGCGGCTCGCTTTACAAACGCTTTACCCCCGCAGGCCCCGATCACGCGCAGATCGCGGCCTGTGCGGGCATGGCCGATTACATCGACGCCGCCCATGCGCATCACTTTCCGGGCAGCGGGGCTGGGCCGCTGGCGCGCAGCCGCGCCGTGCATGACCTGATGCGCGCCCATGAAACCGCGATCCTGCAACCCTTGCTGGATTTTCTGGCCGACCGGAACGACCTGCGCCTGATCGGCCCCCGCGACGCCGCGACCCGCGCCCCCACCGTGGCGCTGGTCCATGACCGGGAGGGGGAGAAACTGGCGATGGATCTTGCCCCGCATGGCATCATGGCGGGCGGCGGCGATTTCTACGCGGTCCGCCCCCTGCGCGCGATGGGCGTGGACCCCGACCACGGCGTGCTGCGGCTGAGCTTTGTGCATTACACGACGAAGGAGGAGGTGGGGCGGCTGGTGGAGGCGCTGGGGCGGGTGTTGTGAGGGGGAGGATGGCTCGAAGCTGCCGGTTGAGCATCGCCGATGCTGCGCGGCGGCATTCCCGGGAGCGGCCGCTAGACACCGGTTACAACATTTCAAACTAATGAGGGTCTGCGGTATGGGCGTTCGCAACTGCGCAGCGTGATCTGCTGCCGAATGCTACTCGGAGAGAAAGCGGTAGTTCACCAGACATGTTCCACTACAATCACATCGAATGTCGCTTGGCGGAATCCTAAAGAGAGTGATTTACATGCTGCGGCGCCCGACAATGAATGGTTACAACTAATGGCCATCTGAGACGGTATTTGAAAATTAAAACCCTTGCTATTCAATCTGAAATTCTGGATCGAATTCTCCTACAAACCAATCCAAGCTCATTTCCTGCCTTCCACCAGACAACAAGCAATACTACCCCCAAGGACAGCCCGAGAAATGCGACGATAGTGAAAATGTTGAAGTGCCGCTCCGGCATCGTTGTAGTCAGAAGGGACACAAGGAAAGACAGGCCAACGGATAGGAAAAATATCGAGAAATTGAAGTGTGTAGAACTCGGGGAGCCGCGCTCTAGAACCCCAAGCTCATAATCTGTTATTTCGTAGAGAGTCAGGGAATCGACTTTTCCCCGCTTAATTTTCGGTTCGTTTGTCCCTGATGAGTGCGCATCATTCTGGTCACCGGCATCTGTCATAGCCATTTCTTGAGCCATTCATTTTTGCACCTCGAATTGCGCCAAGCAGCTTCAGTTCCAGACTTTACGACAAAAAGACGGTCATTCTTGTCCATCACATCGAAAAGTCGATCCCTTAGTTCTTTCGCGGATTCATCCGTCACAACCGCCCATGTAGACTCACTAATTTTGGCCCACGCAGTCCTAGACTTTAGCTCTTCGTAGAGCCTTTCATAATCTCCGCCTTTCACTAAGTCGTAAGAAACTATGTAAGTTGTCATACTGCAGATGATCCCCCAGGACGACCTTGAGTGAAAATGTCGCACAAAACATACATAGTCGGAGACGCCCATTCAATGAAAAATGTAATCCAGTAGATACTTATTTTGAAATTTTACGACAACGAAATCGGCACCTGAACGCGCTGATGGGTTGTGTTGACACTGCTCTGCGAGGCGGTCATTTGCCCCCAGAGACCTACAGATAGCTATTTTGCCGTGCAGCAACGAATGCCTTCCCCTCAGAAGACTGCAGCACAGCAGAGCTGGCGGGTCTGTTCCAAGTGTCGTGCCGAACCAACTTGCTGCACGTGCTGCGCTGTGGCCTGCCTGAATGTTGCAGAACGGCTCTGAGTGGCGTGCGGCGGGGTAGAGTGAGTAATCCTAGATTGACGGGACCTCCCGACCGCTGTGTAGGGGCGGGCAGTCCGAAGCTACCGTTCGAAAAGGTCGAGCGAGCGCAGTCGTACGAGGACCATCACTGCCCCTCACCATGGGTTCACACGTCACACCGCCACTCTATTAACAGCCCACCCCCCCAACTGATCCAACCCGCCCCCTCCTGCGTAACCCCTTTCCACACCGGAAAGATCGCAGCCCATGCCCGACCGTCCCCTCCTTCTCTGGTTCCGCCGCGATCTGCGGCTGGATGACCATCCGATGCTCACGGCGGCGGTGGCGACCGGGCGGCCGCTGATCCCGGTTTTCATCCTCGACCCCGAGACCGAGGCTTTGGGCGCCGCGCCGAAATGGCGGCTGGGGCGGGGGTTGGAGGTTTTTGCCGAGACGCTGCAGGGCCTCGGGTCCCGCCTGATCTTCCGGCGGGGTCCGGCGCTGGACAGCCTGCGCGCGCTGATCGCTGAGGCCGATGCGGCGGGGGTGGTCTGGTCGCGCGCTTATGATCCGGCCTCGATCACGCGGGACAAGACCGTGAAGGCAGGTCTGCGGGAGGGCGGCTTGCTGGCCGACAGCCATCCGGGCCATCTGCTGCATGAACCCTGGACGGTGGAAACGGGGCAGGGCGGGTATTACCGCGTCTACACCCCCTTCTGGAAGGCGGTGAAGGACCGCCCGCTGCCCGACGCGGCCCCTGCGCCGAAGGCCTTGCGCAGTCCCGACACATGGCCCGCCAGTGATGCGCTGGCGGACTGGCATCTGGGCGCTGCCATGCGGCGCGGTGCGGATGTGGTCGCGCGCTATTCCATCCCTGGTGCCGCCGAGGCGGAACGGCGTCTGGCCGATTTCCTCGACGGTCCGGTTGACGGCTATGGCGAGCGGCGCAACCTTCCCGCCGAAGCGGCTACCTCCGCCCTGTCGGAATTCCTGAGCCTTGGGGAAATCGGCCCCCGCCGGATCTGGCATGCCGCCTTTCGCCGGATGCAAGAGGGCAGCCCGGGTGCCGAAACCTTCCTGAAGGAACTCGTCTGGCGCGAATTCGCCTGGCATCTCCTGTATCACAGTCCTCATATCGCGACCGCGAACTGGCGTGAGGACTGGGAGGCCTTTCCCTGGCGCGACGACAATCCCGATGCCGAGCGCTGGCGGCAGGGCATGACGGGCGAACCCTTTGTCGATGCGGCCATGCGGGAAATGTATGTGACCGGGCGGATGCACAACCGCGCGCGGATGATCGCGGGGTCCTATCTGACCAAGCACCTGCTGACCCATTGGCGTGTGGGGCTGCGCTGGTTCGAGGACTGCCTGACCGACTGGGATCCGGCCTCGAACGCGATGGGATGGCAATGGGTGGCGGGGTCCGGCCCCGATGCCGCCCCCTATTTCCGCATTTTCAACCCCGCGACTCAGGCCGAGAAATTCGACCCCGATGCCGCCTATCGCCATCGCCATATCGCCGAACTGACCCGCCATCCCGGTGCGCTGGCGCTGGATTATTTCAGGGCGGTGCCGAAGTCCTGGGATCTGGCGCCCGACCGGCCTTATCCTGAACCGCTGGTCGATCTGGCCGAGGGGCGGGCGCGCGCGCTTGCCGCCTATCAGCGGCGGGATACTGCCGCGCAGGACGGCTGAACTTGCGGGAATCACCGAATTTCGGAACAATACACGGCCGGAGGCCAAGGAAACGCATGACGATACCGACCCATACGACAGCGACCGGAACAACATCGGCCAGCGCGATCCTGACCGGCACGGCGGGCCAGAAGGGTCTGCCCCGGCATTTTGCGCAGGTCTTCCGGCAGGCGCAGGGGCTGTCAACCGGACGGCTGGACCTGATCCTGCCCGACGGGCGCCGCTTTCGCGCCGAGGCACCCGCCCCCGGGCCGCATGCCGTGGTCGAGATCCACAATGACGATCTTTTTGCCCGGCTGATCCGAGAGGGCGATATCGGCTTTTCCGATGCCTATCTGGATGGCTGGTGGTCCACCCCCGACCTGCAATCCTTCATGGATCTGGTCCATGCCGACAATGACGCGCTTTATGACGGCTTTTACGGGCTGGCGATCCTGCGCGCGTTCGAGCGGTTCCGCCACTGGCTGCGCGGCAATTCGAAAACGCAGGCGCGCCGGAACATCGCCCATCACTATGATCTGGGCAATGATTTCTACCGGCTCTGGCTGGATGAGACGATGACCTATTCCTCGGCCCTGTTCCGCAGCGGTCAGGAAAGCCTTGAGAAGGCACAGATCCAGAAATACGCCTCCATGGTGGACCGGATGGGCGCGCGTCCCGGCGATCATGTGCTGGAGATTGGCTGCGGCTGGGGCGGTTTTGCCGAATATGCCGCCGCCGAACGCGGGCTGCGCGTGACGGGGCTGACGATCTCACAGGCGCAGTATGATTTCGCGGTGGACCGGATGGCAAAGGCGGGCCTGTCGGACCGGGTGACGATCAAGTTGCAGGATTACCGGGATGAGCGGGGGCTTTACGACGGCATCGCCTCGATCGAGATGTTCGAAGCCGTGGGCGAAAAATACTGGCCGGTCTATTTCGAGACATTGCGCGAGCGGCTGAAACCCGGGGCCAATGCGACGCTGCAGATCATCACGCTGCAGGAAAAGCGCTTTGAGGTCTATCGCAAAGGGGTTGATTTCATTCAGAAACACATCTTCCCGGGTGGCATGGTGCCCAGCCCTTCGGCGCTGCGGCGTGAGGTGGAACGCGCCGGGCTGGACCTGCGGGAAAGTTTCGAATTCGGGCGCAGCTATTCCGACACCCTGCGCCGCTGGCATGAAACCTTCAATGACCGATGGGAGGATGTGGCGCGGCTGGGCTTTGATGACCGGTTCCGGCGGATGTGGAATTATTACCTTACCTCTTGCGCCGGTGCCTTCCAGAGCGGAAACTGTGATGTGACACAGATCACCGTGACCCGTCCTGCTGGCTGAAACTTGGCTTCCTGAAACGGGTCGCCTGAAACCGGGCAGGCGGGGCGGGCCGGACAACGGGCCGGATAGTGAGACAGGCGCAGGGACAGGATGCCGACATTCTCGAAACTGATCGCGGCGGTCGCCTTTGCGGCGGTGGCGCTGTTTTCGGCGCAGGCCTTCATGGCGGCGCATCCGGATGGCGTTCAATATGGCCAGTTCCTGCCTTTCTCGACCCTGATCGGCCTTCTGTGCGGCTGGCGCATCATGGGGCGGGCGACAGGGCAGGGCTACGGCGCGGCCCTTGGGTCCGGGGTCAAGACCTCGGCCATGATCGTGGTCTGGGCGCTGATCGTGTTTTCCATCGTGCTGATGGTGCGCAAGGCGTTCCGCAAACGCTATGACGGGCCGATGGAGGCGGTGGTCGATATTTTCGCGCTGGCGCTGGAACAGGTGCAGTTGATGCTGAACGCGCCGTTCCTGCTGACGCTGCTGATCGGTGGCCTGCTGGGCGGACTGATCTCTGAATGGGCTAGGCGCCGCTGGGAGTGACATGACCGACACCGTTTTCGTCTGGGGGGAGCTGTGCCACCCGCCGCTGCTGTCGCTTGTGCTGGGGTCGGATGATCTGCCGGAGGCCGTTCCGGCGCAGCTGCCCGGCCACGCCCTGCGGCGGATGGATGAGGTTGCGGCCCTGATACCCGATCCAGGCCAGTCCGCGCCGGGGCTGTTGATCGGGCCAGTGCCGCAGGGGATGCGCGCACGGCTGGAACGCTATCAGGGTTTTCACGACAGGGCAGCGCTGGTTTACCGGGTCGAGGGGCCGGAGGGCCCGGTTCAGGCGCTGGTGCATCTGCCCCCCTCTGAAACCGCGGATCTGCCGCCATGGGATGCCGGGCGCTGGCTGGCCGATGGTGCCGCTTTCGCGCTATCTGTCGCGGCCGAGGTGATGCAATTCCACCCCGGCCCCATACCCGCCCCGCAGCGCAAGACCCCGATGCGGGTGCGCGCCGCCAGTCGTGCACGGGCAAGGGCCAAGGACGCGCCGGTGCTGATCCGTCACGATGCCATGGCCGCCGATACCCGCGTCGGCGCGCATCGTGAGACCTATGCGAACTTCTTTTCGGTTGAGGAATATGACCTGACATGGCGGCGTTTCGACGGCACCTTCGGTCCGGTCGTGACCCGTGCCAGTTTCATCTCCGGTGACGCGGTGACGGTGCTGCCCTATGATCCGGTCCGCGACAGGGTCTTGCTGATCGAACAGTTCCGGGCCGGCCCATTGGCGCGGGGCGACCGTCAGCCCTGGCAACTTGAGGTGGTTGCAGGCCGCATCGACCCGGGCGAAAGTCCCGAAGAGGCCGCGCGCCGTGAGGCGGTCGAGGAGGCGAGGCTTCATCTGGGCGCACTTTTGCCAATTGCGGCCTATTATCCGTCGCCGGGGGCGAAAACCGAATATCTTTACTCGTTTATTGCGCTGACGGATCTGCCGGACGGATCGGCCATCATCGGCGGTGAGGAAAGCGAGGCGGAGGATATCAGGGGCCATCTGGTCGGCTTCGATGCGCTGATGGATCTGGTTGCCAGCGGTGAGATCGCAACTGCGCCGCTGATCCTGTCCGCGCTCTGGCTGCAACGTGAACGGCCCCGCCTGCGCGGCGCGGCGGTCTGATCGCGGGCAAATCCCGCAGGTCCGTGAACGCGCCCCGCTTGAGTTTCCCGGCCCCGGGCCCTACACCTTGGGGCAAAGCGGAAAGGATATTCGCCATGCAGATTTACAAGGATCTGGCCGATGCGATCGGCAAAACCCCTCTGATCCGGCTGAACAAGGCCAGTGAGATGACGGGCTGCGAGATTCTCGGCAAGGCGGAATTCATGAACCCGGGCCAGTCGGTCAAGGATCGTGCAGCGCTTTTCATCATCCGCGATGCAGTCGCGAAGGGGCAGCTGAAACCGGGTGGCACGATTGTCGAGGGCACGGCGGGCAATACCGGCATCGGTCTGGCGCTGGTCGGGGCCTCGATGGGGTTCCGCACCGTGATCGTGATTCCCGAAACGCAAAGTCAGGAGAAAAAGGACATGCTGCGCCTTGCCGGGGCAGAGCTTGTTCAGGTCCCGGCAGCCCCCTATCGCAACCCCAACAACTATGTCCGCTATTCGGGCCGTCTGGCCGCTGAACTGGCCAAGACCGAACCCAATGGCGCGATCTGGGCCAATCAGTTCGACAATACCGCCAACCGCATGGCGCATATCGAAACCACCGGCCCCGAGATCTGGGACCAGACCGGCGGCAAGGTTGATGGCTTCATCTGCGCGGTTGGTTCGGGCGGCACGCTGGCCGGGGTGGGCATGGCGCTGCAACCCCATGGCGTGAAGATCGGTCTGGCCGATCCCGAGGGCGCGGCGCTGCACAGTTTCTATACCGAGGGCAAGCTGGAATCGCCCGGAACCTCGATCACCGAGGGCATCGGGCAGGGCCGCATCACCGCCAATCTTGAAGGCTTCCGCCCCGATTTCAGCTATCGCATCCCGGATGCCGAGGCGCTGCCCATCGTCTTTGACCTTCTGGCCGATGAGGGGCTTTGCCTTGGCGGATCCTCGGGCATCAATATCGCGGGTGCCATCCGCATGGCGCGCGAAATGGGACCGGGCAAGACCATCGTGACGGTGCTGTGCGATTACGGCACGCGCTATCAGTCGAAACTGTTCAACCCCGAATTCCTCAAGGCCAAGGGGCTGCCGGTTCCCGCATGGCTTGACCGTCCGGCGGCGGGCATCCCGACCGTGTTCGAGGACGCATGAGATATTCGGTGCCGAAAGTGACCTTGCGTCTTCTGCCCGTTCTTGTGCTGCTGGCTGGACTGCTGCTGGTCTTGCCGGGCAGTGCATGGGCGCAGGCGAATTTCTCGACCGGGGCGGGGCCGAATGACAGTGCCACCGCGCCCGGGCCGGACCAGCCGATTGACTATGAGGCATGGCGCGTCATCGCCGAGGAAAGCGAGGCGCTGATCGGCACGCCCGGTGTCAGCGAGGTGCGGCTGGAACAGATGCGCGCCGAACTGGTGCATTGGCGCGAGCGTTTTCTTGCGGCTCAGGGCGCAAATTCCAGCCGCATCGCCACGCTGCGCGGCCAGATCGAGGCGCTGGGGCCAGCCCCGGCTGAAGGTGCGACCGAGTCCGAGGAAATCGCGGCCCTGCGCAACGATCTGAATGAACAGTTGCTGCGTCTGCAGGCCCCCGGCATCAGCGCGGTCGAGGCCCATAGCCGCGCCGATGGTCTGGTGCGGGAAATCGACCGTATCCTGCGCGACCAGCAGGCCGAGGCGCTGCTGCAACTGTCTCCGTCGCCGGTCAATCCGGTGAACTGGCCTCAGGCCATTACCGCATTTTACGACAATATCGGCAAACTGGTGCAGGAATTGCGCGCCAACTGGTCCGATGCCGGGCGGCGGCAGGAACTGACCGACAATCTGCCGGTGGTGATCGGCCTGCTGCTGTTCGCGGCCCTGATGATCCTGCGCGGCCGCCACTGGATCGAAGGGCTGGCGCAGCGCCTGCAGGCCAAGGCCTCCAGCCGGGGCCGTGAGGTCTGGGCTTTCCTTGCCTCGCTGGGTGCGATCATTGTGCCGCTGACCGGAGTTGTCGCCGTGGCGACCGCTTTCGTGCTCAGCGGCATGGCAGGGCCGGTCGGCATGGTTCTGGCGCAGAACCTTTTCGGCATCGGCTTTTCCATCTTTGCTGCTTTCTGGCTGGCCGGCCGGCTGTTCCCGGCGCGGGAAGAGGCTGCCTCGGCGCTGCGCCTGACCGTGCAGGAGCGCGCACAGGGCCGGTTCCATACGGTTCTGATCGGTGTTGCGCTGGCGGTTGAAACGGTGCGCCGCGTGGTTCTGCCCGAAGAGGCGATGTCACCCGCCGCAGCATCCGTTCTGGCCTATCCGACGGTCGTCGTCATCTGCATCGCGCTGTTCTATATCGGCAAGCTGATGGTGCGCCATGACAAGGCCGTTCTGGCCGCCTCGGAAATCACCGATGGCGCGACCCAGAACCGCGGGGTCTATGACCGGCTGGTCGGCTTCATCGGCAAGGCGATGATGGCGGTGGCGCTGCTTGCGCCGCTTCTGGGGGCAGCGGGCTATGTCGCGGCGGCAACGGCAATGGCCTTCCCGGCCGCGATGTCGCTGGCGCTGATCGCACTGCTGACGCTGTTGCAGCGGTTCGTGGGCGACCTGTGGACCGTCATCACCCGGTCCGACGATTCGGGCCGGGATGCGCTGGTGCCGGTGCTGTTCGGCTTTGTTCTGGTGCTGGCCTCGCTACCGCTTTTCGCGCTGATCTGGGGCGCACGCGGGTCCGAACTCGCCGAGATCCTGTCGCGCCTGCGCGAAGGGTTCGTTCTGGGCCAGACCCGGATCTCGCCCTCCGATTTCATCGTTCTGGGCCTTGTCTTCGGCATCGGCTATCTGGCCACGCGCCTGGTGCAGGGTGCCTTGCGGTCGTCGATCCTGCCCAAGACCTCGATGGATCAGGGCGGTCGGAATGCCGTTGTTGCCGGTGTCGGCTATCTGGGCATATTCCTTGCCGCCCTGATTGCTATCACCACGGCGGGGATCGACCTTTCGGCGCTGGCCATCGTGGCCGGGGCGCTGTCAGTCGGTCTGGGCTTTGGTCTTCAGAACATCGTGTCGAACTTCGTATCCGGCATCATCCTTCTGATCGAACGTCCGGTATCCGAAGGCGACTGGATCGAGGTCGGCACGGTCATGGGCACGGTGCAGTCGATCTCGGTGCGCTCGACCCGGATCCAGACCTTCGACCGCACCGATGTGATCGTGCCGAATTCGGACCTGATTTCCGGCACGGTGACGAACTGGACCCGATTCAGCCTTTCGGGACGGATCATCATCAAGGTTGGCGTCGCCTATGGCACCGATTCCCGCAAGGTGGAGCGTATCCTGTCCGAGATCGCCGAGGCGCAGCCGCTGGCGGTGCTGAACCCGCCGCCTGCGGTGGTTCTGATGGGCTTCGGTGCCGACAGTCTGGATTTCGAGATCCGCATGATCCTGCGCGATATCAATTTCGGGCTGGGCGTGCGGTCGGATATCAATCACGAGATCCTGCGCCGCTTTGCCGAGGAAGGCATCGAAATCCCCTTCGGCCAGCGCGATATCTGGCTGCGCAATCCCGAAAAGCTGCGTGATGCGCTGGTGCCGGGCGGTGGGGGTGAGTCGCCCAAGCCCAAACCCGAGGCGGCAGAGGCTGGTTCTGCGCCACGCCCCACACCGCGGATATCTTCCCTTGATGCGGATGCCCCCGATCCGGGCGAGGGGCCGGATATGACCGGGCCCGCAGATGCAGGACGCTCCTGATGACCGAACTTCTGTTCCGCGACGACCCCTATCTGGCCGAGGCCGAGGCGCGCGTCATCGCGCACACGCCCGAGGGCGGCATCGTGCTGGACCGTTCGGTCTTCTATCCGACCTCGGGCGGGCAGCCGGGCGACAGCGGCCGTCTGATCTGGCAGGAGGGGGTGATTCCTGTCGCCACGGCGGTGAAGGCCGAAGGTGGCCATGTCGCGCTGGTTCCGTCCGAACCCGTGGCGATGCCACCCCCCGGCACGCTGCTGCGCCAGCAGATCGACTGGACCCGCCGCCACCGCCATATGCGTGTCCATACCGCGCTGCATCTTTTGTCAGTGGTGATCCCGCTGCCGGTCACCGGCGGGCAGATCGGCACGGATCGCGGGCGGCTGGATTTCGACATGCCCGACCCGCCCGAGGATATCGCGGCGCTGGAGGTCCGGCTGAACGGACTGATCGCGCGTGATCTGCCGGTGACGGAAAGCTGGATCACGGATGACGAATTGCTGGCCAATCCCGGACTGGTCAAGACGATGTCCGCGCCGCCCCCCATGGGGCAGGGCCGCGTGCGTCTGGTGCGGATCGGGCAGGGCGCGGATCAGATCGACCTGCAGCCCTGCGGCGGCACCCATGTCGCCCGCACCGCTGAAATCGGCCGCATCGCCTTTGGCAAGATCGAAAAAAAGGGCCGTCAGAACCGCCGCGTCACGATTTCGCTGGTGGACTGACCGTTCCGGCCGAAATGACCGGTGCCGCGGCGGCGCGATAGTGGCGCAGCACAAAAACCCGGATCGCCGAGGCCAGCCCGATATCGCCCGCGCGCCCCTCGTCGATCTCGACCGCCAGCGCATTGATGCCAAGGCCCCGCGCAGTGGCGATCTCACGGAAGGCCAGCCAGAATTCCGCCTCAAGCGACACCGATGTACGATGACCGCGTAAGGTAAGGGAATGTTTTTCGGGCCGCGCGCTCATTCCGCTCTATCTTCTTCCCGTCGCGCCCCGTCCAGATCACGCCGCACTTTCGCGGCTTCGGCCTGATCGCGCAGCCGTTCAGCCTTGCTGCGCCCGAATTTCACCGCATTGGCATCAGCCTGCGCCCGCTTTTGCGCGCGCGCCCTCTCCTTGCGGACCCGGTTGAGACTGGTCACTTCCGCCATGCGCCGTCTCCTTCCGGCCCGCCTGCTTTCATCTGTTCCCAAATATCCTCGGGGGGTGCGGGGGGCAGACGGCCCCCCGTTCAAACGGCAACGCCGCGCGCAAACCTCAGCACTTGGGGCCGATCATATCCTCGGGCCGCACCACACGGTCGAAGGTTTCCCCATCCACGAAACCAAGCGCAATCGCCTCTTCGCGCAGGGTCGTGCCGTTCTTGTGCGCGGTCTTGGCCACCTTGGTCGCGTTGTCATAGCCGATGGTGGGTGCCAGTGCCGTGACCAGCATCAGCGATTCCTTCATCAACTTGTCGATCCGCGCGGTATTGGCCTGCGTGCCCGCCACCATATTGTCGGTGAAGGATCCCGCCGCATCGCCCAGAAGCTGCATGGATTGCAGCAGATTGTAGCTCATCATCGGGTTGTAGACATTCAGTTCGAAATGCCCCTGACTGCCGGCAAAGCCGATGGCGGCGTCATTGCCCATCACATGCGCGCAGACCATGGTCAGCGCCTCGGCCTGTGTCGGGTTCACCTTGCCCGGCATGATCGAGGAGCCGGGCTCATTCTCGGGCAGGATCAATTCCCCCAGGCCCGATCGCGGACCCGAGCCCAAGAGCCGCAGGTCATTGGCGATCTTGAACAGGCTGGCCGCCACGGTTTTCAGCGCGCCCGAGAACATTACCATCGCATCATGCGCGGCCAGTGCCTCAAACTTGTTGGGCGCGGTGACGAAGGGCAGGCCGGTGATCGTGGCAATCTCGGCCGCCACGCGGGCATCCCAGCCGACCCGCGTGTTCAGCCCCGTGCCGACCGCCGTGCCGCCCTGCGCCAGTTCATAGATATCGGGCAGGCAGGCCTTTACCCGCTCGATCCCCTTGGCAACCTGATGGGCGTAGCCGCCGAATTCCTGACCCAGCGTCAGCGGCGTTGCATCCTGCGTATGGGTGCGACCGATCTTGATGATATCTCTGAACTCTTCGGATTTCGCGGCCAGCGCGGCATGCAGCTTTTCCAGACCGGGCAGCAGCACATCCCGCGCCATCATGCCGGTTGCCACATGCATCGCGGTCGGGAATGTGTCGTTCGAGGACTGCCCCATATTGCAGTGGTCATTCGGATGGACCGGCTTTTTCGTTCCCATCACGCCGCCCAGCATCTCGATCGCGCGGTTCGAGATCACCTCATTGGCATTCATGTTCGATTGCGTGCCCGATCCGGTCTGCCAGACGACCAGCGGGAAATTGTCGTCAAAGCGCCCCTCGATCACCTCGGTCGCGGCGGCGTCAATCGCATCGGCCAGTTCCGGCGCCATATCGCCCTGTGCCTTGTTGACCAGCGCGCAGGCCTTCTTGATGACGCCAAGCGCGCGGATGATCGCGACGGGCTGACGTTCCCAGCCGATAGGGAAGTTCCGGATCGAACGCTGGGTCTGCGCGCCCCAGTATTTGTCGGCGGGCACGTCAAGCGGGCCGAAGCTGTCGGTTTCGGTGCGGGTCGCGGTCATTTCTCGCCTCCTGTCGCTGTTGCGACGGGCATAGAGCAGGGGCGGGCGTAAATCAATCGGTATGCGGTGGTATACCGATTTTGCACCCCATGGCTGCAGGCGATCTCGGAACCCGCCCTGACGCGTTACTTGCGGAACTTGTCGAGGCTGACCACTTCGGCCTCATGCGGCGGATCGGGGTCGTCGTCGCCGTCATCCCCGGCGGGGTCGTCGCCGTTCTCATCCTCGTCGTCATCCTCGGCATGGGTCTCGAACCGCAGGCCGAATTCCACCGACGGATCGACAAAGGTCACCAGCGCATCAAAGGGAATCACCAGCGGTTCAGGCTGATTGCCGAAATTCAGCGTGATCGAGAATCCGTCCTCGGTGACTTCCAGATCGCGGAACCAGTGCTGGATCACGATGGTCATGTCGCCGGGATAGCGGGCGCGCAGCCAGTCGGCGATATGCACATCGGGATGGGTGGTGTCGAAGGTGATGAAGAAATGATGCGCCCCAGGCAGCCCGTTATTCGCAATATCGGTCAGCACGGACCCGATCAGGCCGCGCATCGCCCGGTGCATCAGATTGCCGTAATCAATGGTCCGCGTCATTTCATCCCCGTTCATCATGTCGCCAGCATAGGGGATTCGTGTCTGAAAGGAAGGGCTGAAAGGCGCTTGCGGCGGGATGAAAGCGCGGCCTTTCGTCAGGTTCCGCCCTTGCCGCCGCCCCGAAATCTGGTGCAGGCCCTCTTCGATCAGCCACTGGGGCGGATCAGTTCGCGCAGCAGTTTTTCGCGCATCGCGCGGGGATAATCCTGCAATCCGCGTGCGGTCATCACAAAGGCCCCCCGTGTGATGACCCAGTTGCGGTAAAAGGCGCTGATCGGGGCGCTCTGGCCCATATCCTCAATCGCGATGGCATTGATCTCGATCCCGGCGGCAATGGCATCCGCCCTTGCGCGCCCGGCGGTGTTGCCGACATTTTCCGGCCCGTCGCCCGATATGTCGATGACCCGTCGGCGACAATCGGGCACAGCGTCGAACTGCTCAGCGGCGAAGGCCAATGCCTCACCCACGGCGGTATCCGAGCCTGAAAACGCGCGGGGCAGCGCATCGACCTGTGCCGTGAAATCGCGCAGATGGCGCGGGGACAGGATCCGGTGCCAGGGCAGGGACAACGCCTGCTGCCCGACGCCCGACCATTGCACCACCGCGACCGCAACCTGCCCCTGCAACAGGGCCGCCGCAACATCCGGGTCGCGCAACGCCTGCGCCAGCCCGACCGTCTGCAGCGCATATTCGCCCCGGTCGATGGACCCCGAAACATCAATCGCCAGCAGCAGCGCCGTGTCGCAGGCCCGCGCGGCAGGGGCGGTCGCGGCGGTCAGGGCAAGGCAAAAGGCAAGCGCGCGGATCATCGCCCGATCCTGCGGCCAAGTCCGGTGCCGGGCAAGACAAATCCGGAAGGCCGCGCCCCAACCCTACGCGCTTTACCGCGTCAGGATCATCCGGTCGCCCGCGATCTCGATGCGGAAGCGGCCAAGGTAATCCATGCCCAGCAGCCCGCCCTCCATATCCCCATCGGTGACATAGGCGTTCAGCCTTGCATCCTGGATCGGCCCCAATGAGACATCCTCCAGCGTGACCCGCGCGGTGCGCACGATGCCGTTCGCGGTTTGCGCCGTGCCCAGATAGACCAGTGCGTCGGGATCAATGCCAAGGGATTCGGCGGTGTCGCGTCCGATCACGATATTGGTGGCCCCGGTATCGGCCATGAAGGTCATGTCCCGGTCGCCGATCTGCAGGGTGACATAGTAATGCCCGTCCGGCGCGCGCGGGATCTCTATCGTGTTGGCATCGACGACCGACTGGCGCGGAACGAGCGTGCTGCGCATATCCGTCCACAGCCCGTAGCCCGCCATCAGCCCGACAATGATCAGCCCCCAGGCCGCCGCCTGCCGCAGCGCCTGTCCCATGCGGCCCCGGAATTCCACGAATACATAGCCGCCCACGGCGACGATCAGGAGGCCGAGATAAAGCAGGCGGGCAGTCATGTCTCCGTCCATGGGGGGTCCTTGTTCTAAAAGGGGACTGGGGTGATATGGGGAAGGGGGCTGCGGCAGGCAAGACGGATCTCAGCCGATCAGGCCGGTGCCGCGCACCCCGTCGATCACGAATTGCACCGAAAGCGCGGCCAGCAACATACCCAGAAGCCGCGTGATGACCACGGTTCCGGTGCGCCCCAGCGCGCGTTCCAGCGGTCCGGCAACCAGAAAAAGCAGGAAAGCCATCAGCACCACGCCCAGCATGACCAGATGCACCGCCAGCGTGCCCTGCCAGCCACCCGATTGACCAACCAGCAGGATCATCGTCGCAATCGCCCCCGGCCCCGCGATCAACGGAATGGCCAGCGGAAAGACCGATGGATCATGGTCGCTGACCGTGGTCTGGCCCTCGCGCCGCTGGGTGCGGCGTTCGAACAGCATGTCCAGCGCGGTCAGGAACAGAAGGATGCCGCCCGCGATGCGGAAGGCAGGCATGGAAATGCCGATGAAGCCCAGAACCGCCTCACCCGCCAGTCCGAACAGCGTCAGGATCGCGATGCCGACAAGACAGGCGCGCAGCCCGATGGCGCGGCGCTGCATGGGTGACATGCCCGGTGTCAGGGCGATGAACAGCGGGATAAGACCCGGCGGGTCGATCACCACGAAAAGCGTGGCAAAGGCGGTGATGAGAAAGGCCATGTCCATGTCCCGCAATAGCCGGCGGCGGCGGCGCGTGGCAAGCCTTCTATGTCGGGCCGGAAGGGCGGATGGGAAACAGCGAAAAGGGGGATGGCAGAACCACCCCCCTGATCATCAGACCGGTCCGGGCGCGCAGGTCCAGCCGGGGCTGAGTGTGCAAAAGCCGGTTGAGTATTCGGCCGTGATTACTCGGCTGCGACTTCGGCGCCTTGGAACACGCGGAACCGGGTTTCGTCCTCGATGAAAGTCTTCGGCCCGATCTCGGCCTCGTTGGACCCGAAGGGCATCTGCGCGCGCAGGGCCCAGCTTGCGGGCAGGCCGAACTCCTTGGCAACGGCCGCGTCGATCAGCGGCTGATAATGCTGCAGGCTGGCCCCGATGCCGACCTCGGCCAGCGCCGTCCAGACGGCAAATTGCGCCATGCCGGCGGAATGTTCGGAAAAGACCGGGAAGGCATCTGCATAAAGCGGGAAGTTTTCCTGCAGCCCTTTCACCGTATCCTGATCCTCATAGAACAGCACCGTACCCGCGCCTGCGGCAAAGGACTCCATCTTGGCCTTGCTCGGTGCGAAATCCGCTGCCGGAACCACGGGGCGCAGCGCCTCGGTCACGATGTCCCAAAGCCGTTCCGAGGCCGCGCCGAACAGGATCACGACGCGCGAGCTTTGCGAGTTGAAGGAGGAGGGCGCAAGCCGCACCGCCTCTTTCACCAGCGCCTCGATCTCGGCGGGGGAGTGTTTCAGATTGCGGCCAAGCGCGTATTGCGTGCGGCGTTTGGTGAAAAGATCGAGTGCTGCGGTTTTCATGGTCATGTCCCGATTTTGCAGTTGCAGCACAGATCTGCGCCCCGGCGCGCGGTTCTTCAAGGCCGGGGTCTGTGCAGGGATGCAGAGGAGGTCTGCGTTTCGGCGTGATGCGCGCGCCACCGCACGGCAGGCGCCCGGAGGGCGGGCAAGACAGCCGGGCCGGGTCAGAAAGTCGGGGCAGGGGGCGCTGCCCCCTCACGGCCCCGGCGGGGCCGTTTCACCCCCGGGGTATTTGAACCAAGAGAAAGGGGCAGAGCGGCTCAGGCGGCGGCGCCTTCCAGCGCCTCCTGCGCCTTCAGCCAGAGCGCCTCGGCCCGGTCGAGCCCTTCCATCACCTCGGCATATTTCTTTTGCCAGGTTTCCATCTCACCAAGGCGTTCAGGCTCATAAAGCGCGGGATCGGCAAGTTTTTTTGCCAGCCGGTCGCGCATATCGTTGAGCTTGGCCAGACGGTCCTCACATTTGCGCACCTCGGCGCGCAAGGCAAGAACCTCGTCGCGCGTGGCGCGGCGGGGTTTGGGCGCGGAGGCCTTGGCCGGTTTGGTATCATCCTCACCGGCAAGCAACTGGCGGCGATAGGCGTCCAGATCCTCGGTATAGGGTTTGACAGTGCCGCCCTTGACCAGCCACAGCCGGTCCGCGACCAGCCCCAGCAGATGCATGTCGTGGGACACAAGGATTACAGCACCCGAATAGGTGGTCAGCGCCTCGACCAGCGCCTCGCGGCTTTCCATGTCGAGGTGGTTGGTCGGTTCGTCAAGGATCAGCAGATGCGGCGCGTCCAGCGTGGCCAGCAGCAGCGATAGCCGTGCCTTCTGCCCGCCGGACAGCCGCCCCACCACGGTTTCGGCCTGATCGGCCAGAAGGCCGAAGCCCGCAAGGCGCGCGCGCAGGCGCGGCTGACCCTCGGCCGGGCGCAGGCGCTGCAGATGCTGCAGCGGGGTTTCGTCGATGAACAGTTCATCCACCTGATGCTGCGCGAAATAGCCGATGCGCAGTTTCGAACTTTGCGTCATCTGCCCCGCGCCCGGTTTCAGCTTGCCCGCCAGCAGCTTGGACAGCGTCGATTTGCCCTCGCCATTGCGGCCCAGCAGCGCGATGCGGTCATCCTGATCAATGCGCAGATCCAGACCGCGCAGCACCAGCGGCCCGCCATAGCCGACACCCGCCGCGTCAAGATTGATGATCGGGGGCGAAAGCTCCTCGGGCTCGGGAAAGGTGAAGACCTGTTTGCGCGCCTCCTCGGGCGGCGTGATGGTTTCCATCTTTTCCAGCATCTTGACCCGGGACTGGGCCTGCACAGCCTTGGAGGCCTTGGCCTTGAACCGGTCCACGAAGCTTTGCAAATGGGCGCGGCGGGCCTCCTGCTTTTTCGCCTCGGCAATCAGCACGGCACGGCGTTCGGCCATCTGGCGGGCGAACTGGTCATAGGGGCCGGTCCAGTAGGTCAGCTTTTTCTCATCCAGATGCAGGATGCCCTGCACCGCACGGTTCAAGAGGCCGCGATCATGGGAAATGATGATGACCGTATGGGGATACTTCGCCAGATAGCTTTCCAGCCACAGCGCGCCTTCGAGATCAAGATAGTTGGTCGGTTCGTCCAGCAGCAGCAGGTCGGGCTGCGCGAACAGCACCCCCGCCAGCGCCACGCGCATCCGCCAGCCACCCGAGAAATCCGAACAGGGGCGCAGTTGCGCCTCGGCGTCGAATCCAAGCCCCTTGAGGATGCTGGATGCGCGCCCTTCGGCCGACCATGCGTCGATGTCGGAAAGCCGCGTCTGCACCTCGGAAATGCGATGCGGGTCGGTCGCGGTTTCCGCCTCGGCCAGCAGCGCTGCGCGTTCGGTATCGGCGGCCAGTACCGTATCGAGCAGCGAAGTGGCGGAAGACGGCACCTCTTGCGCGACGCCGCCGATGCGGGATCGCGCGGGCAGGCTGATCTCGCCGCCTTCCAGCGCCAGTTCTCCCCGGATCAGGCGGAAAAGCGTCGTCTTGCCGGTGCCGTTTCGCCCCACAAGGCCGACCTTGTGACCGGCGGGAATCGTGGCGGAAGCGCCCACCAGCAGCGGGCGGCCTTCGACGGAATAGGAAATGTCTGATATACGCAGCATGGGCGCCCCATGCCTGAAAGGCGGGGCAGGGTCAATGCTGTGCCCTTGTTGCGGTGACTGCCGTGTTGGCGTCGCGGGTTGACTGTTCCAGCGCCGGTTCCTGTGGCGAGGCTTTTCAAGGCGTCATGCCCATGCTAGCAGGGCGCCGCAATAACTGGGCGCCGAGGTGCGCCCCCCATATGAAGCGAGAGAACCATGGCCGTTGAACGCACGCTGTCGATGATCAAGCCCGACGCCACCAACCGCAACCTGACCGGCAAGATCAATGCGAAATTCGAAGAGGCGGGCCTGCGCATCGTCGCGCAGAAGCGCATCCATCTGAGCCCCGCACAGGCCGGTGCCTTCTATGCCGAGCACAAGGAACGTCCCTTCTATGGCGAGCTGTGCGAATTCATGTCCTCGGCCCCGATCGTGGTGCAGGTTCTGGAAGGCGAAGGCGCGATCCTGAAAAACCGTGAAGTGATGGGCGCGACCAATCCGGCCAATGCCGCCGATGGCACGATCCGCAAGGACTTCGCGCTGTCCGTCGGTGAAAACTCGGTCCATGGCTCGGACAGCCCCGAAGCGGCGGCGCGCGAGATCTCCTTCTATTTCTCGGGTCTCGAACTGGTCGGCTGAGGCCGGTCGATGCGATTGCCCCGGGCGCGCAGGACGCGGCCGGGGAAGCCTCCGGCGGAGGTATTTTTGCCAAGATGAAGGGCAAGGGGGCTGCGGCATCCAAGCCCGGTTGACGGCGGCGCGGGGGCGGCATAGGCAGCGGCCCATGGCACGCGCACCCCTTCTTCAGCTTTCCGGCATTTCCCTGACCTTTGGCGGCGATCCTGTCTTTGACAGGCTGGATCTGGTCGTTCAGCCCGGCGACCGCGTGGCGCTGGTCGGGCGCAACGGATCGGGAAAATCCACCCTTCTCAAGGTCATGGCGGGGCTGGTCGAGCCCGATGCGGGCACGCGGGTCGTGCCGCCGGGCGTGACCGTCGGCTATATGGAGCAGGATCCGGATCTTTCCGCCTATGCGACACTGGGCGATTACGCGGCGGCGACGCTGGCGGAGGGGGAGGAATACCGCGTCGCCATGGCGGCGGAAGGGTTGAAATTCGATCCCGAAACCCCGGTCGCCAGCGCCTCGGGCGGTGAACGGCGGCGCGCGGCGCTGGCGCGGCTGATGGCCGAGGCGCCGGAACTGATGCTGCTGGACGAACCGACCAACCATCTGGACATTCAGGCCATCGAATGGCTGGAGGCGGAACTGCGCGGCACGCGCACCGCTTTCGTGCTGATCAGCCATGACCGCGCCTTCCTGCGTGCGCTGAGCCGTGCGACGCTCTGGATCGACCGGGGTCAGGTGCGGCGGCGCGAGTCGGGGTTTGACGGGTTCGAGGACTGGCGCGAAACCATCTGGGCCGAAGAAGATGAGGCGCGCCACAAGCTGGACCGCAAGATCAAGGCCGAGGCGAAATGGGCGGTCGAGGGCATCTCGGCACGGCGCAAGCGCAATCAGGGTAGGGTGCGGGCACTGGCGGCGCTGCGCGATGAACGTGCAGGCCAGATCCGGCGGCAGGGCACGGCGGCGATGGCACTGGAGGGTGGTCCCGTCTCGGGCAAGAAGGTGATCGAGGCCAAGGGGATATCGCAGTCCTTTGGCGACCGCGTGATCCTGCAGGAGTTCGATCTGCGGGTGCTGCGCGGCGACCGGGTGGCCTTTGTCGGGCCGAACGGGGTGGGCAAGACCACGCTGCTGAAGATCCTGACCGGAGAGATGATGCCGGATCAGGGAGAAGTTAAACTGGGCACCGCTCTGGAGATCGCGGTCTTCGATCAGGCCCGGGCGCGTCTGGATACCGATGCCACGCTTTGGGAAAACCTGGCCGGCGATCCGCTGCTGTCGGTCTCGGGCAATTCCGATCAGGTGATGGTACGGGGCGTGCCGCGTCATGTGGTCGGGTATCTGAAGGATTTCCTGTTCACCGAGGCGCAGGCCCGCGCGCCGGTTCGGTCGCTTTCGGGCGGGGAAAAGGCGCGGCTGCTGCTGGCCAAACTGATGGCGAAGCCGTCCAATCTGATGATCCTCGACGAACCGACCAACGATCTGGATGTCGAGACGCTGGACCTGTTACAGGATCTGCTGGGCGACTATGACGGCACCGTGCTGCTGGTCAGCCATGACCGTGATTTCATAGACCGGGTGGCCACGGCGACCGTCGCGATGGAAGGGGATGGGGTTGTCGGGTTCTATCCCGGCGGGTGGTCGGACTATGTCGATCAGCGCCCTGAACGGGCCGAGACGGTTGCGACGCGGCCGAAAGCGGCGGCTCGGGCTGTCTCCGCCCCGACGCTTGCCGCCCCGACGCGTGCCGATGCGCCGAAGCCCGCAGCAAGCACCCTGACCTTCACCGAACGCAAGCGGCTTGAGGCGCTGCCCGATCTGATCGCGAAGCTGGAGGCAGAGATCACCAAGCTGGGCGAATTGCTGGCCACGCCGGATCTGTTCACGCGCGAGCCGGTGAAGTTTCGCAAGGCGACCGGGATGCTGGCCGAGCGGCAACAGGCGCAGGCCGCTGCCGAAGCGGAATGGCTGGACCTTGCCGAACGCGACGGGGCCTGATCGTAACGGGGCCTGACTGCCGGCTCCGCGCCCCGTCCGCCCGCACCTGCGGCAAGTCCTGACCCAGCGTCAACCATTGGAACCCGCGGCTTTCCGCCGGTTAACGCCGGGTGTCAGGCGCCTTTCCGCCATTGTTATCAAAGACTTTTCACAGCGGCGTGAGAGGGCCTGTCATTCGGGATCCCGCAGGTCCATCTGGGGTTGATCCGTCCCGGGTAAGAAACCCGGGCGATTGAGAGACAGGAGACGACAATGAAATATCTTGCAGCCCTCGCCCTTGGTTCCGCGCTTTCCGCTCCGGCCTTTGCCGGTGGCATGAATACCCCCGTGCAGGAGCCGGTGATTTCCCAGCCGGTGACCTATGCCCCCGCCGCGCCGAATGGCGAATGGACCGGGCTTTATGCCGGTGCGCAGCTTGGCTATGGCGATATCGACAGCGATGTTGCGGGTCTTGACGGCAATGGCGCCATCGGCGGTGTGCATATGGGCTATCGTCACGACTGGGGTCAGTTCGTTGGCGGGATCGAGCTTGCACATGACCGGTCCAATATCGACCTTGCCGATGGTGCGGGCGATCTGGACCACATGACCACGCTGAAACTGCAGGGCGGCTATGATCTGGGCCGGACGCTGATCTATGCCAATCTGGGTGCGGCCCATGCCAAGGTTTCGGGGGTTGGTGGCAGCGCTTCGGACAACGGCTGGCTGGTCGGTGTCGGCGTCGATTACCAGCTGACCGATACCTGGACGCTGGGTGGAGAACTGAACCATTCCCGCTTCAACAATTTCGACGACAGCGGAATCGACGTGAAGGGCACGACCGCACAGCTGCGCGCGTCCTATCGTTTCTGATCCCTGTCTGCGGACAGATCAAAGGGGCGGCTTCGGCCGCCCCTTTTCCATATCTGGTCCGTATTCCGGGCAGAATGCCCTAGTAAGCAACGGTTCGCTTTCCGGGCTTCAGCGCATCCGCAGCGCGCCGTCGAGGCGGATCACCTCACCGTTCAGATAGGCGCATTCGAACAGGAAGGCCGCCAAGGCGGCGAATTCCACCGGCTCCCCCAGACGGCGGGGAAAGGTCACTTCGGCGGCCAGCCCGTCGCGGATCTCCTGTCCCAGCCCTTCCAGCATCGGGGTCGTGAAGACGCCGGGCGCAATGGCATTCACCCGGATCCCTAGTGAGGCCAGATCGCGCGCGGCGGGCAGGGTCATGCCCGCGATGGCGGATTTCGAGGCGGCATAGGCGGCCTGACCCTTTTGTCCGTCAAAGGCGGCGATTGAGGCGGTGTTGACGATAACGCCGCGTTCGCCATCGGCATTGCCGCCTGCCGGGGCATTGCGCGCCATTTCGGCGGCACAGAGCCGCAGACAGTTGAAACTGCCTGTCAGGTTGATGTCGATGGTGCGGCGGAACAGGGCCAGATCATGCGCCCCGTCACGCCCGACGATCCGCGCGCCGGTCGCGATTCCCGCGCAATTCACCAGCCCGTTGACCTGCCCCATCGTCTCGACCGCTTCTGCGATGGCCGTGGCGACCGAAAGCTCATCCGTTACATCGACCGTGCAGAGGCCCGCGCCGGTTTCCTGCGCCAGTTCAGCCCCGCGATCGGCATCACGGTCAAAGATCGTGACCGCAGCGCCGCGTGCGCGAAAGCCCCGCACCACGGCGGCCCCCAGCCCCGAGGCCCCGCCGGTCACCACGACGGCCGCATCCTTCAGTTTCATCTTCCGCTCTCCATTGCCCGGAATTCAGGAATTGAACACTTGTTCATTAAGGCGCGGTCAATAGGCCCCGGTTGCGGTGCTGTCCAGTCTGGGCGGGGCGGGCTCCAGCTACGTCACATATCACATCCGCATGACCATCGTCCTGAATCTACCAGCGCCCTAAATCTACCAGCGCCCTGAGGCGCCGCCGCCCGAGGAGCGCCCGCCGCCAAAGCCGGATTTGCGCGATTTGCGCGCTGCGCGCCGCCGGGCCCGTGACGGGATGCTGTGCCGGGTCGGCCGATCGGACCCGCACTGCAGGCAGATGCGGTGAAGGATCTCTTGTCCGTCTGTGGTTTCACCCGGTTCTTCAACGGTTTCGCGTTCTTCCTTCAAGCCCCTATGCCCGCAGGCTGGGCATTGCCGGAACCGCAGAAGAAGGGCTGATGCTGCGGTACCGATCCTGCCTGCAAATGCAATCATCCCGGCCATGACCGCGAATGCGCCGAACATCAGGGCGCCGCTCCAATCCGTTGGCTCTTCGGGAAAGCCGGACGTTTCGGTGACCTCCATCCGGGCGGCGAAGGGCCGGGCCAGATGGTCAATCGCGGATTGTGCGCCTGCCTCCAGCCCGCCCGCATAATCGTCATTGCGGAAGGAGGGCAGCATGGCGGTGTCGATCACCCGTTGTGCCCGCCCGTCCCAGACCGCGTCATAGCCCGCGCCAAGGGCTATTCGCATTTCGCGGTCATCCCGGCCGACAAGGATCAGGATACCGTCATTGCGGTCCGCGTCGCCGATACCCCATGCGTTGAACCAGCCGGTCGCGAAATCGGCAAATCGCCCGGTGCCGCCATAGTCCGCCTGCGACCGGATTGTGGCCATCGCGATATGGATACCGGTTTCTTCCCGCGCGTCCTGCAACAGGGCGGTCACGCGGGCCTTGGCCTCAGGCGGCAGCAGTCCGGCATAATCGCTGACCGTATCGGTCAGCGGTTCGGGATAATCCTGTGCCATGGCCGCCAAGGGCAGCAGCAGCGTCAGGGCGAGGGGCAAAAATTTCCGACCGATCATTGCGGCACCTCCATCAGGTCGCGGACAACCCGCGCGATCATGGCCACATCCTCGGCCCGGCAATTGAAGGAACCGACCTGCACGCGGATCACGAACCGCCCCTGATGGCGGGTCTGGGTCAGATAGATCCGCCCGTCGGCGTTGATCCGGTCCAGCAATGCGGCAGTTGCGGCGTCACCCTCGCGCAGCGCGAAGGTGAACAGCGACAGAACCGGCGGCGACACCATCTCAACCCCCGGCAGCGCGGCAAGGTCGTCATGGCAGGCCCGCGCCCATGCTACATGGCTCCGGATCATTTTCCGAAGGGTTTCAAGCCCGTAGGCGCGCAAGTGAAACCAAAGCTTCAAGGCGCGGAAGCGGCGGCCAAGCGGCAGGGTCCATTCGTTGAAATTGGTGATATCGTCGTCACCCGGCGTTTCCAGATAGGAGGGGCGCAGCCCTAATGTGCGGATCTGGCGGCCCGGGGCGCGCAGGAACTGCACCGCGCAGTCGAACTGCACGCCCAGCCATTTATGCGGATTGAACACCACGCTGTC
Source organism: Szabonella alba (assembly GCF_016765775.1). Lineage (GTDB taxonomy): Bacteria > Pseudomonadota > Alphaproteobacteria > Rhodobacterales > Rhodobacteraceae > Szabonella > Szabonella alba. The sequence goes on along the minus strand of NZ_JAESVN010000003.1, from coordinate 482,620 downwards.
CGCCGCTTCAATTCCGTCCCATAACACCCTGAATTCCGGGCAGATCATCGCCGAACCTGCCCAGGCGGCATCGACATGGACGGGCAAGCCCTCGGCCTGCGCCACTGCAATGCAGTCGCGGATCCGGTCCACCGCGCCGATGCCGGTGCCGCCGACGCACAGCACCACGCCCGCAGGCAGGAACCCCGCCACCCGGTCCGCCGCAATCGCCCCTGCCAGCGCGCCGGGTTTCATTGCGTGTTGGGTGTCGGTCGGCACTTTCACAAGGTTGTCCTGCCCGAACCCCGCCACCCGCGCCGCCTTGTCGACCGAGGAATGGGTTTCGGCGCTGGCATAAAGCCGCAGGCGCGGCTGACCCGACAGACCGTCCTGATTGCCGCGCCAGTCCAGTGCCGTCTCCCGCATGGTCAGCACTGCAGAAAGCGTGGCGGTGGTCGCGCTGTCATGGATCGTGCCGCTGAAATCATCGGGCAGGCCAAGGGCACGGGCCAGCCAGCGGATCATCACCTGTTCCATTTCGGTCGCCGCAGGGGCGGTCTGCCAGATCATCGCCTGCGCCGCCATCGCATTGACCAGTTGTTCGGCCAGCATCGAGGCGGGGGAGGCATTGGCCGGGAAATAGGCGAAGAAACGCGGATGCTGCCAATGGGTCAGGGCATCGGGCACCAGTGTTTCAAAATCGTGCCAGATCCGGTCCATCGGTTCGGGCGTCTCGGGCGCGTGGCCGGGCAGTTGCGCCGCCAGTGTCCCCGGCGTCAGGGGCGCGCGCACGGGCCGGTCGCGCAGGGTGCGGTGATACTCGCGCGCCCAGTCGGCGGCGCGTTTCGACCAGTGGTTCAGATCGTCATGGTTCATGGCGGCCTCCCGTGCTGCCGATCTGGCCTGCGGGCGCGGCAAAAGGCAAGTCTTTGCCGCGTCGCAAAAACGCTTGGCGGGGCGCGCAAGTCAGCGTAAGACGGCAGGCATGAAATCGACGCGCAACATCTGCATCTGCATTTGCCGCTGACCTTCGGTCGCGGGCGCCCCTTTTCGTTTCCCTAACCAGACGAAAATCGGTAAGCCCGCGCGGGGTTGAAGGCGCTGTCTTGCGAGGGAAGAACCATGGTGACGATCCGCCTGCACAATTCGCTGACCCGGAAGAAGGAGGAGTTTCAGCCTCTGGATCCGAAAAACGTGCGGATGTATGTCTGCGGCCCCACCGTCTATGACCGCGCCCATCTGGGCAATGCGCGCCCCGTGGTGGTGTTCGACACGCTCTATCGTCTGCTGCGGCATGTCTATGGCGAGGGGCATGTGACCTATGTGCGCAACTTCACCGATGTGGATGACAAGATCAACGCCGAGGCACAGCGGCGCAAGGCGGCGGGGCGCAGCGAAAGCCTTGAGGATCTGATCCACGAGCGGACGGAAGAAACCATCGGCTGGTATCATGCCGATATGGATGCCATCGGCGCGCTGCGCCCCGATCATGAACCGCGCGCGACGGAATACATTGCTGAGATGATCGCGATGATCGAAGGGCTGATCGCGAAGGATCATGCCTATGCGGCCGAGGGGCATGTGCTGTTCCGCGTCCGGTCCTATCCCGGCTATGGCGCACTGTCGGGGCGCACGGTCGATGACATGATCGCAGGCGCGCGGGTCGAGGTCGCGCCCTACAAGGAGGATCCGATGGATTTCGTCCTCTGGAAACCATCGGATGCCGATCTGCCGGGCTGGGACAGCCCCTGGGGAAGGGGTCGTCCGGGCTGGCATATCGAATGTTCGGCCATGGCGGACCGGCTGCTGTGGGAACGGATGAAGGACCGGCTGTCGCCGCAGGCGCTGGCGGCCCCGCATGTGTTCGATATCCATGGCGGCGGGCTGGACCTGCAATTCCCGCATCATGAGAATGAACTGGCGCAAAGCTGCTGCGCGCATCATGGCGAGGGCGCGGAGGCGGCAGGGTTCGCGCGGTTCTGGCTGCATAATGAGATGTTGCAGGTCGAAGGCAAGAAGATGTCCAAGAGTTTGGGCAATTTCTTTACGGTCAGGGATTTGCTGGACGCGCCGGAGATTTCGCAACGGAATGAAGCGATTCCCAAGATGACCGGTGATGAGATCAGGCTGGCCTTCCTGATGACCCATTATCGCAAGCCAATGGATCTGACGCTGAGCCGCGTGGGAGAGGTAAAGGCGACGCTCGAGAAATGGCAGCGCCTCGCAATGGATGGCGATGTTGGATACGATCCGGATTTCAGGATTATCGAAGCCCTTGCGGATGATCTGAACACACCACTTGTTCTGCAAATTCTGCATGAAATGTCTGCTGATTTAAGTTCACCTGAGAAACGAAATATTTTCAGATCATCGCTCCATTTTCTGGGAATTGGTTTGAAATGGCGATCCCATACTCAGGCTATTATTCAAGGACTTCTTCGTGAGGACGATGAGTTTCGTAGAATTGAAGAGTTGATTAATAAAGCTCGTTCAGAAAAAAACTACGCACGTGCAGATGCGCTGCGCGATGAAGTCAGAGAGAGTGGCGCTGAAATCAGCATAACCAAGGATGGCGCCAAGATCTCATACGGTGCATTGGTCGATTATGACATGTTGAGGCAGGTCAAATGACCCCAACCGTCCCCGTCCCGGGCTTGACCCGGGACCTCTTTTGCCACCCGGGGTCCCGGGTCAAGCCCGGGACGGGGTTAAAGAATCGTGAATCTGGTTTCGTAACCACATGATTTTACAAAAAGAAAAATTCTGTCCACTGTGGACACCCGAAATCGGACCCCGCCCATGACCGAACGCCTCTACCTCTTCGACACCACGCTCCGCGACGGCCAGCAAACACAGGGCGTGCAGTTCTCGGCGGCGGAAAAGCGCCAGATCGCCCTCGGCCTCGATGCGCTCGGCATCGACCAGATTGAGGGGGGCTGGCCGGGCGCCAATCCGACCGACAGTGATTTCTTTCGCGACGCCCCCGCCACCCGCGCCACGATGACCGCCTTTGGCATGACGAAACGCGTGGGACGGTCTGCCGATAACGATGATGTGCTGGCCGCCGTTCTGGATGCGGGCACGCCTGCGGTCTGCCTTGTCGGCAAGGCGCATGTCTTTCATGTCACCACGGCCCTTGGCGTCACGCTGGACGAAAACCGCGAGGCGATCCGCGCCTCCATCGCGCATCTGGTGGGCAAGGGGCGTGAGGCGCTGTTTGATGCCGAACATTTCTTCGACGGCTACCGCGCCGATCCCGGCTATGCGCTCTCCTGCCTGCGCGCGGCGCTGGATGCGGGCGCACGCTGGGTTGTGCTTTGTGATACCAATGGCGGCACCCTGCCTGCGGAGGTGGGGCGCATCACCGCCGAGGTGGTCGCGGCGGGCATTCCCGGCGACCGGCTGGGCATCCATTGCCATGACGATACCGGCAATGCGGTGGCCTGTTCACTGGCCGCCATTGATGCAGGCGCACGGCAGGTGCAGGGCACGCTGAACGGGCTGGGCGAACGCTGCGGCAATACCAGCCTGACAACGCTGATCCCGACGCTGCTGCTGAAGGAACCCTATGCCAGCCGGTTCCAGACCGGGGTCAGCCTTGAGGGGCTGGCAGGTCTTGTGCGTCTGTCGCGCAGTCTTGACGACATTCTGAACCGGGTGCCGAACCGGGCGTCTCCTTACGTCGGGGCCTCGGCCTTTGCGCATAAGGCGGGGCTGCATGCCAGCGCGATCCTGAAGGATCCGACCACCTATGAACATGTGCCCCCCGAAACCGTGGGCAATGCGCGCATCATCCCGATGTCCAATCAGGCCGGACAATCGAACCTGCGCGCCCGTCTGGCGGCAGCGGGGATCGAGGTCGCGCCCGGCGATCCGCGCCTTGCCCATATTCTGGATGAGATCAAGCGGCGTGAGGAAGACGGCTATGCCTATGACGGCGCGCAGGCGAGTTTCGAATTGCTGGCGCGTCGGGAACTGGGGCTGTGCCCGCAGTTTTTCGAGGTGAAGCGCTACCGCGTCACGGTGGAACGGCGCAAAAACAAGTATGACCGCATGGTCAGCCTGTCCGAAGCGGTGGTCGTGGTGAAGATCGGGGATCGCAAGATGCTTTCGGTCTCGGAATCCATGGATGAAAGCGGCACGGATCGCGGCCCGGTCAATGCGCTCTCGAAAGCGCTGGCCAAGGATCTGGGGCCCTATCAGGCGATGATTGACGATCTGAAACTGGTCGATTTCAAGGTGCGGATCACGCAAGGCGGCACCGAGGCCGTCACCCGCGTCATCATCGACAGCGAGGACAGTGCCGGGCATCGCTGGTCGACGGTCGGGGTCTCGGCCAATATCGTCGATGCCAGTTTCGAGGCGCTGCTGGATGCGATCCACTGGAAACTGATCCGCGACGGCGCGCCCTCGCAGGGCCGGATATCATCAGGGCAGGCGGGATGAGCATTTTCGATCTGTTCGACGGGCTGGACCGGGCCGGGCCGGGCGATGCCGACAGCCTGCGCCGCGCCTGTGCGGCAGTCGCGGACCCGGCATGAGCACTGCCTGCGCAGCACTTGTCGAACGCGCCGACCCCGCGCGTTTCGCCGCCGTGATGGCAGCACCTCGGGGCCTGCGCGCGGATCTTTTCACGCTTTACGCCTTCAATCTTGAAGTTGCCCGCGCCCCCTGGGCCAGTGCCGAGCCGCTGGTCGCCGAGATGCGCCTGCAATGGTGGCGCGACGCGGCAGAGGCGGCAGGGCGGGGCGCGCCGCCCCCCGCGCATGAGGTCATGGGACCGATGGCGCGGCTGATCGCGGCGCGGTGTCTGCCGGGCGATGTGCTGGATGCGCTAATCGCCGCGCGCCGCTGGGACATCTACCGCGAGCCTTTCGAAGATCAGGCCGCCTTTGACGCCTATCTTGACGCAACGGGCGGTGGGCTGATCTGGCTGGCGGCGTTGATCTGCGGCGCTGGGTCAGAGGCCGAGGCCCCTGCGCGCGCGGCGGGCCGGGCGGCGGGACTGGCGGCCTATCTTCAGGCCGTGCCGGAACTTGAGGCCCGCGGCCGCATCCCGCTGGTCGACGGGCGCGAGGCGGCGGTGGCCGGTCTGGCGCGGCGCGGGCTGGACAGTCTGGCCATGGCCCGGAAAGGGCGGGCCGCGCTGCGACAGGCAGCACCTGCGCTGATCCCGGTCTGCCATGCCGAACCGCTGCTGCGACGGGCGGCGCGAGACCCGGGCCGCGTGGCTGCCGGGGCCTTGCAGATCTCGGAATTCACCCTGCGCTGGCGGCTTTTGCAGGCGGGGATTGCCGGGCGCTGGTAGGGATCAACCCGCCAGCGTTCCGGCCAGTGCCGCCTCAAGGGCCGCGACATCGGGCACCAGCGAAAAGAAGCTGCGCAGATCTTCGGCGGCAAAGGATTCCGCGATGACATGGTCGATCAGCCCGGCCAGCGGCTGCCAGTAGCCATCGGTGTCCAGCAGCAGGATCGGCTTGGCATGCAGCCCGATCTGGCGCCATGTCAGAACCTCGAAAAACTCATCCAGACTGCCCGCCCCGCCGGGCAGCACCACGATCACATCGCTGTTCATGAACATGACTTTCTTGCGCTCATGCATGTTCTCGGTGATGACCAGCTGCGACAGGTCGCGCCGCCCCTGTTCACGGCCCATCAGATGCGTCGGGATCACGCCCATCGTCGTGCCGCCCTCGGCCATCGCGGCACGCGCCACCTCGCCCATCAGGCCGACATCGCCTGCGCCATAGACCAGCCGCCAGCCGCGCCCGGCGATCATGCGGCCACAATCGCGCGCCGCCCGGGCATAGCTTTCCCGCGCTCCGGGACGAGAGCCGCAAAAGACACAAACGGATCGCAGCGCGTTCATGGTATGATTTCTCCGGTTGAGATTGGTTTTTGCCGTGGTATCGGGCTTTGGGGATAATGAAAAGCGGCGCGCCCCGCATGGGCGCGCATGATGGGAAAAGTGGCGCACCCTGACTTGGGCGAGTTGGGCGCGCGCGATGGGAGACGGCGATGACCAAAGGCGCGGCAGGCGGGACCGGATCGGGGATCGCGCTCGGGGCGGTGGCCAAGGGCGGGGCGCTGGCCGCAGTTGTTGTGGTTGCCGCTGCCGTGGCCGCACATTTCACGCTGCGCGAGGCCGATGCGCCGATGCCGCTGGCCGGATTGCCACAGGGCAGCCTGCCGGAGGCAGGGCAAGGGGCCGAGGCCCCAGCAACAGTGCCAGAACCGAAAACGCCCGCAGCGCCGGTCGCATCCGAGCCCGCAGCGCAGGCGCAGATCGCGGCCCTGCCTGACGGCGTGGCAGATCCTGACACGGGGACCGGGACGGAAGACGCGCCGGGCGCCCCGGGTCCCGCAATGCAGACCCCGCCCGCAATCCCGCCAGGATTTGACCTGCTGCGGATGGAGCCGGATGGATCGGGCCTTGTCGCAGGCCGCGCACAGCCGGGAAGCCGTGTGGTGCTGCTGGTCGACGGGCAAGAGGCGGGTTCGGCAGAAGCCGGGGCGACGGGTGGGTTTGCGATCTTCTTCACCCTGCCGCCCAGTGAGAAGTCCAGATTGCTGACGCTGCGGATGCGGCTGGCCGATGGGAGCCAGATCGCCTCGGTCGATCAGGTCGTGCTGGCACCGGGGGATGTGGTGGCATTCGCGCCTGTTGCCGAAGCACCCCCCGCCGATGCGTCCCGTGCCGACACCTCCCTTGCCGAGGCACCCCATGCAGAAGCAACGCCGGACGTGATGTCTGCCGGGGATACGACATCTCCTGCCGCCGATCTGCAATCCGCCCCCGATCTGCAGGAAGGCAGTGCCGCGACGCCGACAGCCGCTGCGGAGGCGGTGGCTGTGGGACAGGCCCCCGAACTTGCGGATCCCGCCGCATCCTCGCCTTCGCAGGCAGAACTGTCCGCTCTGTCAGATGCCGCAACCTCGGTTGCTGCAGCCCCGGCAGCCCCCGGCCTGCCTGCCACGCCCGAGGCCCCCGCTGCCGCCGATGCGCCCCCCTCCGCCCCGCAGACCGGGCCGGAAATGGCGGCAATCCTCATGGGGCCCGATGGGGTGCGGGTGCTGCAGCCCGGGGCGACCGCGGCACCGGGGCAGTTGCGCCCTGTCACGATCGACGCGATTTCCTATACCGCGACCGGCGCTGTGCAGATGGCCGGGCGCGGCATGCCGGGGCAGGCGGTGCGACTTTATCTGAACAATCAACCGCTGACCGAATTTCCGGTGGCGGCGGATGGTGGCTGGGGCGGGGTGCTGCCCGAGGTGGCCCCGGGCCGCTATACCCTGCGGGCCGATCAGATCGGGGCGGAGGGTGTTGTCACGGCCCGGTTTGAAACCCCCTTCCAGCGCGAGACGCTGGCGGCACTGGCGGCGGCAACAGGCCGCCCGGTCGAAGATGACCCGAGCAGCGGCAAGCCGGTCGCCGGGGCCGACATATCAGGGGCCGCCACAAGCGGTGACCGGCCCGCGGCCGATCCCGCGCCTGTGACGGTCGCCGCCGTGTCCTCTGCTGCGGATGGGACGGCTGAACCCGCGCAAGGGGCGGCAACCCGTCCCGCGACCGCCCCGCCAGCCCCCACAACAGCCCCCGTCCCGACAGCCGAACTACTTGTTCCGGCAGGGACTGCCCCAACGGCCCAGCCCGCCACCCGCACGGAAACGGTCGCGGTCCCGCAACCCGCCCCGGTTCTTGCCCCAGCGGTTGAACCCGCCGCGCCGCAACCGGACCTCGTGGCGGGCACGACTGTTGCCACCGTCCCGGCGGCGGTTCCCGCCACCAGCCCTGCGCCGCCCGCTGCCGCCGCCCCGGTCAGCGTCACGGTGCAGCCCGGTTTCACGCTTTGGGCCATCGCGCGCGACCAGCTTGGCGAGGGGGTGCTTTATGTGCAGGTTTTCGAGGCCAATCGCGACCGGATCCGCGACCCTGACCTGATCTATCCCGGTCAGGTCTTTGCCATTCCCGAACGCGCCAGCCCCTGAACCGGACGGGCCTTTGCAGCCGCAGCAGTTCCGGTCGCTGCCCCGTCTGGTCATTCCTGCCGCAGGGGGATAAGGAATGTCGCCTGCCATCGGGGAAGAACCATGCGCCGCGTCACAAAATCCGTCACCAGCGCTGACAGCGCCTCCACTTCGGCCACGCCGGGCCAGACGATCCGCCGGGTCGTGCCTTATCTCTGGCCCGACAATGCACCCTGGGTGCGGCGCCGGGTCATCATGGCGATGGTGTTTCTGCTGCTGTCCAAGATCGTTTCGGTCGCAACACCCGCGCTTTACAAATTTGCCGTGGATGCATTGGCGGGGGATGCGCCCGAACCGGGCCTGTTGCTGGCGCTTGGCGCGGTCGGTCTGACCATCGCCTATGGGATGGCGCGGCTTTTGTCGGTGGGCTTCGGAGAATTGCGCGACGCGGTCTTTGTGCGCGTCGGCCAGCGCGCGCTGCGCCAGCTGGCGCTGGAGACCTTCACCCATATCCACCGCCTGTCGATGCGCTATCACATCACGCGCAAGACCGGCGGGCTGAGCCGGATCATCGAGCGCGGCGTCAAGGGCGTCGATTTCCTGCTGCGCTTCATGCTGTTCTCCATCGGGCCGCTGATCCTTGAACTGACCATGGTCGCAGTGATTTTCGCGGTTGTCTTCGGCCTGTCCTATATGGCGGTCGTGGTGGTGACGATCACGCTTTATGTCATCTTCACCCTGCGCGTCACCGAATGGCGGGTGCGGATCCGCAAGGAAATGAACGATCAGGATACCGATGCCAACCAGAAGGCAATCGACAGCCTGCTGAATTTCGAGACCGTCAAATATTTCGGCGCCGAGGCGCGGGAAGCCGCGCGCTATGACGATGCGATGCGACAATATGAGGTGGCAGCCGTCAAGACCGGGCAAAGCCTGTCCTTCCTGAATTTCGGGCAGTCGCTGCTGATCACCTCGGGTCTGGTCATCGTGATGGTGATGGCGGCCATGGGCGTGCAGGCAGGCACGCTGACCGTGGGCGATTTTGTCATGGTCAATGCCTATATGATCCAGATCACCATGCCGCTGAACTTCCTTGGCACGGTCTACCGCGAGATCCGGCAGGCGCTGGTCGATATGGGTGAGATGTTCGGCCTTCTGGGCCAGCCCGCCGAGATTTCCGACCGCCCCGGCGCGACCGCGCTGGCCGTATCGGGCGGCGAGGTCGTCTTTAACAACGTGACCTTCGATTATGAGACCGAGCGCGCGATCCTCAAGGGCATTTCCTTCCGCGTTGCGCCCGGTGAACGTGTGGCGCTGGTCGGGCCTTCGGGATCAGGCAAATCCACCATCGGGCGGCTTCTGTTCCGGTTCTACGATGTGACGGGCGGGGCGATCCGTATAGACGGGCAGGATCTGCGCGAGATCACGCAGGACAGCCTGCATGCGCAGATCGGTGTCGTGCCGCAGGATACGGTGCTGTTCAATGATACGGTGCTTTACAACATCGCCTATGGACGACCCGAGGCCAGCCGGGCCGAGATCGAGGCAGCGGCGAGGGCGGCGAAGATCCATGACTTCATCCTGTCCTTGCCGGATGGATATGAAACCACGGTGGGCGAACGCGGGCTTAAACTGTCGGGCGGTGAGAAACAGCGCGTGGGCATCGCCCGGACCCTGTTGAAAAATCCGCCGATCCTGCTGCTGGATGAGGCGACATCGGCGCTGGACACGCAGACCGAGCGTGACATTCAGGACAGCCTGCTGGCCATGGGCAAGGGGCGGTCGGTCATCACCATCGCGCACCGGTTGTCCACGATTGCCGATGCTGACCGGATCATCGTGCTGGAGGCTGGCCTGATCGTCGAGGAAGGCCGGCACGACGACCTGCTGGCACGCGGTGGCCGCTATGCCGCGATGTGGGCGCGCCAGTCCAGCGAAGAGGAAGAAGCCGCCTGAGGCGAAGCAGGCGGCTTGTACGCGCGTCAGGCAGGGTGCGGGCCGGGCAACAGCCGGGTCAGGCTAGCGCCACCAGATGCAGCGCCTCGGGCGGCAGATCCGTCACCCCGCGCAGATCGGCGACGGGGCGGCCGTTGAAGCGGATCAGGGTGCCGCTGTCGCTGTCATTGTCCAAAAGCTCGATCATGGGGGCGAAGGGTGCCCCGCTGCCATCGGTTTCGGGCCGGTAAGTCAGTTCCAGCGCATCCGAGGCGGGGCTGAAGCCTTCGACCACGACAGGAGCGGTCTCAAGGGCAGTGGTGGTTGCCTTCTGCTGCGGCGCAGGCAGGATCCAGTCCAGATCGGCATTCAGGAAATGCGCAAGGGCGCGCTCTGCCTCGGCACCCAGTTCGGCCCAACTGTCCGGCAAGGGGGCTGCGTTCATCGCCTTGGCGACAGTCGAGTCGCAGGGCGTCAGCGCCGCTGCGGGCGGGGCTGCGGGTTGGGCCGCTTGTCCCACCGCCGGGGCCCCTGCCGCGCGCGCCGTGTTTCCGGGCGCGGCAAGGCCACTGCCCAAGCCAAAGGATCCCAGAACCAATAGCACATAAGACGCAAGCAACAGTTCCATAGTGCAGCCCTCCCGTCATGCGGATGGGCCGGGATTACCGGCTGAAACCGATTTATTTTGGACCGAATTGCGGCAGTTCCGCCCAATTGTCCCTGAGATCGAAACAATCGCCCGGATGGGCGCCCGGCCTATTCAGCCGCCTGTTCTGCCGCGCGCAGGGGCGGGTGCGGGCCGGTCTGCTGCTGCGTCGGCGCATCGGCGCTTGCCTCTGCCTCGGGGGTGTCTTGCGGCGCATGGGGCAGTTCTTCCCACTGGATTTCCGGCGCCCGGGTCCGGCGGGCGGCGCTGTCCAGCACACGGTCGCGGGCGGCGGCGCTGCCCTGCCCATGCGACAGGGCCGACAGCAGCGCAAGGCTGCGATAGGCGCCGACCCCGAACCAGACCCGCAGCGCCAGCAGCGCGGGCGTGAAGATCAATGTCAGCACGGTTGCGATGCCCAGCCCGAACACCACCGCCGTTGCCAGTTGTTTCCACCACAGCGCGGTGGGGCTGTCGATGGAATAGCCGCCATTGATGAAATCAAGGCTGATCCCCAGCATCATCGGCGACAGCCCTGCCATAGTGGTGATCGTGGTCAGCAGAACCGGGCGGATGCGCTGCTCGGCGGTGCGGATGATCGCCTCGATCTTCGGCATGTAGCGGCTGAAATCCTGATAGGTGTCGATCAGAACGATGTTGTTGTTCACCACGATCCCGGCCAAGGCCACGACCCCGGTGCCGGTCATGATGATGGAAAAGGTCTGATCCATCACCAGCATGCCGATCAGCACCCCCGTCGTTGACAGAACCACCGCGACCAGCACCAGAACGGAATTGTAGAAACTGTTGAACTGCGCCAGCAGGATGATGAACATCAACCCCAGTGCGCCCAGAAACGCCTGTGCAAGGAAGGCGCCGCTTTCGGCCTGATCCTCCTGATCGCCGGTGAATTCCCAATCCACCCCGGCGGGCAGCGGCGTTTCGGTCTGCAGCCATTCTGTCAGCAGCGCGATCCGTTCATTGGCGTTGATCGGTCTGCCATCCGGCCCGGTCAGGCCCGGGGTCACATCGGCCTTGACGTCGAAATGGCGTTGCTGATCGACCCGGTCGATCCGGCCCAGTTTCTGAACCGGGGTCCGGGTGATGAAATTCGACAGCGGAATAAGCCCGTCAGCCGTGCGCAGTTTCAGGCTATCCAGCGTCGACAGCACACGGTCCCCCTCGGGCAGGCGGACGCGGATCTCGATTTCCTCATCCGATGTGTCGACCCGCATCGTGTCCAGCAGGATGCCGCGCGTCACAAGCTGCACCATGCCGCCCACAGTGGCCACATCGGCCCCGAACCGGCCTGCGCGGGTCACATCGACATCAATCTGCCAGTCGATGCCGGGCAGGGGGCGGGTATCCTCGATCCCGATGATGCCGTCCATCGTTTCCAGCTTGGCGCGCGCGGTCTCTACGGCGCGTTCCAGCACCGCGAAATCGTCACCCTTGAACCGCAGATGGATCGGCTTGCCCGAGGCGGGGCCGCGGCTCTGGCTCAGCGCCTCGGTCTGGATGCCGGGAATGCCCGCCAGCCGCGCCATGATTCCGTCCAGCACCACATCGCCATCCAGATCGGCGCGGTCCTTGCGGTCCTCCCACCGGATCATCTCGATCTGGACCTGTCCGATCGTGTCCAGCGGCGCGGTGGCCCCCCCGGTATTCGAATTCAGCCCTCCCGTTCCGGCAAAGGCAAAGGCGCTTTCGACCCCTTCGGTGGTCAGGATCACCTCTTCCACCTGCCGCAGCAGTTCGTCCTTTTCGGGCAGCGACAGATTGCCCCTTGCGCGGACATAGACGATGGCCTGTTCAGTCTCGGATTCGACGAAGAATTCCACGCCCCGGGAATGTTCGGTGAAATACAGGAAGGTCGCGATGACAAAGCCGATCACCGCCGCAATCGAGACCAGTGGCATTACCGGATTGGCCGCGATCAGGCGGATCACATGGCCAAACGGGGTGCGGCGATAGCCGCTTTCGACCCGCCGGGGCGCCCGTTCGATCCGTGCCGCCGTCAGCGTGACCGAGGCGGAAAAGCCGCCAAGCGCGAACAGCAGCGCGCCCGGCAGGACCGACAGCGCGCCCGTGGGCGCCGCAGACCCCAGCAGATAGGCCGGATTGATCATCTGCATCGCGCCCAGAAACATCAGATACAGCGCAGGCGGCACAAGGGCTGCGCGCGCAATCCACGGCAGGGGGCGCAGCAGGGCGGCGATCCGGTCCAGAATCCGGCTCATCCGGCCCGCGACCCCGCCGATCACCGGCAGATAGATCAGCGCCACGATCAGGCTGGCGATCAGCACGAAGATCAGCGTGACCGGCAGCATCCCCATGAATTCACCCGGAACACCGGGCCAGAACAGCATCGGCAGAAAGGCGCAAAGCGTCGTCGCCGTCGAGGCGACGATCGGCCAGAACATGCGCTTGGCGGCCTCCGTATAGGCGGCCATCGGCCCCGAGCCTTCGGCAATGCGCTTGTCGGCATATTCCACCACGACAATCGCGCCATCGACCAGCATCCCCACCGCAAGGATCAGGCCGAACATCACGATATTCGACACTGTGATCCCCATCACCGCAAACAGCGCGAAGGTCATCAGGAACGAGGTCGGAATGGCGATGCCGACCAGAAGTGCCGAGCGGGTGCCAAGACTGGCCAGAACCACGATCATCACCAACGCAATCGCGGTCATGACCGAGCCTTCAAGCTGGCTGACCATTGACGCGACCTGCGTCGACTGGTCCAGCGACGCGCGAACCTCGATGGCATCGCGCAGCGGCTCGGGCCAGAGCGCGCGTTCGGCATCGATCTGGCGGCGCACCTCGGCGGTGGTGTCGATCAGGTTGAACCCCTTGCGCTTGACCACCTGAATGGCAACGGTGGTTTCCCCGTTGAACCGCGCCGTGCCGGTGCGGTCCTCGAAGGTCAGGCGGATATCGGCCAGATCGCCCAGCCGGATCACCCGGTCGCCATTCACCTTGACCGGCAGGTCATGCACCTGACGCGGATTGTCGAATGAGGCCGGGATCTTGACCGCGAAGGCGCCGCTTTCGGTCTCGATCTCACCCGCCGCGATCAACTGGTTGTTGTTGCGCACGACATTGATCAACTCACCCGCCGTGACGTTATAGGCCTCCAGTTTCAGGGGGTCGATCACGACCTCAAGCATTTCATCGCGATGTCCCGCCAGTTCGGCATTCAGCACCGCATCCATGCCTTCGATCCGGTCCTGCAGATCCTTGGCCGCGCGCAGCAACGTGCGTTCGGGCACATCGCCCGACAGCGCCACGATGATGATGGGAAATTCCGAGAAGTTGATTTCGTTGATCGAATATTTCTCGGCCCCGGCGGGGAATTTCGCCTCGGCCGTGTTCATCTTGTCGCGGACATCGGCGATGATCTTGGTCTTGTCCCAGCCGAATTCGAATTCCATCGCCAGCCCGGCATAGCCTTCCGACGCCGTGCCGGTCATGGTTTTCAGCCCGTCGAGGCCCGACATCTCTGTTTCCATGACCTTGACCAGCAGACGCTCACTGTCGAGCGCGGAAATGCCGGGGAAGGGGACCGAGACGAACAGCGCCGGGATCTCGATATCCGGCTCCCCCTCCTTGGGCAGGCTGACATAGGCGAAAGTGCCCGCAAGGATGGACAGCGCCACGAAGGCAATCACCATCCTTGCGCGGGAGGCGGCCCAGTCGATCAGGCCGGTCATTCGGTGGCATCCCGCCATGTGGGTGCAAGCGGCGTGCCCTCGGCCACGAATTCCTGCCCGACGACGATGACATCCACCGCATCCGGCAAACCGGTCAGCCAGACGCCGTCGACCGTATCGCGCAACAACGTCACCGGCAGGAAGGCCGCGCGCCGCTCGGCATCCACGACACGGATGCCCAACTGCCCGTCATCATCCAGTGTCAGGGCGGAACCCGGCAGCAGATGGCCGCTGCGCCCCTCGGTCTCGATCCTGATTTCGGCGGTCTGTCCGTCACGGATCGCCAGATCGGAATTGGCCACCGTCACCTCGACCCGAAAAGTGCGCGTCAGCGGATCGGCTGCACGCGACAGGAAGGTGACGCGCCCCATCGCCTCGGTCCCGGAAACCAGCCGCGCGCCCGCCAAGGCGCCGACATCAACCTTGTCCACATCGGTTTCGGACAGGAACCCCACCAGCTTCACCGGATCGAGCTGGATCACCGTGCCGCAGATCGCACCGGGTTGCAGCAAGGCACCCAGTTCGGCGGTGTCGCTTTCCAGCAGACCGTCGAACGGCGCGCTGATGGTCAGCCGGTCCAGTTCACGCCGGGCTGATTCGACCGCCGCCTCGGCGGCCAGGATCCCGGATTGCGCGGTCTGCAACCCGGCCTCGGCGGCGCTGACGCCGGCCCGGGCCGAGGACAATGCGGCCTGCGCCCCCGCAACCCGGGTTTCCGAGGCAAAGCCGCCCGCACTCAGTTGTGCGGCGGCGCGGTCATTGATTTCAGCCTCCTGAAGCTTTGCCCGGGCCTCTTCCAGCCGCGCATCGGATTCGGGAATGCGGCTTTGCGCCTCCATCTCACGGGCCTCGGCCTCCAGCAGCATCGCGGGGCGTGTGCCGGGGTCAAGCTGGCACAGCGTCTGTCCCGCGCGGACATAGGCGCCCCGGCGCAGCGGTTCCGAAATCACCAGCCCCGAGGTTTCGGCCCGCGCCTCGACCTGCCGGGCGGCCTCGGTCCGGCCCCTGACCAGAATGGCGGCATCGACATTCTGCGCGCGGCTGGCCTGAACGAGCACCGAAACCGGCCGGGGGGCCGAGGCGTCAGACCGCTGTTCCGGAGTTCCGCTTTCCACTGCGGGTTCAGCCGCCTGCGCCGCAGGCGTAGCACCGCCCGAGGCGAAGGACCAAAGCCGCTCGCGCTCAAAGATCAGCAGATAAAGCGATCCGGTCACCGCAAGCGCCGTCAGGAAGGGAACCACTCTCATCACATGCCTCATACCGCCGAAGGTCCGGACCCGTCCTGCAGACCCTTCCGGAACTGCCGGATGGCGCGCTGCGTGGGGTCGGCCGCCCCGCACTGAACTGTCCGGTTCAGATTAATCGCTTCGGCAGATCCCTGCAAGCGTCGTGATCGCTGTCGTAAAAGGCAAATCGGGGGGGGGCGGGCGGCGGCACGATGCCGGGTACCGGGCGGGGCAGGGCTTGGCAAGATATGGCGCTTATGTGTAAGACAGGGCAAACGAACGGAGACCCTCTTGAGCAACCCCGACAGTTTCATCGATGAGGTGACCGAAGAGGTCCGCCGCGACAGAATGTTCGCGATGATGCGGCGCTATGGCTGGATCGCGCTTTTGCTGGTCGCGCTGGTCGTCGGCGGCGCGGCCTGGACCGAGTGGCAAAAGGCGCAGACCCGGGCGGATGCCCAGGCATTCGGCGATGCGCTTCTGGATGCGCTGGACCTGCCCGCGCCCGAGGATCGTCTTGCCGCCCTGTCGGCTGTCGAGGCCCCGGGAAGCGCCGACGCGGCGGCCTTGCGTGACCTTCTGGCCGCATCCGACCCGGAATCGGACCGCGCGGCGGCGCTGACCGCGCTGGAACGGGTCGCTGCCGATGGCGCGGCCTCGCAGGTTTACCGTGATCTTGCAGTACTGCGGCAGGTGCTGCTGGCGGGCACCGAAATGGAAATTTCCGCCCGCCGCGCAGCGCTTGACCCGCTGACCGTGCCGGGACGGGCGTTCCGTCCGCTGGCGCTGGAACAGATCGCCTATCTTGAGGTCGAGGCAGGCAATACCGAAGCCGCGATCACGCAGCTTCGCGCGCTTTTGGCCGATCAGCAGGCCCCGACGGGCTTGCGTCAGCGCGCCGGTCAGATGATTGTGGCCCTTGGTGGCGAAAGCGCCGAGGGCTGAACGGTGCTGCCGGCGGTACAGGGTCGGCAGGCAGGGTCTTGGCACAGATGAAGGGCAGGCGGGCATGATGGTTATGACGCGAATGGGCCGGCGCACCGGATTGCGGGGCTTGGCGCTGATGACGGCTGTGGCCCTTGTCGCGGCCTGCGAGAAGGAAGTGATCCTTGAAGGGGAACGCTTCGATCCGCGCACGTCGCTTGAGGCCTCGATCCCGACCGAGGGCAATCCGCGCCCGACGGATCCGGCGGCGGCCCTGCTGAATGAAAGCCGTCCGATTTCGCTGCCGCCCGCGCGCAGCACTGCTGACTGGACGCATCGGGCCGGAAATGCGCGGCATTTCGCAGGCCATGTCGCCCTGTCGCCGCAACCCGCCCTGATCTGGAGCGCGAATATCGGCGCAGGCGACAGCCGCCGCTTCCGCATTTCCGCAGCACCCGTCGTGGCGGGCGGCCGCATCTTCACGATGGATGCCCAGGGCGGGATCACTGCGACCGGGCTGAACGGCGCGACGCTGTGGCAGATGGAAACCAAGCCGCAGGGCGCGCGCAGCGACATGTCCGGCGGCGGGCTGGCCTTTGGCGATGGCCGTCTGGTGGTGACGACCGGCTATGGTGAGGTGCTGGCGCTGGATCCGGCCTCGGGTGGGGTGGTCTGGCGTCAGAAGGTCGATGCGCCCGCTTCGGGTGCGCCTGCGGTGGCCGATGGGCAGGTCTTTGCCGTGGCGCGGGACGGCGCGGCCTGGGCGCTTCGTCTGGCCGATGGCCGCGTGGACTGGCGCCTGCCCGGCGTTCCGTCGCGCACCGGCATGATCGGCGCCGCCGGACCCGCGATCGGGGACAACACCGTGCTTTTGCCCTTCGGCAATGGTGAGGTCGTGGCCGCCCTGCGGGCCGGGGGGGAACGGGTCTGGAACACGCAGGTTCAGGGCCGCCGGGTAGGGCAGGGCTACACCTTCCTGTCCGATATCACCGGCGATCCGGTGATCGACGGCGCAACCACCTATATCGGCAATCAAAGCGGGCGCACGGTCGCCGTCGACAGCGCGACCGGCAACCGCCGCTGGACCGCGACCGAGGCCGCCTACGGCCCGGTCGTTCCCGCGGGCGGGTCGGTCTTCCTGATTTCCGATCAGGCGCGGCTGGTGCGGCTGGATGCCGCGACCGGGCAGGCGATCTGGTCGGTGGAAATGCCCTATTACACCTCGACGCGCGAACGTCGCCGCAGCGAGATCACGCCACATTTCGGCCCCGTTCTTGCGGGCGGGCGGCTGGTTGTGGCCTCGGGCGACGGGCTTTTGCGCTTCTTCAACCCGGCGGATGGCGCGGTGACTGCGACCGTGCCGCTGCCCGGTGGCGCGGCCTCGGCCCCGGCGGTGGTGGGTGGCGTTCTCTATGTCGTCTCCAGCCGCGGGCAACTTCACGCTTTCCGTTGAGGCCCGGGCGGTGTAATGGACGCGGCTTGACGTTTCCTTGCCGCCCTCGGAGGGCCTGATGACCTTTACGCTCGCCATTGTCGGCCGCCCCAATGTGGGCAAGTCGACGCTGTTCAACCGTCTTGTCGGCCGCAGGCTGGCGCTGGTCGATGACCAGCCCGGCGTCACGCGCGACCTGCGCGAGGGCGATGCGAAGCTGTTCGACATGCGTTTCACCGTGATCGACACCGCCGGACTTGAGGATGTCACCGATGACAGCCTTCAGGGCCGAATGCGCCGTCTGACCGAACGCGCGGTGGAACTGGCCGATGTCTGCCTGTTCGTGGTCGATGGCCGCACCGGCCTGACCGCCACGGATGAGGTTTTCGCCGATATCCTGCGGCGCAAGAACGCGCGGGTGATGCTGGCGGTGAACAAGGCCGAGGGCAAGGCAGGCGATGCCGGCGCGATCGAGGCCTGGAGCCTCGGGCTGGGGGAGCCGATCCGCATATCCGCCGAACATGGCGAGGGGATGGACGACCTTTACCACGCGCTGCGCCCCCTGAACGCCGAATTTGCCGAACGCGCCGAGGCCGACGCACCGCTGGTCGATGTCGATATCCCCGAGGAGGAGGCCGAGGAAGAGGTTGATCCGGAGGCCTATCGCCCGACCTTGGCAAAACCGCTGCAGATTGCGGTGATCGGTCGTCCGAATGCGGGAAAATCGACGCTGATCAACAAGATCATCGGTGAGGACCGGCTGCTGACCGGGCCCGAGGCCGGGATCACGCGCGATGCGATCTCGGTCAAATCCGACTGGCTGGGCACACCGGTGCGGATTTTCGACACGGCGGGAATGCGCAAGAAGGCGCGGATCTCGGACAAGCTGGAAAAGCTGTCGGTCGCCGACGGGTTGCGGGCCGTGCGCTTTGCCGAGGTTGTGGTTGTGCTGCTGGATGTGGAAATCCCCTTTGAACAGCAGGATCTTCGCATCGCCGATTTCGCCGAGACCGAGGGCCGCGCGGTCGTGGTCGCGGTCAATAAATGGGATCTGGAAGATGAGAAGCAGGAAAAGCTGGCCGAATTGCGCGAGATGTTCGAGCGCCTGCTGCCGCAGCTGCGTGGCGCGCCGCTGGTTACCGTTTCCGCCCGCACGGGGCGCGGACTTGACCGGCTGAACGCCGCGATCCTGCGCGCGCATGACATCTGGAACCGGCGCATTCCGACGGCGCGGCTGAACACATGGCTTTCGGCAATGACCGAGGCGCATCCGCCCCCGGCCCCCGGCGGGCGACGCATCAAGCTGCGCTACATGACGCAGGTCAAGACCCGCCCGCCCGGTTTCATCGTGATGTGTTCGCATCCCGATCAGATGCAGGACAGCTACAAACGCTATCTGGTGAACGGGCTGCGCGACCATTTCGACATGCCGGGCACGCCGATCCGCCTGACGCTGCGCGGGCAGGGCGACAAGAATCCGTTCAAGGACAAGAAATTCCACACGCCCAGCCGGCTGCGCAAACATATGGGTCAGAAAAGCCCCAAGGGCAGCTGATCCGCACCACCCGTCGGGGCCTGCCCGGCCCCTGCCACGCGGCCTTTCATCCTGGCGAAAATACCTTTGGAAGGGGGAGTCCCGGAACGGGACGGGGGAGGCTGACAGCCTCCCCCTCCTTCTGTCAGACGCAAGTGCGTTTTGCGCCTGTTCAGGCGGCGCTCAGCGCGCCCCGGCCCCTGTCGTAGTCAGCACCCAGGCCGACAGATCCCGCAGCATCGACTGGCTTGCCGTATTGAACCCGTCGACCAGATCCAGCGTTTCGGTCGTGGCACTGGCGGCGGCGGCATTGAAGGTGCGTGAGGCGATCACGGCGGCATCGCTTTCGCGCACCACCCGTGCGGTCAGCCGCACCCGAATCGTGGCGCCGTCCCCTTCGGGCTGCGCCTCGGCCTGCAGGTCGGTCAGTTCCGAGATCAGCACGAAATCCCCGAAACTGCCCAGCGGACGGCGGCCGACATAGCGAAAGCCGTTGCTGTCCTCCAGCGTGCGCAGGATCAGCGTCTGCATCATCACCGGTGCCTCGGAGGCCCATTGCCCGTCGGGCAGATACTGTGCCTGCAGCGGCCGGGGCCGGATCAGGATACGCTCGGTCATCAGGGCACCCGGCGCGGTCGGAATTTCCACGACCAGTTGCCGCGCAAGGCTGCGGCGCGCCTGCGGCGCATCCACGGGGGCGGCGAGATCATAGTTTTCCAGTGGTGTGGCGGCCCCGCTCAGGGCCGAAATCGCGGCACAGCCGGGCAGAAGGGCGGCACAGGTCAGGGAAATCAGGGTCAGACGGAGCATGGCAGTGCCCTTCCTTGGCATCTTGGTTCTGGCGGTCCCGGTCGGGGCGGCTCAGCGGCGATAGGCGGGGGTATTGCCCCCAAGGAAAAACCGCGCGGGATCACGCTGGATCTGGCGGGTCAGCAGGTCGAGATTGTTGATCAGCGCGCGGCTTTCGCGCGCAAGTCGGGTGAATTGCGGCAGCGCCGTGGTCGAGAATTCGCGCAGCGGCCCGCCCGAGGCGGTGACGGTGCGCGCGACATCCTCAAAGGCCAGCCTTGCGGATTCGCTGGCGGCTTTCAGATCGGCGGTGACGCCCGGAATATCCTGCGACACCTGCCCGATGGCGGTATCCAGCGAATTGATCGTGCGGCGCAGATCGGCGGTAATGGTCGCGATATCCTCATTGATGACCCGGTCCGCGCCTTCAAAGGTGCTTTCCGCCGCCGTCAGCGTCCGTTCGCCCACAACCAGCGCAGAATTGATTGCGGCCAGCGTCACATTGGCATTGGCAAAGGTGCCCGTCACCGTGTCCAGCGTGACACCCGCATCATCCATCAGCCCGTCAACCTTGCCCGCGGCCATGGTCAGGCTTTCGCCCACATCGGTGATCGTGCGGGTCGCGGTTTCGGTCGCGGTGCGGATATCGGCCATCAGGGCGGGCAGGTCGTTCTGTGCGGCCGCCGAAATCGGCGCGATCGCGGCGCGGGCCTCGGCCACGAATTCCGTCGCGTCCTGCGTGATCAGCAGATCGAAATTCACGGCGGCCCGGTCCATCGATTCCAGTGTCGCAGACAGTTCGTCGATCAGCACATCGGTCGCGCGGATCGTCGCCTCGGCCTCGGTCAGGCGGGCGCTGGCCACCACGCCGGTCTGGCGGAACTCGGCCAGCATCGCGGTTGCCTCGGTGCCGATCGTATCCATCTGGGCGCGCAGTTCGGCAAGCCCGGCCTGCAGCTCGGTCGTGCTGCGGCGCAGATCTTCATTGATGAAGGTATCGGCGCTGCGCAATGTGGTCGAGGCCTGCGCGAAAGCCTCCGCTCCGGTATTCATCGTCGTGCGGGCATCCTCGGCCAGCACACCGATTTCGGCCACGGTGTCATTTGCGGTCTCGAACAGGGTTTCCGCCTTGGACGTGACCCCTTCCAGCATGACGTTGAAATTCGAGATCTCGATGGCAAAGCCTGAAACCGCCGAGGCGACCACGGTGAAATCGTCCAGCGACTGCGCGAAACCTTCCGAGGCGGTTTCGATATTGGCGATGATATTGTCGATACGCTGCACGTTCTCGCTGCTGACAAGTTCTGAAATGTCGCGCACCACGCGCAGCACCTCTTCCAGCAGTTCCGGCGCATCCTCGGTCAGGCTTTGCAGCATGGACCGGCCTGCGGGGATCTCGGGCACCGCATCGCTGTCGTCCTCGCGCAGCATGGGATCGGTATTTTCCCCCGGGCTGATGCCGACATAGGAAACGCCCGTGACGCCCTGCGATTCGATGGTCGCCACCGACGAGGCGCGCACCGGCACATCGGCCGAAACCTCAAGCCGCACCAGCACCGTGCCATCCTGATCGGGGGACAGCCGCACATCGACGACCTGACCCACCGGCAGGCCCGCGAAACGCACATCCGAGGCGCGCGCCAGACCCGAAACCGAGGTGAAGCGCACATCGTAATAGGCGAACTGGCGGTCAAGCTCGACCCGGGCGAACCACAGGAAGAAGGCAAGGATGCCGACGAAACCCGCAAGGGTGAAGGCGCCGATCAGGATATAATTCGCTCTGGTTTCCATGGCGTTACCTCGCGTCCTTCATGTCTTTTGCGGTCAGGGCGGCGCGTGCGCGCGGACCGTGGAAATAATCGTGAACCCATGGGTGATCGACTTCCAGCATCTCATCCATCGTGCCGGTCACCAGAACCTTCTTTTCGGCCAGAACCGCAATCCGGTCGCAGATCGCATGCAGCGTATCAAGGTCATGGGTGACCAGAAACACCGTCAGCCCCATCGTATCGCTGAGCTGCCGGATCAGCGTGTCGAAATCCGCCGCCCCGATCGGGTCCAGCCCGGCGGTCGGTTCGTCCAGAAACACGATCTCGGGATCCAGCGCGAGGGCCCGGGCCAGACCGGCGCGCTTGCGCATGCCCCCCGACAGTTCGGACGGAAACTTGTCGCCTGCAAGCCAGGGCAGGCCGGACAGCGAGATCTTGAGATCGGCCATGGCGCGGCGCAGGGCAGGGTCCAGCCCCGCCACGCCGCGCATGGGCACCTCGACATTTTCACGCACATTCAGCGACGAAAACAGCGCCCCGTCCTGAAACATCACACCCCAGCGGCGTTCCAGCGCCGTGCGCTCCTCTTCCGAGGCGCTGCGGACATCGGTGCCCAGCACCTCGATTTCGCCCGCGGCCGGGCGGATGAGGCCCGCGATGGACCGAAGCAGCACGGATTTCCCGGTGCCCGAACCGCCGACAACGCCCAGAATTTCCCCCCGGTAGACATCCAGATCCAGCCCGTCATGCACGACATGGCTGCCGAACTGGTTGCGGATGCCGCGCAGGCGGATCACCACATCCTTTTCGCTGCGCTGTGGCGCTGGTCCCGTCATAGCCCCACCTGCGCGAAGAAGATCGAGAACATCGCATCGGCCACGATCACCGAAAAGATCGCGGTCACCACGGCGGCCGAGGTTTTCTGGCCAAGGGATTCGGCATTGTTGCCGACCTTCATGCCCGCCTGACAGCCGACCACGCCGATGATGATGGCAAAGACCGGCGCCTTGACCATGCCGACGATCAGATGGGAAATATCGGTGCCCTCGATCAGGCGCGAGCGGAACATGGCGGGGGAGATGCCCAGTTCGACCCAGGACATGATCGCACCGCCGATCAGCCCCGCCGCATTCGCGATCAGCCCGAGGATCGGCAACATCAGGAAAAGCGCCAGCACACGCGGCACGATCAGCGCCGTGGCCGGGTCGATCCCCAGCGTGCGCATGGCGTCGATCTCTTCGCGCATCTTCATTGAACCGATCGCGGCGGTGAAGGCCGATGCCGTGCGCCCCGCAACGATGATCGCGGTCAGCAGGATGCCCAGTTCGCGCAGGATCGACACCGCGATCAGATCGACAACGAACACCTCGGCCCCGAACTGCCGCAACTGGGTCGAGCCCTGAAAGGCCAGCACCACCCCGATCAGAAAGGCCATCAGCGCGACGATGGGCACGGCCTTCAGCCCGACCTCCTGACAGTGATGGACCAGTGCTGTCAGGCGGAATTCCGACGGGTGGCGCAGGCTGCGGGCCAGCCGGGCCAGAAACAGCCCCAGATAGGCGACAAGATCGGCCAGAAAGGCCAGCGCGCCCATAATCGCGCGCCCCAGACCCTCCATCCGGTCGGCAAGGCTTCTGGCCTTCACCTCGTCCGCATCGGGTTTCGGCAGGGCCTTGCGCACGGTTTCGATCAGCGACAGCGTATCGGGGTTGCCCCCGGTCAGGGTCAGCGTTTGACCGGCCGCCTTTGCGCGCAATTCAGCCTCGGCAATCGCCCATGCAGCCCCGGTGTCCAGACGCGTGACCCCTGTCAGATCCACCTCAACGGGTTTCTGTCCCGTCGCCGCTGTCAGTCTGCTGTTCAGCGCGGTCAGATCGGCCAGCGCAAAGCGCCCGGAAAGGCGCAGCCGGGTGACGGCATCCTCTTCCAGAACCTCGATCTTTGCGGGGGCGGGATTGTCGGTCAAAGGGTTGGTTATCCAAGGGAAGTGGTAGCGCTGGTTACCATGGTGCCGGTGCGGGGCCAAGGGACCGCCCGCCCGTGCCTGCGGGGTTTGTTGCACCATGTTACAAAAGGGCCTAAAACAGCCTGCGGTTTTCAGTGAGGCAGGACATGGACGGACAGGATACGGCCGGAACGGTGGCAGGAATGATGGCGGATATCGGCGCGCGCGCGAAGGCGGCGGCGGCGGAACTGGCCTTTGCCCCGGCCCCGGTGAAAGAGGCCGCCCTGACCACCGCTGCCGACGCGCTGGAGGCCTCGCTGGACGCGGTGCTGGCGGCCAATGCGCGCGATATGGAGGCTGCGACCGAAAAGGGGCTGACGCCCGCGATGCTGGACCGCCTGCGGCTGGACGCGGCGCGGGTTGCGGGCATTGCCGAAGGACTGCGCGCCGTGGCCGCTCAGCCCGATCCCGTGGGGCAGGTGATTGCCGAATGGGACCGGCCCACGGGGCTGAACATCCGCCGGGTGCGCACGCCGCTTGGTGTTGTGGGCGTGATCTACGAATCGCGCCCCAATGTGACGGCGGATGCCGGGGCGCTGTGCCTCAAGGCCGGGAATGCGGTAATCCTGCGGGGCGGGTCGGAAAGTTTCCATTCGTCCGGCGCGATTCATGCGGCGATGGTGGCAGGGCTGCGCGCGGCGGGCCTGCCCGAGGATGCGATTCAACTGGTTCCGACCCGCGACCGCGAGATGGTGGGCGCGATGCTGCGCGCGGTAGAGCATATCGACGTGATCGTGCCGCGCGGCGGCAAGGGGCTTGTGGGCCTTGTGCAGGCCGAGGCGCGGGTGCCGGTCTTCGCCCATTTGGAAGGCATTTGCCATGTCTATGCCGATGGCGCGGCCGATCTGAAAAAGGCGCGGGCGGTGGTGCTGAACGCCAAGACCCGCCGCACCGGGATCTGCGGATCGGCGGAATGTCTGCTGATCGACCGGGATTTTTATGCCCGTCACGGCGCGGTGCTGATCGAGGATCTGCTGGCCGCCGGCGTCGAGGTGCGCGCGGAGGGCGAACTTGCCGCCATTCCCGGCACGGTTGCCGCCCGGCCCGATGATTTCGGGCGCGAATTTCTGGACATGATCATCGCGGCGAAACTGGTTGACGGGGTGGACGGGGCGATTGCCCATATCCGCCGCTATGGCTCCAGCCATACCGAGGCGATTCTGACCGAGGATGACGCAACCGCCGAACGGTTTTTCCAGCGGCTCGATTCCGCGATCCTGATGCGCAATGCCTCAACCCAGTTCGCCGATGGTGGTGAGTTCGGCATGGGCGCGGAAATCGGCATTGCCACCGGCAAGATGCATGCGCGCGGCCCGGTGGGGGCCGAGCAGCTGACGAGTTTCAAATATCTGGTGACGGGGGATGGCACCTGCCGGGAGTAGGGGGCGGGACGCGCGAAGGGGATTGTGCACGGCAATCTAAGGGCCTCCCCGCTGCGCTTGTGCGGAGCCGATGCAACCCCGACGGCCCGTTTGATGCCGAACCGCTGCGGCGAGGGGCACCGCGAGGTTGAGGCGCGCAAAAGGGATTGCAGAGCGATCCTTCTCCTTGCACATAGACAAAAGTGTAAAGAGTTCAGGAGTTAACCAATGAGAAATCTCATCCTGCTGGCTGTTCTTGCGGCCGGCGCAGGGCTTGTCTTTGTGATTGGCCCGAATGTCCTGATGGGCGGCCCCTCTAAAAGCGAAATTGAGCGTGTAAGCCGCGAGATCATCCGTGCCACGGCCCCCTCGCCAGAGCTTGCAGCCGCCGCCGAAGCCGCCAGCGTGACCCCCAAGGGGCTGTGCAACAAGCAGGATGCGGTTTTTGCCTGCAGTGTTGAAATGCAGGTGCCGGGTGCGGCAGCGTCAATCTTCATTGCCGAACTGCGCAAGGATCAGGCGGGCAATTGGGTCGCCGCGCAATAGCGCGCGGCCCCTCGCCGGACATCGGAAAGGACTGTGAAATGCCTGTGAAATGCCTGCCCCTGATGCTCTGTGCGGCAATGCTGGGCAGCGGCGCCGCCGCCGAAGACCTGACCATCCCGCAGCAAGCCATCGTCGCAGAAATGCGCGATACGGTTCTGGCCTATTCAGTGGTGAACCGCCTGCAGGACATGTGCGCAGACGTCATTGCCGATGACGCAAGGCTATCGGCGCATCGCGATCATGTGATGTCTCTGGCCCAAGACGTGTTTGCGTCAAAAGAGGCTTTCATGAAGGCCGCCGGTGCCGGTGAGCAGGAAAAGATGGGAGAGGCCATACGACGCTTCTTTCTGGATCGCGGCGTGACATGGGAGGATTCGGCTGACACCTATTGTGCGTTGGCTCGGGCGTTACAGGCCGTTAAGGCCCCATTGAGTGCGAATTTCACCCTGCGTGATTAGGTGCCCAGTACCGGAGCAAACCCTGAGGCGACCACTGGCGCGACAATCGGAGGATCCCCGCAAATCCGGATCGAGCCATGCGTTTACGCCCCCGGGGCCTTCCGTTCTTGGCCGTTGCGTGCCCCTAAACTACCATTTTGATTTCCGTCTCGCGCAGGTCCACTGCGATGAGGCGGCTCAGTCGGGTGACCTCTTCGCGCAGCAGGGCGAAATGAACGACCGGGGGCGTCACTCCCGCGCCGCCGCTGCCCGGCGTCAGGATGTTCCACGTCCCGGGGTCGATCTTCAGCCGCGCGGCCTGACCCGTCACGACAAGGCGGCCGCCGTCAAAGGTCACGCTTGTCCTGCCGCCAAAGGCCATCGCGGTTTCAAGACACATCAACGCCAGAAACCCCAGTTTGACCTCCGCGCGCGGCAGGTTCTGCGCGATCTGCCAGTCGGTCGTGATCCGCGCCGCCGACGAGAGGTTGGCAAGGATCGAACGGATTTCTGCCGCCCCAAGCCTCTGATCGTGCGAGGCCTGACCGAAGGCCACGCGAAAAAAACGGATGCGCGCATTGGCCGAGGCTGCGCTTTCGGAAATCAGCGCGACCTCGGGGCCGGAAAGTTCGGCGCCTTCCATCAACATCAGTTCAATGCCGTTGCCGATTGCGCCGATCGGGCTGATAAGGTCATGGCAGATGCGAGATCCCAGAAGGGCGGTCAGGTCGGGGCGTTCGGTCATGCGTCTCTCCGGAAAAGGAATTGCAACGAATGGACATTCTGTTCGAACCCGGCATGTTGGTGCGCCATCCCTCAGAACCCGACTGGGGGCTGGGACAGGTGCAATCCAGCATCGGAACCCGGATCACGGTGAATTTTGAACATCGCGGCAAGGTGACAATCGACGGTCGACAGATATTGTTGATACGGGTGTTCTCCGGAGGTGGATCAACCTGAAGCCGAAAATTGTCGGTTTTCTTTGATCAGCAAAGAGGGCCGGCGATTTGCGGACACGCAATGCGGGGCAGAGTTGCAATCGCGCCGCGACCTTTCTAGAAAACCGCTTCCTCTGCGTGAAGGCAGTGGCAAGGTCAAGGCGGGGCCGGACAGCAGGAGGCGCGGGAACAGCCGGATGCAGGCAAGGGACGGATATTACTCGGTTCGGCTGGCGCAGGGGGCACGCGATCTCGCTGCCGCGCAGCGCCTGCGCTACCGGGTCTTTGTCGAGGAACTGGGCGGGGACGGCCCGCTGGTCGATCATGCGAACCGTCTGGAACGCGATGCGTTCGATCCGCTGGTCGATCATCTGATCCTTGTCGATGCACGGCGCGATGCGGCGGCGCTGGAGGATGTGGTGGGCGTTTACCGGCTGTTGCCGGGCAGCAGGCTGCCACCGGGGGGGCGGTTCTATTCGGAAGGCGAATTCGACCTGACCGCGCTCAAATCCTGCGGCCGCCCGCTGCTGGAACTGGGGCGGTCCTGCGTCGATCCGGCGCATCGCGGCGGCACGGCCATGGTTCATCTGTGGAACGGGCTGGCCGATTATGTGCTTTCGCAGGGGATCGAGATCCTGTTCGGGGTGGCCAGTTTCCACGGCACCGATCCCGAGGCGCTGGCGCAGCCGCTGTCGCTGCTGCATTACAACCATCTTTCGCCTGATGGGTTGCGCGTGCGCGCCACCGGCCCCCATGCGACCGCGCTGGACCGGCTGCCCGCTGACCGGCTGGACCGCAAGGTGGCCATGCTGGCGATGCCTGCGCTGATCAAGGCCTATCTGCGGCTGGGCGGCCATGTCGGCGAGGGGGCCTTTGTCGATCATGATTTCAACACGACCGATGTCTGTCTGGTGATGGATACGCAGCGCATGTCGGTGCGGCATCGCGATTACTACACCCGCAGGGCTGATCCGGAATGAGCGACTGGCGGACAAGCCGGGTGCCGCAGCGCCCCGCCAGTCCGCTGGCGCAGGGGTTTGCCGCATTGCGCCTTGGGCTGATGGGGATTGTGGTCTTCGGCGGGCTGGCGCTGCTGCTGGTGCTGCGGCTGGTCGAGGCGCCGTTCTTCGGGGCTGCGCGGCCCTGGACCCCCTCTATCACACAGGGCGTCTGCCGCATCGCGCTGGTCCTGCTGGGGATCCGTTTGCAGCAACAGGGCCGCCCCATGCGCGCGCGCGGCGCGGTGGTGGCCAATCACGCCTCATGGTTGGATATCTTCGTGCTGAATGCCTGTGACCGGGTTTATTTCGTCGCCAAATCCGAGGTTGCACGCTGGCCCGGGATTGGCTGGCTGGCGCGGGCGACGGGCACGCTGTTCATCGCACGCGATCCGTCCGAGGCAAAGCATCAGCAGGGCCAGTTCGAGGCGCGGCTGCGCGCAGGTCACCGGCTTTTGTTCTTTCCCGAAGGAACCAGCACCGATGGTCAGCGCATCCTGCCCTTCAAGACCACGCTTTTCGCGGCCTTCTTCACCCATGGGATGGAGGAGATCATGCATATCCAGCCGGTGACGGTGCGCTATCACGCGCCCGAAGGGCAGGATGCGCGGTTTTACGGTTGGTGGGGCGATATGGACTTCGCGGGCCATCTGTGGCGGGTGCTTTGCACGCCCGCGCGCGGCCGGGTTGATGTGACCTTCCATCCGCCGGTTGCCGTGGACGGGTTCGACGGGCGCAAACCGCTGGCGGCGCATCTGGAAGGCGCTGTGCGCGGCGGGTTCTGATCCCGGGGAGGGGCGGCGGCAGGGAGGGGGGCACTGCCCCCCGGGATCTTTGCAAAGAGAAGAATCGGGGCGCCAGTCAGCCCAGCCGGTCAGCCCAGCGGGGCGAGCAGGGATTTCAGCGCCGATGCGGCATCCTCGGCGCCCCAGATTTCCGGGCCGAACGAGAAGAAATCGGTGACAGGTGCGAAACCGGCCACAAGTTCTGCGGTCAGCGCACCTTCGGCAACCACCGGGATCTCGATCATTTCCGACCACCACTCGAAGACCGCGCGGTCCACGCTGGCACCATCCCCCAGTGGCGAGGGGCCGACCGGACCGAAGGACACATAATCGGCCCCCGCCTCGGCTGCGTTCAGCCCGTCATGGCGCGACAGGCCGCAAGAGGCGCCGATGATGGCATCCGCGCTCATTTCGCCGCGCAGCTTGCGGATGTTCTTGCGGGTATTGGTCAGATGCACCCCGTCAAGGCCCAGACGGTCGGCCAGCAGCACATGATCGTCCAGCACGATGGCAAGATCGCGGGAATGGGCGATTTCACGCAGCTTGTCTGCGGCGCGGGTGATCTCATCCTCATCGCGCGAGGCCAGCGAGAGGCGCAGGCAGGCCACCTCGACCGCGTCCAGCACGGCGGACAGGCGGTCGGGAAACTCTTCAAGACTGAAGGCGGGCGGAGTGACGAGATAGATCTGCGGGCGTTCGGTATCGGCCATGGCTGCGGTCCTTCGATGCGTGCTGCGCGCTTTAGCGCAGATCGCGGGGATTGACCATCGGGCGCGTTGATCGGTGCAGGACCGGAATGGGGCGGTGGCTGTTGCCATATGGGGGGGCTGCGCGTATCAGGCGGCAAAACCGCGAGAGGCAAGATGACCGACCCTGTTTCGTCCGACCCCATTCCGCCGGTCTTCATCCTTGTGCGTCCGCAGATGGGTGAGAATATCGGCGCGGCTGCCCGGGCCATGCTGAATTTCGGGCTGGAGCGGCTGCGCGTGACCGATCCGCGGGATGGCTGGCCCAGCCCCAAGGCGGTGGCCATGGCCAGCGGGGCGGGGCGCCTGCTGGATCATGCGGGCCCGTTCCGCGATGTGGCCCATGCCATCAGTGATTGCGATTATGTCTTTGCGACCACGGCGCGGGGGCGGGAACTGACCAAACCCATTCTGACGCCCGAGGCCGCCATGGCCGAGGCGCGGGCACTGTCGGCGGCGGGCAAGCGGGTGGGCGTTCTGTTCGGGCCTGAACGGACGGGGCTGGAAAATGACGATGTGGCGCTGGCCAATGCCATCGTCTCCGTGCCGGTGAACCCGGATTTTCCCAGCCTGAACCTTGCGCAATGCGTGCTGCTGATGGGCTATGAATGGCGCCGGCAGGGCGTGCCGGTGGAACCGCGTGTCATGGAACTGGCGCGGACCGAATTCGCCTCACGCATCGAGGTCGAGAAACTGGGTGATCATTTCGAGGAACGGCTGGAGGCGGCAGGGTTCTTCTTTCCGCCGACCAAGGCCCCGGGGATGCGCCTTGCCCTGCGCAACATGTGGGCGCGGCTGGGGCTGACGCGTGCCGAGGTGCAGACCTTCCATGGCATGTTGCGCCAGATTGCCCGCCATCTGAAATGAGCGGTCCCTGAATTGACAAGCGCCGCCCGGTCAGGGGGCGGCGCTTGCGGTTTTCGGGGATATGCTGGTTCAGAACCCCAGCGAGATGCGCCGGGTCAGACCCAGCCGAAGGCTGACCGCGTCATCACGGCCCTGCTGCACGATGGGGCTGTCCTTGGCATCATTCAGATAGCGGTCATAGCGGATTGCGCCGTCGATGCCCCAAAGATCGTTGATCGCATAGGTCGCCCCGATCTCGATCCCGGCGCTGAGCGCGCCCCCGCTGGCGCTGAAGGCGGGCAGGGCCACGCTGGCCTCGGCCGGGGTCACGCCGAAATAGGTGTTGGCATAACGGCTGTCACCCATGAAGACGCGCGGGCCGGCCCGCAGTGTCAGCCGGTCGCTGGGGCGCAGCACCAGATTGGCGCCCAGTTCCCCGACCCATGCGTTATGGCCGATCACGCCGTAACGCAGATCGGCATAGGCCTCAAAATTGCGCTGCGTATAGCCGAGGCCAAGGCCCAGCTCGACCGAAGCCTTCACATCATCCAGTCCCGCCAGTTCGGAGTGATCATTGGCCGACCGCTTGGCGATATAGCGGAAGGATCCGCGCGGCGCGAATCCGTAGCGCGGGCTGGCCGGATCGGGATTGCCAAGCGTCATGCCGCCCGGCAGGCGCAGAAATTCGAAGCTGAGCGCGAAATCCGGCCCGGCCTTGAGATCGCGCGAGCCGAAATATTCCGGTGCTGCCCCGACCCCGCCGCGCAGTTTGAAGGCAAGGCCCGGGCGCGGCGCGGGGGCCGGGGGCGGCGTGTAGACCGCCTGATCCTGCGCCGTCGTTTCAAGGCTGCCCGCGAAAGCGGGGGCAAGGGGGGCCGCAAGAACGCTCAGCGCAAGGGCCGCTGCTGCAAGACGGGGATGGGTCATCACACACTCCAACAAAGTCGCGGGCCCGGTCTTCCGGGGGCCCGTCCGGGATCTGGACCCGGGTCTGTCCGGGGTCTGGTCTGGGGCAGGGCAGAACCCTGTTGTCATTAAGCCCTGTGCGGCACTGCTGCACAAGGACTTGCGCGATAGGGGATTCTTCCATCGGCAACAAGCCACCGGCAACGCAAGATCCCGTGATCGCGTTCCTTTTGCAACAGGGGGTGGCCGCGCTGTGTCCGGGATGCTGCGGCGCGCGGGCGCAGGCCGGGCGCGGACCCTTGAAGCGGACCGGACCCCGGCCTACTGTCCGGCTGTCAACGGAGGCGCAGGTGATGGCCGCAAAACGCAGCATATTCGAGGAAGTCGCAGGCGCGGAAAAGCCCGCAGCCCCGCAGGGCGGAATGATCGCGCGCCGCAATGAGGGCGCGCGCGGCGCAATCCGCGTCTGGCTGATGCTGCTGTTCGCGCTGGTCATGGTGATGATTGCGGTGGGCGGCATGACGCGGCTGACCGATAGCGGGCTTTCGATTACCGAATGGCGTCCGGTGACCGGCGCGCTGCCCCCGCTGAGCGCCGAGGCCTGGACGGCGGAATTCGAGAAATACCGCCAGATCCCGCAATATCAGCTTTTGAATGCGGGGATGAGTCTTGAGGAATTCAAGGCGATTTATTGGTGGGAATGGGGCCACCGGCAGCTTGGCCGGGTGATCGGTCTGGTCTGGGCGCTAGGGTTCTTCGGCTTTCTGGCGGCGCGGAAAATCCCGTCGGGCTGGACGGGACGGCTGGCGCTGCTGGGCGTGCTTGGCGGATTGCAGGGCGCGATCGGTTGGTGGATGGTCGCCTCGGGGTTGACGGGGCAGATGGTTTCAGTCGCATCCTACCGGCTGGCGGTGCATCTGGGGCTGGCCTTTGTGATCCTTGGGCTGATCGCATGGTATGTGTTCCTTCTGGGGCGCAGCGAGGCCGGGCTGTTGCAGGCACGCCGCGCCCGGGAGGACAAGCTGTTCCGCATGTCCACCGGCCTGATGCATTTCGCCTTTCTGCAGATCGTGCTGGGCGCGCTGGTGGCGGGCATTGATGCCGGGCGCGGCTTTCCGACTTGGCCGCTGATGAACGGGCAGTTCTTCCCGGCCGATGCCTTTTATGTGCCGGACGGGCAGGGGGGCAGCCTGCCGGTCTGGCATGCCTTCTTTGAAAATCCGGGCCTGGTGCAGTTCATTCACCGCGTGTCGGGCTATCTGCTGTTCATCTTCGGCGTCGTGGTCTGGCTGCGCGGGCGCCGTTCGCCGCACGGGTCCACGCGGCGCGCGGCAGACTGGATGGCGGTGATGCTGTTCGGTCAGGTGGTGCTGGGGATCGGCGCGGTGGTGACGGCGGCGCAGTTGCATGTCGCGATCAGCCATCAGATCGGGGCGGTGGCTCTGTTCGTGCTGATCCTGCGGCTGCGGCATCTGGCGCTTTATCCAAGACAGGGTTCGATCCGGGGAGGCAAGGCATGAGCGGGCAGGAAACACAGGGATCGGCCTATGCGGCGCTGATGGACTATCAGCGCGAGACCGAGGCGCTGGCGCAGATCGCGGGTCGTCTGGGTTGGGATCAGGAAACCACCATGCCGCGCGGTGCCGCGGCGCAGCGGGCCGAGGAAATGGCGGCCATTGAGGGGGTGCTGCATGCGCGGCGCACCGATCCGCGCATGGCGGACTGGCTGGCCGAGGCTGCGGCCCCCGATGCGGTCGCGGCGGCGCAACTGCGGCTGATCCGGCGCAGCTATGCAAGGGCCAGCCGCGTTCCGGCGGCGCTGGCGCAGGCGCTGGCGCGGCTGACCTCATCGGCGCAGGGCATCTGGGCCGAGGCGCGCGCCAATGACGATGTGGCGGCCTTCCTGCCGACACTGGCCGAGGTTGTGGCGCTTAAGCGCGAAGAGGCGGCCTGTCTGGCCGGGGATGGCAGCCTTTATGATGCGATGATCGACGATTACGAACCCGGTGCCACGGCGGCCAGCCTTGGCGCGATGTTCGATGCGATGCGCCCGCGTCTGGTGGCGCTGAAAGCCGCCGCATTGGACAGCCCGCATCAGCCTGCCGATCAGCAGGGGGCTTTCGGGCAAGAGGCGCAGATGCGGCTGTCGCGTGATCTGGCGGCCGCCTTCGGTTATGATTTCACCCGCGGGCGGCTGGATCTGGCGGTGCATCCGTTCAGTTCCGGGTCAGGGTCGGATGTGCGGATCACGACGCGGGTGGTGGAAACCGATCCCTTCAACTGCCTGTATTCGACGATCCATGAAACCGGCCATGCCTGCTATGAGCAGGGCATAGACCCCGATTATGCGCTGACCCCGCTGGGGCAGGGCGTGTCCATGGGCGTGCATGAAAGCCAAAGCCGGATCTATGAAAACCAGATCGGGCGGTCGCGCGCCTTCACGGGTTGGCTCTATGAGCGGATGCGCGGGGTTTTCGGCGATTTCGGCAGTGCCGATGCCGATGGGTTTTATGCCACGGTGAACAAGCTGCGCCCCGGTTTCATCCGCACCGAGGCCGATGAGGTGCAATATAATTTGCATGTCATGCTGCGTTTCGATCTGGAGCGCGCGCTGATCGCGGGGGATCTGGCGGTTGGGGATCTGGAAGCGGCCTGGAATGACCGGTTCCGCGCCGATTTCGGGCTTGAGGTGCCGCGCCCCTCGCTGGGACTTTTGCAGGATGTGCATTGGTCGGTGGGGCTGTTCGGTTATTTCCCGACTTACAGTTTGGGCAATCTTTATGCGGGTTGCCTGCATGCGGCTTTGCGGGCCGATATCCCCGATCTGGATGCAGACCTTGCGCAGGGCCAGACCGGTGCCGCAACCGGCTGGCTGCGCGAAAAGGTGCAGCGTCATGGCGGGTTGATGGAGCCGCGCGCCCTGATCGCGCAGGCCTGCGGGGCCGAGCCTTCGGCAGAACCGCTGCTGGATTATCTGGAGGCCAAATTCGCCGGGATCTACCGGCTTTGATCACGGGCCCGGATCATGCGGGCAAAGTGGGAAAACCGGCATGAGGGACGCGCAGGCATGAAGGTCACAGAAGGATGAGGGCAGGCGGCAGTCTGGGGGTCTGGTTGCTGGCTGTCGGGCAGACCGTGGGATTTGCCTGTCTTTTTTACCTTTTTGCCGCGCTGATCCTGTCGATCCATGCCGATCTGGGCTGGGACAGGCGGCTGCTGGCGGCGGGACCGATGCTGTCCATCGGAGTCACGGCACTTCTGTCCCCCATTGCGGGGCGGATGGTGGACCGGGGGCAGGGCCGTATCCTTCTGATCGCCGGGCCGCTGCTGGGCGCGGTCGCGCTGACCGGGCTGGCCTCGGCGACGCTGCCCTTGGTCTGGCTGGCGTCATGGGCCGTCATCGGCATTGCCCATGCGATGAGCCTTTATGACGTCTGTTTCGCCTATCTTGTGCGCCGATACAGCAGCGATGCACGCCCCCGCATCATCAAGGTGACGCTGGTGGCCGGGCTCGCCTCGACCTTGGCCTTTCCGGCCGGGGCAGCACTTGCCGAGGCCTATGGCTGGCGCATTGCGGTGCTGGTCGCGGCGGGGGCCATGGCCTTTGTGACGCTGCCC
The DNA here is from genome assembly GCF_016765775.1 of Szabonella alba. Taxonomy (GTDB): domain Bacteria; phylum Pseudomonadota; class Alphaproteobacteria; order Rhodobacterales; family Rhodobacteraceae; genus Szabonella; species Szabonella alba. The sequence goes on along the minus strand of NZ_JAESVN010000003.1, from coordinate 447,516 downwards.
TGCCACGCTTTCGGCACGGCGCTGGTGCGGGCCGATACCGCGCTGTCCGACCGGCCCCGGCAGGTCGGGCCCCCGCCGCCCATGCTGCGCAACCCGGCCTTTCTGGCGATTGCGGCGCTGCTGGTGCTGACGGGGCTCAATCACTGGATGCTGATTGCCTTCCTTGTGCCGCTGCTGACCGGTCTGGGGGTGGGTCTGCCGGTGGCTATTCTTGCGGCCTCGCTGATCGGTCCCGCACAGACGCTGGGGCGGCTGTTTCTGATGACGGTCGAGGCGCGCATGGGCAATCGCGCCGCCCTGCGGTTGATGCTGGCCAGCCTGATCGGGGCCTCGGCCCTGCTGCTGGCGGTGGGACTGGCGCCGGTTCTGGTCTTTGCCTTCGCAGCCCTTCAGGGCTCGGCCATGGGGATCCTGACGATCCTCCGCCCGTCGCTGGTGGCCGAAACGCTGGGGCAGGGCAATTTCGGCGCGATCAACGGCATGCTGTCGATCCCGGCCCATGCCTCATCTGCCTTCGCCCCGGTGCTGGCGGCCGCTGTGTTGCAGGGGGCAGGCCCTTACGGGCTGGTCGCGGTCTGTCTGGTGCTGGCGCTGGCGACGATTGCCGCCGCCCGCGCCATCCGGCCTGTCTAAGCCGGTTGCCTCAGCCCCGCATCCTTGCGCCATCGCCATCCCAAAGCGGTGCCAGATGCACCTTTGCCGGGCGGCGTTCGCCAAGGATCTCGATCTCGCAGTCCAGACCGTCCTGCACCTTGTCGGCAGGCAGGAAGCCCATGGCCACGGATTTCCCCGTCCAGTGGCTGAACCCGCCGCTGGTGCAGAACCCCACCACTGCACCGTTCAGCCAGATCGGTTCCCATGCCACGACATCGGCCTGATCCGCATCAATGACGAACCCGACCAGCCGCCGCGCGGTACCTGCCGCCTTTTCGGCCATGGCGGCGGATTTGCCGATCCAGTCGGTCTCCTTGTTCCAGGCGGTGAACCGGTCCAGTCCGGTCTCGCAAGGCGTGTAATCGGGGCTGAACTCCCGCCCCCAGGACCCGAACCACTTGTCCAGACGCAAGGACATCATCGCCCGCATCCCGAAGGGGCGCAGACCCAGATCGGCCCCTGCCGCGTTCAGCACATCCCACAGATGCCGCACCGACATATGATCGGTGAAGATCTCATAACCCAGATCGCCGGTATAGCTCACGCGCTGCACAAGGCAGTTGGCCATACCGACGGTCATGCGCTTCACATCCATGAACTTGAACGCCTCGGCACTGACATCGGCCCGCGTGACACGGGACAACAGTTCCCGCGCCTTCGGCCCCGCGATCTGGAAGCCGGACTTCGCATCCGACACATTCTCGACCCGCACGCCCGGGGCGGCATTCTGGTCAAACCAGCGCATATGCCAGCCCTGCGCGCCATAGCTGGCGGTCAGGCGGAAGTTTTCCGGCCCAAGGCAGGACACGGTGAAATCCCCGATGATCTTGCCCGAGGGCGCCAGCATCGGCGTCAGGCTCAGCCGTCCCGGCTGGGGAATGCGGCCTGCCATGATCCGGTCCAGCCAGGCGCGCGCACCGGGGCCGGTGACGCGGTACTTGCCGAAGTTCTGCACCTCGTTGATGCCGACGCCTTCGCGGACCGCCAGCACTTCCTGCCGCGTCGCCTCCCAGGCGTTCGAGCGTTTGAAGGACGGTTCCTCATAGCGCGGTTCCCCCGGCAGGGCGTGGTAATTCACCACTTCCAGCCCGTATTGCTGCCCCCAGACCGCGCCCAGCTTGTCGAACACCTCATACATCGGGGTGGTGCGGAAGGGCCGCGCGGCGGGGCGCTCCTCGTTCGGATAGCTGACCGAAAACCGCATCTGATAATTCTCGATCACCTTCGGCACGGTATAGCCGGGGCTGGTCCAGTTGCCGAAGCGGGCGACGTCAAAGCCGCGCGGATCGCGCTCCACTTCCCCTTCGATCATCCATTGCGCCAGCGCCAGACCCATGCCGCCGCCTTGCGAAAATCCCGCCATCACCGCGCAGGCCGACCAGTAATTGCGCAGGCCCGGCACCGGCCCGATCAGCGGGTTGCCATCGGGGGCAAAGGTGAAGGGGCCGTGGATCACGCGCTTCACGCCTGACCGTTCCAGCACCGGAAAGCGGCGATAGGCGAAATTCACCGAATCCTCGATCTTGTCGAATTGTTCATTCAGCAGTTCATGGCCGAATTCCCAAGGGGTGCCATCGACCGACCAGGGTTCACAGGGTTTTTCATAGAACCCGATGCACAGACCCCGGCCCTCTTGCCGCAGATAGCTTTCCCCGCCCGGATCCATCACATGCGGGAATTCGCGGCCCGATTTCAGAATCTCCATGATTTCGGGAATGTCGTCCGTCACCAGATACTGATGCGCCATCGGCAGAAGCGGCAGATAAACCCCCGCCATCGCGCCGATCTCACGCGCCCAGAGGCCGCCCGCATTGACCAGATGTTCGCAGGTCACGGTGCCTTTCTCGGTCACCACTTCCCAGCCGTCTTTCGTCGGGTTGGTCTCCAGAACGCGGTTGTGCAGCACGATCTCGGCGCCGCCCATGCGCGCGGCTTTGGCATAGGCATGGGTCGTGCCCGAGGGGTCCAGATGCCCGTCCAGCGGGTCGTAAAGCGCGCCGATGATGCCCTCAAGGTTCACCATCCCGTCGGTCAGCTTGTGGATCTCCTCGGGGCCAAGGATTTCGGTCTCCAGCCCCATATAGCGATGTTTGGCGCGTTCGGCCTTCAGCATCTCGAATCGCGCCATATTGTCGGCCAGCGTGATGCCGCCGACATGGTGCAGACCGCAGGACATGCCGGTGATCGCCTCAAGCTCTTTATACAGCCGGATCGTGTAGCCCTGCAGGGCCGCCATGTTCGTATCGCCGTTCAGCGTATGAAACCCGCCCGCCGCGTGCCAGGTGGAGCCCGAGGTCAGTTCTGACCGCTCGATCAGCATGACATCGGACCAGCCGAGTTTCGTCAGGTGGTAAAGCACCGAACATCCGACAACGCCGCCCCCGATGACAACGACACGGGCATGGGTTTTCATGATTTGGCTCCTGCACAGGTTTCCGTGCAGGGTTGCCCGGGGCGGCGGGCGCGGTCATGCCAGACTGCGACAGAAAATGTCGCATCCGGGCCTTGAGCCGGGCTTTGCGGGTCGTTGCATTCTTGCCGTCTGCCGCGTTCATCTTGGCCAAAACACCTTCGGGGGTGAGGCGCAGCATGCGCCGAGGGGGCAGACAGCCCCCTCTCTGTCCGGGTCAGCCTGCTCAGCCGGGCAAAAGCAGGGCCCCGGCGGCAAGGCTCAGCGCAAAGACCGGCAGCGACCACAGGTGGAATTCGCGCCAAAGCCCCGGCACCCGCGCCAGCCGCAATGCGATCAGATTGGCCAGTGATCCGATGGCCAGCCCGAAGCCACCGACACTGACCCCCCAGGCCAGCGCCTGCAGGTCGGGGCTGAAGGGCGCCAGAAAGATTGCCGCCGGAACATTCGACATGCCCTGCGACAGCAGCGCGCCCAGCGTATAGGCCCCGCCCGGCAGGTGCAGCGCGCGCGGCACCAGATCGGCAATGACGGGCAGGCGGCCCAGCAGGCCCAGATCCAGGAACATCAGCACGAAAACCAGCAGAAGCGGCCAGTCGATCCCGCGCAGAAGGCCGCGAAAGGCAATCGCATAAAGGGCGATGACCGCCATGGCGGCAGGCAGGGCATGGCCCGCATTGACCAGCGCCAGAAACAGCGGATAGGCCGCCAGCGAAAGGATCATCAGCCCGCGCTGCAAAGGCGGGGTGGGCACATCGCGCCTTGAAGGCAGGCGGTGCGGGGCAAATCCCAGCGGCACCAGCAGGATCAGCACCGCCAGCATCGCCAGCCCCAGGGGCAGCATCGTCATCAGAAACTCACCAAAGCCCAGACCCGAGATCTGCCATAGAAACAGGTTCTGCGGATTGCCGACCGGGGACAGGGTCGACCCGGCATTGACCGCCAGCGCCTGAAAGATCACCAACCGACCGGTCCGCAGGGGCAGGATCCGCGCCAGTGACAATGTCAGCGGCACGGTGACAAACAGCGCCACATCATTCGTCACCACCGCCGCCAGCAGCGCTGCAAACAGAACCAGCGCCAGCGCAAGGCGACGCTCATTGCCCAGTCGCGCCAGCAGACTGCGCCCGGCCCGGTCGATGGCGCCGCTCAGCTCCAGCCCCCGGCTCAGCACCATCAGGCCTGCCAGCGCACCGATCGTCTTCCAGTCGATCAGCGCGGCCAGTTGCGCGCCCTCTTGCGGCACCAGCCACAAAAGCGGCGGCAGCAGGATCAGAAGAAGGACCAGCAGCCATTCCGCGCGCAACCACTGAAGGAACCGGCCGGGCGCGGCGGGGGAAGGGTGCATCATGATCGGGGGCGTCTCGGGGCAGGGCGGACATGGGGTCGTGGGGCCTTGTCGGTCCCGACTCTGCCTTGCGCGCAAATTGCCACGCCGCGCGGGGGGCAACAATCCCCCATGCCCCAAGCAAGGACGGAAATAAAGGCGCCTTGCCGTGCGGTCCGGTCCGCGTCTGTCCGGGGAGGGCGCGTGGGGGTCACAGGCTGGCGCGCTGGCGAAAGGCGGGCGCGATGCGGATCGTCTCGGGCGAGCCCGCCTCACCGGCAATGCGGCGGGCCAAAAGGCGCAACGCCTCTTCCACCGTGCGGGCAACCGGATTGGCCACGGTGGTCAGGCTGTAGGGTTCCCATGCCGCCGCCGGTATGTCGTCAAACCCCGCCACGGCCAGCGCCCCGGGCACCGCGATGCCCAGCCTGCGCGCGGCGGAGATCGCGCCGATGGCCATGGCATCATTGCCGCAGACAATCGCGTCGGGGCGTTCGGGGCCGGTCAGCATGGCCAGCGCCTGCGCCATGCCGCTGTCGACCGAATAATCGCCGCGCCGCGTGGCCACCAGCGCCAGCCCCTGCGCCGCCAATGCCGCCTCCAGCCCCTTAAACCGCTCGACATTGGAAAAGGTCTCATCCCGCCCGCCGATCCAGCCGATCCGGCTGCGCCCGGTTGCCGCCAGCCGTTCGGCGATCATCGCCATGCCGGCATGGTTGTCGCAGCAGACCGAATCGGCACCGCCCCCCTCCAGCACGCGCCCCACCACGACAATCGGCGCGCCACGCGACGAACAGCGTTCGGCCAGCTTGCGGTTGACCGATCCCGCCGCGATCACCGCACCATCGACCTGATAATCCAGCGCATGGTCCAGCGCAGGTTCGATCTCCTGCCCCGGCGAGACCGGAACCAGCAGCGGCCAGAGCCCCAGCGCGCGGATCTGCTGCGACAGAACATCAAGAAACCAGCTTTCATATGGGTTCGAGATCGTGCCGACCACCACGGCGATCAGCCCTGTCGCCCCCCCGGTCAGCCCGCGCGCCATCAGATTGGGGCGATAGCCCAGTTCATCGGCGACAGCGCGGATATGCGCGCGCTTTTCGGGCTGGATGCTGGCGCCCGGGGTGAAGGCACGCGACACCGCCGAGCGCGAGACTCCGGCCCTTGCCGCCACATCATCGGCCGTTACACGCATCGGCAAACCCTTATTGAACGCGCTTTCACAATAGTCATGTGCCTGTCACAGTTCAACATTAAATATTCTTGACAGAAGGGCTGCGAGTCAGGAACCATGATTGCACACGCTTGCAAAACCAGGTCGGGGGAGGACGATATGGGAGTCGAGGCGCTGGCGCTGCAAGGGCTGTCGATCCGGCTTGGCGGGGCAAATATTCTGGAAGATCTGTCGCTGGATGTGCAGGCGGGAAGCTTCACCTGCCTGCTGGGGCCGTCGGGCTGTGGCAAGACCACGCTGTTGCGCGCCATTGCCGGATTTGCGCCGCCCAGTTCCGGGGATATCCGCATCGGGGCGCGGTCCATTGCGGCCCTGCCGCCGGAAAAGCGCGAAACGGCGATGGTGTTCCAGTCCTATGCGCTCTGGCCGCATATGACGGTGGCGGGCAATCTGACCTATCCGCTGAAACTGCGCGGCATCGCCCGGGCCGAGCGCGAGGCGCGGGCCGAACGGATCCTCGAACTCCTGGACCTTCCGGGCTTCGGGCCGCGCCGGGTGACCAGCCTTTCGGGCGGGCAGCGCCAGCGGGTGGCGCTGGGTCGCGCGCTGATCGTCGATCCGCCGATCCTGCTGCTGGATGAGCCGCTGTCCAATCTGGATGCCGCGATCCGGCGCAACCTGCGCGGTGAATTGCGGCGGCTGCAGCAGAAACTGGGCATCACCACGATCATGGTCACCCATGATCAGGAAGAGGCGCTGTCGATGGCCGATACGATCGTGCTGATGCGTGCGGGCCGGATCGTTCAGGTCGCCCCGCCGGAAGAGCTTTATTCCCGTCCCGCCGATCTGGAGGCCGGGCGCTTTCTGGGCGTCGACAATCTGCTGGCGGGGCGTCCCGAAGATCCGGTCGCAGCCGCGACCATCGGCTTTCGCAGTGGCGATGCCCGGCTGGCCGGGGCCCCCGGAACGGGTGCGCTGAACCGCCGGGGCAGGGTGCTGGACTGCGCCTATGCCGGGGGCGGCTATCACCTGCAGATCGCTGCGGGCGATGAGGTCATCGCCGCGGTCTCAGGCTTGCCCGTCGCGCTGCAGACCGAGGTCTGCGTCACCGTTCCTGCCGCCGCCCTGATGGGTTTCGGCACTGACCACAGGCTGCTGCCCCGTGAAACCCGGCCTGATAGCGGGGCGACGGCGCGTCCGTCCCCTGAACTCCTGTCCCATTGATCCAACCCAAAGTGGAGACCTGTCCATGAAACCCTCTTTCGCCCTTGGTGCCGTGCTTGCCACAGCCCTTGCCCTGCCTGCCACCGCCCAGACCCTGAATGTGGTCACGGCGGGTGACACGAATATGGTGGATTACATCAACGATTATCTGGGCCCGAAATTCGAGGCCGCCAATCCCGGCGTGACCGTGCGCGCGCTGGGCACCGGCCCCGGTGATGGCGGCAGTCAGGCGCTTTATGAAAAGCTGGCCGCGCAGAAGGAGGCCGACACATGGGATGTCGATGTCGGGGTCGTGCATCAGCGCATGGCGGGACAGTTGGTGGCCGAAGGACTGCTGCAGTCCTATCGCGACCGGGCGGCAACGTCGGATCTGGTGACGGCGGCCAATGCCGAAAGCGCGCTGGGGGTCGATGTGGCGGGCTATGTGATCCCGATGTTCCAAAGCCAGATCGCCCTTGCCTATAATCCCGCGCTGGTGACCGAACCGCCGCAAAGCTATGCGGATCTGGTGGACTGGGCCGCCGCCAATCCGGGGCAGTTCGGCTATAACGGCATCACCGGCGGCATGGCGGGCGTGGGTTTTGTCTTTGGCTGGATGTATGCGTTTTCCGACATGGCCGAGCAGTTGCGCAACGGCCCCTATGAGGCGGATGCCCCCGCGCAATGGACCCCGGCGCTGGAAGGGCTGAAAGCCTTCAACGCCAATGTCACGATCACCCCGGGCAATGCCGGAACGCTGGATGCGCTCAATCGTGGTGAGATCGCAATGGGGCCGGTCTGGATGGACATGTTCTATACATGGGTGGCGGACGGGCGGCTGAACCCCGATCTGAAACTGCTGATCCCCGCCCCCGGCATGCCCGGTCAGCCGATGTATTACGTCGTGCCGGAAAAGGCGGCCGAGGCCGATCTGGCGGTAAAGTTCATTGAGATGGCGAGTTCACCCGAGGTGCAGGCAGAAGGCATCGTGCGGCGCTTCAACTGGCTTCCGGGGATCGACGCCAATGCGGTGCGCGAGAATCTGACCGAAGCGGAATGGGGGGCGCTGTTCACTGATGTGACGCCCGAGTTGCTGGCCGAACGCGGCATGTCGATGCCGCAGGCAGACTACTTCCGCGCCATCCTCGAATCCTATGAACGTGAGGTTGCGAACTGATCGCGACCCTGAAAACCGGGGCCGGGGCGCGGGGGATACCCTCCGCGCCTCTGCCGTCATTGCCATCCGACCCGAGGGCGCCATGACCCTATCCCGCACCGCAGCGCCCAAGGCGCCCGGCCCGTTCCGGGCCCTGCTTCCCGGCCTGATGCTGGTGGCCCCTGCGCTGCTGGCCATCGGCTTTCTGTATGTCCTGCCGCTTGTCCGGTCGGTGGTCTTTGCCTTTGTCGATGCCGAAGGCGGGTTCACCACCGCGCATCTGCGCGTTGCGGCAGAGCTTTACGGGCGGGATGTGCTGTTCACGATCTTCGTGGCACTGTCCTCGCTGGCGCTGATAGCCGTTCTGTCCATCGCGATTGCGGGCTATCTGACACTCGGGGCCACGCCCTGGGCGGTGGCGGCGCTGCGCTGGCTGTATCGCTGGCCCTTGTTCATTCCCTTCATCGTGGCGGGCCAGACCGCGCGCAGTTTCCTTGCGCGCAACGGGTTGTTTAACTCTCTGCTGATCGACAGCGGGCTGATGGATCCGGCCATGGCGCAAAGCCTGCTGGACTGGCGCGGGCTGGTCCTGACCTTCGCGTGGAAACAGGTGCCTTTCGTGACACTGCTTCTGGCCGGGGCCATGGCCTCGGTCGACCGCTCCACCATCGAGGCCGCGCGGAATATGGGGGCAGGGCGGTTGCGCTGTCTGATCCAGATCCTGTTGCCGCAGGTCAGGGGCACGCTGCTGGTCGGGCTGATTCTGTCGCTGGTCACCATCATGTCGGTCCTGTCGGTGCCGATGATGCTGATTGCGGGCAATCCGACAATGATGACCGCGATGATGGCGCATCGCGTGACTTATTATGGCGATTATCCGGTCGCCAATGCGCTGGGCCTGTTTTCCTATATCCTCACCGCCCTTGCGGCATTTGCCTATCTGCGCATGACCATGGCCCAGCGACGGGAGTCGGAACGATGACCACCCCCGCCGCCTTCACGGGCGCGCTGCGCCGTCTGCCGGGGCATCTGCTGCCCGCATTGATGATCGGGCTTTGCGCCTTTGCGGTCTTCGGGCCGCTGGGCAATCTGCTGCTTTGGGCCTTTGCGGAAAAATGGTTCTTTCCGGCGCGCTATCCCACCGAATACGGGTTCGATTTCTGGCACCGGGTGTTCCGCCCCCGGGCGGGGGCATGGGATTCTCTTTTCGCCTCGGTCTGGATCGCGCTTTCGACGGTTCTGCTCTCGATGGTGCTGGCAGTGCCTGCGGGCTATGCGCTGGCGCGGCTGGCCTTGCCGCTGCGATCGGTCATCATGCTGCTGTTTCTCTTGCCGCAGGCCTTTCCCAGCCTGCCGATCTTCGTCAATATCGCGCGGATGTTTTACGGCATGGGGCTGAACGGCACCTATTTCGGTGTGGTTCTGGTGCATTCGCTGCCGGGGCTGGTCTATGCGGTCTGGATCGCGACAGCCGCCTTTGCCGCCGTGGACCGCTCGATGGAGGAGGCCGCGCGCAATCTTGGCGCGGGCCCCTTGTGGACCTTTCGCGACATCACTCTGCCGCAGGCCTTTCCGGGGCTGGTCGCGGCCTCTATCTTCGTCTTTCTGGACAGCATCGATGAATTCACCGGCACGTTCTTTGTCGGCACGCCCGATATCTCGACCCTGCCGATCCTGATGTTCAACGCCTCGATGGGCGGGAATTACCAGATTGCCGCGATCACCGCGCTGATCCTGCTGATCCCCTCGGTCGGTTTCATGCTGGTGATCGAGCGGTTCCTGAAGGCCGATGTCCTGTCGCGGATCGGAAGGTGACGCGGATGCTGATTGCCCATCTGTCGGATTTTCACATCTCTGCCGGGCCGCCCGAAACCGCGCCCGTGCGCCGCGACGCGGCAGCCATCGCACGGTTGGTGGTGGTGGACCTGATGTCGCGCTTGCAGCGGCCTGATCTGGTGCTGATCACCGGTGATCTGGCCGATGGCGGTTCGGCGGCCGATTATGCGCTGGCGCGCGACATCCTTGCGCCCCTGACGATGCCGGTGCTGGTCGTGCCCGGCAATCACGACCGGCGGAACGAGATGCGCGCGGCCTTTGGCGCCGATATTCCCTACGGCCCGACCGATCTGCGCTTTGAGATGGGCTTTGACGGGCTGCGGGTGATCGGACTGGACAGCCTGATCCCCGGCAAGGTGGAAGGCGCGCTTGGGGACGATCAGCTGGACTGGTTCGAGGCGCGGCTGCAGCAGGGGCGCGATCCGGTGTTCCTGATGCTGCACCACCCGCCCTTTCCCTCGGGCAATGCCCATTGGGATGCCAGCGCCCTGCGCCAGGGTGGCGCGCGGCTTGAGGCCATCCTGCGCGCCAGTCCGGTGCCGGTACGACTGCTTTGCGGGCATGTGCATCAGGCCTTTCACGGCCTATGGGCAGGTGGGTATGCCGCCGTGGCGGGCAGTCCGGCCTTTCAATATGCCTTCGGCTTTGACGGGGAGGACGAGCCGCCGCTGACCGACGGGCCATTCGTCTGGTGGATGCATCACCGCCGCGCCGACGGGCAGTTCTTCACCCATCCCGCCTTGCTGGCGTTGCCGCCGCGCGACGATCTGCCCGCCGTGCCGCGGGCCGGATTCCCCTGACAGGACCTGTCGCCATTGCACCCCCCATCTTGCTTGGTCTATAGTCCGGGCAACTAGATATCGGGCCCGACCAGCGCCCCGGAAGCAGAAAGTGCAGTGCCGTGACCGACTCACCGGAAGACATTGATAACGCAGGGCCGGCCCCCGAACGCCCCGCCTTTTCCGGGCCGACCGTTTCAATCGCCGAGGAAATGAAGACCGCCTATCTCGATTACGCGATGAGCGTGATCGTCTCCCGCGCGATCCCCGATCTGCGCGATGGTCTGAAACCGGTGCATCGGCGTATCCTTTATGCGATGCACGAATCCGGTAACAGCCATGACAAGGCTTACCGCAAATCTGCGCGCCCTGTGGGTGACACGATGGGGAAATATCACCCCCATGGGGATTCCGCGATCTATGACGCGCTGGTGCGCATGGCGCAGCCCTTCTCGATGTCGCTCAAGCTGTTGGACGGGCAGGGGAATTTCGGGTCCATGGATGGCGATAACGCCGCCGCCATGCGCTATACCGAGGTGCGGATGGACAAACCCGCCGCCTTCCTTCTGGCCGATATCGACAAGGAAACCGTCGATTTTCAGGACAATTACGACGGCAAGGATCGCGAACCCACGGTTCTGCCTGCGCGCTTTCCGAATATGCTGGTCAATGGCGCGGGCGGGATCGCGGTCGGCATGGCGACCAATATCCCGCCGCATAATCTGGGTGAGGTGATCGACGGCACGCTGGCGCTGATCGAGAATCCGGATCTCTCGACCGAGGCGCTGATGGAGATCATCCCGGCGCCGGACTTTCCCACAGGGGCGCTGATCCTTGGCCGCTCGGGCGCGCGCAAGGCCTATCTGGAGGGACGCGGCTCGGTCATCATCCGGTCAAAGACCCGGGTCGAGGAGATCCGCAAGGACCGGTTCGCCATCGTCATCGACGAGATCCCCTATCAGGTGAACAAGGCCTCGATGATCGAGAAAATCGCCGACATGGTGCGCGAAAAGCGGATCGAGGGCATTTCCGGCGTGGCCGACGAATCCGACCGGATCGGCGTGCGTGTGGTGATCGAACTGAAGCGCGACGCGACGCCCGATGTGGTGCTGAACCAGCTATTCCGCTTCACACCGATGCAGACCTCGTTCGGCTGCAACATGCTGGCGCTGAACGGCGGGCGGCCCGAACAACTGACGCTGCGCGATTTCCTGTCGCATTTCATCACCTTCCGTGAGGATGTGGTGGCCCGGCGCACGGCCTATGAATTGCGCCGCGCGCGCGAACGCAGCCATGTTTTGTGCGGTCTGGCCGTGGCCGTTTCCAATGTCGATGAGGTCGTGCGCACGATCCGCGCCAGTGCCGATGCGGCCGAGGCGCGCGAAAAGCTGATGACGCGACGCTGGCCTGCGGCCGAGATCGCGCCCTTCATCCTGCTGATCGACGATCCGGCCCACAAGATGAATGAGGACGGAACCTACAACCTGTCCGAAACACAGGCCCGCGCCATTCTGGAACTGCGTCTGCAGCGCCTGACGCAGCTTGGGGTCAAGGAAGTCACAGACGAGCTGGAAGAACTGGCCGCGAAGATCAAGGATTACCTTGATATCCTGTCCTCGCGCGACCGGATCATGGCCATCATCTCGGATGAGCTGCGCGAGGTGCGCGAATTGTTCGCCGTGCCCCGCCGCAGCGAGATCGTGGACTGGGCCGGCGATATGGAGGATGAAGACCTTATCGAGCGGGAGGATATGGTCGTCACCATCACGAGCGGAGGCTATATCAAGCGTACGCCGCTGGCCGAATTCCGCCAGCAGAACCGGGGCGGCAAGGGTCTGGCCTCGATGGCGACGAAAGAGGATGACGTGGTCACCACGCTGTTCGTTGCCAATACCCATACATGGCTTTTGTTTTTCACCACCGATGGCATGGTCTACAAGCTCAAGACATGGCGTCTGCCGCTGGCGGGACGCACGGCCCGGGGCAAGGCCATGGTCAACGTCCTGCCAATCCAGTCCGGCATCACCATCGCAGCACTGATGCCGGTGGATGAACCCGAAGAAAACTGGGAAAATCTGCAGATCGTCTTTGCAACCTCGGATGGCGATGTGCGTCAGAACGATCTGTCGGATTTCACCAATGTCATGCGCAACGGCAAGATCGCGATGCGGCTGCCGGAAGGCGTGACGCTTGTGAATGCCGCCATCGCGGATGAGAATGACGATGTGATGCTGGTCACCGAACTTGGCCGGGCGATCCGCTTTTCCACCACGGAAATCCGCGTCTTCAAGTCGCGCGGCTCAACCGGGGTGCGGGGCATCCGTCTGGCAACAGGGGACAAGGTGGTCTCGATGTCGATCATCCGGCATTTCGAGGCCAGCCCCGAGGAACGCGTGGCCTATCTGAAACAGCGCCGCCTGATGGCAGGCGTGACCGAGGATGAGGCCGAAAGCGACGAGGAAGAGGACGGCGTGGCCAGCGGGCAGCTTTCGCCCGAACGCTATGCCGAAATGTCGGCATCCGAGGATCTGATCCTGACCATCACCACCGGCGGGGCGGGCAAGCTGTCGTCAAGCCATGGCTATCCGGTGCGCGGGCGCGGCGGCATGGGCGTCACGGCCATGGACAAGGCGATGCGGGGCGGGCGGCTTGTGGCCTCATTCCCGGTCGAGATGTCCGATCAGATCATGCTGGCCACCTCAACCGGTCAGTCGATCCGGGTTCCGGTCGATCAGATCAGCTTCCGTTCGCGTTCGGCGGGCGGGGTGCGCGTCTTCAACGTGACGGCTGGAGAGCAAGTTGTCTCGGTCGCGCGGGTTGCCGAACAGGGCGATCCGACCTGACGGGAACCGGAACCGACCTCTTGCGTTGCCCCACATTGGCGGGCGGATGCCACGGCATCCGCCCGAAATTCATTTACGGCAGACCCTGTGCTGCCCCGGTGTTACGGAATAACCGATGCCGCATTCCTGGGATGACTACCGCTTCATGCATCATCTGCATCGTCTGGGCACGATGGCGGCAGTCGCGCGCAGGCTGAACACCACAACCGCGACCGTTTCACGCCGGATCGAGAAGGTGAATCACAGATTCGGCTTTCCCGTTTTCAGCCGCCGGGGCGAACGCTGGGTCCTCAATCCGGATCTTGAACCGGTGCTGGAGGTGATCAGCCGGTTCGCGGATGAGATGGAAGTGCAGCACAACAATCTCAATGATGCCTCGACGCGGGTCACGACGGCGCTGGCGCTTGGCTGTCCGCCCTATATCGCCTCCTGCATCCTGCTGCCGAACATGACCGAGGCTGGGGAATTGCCCGAACATGTTGAACTGACGATCCATGACCGGGCGATGGAGCAGGGGCTGGGCGATTGCGATATCCTGCTGCGGCACGGGCAACCCGAAGGGGGGCGGCTGGTGACGCGCCGCGCCGGTGCCACCGGATTCCGGCTTTACCGTCCGGTCGGAACCCGCAGGATGGACCGTTGGGCGGGGCTGACGCGCGATCTGGATGATTTTGCGCCCATGCGCCGCGCGGCAGAAATTCTCGGTTGCCCGCCATCGCTGCGCGTCTCGCAGTTCGGCCATCTGCGCGAGGCGATCCTTGCTACCGGTCTGCCCGGTCTGCTGCCCGATATCCTTGCCGCTGCCGATGACCGGCTGGAGCCGGTCTGGACCGGCATGGAGATCCAGTCCGATCTCTGGCTGACCTATCACGAGACCCGGCGCAATGACCGTGCATTGCGGGCAACGGTCGACTGGATCCTCGCAAGTTTTGCAAAATGCGAAATTCGTCATTCCTGTAAACCCGATGTTTCGGATTTATAGGGTTGTGATCGGGTGCGCTGTGCCTGAAGGTGAAGATAACGAGCATAAAACAACCTGAGGCCGAGAGTATTTTTCTGTCAATCTGTTACGGGCAGTCTGTTGCGGTGGGCTAAGAGGGTGTTCCCTCTGACTGCACCACCATCCGCCCCGGAATGAGGCTTAGACTTCCGGCACGCAAGCACAGGCGGATTTCGGTCAGGATCGCATGCTCATTTGAAATTGAAAGGCCGGACATGGGGCGTGTCGAACCCTCGCCCTGTCCGCCGTCTTTCGGACGGGTTTGTCACGAGTTCGGTTTGTAACCTACACGCTCTCAACTTGAACCGCCATTCCTTGTGAATGGCGGTTTTTTCTGGCCTTTCCCTTGCCCGGCTTTCGTCCTATCCCGGTCGCAACGGACCCGGAGGACAGCATGACGCAGAAGCTGCATATCATCGGCGGCGGGATGGCCGGATCAGAGGCGGCATGGCAGGCGGCCGAGGCGGGCGTGGATGTGGTGATCCATGAGATGCGCCCGAAAACCGGTACTTTCGCGCATCGCACTGGCGATCTGGCCGAGATGGTCTGCTCCAATTCCTTCCGCTCGGATGATGACGAACGCAATGCCGTGGGGCTGTTGCACTGGGAAATGACGGCGGCGGGTGGTCTGGTGATGGACTGCGCCCGGGCGCATAAACTGCCTGCGGGCGGTGCGCTGGCGGTGGACCGCGATGCGTTTTCTGCCGCTGTCACGGCGCGCCTGCGGGCCCATCCCCGCGTAACTGTCAGCGGTGAGGAGATCACCGAACTGCCGCAGGACGGCCAATGGATCATCGCGACCGGGCCGCTGACCTCATCGGCGCTGGCCGACAGCATCCGGGGCGAGACAGGGGCCGAGGCGCTGGCGTTTTTCGACGCGATTGCCCCGATCGTCTATGCAGACAGCATCGACATGTCCGTGGCATGGCGGCAAAGCCGCTATGACAAGGGCGAGACGGAAGAGGAACGCACCGCCTATATCAACTGCCCGATGACGAAGGATCAGTATGAAACCTTCATCGACGCGCTGCTGGCGGCGGACAAGACCGAATTCCATGAGGGGGAGACGGCAGGCTATTTCGACGGCTGCCTGCCCATTGAGGTGATGGCTGAACGCGGGCGGGAAACGCTGCGCTTTGGTCCGATGAAGCCCGTCGGGCTGACCAATGCGCATGATCCGCAGGTCAAGGCCTATGCCGTGGTGCAACTGCGCCGCGACAACAAGCTGGGCACACTTTACAATATAGTGGGCTTCCAGACCAAGATGAAATACGGCGCGCAAACCGCTGTTTTCAAATTGATTCCGGGGCTGGAGCGGGCCAGTTTCGCGCGGCTTGGCGGCATTCACCGCAATACATTCATCAATTCGCCCACCCTGCTGGATGACCGGATGCGGCTGCGCTCTCGCCCCAATATCCGCTTTGCCGGGCAGATCACCGGGGTTGAGGGCTATGTCGAAAGTGCGGCCATGGGATTGCTTGCAGGCCGGATGGCTGCGGCTGAACTGTCAGGGCGCCATCTGCCGCCGCCGCCGCCCGAAACCGCGATGGGGGCGCTGATTACCCATATCACCGGAGGGGCGGAGGCGAAAAGTTTCCAGCCGATGAATGTCAATTTCGGGCTGTTTCCGCCGATTGACGCCAAAGGCGGACGCAAGGGGCGAAAGGACCGCTATCTTGCCTATACGTCGCGGGCGAAAGAGGCGTTTTCCCAATGGCTTGCCGGTCAGGATTGATGTGATGGGTGAATTTGTCACCCGTTTCGCACCTTCGCCCACCGGCCCATTGCATCTGGGCCATGCCTATTCGGCGATGCTGGCGCATGACCGTGCCCGGGCGGCAGGCGGGCGGTTTCTGCTTCGGATGGAAGACACCGACCTCCAACGCAGTAAACCCGAATGGGAGGCGGCGATCATCGCCGATCTTGACTGGCTGGGGTTGACGTTTGATGGCCCGGTGCACCGCCAGTCCCCGAAGATCCCCGACTATAACCGACGGCTGGAAGGTCTGGCCGATGCCGGGCTGCTTTACCCCTGTTCCTGCAGCCGCGGCGATATCCGGGCCGCCGTTTCGGCGCCACAAGAGGGGGTGGTGCATCCGCATTATCCCGGCACCTGCCGGGGCAGGCCGATGTCCGACCGGCAACCGGGTGATGCGCTGCGGCTGGATCTGGGCCGTGCGCTGGCGCGGCTGGGACCGGACCTCCCGGTCTTTGCCGAAACCGGCCCCGGACAGGCCGGGGACCACCGCATTGACCCCGATCAGGCCATCACGCGGATCGGCGATATCGTGCTCAGCCGCAAGGGTGAGGATATCGTCGCCTATTTCCTCGCCTCGGCCTTCGACGATGCCGATCAGGGCATCACCCATGTCATCCGGGGGGAGGACCTGTTCGATTTCACGCCGGTGCAGGTGATCCTGCTGCATCTCTTTGGCCTGCCGGTGCCGGTCTATCACCATCACCGCCTGATCCGGGATGAGGCGGGCAAGCGGCTGGCCAAGCGCGACGATGCGCGCGCCATTGCGAAGTTCCGCGACGAAGGGGCCAGCCCGCAGGATATCCGCGCGCGGGTCGGCCTGTTGCCCGTCTGATCCGCAATCAGCCCGGTACCATCCGGTAAAGCGCGCCGTCGGCCACCGACAGGAACCAGATCGCCCCGTCCGGCGCCTCGGTCACATCGCGCACCCGGCCGGTCTCGGGCGTCTCAATCCGGTATTCGCGGAACCGGTCGGCAGGGTCGAGGCGTGAGATGAAATCGGAATTCAGGCTGCCGGTCAGGAAATGGCCCTGCCAGCCGGGAAACAGATCGCCCTTCAGGATCGTAAGCCCCGAGGGCGCGATAGAGGGATCCCAGTAATGGGCGGGCTGTTCCATACCCGGATGCGTTGTGCCCTCACCGATCTTCGTGCCGTTGTAATTCACGCCATAGGAAATCACCGGCCAGCCGTAATTCAGACCCGCCTCCACGCGGTTGACCTCATCGCCGCCGCGCGCACCGTGTTCGACGACCCAAAGCTGACCCTCGGCATCCAGCGCGGCACCCTGAATATTGCGATGGCCGAAACTGTGCAGTCCCGGCACCGCATCGGACATCGAGGTGAAGGCGGGGGCGGTCTGCGGCGCACCGGTCGGGGCGAAGGCCAGCACCTTGCCCTCGGGTCGGCTGATATCCTGGGCCAGATCGCCGGTGCCCCGGTCGCCGGTTGTCAGAAAGACCACCCCATCCGCCGCCTCGACCAGTCGCGCGCCGAAATGCCGACCGCCATTGCGCGCTGCCGGTTCATGCAGGATGCGGAAATCCTCCAGCGTGCGTCCATCCCCGGACAGGTGCCCATATCCCAATGACGTGCCTGCGCCGCCGCCATCGGCGGGGGCGGCGAAACTGATCCAGATGCGGCGGCTTTGGGCGAAATCGCGCGGCACCAGCACATCCAGCAACCCGCCCTGACCGCCGACGGCAATCTCAGGCAGGCCCGAAACCCCGACCGGATCAGCCCCTTCGCCCGCGAAATGCAGCAGACGCCCCCCCCGTTCGGTCACCAGAAAGCCGGTATCGGGCAGGAAGGCCACGCCCCAGGGTTCATTCAGGCCCTGCACGACCGGTGTTATGCGCAGTTCCTGCGCGGCCAGTGATCCGGGTTCAAACATGGTTGCGGCAAGCGCCAGCGCCAGAGCGGCGGGTGCTGCAACGCGGGCGCGGAGGTGATTTATGCTGCGGGCGGGGGGGATGCGTGCAGGGTTCGGCATGACGGCTCCTTTGCGGCTTTCCCATCAATCTGGGGCTGCCTGCCGCTGCGGCAACCTTGTAAACTTCGTTCCAAGGCTCACAAATCCGTGGGGAAAGGCCGCATAACACTGCTTTTCGGCGCTTTTCTTTTGGTTTGGCCGCGTCTAACCTGTTGCACAGGATCAAGGTCCAACATGGGAGAGACCAATGAAAAAATTGCTTGCCGCCACTGCCGCGACCGCACTGTTCGCCGGTGCCGCAATGGCCGAAGAGGTCAAGATCGGCATCATTCTGGGCTTCACCGGCCCGCTGGAATCGATCACGCCCGGCATGGCTGCCGGTGCTGAACTGGCGATGAAGGAAGTCACGGATTCGGGCAAGTTCATGGATGGCTCGTCCGTCGTTCCGGTCCGTGCCGACAGCACCTGCGTCGATGCCGCCGCCGCCACCGCCGCCGCCGAACGTCTGGTCACCTCTGACGGGATCAAGGCGATCATGGGGTCGGATTGCTCGGGCGTCACCGGTGCGATCCTGCAGAATGTGGCGCGTCCCAATGGCATTGCGATGATCTCGCCCTCGGCCACTTCGCCGGGCCTGTCCACCGCCGAGGATGACGGTCTGTTCTTCCGCACCGCACCCTCGGATGCGCGTCAGGGCGTCGTGATGACGGACATCCTGATGGACAAGGACATCAAGACCGTCGCCGTGACCTATACCAACAACGATTACGGCAAGGGTCTGGCCGACAGCTTCCAGGCGGCGTTCGAGGCTGCGGGCGGCACCGTCACCATTTCGGCCGCGCATGAGGACAACAAGGCCGACTATTCGGCCGAGGTCGGCGCGCTGGCCGCTGCCGGTGGCGATGTGCTGGTCGTGGCGGGCTATACCGACAAGGGCGGCAAGGGCATCATTCAGGCCAGCCTCGATTCGGGCGCCTTCGATACCTTCGTTCTGCCCGATGGCATGGTCGGACAGCAACTGGTCGATGATATCGGCGATGGCCTGACCGGCAGCTTCGGCCAGTATCCGGGCACCGACAGCGAAGGCGCGGAAATCTTCCAAGGCATGGCGACGGCTGCGGGCTTTGAAGGCACTGGCGCCTTTGCCCCGGAAAGCTATGACGCGGCGGCGTTGATCATGCTTGCCATGGCGGCGGCGGGATCGACCGACAGCAAGGACTGGGCCCCCAAGGTGATGGATCTGGCCAATGCACCGGGTGAGCCGATCCTGCCGGGCGAACTGGGCAAGGCGCTGGATCTGATCGCGCAAGGCGTCGAGATCGACTATATCGGCGCGACAGCGGTGGAACTGATCGGACCGGGCGAAAGTGCGGGCAATTACCGCGAGATCGAGATCAAGGACGGCGTGATCGAGACGGTCCGCTTCCGTTGATCGCGACCTGACAGAACTGGGAACGGCCCGGGGCGCAGCAATGATGCCCCGGGCCGTTGACTTAAGGCAAAAGCTCTGGCGGCGGCTCCGATACGGGCCGGAAAGACCGGGGCGACAGGGGAGTATGAGGGAATGATCGTCGTTGACGGGCTTCACAAGCATTTTGGCGGTTTCCATGCCGTGGATGGCGCGTCGCTGTCTATCGCGGAGCGCTCGATCACCGGGCTGATCGGCCCGAACGGTGCGGGCAAGACCACGCTGTTCAACGTGATCGCCGGGCGGCTGAAGCCGACCTCGGGCCGGGTTTCGATGGCGGGTGAGGATATTACCGGACTGACGCCTCATGAACTGTTTCACAAGGGGCTTTTGCGCACCTTCCAGATTGCGCATGAATTCGGCTCGATGAGCTGTCTGGAAAACCTGATGACGGTGCCGGGCGCCCAGTTGGGGGAAACGCTGTGGAATGCGTGGTTCCGGCGCGGCGCCGTGGCGGCGGAGGAGGCGCGGCTGCGCGACAAGGCACAAGAGGTGCTGAAATTCCTGACCATCGACCATCTGGCCGATCAGAAGGCCAGCCAGATTTCCGGCGGCCAGAAAAAGCTGCTGGAACTGGGCCGCACGATGATGGTCGATGCGAAGATCGTTTTTCTGGATGAGGTGGGCGCGGGTGTGAACCGCACGCTGCTGAACACGATCGGCGATGCGATCATCCGCCTGAACGAGGAACGCGGCTATACGTTCTGCGTGATCGAACATGACATGGATTTCATCGGCAGGCTGTGCAATCCGGTCATCTGCATGGCCGAAGGTAAGGTTCTGGCAGAAGGAACGGTCGAGGACGTGAAGAACGACGAACGGGTGATCGAGGCCTATCTGGGCACCGGATTGAAGAACAAGGTGAAAGCGGAGGTCGCCCATGCGTGACCGTTGGGTGCAGTTTCCGGCCGGGCAGGGGCGCCGTCTGCCCCCCTCGGATTTTCGGGGCAAATCCTCACCCCCCCAAC
Organism: Szabonella alba; assembly: GCF_016765775.1. Taxonomy (GTDB): domain Bacteria; phylum Pseudomonadota; class Alphaproteobacteria; order Rhodobacterales; family Rhodobacteraceae; genus Szabonella; species Szabonella alba. The sequence goes on along the minus strand of NZ_JAESVN010000003.1, from coordinate 427,011 downwards.
CTCCATTTTCCGGGGATATTTTCAAACAGATGAAGGGGCGGACGCATGGCTGAGCCATTCCTGATCGGGGATGCCATGACCGGAGGCTATGGCGGGGCGGATATCCTGCATGGCTGCACCATCGCGGTGGAAAAGGGCGAGATCGCGGTGATTGTCGGCCCCAATGGCGCGGGCAAATCGACCGCGATGAAGGCGGTTTTCGGCATGCTGAACCTGCGCGCCGGTCAGGTCCGGCTGGCGGGGGTGGATATTACCGCCCTGTCGCCGCAGGACCGCGTGGCGCAGGGCATGGCCTTCGTGCCGCAAACCGCGAACATCTTCACCTCGATGACGGTCGAGGAGAATCTGGAAATGGGCGCGTTTTTGCGGCGCGACGATATTTCGGGGACCATGGCGCAGGTCTATGACCTGTTCCCGATCCTCAAGGAAAAGCGCCGCCAGCCCGCAGGGGAACTTTCGGGCGGGCAGCGCCAGCAGGTTGCGGTGGGGCGTGCGCTGATGACGCGGCCGCAGGTTCTGATGCTGGATGAACCGACAGCGGGCGTCAGCCCCATCGTGATGGATGAGCTTTTCGACCGCATCATCGAGGTGGCGCGCACCGGCATTTCGATCCTGATGGTCGAACAGAATGCCCGGCAGGCGCTGGAGATTGCCGACAAGGGCTATGTCCTTGTGCAGGGCGCAAACCGTTTCACCGATACCGGCAAGGCCCTGATGGCCGACCCGGAGGTGCGTCGTTCTTTTCTGGGGGGCTGAGGCATGGATCTTCTCAACGCCCTTGTGGCATTTCTCAACTTCGTTGTTGTCCCGGCAACCGCCTATGGCGCGCAGCTTGCGCTTGGTGCGCTGGGGGTGACTCTGATCTATGGTATCCTGCGGTTCTCGAATTTCGCCCATGGCGATACGATGGCGCTTGGCACCACGGCGGCGATCCTGATGACATGGGGTCTGCAGGCGGCCGGTATCAGCTTTGGCCCGCTGCCGACTGCATTGCTGGCGCTGCCCTTCGCGATTGCGGTCACAGCACTTGTCGTGCTGGGCACGGACCGGGTGGTCTATCGCTTCTATCGCAAGCGCAAGGTCAGCCCCTCGATCCTTGTGATCGTCAGTCTTGGGGTGATGTTCGTGATGAACGGGGTCACCCGCTTCATCATCGGCGTTCAGGACCAGAGTTTCGCGGATGGTGAGCGTTTCCTTGTCACCGCGCGCGGGTTCCGGGACGCCACCGGGCTGGCCGAGGGGCTGGCGATCCGCACAACACAGGTGGTGACGGTGGTGGTTGCGGTGATTGCGGTGGCACTGCTGTTCTGGTTTCTGAACCGCACCCGCACGGGCAAGTCGATGCGCGCCTATTCCGATAATGAGGATCTGGCACTTCTGTCCGGCATCAATCCCGAACGGGTTGTCGCGGTGACATGGATCATCACGGCGGCGCTGGCGACCACGGCGGGGGTGCTTTACGGGCTCGACAAGAGCTTCAACCCCTTCACCTATTTCCAGCTTCTGCTGCCGATCTTCGCATCGGCCATTGTCGGCGGGCTTGGCAATCCGCTGGGCGCCATCGTGGGCGGGTTCGTTATCGCCTTTTCCGAGGTGACGGTGACCTATGCCTGGAAAAAGGTGCTGACCTATATTCTGCCGGACAGTCTGGCGCCCACCGAACTGGTGCAGCTGATGTCGACAGATTACAAATTCGCGGTCAGTTTTGCGATCCTCATCCTTGTTCTGCTGTTCATGCCGACGGGGCTTTTCAAGGGGAAATCGGTATGAACGGGCGCAATTTCATGCTTTTCGCGCTGGTCGGGCTGCTGTTCGCGGTCACCGGCTTTCTGCAAAGCTGGAACCTTTCGCTGTCGATCCTGCAAATGGCGCTGGTCTCGGCGATCATGGCGCTGGGGGTCAATATCCAGTGGGGCTATGCGGGGCTGTTCAATGTCGGCGTCATGGGTTTTGCGGCGCTTGGCGGGCTTGCGGTGGTGCTGACCGCTTCGGCCCCCGAGCCCGAGGCCTGGCGCGCGGGCGGGCCGGGGATCCTGCTGGCGCTGGTGCTGGGGGCGGTCACCGTCACGGCAGCGGTGCAGGTCTATAAACGCATGGCACCGGGGCTGGCGCGCATGGTGCTGCTGCTGGGGGTGCTGATCGGCGGGTTCTTCCTGTTCCGGGCGGTTCTCGACCCCAATGTTGCGGCGGTCGAGGCGATCAACCCTTCGGTTTCGGGCAATCTGGGCGGGCTGGGCCTGCCGGTGGTCCTGGCCTGGCCTGCGGGCGGGCTTCTGGCCGCCGCCGCCGCCTGGGTGATCGGCAAGACGGCGCTTGGCCTGCGCTCGGACTATCTGGCCATCGCCACGCTGGGCATTGCCGAGATCGTCATCGCCGTGATGAAGAATGAGGACTGGCTGGCGCGCGGCGTCAAGAACGTGATCGGCCTGCCGCGCCCGGTGCCCTATGAGGTGAACCTGCAGCGCGATCCGGGTTTCCTTGACTGGGCGCAGGGCTGGGGCTTCGATCCGGTCACGGCCTCGTCGGTTCTTGTCAAACTGTCCTATTGCGGGCTGTTTCTGGTCGTGCTGCTGGCCATCGTCTGGTTGTCGGAAATGGCGCTGCGCAGCCCCTGGGGCCGGATGATGCGCGCGATCCGCGACAATGAGGTTGCGGCCGAGGCGATGGGCAAGGATGTCACCCGTCGCCATCTGCAGATCTTCATTCTGGGATCGGCGGTGATCGGCATTGCCGGGGCGATGATGACGACGCTGGACGGGCAACTGACGCCGGGCACCTATCAGCCCTTGCGCTTCACCTTCCTGATCTGGGTCATGGTGATCGTCGGCGGTTCGGGCAACAACTGGGGCGCGGTTCTGGGCGGCTTCCTGATCTGGTGGCTTTGGGTGATGGTAGAGCCGCTGGGGCTGGCGCTGATTGCCGGCATCACCTCGGGCATGGCCGAAGGGTCCTGGCTGAAATCGCATCTGCAGGATGCCTCGGCGCATATGCGGCTGCTGACGATGGGTGTGATTCTGCTTCTGGTGCTGCGCTTCAGCCCACGCGGCCTGATCCCGGAAAAATGACCAAGGGAGAGGGGGAAACCCCTCTCCCATCACCTGTCCCTGCTTTCATCTTGGCAAAATACCTCGGGGTTGCGGGGGCTGGCCCCCGCGCGCTGCCCAAGCTGCCCATGGGTTCAGACCCGTCCCCCCTTCGGCGCGCTACTTGCTGCGCGTCGGCCGGTCGAACACCTTGCGTCCCATCAGCGAACCGACCAGATCGACCATCAGTTTTGCGGTCATGCCGCGATCGTCCAGAAACGGGTTCAGCTCTACCAGATCCAGCGATGTGACCAGTTCCGATTCGTGCAGCAGTTCCATCACCAGATGCGCCTCGCGGAAGGTGGTGCCACCGGGCACGGTCGTGCCCACGGCGGGGGCGATGGCGGGGTCGAGGAAATCAACATCCAGACTGACATGCAGCAGGCCATTCGCCGCGCGGACCTGATCCAGAAAGGCGCGCAGCGGGGCGACGACGCCCTGTTCGTCCAGCACCCGCATGTCATTGATCGCGATATCATGGTCCAGCAACGCCGCATGCTCTGCGGGATCGACCGACCGGATGCCGTAAAGACAGATCCGTTCCGCCGGGATCGGGGCCGGGAAGGGCGGGAAGGGCGCAAATCCCGAACGCCCCGCGATATAGGCGACGGGTGTGCCATGCAGATTGCCCGATGTGGTGGTCATCGGCGTGTGGAAATCGGAATGCGCATCCAGCCAGAGCAGGAACAGCGGCCGCCCCACCCGCGCGGCATGATCCGCCGCACCAGCGACCGTGCCAAGCGCCAGCGAATGATCGCCGCCCATGATGATCGGAAAGCCATGCGGCAGCGCCTCGGCCATGACGCGGCGCAGGGCCGCGGTCCAGCCCAGAACCTCTGCCAGGGAATGCACGGCCGGATTGTCGCAGGTGGCATCCATTTGCGGCGTCATCGCAACATCGCCCAGATCGGTCGCCTCATGCCCCAGATCGCGGATCGCCTGCGCCAGTCCCGCCACGCGATAGGCGACAGGCCCCATCAGGCAGCCCGCGCGGCGCTGGCCTGCATCAATGGGTGCTCCGATCAGCAGACAGGATTTCGGCATGGGCTTTCCTTCTCGGCCGGGGCCGGCGCATCCCGACCGGCCGGGGCGCCTTTCTGGGGGCGTTATCCCGCACTCTGCCGGTCCGCGACAAGCGAAAAGGCCCCATGACCGCGCAACATGGCTGGGCAAGGGGCTGTTCGGACCCCCGCCGGTCGGGGTAAAACCGGCCAGAGGCAGAAACAGGACGGATCATGGACAGGACAATCAAGGCCGCGATGCTGGCCGCATTGGTGACGGGCGGGGCGGCGGCCCTGCCTGCCGGGGCGGCATCGCCCGGCTGGTATGAGGTTTATGGCGTCAGCGATGACGACATGCTGAAAATGCGCGCAGGCCCCGGCACGGGATTCAACATCATCCTGGGCTTGCCGAATGGCACCGCGCTGCGCGTGCATCGCTGCGAACAGACCGGCAGCACGCGCTGGTGCGAGGTTTCATTGGAACGCGCGCGGGGGCTGCGCGGCTATGTCTCGGCGGCCTATATCCGCGAACGCGACAGGCGCTAGGCCTGGGCGGCAGGGTGATCCCGGTCGTGGGCTGACAGCGCAGGCCGTCGGATCTGCCCGGCTGGATGAGTCGGATAACATCGCTGAGTTTGCTGTTCTTGCGACCAGGCGCCCCATCTCCGCAATATACGGAAAGAAAAAAACCACCCAGAGACAGATTATTCCGTCTTTTGGCGGTTGACGCCCCGGAATGCCCGCCATAAGGTCGCCCGGTCCAAAGGGGTCGATCATGGAAATTCTTCTTGTAGTCGGGGCGTGGCGCATGGGTCGGTGACGGTCTCCCAGATCACACTCCATGCGCCCCCGACTGACCCCCGGGGGCTTTTTGTTGCAGGATCGCCGCGAATGCGCGGCAGCAGAGGATAAAGACGATGTCGAAGGCGATGACCGGCGCGAGAATGGTGGTTGAGGCCCTGCGCGAACAGGGGGTCGATACCGTATTCGGATATCCGGGCGGGGCGGTTCTGCCCATCTATGACGAGATTTTCCAGCAAAATGACATCCGCCACATCCTTGTGCGGCATGAACAGGGTGCCGTGCATATGGCCGAGGGCTATGCGCGGTCCACCGGCAAGCCGGGCGTGGTGCTGGTGACCTCGGGGCCGGGGGCGACCAATGCGGTGACGGGGCTGGTCGATGCGCTGATGGACAGTATCCCGCTGGTGGTGCTGTCGGGACAGGTGCCGACCTTCATGATCGGCACGGACGGGTTTCAGGAGGCCGATACCGTCGGCATCACCCGGCCCTGCACGAAACACAACTGGCTGGTGAAGGACACGGCGAAACTGTCGGAAGTGATCCATCAGGCCTTCCATGTCGCGACCTCGGGCCGTCCGGGGCCGGTGCTGGTGGACATACCCAAGGATGTGCAGTTCGCCACGGCCGATTATACGCCGAAACCCAAGGCCAAGGTGTCGCACTATCAGCCCCGGGTGAAGGGCGATATCGAGGCGATCACCCGCATGGTCGAGATGCTGGAAACCGCCGAGCGGCCGGTGTTCTATACCGGCGGCGGGGTGGTGAATTCCGGCCCTGCGGCCAGTCAGTTGCTGCGCGAATTCGTCGAGGCGACGGGCTTTCCCGTCACCTCGACGCTGATGGGGCTGGGGGCTTATCCGGCCAGCGGCAAGGCCTGGCTGGGCATGCTGGGGATGCACGGGCTTTATGAGGCGAACCTCGCCATGCATGGCTGCGATCTGATGATCAATGTCGGCGCGCGCTTCGATGACCGCATCACCGGGCGGATTGCCGATTTCAGCCCCGGTTCGCGCAAGGTGCATATTGATATCGACGCCTCCAGCCTGAACAAGGTGATCCGGGTCGATGTGCCGATTCAGGGCGATGTCGCGCATGTGCTGGAAGATGCGCTGCGGATCTGGAAGGCACGCGGGCGCAAGGTCAACAAGGAAGGTCTGGCCGCATGGTGGGCCCGGATCGAGGAATGGCGCGCGGTGCGCTGCCTGACCTATCGCAATTCCGACAAGGTCATCAAACCGCAATATGCGCTGGAACGGCTTGAGGCGCTGACCAAGGGGATGGACCGCTACATCACCACAGAAGTGGGTCAGCATCAGATGTGGGCCGCGCAGTTTCTGGGCTTTGATGCCCCGAACCGCTGGATGACATCGGGTGGTCTTGGCACCATGGGATACGGCCTGCCTGCCAGTATCGGCGTGCAGGTGGCCCATCCCGAAGCGCTGGTGATCAATGTGGCGGGGGAGGCATCCTGGCTGATGAACATGCAGGAAATGGGCACGGCCATGCAGTTCCGCGCCCCGGTCAAGCAGTTCATCCTGAACAATGAACGGCTGGGCATGGTGCGCCAGTGGCAGGAGCTTCTGCACGGGGAACGCTATTCGCAAAGCTGGTCGGAAAGCCTGCCCGATTTCGTGAAACTGGCCGAAGCCTTCGGCTGCAAGGGGATCAAGGTGTCCGATCCGAAGGATCTGGATGACGCGATCATCGAGATGATCCGCTATGACGGGCCGGTGATTTTCGACTGTTTGGTGGAAAAGCACGAAAACTGCTTCCCCATGATCCCCTCCGGCAAGCCGCATAACGAGATGCTGCTGGGAGATGCCGAGACCAAAGGCGCGATTCAGGCCGGTGGTGCGGTTCTGGTCTGATCCCGTCAACTGACAGCGCCGGGGGTTTTACCCCCGGACCCCCAAGGTATTTTTGCCAAGATGAAAGGGAGAGGCGATGTCGCCGCTCAATATCAAGCAAGGTTCGACCAGCCATTCCGCCTATGACCTGCGCGATCCCAATGCCGAGGTGATCGAACAGCATACGCTGGCCGTGGTCGTGGACAATGAAAGTGGCGTTCTGGCGCGGGTGATCGGGCTGTTTTCCGGCCGGGGCTACAATATCGAAAGCCTGACCGTCGCCGAAACCGATCATGAAGGCCATCGCAGCCGTATCACCATCGTCACGCGCGGCACGCCGCAGGTGATCGACCAGATCAAGGCGCAACTGGGCCGGATGGTGCCGGTGCATGATGTGCATGATCTGACGGTTGAAGGGCCATCGGTGCAGCGCGAACTGGCGCTGGTCAAGGTGGCGGGCAAGGGCGATCACCGGATCGAGGCGCTGCGTCTGGCCGAGATCTTCCGCGCCAATGTCGTGGACAGCACGCTGGAAAGCTTTGTCTTCGAGATGACCGGGACGCCGGAAAAGATCGACGCCTTTGCCGAACTGATGCGCCCCTTGGGCCTGCGAGAGATCGCGCGGACCGGGGTGGCGGCACTGGCGCGCGGAATCTAGGGGCGGGGAGTGGGGGGCCGGGCGCCGCCAGCCTGCGGCGCCTTGGCGCATCCCCATTGGCCCGCCCGCCGATCCGGCGTAACCTCGGTCGCGATCCGGCCCCCTGTCCGGCGGCGGCCCGATCCGGCTGAGGAGTGAGCATGATCGTCGAACTTGGACATTTCGCCCTGATCCTCGCGCTTTGCGTGGCGGTGGTGCAGACGGTCGTGCCGCTGGCCGGGGCGCATCTGCGCCGCCCGGGCTGGATGGCGCTGGGGGAACCGGCGGCGGTGATTCAGGTCCTCCTGATCGGGTTCAGCTTTGCCGCGCTGACCTATGCCTTTGTGGTTTCGGATTTCTCGCTGCGGCTGGTGGTCGCCAATTCCCATACGATGAAGCCGATGATCTACAAGATTTCCGGCGTCTGGGGGAATCATGAAGGCTCGTTGCTGCTCTGGGCGCTGATCCTTGCGCTGTTCGGGGCCTGCGTTGCCTTTTTCGGCGGCAACCTGCCGCCCACGCTGCGCGCCCGGGTGATCGGGGTGCAGGGCTCGATCGGGGTGGCGTTCCTGTTGTTCATGCTGCTGACATCGAATCCGTTCCTGCGGCTGGAAGTGCCGCCGTTCAACGGGCAGGATCTGAACCCGCTTTTGCAGGATCCCGGGCTCGCCTTCCATCCGCCCTTTCTGTATCTTGGCTATGTCGGGCTGTCGGTCGCCTTTTCCTTTGCCGTCGCCGCCCTGATCGAAGGTCGCGTCGATGCGGCTTGGGGCCGCTGGGTGCGGCCCTGGACGCTGGCGGCCTGGATCTTCCTGACCATCGGCATCGCGCTGGGGTCCTGGTGGGCCTATTACGAGCTGGGTTGGGGCGGGTTCTGGTTCTGGGATCCGGTGGAAAACGCCAGTTTCATGCCCTGGCTGCTGGCTGCGGCCCTGCTGCATTCGGCGATTGTCGTGGAAAAGCGCGAGGCGCTGAAGGCCTGGACGATCCTGCTGGCGATCCTGGCCTTCGGCTTTTCGCTTATCGGCACGTTCATCGTGCGCTCGGGCGTGCTGACCTCGGTCCATGCCTTTGCCAATGATCCCGAACGCGGTGTCTTCATCCTGCTGATCCTGGGTATCTTCATGGGCGGCGCGCTGACGCTGTTTGCCCTGAGGGCGGGGGTGATGGAGGCCAAGGGCATCTTCGCCCCGGTCAGCCGCGAAAGCGCGCTGGTCGCCAACAATCTGATCCTTGCGGTGTCCTGCTTCGTGGTGTTTGTCGGCACGATCTGGCCGCTGGTGGCCGAAATGCTTTGGGGGCAGACCCTGTCGGTGGGGGAGCCCTTCTTCAACGCGGCCTTCACGCCTTTCATGGTGGTGCTGGCGTTGATCCTGCCTGTCGGGGCGCTGATGCCGTGGAAACGCGGCCGGATCGGCGGGGCGTTGCGCCCGCTCTGGCCTGCCGGAGTGCTGGCCGTGGCGCTGATGGCGCTGGCCTTTGCCCTGCAGACCGGTGGTTCGGCGCTGGGGCCGGTCGGTCTGGCGCTGGGGGCCTGGGTTGTTTTCGGGGCCATCACCGAGATCTGGACCCGCAGCGGGCGGGGGGCCCTGGCGGGGCGGTTCGGACGGCTGACGCGTCTGCCGCGCGGCGACTGGGGCAAGATGGTTGCCCATGCCGGGTTTGGGGTCACGGTCTTTGCCTGTTCCGCGATGATCGCATGGCAGACCGAAGATATCCGCACGGTGAATATCGGCGAGACGTTCACGATGCGCGGCTATGACATCACGCTGGCGGCGGTCGACCGGGTGGAGGGGCCGAATTACCTGTCCACCATGGCCACGATGATCGTTGAGCGGGATAACGCCCCCGTCGCGATCCTGATGCCGGAAAAGCGTGTCTATCCGGTGGCGAACATGCCCACGACCGAGGCCGCGATTGATTACGGCATCTGGCGCGATCTTTATCTGGTGATCGGAGATGCGCAGCAGAACGGAAGCTGGGCGGTTCGCAGCTATCACAAGCCCTTTGCCAACTGGATCTGGGGCGGGGCAATCCTGATGGCGCTTGGCGGCGCGATCAGCCTTGCCGACCGGCGGTTCCGGGTTGCGGCGGGCGCGCGCAGGCGCAGTAATGCGGTGGCCGCGGAATGAGACGGATCCTGCTTCCCCTTGCCCTTGCGGGGTTTCTGGCCGGTCCCGCGCTGGCCGTGCAGCCCGATGAGATACTGGACGATCCGGCGCTGGAGGCGCGGGCGCGGGAAATTTCCCGCGATCTGCGCTGTCTGGTCTGCCGGAACGAGAATATCGACGACAGCGATGCGGGCCTTGCCCGCGATCTGCGGCTTCTGGTGCGCGAAAGGCTGCTGGAAGGCGACAGCAACCGCGAAGTGGTCGATTTCATCGTCGACCGCTATGGTGAATATGTGCTGCTCAATCCCCGGCGTGAGGGGATGAACCTGCTGCTCTGGCTGGCGGGGCCAGCGATGCTGATTCTGGGGGGTGGGGTCTCACTGGTCTATATCCGCCGCCGCCGGACCGATGCGACCTTGCCCGATACGCCGCTTTCCCCCGAAGAACAGAAGCGGCTGGACCAGATTCTGGACCGCTGACCGCGCGGATGACGTGCCGTTCCGCTTTCGCCGGGCGGCGCAGGCGCTATGCTGCGCCATCGGAACATGCGGGAGCGGATCATGGATTATGCAACCATCACCTGTCAGATCGAGGACGGGATCGGGGTCATCACGCTGAACCGGCCCGAGGTGATGAATGCGCTGTCATCGCAGATGCGGGCCGAACTGCTGCATGCGGTGCGGGAAAGCGCGAAAACGGCCCGGGTTCTGGTGCTGACCGGGGCAGGGCGGGCCTTTTGTTCCGGGCAGGATCTGGGTGACGGGGCGCGTCTGGGGGCGATTGATCTGGAACGCACGCTGCGCGACGAATATGAACCGCTGTTGAACGCGATCTATGACTGTCCGGTGCCGACCATCGCGGCGGTCAATGGCACCGCGGCGGGGGCGGGGGCCAATCTGGCATTGGCCGCCGATGTGGTGATCGCGACCGAAAGCGCGGGGTTCATTCAGGCCTTCACGCGGATCGGGCTGGTTCCCGATGCCGGGGGCAGCTATTGGCTGCCGCGCCAGATCGGGACGGCGCGGGCCATGGGGGCGGCGCTCTTTGCCGACCGGATCAGCGCGAAACAGGCGGCTGACTGGGGCATGATCTATGAATATGTACCTGATGCCACCTTCGCCGCCCATTGGCAGGCGCGCGCCGCGTCACTGGCCACGGGGCCGACCGTGGCCTATCGCGGCGTCAAGACCGCGATCCGGGCCAGTTTCGGCAATGATCTGGAAACCCAGCTGGCGCTTGAGGCGCAGTTGCAGGGCGCCTGTGGCATGACCCATGATTTCAAGGAGGGGGTTCTGGCCTTCCTTGAAAAGCGCCCTGCAAATTTCGAGGGCCGCTAGACCCGACTGCGCCTCCGCTCGCCCCTGGGTGGCAGGGGCGATGACGGGGGCGATGACGGGGGCGATGACGGGGGCCATGACGGGGGCCATGACGGGGCCGATTGCTGCCTGCCGGAGGGCGGGTGCGAAATTGGTCATTGTCATTCCGCATGGGCTGGCCTTATGGTCAGCACATGCGTCTGTCTTGTCGCTGTTACAGGACACTACGTTGAAGGTTTCGCGCTGCGGCAGGGGCAGTGATCGCAGGATCACCCGTCACGCCGAAAGCGGATCACCGGCCGAAAGGTCAGAAATCGCCCGGCAGATCAAGGGTTTGCGGGCTTCTTATCAGGGTGCCGAGAGGCATTCGGGACACATCGCGATGCGGCGCGCCGAACAAGGATCATGGACGGAAAGGGGCCCTGCGGGGCCGCTGCCCGTCTGGTCGATGCGCGCACACGCCCCTACAAGTCACCACGGTTCACGCCTGCGGCCTCCGGCGCTGCCGGGCAGACGGGCTAGACCGGGTGCCATGGAACACAATGGCAAAGAAAATGTTGATCGATGCCACCCACGCCGAAGAGACGCGTGTGGTGGTTGTGGACGGGAACAAAGTCGAGGAATTTGATTTCGAGACTGTCAACAAGCGCCAGCTTGCGGGCAATATCTATCTGGCAAAGGTGACGCGGGTCGAACCCTCGCTTCAGGCGGCCTTTGTCGATTATGGCGGCAACCGTCACGGGTTCCTCGCCTTTGCAGAAATCCATCCCGACTATTATCAGATCCCCGTGGCCGACCGGAAGGCGCTGCTGGATGAGGAACGCGCCATGGCGCGAGCCGAGGATGAGGAAGAGCGCGACGGCAACCGCCGCCGCCGCCCGCGTCCCGCCCGGGCCGAACAGGCGAAATCGAATGACGAGACCCGCAGCGCCGAGGTCGGCAGCATGGATGTCGTCGATCTGGGCGAGGAGGAAGATCAGGGCGGTCCCGACCTGTCGCTGACCACTGCCGATACCGCAGCGTCCCCCGAGGCCGAAACCGCCCGCAAGGGGACGTCCCGCAACGCCGACAGCCGCAATGGGGACAGCCGCAACGGGGACAATGGGTCTGAGGAAGAGGGCAAACCCTATCGCGCGATGGACAGCGCCTCGGATACCGATGACGAGATCGAATCCGTCGCGGATGAGGATGTGAGCGAGGAAATCCGAGCCCCCCGTCGCCCGCGTGCGCGCCGCTACAAGATTCAGGAGGTCGTCAAGGTCCGCCAGATCATGCTGGTGCAGGTCGTCAAGGAAGAGCGCGGCAACAAGGGGGCTGCGCTGACCACCTATCTGTCGCTTGCAGGTCGCTATTGCGTCCTGATGCCCAATACCGCGCGTGGCGGTGGCATCAGCCGCAAGATCACGCAGGCCAATGACCGCAAGAAGCTGAAGGAAATCGCCTCGGAAATCGAGGTGCCGGAAGGTGCCGGGCTGATCATCCGCACGGCAGGGGCCAAGCGCACCAAGCCCGAGATCCGGCGCGACTACGAATACCTCATGCGGCTTTGGGAACAGATCCGCGAACTGACCCTCAAATCCATCGCACCCGCCGCGATCTACGAGGAAGGCAACCTGATCAAGCGCTCGATCCGCGATCTTTACAGCCGCGAGATTGACGAGGTTCTGGTCGAGGGGGCCGAGGGTTACCGCGTGGCCAAGGATTTCATGCGGATGATCATGCCCTCCCATGCAAAGGCCGTTCAGCCCTATAACGATGCCGTGCCGTTGTTCGCGCGTTATCAGGTCGAAAGCTATCTGGCGGGCATGTTCAACCCGACAGTGCAGCTGAAATCGGGTGGCTATATCGTCATCGGTATCACCGAGGCGCTGGTTGCGGTCGACGTCAACTCGGGCCGGGCCACCAAGGAAGGCTCGATCGAGGAAACCGCGCTCAAGACCAACCTTGAGGCCGCCGAGGAAGTGGCCCGCCAGTTGCGCCTGCGCGATCTGGCCGGGCTGATCGTGATCGACTTCATCGACATGGAAGAGCGGCGCAACAATGCCGCTGTCGAGAAGCGGCTGAAGGACAAGCTGAAAACCGACCGCGCGCGGATTCAGGTCGGGCGCATCTCGGGCTTCGGCCTTCTGGAGATGAGCCGCCAGCGCCTGCGCCCCGGGATGCTGGAATCCACGACGCAGCCTTGCGCGCATTGCCATGGCACGGGTCTGATCCGGTCCGATGACAGCATGGCGCTGACCATCCTGCGCGCGCTGGAAGAGGAAGGCACGCGCAAGCGCTCCAAGGAGGTTTTGCTGCGCGCGCCGGTCGCGGTGGTGAATTTCCTGATGAACCAGAAGCGCGAACATATCGCGATGATCGAGGCGCGCTATGGCATGTCGGTGCGGATCGAGGCCGATCCCGCGATGATCAGCCCCGATTTCACCATCGAGAAGTTCAAGACCGCCACCCGTAACGTGCCCGAACTTTCGGCTGCGATCTCGGGCAATGCCTCGCTCATGGGGGCGGCGGTGGATGATATCGAAGATCCCGATATCCCGGATGAAGAGGAAGAAGACGCCGCCGAGGTTGAGGCCGAAACAACCGCATCCGCGCCGCGTGAAGACGCCGAGGGCAATGGCACCGGACGCAAGAAGCGCCGTCGTCGGCGGCGTCGGCGGAGCGGGTCGGACGAGAACGGAAATGGCGAAAACGGCTCCAATGGCGATGATGAGGGCGGTGAGGATGAGGCCGAGGCTGGCGCAGACGTGACGCCCGCTGCGGCATCTGCCGAAACCCCCGAGGAAGCCGCAGAGGAACCCAAGGCCAGAAGGTCCAGAAGCCGGAGCTCGAAATCCACGGGTTCGAAGTCGCGGAGTGCAAAGTCTGCTGAGGCTGAGGCTGAGACCGTTGCGCAGGCCGAAGTCGCGGCAAGCGGGGCGAATGCTGCCGGGGTGGAAACTGCCGAAACCGCAGGGTCTGAAACCGCCGAGGCCGAAACGGCGCCGAAGAAAACCAGCAGGTCTGCTTCCAGCCGGTCGCGGTCCAGCAAGTCCAGATCGGACAAGACCGAAGCCGCCGGGACGGAAACTGCTGGCGCAGGCGAAGCAGCGCCCGAAGCCGAGGCCGAGAAGCCCAAGCGGACGCGCAAGCCCCGCAGTTCCAAATCCGCGACCAAGGCGGATGCGGACGCGGCACAGGCTGCGACTGCGGAGGCCGGAACCGAGGCCGGACCGGTGATGGCAGAGACCGCCCCGGCAGAGCCCGCGCCCGCCCCGCAGCCCGAACCGGTCGCAGCGGCGCCCAAAGCCGAAGCAGAGGCCACCGAAACGCCGGCCGATGCCGAGGTGACGCAGGCTGAATCCAACCCGGAACCCGCCGCCGAGGCAGAACCGGATGAGGCAAGCAAGCCCCGCCGTCGCGGCTGGTGGAGCCTCGGTCGCTGACCGGACCAAAGCTTATGGTCAAGATCAGGGGGCGCAGATCCGGGGGATCTGCGCCCCTTTCACTTGGCGCGCGCGGCATACGGCCACGGCAATGTGACGCGATGACCGGGTGACGCCGCGCGCGATCCGGGCTAATCGAAGGGCAGAAAGCGAGGCGGAGCATGGCCGGAATAGACCTGATCGACGCAGCCCTTCTGCCGGCGATGTTTGTGGCACTGCTGGCGGGGATCCTGTCCTTTCTGTCGCCTTGTGTCCTGCCCATCGTGCCGCCCTATCTGGCCTATATGGGCGGCATCTCGATGGGCGAGATCCGGCAGGACGGTGTGGCGCGGCGGCGGGTTCTGCTGCCTGCGCTGTTCTTCGTGCTGGGATTGTCGACGGTCTTTCTGTTTCTGGGCTTCACCGCCTCGATCTTCGGGCGGTTTTTCCTGCAATATCAGGATATTCTGTCCAAGATCTCGGGCGCTGTGGTGATTGTGTTCGGGCTGCATTTTCTGGGCCTGTTCCGCATTCCGCTGCTGGATCGTGAGGCGCGACTGGATGCGGGGGATCAGGGCGGTTCGGCCTTTGGTGCCTATCTTCTGGGACTGGCCTTCGCCTTTGGCTGGACGCCCTGCATCGGTCCGCAACTGGGCGCGATCCTGTCGATTGCCGCGACCGAGGCCAGTATCGCGCGGGGCACCACCCTGCTGGGGGTCTATGCGCTGGGGCTGGGCCTGCCTTTCCTGCTGGCCGCCCTGTTCATCGAGCGGGCGATGGGGGTGATGGGGCGGCTGAAGCGCCATATGCGCCTGATCGAACGGGTGATGGGGATTTTGCTGTTGATCGTCGGGCTGGCGCTGATGACCGGGGCATTCTCGGATTTCTCATTCTATCTGCTGGAAACATTTCCGGTTCTATCCACGCTGGGCTGAGGCGATTGCGGCATTTCTTCATGGTCTTGCTTGATTTTTCCAGCATGATGGTCCGGGACAAGGGCGGCGATGCCGGTGCGAATGGTCAGGGACAGGGCAGGAACGGGAATGCAGGCGAAAACGGCGGTCTTCCGGCGCAAGGTGTTCTATATTCCCGGCTATGATCCGTTCCATCCCCGCCGCTACCGCGAGCTTTACCGCAGCGAAGGGGCGGCGCAGGCGGAAATTTCGGGCTACCTGCTGCATCTGACGCCCGCCGCGCGCAAGGGGCGCTATGGCTGGCATGTCACGACCGCGATCGAGGGGCGCCGCACCGAGGCTGAGATCGAGGTGCTGGTCTGGTCCGATATCGTGCGCGGATCCATGGGCAGCGGCATTCTGGCCACCTATCTGCAGCTTTTCCGCACCGCATGGGCCTATATCGGGTCGGGGGCGCTGTTCCGGCTGATGCGGCTGCGCAAGGGGCCGGTGATTGCCGCGCTTTATCCGGTGCTGTTCCTGCTGGCGCAACTGGGCATGGCGGTAGGGCTGTGTCTGGCACTGGTCGCGCTGGCAAAGGCGGCTCTGCCGGCGTCGCTTGGCGTGGCTACGGGCTGGATCGCGGGCCTTGCGGCCGGCTGGGGGCTGCTGCATCTGTTCCGCCGCCATGACAACCGGTTCTTTGCCTATTACCTGATGCATGATTATGCCTATTCCGCGCAGGCGGGCGGCGCGAACCCGCCCGAGCTTGAGGCGCGGATGGCCCTGTTTCGCCATGAGATCGCCGCGGCCCTGCAGGGCGATGAGGATGAGGTTCTGGTCGTCGGCCATTCCTCGGGCGCGCATCTGGCGGTGTCGATTCTGGCTGATCTGGGAAGGGCTGGCGGCATTCCCGCCACGGGTTCCGGCAGGGGGCCGCGCCTTGGATTTCTCAGCCTCGGGCAGGTCGTGCCGATGATGTCCTTCCTGCCGGGGGCGGGGCGGCTGCGCGCTGATCTGCATGACCTGTGCCAGCGCGATGATCTGACATGGCTCGACGTCACCGCCCCCGGCGATGGCTGCGCCTTTGCGCTGTGCGATCCGGTGGCGGTTTCGGGCGTGGCGCCTGCATCGGGCAAGCGCTGGCCGCTGGTCATTTCGGCCGCCTTCACCCGCACGCTGTCCCCTGCGCGCTGGCGCGCATTGCGCTGGCGGTTTTTCCGGCTGCATTTTCAGTATCTTTGCGCCTTCGACCGGCCCGGGGATTACGATTATTTCCGCATCACCGCCGGGCCGCTGACGCTGGCCGAGCGCTTTGCAGGCCGCGCGCCGTCAAAAAGCCGGATCGAGCGGGCGGTGTCGGGCCATGTCACGATGGCCGCCTGATGCAACCGCCCAAACCCGCCGCCCGGCCTGACCGGGTTTCCCTCTGGCGCTATCTGCGGCTGTTCCGGCAGGATATCCTGTCGGCGCAGCCCGCGCGGCTGTACCGCGCCTGGATGGCTGAATTCCGCACGCCGTTTTTCCGCAGCTTTCTGTGCAACGATCCCGCATTGGTGCGGCTGATCCTGCAGGAACGCCCGCGCGATTTTCCGAAATCCGACCGCGTGGGGGAGGGGTTGCGCCCGCTGTTGGGGAATTCGGTCTTTGTCACCAATGGTGCGGTCTGGGAAGGCCAGCGCCGCATCATCGACCCGGCATTCGAGGGCGGGCGGCTGCGCGACAGTTTTCCGGCTTTCCGGGCGGCGGCAGGGGCGGCGGTGGCGCGCATGCCCGAAGGCGTGGTCGAGGTTGAGGAACAGGCCAGCCATGCCGCTGCCGATGTGATCTTCCGCACGCTGTTCTCGCTGCCCATCGAACATGAGATCGCGAGCCGGGTCTTTGCAGAATTCCGCGCCCATCAGCGCAGCCAGCCGATCCTGAACCTTGCGGCCTTCCTGCCGCTGCCACGCTGGTTTCCGCGCTTTCACCGCGCCGAGACAAGGCGCACGGCGCAGGTGATCCGCAGCCTGATCACCGGGCTGACCGAGGCCCGTGCGGCTGAGATCGCCGAAGGGCGGGCACCGCAGGATCTTGCAACCAAGATCATGCAGACACCCGACCCCGAAACCGGCGCGCGGTTCGGCACCTCCGAAATGGTCGATCAGGTTGCGATCTTCTTTCTGGCCGGGCATGAAACCTCGGCCTCGGCGCTGGCATGGTCGCTTTATCTGCTGGCGCAGTTCCCCGAAGCGCAAGCGCGTGTCGCGGCCGAGGCGGCAGACCTTGGCACGGCGCCGGAATTTTCGGCCATGGCGCGGCTGCGGTTCACCCGGGATGTGTTTCGTGAGGCGCTTCGTCTTTACCCCCCCGTGCCGATGATGGTGCGCCAGAATCAATGCCCCGAACATCTGCGTGGGCGCGATATCGCCCCCGGTGCGCAGATGGTGCTGAGCCCCTGGCATCTGCACCGCCATTCCCGCATCTGGGATCGGCCCGACGACTTCGACCCCGACCGCTGGCAGACCGAGAGCTGCCGCCATGCCGCGCGGGAGGCCTATATTCCCTTTTCCGCCGGTCCGCGCGTCTGCCCCGGCGCGGGGTTCGCGATGATCGAGGGCACGCTGTTGCTGGCGCGCCTGATCGGTGAATTCCACTTCGCGACGCTGCCGGGCGATGTGCCCGTGCCGGTGGCGCATCTGACGGTGCGCGCCCGGGACGGGATCCGCCTGCGCGTGACGCGGCGCGAAGCCAAGGCCCCCGCCGCGTCCGGCACCGCCGCGTCCTGATCGTCAGGCCGGTTGCAGGACTTGGCCGGTAACAGCCCCTCAATCCCGGAAATTGCGGCTGTCCTTGATCTGATCCCAGGCCCAGACCACCTCTTGCAGGCGTTCCTCATCGGCGCGGTTTCCGCCGTTCAGATCGGGGTGAAGATCCTTCACCAGACTTTTGTATTGCTTGCGGATTTCCGACTTTGTCCAGCTGTCGCGCGCGTCCAGAATTTCGACCGCCTTGCGCTCGGTCGGGGGCAGTTTCCGGGTTGCGCCCGACATGGGTTGCTTGCCGGGGTTCTGTGTCGCCTTTTCCCCCAGAAGCGCCATCGGATCATTCACCCCCAGCCGCGACCAGACGCGCCCCTCATCCGGGCGTTTGGCAAAGGGCTGGGTCTCACGTCCCCAAAGCCGGTCCTTTTCAAGGAAGGCCTGAAAATCCTCATCGCTGCTGCCCTGAAAGAAATTCCATTTCAGGTTATACTCGCGCACATGGTCCCGGCAGAACCACAGATATTCATCCAGCAGGTCCGGGCTTTTCGGGGCACGGTAAACGCCGGGCTCCTGACAGCCGGGATATTCACAGACCCGGGTCGAGGTCTCAAAAGCCCCCGACATGCCCCTGCGCCCGGTTTTGCGCTTCTTCTTGTCCGCAGACACGCGCATGTCGAATTCGAAGGGGGGCCGATTACTCATGAGACTTGCCTTTCCGACTCGGAGGCAAGAGTTTAGATCAATGCCACGCGGATTGAAGGGGGTTGACAGAGATATGGACATGGCAGAGCGCATTCGTGACCGGCTGCAGGCGGCCTTCCGCCCGGATCGGCTGGACGTCGTGAACGAAAGCCACCGCCATGCGGGCCATGCAGGCGATGACGGATCGGGGGAATCGCATTTCGCGGTGATGATCCGCGCCGGGGCATTGGCCCCGCAATCGCGGGTCGCGCGGCACCGGGCCATCCATGCCGCCCTTGGCCCCGAAATCGTCGGGCAGATCCACGCGCTGGCCATCGACGCGGGTTAAGGGCGCCGTCAGCCCCGCATCTCACGCGGGCGCAGGGCCAGCCAGATCAGCGCGCCGCCCGCCAGCACAAGGAAGGGCAGCATGGCAAGGTTGACCGCCTGCCAGCCTGCCTCGACCGAGCCGCCGGAACAGTTCATCAGCCCGCCGGAGGAAAATGAGGCCAGCGTCACCCCGCCAAAGACCAGAAAATCATTCAGCCCCTGCATCCGCCCGCGTTCTGCCGGGGAATGGGCCCCGGCCAGCATGGTCGTCGCACCGATGAAACCGAAATTCCAGCCCAGCCCCAGCAGGATCAGCGCCAGGAAGAAATTCGGCAATTCCACCCCGGTCAGCGCCACAGCACCCGCAGCGGCAAGGATCACAAGCCCGGTGGCCACGATCTTCTCGACCCCGAACCGCGCGATCAGATGGCCGGTGAAGAAGGAAGGCGCATACATGGCCAGCACATGCGCCGTCACCACATCGGCAGCATCCGAGGTTGAAAAGCCGCAGCCCACCACCGCGAGCGGTGACGACGTCATCACGAGGTTCATCAGCGCATAGGACACGGTCGCGCAGATCACCGCGACCGCAATGCGCGGATTGCGCAGCATCTCACGCCGGGACCGGATCGGGATGTCACCCTGCCGGGGCGGGGCGGGTTTCGGGATTTTCAGGAAAACGAACAGGAAGGATCCCACGAGGTTCAGTGCGATCACCGCCAGATAGGTGCCAAGAAAGGGCACAACCATGGATTCGGCGGTCACCTTGACCAGTTGCGGCCCGATCACCGCTGACAGCAGCCCCCCCGCCATGACCCAGGAAATCGCCTTGGGCCGGAACGCCTCGGATGCGGTATCGGCGGCGGCAAAGCGGTAAAACCCCTGCGCCGACATGTAACTGCCCGAGAACAACGCCCCCAGCAGGAACAGCGGGAACGAGGCGACCAGCAGACCCCAGGCCCCGATGGCGGCACCCAGCCCGCCGATCAGCGTACCCGCGACAAAGCCCGCGCGCCGCCCATGCCGCTGCATCAGCGCCGAAAGCGGGGTGGCCGACAGCATCGAGCCGATAACCATGACCGAGATCGACAAGGTTGCCCAGCAGGCATTCGTCGCCAGCGTCTGTCCGGCCAGACCCGCGATGGTAAAGATCATCGGCATCTGCGCGCCAAGGATCGCCTGTGCGGCGACCAGCACAAGCACATTGCGGCGCGCCTGCCGGTCATCGGCGGGGAGTGCTGCGGCGGTCGGGGAGGGGATCTGTGTCATCCCGCAGGATTAGGCCCGCCCTGCCGCGAAGGTCCAGCGCGAAATTGTGCCGGGGACAATCGGCCGTGACAGGGGGGCGCGGATCCGTCGCTGGTGGCACGACCGAGCGCATCAGGACGGGGAAACGGCGGAACGGGGGCGCTGCCCCCGCGCCCATTCCGGGCTTCCCCCGAGGTATTTCGGCCAGGATGAAAGGGCAGGGTGCGGTTTCCCTTTGCGCCGGGATGGCGCTAGGCTGGCGGAAAACGGAGGCTGGAATGGTTGGACGGATCATCAGGGGCGCGGAATGCGTGGCCGAAGGCGCGGCATGGCTTGCAGCGCATGAGCCGCGCTTTGCCCATGCGCTGGCCCTGACCGGTCCCTTGCCTGACAGGCTACGCCCTGACGGCTTTGCCGCCCTTCTGGGGGCGATTGTCAGCCAGCAGGTCAGCGTCGCCTCGGCCCGGGTGATCACCGCGCGGCTTGAGGCGGCGGGGCTGACCGACCGCGCGGCAGTTGCGGCGGCGACGGATGAGGATTTGCGGCTTTGCGGATTGTCGCGCCAGAAGATCCGCTATGCACAGGCGCTGGCCCGGGCCGATCTGGATTTTGACGCCCTGCGCGGGATGGAGGATGCGCGGATCATGGCGGATCTGACAGCCCTGCCGGGGATCGGGATCTGGACCGCCGAGATTTATGCGATGTTCAGCCTTGGCCGGGCGGATATCTTTGCCCCGGGCGATCTGGCCTTGCAGGAAAGCGCGCGGCGGCTGTTCGGGCTGGCGGCGCGCCCGAAAGAGCGGGATCTGCGTGCCATGGCGGCGGATTGGTCACCCTGGCGTTCGGTTGCGGCGCGGCTGCTTTGGGCCTACTACCGGGTGGAAACATCACGGGAAGGGATCACATGACGCGGGAATTGCAGTTCGGACGCAAGGGCGCGGCCCCCGGCACGGCGCGGCGGATGGTGGTCTTCCTGCATGGGTATGGCGCGGATGGCGCCGATCTGCTGGGGCTGGCCGATCCTCTGGCGCCGCATCTGCCCGACACGGTATTCCTTGCGCCGGATGCGCCCGAACGGGTGCCGGGCGCGCCGTTCGGGCGGCAATGGTTCCCGATCCCCTGGCTGGACGGATCCAGTGAGGCGGAAAGCCGTGCGGGGCTGCAGCGTTCGGTGGCCGATCTCAATGCCTTTCTGGAGGCGCGGCTGTCCGGGGAAGGGCTGGGGCCCGAGGCGCTGGCGCTGGTCGGGTTCAGTCAGGGCGCGATGATGGCGCTGCATGTGGCACCGCGCCGCGCAGAACCCATCGCCGGGGTGGTGGCGATTTCGGGCCGGTTGCTGGCGCCGGAGTTGCTGGCCGCCGAGGCGGTGTCGAAGCCGCCCGTTCTGCTGATCCATGGCGATGCGGATCCGGTCGTGCCCTTTGCCGATATGGGCCTTGCCGGGGACGCGCTGCTGGGCGCGGGGTTCACGACCTATGGACATGTGATGGAAGGCACCGGCCATGGCATCGCGCCGGATGGTCTGTCGGTGGCACTGGCCTTTCTGCGCGATGTGCTGCCGGGGGGCGACTGACACCTTCGCGCGGCGGGGGCGCTACGGGCGTCAGCCGCGCCGTGCCGCCGCGACCCAGAAGAAGGCCAGCAGCAAGGAGGCGATGCCGTTCCAACTGGCCATCGACAGCGACAGGAACTCCCAGGCAACCGTATCGCAGCGCACCGGATTGGCGACCGCGATATCGGGGTTCAGCAGATCGCCCGCCGCCAGACCCGAAAGCGAACCGCCCGAACAGGCGGCAAGCCCTTCCCACCAGCCATATTCGACCCCGGTATGAAACAGCGCGATCCCGGCGGTGACCAGCATGGCCAGCGCACCGAGCCAGCCCAGAACCCTTGTGCCGAAGATCAGCGCCAGAAGTGCGAGCAGAACCGCCACCGCATGCGGCCAGCGTTGCCAGAGGCAAAGTTCACAGGGGAACAGGCCGCCCAGATGTTCAAAAGCAAAGGCCGCACCCAGCAGGATCGCTGAACCGCTGCCTGCGACCAATGCCAGCAGGCGGCCCTCGGCCCTCATCGCGTCGCGTGATCTCACAGATACCTCACCACAACAAATCCTCCGATCAACAAGGCACAGGCCAGTGTGAACATCAAGCCGAGCCGTCGCTCGATGAAGTCACGGATCGGCGCGCCGAATTTCCACAAAAGGGCCGCGACAATGAAAAACCGCAGCCCCCGGGCAAGAAGGGAGGCAAACATGAAGACAGTAAAGGACAGATCAGACATGCCTGACAGGATCGTGATGACCTTGTAGGGAAAGGGCGTGACCCCGGCGACCAGCACGACCCAGGTGCCCCAGGCATTCAGCCGTTCGAAAAAGTCTGCGGCATGGGCCTCCTTGCCGTAGAATTCCAGCACCGGCTGGCCGATGCTTTCGAAAAACGTCGCCCCGATCCAGTAGCCGAACGCCCCCCCCAGCACCGAAAACAGTGTCGCCACGCCCGCGATCAGGAAGGCGCGGCGCGGTGCGGCAAGGATCATCGGGATCATCAGAACATCGGGCGGGATCGGGAAGAAGGAGCTTTCGACAAAGGCCACGATGGCCAGCGCCCAAAGCGCATGGCGCGACTGCGCCAGCGACATCGTCCAGTCATAAAGGGCGCGGATCATGCGGATCTCCGTCGGGGTCCGGGCCTCTGACCATGGGGCGGGGGCGGGGTCAAGTGGCCAGCATGCGGGCCGCAGGGGCAGTTGGCGGATTGGCGCGCCCCGGTGGCGGGTGGAGGCGCAAATGCCGATTGTCAGGCTTCCGGGCTGGCGGCAAGCCAGCTAAGCTGCACCCGGGTCAGAGGTGTTCGGGGAAAGGTTCCGAAATGCAGTGGAAGGGTCGGCGCACAAGCCGCAATGTCGAGGACCGGCGCGGCGGGGGCCGGGGGGCAGGCGGCGCGCGGATCGGCGGGGTCGGGCTGATCGTCGTGCTGGCGCTGGGGTATTTCCTGGGTGTCGATGTGACGCAATTGCTGGATCCGCAGGGCGGCCGCAGCAGCCAGACGCCGCAGGCCGCGACCGATGACGGCGGCGCGGGGGAGTTTGTGGCCGTCACGCTGGCCGATACCGAAGAGGTCTGGCAGGCGGTGTTCCGTGAACAGCTTGGCCGCGAGTACCGGCCTGCGGTGATGGTGCTGTTTTCCGATGTGACGGGTTCGCCCTGCGGCGGGGCCGAGGGGGCCTCGGGGCCGTTTTACTGTCCGGCGGATCGCAAGGCCTATCTCGACACACGGTTCTTTGCGACATTGCGCGACCGGCTGGGCGCGCAGGGCGATTTCGCCGCCGCCTATGTCGTGGCCCATGAGATCGCGCATCATGTGCAGAATGAACTGGGTGTCCTTGCCGAGGTGCATCAGCTGCGCCGTCAGGTGTCCGAGGCGCAAAGCAATGCGCTGTCGGTGCGCACCGAATTGCAGGCCGATTGTCTGGCCGGGATCTGGGCGCGCGAGGCCGAGGCGCGTCTGGGCACGGTAGAGGCGGGCGATCTGCAAGAGGCGGTCAATGCCGCGCGCCAGATCGGCGATGACATCCTGCAGCGCAATGCCGGACGCAGGCCGGTGCCCCATACCTTTACCCATGGCACATCGGAACAGCGCGCGCGCTGGTTCGTGACCGGGTATCGCAGCGGGCAGATGGACGATTGCGATACATTTACGGCGGCACGCCTTTGATCGGCAAAGGGGGCCGCCATGGTGATCCGACCCGTTCGCGGCGGATTGACGCGCGGCGGCCTGCGCGCTAAATCCCGCGCAGAGCCTTGGTGTTTCATACCGGGGCGAGGGCCATCCCGACGTGCCGAACGGCGCGTTTCTGCCATGGGAGGGCCGGACGGGCGGGTGTGGCGGAATGGTAGACGCGACAGACTCAAAATCTGTTTCCGCAAGGAGTGTCGGTTCGAGTCCGACCACCCGTACCAGATCATTCCTGTGCTGATTTCATGCTGATTCTGGCCGTCGCCTCTGGCGGGGTTTGCAGCATTGGGCTGTGCAAATTTGCGCTGTGCAAAGTTATGTGCGGCAGCGTTGTGCGGGACGGGTCATACCTGACGGAGAACGGGAAGGGGGGCTGTCTGCCCCCCTCGGCCCGGACGGCCTTCCCCCCCGGGGATGTTTGAGCCCAAGGGTAGTTGACCAACGAAAAAGCTCAGAGCAGCTCCGCAAGGCGCGCAAGGGCGGCGGACAGAGTCGCGGCCTCCTCCTCGCCTTGTGCGAGTTTCCCGCGGGTTTCCTCGACCACCTCTTCCTTGGCGCTTGCGACAAATTTCGGATTGGACAGGCGCGCGCGCAGTCCCGCCAGATCCTTTTCCAGTTTCGCCAGCGTCTTTTCCAGCCGCGCCTTCTCCTCGGCAATGTCGATCAGCCCTTCCAGCGGAATCGCGAACGTGCCGCCTTCGGCCGCGATGGTCAGCGCACCCTTGGGCACGGTTTCGGCATCTGTCACCGTTTCGATCCGGGCCAGCCGCGCGATCAGACCGGCATTGCGGTCGCAGGCGGCGCGGGCCGTGTCATCCAGCCCGATGCGCAGCAGCGTGACCTTCAGCCCTGCGGGCACATGCATCTGCGCGCGGGCCGACCGGATGGCGTCGATCAGCCCCGTCACCCAGGTCATTTCCCGCATCGAGGG
The DNA here is from genome assembly GCF_016765775.1 of Szabonella alba. Taxonomy (GTDB): domain Bacteria; phylum Pseudomonadota; class Alphaproteobacteria; order Rhodobacterales; family Rhodobacteraceae; genus Szabonella; species Szabonella alba. Next base: position 402,247 of record NZ_JAESVN010000003.1, on the reverse strand, counting down.
CGCGTCGATCAGCGTCTCGGGCAGGTTGGGCCAGTCGGTCAGGGTCAGGGGGGCGACGCGTTTGCCGGTGGTTTCCCACAGCTCTTCGGTGATGAAGGGCATGATCGGATGCAGCAGGATCATGCAGTGATCCAGCACCCAGCCCATCGTGGCGCGGGTTTCTGCGGCGCTGTCGCCGTCGAACAGGGGTTTTGCGAATTCCACATACCAGTCGCAGACCTTGCCCCAGACGAATTTGTAAAGCGTGTCGGCGGCCTGATCGAAGCGGTATTCGGCAAGGGCGGCGTCCACCTCATGCAGGGTGCGGACGGTTTCACCGATGATCCAGCGGTTCGCGGTGGCTGTGGCATCGGGCGGGGCGGATTGGGTGCTGTGCCCCTCCCAGACGCCATTCATTTCGGCAAAACGGCAGGCATTCCAGAGCTTGGTGGTGAAGTTGCGATAGCCCGCGATGCGCGCGGTATCGAGCTTCAGCACGCCCCCGAGGGAGGCCATGGCCGCATTGGTAAAGCGCAGCGCATCGGCGCCGTATTCGTCGATGATTTCCAAGGGGTCGATGACATTGCCAAGCGATTTCGACATCTTCTTGCCCTTGGCATCGCGCACGAGGCCGTGGAGATAGACGGTGTGAAACGGCACCTGATCAACCACCGCAAGCTGCATCATCATCATCCGGGCGACCCAGAAGAACAGGATATCCTGCCCGGTCACAAGGACCGATGTTGGGAAATAGCGTTGCAGTTCCGGGGTCTGTTCGGGCCAGCCGAGCGTGCCGAGGGGCCAGAGGCCGGAGGAAAACCAAGTGTCGAGCACGTCGGGGTCGCGGGAAACGAAAACTACCCAAGCGCCAGTATTTTCAATTCCAAAACCGCCAAGCTCATCGTTCTCTCTTGAAACAAGATTGTTATAAGCGAGCTTCAGTTTTGTTCCTGCGGGCAGTTTTCGTGCGAGCTTCTTAAGAGCTTCACTTTCAGTAGAAGCACAAACCTCGTGCCGAACGACCTTTAGACCTGCAAATCGTTCGGGCTCTTTCCCGTCATAAGCACTTCCTTGATTTCTGACCCATTCAAGTTTTTCGCGATAAGCATCAAAGTCTTCAGGTGCGGTTGCGTACCAAACCGGAATCTGATGCCCCCACCACAACTGGCGGCTGATGCACCACGGCTCGATATTCTCAAGCCAATGGAAATAGACCTTCTCGCCGCTTTCGGGGATGATCTTGGTGGTGCCGTTCCGCACGGCCTCCAGCGCCGGTTCCACGATTTTCGCGGTATCGACAAACCACTGATCCGTCAGCATCGGCTCGATCACCACTTTCGACCGGTCGCCAAAGGGCTGCATGATCGGCTTGGCCTCGACATAAGGCACCATCGCAACCCCGTCCCGGGCCTGACCCGGGACCTCGTCCGATGCCGCAGCGCCCGGTTCAGCCAGAGGCCCCGGGTCAAGCCCGGGGCGGGGTGTCGTGGGCGGGGCCGGGATCATCACCGCCAGCCCTTCGGCGGTGATCTGCTCTACCACGCGCTCTCGGGCTTGTGGTTTGTTGTCTTCCGGGCGCTTGAACCTGTGCAGCCCCCTTAAGTCATCCGGCACGAGATTCAGCGCATCAATCTCAGCCTCTGTTAACGTCCGCTCACCGCGCGCTACTTCTTGTGCGATCATGGCGGATTCGGCATACGGTGCACCGTCTGTCCGAAGATTGCCCTGTGTATCCATCAGCCGGTAACAGGGGATATTGCCACGCTTGGCCACGGCGTAATCGTTGAAATCATGCGCGCCGGTGATCTTCACGGCACCCGAACCGAAACTCGGGTCGGGATATTCGTCAGTGATGATCGGGATCAGGCGGCGGTGTTCCTTCGGCCCAACGGGGATTTCACAAAGTTTCCCGACGATTGGCGCATAACGCTCATCCGATGGGTGAACCGCGACCGCGCCATCGCCCAGCATGGTTTCGGGCCGCGTCGTGGCAATTGAGATATAGTCGCGCGTCTCGCGAAGGGTCACATTGCCCTCGGCGTCCTTCTCGACATAGTCATAGGTTTCGCCACCGGCCAGCGGATATTTGAAATGCCACATATGGCCGGGCATTTCGATATTCTCGACCTCAAGATCCGAGATCGCGGTTTCGAAATGCGGGTCCCAGTTGACCAGCCGCTTGCCGCGATAGATCAGGCCCTTGTTGTAAAGATCGACAAAAACCTTGATGACGGCATCGTGGAAATTGCCCTCTTCACCCTCGGGCGCATTGGGCGCGCCGGACATGGTGAAAGCCTCGCGCGACCAGTCGCAGGACGCGCCAAGCCGCTTCAACTGCCCGATGATCGTGCCACGCGACTTGATCTTCTGCTGCCAGACCCGCTCCAGAAACGCCTCGCGGCCCATTTCGCGCCGGCTCGGTTCGCCCTTCGCGGCCATTTCGCGCTCGGTCACCATCTGGGTGGCAATCCCCGCATGGTCGGTGCCGGGCTGCCAGAGTGTATCGAACCCCCGCATCCGGTGCCAGCGCGTCAGGATATCCTGCAGCGTGTTGTTGAAGGCATGCCCCATATGTAGCGCGCCGGTCACATTGGGCGGCGGGATCATGACGCAGAAGGAGTCATCGCGCGACTTGTTGGCCCCGGCGGCGAAGGCGTTCTTTTCCTCCCACATCGCGGTGATGCGGGGTTCGGCCTCGGCGGCGTTGAAGGTTTTTTCCATCGGCATGTCATTCATCCTTGCGGCGCTGCGGCCCCGGCGCGGGGGGCCTTTGTCGGGACGGGTTCTATCGCGGCGGCGGGCGAAGGGAAAGCGCCGCGCGGGGGCGAAAGCGGCGGATCAGATCGCGCGGTCGATCTTGGTCGACAGATGGATCAGGCTTTCCGAGCTGCGCACCCCGGTCATTGCGCCGATCTCATCCAGAACCTGATCCAGAACCTGCGTGTTCGGGGCCGAGATCTGCAACAGCAGATCGAACCGCCCCGAGGTGGTAAAGACCCGCTCCACCTCGGCCACGGATTTGAGACGCGTCAGGATAGCGGCCTGCGCGCGCGGTTCAATCGTGATCAGAACCGAGGCGCGCAACCGTCCCTGACGCCCGGCCTCTCCCAGTTTCACGGTATAACCCGCGATGATGCCGGTGGTTTCCAGCCGTTCCAGCCGCGCCTGAATGGTCGAGCGCGCGACCTTCAGCCGCCGCGCCAGTACCGCAACCGACATGCGGGCATCCGCCCCCAGAAGGCCGAGGATGTTGCGATCGAGGTCATCCATGCAGTTTGCCTTCCTTTTTCGTCATTGTGACGAAGATGCGATGCGATTCACCTATTTTGATCGGTGATTATGTGCCCCATTTACGGCATCCTTGTTTTCAGGAAAAGGGCGGCTCATACGCACCTGGCCTGGTTTTGGATAAACCGCGCAGGTGCCCACGACCCGCCCGCAACCCGGGCAGGGCCTGAAGCTTGCGTCTCGGGCTCGGAAAGGACGACGCCGATGGGACTCTCGAAAACAATCTGGACCAACCCGACCGAATATCTGCGCAATGTGCAGCCGGAAAACCCGGTTCTGTTCTTTGCGCCTTCGGTTCTGCAGACGACCGCCCGCCGTTTCATCGACGGGTTTCCGGGCATGGTTACCTATGCCGTGAAATCCAACCCCGAAGAGGCGGTGATCGAAAATCTGGTCGCGGCCGGTCTGCGCGGTTTCGATGTGGCATCCCCCTTCGAGATGCGGCTGATCCGCCGTCTCGCCCCCGATGCGGCGTTGCATTACAACAATCCCGTCCGCAGCCGGGCCGAGATTGGCGTGGCGGTGGAACTGGGCGTGAAATCCTATTCCATCGACAGCGCCTCGGAACTGGCCAAGCTGATCGAACTGGTGCCCGCCGAAGGCACCGAGATCACCGTGCGCTTCAAGCTGCCGGTGGCGGGGGCTGCCTATAATTTCGGCGCGAAATTCGGGGCAACGGCGGAACTGGCGGTCGATCTGCTGAAATCCGTGGCGGATGCGGGGTTCATCCCCTCGATCACCTTCCATCCCGGCACGCAATGCACCGAGCCTGCCGCCTGGGAAAGCTATATCCGCGTTGCGGCTGAAATCGCGCGCGATGCGGGCGTGACAATTGCGCGTCTGAATGTCGGCGGTGGCTTCCCCTCGCATCGTCTGGCGGCGGTGGCCCCGGATCTTGAGGCGATCTTTGCCACGATTGACCGCGTCGCGTCTGAGGCCTTCGGTGAACAGCGCCCGATTCTGATTTGTGAACCCGGCCGCGGGCTGGTGGGGGATGCGTTTTCGGTCGCGTCCTGCGTCAAGGCCGTGCGCGACGATACCCATGTCTTCCTGACCGACGGGGTTTATGGGTCGTTGACCGAACTGCCGATGATCGGCGTGATCGACCGGACCGAGGTTCTGACCGCCACGGGGGAAAAACGTCAGGGCGAAACAGCCAATCGTATCGTCTTTGGCCCGACCTGTGATTCGGTCGACCGTCTGCCGGGGGAACTGGCGCTGGATGCGGGGATTTCCGAGGGTGATTTCCTGATTTTCCACGGCATGGGGGCCTATTCCACGGTGACCAATACAAGGTTCAACGGCTTTGGCGAGTTGGCCATGGCCACGGTGCTGTCGCTGAAACTCTGACCACACAACCGCAGGAAGACCTTTCCCCCGGCTGGACAAAACCCGCCGGGGGGCTACTCTGCGCCCAAAATCAATGCAAGATCAATGGAGGGCGCGGCATGGACAGTTTCGGCAAGGCACAGGGCGGACGGTTTGAGGATCGCCGCTTTCTGACCGGCGGGGGCCGCTATGTCGAGGATACCGCGCCCGCAGGGGTGCTGCAGGCGCTGTTCCTGCGGTCCCCGGTTGCTGCGGGCCAGATCCTGTCGCTGGATGTTTCGGAGGCCGAGGCCGCGCCCGGCGTGCGTCTGGTGCTGACCGCCGAACGGCTTGAGGCTGCAGGTGTCATTCTTGGCATGAAGGGCACGACCGTTCGGGCCGAGGATGGTACCAAGGGGGCGACCCCGGAACGCCCCGTACTGGCCCGCAAGGCGCTGCGCCATGTCGGGGAACCGGTGGCGATGGTGGTGGCCGAAAGCCTTTCCGCCGCCCGCGATGCGCTGGAACTGATCGAATTCGATTATGCGGATGCGACGGCCAAGCTGGATATCGCCCCCGGCGGGGTGGTGGTGCATCCCGAGGCCCCCGACAACCGCGCCTATCGCTTTGGTCTGGGCGATGCGGCGGCGGTCGAGGCGGCTTTTGCCGCATCGGCCCATGTGGTGCCGGTCGAGGTGGTACATAATCGCGTTATCGTCAATTCGATGGAACCGCGCGGTGCATGGGCGGCATGGGCAGATGGGCGGCTGCATCTGTGCGTGAACGGGCAGGGCGTGTGGAACCAGAAGGCCGAACTGGCGCGGATGCTGGCGCTTGATCCCGAGGCGGTGCGCGTCACCAATCCCGATGTCGGCGGCGGGTTCGGCATGAAGGCCATGGCCTATCCCGAATATGTGGTGCTGGCACAGGCGGCGCGGCAACTGGGCCATCCGGTGGGCTGGATGTCGGACCGGACCGAGGCGATGCTGACCGATAACGGCGCGCGCGATCTGGTGGCGCGGGTCAGGATCGGCTTCGACCAAGATCTGAAGATCACGGCCTATCATGCTGATGTCATGTCAAATATGGGCGCTTACAATTCGCAGGAAGGCCAGATCATCCAGTCCGAACTGTTCGCCAAGGTGCTGACCGGGCTTTACGATATCAAGGTGGCGCGGCTGGATGCCTGCGGGATCTATACCCATAGCGTGCCGCTGGACGCCTATCGCGGCGCGGGCCGGCCCGAGGCGATTCTGACCATCGAAAGGGCAATGGATTATGCCGCACGGGCCCTGGGCGTCGATCCGTTCGAACTGCGGGAACGCAATTTCATCCGCGAATTTCCCTATTCGATGGTCAATGGCGAGGTCGTCGATGTCGGCGATTTCCAGCGCGTGCTGGATGCGCTGCGGGTCAATGCCGATCTGGCCGGATATGGCGCGCGCAAGGCGGCCTCGGCGGCGAAGGGAATGCTGCGGGGCATGGGGCTGGCCTGCTATGTCGAAACCGTGCTGGGCGATCCGTCGGAAACGGCGGCGGTCAGTTTTGATGACGATGGCGGCGTGTCACTTTTTGTCGGTACGCAGTCGAATGGGCAGGGCCATGAAACGGTCTATGCACGGATGCTGTCGGAACAGACCGGCATCGCGACCGATCTGATCCGCGTGGTGCAGGGCGACAGTGACCGCATCGACAAGGGCGGCGGCACCGGGGGCTCGCGTTCGGTCACGACGCAAGGCATGGCCATCGGCGCGCTGTCGGGCGGCATGATCGCGGATTTTGCGGCCTTTCTGGCCGATGAACTGGGGGCCGGGGCGCATTTTGACGACGGGGCCTTCGGTGCCCCGGGCAGCAATCTGCGCATCACGCTTGTCGAGGCGGCGGAACGGGCGCGGGCGGCGGGACGGACCGACCTTTTGCGCCACAGCCGCACGACTCGCCTGCCGGGCCGGTCCTTTCCGAATGGCGCGCATCTGGCCGAGGTGGAGATTGACCCCGAAACCGGCGCGCTGGTGCTGGACCGCTACACGGTGACCGATGATTTCGGCACGCTGATCGCCCCGCAACTGGTGGAAGGACAGGTCCATGGCGGTATCGCGCAGGGCTTTGGTCAGGCGGTTCTGGAAAATGCTGTCTATGACGCGCAGGGGCAGCTTCTGACGGCGAGTTTCATGGATTACGCCATGCCGCGCGCCGCCGATTTCCCGCCGATCCGGTTTGATACCGAATCCACGCCTTCGACCAACAATCCGCTTGGCATGAAGGGCTGCGGCGAGGCAGGCACGGTCGGATCGCTGGGGGCCGTGTCGAATGCGGTGGCCGATGCGCTGGCGGGCGCGGGTGTGGCCCGGGTCGATATGCCCTTCACGCCGCAGCGGATCTGGTCATGGCTGCTCGCGGCGCAAGCGGAGGCCGGGGCGGAGGCGAGGCGCTGAGCTTTTTCAAACGTCTCTGGTCCTATTTCCGGCCTGGCCCGGTTGTCGTCACCGAGGCGCCGCCCGCTGCCGGTGCCCTGCAACGCGGGCAGGTGGATCATGTCGTCATCCTTGACGGCACGATGTCCAGCCTGCGCCGGGGCTATGAAACCAATGCCGGACTGACCTTCAAGCTGCTGACCGAGGGCGGGCGCAACCGGCAGCGGACGGTCTATTACGAACCCGGCGTACAGTTTGAGGACTGGCGCCATCTGGCGGCGGTGGCGCAGGGGCGGGGTATCAACCGTCAGATTCTGCGGGCCTATGGCTATCTGGCCAGTCGTTACCGCCCCGGCGACCGGATTTTCCTGATTGGCTATTCGCGTGGCGCCTATGCGGTGCGGTCCCTGGCGGGGGTGATCGACCGGATCGGGCTTTTGCAGCGCGATCACGCGACCGAACGCAACCTGCGGCTGGCCTTTCGCCATTACCGGCGAGATCCTGACCGCGTGGCGGCCCGCGCCTTTGCCCGCCGGTTCTGCCATGCCCGGACCCCGATCGAGGCGGTGGGCGTCTGGGATACGGTCAAGGCGCTTGGCATCCGCCTGCCGCTGTTGTGGATGCTGACCGAGGGCAATCACAGGTTCCACAACCATCAGTTGGGGTCGGGGATCCGGCACGGCTTTCATGCGCTGGCGCTGGATGAGACGCGCGTCGCCTTTCAGCCGGTGCTGTGGGACTGTCCGCCCGACTGGCATGGCAATGTCGAGCAGGTCTGGTTTCGCGGTGCCCATGCCGATATCGGCGGGCAGGTCGGCTGGAAGCCCCGGGCGCGGCCCTTGTCACATATTCCGCTGGTCTGGATGCTGGACCGGATGGAAAGCTGTGGGCTGGCGCTGCCACCGGGCTGGAAAGACCGCTTTCCCTGCGATGCCTCGGCCCCGATGGTTGGCACATGGCGGGGATGGGGGGCGCTGTTCCTGCTGCGCCGCCGAAGGATCGTCGGGCGCGACCGGTCCGAGCGGCTGCATCCCACGGCGCTCAGCCCGAAACAGGGGCCGGTTACCGTGGTTGATCCCGAATGAAGGCCCGGATGAGAGGTCAGTCCAATAGGATGCAGGTCGTGCTGCCTGTGGCGTAAAGCCGGTTATCCCCGGCCCCCCGCATCTCGGCCCTGGCAGTGGCTGTGGTTCGGCCCGCATGTTCGCTGAACCCGGTCACAAGCACTGGGGTCTCCAGTGGCAGGGCGCGCAGCAGGTTCACCTTGTATTCCAGCGTCGTATACCAGCGCCCCTGCGGCACCTTTGTCATCACCGCGCAGCCAAGTGCCGAATCCAGCAGCGTGCCATACCATCCGCCATGCACCGCCCCCATCGGGTTGGTATGGGGCAGGCGGGCCAAGGCCTCAAAGGTAACCTGCCCGTCGTCGACTTCGCGCAGCCGATAGCCGAACAGCCCCGCAATCGCCGGATGCGGCACGCGCCCGGCCAGCATTTCGCGCATGTAATCCAGCCCCGACATGGACAGGATAAGCTGTCGCCCCGGCACGTCTTCTGCCGATTGCACGAAATTCTCGGGGGTCATCACCCGCTCCTGCAAAGAAAAACGACCAAGGAAAAACGGCGGCCCAGGGGCCGCCGCAGCATCCGGTATCAGCGCCCGGACAGATCCTTGTAGTCGCGCCGCGCCTCACCGATGTAAAGCTGCCGGGGACGGCCGATGCGCTGGTTCTTGTCGGCAATCATCTCTTTCCATTGCGAAATCCAGCCCACCGTGCGCGACAGCGCAAAGATCGGCGTGAACATCGAGGTCGGGAATCCCATCGCGTCAAGGATGATGCCCGAATAGAAATCAACATTGGGATAGAGCTTTTTCGAGATGAAATAGTCATCCTCCAGCGCGATCCGCTCCAGTTCCTTGGCGACCTGCAGGGTCGGATTGTTGTGGATCCCCATCAGGGCCAGCACCTCATCGGCGCTTTCCTTCATCACCTTGGCGCGTGGGTCGAAATTCTTGTAGACCCGGTGACCAAAGCCCATCAGGCGGAAGGGATCGTCCTTGTCCTTGGCGCGGGCGATGAATTCGGGAATGCGGTCCACGGTGCCGATTTCGCGCAGCATTTCCAGACAGGCCTGATTGGCCCCGCCATGCGCCGGACCCCAAAGACAGGCGATCCCGGCCGCGATACAGGCAAAGGGGTTCGCGCCCGACGATCCGGCCAGACGCACGGTTGAGGTGGAGGCGTTCTGTTCATGATCGGCATGCAGCATCATGATCCGGTCCATCGCCTTTTCAAGGACCGGATCGACGACATAATCCTCGGCCGGAACCGCGAAACACATATGCAGGAAATTCCCGGCATAGGAATGTGTGTTCTTCGGATAGACGAAGGGCTGACCGATGGAATATTTATAGGCCATGGAGGCGATGGTCGGCAGTTTCGCGATCATGCGGATCGCGGCCACTTCACGCTGCCAGGGGTCGGAAATATCAGTGCTGTCGTGATAGAAGGCCGACATCGCGCCGACGACGCCCACCATGGTTGCCATCGGATGCGCGTCCCGGCGGAACCCACGGAAGAAGTTGTGCATCTGTTCATGCACCATCGTGTGCCGCGTCACGCGGGTCTCGAAATCGGTCATCTGGCTGGCGCTCGGCAGTTCGCCGTAAAGCAGCAGATAGCACAGTTCCAGAAAATGCGAATGTTCGGCCAGTTGCTCGATCGGATAGCCCCGATGCAGCAGTTCGCCCTTGTCGCCATCGATGAAGGTGATCGCGCTTTCACAGGCGGCGGTCGAGGTGAAGCCCGGGTCATAGGTGAAGATATCGCCTTGGGCATAAAGCTTGGAGATATCGACCACATCGGGGCCAAGGGTCGGGGAATAGACGGGAAAGTCGATCTCCTTGTCGCCCAGCTTCAACGTCGCGGATTTCGTCGAGTCTGCCATGGTCCGGTCCCTCTCTCGGTTGGGTGGCCGCAGCCCCCCTAAGGGGCGCGACCAATACACAGGCTCCCCCGTTTCCGGGGGTATTCCGCTACGTCCCGAACGGGGCCGGATCCTTACCCGGCGGCGTCGTTCAGACGTGCAATCGTCTCATCCTGCCCGATGACCAGCATCATGTCATAGACGCTTGGCGTCACTTTACGGCCGGCAAGGGCGGCACGCAGGGGGGCTGCCAGCTTGCCGAAGCCAAGGCCATGCGCGGCGGCGGTTTCGGTCAGGATGGGCTCCAGAGCGTCCTTGGTCCAGCTAGCATTTTGCAGGCGCGGCGTCAATTCCTTCAGTATACCACGGGATACCGCATCAAGGCTTTCGCCCGCATCCGTCGCAATCTCCAGCGGCCGGGCCGTCAGCACAAAATGAGCCTTTTCAAGAAGTTCAGGGAAGGTCTTGGCGCGATCCTTGACGCAGTAAAGCGCCCGCCCCAGCCCCTCCGCCTGTTCCGGGGTCAGGGCAGGACGCCCGGCCGCCACCAGATAATCGGTAATTTCATGCAGCAGTGCAGCATCGTCGTCGGCGGCGATATGCTGGCCGCACAGGTTTTCCAGCTTCTTGAAATCCAGCCGGGCCGGGGCGCGGCCGATTCCGTCCAGATCGAACCAGTCCATCGCCTGCGCCGAGGTGAAAAACTCCTCATTCCCATGCGCCCAGCCCAGCCGGGTCAGGTAATTGCGCATCCCCGCCGCAGGATAGCCCATGGCCTGATATTCCTCGACACCCGTGGCCCCGTGACGCTTGGACAGTTTCTTGCCGTCCGGGCCAAAGATCAGCGGGATATGCGCCCAGACCGGGATGTCCCATCCCATCGCATCATAGACCATCTGCTGACGCGCGGCATTGTTCAGGTGGTCATCCCCCCGGATCACATGCGTCACCCCCATATCGTGATCGTCCACCACCACCGCCAGCATATAGGTCGGTGTGCCGTCGGATCGTAACACCACCATGTCATCCAACTGATCGTTGCGGAAGGTAACGCGGCCCTGCACGCGATCCTCGATCACCGTCTCGCCCTCACGCGGGGCCTTCATGCGGATTACATAGGGGGCATCGGGATGGCTGGCGGGGTCGGCATCGCGCCAGGGGCTGCGATAGAGGGTAGAGCGTTTTTCCGCCTCTGCCTCGGCGCGGAACGCCTCGATCTCGGCCTGCGTGGCAAAGCATTTATAGGCGGCCCCCCGCGCCAGCATTTCATGGGCGACTTCGGCATGACGGTGGCGTTGCTCAAACTGGCTGACGGCGTCATCGTCCCAGTCCAGCCCCAGCCAGCGCATCCCGCGCAGGATTGCTGCCGTCGCCTCGGGCGTGGATCGCTCACGGTCGGTATCCTCGATGCGCAGCAGGAATTTCCCGCCCCGTCCCCGGGCATATAGCCAGTTGAACAGCGCCGTCCGGGCCGTACCGATATGCATGTAACCCGTCGGCGAGGGGGCGATACGGGTCACAACGGGGCGGGGGACGGACATGCAGCATTAACCTTTCGGAAACCATGGGAGGGATAGGCTCGGGCCTTGTCTAGGCAATCGCAGGACGGGAAACAAGGTGGGCGACCTTGCGGCGGCGCTGCGCGGAAGGCTGGCAGAGTGGCGGGCGGCCTCGGCCCCGGTGCGGGGCGGGCTCTTTCCCTTCGTGCCGGTTCTGATGGCGGTGGGGACGGGGTTGTGGTTCACCCTGACGACCGAGCCGCAGGCCGGGGCCTATCTGCTGGCGGCGGCGGTGCTGCTGACGGGGATTGCGCTGCGCTGGCGGGGGGCGGAAGGGCTGCATGCGCCGGGGATCGCGCTTTTCTGTCTGGCGCTTGGGTTTATGGCGGCCGGGGCAAGGGCGCATCTGCTGGCCGCCCCCATCCTTGACGGGCGCTATTACGGCCCGGTGCAGGGGCGGATTGTGATGATCGACCGCGCGCAATCGGACCGGATGCGCCTGACGCTGGACCGGGTGATTCTGGCCGATCTGGCACCCGATGCGACGCCTGCGCGGGTGCGCGTGTCCCTGCATGGCGATCAGGCGCACCTGCGCCCCGAACCGGGCCAGACCGTGCTGATGACCGCACATCTGTCGCCCCCCGATGGGCCGGTAGAGCCCGGCGCCTTTGATTTCCAGCGGATGGCCTTTTTCGACCGGCTGGGTGCCGTCGGCTATACCCGCGTTCCGGCGGTGATCTGGGCCCCGCCCGCGCCGGGGGAGCAGCGGATCAACCGGCTGCGCGCCTTGATCCGCGCCGGGGTCGAGGCCCGGATCGGCGGAGAGCCGGGGGCCTTTTCAGCGGCCCTTCTGACCGGGGACCGGGCCGGGATCGGGCAGGCGGTGCTGGAGGATCTGCGGCGCTCAAACCTTGCGCATCTGCTGGCGATTTCGGGGCTGCATATGGGGCTGCTGGCGGGCATCTTCTTTGGCGGGGCGCGGCTGGCGCTGGCGGCGGTGCCGGTTCTGGCGCTGCGGCTGCCGGTCAAGAAGGTCGCGGCGGTCGTGGCGCTGATGGCGGGGGGGATCTATCTTGCGCTGTCGGGCGGCAATGTCGCGACGGAACGCGCCTATGTGATGGTGTCGGTCATGCTGGGGGCGGTGCTGTTCGACCGGCGCGCGCTGTCGCTGCGATCTGTCGCGCTGGCGGCGGTGATCCTGCTGCTGATCCAGCCCGAGGCGTTGCTGGAGCCCGGTTTCCAGATGTCCTTTGCCGCGACAGTGGCGCTGGTTGCAGGATTTGCGGCGGTCTATGGCACGGGCAACGCGGGCGGCAAGGGCGGCGGCGGCGCAGGGGCCGGGATGCGGCGCATGCCCCGCTGGCTGCGCCCTGTCTTCACGCTGATCCTGTCCTCGACGCTGGCCGGGCTTGCAACCGCCCCGGTGGGGGCGGCACATTTCAACCGCCTGTCAAGCTATGGTCTCGTGGCCAATCTGATGGCGGTGCCGGTCATGGGGACGGCGGTCATGCCAGCGGCGGCACTGGCCGGGCTGCTGGTCCCTTTCGGGCTTGAGGCCCCGGCCCTGTGGGTGATGGAACAGGGCACGCGGTGGATTCTTTGGGTTGCGGCGCTGGTGGCGGAACTGGACCATTCCGTCCATCCCGTGCCGCAGCCCGGCATGCTTGTCCTGCCACTGCTGGCGCTTGGCGGTTTGTGGATGATCCTCTGGCGTGGGCCGCTGGCGCTGGCGGGGCTGCCGCCGGTGCTGGCTGCTTTCGCGATCTGGGCGGGGGCCGAACGGCCGCAGGTGCTGATCACCTCGGATGGCGGCATCGTCGGGCTGATGACCCCGCAGGGGCGCAGCCTGTCCGCGCCCCAGGGCGGCAGTTTCGCGGTCCGCCAATGGCTTGAGAATGATGGTGATATGGCCCTGCAGGACGATGCGGCAGTGCGGCCAGGATTTCACGGTGAGGCGCGCGAACGCCGCTTCACCTTTGGCACATGGCGCGCGGTGCAGATCAAGGGGAAGGGGGCGGCGGATCGTTTGCAGGCGGTCTGTGCCGGGGCCGATCTGGTGATCCTTGCGGGATTTGCCCCAAGGGATGCCGCGCCCGGCCCCTGCCTGCTGATTGATGCACGACTGTTGCGCAGAACGGGCGCGGTTTCGCTGACCGATCTGGGCGGGGGGCGGTTGCGGCTGGATCCGGCCCGCGCGCGGGCAAGGCTCTGGACCGGGGGCAAGGCCAGTGCGGCGATGATCCTGAGCCGCCCACGCGCTGAGAAAGGACCGGAGATCACGTCCGAGAGGAATGCGGCCGGTCTTGAGGATGTGCCAAAGCAGCCCTGAAAATGAGAAGACCAAACCGCGGAACCATCGGCCCGAAACCCCGGAACTACCAGTTCACACCGCAGCATCCCGACTGCCCGGAATGGTGGGCCAATTGACCGGTCCTTGTTTCGAATGGTCAGAGGGGCAGGCCCGTCAGAATGGATCGCGCGGCGGGACTGCCTGCGACCCTGTCCTGCAACGCCCCCAAAGGCAAAGCGCAGCGGCAGGCCGGGCCCCATCCCCCCAGCGGCTTTGGTCAATAAGACCGGATCAACCCGACCAGACGCCCCTGAACCTTCACCTTATGCGAGGGCAGGACGCGGGTTTCATAGGCGGGATTTGCAGCCTCCAGCAGGATCATGCTGTCGCGACGGCGAAAGCGTTTCAGCGTTGCCTCCTGATCCTCGACCAGCGCTACGACGATATCACCATTTTCGGCGGTGGTCTGTTCGCGGATCACGACGATATCGCCGTCATTGATCCCGGCCTCGATCATCGAATCGCCCCGCACCTCCAGCGCGTAGTGCTGGCCCCGGCCCGACAGCATGGCACCGGGCACGGCGATATGATGCGACACTTCCTGAATCGCCTCGATCGGCACACCGGCGGCGATCCGGCCCATGACAGGCAGTTCCAGCGCATGGACGGGTTCGACAGGCCGCGCGCCCCTGGGCTGGGCGGGGCGATCGCCCTCGATCACGCGGGGGGTGAAGCCGGAGGCGGCCGCCGCAGCCCCCCCGGGCACGAAACCGGCCCGTTCCATCGCCTCGGGCAGCTTCACGATCTCAATCGCGCGGGCACGATGCGCCAGACGGCGGATGAAGCCGCGTTCTTCCAGCGCAGTGATCAGCCGGTGGATGCCGGATTTCGATTTCAGATCCAGCGCCTCCTTCATCTCGTCAAACGAGGGGGGCACGCCTTCCGCCGCCATGCGGTTTCGGATGAAATCCAGCAGTTCCAGTTGCTTGCGGGTCAGCATGCCAATCCTCCGTAAGGGGCCCCGACAGGATGCGCGCAGGGCCTTCCCGGTTTTCGGCACCTGTTCGGCCTGCCGGGGTTGCCTGACTGTTCTGCCCGTGTTCCCGGTTTGTGTCAAGCCCTGCCACTGCGCTGCTGGGACGGCTGCTTCAGATCGGATGGTATTCGACCACGCTGCCCGCAGGCAGTGGTCCATCGCCCTCGGGCCGGATCAACAGGGCATCCGCCCCGCCCAGCACGCCCAGAAGGGAACTGTCCTGCAGCCCGAAGGGCGTGATATGGGGCAGGCCATCCGTCTGCGGCTCCAGCCGGGCGCGCATATAGTGGCGGCGTGGCCCGGCGGGGCCGGTCTCGCTGACCAGAACCGCGCGCAGCCGTGCAGGCGCTTGGGCGGGCTGACCCGCCAGATGCCGCAGGGCCGGGATCAGGAACAGATGCGCGCAGACGATGGCCGAGACGGGATTGCCCGGCAGGCCCAGCATCGGCACGCCCTGCAAAAGCCCCGCCATCAGCGGCTTTCCGGGCCGCATCGCGATCTTGTAGAAGGCGCGGTCCATCCCCATCGCCTCGGCCACCCGTCCCACAAGGTCATGATCCCCGACCGAAGCTCCGCCGATTGTCACCACCAGATCGGCGTCCAGCGCCAGCCGCAGCACCATGCGCAGATCGGCCTCGGTGTCGCGGGCAATGGGCAGCATCCGTGCGATGCCGCCTGCCTCCTCGACCATCGCGGCAAGGGCGAATGTGTTTGAGGTGATGATCTGGTCGGGGCCGGGGGTCTCACCCGGCATGACCAACTCATCCCCCGTCGCGATCAGTGCGATGACGGGGCGGCGATGAACCGGAACGCGCGCGATATTCATCGAGGCCAGCAGCGCCAGATCGGCAGGGCGCAAAAGGCGCGGCGTGACCTCGGCCCCGGCCCGGAAATCCTGCCCGCGCGGGCGAATATGGCGGCCTTCATCCAGCCCCGGGTTCAGCGTGATGCGGTCGCCTGCAGCCGTCACATCTTCCTGAATTACCACACGGTCTGCGCCTTCGGGGACCGGCGCACCGGTGAAGATGCGCACGGCCTCACCCGGTCCGACACGGCCTGCAAACCCCTTGCCCGCCTGAGCCGTGCCGATCACGCGCAGCGACAGGCCCGGGCGGGCGGCATCATGGATCGCATAACCATCCATGGCCGAGGCATCAAAGGGCGGCTGATCGCGCAGAGCAGTGACCGGCGCGGCAAGAATCCGGCCATTGGCCTGTCTCAGGGGCACCGTTTCCACCGGCAGGGGAGAGACGAGCGCGAAAACCCGGGCAAGCGCCTCATCAACCGAAATCATGGTGCAGGGTCCGTATCAGGCGCTGATCCCGCCGCATAACGCCCCGATTTGCCGCCCTCTTTCAGCAAAAGGCGGATGCCGCCGATCTCCATCGCCTTGTCGGCGGCCTTGACCATGTCATAGACGGTCAGGGCGGCGACGGACACGGCGGTCAGCGCCTCCATCTCAACCCCGGTCTGGCCGCCGGTCTTGACGGTCGCCTCGATGCGGATGCCCGGCAGGTCGGGATCGGCGCGCAAATCCACCGCAACCTTGGTGATCGGCAAAGGATGGCAAAGCGGGATCAGATCGGCGGTTTTCTTGGCCCCCATGATCGCGGCCAGCCGCGCCACCGACAGAACATCGCCCTTCTTGGCGCGGCCTTCGGAAATGAGCGCCAGCGTCTCAGAGGTCATGCGCACGAACCCCTCGGCCACCGCCAGCCGCGCGGTCACGGGCTTGTCCGAGACATCGACCATATGCGCATGGCCCGCCGCGTCGAAATGCGTCAGCGTTCCTGCCATCACATTCCGCCCCCGGGCGGCATTTCGGGGCGGGCCAGAATGGCGCGGGTGGCCGCCGTCACATCCGCCTGCCGCATCAGGCTTTCCCCGATCAGAAAGCAGCGCGCGCCGAACCGGGCCACATCGGCAAGATCGGCCGGGGTGAACAGCCCCGATTCCGAGATGATCAGCCGGTCCTCGGGCACCATGCGCGCCAGATCCCGCGTGGTCTGCAGCGTCACCTCAAAGGAATGCAGGTTGCGGTTGTTGATCCCAAGCAGCGAGGATTTCAGCATCGCGGCGCGGTCCAGTTCGGCCCGGTCATGCACCTCGATCAGCACATCCATGCCAAGGGCGAAGGCCGCATCTTCAAGCTCGGCGGCCTGAGTGTCCGAAACCGAGGCCATGATGATGAGAATGCAATCGGCATTCAGCGCGCGCGCCTCGGTCACCTGCCAGGGATCATAGAGGAAATCCTTGCGCAGGCAGGGCAGTTCGGTCGCCTCATGCGCCTGCATCAGAAATTCGTCCGCACCCTGAAAGGACGGGCCGTCGGTCAGCACCGAAAGGCAGGTGGCGCCGCCCGCCTCATAGGCGCGGGCAAGCGCGGGCGGGTCGAAATCGGCGCGGATCAGGCCCTTGGAGGGGCTGGCCTTCTTGATTTCCGCAATCAGCCCATACCCCTGTTGCGCTGCCGATTTCAGCGCCTGGGCAAAGCCACGCGGCGCTGGCGCCTCGTGGGCGGCGTCCTCCAGATCGCTGAGCGGTCGGGCGGCCTTGCGGGCCGCGACCTCCTCCAGCTTATAGGCTTTGATCTTGTCGAGGATGGTGGCCATGGCGGAAAACGTCCTTCAGGGGGATTTGACTTTGCTTAGGGCGAAACCGGCGCGCTGGCCAGCCCTTCGCAAGATGGGCCCGGCTTGCCGCGCCCGCATATCCCGTCAACGCGCCCAGTCGATGGGGCGTTCCCCCTGTCCGGCCAGCCAGTCATTGACGGCGGAAAAGGGACGCGAGCCGTAAAAGCCGCGATAGACCGACAGCGGTGAGGGATGCGCGGTTTCCAGAAACAGATGGCCGTCACGCGGCAGGGTGCGGCACAGTTTCTGCGCAGGCCCGCCCCAAAGCAGAAAGGCGCGCGGCCCGTCGCCCGCCACCGCCGCCAGAACCTGCGACACCAGCCGCTCCCATCCCCGCCGTTTATGGCCATGGGCGCGCCCGACGGGCACGGTCAGCACGGTATTGAGCAAAAGCACCCCCTGTTCCGCCCATCCGGACAGATCGCCCGAGACGCGGGGGATGCCCAGATCGGTTTCCAGTTCGGTCAGGATGTTCTTCAGGCTGTCGCGCGGCGGCGTGCCGGGCGGGAAGGAAAAGGCAAGCCCCGTCGCCCGGCCCGCTGTGTGATAGGGATCCTGTCCCAATATAACCACGCGCACCCGATCACGCGGGGTCAGGTGCAGGGCGCGAAAGACCTGATCGCGCGGGGGCTGCCAGCCGCTTTCTGCATCAAGTTCGGCCTGCAACCTGTTCCAGTCATTCTGGAAAAATGGCAGATCCGCCCAGCTTGCAGGAATGTCGGGCCACATCAGGCGTTGGTCAGCTTGGCCAGTGCGGCCACCTTGGCCCGCGCGGCACCGCTGTCGATACTGCTGCGCGCCATGGCCGCACCTTCCTTCAGGTCGCCCGCCTTGCCCGCCACCAGCAGGGCTGCAGCCGCGTTCAGCAGCACCGCATCGCGGTAGGCCCCGGGCGCGCCGTCCAGCAGCGCGCGGAAGGCCTGTGCATTCTCGGCAGGTGTGCCGCCAAGGATCGCCTCGAACGGATGGACGGGCAGGCCCGCTTCCTCGGGATGGACCTCAAACTCGCGCACTGTGCCGTTTTCAAGGGCGGCCACCTGTGTCGTCCCGGCAATGGTGATCTCATCGGTCCCGTCGGACCCATGAACAAGCCATGCCGCCTCGGACCCGAGCGCGCGCAGCACCTCGGCCATGGGCCGGATCAGGGTTGCGGAAAACGCCCCCGAAAGCTGCCGCTTCACCCCGGCGGGATTTGTCAGCGGTCCCAGCACGTTGAACAGCGTTCTTGTGCCCAGTTCCAGCCGCACCGGTGCGACATGGCGGGTTGCAGGATGGTGCATCGGCGCCATCATGAAGCCGATACCCGCCTGATCCAGACAGCGCTCCACCACCGAGGGGCCGACCATGACATTCAGCCCCAGTTCGGTCAGAGCATCCGCCGCGCCCGATTTCGAGGACAGGTTGCGATTGCCATGTTTGGCCACCACCACACCCGCCCCGGCGACGACAAAGGCCGTCGCGGTCGAGATATTCAGCGTGCCCTTGCCATCGCCGCCGGTGCCGACAATATCCATCGCGCCCGCAGGCGCCGTCACCGGATTGCATTTCGCGCGCATCACGGCGGCGGCGGCGGCGATTTCATCCACCGTTTCGCCGCGCGTGCGCAGCGCCATCAGGAAACCGCCCATCTGGGCAGGCGTGGCCTCCCCTTCAAAAAGGGCAGTAAAGGCGGTTTCGGCCTCGGTCCGGCTTAAGGCGCGGTCGGCGGCCAGCCCGATCAGCGGTTTCAGATCACCGCTCATGCCGCAACCCTCGCCAGATTCAGGAAATTGCGCAGGATCTGATGCCCATGTTCCGAGGCGATGCTTTCGGGGTGGAACTGCACGCCCTCAACCGGCTTTTCACGATGCCGCAGCCCCATGATCGTGCCATCGGCAAGGCTGGCGGTCACTTCAAGACAATCCGGCAGACTGTCGCGTTCGACGATCAATGAATGATAGCGCGTCGCAAGGAAGGGGGAGGGCAGACCCGCAAAGACGCCTTTGCCCTCATGCTGCATCGCGCCCATCTTGCCATGCACGATTTCATGACAGCGCACGACGCGGCCGCCAAAGGCCTGACCGATGGTCTGATGACCAAGGCAAACGCCCAGAAGCGGGATCCCTGCCTCGACCGCCGCCAGTGTCAGCGGCAGGCAGATCCCGGCCTGATCGGGGTCACAGGGGCCGGGGGACAGCACGATTGCAGAAGGCCGCAGCGCCATCGCCGCCTGCACATCCAGCGCGTCATTGCGTTCCACCCGGATATCGGCGCCCAATTCGCCGAAATAATGGACAAGGTTATAGGTGAAACTGTCATAATTATCGATCAGCAGCAGCATATCGGTCGTAACCCATTCTGTTCCTTGGGTTCCTTCCGTGGTCGTCTGCCGGGTTGCCCGCCGCGATTCCGGCAGGTCATGCCGCCGTCGCGCCGGGCCGGTTTCGGCCCCGAGGAACGTCACCCGCTTATCGCCGATCTGCCCCGGCAGGGCAACCGTTCGCGATTGGGAGGTTCTGGAGGTTGCGATATCGCGACCGGTGCAGAATTCGCCGATCTTCTGTAACGATGTCAGGAAAAATACGATTGGCTGGGGCGCCAGGACATTATTACAGTTTTTTCTAAGCCCTTATTTTCTTATATGTAATTGACAAACAATAGATTTTCAACGCAAAAGTGTTCCGGACGGGTGTTCCGGAATCGTGGTCCGGAGTGCCGATTTTTGGAGGTTTTCGTGGCCCGTATCTCATACCTTTGGCGTCGTGGTTCGGTCTATTACGCCCGGATTGACGTTCCTCTTGATCTGGTGCCGGTGCTGAAAAAACCGACCTTGAAGCAGTCGCTGAAAACCAAGGATGAAGCCGAAGCCAAGCGCCGCCTGCATCCGGTCCTAGCGAACTGGCAGCTTCAGTTTGACGACCTGCGCGCCCGTCGCGACTTGATGCCTGCCGACCGGGAAAACGCGGTCTGGGATCACTACACCGCGACTTTGGATCGCGACGACAGTGCGCGCGCAGGACTGCCGGGCGCAGCCGAGATAGAGGCCGAAACCGCCGAACTTCATGCAAGGGTGGATCGGGGCGAGATCACCGGCACTGATCCTTTGACGATCCTTGACGCGACCCTTGACCTGCAAGTGACGCAGAAGGCGGGCGAGATCAGCGCAGAGTTCCGCAAGGTGAAGCAGGCTGAACTTCGCAAACACCTTGCGAAAGGTGAGACTCCGCTGATCGCGCATGAGGTTGACGACTATCTGGAGAAAAACCGCTTGCTGGTGCAGCGTGGAACGCCTGACTGGATTAGCCTTGCCCGTCACATGATGCGGGCCGAGGTCGAGGCGCTACAGCGCAGTAGGGAACGCGACCGGGGCGATTACACCGGGCAGCCGAGTGACCCGCTGGTGAAGCCTGCCACGGGCACCCGCCGCGAGGTCGCGAAGCCCGGCGAAACGATCATGGAAATCTTTGAAATCTTCGCCCGCGAAAACAAGAACGGTGTGGCGAAGGATCGGCTTGACCAATCCCGGCGCGACATTGGCACCTTTCTTGATGTTGTCGGTGCCAGCTTTCCTATCGCCAAGATTACGAAGGTCGAGGTTCGCACATGGAAGCAACTTCTGATCATGTATCCGGTGAAGGCCACCGAAACCAAAGCCTTCGCCGGGATGAACATTCATCAGATCATTAAGGCGAACGAGAAAGTGGGGAAGCCGGTGCTGGCTGACCGCACGGTGAACCGCTACTTATCCAGTCTTGGGGCTTTCCTGTCATGGGCGGTTGATCAAGGCTACATCACCAGCAACCCGACCGAGGGGCTGATGTTGAATAAAAAGGCCAAGGCCCCGACCTTGCCCTTCAAGACCGAACAACTGACTAAGCTGTTCAACTCGCCTTGGTTCGCGGGCTGCAAGAGTGCCGACGAATGGCGCAATGTCGCCAAGCCGGGTGATGTTCTGATTAGAGATCACCGTTTTTGGGTTCCGCTGATCATGCTGTTCTCTGGTGCCCGCCCCGGCGAGATCGGCCAGCTTGCGGTGAACGATGTTCGGCAACAGCATGGGCATTGGATCATGCACATCACGACCGAAGGCGATGAAACCGACGAAGGAAAGTCTGTGAAGACAGCCGGTTCAATGCGCGTGGTGCCGGTTCACCCGGAACTGATCCGGCTAGGCTTCATTGATTACCACGCGGGCCGGGTGAAAGCGGGCGGGGCTTCGCTGTTCCCCGGTGCGGTGCGCAATTCGCGCGGGCAGATGATGGCCGATGTATCGCGCGAGTTCGGGCGCTACATGACCAAGATCGGCTTGAAAGAGGGCAGGGGCCTTAGCCTCTATTCCTTCCGCCATGGTGCAACCGACGCCTTGCGCCGGGGTGGTTTCTTGGATCAGCAATTCGGCTTCATCCTTGGACATGCTGAACCTAGCATGACGGGCAAATATGGCATCATGCCCCAAGGGATGCTGGAACAGCGCGTGGAACTGGTGAACGCCATTGCCTATCCCGGTCTGAGTCTGGATCATCTTTTGTGATATAACATAACATTTCCCTTGTGGGCGGATTCCTGACTGTGGTATTATGATACCGTAGTCAGTAACGAGTTCCTTATGGGTATCCTGTCCAGCCTCGCCCGCTTTGTCGGGCGGGGCGCATCCGAACAGAAGGGTTTCCCCCTTTCTTCGCCCGAGGCGTATGCGCTGTTCGCAGCGACCCCTGCCGCCTCGGGCGTTTCCATCACTGCACAAACTGCGATGCGCGTTCCTGCTGTTCGCAGGGCTGTTTCCCTGATCGCGGAATCCGTCGCAACGCTGCCTTTCAAGACCTACACAGAAGGGAAGGACGCCGCGAAGGCGCATCCGTCCTATGGGCTGGTGCATGACTGGGCGAACGACTGGACCAGCGCCGAGGAACTGCGCGAACTGCTGACCGCCGATGCCCTGCTGACTGGACACGGCTTCGCGCAGGTGGTGCGCAATGCCGAGGGCAAGCCGGTTGAACTGCACCGGATGGACCCCGGCGCGGTCGCCATTGAATATGATGCCTACAGCGAACCATCCTACCGCGTCCGGCTGATCGATGGCCGCAGCACGATCCTTGCGCATCATGACGTTTTGCACATTCAGGCGCTGCGGGGCGTGTCACCGATCACCCTTGCGCGTGAAGCTGTCGGGCTGGCCTTGGCTGCCGAGGGCCACCTTGCCGGGTTCTTTCGCAATGGGGGCCGCCCCTCGGGCGTGATCCTGCATCCGAACAAGCTGGAAGCCGAAACCTCAAAGAAGCTGGCCGCAAGCTGGTTTCAGTCGCATGGCGGGGAACAGTCAGGATCGACCGCAATTCTTGATGAAGGCATGGACTTCAAAGAGATCGCCGTAAAGCTGGCCGATGCCGAGTTTTCCGAGGTCCGGCGCGAACAGGTCCGCGAGATCGCCCGCGCCTTCAACGTGCCCCCTGCGCTGCTTTATGAACTGTCGCGGGGCACTTGGAGCAACTTTGAACAGTCGCACCGCGATTTTCTGACCGGCACCCTGCGCCCATGGATTGCCCGCTGGCAGGCTGCCTATTCCCGCGTCCTGCTGACCCCCGAGGAACGCGCCGCCTTTTATATCGAGGCCACGCCGGATGACCTTCTGTCGGTCGAGTTCGCCGCCCGTGCAACCGCCTACAGTCAGTATCGGGCCATGGGCGTCATGACCGCGAATGAAGTCCGTTCCGGTCTGAACCTGCCGCCGATGGCCGAGGGTGACGCCCTACAGAACCCCTTCACCACGACCGGCGCAGATGCCCCTGCGCCTGAACCCGAGGAAACCCCGAATGAATGACACGATCACGCACCGCGCCTTTTTTGGCGATGCCGAATATTCCTTCTGCCTGACCGATCCGATGCTGACCGAACTGGAAAGGATCACCGGCCTTGGCGTCGGTGCGCTGTATTTCCAGATGCTGAATCTGGCCTATCCTGCCGAGTATCTGCGCGAGATCATCCGGCTTGGCCTGATCGGTGGGGGTATGAACCCCGAACAGGCGAAGCGCCTTTGCGATGCTTACGGCGTGAACCGCCCGCTGGCCGAGGTGCTGGGGCTGTCCTTTGAGATCATGGCCGCGCGCTGGACCGGCAAGACCGAAACGCCCGACGATATTGACCAGAACGCGGTCGCAGACTTCGAACGCTTCGCCGCTGCCTTGCCGGTGGCAGCATGACCGATCGGCTTGAGGTCAAGGCATCCCTGACCGTCTCGGATGCGGGCGAGATCACCGGCACCGCATGGCCCTTCGGTTCGCCTGACCGCGTGGGTGATGTGATCGAGAAGGGCGCATTTGACCGCCCCGAGACATTGCCCATGCTTTTTTCCCATGATCCGACACAGGTAATCGGCGTTTGGGATGAGATTGCCGAAACCGATAGCGGGCTGACCGTGAAGGGGCGGCTTCTGGTGGATGATGTGGAACGCGCCCGCGAGGTCCGCGCCATGGTCAGGGCCGGGGCTGTCTCGGGCCTGTCCATCGGTTTCGTGACGAAAGGCGCAAAGCGCCATGGCAAGGGGCGCACGATCAGCGCCCTTGCGCTGCATGAAATCAGCATTGTTGCGGTCCCGGCACATCCGGGCGCGCGGATCACCTCTTTGAAATCTGTAACGAGTGAGGAACCCCCTGTGGAGAATGACGACCCCAAGACCCCGGCCAATGCGCCGGAAATCGACACGAAGGCTTTCAACGCGATGCTGTCGCGGCTGGATAAGCTGGAAGCCAAAGCGAACCGGCCCGCCGCCCCGGCCATTGTTCAGGGCGACGAAACCGAACGGAAGGCTTTCGTTTCCTTCCTTCAGGGCGGTGACTTTGACAAGAAGGCCCTGACCGTCGCCAATGACGCCCCGGCCTATGTGCTGGCCCCTGAAGAAACCTCGGGCGAGTTCATCCGCAATCTGGTCGAGTTTAGCCCGATCCGGTCCATCGCTGACGTGCGCAGCACCGGCAGTCATACAATCCTGCTGCCCAAGCGCACCGGGATCACGAATGCGGTCTGGGTGGGTGAAACGACTGCCCGCACCGCCTCGGAACCGACCTTTGACCAGTCGGAAATCGCGGTGAAGGAAATCGCCACGCATGTTGATCTGTCGCTGCGGATGCTGGAAGATTCCGGCAATGTCGAGGCCGAGGTTCGCCTTGCACTGGCCGAGGACTTCGGCGCGAAGGAAGCGCTGGCCTTTGTGAAGGGCAGCACCGCCGTTGAACCGACCGGCTTTATGACCGCTGCCGGTATCGCGGAAACGAGCAACGGGCATGTTGCGACCCTTGCCGCCGATGCGCTGATTCAACTCATGTATGCGATGCCCGCGACCTATCGGAACCGGGGTTCCTGGGTGATGAACGGCACCACGCTTGCGACGATCCGCACCATGAAGGACGGGAACGGCAATTACCTGTGGCAGCCGAGCTATCAGGCAGGCCAGCCTGAAACCATCCTCGGGCGTCCTGTGGTGGAAGCGGTGGACATGCCCGACATTGCCGAGGATGAAACCCCGATCATCTTCGGTGACTTCAAGGCAGGTTATCGCATCTATGACCGCGTGACGCTGGACGTGCTGCCCGACCTGCTGACCCAGCGCACGACAGGGCTTGCCCGCTTCCATGCCCGCCGCCGTGTCGGTGCTGGTGTGGTGCGCCCCGATGTGTTCCGCAAGCTGAAAATGAGCGCGTGACATGCCCGGCACGATCCGGCCCGCTTCGGAAGTCCTGCTGCGCCATGGTGACTACACCGTGACGCTGCGGGCGTCCCTGCGGGCTGCGGTCGCGCTGGAAAACACGCCGGAAGGCTTTGCAGGTCTGTTCGATCAGATCGCCGGGCAGAGCCTTTCGGCAACCTACACCGTCATTCGTGCCGCCGCGAAAGACATGGCCGAGGCCGAAAGGCTTCTGGCGCATGTCGGCACGGAACCGCTTGCCGCTTTCCTCCGGAGCGCGCAGGCGGATTGCCTCGCCCTGATGTGGGCCTGTCTCCTGCCTGCGCAGGGCGAGGCGTCAAACCCTGAACCGGCTGCCGGTCCCGAGATCACGCTTTCGCAGTTTTTCACCGAACTGTTCAGCCGCGCGACAAGCTGGCTGCACTGGCCTCCGTCCGAAGTCTGGAATGCCAGTGTGTCCGAGATCGTCACCGCGCTTGAAGCGCAGGCCGACCGCGAGTTGCGCAGGGCAGGGGTGGAACCGACCGACACCGCCGCGAAGGACGCGCAGCGAAAAGCGAACATTGCCGCAGGGCTTGATCCGGAATTTGACCGCGAGAAGTTGCGGGCGCTGAGGTCCAAGCTGCGCGGATGAGCAAACCGCCCCGCCTGTGTTCCTGTGGTGAGATCGTGCCTGCCGGAAGCCTCTGCGCCTGTCAGATCGAGGCAACACGCGCCCGCAACCGTCGCCATGACGCCAGACGCCCGAACAGCCGCCAGCGCGGCTATACACGCCAATGGGAAGCCCTGCGGGCCGAGTTCCTGCGCCTGCACCCGGCCTGCGCTTTCTGTGGATCACCGGCTGAACATGTTGACCATATCAAGCGCCACAGGGGCGACGCTGCGCTGGTGCTGAACTGGAACAACCTGCAGTCCCTCTGCGCCCATTGTCATAACTGCGTGAAGCAGCGGCAGGAACGGGCGCGCGATGTTTGACGATCCGGGCCGCAGCAGTCCTGAGCGCGCCCTATGGCAGGAAGTGCTATACCGCGTGATATCTGACGCCCGACTTGACTCGGATGGCGGGAAGATACCGCGCCGCAGGCAAGAGGAATACACCGAAGCCCGCGCCTACCTGACCGAACCCAGCGAAGACCTTGCGCTTGTCTGTGAGATGGCAGGCGTTGACATGGGTGCGCTTGTGGAGAGGATAGCAGAAAAAATATTCCTTCCTGATGTCAAACAGTAATCAAGATTCATCTAATGCGCTAATTTCAGTCATGTCGACAGATAGCTCAACTGGAACTTCAAGTAGAGTAGTCCATTTTTTTGAGTCAGAAAGCTTCCACGACAAAACAAACGATCCCGATTGCTCAGTGTTAAATGGAATTCCCGTGATCTGAAGTGTGGCTCCCATCACGCCTTCTGGGATGAAAGCGCTAATCTGGGTCTGAGTGGACTTTTTCTCTGGTGAAGTCAACTTCAGATCAATATTGTGTTTACCTTCTGGGAGGCCGTGAAAGTTAACATATAGACAGAAATCAGATTTAAAAAATGGACCATTGGTTTCCAATACCCCAGCCATCACGCCAACAAGGATAAACTTGCCGTTAACTTCCTGATGGATGCCATCGCATAGAATTGCGTCTGTTCTAATGGCTGGCATTGTCAAGCCTAATGTTTCTCACAGCATTTCGTGCTTTTACAAAAGTTTCCTTCCCTTTATGGTCACCCCAAGAGTGGGTTGGAATGTTTGCGCTGTGGGCGCCGGAAATTATCTGGCGTTTATGATTTCCTTTTATGGCATCATTCTCCATTGGGCAGTAGTGCACTACAGGGAAAAGGTCCAAAGCCCACGCAATCTCACTTATCGTCCGGAGTGTCATATTGCCTTGTCCATTGAGAGCTTTTGACAAGGTGGCCTTATCCATGCCAATTGCTCGTGCAATTTCAGCTTGACAAACGCCAGGTGAATTCTTCTTTGCTTCCAATAGGGCTAAAACAAGGCCACGCCTCGTTTCGCCAATAAATTTAGCTGACGCGAGATCCTTTTCATCGATCTCAAAATCCAAGAATGTCATTTATTTCACCTTCGATGAACTTCGGTGGAGTAAGGTCAAGTGCATCCCTGTCTGCACGACATGTTTCCAAGCAGCCCGCATACGTCACACGCCTAGCGCTAAACTCCGACTTTGGAAGGATTGTGGATACGATTAGGTCAGTGCTTCGCCAGAACCAGCCGAATATCCTAAGATCAGCCGTCCGGAGTTCATGCAACCATTCTGGTTGTTTCCAGAGTGTCTTTGGAGGAAAAGCATTTACATTCTCTCCTGTCATTACACGCCGAAATACATCGGCCAATTGCTCACGAGGGTTCTCAACTCCATCAAAGAATCCATCCGGCTTAAGATTCTTCAAGTTTTCAAGAATCCAATCTTCAGCACGCCTACATATGTAAATGTTCCTCACGACGGGCTTTCCCAGCGCCAGCTTGTGCGGCCAAACCTTCAGTTGGCCTTCTCTTGAGAGCTGCGCAGGTGTTGGCATTTATGTCAACCGTCGAGTTGTTTCAAGTAACAAGTGAAACGCAGATGGAAAGATTTCGTGATTACGCGGTCACATCAATGCACTTTTAGTGCTATCTAGTCGAACCTGACACACAATATCCTGTCTCGGCAACCGCTTTTTGTAGTCCTTCAGAGGGCGGGGCGCATCTGTTGGGATGCCCCGGGCACCCCCCAACTTCCGCCCCCTGATGGGAACCGGCGTTGGGAGCGTCACGCAAGACACGTTATAATATAACTTTTCACTACTGGGGTAATATGATACCGTATAGGGAAGTCCTGTTCCCTTGTGAGTATCCAGTATGCCCCTGTCTCTTGACCTGATCCGGTCCCATCTGAACCTTGACGACGACCGCGACGAATCCTTGCTGACCCATTATGCCAACGTGGCCGAGGCATGGGTTCAGGCTTACACCGGCCAGCCCTTCGACACCGCAAGCCCGCTGATGGTGCAGGCAGCGCTTCTGCTGATCGCGCACCAGTATGAGGCGCGCGAGGCTGTCAGCTTTGCCAGTGCCTACCAGCTTCCGTTCGGGGTTCATGACCTTCTGTCGCCGCTGAAAGACCGCGTGACGGGCTATAGACCCGAACCGGAGGCCGCGTAATGCCGAAGCGGGTAACGGGTTCTGAGGCGCTGGCGAAGCGCATGGCCGCGATTCCGCAGTCGGTTCTTGAAGCGCTGCGCCCGGCGCTGACCAGATCGGTGCAGGAAATCGCAGCCGATGCCCGTGCGCTGGCCGAGTCATCGCGCCGGTCTGGTGCGCTGGTGGAGTCTATCGAGGCAACAGCACCGGGTGAGACGACGCCCGCCTTCGCCTCGGATGGGGGCAGGCGCACCGCTGATGAAGGGCAGGCTTTCGTGACGGCTGGTGATCCTGATGCGCGGCATGGGCATCTGGTCGAGTTCGGAACGGCCGAGCGGGTTCATAAGGACGGCAGCCCTACGGGCACGATGCCCGCGAAGCCCTTCCTGCTGCCCGCATGGCGGCTGAACAAGACCCGCGTTCGGAACCGGCTGCGCCGTGTGATCCGTTCGGAAGTGAAGAAGGGGGCGGCGGAATGATTGAGCCAAGCCTTGCCCTTCAAACCGTAGTGCGCGCGGCGCTGATCGGCAACCCTGCTGTCCTTCAGCATGTCGCGCCCGAGAATATCCGCGCCGGTTCAATCCGGTCTGTGAACATGCCGGGGATCGTGCTTGCCCCGGCCCGTGTCGAAGTGATGGGCCGCGCCTCGGGCGGTCAGATCGTCGCAGAGGTTCGCGCCATGCTTCATATCTGGACAGTGCAGGACGGTTCCGAGGTCGCGCAGGCGATTGCGGGCGCGGTGCTGGCTGTCCTGATGGATGCACCGGCAGGGCAGGGCTTCACGATTGATGATTGGGATCGCCCTGAACTGGTCTGGATGCCCGACCCTGACCCGGCGCAGTCTTGCGCCCATGGCGCTGTCGCGCTGCGGGCTGTCCTGCGGTGGAGGGTGGCAGCATGAAGGCCGGGAAACTTCAGCACGCAATCGAGTTGCAGCGCATGGCCGAGACAGTCAGCCCGAGCGGGGCGGCTGCACAGGTCTGGACGACCTATGCGACCGGCAGGGCGGAACTTCGGCAGGCCGGGGTTTCCGAGTTCCTGACAACCTATGGTGAGGGCGTGGCGAATAACGCGGTGTTTTTGCTGCGCTGGCTGCCGGGTGTGTCTGTCGCGGATCGGATCATTCATGCCGGGAAGGCTTGGAACATCGTCGCGATTGCCGAGATCGGGCGCAGGAAGGGCTTGGAACTGCGGGCGGTGGCCGCATGAACCGCCTAGTAGAACATCCAGCGTTCGCGTTCTTCTCCGACAACCGGATACATCATGCGGCTTTGCTTGTCATAAGTGCAGAGCATCGAAGGGGAATCGTCATTGGGCATCCTATCTCTAGCGATTGTCCAATCTTTGTCAGACGCTGGAATAATCTCAAAAATCAACTGACCGTGCTTTTTCCACGACCTTCCAAGCGCCAGAGTAAAGCCGCGCTCTGTTGCTTTTCCGTTCAGCCAGTCAACGCAAGCGGTCCCATAAACGTCGCGTTCCCGGTCTGTGACTTTATCCGAAACTGTAGCCTGATATCGGTGATTGGTGACGTAGAGTTGGTAGCCAGTCGCAAGGTTTGTGACGACAAGAATTGCGATAAGAGTTCGGCTCATGCGGCGCTTTCCGTGTGTTGCTTTGGTAAAACATATTCGGTGCCGGTATGAGTGCCAAGCATCTGCGGGGCGTGAAGCCCGCTATTCGCCCGGATCAGGAACCGCTGACACGCGCGCCGAAAGCGCCCGCGTGGTTCAGCACCTATGCCCGCGAGGAATGGAAGCGGGTTTTGCCGGTGCTGGTGGCCCGGCGGGTGATCTGTGCTGCCGATCTGGCACAGGTAGAAACCTATTGCCTTATGAACGGCTTAGTGAAGCAAGTTGAGGTAGAGCGTCAACTTGCGGGCGGTCAGATCGACCCCAAAATGTTCGGGGTGCAGAACCGTGCTGCACAGACCGCCCGGCAGATCGCCGCGACCCTCGGGCTTGATCCGGTCAGCCGGGCGAGGATGGGGCAGCCTGCAGAGGATGACGACGACACCGACAACCCCTTGGCCGTGGTATGATGACCGGCAGCACCTTCCCGGCATGGATTCATGACGCATCGCCAATCCCTGACCCGATGGGGTTCGGGGAACGGGCTGTCACCTTCCTGCGCCGCCTTCGGCATCCGAACAGCACCGCACCGGGCCGGGCCTTTCAGCTTTTCGACTGGCAGGAACGGATCGTCAGGCGCATCTATGGTCCGCGCAATCCCGATGGCAGCCGGATCGTCAAGACGGTGATGCTGCTGCTGCCGAGGGGCAACCGCAAGACCAGTCTGGCCGCAGCACTTGCGCTGCTGCATCTGTTCGGCCCGGAAGCCCGTGCTGCCGGGCAGGTGGTGTTTGCGGCCTGTGATCGTGAACAGGCGTCTATCGGGTTCCGCGAGGCCGCGAACATCATCCGCGAGGACCGCCGGCTGCTGAAGGCGGTAACGATCCGCGATGCTTTCAACAGCAAGAAGCAGATCACCTTCGGAAAGAACGGTAGCACCCTGACCGCCCTTGCCTCGGATGGCGGGGCTGCGCATGGCCTGACCCCCTCATTCACGCTGATTGATGAGATTCACGCATGGCGGGGCCGCGACCTTTGGGAAGCAATCAAGAGCGGTCAGGCCAAGACCGACGACACGCTGATGATGATCGCCACGACCGCCGGGCGCGGTTCGGAAGGGCTGGCTGCCGATCAGTTCAATTACGCGGTGCAGGTCGCGAAGGGCGAGATCGTGAACCCGGAATTTCTGCCGGTCCTGTTCATGGCCGAACCGGGTGACGACTGGCAGGACGAAACAGTATGGCAGAAGGTGAACCCCGGCCTTGTGCATGGCTTCCCGTCCTTGTCGGGCTTGCGGGCGCTGGCGAAAGAGGCCGAGGGGAACCCTGCCGAACTGTCCAGCTTCCGGCAGTTCAACCTGAACATCTGGCAGGCGAACAGTCGCGACCCGCTGTTTGATCTTGGCGCATATGACGCCCGTGCGCTGGACGATGACGACACCGACCTTGAACAGCTTGCCGCCTATATTGGCGTTGATATGTCAGTCTCGGGCGACCTGACCGCCGTTTCGGTGGCCTTCCGCCATGATGATGGGCAGATCACGCTTCGCAGCGCGGTATTTGTTCCTGGCGATGATCTGCGGGGCAGGGCGGATCGTGACCGCGCCCCCTATGAACGCTGGCGCGATGATGGGCTGATCCGCATCTGCCCCGGCCCGATCATTGATAACGCGATGGTCGAGGATCACATTCGCGACCTTTGCGCGACCTATGACGTGCAGGAAATCGCCTTTGACCCGCACCTTGCCCGCGTGACGATGCAGCGCTTGCATGATGACGGGCTGCCGGTCTTTGCCTTTCCGCAGCGTCCGCTGACCATGGGTGTTGCGGCGGGTGATATGGAACGGATCGTCACCGGGCGGTTGATCCGCCATGATGGCGACCCGGTGCTGCGTCATCACTTTGAGAATGTCGTGACCAGCCGGAACCCGTCATCCGGCCTGATCCGGATGCACAAGGCGAACGGCCATAGCCGCATAGATGCAGCCATTGCTTCGGCCATGGCCGTTTCGCGGGCTGTCACCGCCCATAACAAGAAATCCCGCTATGACTCGCCCGAGGTTCTCGGGCTGACCATGTTCTAGGAGTAAAGAGTATGTCCGTTGAAATGATGGGCCTGATTGTCAAACTTGAGGCGCAGCAGAAGCAGTTCAAGCGCGATTTTGACCGCGCAATCTATATCCAGCGCAAGGCCGCGCAGCAGATGGAAACGCGGGCGAAACAGAGCGCTGACCGTATCGCGCAGAGCTATGAAGGCATGGGCAGCCGGATCGGCGGTGCCTTCAAGACCATTGCAATGCCGAGGATTGCGGGGCTGGCCGGTGCTGCTGCCGGTATCGGTGTTGCCGGGGCGGTCAGCACCTTGCGCCGCACGGTGCAGGGAATTGCCGAGATCGGCGACGCGGCCAAGCGCGCCGGGATGCAGGTCGAGGCGTTTCAGGAATGGCGCTATGTCGCGGAACAGAACCGGATCGGCATTGACGCCCTGACCGATGGGTTCAAGGAACTGAACCTGCGCGCGGATGAATTTGTCATCACCGGCAAGGGCAGTGCTGCCGAAGCCTTTCAGCGCCTCGGGTTCGGGGCAGATGATCTGAAGGACCGCCTGAAAGACCCGTCTGAGCTGATGCTTGAAATCATCAGGCGTCTTGAGGGTGTGGACAAGGCCGCGCAGATCAGGATCGCGGATGAGATTTTCGGCGGTTCTGCCGGTGAACGCTTTGTGGAACTTCTGGACCGGGGCGCAAACGGCATCCGCAATCAGAT
Organism: Szabonella alba; assembly: GCF_016765775.1. GTDB lineage: Bacteria > Pseudomonadota > Alphaproteobacteria > Rhodobacterales > Rhodobacteraceae > Szabonella > Szabonella alba. The sequence goes on along the minus strand of NZ_JAESVN010000003.1, from coordinate 369,753 downwards.
CGACCGGGCGCGCGACCTTGGGCTGGTGATGGATGAGGGCGCGGTTCGCAAGGCTGCCGAACTGGATGCGAAGTTCGCGGAAGTGACCAGCCGCTTGCAGACCCTGTGGCGCACCGGCGTTGTGGGGGCCGCTGAGTTTTTCGGCATGGTGGAACGCGAGCGGGCGAAGCTGGAATTTGACCCGAGCATGACCGGGCAGGTCTTCGGTGACGATATGGCCGCGTCCCTCGGGAAGCTGCCCGAGGTCGGGCAGGACGCCCTTGCGGTGATCGAGGGGATGCGGGCCGAGATCGCGGCCCTTGAGGCCGAGGCACGGCAGCTTGTCCCGGCCTTCTCCGATGCCTCTTTAATGCTGCGCGGTCTTGGGGAGGATGCGACCGCGCAGGCCCTGACCGATCTTGCGACCCGGTTTCAGGAAACCAGTCAGGCATTCGCGGATGGAACCCTGACCGGGGATGAGTTCGCCAAGGCCCTGACCGATGTGACAGAGGAAGCAACAGAGACGCTGGCCGGGCTGGATGATCTGGACAAGGCCCGGTTGGCCGGTGTGATCGGTCAGGTATCCAGTCTGCTGGACTGGATCAGGAAACTGCCTGCTGCGGTGCAGGACGCCCGGCGCGAGATCAACAGCCTTGAGATGATGGACACCGGCACGATGCTTTCCGGTGAAGATCAGAACCTGCTGCCGCCGGGGCGGTTCGCGCCGGGGCGGTCCATCCGCCCGAGATCCGCACCCGCGCTGCTGGGGGAACCGGAACTGCCCAAGGCCGGTTCGGGCGGTGCTGGTGGTCGGTCGCAGTCCGAGTTTGACCGGGTTCTGGAAAGCCTGAACCGCGAGAGGATGGCGCTTGAGGCCGAGGCGGTGGCGCTGGTGGCCGCGACACAGGCGGGCATGGAATACGCGGATGCAATCGACTTCGCGCGCATCCGGGCCGAACTGCTGAACGCCGCAAAGCGGGATGGCCGGGCCGTGACGCCCGAACTGACTGCCGAGGTTGACCGGCTGGCCGAGGCGCATCTTCGCGCCGGTCAGGCCGCGCAGAAGTCAGCCGACGACATGAAGGCGGTAGAGCAACGGGGCAAGCGCGGGGCCGAAGCCCTGACCGATACGTTCATGGCGGTGCTGGATGGGTCCAAGAGCGCCGAGGAAGCCCTTGCTGATCTTCTCATTCAGATGGCGAAGGTCCAGTTTCAGAAGGCGTTGATGGGGATATTCGAAGGCAGCGGCGTCGGTGAATTTGTCGGTGGCCTTCTCGGGTTCGCAGATGGCGGGTTCACCGGGCGCGGTGGCAAGCATGAACCGGCGGGCATTGTCCATCGCGGGGAATATGTGTTCAGCAAGCAGACAGTCCAGCGCCTCGGGGCGGGCAACCTTCACAGACTCCATGAGAGCGCCAAGAAAGGGTATGCAAGCGGCGGGCTGGTCGGTGATGCCGGAAAGGTCGCAAAGGCCACGGGCGGGCCGCTGCGCGAGTCCACGGGGGCATCCGCACCGGCAGTCACGATCAATGCGCCGATCACGGTGCAGGGCAGCGCCGGAACGACCGAACAAAATGCCGATCTGGCGAAGCAGGTGGCAGCCGAGTCCGAACGCATGTTCCGGGGGCTGGTGCGGGATGAACTGGTCAGACAGATGCGGCCCGGCGGCTTGTTCCGCTGAGACTCCACAGGATGCCCGCACAGACGCTTTGACGCGCCGGGCAGCACATGGGCGGGAAAGCCGCGTCATGCCTCTGTGTGGGCTTCTCCGTGAGTCGGAGCGCGTATCAGGCAGCCGGGGCGAGGGAGGTGAGCGGGCGCAGCCCGCGAGTTCCCCGAGGCAGGTTCATCATCATGACCGGGAAGGGGTTCCTAGGACCGGGGAAGGGTGTTTGATGAGGCGTGTCGTTTTGCCCGTTACTCATATATCTCTTAAGTTATGTGTATAAGAGTAACTTTTCTTAAGAAGTATATAAATACGGGCAAAAGGACACGCTTTCCCCGGCCCGGTTTTGTGCACGTTTAGGTTGCAAAAAGACACGCAAACCTGTCCGGTCAACCTCTTTGCGTAACGGGCAAAACGACACGCCCTTGCGGATGCCTATTGACAGTTAACGGTTAGCGGATTATATCATGCTGATCGTTAACAAGAGTGTCCCCATGACAAACCACATCAGACTGCCCGCCGAACGTATCGAGCAACTGCGCCGGATCGCGCAGGCCAAGGAAAAGACCATCACGGAGGTGATCGCGGATTACGTCCGGTCCGAGATCGCCGCAGGCACCATCCCTGCATCTGTTCCCGGTTTCGACGTTGCCAGCGAAGGCGCATCCATCACCATCAGGGCGAACGGGTTTGAGGCTTCGGTTCCGATGGGCGAAGGCCCGACCGTTGCCGATCTGCTGAAAGAGGCGGGGAGCGCGAACGCTGACCCCGAGCGCAAGAAGCGGTGGATCGAAGGTGCTGCGGCCATGTCCGGTATGACGGTGAAGCGGGCCGGGAACGGCCTGAAGCTGGTTTCGCCGATCACCGGGCGCGAGTTCCCGTTGAATCTGGATATCGCTGCCGATCTTGCGGAACAGATCGAACGCGCTGCCGAATGAAAACAGGGGCCAGCGCGGCAACGCTGAACCCCTGAAAAGCTGTCTCACTGATAGGTCATAACATATGCGGAATCCCGCTGACTCACAAGCCGAAGATGATGATGAAGGCCCGATCTATGAACCCGTCAAGCTGACGCCCTATGATCGCCGCCGGAATGAGTTGCGCGAACTGGAAGCAAAGCGCGATGCCATCTTGGCGCAGGATGAGATCACCGACAAAGACCGCCAGCGGCTTGTCGTCCTCGCCCCGCTGATCGAAAGGGCGCAGCAGCGTTTTGATCGTGAAGGCGAACGGGCGAGGGACGACACCTTTCGGTTGCGCCGGGGGATTGACGACTGGCGGGCTGACGAGGGCCGCGAGGAATACAACGCCAAGCGGCGCAAGGTCCGCCTGCATCCGAATTACAAGCTGTCTGTTCTGACCCCGGACGAAAAGAAGGAATATGAGCGCGACCGCCGTTCAGATGCGAACTGGTTCAAGCGCCTGCGGGATAAAGGCGTGTCCGAAGTCGAGATTACAGCAGCCTATGCCATCCGTCTTGAAGAGAGGGAGAAGGCGCGCGAGGCGCAGCGGGCAGCAAACGCCGAAGAAGATGCAGCCGAGGCCGAACTTCGCAATCATCCTAACTTTGGCATCATGGGTTCCGCGCAGTAGCTATCCAGCTAAATAGCTAAATACACATGAAAAACAATTACTTAAGGTGATTTTGGCGCTTGCGCTGCGATTCCTGATCGGCCTAGGTTCGGCAACCAGTCACCATAGGAGCGAACATGCCGACCTTCCTTTCCGACGATGCCTATTCCCGCCTGCTGGACGATCTGGCCGGGGCGTTCATCGCTGCCGCCTCTGCGCCCGGTGTGGTGCTGCGCGACAAGCTGGCCGAGGTGCTGGCGGGCGCTGATGTGCTGCCCGAGGGCTGCCGGGGTGACTTTGAGGGGGAGGGGGTTACGGGAGCAGGATTCTCCACTGGTGACTTTGCAAAGACCGCAGTTTTCTAGGAAATTCAGCAAAACTGTGCAAATCTGGTGGTCAATATATCTATGAATCAAAGGGTTAGTGGGGGTGTAAAACCTTTTACTTTCCTTGCGACAAGCTGTTGAAAGCTGCTTATTAGTAGGTTTGCTCGATGCGAAGTGCTGCGCGACCAGATAGCAAGTTGACGTAACGTAATGTGGTTGCCGGTGCATTTTCTTATGGCAGGCAGATAAAGTGTCGGTTACATGTAACCAACACGAAAGGATAGAGCATGGCTATGACAAATGCAGAAAAGGTTCGCCGCTATCGCGAACGACAGAAGCAAAAGGAGACACAGGAAAGCCTGACGGTGACGGGCGTCTTTCAAGCCCCGTTCTTCAAGTTTGTCGGTGAGGATGGCCCCGGTGAGTTGTCGGAAGTCGAACAGAATCTAGCGCATATCGGTTTCGAATGCCCCGTGTTCGATGACGACCGTGGCCCCGAGTGCTTCAATCTCGATGGCACATTCGACCCATCGGATCGTGACAACTATCCCTTTAGGGATGTTCACGGTTCATTGGGACGCGCTGAGTTGATGGTGGGGATGCTGACTGAGGCCGCCCGATCCTTGGCCTATCAGATCAGCGCTTACAAGCGCAGCGAGATCAAAGCCCGCCTTGCCGAGATCGAGGCTTCCGACCTGTCGGAACCCGAAGCCAAGAAGGCAGCGCTGAAAGAGGCCGCGAGGCTGAACAAGATGCTGGACCAGCTAGACAAGCAGGTCCGCTGGACCTTCCCACAGTGGAAGGTGACGGGCTGAAAGTAGCCCTGAACCGTCATACTGCGCCCGGTTCAGTAGCGACAAGAGCGGATGTGTTTGGACGCCGCCCGCCCTTGTCGCAAGCAGATAACTGATGAACGGAGTATCACCATGCCTAAAGACTATTTCAATCCCGCTTCGGCGGCAACGTCCATCGCTGATATCGGCGGGCTTCACCGGAAGGTGATAGTGCAGGGGCTGATCTACGGCATTGCCCAGATCCAGAGCCTTCCGGATGAGCGCCGCGAGGAACTTTCCCACAGCGCGATGTGTGATCTTGTTCGCAAGATCACAGACGACCACGACCTTGCGTATACACTCTGGGGTGTTGAGCATCATGTCGGATTTGACGTTGATCTGTGGCCCGAAAACAGCGGTCCCGGCCCGTATGGTTCTTACTCGGATGAGGAAATGGACCGCAAGGAAGACGTTCGCTTTTGTATCTACAAAGCGAAAAGGAAGTTCGCCCAGACTTGCGCACTTGCCGATGCGCCGCCGTCCGATGTGATCCGGTTCTTTGGTTTCGACGGTAGCGAAGGGGAGGCTGAATAATGGGCAAGGTTCGGACGCTGGAACAGTTTCTTATGCCCGCTCTTTCTCCGATGATGCAGGAAGGCACTCTTGCTAAGTGGCTGGTGAAGGAAGGCGATCTGTTCAAGCCCGGTGACATTATCGCCGAGATCGAAACCGACAAGGCGACGATGGAATATGAAGCTACGGCAGATGGTGTCGTTGTCTCGATTCTTGTCGAGGAAGGAACGCCGGGCGTGAAGGCCGGAACGCCGATTGTAATCGTCAATTCAGACATGGGCGCAGTCGCAGAAACCCGGCGTAGGGCGAAAGCGCGTGACGAATTGCAGATGAAGAACGTGCCACACTACGGCGTGTTTTAGTCGGCAACCTGCGGGCAGTCATAGTTCATCCACCCCCACAAGGCACGGTTACGCGACACCGGCCACGCGGTGCCGAGTGACACTTACTAGCGCGATTGAGAGGGGCGGGGCGAAAGCCTCGCCCTTTTTGTCTGTCTGACGAGTCGGTAAGGGTGCTGTGAGGCGGTTCCATGGTCCGGAAAAGTGTTCCGGATGCGCCGACTCGGCTTCAGCTAAGTGATTGAAATTAAAGGAAAAATACGATTGGCTGGGGCGCCAGGATTCGAACCTGGGAATGTCGGTACCAAAAACCGATGCCTTACCACTTGGCGACGCCCCAACCGTGCGGCGGTGTTTAGCGAAGGCTTTGAGGCGCCGCAAGGGGGATGGTGGAGAAAATTCATCCGGCGTTTTCAAAGGGGGCGCTCCGCTCTGTCCTCCCCGGATCGGGCGCTCTGCGCGTCGTGCTTGCCGCAAGGGGGCGAAGCGGATAACAGGCGCGGATGCAGGTGGATGTGGCAATTCTCGGGGGCGGGGCGGCGGGGCTTTTCTGTGCTGCCGAGGCGGCAGGGCGCGGCCGTCGGGTGCTGGTGATCGAGGGCGCGAAAGCGGCCGGCGAAAAGATCCGCATCTCGGGCGGCGGGCGCTGCAATTTCACCAATCTGGGCATCGCGCCCGAACGCTTCCTGTCACAAAATCCGCGCTTCGCGCTTTCGGCGCTGAAACGCTTCACACAATGGGATTTCATCGGCCGGGTCGATGCGGCGGGTATTGCCTGGCATGAAAAGACGCTGGGGCAGTTGTTCTGCGACGGGTCGGCCACGCAGATCATCGCGATGCTGCTGGAGGATATGCGCCGCAAGGGCGCTGATCTGTGGCTTTCGACGCGTGTCGATGGGGTCGAGCGGGCCGGTTCTGGCTTTCGCGTCCTGACCAGCCGCGGTGTGGTCGAGGCGGGCCGCGTCGTGGTCGCCACCGGGGGCAAGTCGATCCCGAAGATGGGGGCCAGCGGCATCGGTTATCGCATCGCCGAAGGTTTCGGCCTGTCGCTGGTCGAGACGCGCCCGGCACTGGTGCCCCTGACCTTTGCGGAACAGGAGCTGGAAGGTTTGCGCGGGCTGGCCGGGATTGCGGTGCCGGGCAGGGTCAGCGCAGGCCGCACAAGCTTTGATGAGGCGCTTTTGTTCACGCATCGCGGGCTGTCCGGCCCGGCGATCCTGCAAATCTCAAGCTATTGGCGTGAGGGGGACGAGATCGCGCTGGATCTGGCCCCGGGCCGCGATGTGGCGGCGGAATTGCGCGTGATGCGGGGGCAGGGCGGACGCATCGCGCCCCGCACCGCGCTGGCGCAGATCCTGCCCGAGCGTCTGGCGCGGCATCTGGAAGACCGCGCGGGCCTGACCGGCACGCTGGCCGATCAGGGCAATGCGCGGCTGGACCATCTGGCGGCACAGGTGCGCGACTGGCGGCTGCGCCCGGTCGGATCGGAAGGCTACCGCACAGCCGAAGTGACGCTGGGGGGCGTTTCGACCGAGGCGCTGGAGGCCCGGACGCTGGAAGCCAAAGCCGTGCCGGGGCTGCATTTCATCGGTGAGGTCGTGGATGTCACTGGCTGGTTGGGCGGCTACAACTTCCAATGGGCCTGGTCTTCGGCCTGGGCGGCGGGGCAGGCGGTCTGACACCTGCTGCGGCAGATATTTCCGGCCTGAATATCGTCAGTCGCCGCACGGGCAAACCGATACGGGAGCGCACCGGTCAGGCGGAATCGATCCGAACGGCATGGAAAAAGGGGGGGGGGTAAAGTGCAGGCTTCTGTTGCCAGGTGCCTGCGGACCCCGCCTTACGCGGCTAAGCGCAAGGGCTTAAGTTTCGATCTCTCGAACTGCTTACGCAGCCAGAGCGACCGGAGCACGGTTGTCATTGGCAACTGTACTTTTCGGACCGATAACGGTGGTACCTCACCGAGCGAAAGCTGGCCTCTTTAGTCGTTCGTCGATCCTGTTTCGGCCCCGTCCGCCCGCAATGCCGGGTGATTGGTGGAGCCGCCGGGTACCGCCCCCGGGTCCGATCCGATTATTACAGGTGCGTTTATCGCCATAGTCCGGGCAAGCCCGAACAGACCCAATATAGGGGGCGGTGCAGCGGGGTGCAATGGGGCGTTCAGTGTTGGGCAGGGGTGAAAGGGGCAAGGGGGGGAAAGGGGCAGGGGGCTGTCTGCCCCCTCGCCGCCGCTGGCGGCTCACCCCCGAGGATATTTCCGAACAGATGAAGACCCCTTCAGCGGCCCTTCAGGGCGGCGGCCTGTTCGGGTGTCAGGGGACGGATGTCGCGGCCATGCAGCATCAGATGCAGCCTTGCGGTCTCTTCCAGCTCCTCGGTCGCATATTGCGCCTCGGTCAGGGTCTTGCCTGCGACGACAGGGCCATGATTGGCCAGCAGCACGGCATGGGAGGCCCCCGCCCGATCCTCGACCGCGCGGGCAAGGGCGGCATCGCCGGGGGCGAAATAGGGCACAAGCGGCAGTTTTCCGACCCGCATGACATAATAGGCGGTCAGAGGCGGCAGCACGTCTTCAGGGTTCACATCGGCCAGAATCGAGACCGCAACCGAATGGGTCGAATGGATATGCACGACCGCCCCAGCCTCACCCCGCGCACAATACATGCATTGATGCAGGAAGGCCTCTTTCGTCGGCTTGTCACCCGCGACATGCGCCCCGTCCGTATCGAACAGTGACAGGCGTGCGGGGTCCAGCGCGCCAAGACTGGCATTGGTGGGCGTCATCAACAGCCGCCCGTCCGACAGCCGCGCCGAGATATTGCCGGTGGAGCCGAAGGTCAGCCGCCGGTCGAAGATCGACTTGCCGACGGCGGCGATCTGATCGCGCAGTTTCGTTTCTTCGGAGAGTGTGCCGGTCATAGCAGCGTCCAGGCCTTGGTGAAGAAATCCTCGGCGCCGAAATTGCCCGATTTCAGCGCCAGCGCCAAGGGCGTGTCGCCCAGGCTGACGGTCCAGGGCACGCCGGGGTCGATTTCGGGGCCGATCTTCATGGCGCTGACGCCAAGGGCGGTGACGACCGCCCCCGAGGTTTCCCCGCCTGCGACCAGAAAGCGCCGGAAGCCCCGGTCGCGCAGGCTGCGCGCGACGTCGCCCAGAAAATGCTCGACCAGTTCGCCTGCGCGATCGCGGCCGAGTGTGGCCTGTGCTGCGCGGACCTCGTCGGGATCGGCGCTGGAATAGATCAGCGGTGTCGCCGTCGCGGCGGTCACGAAATCCAGTGCCGCATCGACGGTCTGGCGTCCGTCGGCAATGGCCAGTGGGTCGAGTTTCAGCACCGGCACACCTGCGGCGATGGCATGGGCGATCTGGCCGCGCGTGGCCTTGCTGCAGGACCCGGCCAGCATGACGGCGGGGCCTTCGGGGGCGGCGAAATCCTCGGCCTCGCCCGCGCCGGTCAACCAGCCGCGCCGCCGGTAGGCCTCGGGCAGGCCAAGGGCCAGACCGGACCCGCCCGTCAGCAGCGGCAGATCGGCAATCGCCTCTCCCAGCACGCGCAGATCTGCATCGGTGATCGCATCGAGGATCAGGAAGCCCTTGGCCTCGGCAATCTGTGTCCGCACCGCTTCGGCGCCTGCCGCGATGCTGTCATGCGCGATCAGGCCGACGGGGGCAGAAACCTGTTCGGCCAGTACGGCGACCAGATCGGAATTGGTCATCGGCGTCAGCGGATGGTCCTTCATCGGGCTGTCGGACAAAAGCTGCCGCCCGACAAACAGATGGCCGTTGAACACGGTGCGGCCATTGGCGGGGAAGGCGGGGCAGGCGACTGTGACATCGCTGCCCAGATCGGCCATCAGCGCCTCGGCCACCGGGCCGATATTGCCTTGGGGCGTCGAATCGAAGGTCGAGCAATATTTGAAATAGATCTGCCGCGCGCCGGCCTTTTGCAGGCGGGCAAGGGCTGCGCGCGACATCGCCACCGCCTCATCCACCGGATTGGTGCGCGATTTCATGGCCACGACCACCGCCTCGGCATCGCCGAAATCGGCGCTGTCGGGCACGCCCACGACCTGCACGACGCGCATGCCCTCCCGCGCCAGCATCAGGGCAAGATCGGTCGCCCCCGTCAGGTCATCGGCGATAGCACCCAGGATCATCGTTTCGGCCCTCCATCTGGTATACCAGTTATGGGTGCCCGATCCGTGCCGTAGGGGCAAGGGCTTTCGGCCCTGCCATGGCTATTCGGCGGCGATGGTGATAACCGGCTCCATCTTCGTCAGCACCTCATCGGGCAGATGGCATTTGATCTGATGTCCCGTCGCCAGATGGCGTACCGGAGGCACCTCACGGTCACAAAGCCCGCCCGGCACTTCTGATTTCCAGCGGCAGCGCGTCTGGAAGGGACAGCCCGGGGGCGGGTTCATCGCGGATGGGATATCCCCCTCCAGCACGATGCGTTTCTTGGTCACCCGGGTATCGGCAATCGGCACGGCAGACAGCAGCGCCTCGGTATAGGGGTGATAGGGCGGGGAAAACACCTGATCGGTGGTGCCCAGCTCCACCACATGGCCCAGATACATCACCATCACCCGGTCTGACAGATAGCGGACGATGGAAAGGTCATGGCTGATGAACAAAAGCGTCGTGCGGTTCTTGCGCTGGATTTCCATCAACAGATCGGTCACGGCGGCCTGCACCGACACATCCAGTGCCGAAACGGGCTCATCCGCCACCACGATCTTGGCGCCGCCCGCAAAGGCACGCGCGATGCCGACCCGCTGTTTCTGGCCACCTGACAACTGGCGCGGCATCCGGTCGCCGAATTCGCGCGGCAGTTTCACAAGATCCAGCAGTTCCAGCATCCGGGCGCGGCGTTCCTCATCGCTGTTGCCTTCGCCGAAGATTTCCAGCGCGCGGATGATCTGGCGGCCCACCGTCATGGACGGGTTGAGCGTATCGAACGGGTTCTGGAACACCATCTGCACCGAGGAGACCGTATCGGTTGACCGCTTCTCGATCGGCGTGTCCTGAATGTCCTGATTATACATCACGATCTTGCCCGATGTGGCGGTTTCCAGCCCCATCAGCACTTTGGCGAAGGTGGATTTTCCGCAACCGGATTCACCCACAATGGCCAGCGTTTCGCCTTCACGCGCGGAAAAGGACAGGGTTTCATTGGCCTTGACCACCTTGGCCTCACCGCCGCCGAAGAACTTGCCCGAACCCACCTCGTAATATTTGCGCAGCGCGTCCATTTCGAGAACGACCTCACCCACGGGGGTTTTCTCGACCTTTTTTACGGCTTTCAGCGGGGCATCCCAGTCGATTTCCGCGAATTTCAGACAGCGGGAGCCGTGACGGTCGCCGGGCACTTCGGCCATGCGGATCTCGGTGGCATCACAGCGGCCCGCCTCAAAGTAATCGCAGCGGGGGCCGAAGTTGCAGCCCGGCGGGCGTTCATGGGGCAGGGGGAAATTGCCCGGGATGGCGACCAGCGGGCGGGAATTCTTGTCCGCCCCCGGCAGCGGGATCGACCGGAACAGCGCCTGAGTATAGGGATGGCGCATCTTGTCGAAAACCTCGGCGACATTGCCGGTTTCCACCGCCTCACCGGAATACATCACGCAAAGCCGGTCGCAGACCTCCAGCACAAGGCCCAGATTGTGGCTGATGAACAGCATCGAGGTGCCGTATTTCTCACCCAGTTCCTTGACCAGATCGACGATGCCCGCCTCGACCGTCACATCCAGCGCGGTGGTCGGTTCGTCAAGGATCAGTAGCGCCGGTTTCGACATCAGCGCCATGGCGATGACGATGCGCTGTTGCTGGCCCCCTGACAACTGGTGCGGATAGGCGCGCAGGATGCGGTCTGGGTCAGGCAGGCGCACATCAGCCACGATATCGCGGGCAAGTTTCCATGCCGCGTCCTTGGACATCGATTCGTGGATCATCGGCACTTCGGCCAATTGCGCGCCGATGGTCATGGCGGGGTTCAGCGAGGCCATGGGTTCCTGATAGATCATCGCGATTTCCGAGCCGCGCAGATGGCGCAGGTCTTCCTCGGACATCGTGGTGAGATCGCGGCCCTTGAACCGGATCGATCCGCCGGTGATCCGGCCATTCTTGCCCAGATCGCGCATTACGCCCAGGGCCACGGTGGATTTGCCGCAGCCGGATTCGCCCACCAGCCCCATCGCCTCACCCGGCATGACGGTGCAGGAAAAATCCATCACCGCCGGAATTTCCCGCAGGCGGGTGAAGAAGGAGATTGAAAGGTTTTCAATCTCGAGGATCGGTTTTGTCTTGTCCCATTCGGTCATGGCTTGCTCCGGTTGACTGCCGCAAGGCCCGGGGGGTTCACACCCCCGGACCCCCGTGGGATATTTTCAAAGAGGCGAAGAGGGGCGGGATGCGCTGCATCAGTCCCTCAGACTTTCTTCGCGCAGCCCGTCGGCCAGAAGATTGAGCCCGAGAACGAGGCTCATCAAGGCAAAGGCCGGCACGACCGCAGGATGGGGGAAGATCGACAACAGGCGGCGCCCGTCATTGATGGTCGAGCCCCAGTCCGGGCTTTCGGGGCTGACGCCGAGGCCGAAGAAGCCAAGCGTGCCCAGAAGGATGGTCGTATAGCCGATGCGCAGGCAGAAATCGACGATCAGCGGCCCGCGCGCATTGGGCAGGATCTCCCACAGCATGATATACCACGCACCTTCCCCCCGGGTCTGGCCTGCGGCGACATAGTCGCGCGACCGCAGATCCAGCACGATGCCGCGCACGATGCGGAACACGGTGGGGGCGTTCACGAAGACCACGGCGACAAAGACATTCAGCAGGTTCGGATCCATCGACCAGACGCCCAGCGGGTCCATGTTGAAGGCAAGACCCGAATAGGCCCAGAGGCCAAGAACCAATGTGATGCCGATGAACAGGTTTCGTTTCGGCGGATCGGTGAAGTAGCGGCTGTTGAACAGTGTGATGAAGAAGATCACCGGGAAGATGAACAGAACGGCGGCCAGAATGATCGGGATGCCGGTATCGCGGATCTCCGGCGTGACCAGCAGATAGAACAGCAGGATCACCGGGAAGGCCAGCACGAGATTGGCAAGGAAGGAAAGCCCGGTATCCAGCCTGCCGCCGAAATAGCCCGCAGGCAGGCCCAGCGTGATGCCGACCATGAAGGCGAAGGCCGTGGCGGCCGGGGCGATGGCCAGCACGCGCCGCGCCCCCATCACCATGCGGCTGAAGACATCGCGCGCAAGGTTGTCACCGCCCAGCAGGTAATAGGCATAGGACGATCCTTCAGGTGCCGCTTCGCCCGGCGGCTTGTTCTTCATGCTGGAGATCTGGACCAGCGGATCCTGCGTGATGATGAGATCGGCAAAAAGCGCGGTGAAGACCCAGAACATCACGATGGCAAAGCCGATCATGCCGATCGGGCTGTCGAACAGCTTGCCGTAGAGGCCCAGCTTGCGTTTCTGATGGATCGAGACCGCGAAGGTCACGATCAATGCGGCCCAGACGGGCCAGAACTGAATTGCCATACGGGCGAAGATGCCACCCCAGCCAAGCGGTTCCATGGGCGATCCTCCTCAGGAAATCCGGATACGGGGGTTAAGGAAAGCATATCCGATATCGGATATGAGCTGCGTGACCAGAACAACGATCACCGCGACAACCGAACAGGACAGCAGAAGGTCGATGTCGTTATTGCCCGCCCCCTGCACCAGCGTCCATCCGAAGCCTTTGTAATTGAACAGGGTTTCGACAATCACAACGCCGTTCAAAAGCCAGGGAAACTGCAGCATGATGACGGTGAAAGGCGCGATCAGCGCATTGCGCAGCGCGTGGCGTATCACCACATCGCGGAATTTCACGCCCTTGAGCCGCGCGGTGCGGATATATTGCGCTGTCATCACCTCGGTCATCGAGGCGCGCGTCATGCGGGCGATATAGCCCATGCCGTAAAGCGCGATGGTCAGCACCGGCAGGCCGAAATTCCAGAAGGTGATCTTGTCCATGGCCGATGTGGCGGTGCCCTGAAAGAGCGTGCGGCCGCTGATCCAGCCCCATTCGGCCAGAACCGGCGAGATGCCCGCCGTGGCCGATGCAAAGACAACGATCAGGATAACGCCCGAGACATATTCGGGCGTCGCAGTGGTGGCGATGGCCACGGTTGACAGCGCGCGGTCGGTGCGCGTGCCTTCGCGCATCCCCGCAAGAACACCCAGCAGCAGCGCCGAAGGCACCATCACGATCATGACCCAGAGCATCAGCCAGCCCGTCGCGGCGAGGCTGCGGCCCATGATTTCACCCACCGGGCGCTTGAACACCGAGGATTGCCCCCAATTGCCCTGCAGAACGCCGCAGCGGGTGGGCGCAGTTTCCGCCGTCAGCCCGCCCCGGATACATCGCCCGGTGACCGATCCATCCACGTCACGCGTCCAGCCGGGCAGCACGCCCAGCCATTCGCCATAGCGCATAATCAGGGGCCGGGCGTGGCCATTGGCCTCCAGCCAGCTGGTCACCTGATCGTCGCTCATGCGGACCGAACCTTCGGACCGGGCGAGTTTCTCAAGATTGGGCTCTAGATTGGTCAGGAAGAACACAACGAAGGTGAGGCAGAGTGCCGTCAACGCCATGATCCCCAGACGGCGGGACAGAAACATCAGCATGGGCCGTCCTTTTCCGGAAACTCAGGAATGGGGTGCTGCGCGGAGGGATCTGCCCCCCGCCCGGCCGGAATCAATTTTTGCGGGAATCGGGCCGGGAAAAATGCCCCCGGCCCGGTGATCCGGATGGATCAGGCAGCCATCCACCACTTGTAATGGTGGTGTTCAAAGGTCGGGTGCATTTCGGCGCCCTTCACCTTGGGATCGTAATGGCGGTAAAGCGAGCGCCAGTAGGGCTGCACCATGACACCCTGTTCCTGCAGGATTTCCTGAATACGCTTCATCACCACGCGGCGTTCATCGGCATCGGCGATGGAATTCGCCTGCGCCAGAACCGTGTCGAATTCCGCGTTCGAGAAGGCGGATTCGTTCCAGGCTTCCCCGGTGCGATAGGCCAGCGAGATGACCTGCACGCCCAGCGGACGCATGTTCCATTCCGTCGCCGAGAAGGGGAATTTCAGCCAGTCGTTCCAGTAGGTCGAACCTGGCAGAACGGTGCGCTTGATGTTGATACCCGCATCGCGCATCTGGGCCGCCACCGCGTCACAGGTCGCGGCCTGCCAGGCATCGTCAAGCGAGACCAGTTCAAACTCCTGATCGGCCATGCCCGCCTCGGTCAGGGCCGCCATCGAGGCGGCCGGATCGGGCGTCAGCGGCGGCAGTTCGGCATATTCCGGATGGATCGGGCAGACATGGTGGTTTTCGGCCAGCGTGCCCAGCCCGTTATAGCCAAGTTCAAGCACGACATTGTTGTCCACCGCGCCGACCAGCGCCCGACGCACATTCACATCCTTGTAGATATCGGCATCCTGGTTAAAGCGCACGGTGATCGTGGCCGAGGTGATGGCTTCCGACTTTTCCCAGCCCAACCCGTCAAGGATGTCGATGAAATCGCCAACCGATTGATAGGTTGCGTCAATCTCACCCGAACCGGCAGCGGCGATATGGGCCGAGGGGTCGGTGCCGAGGTCGATATATTCGATCCGGTCCAGATAGGGGCCGCCATAGACCTCGGTGCCCCACCAGGTGTGATCCTCATTGCGCACAAGCGTCTGGCGCACGCCGACCTCGTTCAGTTCGGGCAGATAGGGCCCGGTGCCGATCGGGTTTACCGACGGGTCACCGCCGTCATAGGACTGGTGGACGACCGCCGCAGGGTAATCGGCCATGTTGATGATGATGGAAATATCGGGGGCCGACAGTTTCAGCGCCACGGTCTGCGCATCGACGACAGTGATCGCGCCTTCGGCGGCCTTCTGCGTTTCGGGATTCTGCAGGGTCGCCATGCGGCCCGCCATGGAATTGCCCTCGACCGTGCCATCGCACCAGCGGTCGATATTGAAGGCGACATCCTCGGCGGTGAAATCGTCGCCATTGCTCCATTTCGCGCCCTGACGCACTTTCAGCGTGAATTCGGTCGCATCGTCATTGGCTTCCCAGCTTTCCAGAAGCATTCCGCGCAGGCTGCCATCAGTATTGTATTCGACCATGTATTCCAGCCAGCCACGGGTGAAGTTGGCGATCTGGCTCCAGTCGGCGGTGCGCGGGTCTTTTAGGCCTTTGGTTTCCATCTCCATCCGCAGCGTACCGCCGGATGTCGGGGTTTCCTGCGCCTGCGCCGCGGGGGCGGCAAGGCCCAGAAGCCCGTAAGCGGCCGGGGCCATGACACCGAGCGCCGAGGCGCGGGTCAGGAACTCGCGGCGGCTGAGCTTTCCGGCCTTCACTTCTTCCGAATACATCACGGCTGCAGGATGCAGTTTAACACCGTTTCCGGTTCTGTCGGTCATCATGATCTCCCTGTCATGTTTTGTCTTGGTGAACAGACCGCAAGCCCCTGCAAGAACTGCAAGGGGTCGGACGTGCCGGACACGCGTGTATTTCCGCATGTCTGGCCGCAACGGTCAACGATTGCTTTCGGCACTTGATCGCTTAAAAACGACATGGCCCCAGCCTACAGGACTGAACCCGGAGGTCTACCCCCTAAGCCAACCCCAAAGGCACGGAAAGCAGGGTCTCAGGCGCCCTTGCGGAAGGCCGAGGGCGATTTTCCGGTGCGGTGCTGGAAGGCGCGGGTGAAATAAGCGGGCGAGGTGAAGCCCAGAACATCCGCGATCCGTCCGACCGGGATACGGGTTTCCGCAAGCATCTGCCGGGCCTCGAAAATCAGCCGGTCATGCAGCAGCGCCGAGGCGGGCCGCCCGCAGGCCAGCTTGCAGCAGCGCGTCAGATGGGTGGGGGTCACGCCAAGCGCCGAGGCGAAATCGGCCACCCCCATGCCAGACCGGAAATCCCGTTCCAGCAGGGCCGAATAGCGCGCCACCAGCCGATGCGCCGCATCGGGGCGTTTCTGTTCGGCGGCGACCTTGTCGACCTGCCGTTCCAGCCAGACCCCCAGCAGCCCCAGATAGTGCCGCGTGGCGCGGTCCTTGCCGGGGCTGGTGCTTTCCGTCTCACGGGTGATTGCATCCAGCGTGATGTTGAGTTCCTGCGCGGCAAAGGTTTCGCGGATGCGCAGATGATGCGGCACTTTCGGCAATGTCACGTCACAATCGCGCCCGAAGAACACCGCTGTGCCGAACACCGCCGGACCGGCCTCAAACCCATGCATGACGCCGGGGGGCAGAAAGATCGCGTTATGGGCGGTATAGCCCCGGGTTGACCCCGCGATGGTAATGCGTCCCTGTCCCTTGGTGAACCACAACAGCATCGGCTCGGAGAGTGACCGCATCGCCTCAACCCGCCAGCGACCACCGGCCGTCAGGCGCGGCACTGCAACCAGTCGCAGTTGCGAGATCGGATAGGAACGCGTCATCGGTTTTCCTTTCGGCTCCCAGCGGGGCCTCTGGCATGTCCCGGACAGGCCCCAAGCGGGCAGAGTAAGCGCGGCTTTCGGGCAATCCAAAGCAGAAAATGTACGAAAAGTGACATTTACACAGATCTATCCACAGGTTTGGCGCTTTTCCCGCGTTGAGGAGCGAATCATGGCGGCGGTTCGGCAGGACCGGATGCCGCGCGGTCATTCCACCGCCCGAATCAGTCAAGACCGTCAGGGCAGGTCCAGCAGATGCCAGCCTTTCAGACGGTTGCGGAACCATGTGCGCTGCCGTTTGGCATATTGTCTTGTCGCGATTTTTGCCGCCTCGACAGCCTCTTCCAGCCCGGTCTCACCCCGCAGATGCCTAATCAGCTCCGGCGCGCCGATGGCCCGGGAGGATGGCAGCGCCGGATCCCAGTGGGGCAAGGCGGCGCGGGCCTCCTCCAGCGCGCCGTCCTGCATCATCGCCTCGAACCGCAGGTCGATCCGCCGGGCCAGCCAGTCGCGGTCGGGTCGCAGGATCAGGGGTTCGCATTGTGAAAGTGGCAGCAGTGGCGGGCCGGTTTCGTCCTGCCAAGCGGCCAAGCCCCGGCCGGTGGCCTGCTGCACCTCCCATGCGCGCTGCACGCGGGCCGGGTTCTGCCGGTCGATGCGGGCGGCGGTCTGCGGGTCGATGCCCGCCAGCAGTGCTGCAATCCCGCCTTCGGCCCGCAGCCGGTTGCCCTGTGCGCGGATGTCGGGCGGGGTTTCGGGGATCCGGGCCAGACCTGCGGTCAGGGCCGTGAAATACAGCCCCGTCCCCCCGACGATCACCGGGCGGGCACCGTTTTGCATAATCTCGGCCACAGCCCGCAGCCAATGACCGGCCGACCAGACATCATGCCGCCCGACATGACCATAAAGCTGGTGGGGCAGTGCGGCCTCTTCCGCGACCGAGGGCCGCGCCGTCAGCACGCGCCAGCAGTCATAGACCTGCAGCGCATCGGCATTGACAATCACGCCCCCCGAACGCGCCACGATTTCAGCCGCCAGCGCGGATTTTCCGCTGGCGGTCGGCCCGGCGATCAGCAACGGGCGGTCGGGCGGTAAATCGGGGAGACCGGTCCACATGCCAGCGTTCTGCGGGATTTGCGCGTCTGAGGGAAGCCCGGAAATCGCGGAAAGGGTCGCGGGATAAAGCCTGCAGGGGCGCTGCGATCTTGCCCTTTCGTCCCAGTGTCCTACCTGCCCCGCCATGCATATGCTGATAGCCGCCTTCTTTCTTGCCCTGTGGCCGACCGTAGCGGCGTCTGATCTGTTGCAACAGACCGGGATCGTGATGCTGATGCGTCATGCCACGGCGCCCGGAACCGGCGATCCGCCGGGGTTTCGCGTGGATGACTGCGCCACGCAGCGCACTCTTTCCGACGCAGGCCGGGACGAGGCCCGCCGCCGGGGCGCGCAATTTCGGGCAGCGGGGATCAGGCCGGATATTCTTGCCAGTTCCGGCTGGTGCCGGGCGCGCGAAACGGCGGAATTGCTGGATCTGGGCGCAGTGACGCACTGGCCGTCACTCGACAGCTTCTTTGCCGATCGTGGCCGGGAAGGCACCGCCAGCGCCGAAACGCTGGCGCAACTGCGCGGGCTGGGGTCCGGGCGCGCGCTGCTGGTGACGCATCAGGTCAATATCACCGCCCTGACCGGAATCGTGCCCCGTTCAGGAGAGATCATCGTGACACGGCTGGGCTCGGCAGGGCCGGGCGCAGCAGGGCGGCTGACGGTTCTGGGCCGCCTGCCGCCGCCCTGAAATCAGGACGCGCGCGACTGGCGCTTGCGCTCATGCGGGTCAAGGAAGCGTTTGCGCATGCGGATGTTCTTGGGCGTGACCTCGACCAGTTCATCATCCTCGATATAGGCGATGGATTCCTCAAGGCTCATCCGGACCGGTGTGGTCAGGCGCACCGCTTCATCCGTGCCCGAGGCGCGGACGTTGGTCAGCTGCTTGCCCTTCAGCGGGTTGATCTCAAGATCATTGTCGCGGTTGTGTTCGCCAAGGATCATGCCGGTATAAACGGCTTCCTGCGCGCCGATGAAGAACTTGCCGCGATCTTCCAGTTTCCACAGGGCATAGGAGACCGAAATCCCGTTCTCCATCGAGATCAGAACCCCGGTGCGGCGGCCCTGAATCGGGCCCTTATGCGGGGCCCAGCTGTGAAAAATGCGGTTCAGAACCCCGGTGCCGCGCGTGTCGGTCAGGAACTGCCCGTGATAGCCGATCAGCCCGCGCGACGGCACATGCGCCACGATGCGGGTCTTGCCGACGCCTGCGGGTTTCATCTCGACCAGATCACCCTTGCGTTCGCCGGTCAGTTTTTCGATCACGACGCCGGAGTATTCGTCATCCACGTCGATGATGACTTCCTCGATCGGTTCCATCCGCACGCCATCTTCCTCGCGGAAGATCACGCGGGGGCGGGAGATCGACAGCTCGAACCCTTCACGGCGCATGTTCTCGATCAGAACACCCATCTGCAATTCGCCCCGGCCCGAAACCTCGAACGCCTCACCGCCGGGAGTGTCGGCGATCTTGATCGCGACATTGACCTCGGACTCATCCATCAGGCGCTTGCGGATCACGCGGCTTTGCACCTTCGATCCGTCCTTGCCCGCCAGCGGACTGTCATTGATGCCGAAGGTCACGGTGATGGTCGGCGGGTCGATGGGCTGGGCGGGCAGCGGCACCTCGACCGAAGGGTCGCACAGCGTATCGGCGACCGTCGCCTTGGTCATGCCGGCAAGCGTCACGATATCGCCGGCCACGGCCTCGTCGATGGCGGTCTGGTTCAGCCCGCGAAAGGCAAGGATCTTGGTGACGCGGAACGCCTCAAGCCGTTCACCGGTGCGCGACAGGGCTTTGAGCTGCGCGCCCACCTTGATCGTGCCCGCCTCGACCCGGCCGGTCAGGATGCGTCCGATGAAAGGATCCGCCGAAAGCGTGGTGGCCAGCATGCGGAAAGGTTCATCCGCCGCCGAAACCTGTTTCGGGGCGGGCACATGGCGCACGATCAGATCGAACAGCGCATCAAGGTTTTCGCGCGATCCGTCCAGTTCGGCATCGGCCCAGCCGGACCGGCCAGAAGCATAGAGATGCGGGAAATCAAGCTGTGCGTCGCTGGCACCGAGATTGGCGAAAAGGTCGAACACCTCATTCAGCGCGCGGTCGGGTTCGGCATCGGGCTTGTCGACCTTGTTCAGCACCACGATGGGCCGCAGGTTCAGCGCCAGCGCCTTGGCCAGAACGAATTTCGTCTGCGGCATCGGCCCTTCGGCGGCATCGACCAGCAGGACAACACCGTCGACCATGCTCAGGATGCGTTCGACCTCACCGCCGAAATCGGCGTGGCCGGGGGTGTCGACGATATTGATGCGGACACCGGCATGTTCGACCGAGGTGCATTTGGCCAGGATCGTGATGCCGCGTTCGCGTTCGATGTCATTGCTGTCCATCGCACGCTCGGTCAGCGCCTGATTGTCGCGGAACGTGCCGGACTGTTTCAGCATCTCGTCCACTAGGGTGGTCTTGCCATGGTCGACATGCGCGATGATGGCGATGTTGCGAAGCTCCATCGGGAGGTCTCTTTCACTTAAGCAGGGTTGGCGCGGCCTTACAGGAGGCGGCGGAGAAAGGCCAGTGAAACATATGCGTCACGTCGCGACATACCGGTCGCGGCGGTGATTGATCGCAATGGTCAGGTTGACAATCGCGGCCCCGAGAAAGGACCACAGCACCGTCGGCAGGTCCACGATGGCCAGCGCCACCGCGAAAAGCACCGCATCGAAACCAAGCTGGACCCAGCCTGCGCGGATGCCGAAACGGTCCTGCAGGATCAGCGCCACGATGCCGATGCCGCCAAGGCTGGCGCCGTGGCGGAACAACGCCAGAAGCGCGGCTCCCGAGACCAGACCGAACAGCACCGCGCCAAAGCCGGTATCGAGATGGGCAAAGCTGACCCAGCCCGGCATCACCATGGTCAGGCCCGATAGGGCCGCCACGGCAAGGAAGGTCTTGATCATGAACCGCGCGCCCATGCGCCAATAGCCAAACGCATAGAAAGGAATGTTCACCACGAAAAACACCGGACCGAAACCCCAGCCCGTGACATAGGAGATCAGCACCGCAAGTCCGGCCGTCTGGCCGGTGACAAGGCCCAGATGCGTCAGGATCATGATGCCGAAGGCGGCCATGGTCGCGGCAAAGGCGATGCCCTGCGCATCCTCGGTCAGGCTGTGGGTTTTCGGATCGGCCATGTCTTCTCATGCCGCGCTGCGGCATCGGCGTCTACCCCGAAAATCCGTGCCTTTGCGGCAATTCTGCTGCTTCAGCCCTGTTGCCAGCGCGCATCGCGGGTTTCAATGGCCCGGATACGCTCGGCGGTCCGGGGATGGCTGCGCAGCCATTGCGGCACCGCCTGCCCGGCAGCCCCGGTCAGCGCGTCCAGCTTACGGAACAGCGATTTCTGCGGCCCGGTTCCGAACCCGGCCTTGACCATCAGGGCCGACGCATAGGCATCGGCCTCATATTCATCCTTGCGCGACAGGCCCGCCGCCAGCGCGGTGGAAATGCCCCGGGCGATCCAGATCCCGATGATCGGGATGAACCGCCCTAACAGCCCGGCCAGCACAACGAAAACCGCGTTCTGCCCGGTCACGTCGATCATGCGCCGCTTTGTATGGCCCATCGCGACATGGCCCAGTTCATGCGCGATGACGCTGGCCAGTTCCTCGGCTGTCACTTCGTCCTGACGGTATTTCTGCAGAAAACCCCGGGTCAGGAAGATCCGGCCATCCGGCGCGGCCAGCCCGTTGACCGGGTCCACGTCGAAGACGAAAACCTCGATCTTCGGCAGATCCACCGCATCGGCCAGCCGTTGCAGTGTCTGTTCCAGCGCAGGCTCGCGCAGCGGGCGCGACTGTTCGTCCAGCATCCGCGAGGTGCGCCAGACCGAATAGTGATACATGACCCAAGCATAAAGGATCGGCAGAAGGATCGGGAGGAACTTGACCATGCGCCTAATCTGGGTTGCGCGCGGGTTTGTGCAAGCGGATCATTCGTCATCGGCCCGGTTTTGCCGCATCTGCCGGTAAAGCAGCCACAGCGCCAGCGTGACCAGCCCCGCCGACAAAAGCCCGATCACCGAGCCGAGTGTTTCGGAAACCTCCTCGATCCGGGTGGTGAAGACATAGCCAAGGCTGACATAGAGCGCGACCCAAAGCGCCTCACCCGACATATTGGCGGCGGTGAACCGGCCCCAGCGCATTTCGGTCGCCCCGGCGGACAGGGTGACATAGGGCGCCAGCGGGCTGAACAGCCAGCGCGAGAGAAATACCGCCCAGCCGCCGCGCCGGTCCAGAAACCCCTCGGCGGCGGTCATCAGGCGTCCTGCGCCCTTGCGCGCCGACAGCCATTTCCACAGGCGCACGCCGCCGCCGCGACGGACCAGCCAGTAAAGTGACTGATCGCCCAGAACCGCGCCCAGAAAGGCCGCAAGGCAGACTGTCCAGAGATCCAGATCCTCGGTCGCGGCAAAGGCCCCCCCCGCCATCATCAGAAGCGAGGCGGGCGAGGGCAGGCCAAGGCAGGACATCACCGTGGCCACGAAAATCACCAGAACCCCGTAATCGGTGACAGCAAGCAGCAGCAGATCGGTCATTCGCCGCTGCCCCCGCCCAGTCTTTTGCTGTCCGGTCCGCTGTGGCCGGGGGCGTTGGCACCGGGGCTGCCGGTGCCCCCGGGCTGGCGTTCGCCTTCGTCGCGCAACGCCTCGACCGCCGCGATCAGGTGGGCGACGGGCAGGCCCTGACGTTCGGCGATATCGGCAAGCGGTTTGCGCGGACTTTGCCCGGTGGGCAGGCCAAGGGCTGCATCCACCCGGTCCGGAGGCAGGCCATAGGTCCGCACGATATAGCGCGGCGTCATCCAGGCCTCGACCGCATGGCGCTGCGGGTCACTTTCCATCCAGATCGTCGCAAAGAAGATCGCGCGCAGCAGGAACAGCAGCGTCAGCCCCGCCGCAAACCCCAGCGCGATCCGCAGCCAAAGCCCGCCTGTGGACCGCGCGCCGATCACCGGCCCAGCACTTTCGTGCCCCGGGTGATGCCCTCGATCGTCATCGGCACCATGCGACCGTCCAGGATCTGCCGGATGATCCCAGTGGACTGGGTATGGCGCCAATGCGCCTCGGGCACGGGATTGATCCACAGGTGCGACGGCCATTGCGCGCAAAGCCGTTCCAGCCAGACCTGACCGGATTCCGCGTTCCAATGTTCATTTGCGCCGCCCGGATGCAGCACTTCATAGGGGCTCATCGAGGCATCGCCGACAAAGATGCATTTCCAGTCGGGCCCGAAACGGTTCAGCACCTCCATCGTCGGGGTCTGCTGATCCCAGCGGCGACGGTTGTCGCGCCAGAGCCCTTCATAGATGCAGTTGTGGAAATAGAAATGCTCCAGATGCCGAAATTCCGACCGCGCGGCGCTGAACAGATCCTCGACCAGCTGCACATGTGAGTCCATTGATCCGCCGATATCGAGAAACAGCAGCACCTTCACAGCATTGCGCCGCTCGGGCCGGGTACGCAGATCCAGCCAGCCCTGCCGGGCGGTCGCGCGGATCGTGCCGTCAAGGTCCAGTTCCTCGGCGGCACCGTCCCGTGCCCATTTGCGCAGCCGTTTCAGCGCCACCTTGATCGTGCGCGTGCCCAGTTCGCGGCTGTCGTCAAGATTGCGGAATTCGCGCCGGTCCCAGACCTTGACCGCGCGCTGGTGCCGGCTTTCATTCTGGCCGATCCGCACGCCTTCGGGGTTGTAGCCATAGGCCCCGAAAGGCGAGGTTCCGGCGGTGCCGACCCATTTGTTGCCGCCCTGATGGCGGCCTTTCTGTTCCTCAAGCCGCTGCCGCAGGGTTTCCATCAGCGCATCGAACCCGCCAAGCGCCTCGACCGCCGCGCGTTCCTCAGGCGTCATATGGCGTTCGACCAGTTTGCGCAGCCAGTCCTCGGGCAGGTCCAGCGCCTCGATCACCGCCTCGGGCGCGATCCCTTCCAGTCCCTTGAACGCTGCCGAAAAGGCGCGGTCGAAGCGGTCCAGATGCCCCTCGTTCTTGACCATCGCGGCGCGGGCCAGAAAATAGAACCCGTCCACATCCCATGTGACCAGCCCCGCTGCGACGCCTTCCAGAAAGGTCAGGAATTCCCGCGGGCTGACCGGGACGCCCGCCTTCCTCAGCTCTGCGAAGAAGGGCAGGAACATGGGCTTACGCCATACGCTCGATGAAGATGGTCAGGAACAGGCCCAGCAGGCCGCAGCCGATGGCATAGGCCGCGCCATATTGCAGCGCATCAAGCCGTTTGCCCCCGCGCCGCAGTGCTGTGCGCGCACCCAGAACAGCCCCCAGCAGGATGCCTGCAATCACGATCATGGCCTGCCGCCTTTATGGTTGCGGGCAGATCCCTTGCCCGTCAGCTTCGCTTGCCGCGCCGGGCAAGGGCGGCGATTTCCGCCATCCGCGCCCGGACCTGCGCGTCCGAACCGAAGCCATAGCGCGCCCAACCCTGACTGTCCATGCGCAGGGCTTGCGCCTCACTGTCGCGCCCCTGCAGCGTCAGCGCCTCGGCCCGCAGCATCAGGACGGTCGCCATCAGCGCCGCGTTTTCCGAGGCGGCGACGACGGGCGTGATCCGGTCGGCGATAGCCAGCGCCCCGCCGGAGTCACCGCTTGCCAATGCCACGGCCGCGATCTGCATATCGACATGGGCTGCATGGATGGCGCCGCCGGGTAGCCCGCGATAGACACGCCCCGCCTCGGCAAAGGCCGACATCGCTTTGGCCGGGTCCGACCCCAGCAATTGCCGCCCCACCGCAAAATAGCTGAAGGCAAGGCGCCCGTCGGTCCAGCCCTGCGCCCGCGCCATTCCCAGCGCCTGCTGCGCCAGATCCGCCCGCCGCCCCGCAGGGCCGGACCCCGACAGGGCGCCCTCGATCGCATTGATCCACGCGCGCGGGGTGGGGGAATGGGGTGCTGCGCCTGCCGCTCTGCCCCCCGCCGGATTGATCCGCGCCAGCACCAGCGGAAGCCGTGCCGCCACCTCGGCCTCGGTCATGCCCGAGCGCAATTCCGGCGCGTAAGTGGCGCGCAGGATCAGCATGTCGAACCCGGTCAGCGAGGTGTGGAAATTGTCATCGTTGAAGACGGAATCCGTCAGCCGGTACAGATCGTTCAGGGGGCCCAGCGCCTGGGCCAGTTCCTCATGCAGGCAATCGCGCACTTCCTGCGCTGAACTGTCTGCAGGCAGAAAGACCGCCAGCTTTTCGCGCCGGTGCAGGCTTGGCCAGTCAAGTTGGCCGGTATTGCGGGCGGCTTTGAACTCCTCCCAGCCGGAAACGCGGGGGGCGACGAAACAGGCGACATTGGCATAGGTGGTCTGGATCACCTTGCGCGGCAGGAATTGCAGCGTGATCGCGGCCTCACCTTGCGGGATTTCGCGGATGTCGATGCCCGCCTCGCTGCGCAGCCGTTGCAGCAGCCGGGACAGATCGGTCGCCGCCGAGGGCGGGACCGCCCCCGTCATCCGCACCGTGACCGGGCCTTCGAAACGGCTGAACCGTGGCAGGGGGCGTCCGCTTTCCATCCGGAAGCTGAGATCGAGAAAATCGCGCGCCAGTTCGGCATTGCCGCGCCGGGGCCGTTCGCCCGGTTTCAGCCCATGCCCGTTCATCGCGGACGGTGGCGGGAAGGATACTCCCAGGTCACCTTGCGCGAAATTCATCGACACCTCGGCCCCCGGCGTCGGCAGGCAGGCGGTCAGCAGACAGACCGAAAGGACAGAAGCCAAGCGCATCGTCAGGCCGCTTTCCGGTCAGGGCCGGTCGCGTCCGCCGCAGGGCGGAACCCGGTCACGGCAGAGGGCCAATAGACCAGCGGCGCGCCCTGCGCCTCGGCCGCCATATACAGAAAGCCGATCAGATGCGCGCCTGCGCCGGTCCCGGACGCCTCTGGCCGGAACAGCCATTCGGTCACCTCAAAGACGCTGTCCAGCGCGTCGCGGCCCCGCGTGATGCGATAACAGGCAAGGCCGACCGGACGGTACCCGCGCAGAACAAGCATCGCGGCATCGCTGCCATTCTGGGACACAAGACGTTTGAGGGTCGCCGCAGCCACCGCCGGGTCTTCCTGCGGCAAAAGGTCGGCACGTAAGCCATGCCATTCCGCCGCAAGACAACTGGCCAGAGGCCGGATTGCAAGGCGGTCGGCGGCAGGGGTATCGGGATCGGTCAAACTCGTATCGGCCATTTTCGGCATTCCGCACTGTTGTTCTGCTCAGGATCACAGAACGGGATGCGAGTGTCAGGAACGCGGCCCGTTCATGTCAATCTTTGGGAATTTCATCTGCTGCCGTGATTCAAGGCCTAGCGCAGCCGGACGGGCCGCGCGCCAGATTTGCGCGGGCGCCCTGACGATATGTGTCGAATTGTTTCAGATCTGGCCAGTTTCGTGATCGAATGATGTTGGAAATGCGGCAATCGGCGAGGCAGAAGAGCGATTTGGCCCTTGGGCAAAGGGCAGTATCCCTGTGTGCCTCCATGGACTTGGCGGGCGTTGTTCAAGTGCCCCTTTCCCGGCGCCGGACCGTGCAACGCCGCGGGGCCTTTCAAAGCGCTGCGGGGGCATCCGCAATCCGGCGCGGGGTGACCTGCGATGACGGACGACGATCAGCGCCCCGAGCGGGCCATGAAGGCCAGACGTTCGAACAGATGCACATCCTGTTCATTTTTCAGCAGCGCACCATGCAGCCGGGGCAGGGCCACCTTGTCGCGGGCCAGATCCTCGGCGGTCAGATCCTCGGCCAGCAGCAGTTTCAGCCAGTCCAGCGCCTCGGAAGTCGAGGGTTTCTTCTTGATCCCCGGCATGTCACGGATCTCAAAAAACTGCGTCAGCGCCGTCGATAGCAGCGTTTCCTTGATAGCGGGGAAATGCACCCGGACGATGGCGCGCAGCGTCTCGGCATCTGGAAAGCGGATGAAATGGAAGAAACAGCGGCGCAGAAACGCGTCGGGCAGTTCCTTTTCATTGTTCGAGGTAATGATGACCACCGGACGGTGCGTGGCGCGGATCGTCTCTCCGGTCTCATAGACATGGAATTCCATGCGGTCGAGTTCCTGCAACAGATCGTTCGGGAACTCGATATCGGCCTTGTCGATCTCGTCGATCAGCAGCACCACGCGGCTTTCCGCCTCAAACGCCTGCCAGAGCTTGCCCTTGCGGATATAGTTCTTCACGTCATGGACGCGGGCGTCACCCAGCTGGCTGTCGCGCAGGCGGCTGACGGCATCATATTCGTAAAGCCCCTGCTGGGCGCGGGTGGTTGATTTCACATGCCATTCAAGGATCGGCAGGTTCAGCGCGGTTGCAACCTCGCGCGCAAGCTCGGTCTTGCCGGTTCCCGGCTCTCCCTTCACCAGCAGCGGGCGTTGCAGCGTCACGGCGGCATTGACCGCAACCGTCAGGTCCTCGGGGGCGATATAGCGATCGGTGGATGTGAATTTCATCTTGCAGTTGAAGCCTCTGGCCGGATCGGGGGGAACGCGCACGGGGCGACCCTAGCCCCGGGCCGAATTTGTCGCAACCGCTAGTGACATTCGCGCAGCCTTCGGCTAATTGACCCGCAACAGGAGCGTGCAATGACCTATGCCCCAGTGTCGGCGTCGCGTGACGTCAAGGAGAATCCAGCAATGAAGGCCGAATCCTTCCTTCCCGACGATTACCGCCCCGCCGAGAATGAACCCTTCATGAATGACCGGCAGCTGGAATATTTCCGCCGCAAGCTGCTGGTCTGGAAGCAGGAGCTTCTGGATCAGTCGGCCGAAACGATCGAGGGGTTGCAGGGATCGGCGCGCAATGTGCCCGATATCGCCGACCGCGCATCCGAGGAAACCGACCGCGCGCTGGAACTGCGCACCCGCGACCGTCAGCGCAAGCTGGTCTCGAAGATCGACGCGGCGCTGCGGCGGATCGAGCATGGCGAATACGGCTATTGCGAGGCCACCGGCGAGCCGATCTCGCTCAAGAGGCTGGATGCGCGGCCCATCGCCACGATGACGCTGGAAGCGCAGGAAAAACATGAACGGCGGGAACGGGTGCATCGCGACGACTGATCGCGCGTTTCACATATGATCTGCAGAACGCCGGGCCCGTGCTGGACCCGGCGTTCTGCATCCTGAAAGGGCGGAACATGGCGGTGACCGGGGCAGGGATCACGGTTCTGGGCGGTGGCATTGCGGGGCTCGCCGTGGCGCGGGCGCTGGCCTTGCGCGGGGCGCGGGTGACCGTGCTGGAACAGTCCGATGCGATCCGCGAGGTGGGTGCAGGCCTGCAGATCAGCCCGAACGGCGCGCGGGTGATGGCGGCGCTGGGGCTGGGTCCGGCGCTGGCCACAGCCGCGATGCGGGCCCGGGCCGTGCACCTGATCCGTGGGGATACCGGTGCCGGGGTGATGCGTCTTGATCTGGCAGCGGCCCGGCCCGGCTGGGACTATCACCTGATCCACCGCGCCGATCTGATTGCGCTGCTGCTGGAGGGGGCGCTGTCAGCGGGGGTGGAACTGCAGCTTCTGCAAAAGGTCGAGGCTGTGGATCTGTCCGGCGCGCGGCCGCGGCTGCGCATGGCTACAGGCGCTGCGCGCGAGGCAGATCTGCTGATTGGGGCGGACGGGTTGCATTCGCGCCTGCGCGCCGCCCTCAATGGCGATGTCGCGCCGCTTTTCACCAATCGCATCGCCTGGCGGGCGACCATCCCGGCCTTGCCTGGTGAGGGTGGCGATCCGGTGGCCGAGGTGCATATGGGACCGGGGCGTCATCTGGTCAGCTATCCGCTGCGGGGCGGCACCCTGCGCAATATCATCGCGGTCGAGGAGCGCCGCCGCTGGGCCGCCGAGGGCTGGTCGCTGCGGGACGAGCCGGGTGAACTGCGGCAGGCCTTTGCCGGGTTCGCGCCGCGCGTTCAGGGCTGGCTGGACCGGGTGGCCGAGGTCGGGCTCTGGGGGCTGTTCCGGCATCCCGTGGCGCAAAGCTG
This sequence comes from Szabonella alba, assembly GCF_016765775.1. GTDB lineage: Bacteria > Pseudomonadota > Alphaproteobacteria > Rhodobacterales > Rhodobacteraceae > Szabonella > Szabonella alba. The sequence continues at coordinate 340,933 of NZ_JAESVN010000003.1, read as the reverse complement.
GCATCAGGGCCGCGCGGCCCTGCTGGGCGATGCGGCCCATCCGACGCTGCCCTTTCTGGCACAGGGTGCCAATCTGGCGCTGGAGGATGCCTGGGTTCTGGCCGAGGCGCTGGACCGGCATGACCGGCCGGAGGACGCCTTTGCCGCCTATCAGGCCGCAAGGCGCCTGCGCACGTCGGCGGTGGTCGCGGCGGCCGATCGCAGCGGGCGGATCTATCATCTGGGATCGCCGCTGCGGGAGGCCGCGCATCTGGCAATGCGGCTGGGATCGCGGATCGCGCCATCGCTGCCGCTGCGCCGCTTCGACTGGATCCATGGCCATGATGTGACAGCGGGGGATTGAAAGGGCTGAGGGGGGCGCTGCCCCCCACGGCGGCAAGGCCGCCTTCCCGCCAAGGTATATGAGCCAAGATGAAAGAGGTGCGAGGCGGTCCTGATCAGGCGGCAAGCGCGATATGGACCGGCACATGGTCCGAGGGTTTTTCGCCAGCGCGCGTCTCACGGTCGATGGCCACATCCTGCAACAGATCCGCCGCCTGCGGCGACAGCAGCAGATGGTCGATGCGGATGCCGTTGTTCTTTTCCCAGGCGCCTGCCTGATAATCCCAGAAGGAATAATGCCCCGGCCCCGCGATCCGGGCGCGGAACGCATCGGTCAGTCCCAGATTGACAAGACGGCGGAAGGCGGCACGGGTCTGGGGCAGGAACAGCGCATCATCATGCCACGCCCCCGGCCGGGCGGCATCCTCGGGCTGCGGGATCACATTGTAATCCCCGGCAAGCACCAGCGGTTCCTCAAGCGCCAGAAGCTCGCGCACCCGCGCCTCCATCCGCGCCATCCACGCCAGTTTGTAATCGTATTTCGGCCCGGGCGCGGGGTTGCCATTGGGCAGGTACAGCCCGCAGAGGCGCACCGCCTGAACCGGACCGATCACCGTGGCCTCTATCCAGCGCGCCTGTTCGTCGGCATCGTCCCCCGGCAGGCCACGCGTCACATCCTCAAGCGGCAGGCGCGACAGGATGGCCACGCCGTTGAAGCCTTTCTGGCCATGGGTTTCCACCCGCCAGCCCGAATCCTCGAACAGCGCACGGGGGAATGCCTCATCCACCGACTTGATTTCCTGAAGCGCCACGACATCGGGTTTCGCACTCTCAAGCCAGCGGGGCAGGGCCTCGATCCGGGCCTTGATACCGTTGATGTTGAATGTCGCGATCTTCATGGCAGCGGTCTCCGCAAGTTCCGGTCAGGGCCGTTGCAGTGTGACCCGGATCCGGGGGGAGAGACCAGCCCTGATTGAGGGTATGTGTTGGGGGGCTGGCATGGGCCACGCTGCCCGGGCCAGAACGCGCACCGACCTGCAGCCCCGGGTTTCAGATCGAGCCGGGGGTCAGATCGAAAAGGAGGTGCCGCAGCCGCAGGAACTGCTGGCATTGGGGTTTTCGATCACGAAACGCGCGCCGATCAGTTCTTCCGAGAAATCAATCACGGCATTGGTCAGGAAGGGCAGGGAGACCGTATCGACCAGCACCTGCAGCCCGTCCTTTTCCAGCACCATGTCGTCGGGCAGGGCCGCATCCTCAAGCCGGATATCATACTGAAAGCCCGAGCAGCCGCCGCCCTCGACCGCCACACGCAGCGCCTTGGGCGCGCCGGTCGTCTCGATGATTTCCGAAAGCCGCGCATAGGCGCGGTCGGTGACGCGGGGGGGAAGGGTGAGGTCCATGTCGGTGGCTCCGCCAAATGCTGTGAACTCAATATAGGGATGCGGGGCGCAAGGCTCAAGCGCCGTGCGTTTGCGGGGCGAATCGCCTATAGACAGGCGAAACTGCTGATCCAAGAACGGGACCCTTCATGCTCGCCCCCTTTGCCTGCCAGCCCGATGCCTCACGCGGACGATTGTTCGATGAGGGGATGAGCACCTTCCGGTCCCCCTTTCAGCGCGACCGCGACCGGATCATCCATTCCAGCGCCTTCCGGCGGCTGAAACACAAGACGCAGGTTTTTGTCGAACATGAGGGCGATTATTACCGCACGCGGCTGACCCATTCGATCGAAGTGGCGCAGGTCGCGCGCACCATCGCGGGCGTTCTGGGCCTGAACACCGATCTGGCCGAGGCCATCGCGCTGGCGCATGATCTGGGTCATACCCCCTTTGGCCATACCGGCGAGGATGCGCTTGGGGCGCTGATGGCACCCTATGGCGGGTTCGATCACAATGCGCAGGCGCTGCGGATCGTGACGCGGCTGGAACGCCACTATGCCGGTTTCGACGGGCTGAACCTTACATGGGAAACGCTGGAAGGCATCGCCAAACATAACGGCCCGGTGATCGGACCCTTCGCCGATGAAAAACACGGCCATGCGCCCGATGCGCTGCCCTACGCGCTGGCCGAGGTGAATGCCGCCTGGGATCTGGAACTGCACACTTTCGCAAGCGCCGAGGCGCAGGTTGCAGCGATCGCCGATGATGTGGCCTATTCGCATCACGACCTGCATGACGGGCTGCGCTCGGGCCTGTTCGACGAGGCCGATCTGATGGACCTGCCGGTGACCGGCCCCGCCTTTGAGGTGGTGGACGGGCTTTATCCGGGGCTTGATCCGATGCGGCGGCGGCATGAGGCGCTGCGCCGGGTGTTCGGGCGCATGGTCGAGGATGTGATCGCGGTGGCCCGTGGGCGGCTGGAGGCGGCACAGCCGCAATCGGTCGAGGAGATCCGCGCAATGGAGGGCACGGTGATCCGCTTTTCCAAGCCGCTTTATCAGGAGTTGAAGGCGATCCGGTCCTTCCTCTTCACACGGATGTATCGTGCGCCGTCCGTGATGCGGGAACGGGCAAGGGTGACGGCCATGGTCAATGACCTTTTCCCGCTGTTTCTGACCCGCCCCGAATTCCTGCCGCAGGAATGGCGCGAGGATGTGGCGGCGGTGCGGTCCGAGACTGAACTCGCGCGGATTGTGGCCGATTACGTCGCCGGGATGACCGACCGGTTTGCGATTCAGGAACATGCGCGGCTGTTTGGATCCGGGGACGCGGCCTGAACGGGCGGGGCCTGAACAGGCAGTCAGACCGGCGCTTTTGCAGGGAATAGCGGCACCGTGCCGGGACTGACGATGGGGCAAGGCAGTCGCGCGCCCTGCATGAAATATGCAATATTCGCAGCAGCTTGCTGGCGCAGACCAAAGGGGAACCGGCTATTCCCTAATTTTTGGGAATATCGAAATTTAGGCGAATCGGGCATTCAGAGGGCAAGCGGTCGCGTTAATTAGTGATCTTCCTCCCGGTGCAGTGGTCGCTTTGGTTGTTAAAGAGTTGCTGGTTTCGAGGGTCAGCCTGACTGAGTTTCATGCAGGCAGACAAGCGGTAAGCTCTATGACTGTGTGATGAGCAGCTTGCCGCCTCTCTGGCGCCGCCCTGGTCCTGGCTTCAGGCAACTGAAGTAGGGCGGGCGGCGCCATCGCTACTCTGGAGGAGGACGACCGCATGACGCGGCACCCGCGTTTCCCCGATCAACTGGCCCGTTCTGATCGCCGCATGTTCCTTGCTGCCGGATTGGCTGCGCTCGGTCTGCCGCGCATCGCACAGGCCCAGTTGGCCGGGCGGCCCATGCTGAAGATCACCGCGCCGGATGGTACCGTGACCGAACTTGACGAAGAGGGCTTCGCCCGCCTGCCCTGGCATGAGGTGACGACCCATACCCGCTGGACCGACGGACCGCAGCAGTTTCGCGGGCCCTTGCTGCGGGATGTGCTGGAACTCGCGGGGGCGGGAGAGGGCGTCTTGCAGGGCCGTGAATTGCGCATGACCGCGATGAACGAGTTTCAGGTCGATATCCCGGCCTCGGATGCCTGGGACTTCCGCCCGATCCTTGCGCGAGAGATGAACGGGCGCACCATGCGCATCCGCGACAAGGGGCCGATCTGGCTGATCTATCCGCGCGACGACATTGCGGCCTTACAGAACCCGGTCATTGATGAACGCTGGATCTGGCAGCTTGTGGATATCACGGTCATCTGATGCTGAAACAGGCCTACGCCCTTGCTGCCCTGACTGTCGCAAGTTTCGTGGCCCTTCTGGTCTATGCCTTTCTGAACCTTGTCGGCATCCAGCGCGAATTGCAGCAGGAACTGGTCGATGCCAATCTGTGGTCTACCGCGCAGGCCGAGCGGGAGACGCAGCAATTGATGATCGCGCTGGCAGGCGGCTTTGCCGATCCGGCCAATAACGATGTCTCATTGCGGTTTGAGATCCTCTACAGCCGGGTCGCGTTGCTGGCAGAGGGGCCGCAGTTGGCCTATTTCCGCTCGGCCGGGTTTGAACCGGTGGTGACCGAGGCGCAGCGCCTGCTGGCCGAACTTGACGATATGCTGGCCACCCCCCTGACGGATGACGACAGCCGCAGCCGGTTTTTGCAGCGCACGGCCGAACTGGCGGATGAACTGCGGACCCTGTCAAATGCCACCAACCTTCAGGAACGCACCGAACGTCTGGAACGCCGCGACGGGCAAAGCGATGCGATGCGGCTTTTGCTGGTCGCGGTGGTGGGGATCTTCGTGACCGGGGCACTGATGGCGGGCCTGTTGCTGAGCAATATCCGCAGACTGGTGCAGGCGCGCACAGAATTGCAGCGTCATCAGGCGACTTTGGAAGAGAAGATCGAACAGCGCACGCATGCGTTGAAGGAAGCACTGGAGGTCGAGCGCCGCGCCAAGGATGTCTATCGCAGTTTCATCGTGACGGTCTCGCATCAGTTCCGCACGCCGGTTTCGATCATTCATATGATCGCGCAGCGCCAGATCCGGAACGGCGGCGCGGGAATGACCGACGATCTGCGCCGTCGCTTCGTGCGGATATTCGAGGCGGCCGAGCGGCTGGAAAAGCTGATGGGGGCGTTTCTGGATTCCGCCCGGATCGACGGTCGCGCCGGAGAGGCGTCACGCCGCGATCTGGATCTTGGCCGGTTGGTCGAGGATGCGCTGGATCAGATCCGCGCCGCCCATCCCGACCGGGTGATTCTGGCCGAACTCGACCCGGGGCCCCTGAAGGTCGAGGGCGATCCGGTCCTTCTGGAACAGGTCCTGCTGAACCTTCTGACCAATGCCGTGAAATATTCTTCCGCCCCGGCCCCGATCCATGTTTCAACCCGAAGTCAGGGCCGGATTCTGCGTTTCTGCGTCCGCGATCAGGGGGTTGGCGTCCCCTCAGATGCCCAGCTTGCCATCTTTGATCGGTTCTACCGCGCCCCGAATGTTCACCGTCTGCCCGGAGTAGGGGTAGGATTGAGCCTTGCGCGTGATATCGTTGTCCAGCATGGAGGGGTCATAAGTCTGACTTCTCAGGAAGGAGTCGGATCGACATTCACCGTCGCATTGCCGGGGGCTGGAGGCCGCATATATGACGAAGGAGAGCCAGCCGGCGACAATTCTCTGTGTCGAGGATGAGGAAGTCCTGCTTGAGGAATTCGAGGAGGAACTTCTGTCGCGTGGCTATCGGGTTCTGACCGCGACAACCAGCGATGAGGCCGAACAGATCCTGTCGACAACCGCGCCCGATATCGTGCTTTGTGATGTCATGCTGCCGGGGCGCAACGGGTTTGAACTGCTGACCGATCTGCGCCGCGCGGGCCGTCTGTCGGACCGGACCGCCTTTATCTTCGTAACCGCCCTGTCCGATCGCGAACCGCATCTGGAAGGCTTGCGCGCCGGGGCGCATGATTACATCACCAAACCGGTGGATCTGGATCTGCTGCATCTGAAGCTGGAAAACACGCTGGCCTTTGCCAAGGCGCTGCGTGACGGCACAGCCGTCAGTCCGCGCCCCGATGTCCATCTTTCCCCGCGTGAGGAACAGGTGCTGTCCCTGCTGGGGGCGGGGGAGCGGACCGTGGGCATCGCCCATGTGCTTGATATCTCGGAACACACGGTCAATCAGTATATCAAGGAACTCTATCGCAAACTGGGCCTTGGCAACCGCGCCGATGCGGCGCGGGCGGCGATTGCAATGGGTCTGGTCAAACCCTTCCGCTAGGCAGGAAATCGCGCCGAATGCAAAGGGCCGCCCCTGTCGGGACGGCCCCTGACGCCGGATCTGCGCAGGCAGTGTTCAGGGACAGCGATCAGCGATAGACCACCGAAGGCAGCCATGTGACCAGCCCCGGAAAGATGAACAGCAGCGCGATGGCAAGGATCTGCAGCAGCACGAAGGGGATCGCGCCGCGATAGATTTCCATCGTGCTGACCGAATTGGGTGCCACGCCCCGCAGATAGAACAGCGCGAAACCGAAAGGCGGCGTCAGGAACGAGGTCTGCAGGTTCACCCCCACCATCACGCCCAGCCAGATCGGCTCGACCCCCAGTGCCAGCAGGACAGGCGCGGCAATCGGGATCACGATGAAGATGATCTCGAACGTGTCCAGAATGAAGCCCAGCACGAACATGATCATCATGACCACGATCATGGCCCCCATGGCCCCGCCGGGAAGGCCGGTCAGGAATTCCTCAACCAGATTGTCGCCGCCCATCTGGCGGAAGACGATGGCAAAGATCGAGGCCCCGAACAGGATGATGAACACCATCGAGGTGATCGTCGCGGTGCTGATCGCGGTTTCACGCAGGATCGAGAACCGCAACCGACCCCGCAGAAGCGCCAGCAGCGTCGCCCCCACCGCGCCGACCGAGGCAGCCTCGGTTGGGGTGGCGATACCACCAAGGATCGAGCCCAGAACCATCATGATCAGCAAGAGCGGCGGCACCAATGCGGTGATCACCTCGCGCCACAGATGCTTGCGGTCTTCGGGCGCGACCGGGGTCGCGGGGCAGCTTTCAGGATCGGTGATGGCCTTGAAGACGATGAACAGCAGATATAGACCGACCAGCAGCAACCCCGGAATGAAGGCCCCCGCGAACAGGTCGCCGACTGAAACCGAGGTCGGGGCGAAATTGCCCTTGGCCATCTGCACCTGTGCATGGATCCCCGCGATCATGTCGCCCATGAAGATCAGCACGGTCGAGGGCGGGATGATCTGGCCCAGCGTGCCGCTGGCACAGATTACCCCGGTGGCCAGCGTCGGCTTGTATCCGGCCTTGAGCATGGCCGGAAGCGAGATCAGGCCCATGGTGACCACGGTCGCGCCGACAACGCCGGTCGAGGCCGCGAGGAGCGCGCCCACCAGCACGACCGAAATGCCCAGCCCCCCGTTCATATTGCCGAACATCTTGCCCATCGTGGTCAGAAGCTGTTCGGCAATGCGGGATTTCTCCAGCATCACGCCCATGAAGATGAACAGCGGCACCGCGACCAGCACCTCATTCGTCATATAGCCGATATAGCGGCCCGCCAGCGCGCCGAAATTCGACGGATCGAACACCCCGAACCAGATGCCTGCCAGCGCGAAAAGCAGCGAAGTTCCGGCCAGTGTGAAGGCCACTGGAAAGCCCAGCATCAGCATGCCGATGACGCCGAAGAACATGAGACCGGCGAGGATCTCGCCCAGCAGAACGGGGTCCATCACGGTCACTCCTGATCGTATTTGTAGCGGAAATCCTCGGGCACCAGATCCTCGCGTCTCACAAGGATCAGCACCGACCGGATCAGCATCGAAATGCCCTGCAGCGCGATCAGAACGGCAAAGCCAAGGATGAAGCTGCGCAGGATGTAAAGCCCCGGCATCCCGCCAACATTGGCTGAAGGCTCGAACCGAGCCCAGGACCGCATCACATTCGGATAGGCATAGATCCAGATCACGACCATGAAGGGCAGCAGGAACAGACAGACCCCGATTAGATCCATCACCGCACGGCGCCGGTCCGACGCGGTGCGGAAAAAGATATCCACCCGCACATGGTCATTGCGATAAAGCGCGAAGGCGGCCACAGCGGTGAACATCGCGCCATTCAGCCAGACATAAAGATCCTGCATCCAGAGCCGGGTCTGCCCGAAGAAATACCGTTCGATCACCACCCAGAAACAGACCACGAAAATCGCGATGGCCAGCCATGAAAAGGCATGGCCGATGATGATGTTGATGCGGTTGATCGTCCGCATCACCAGTGCAAGTAGCTCCACCTCGGCCCTCCCGTCGCGCGTCCCGTTGGCCGGGCGCGATCTGTGCATTCGCGCTGGCTAGTAAGGCGTCGGCCCCCTGTTTGTCCAGTAATGATTGAGGGGCCGCGCGGGCGGCGGGCCTGTCGGGGGCAGGGGCTCAGCCCTGCGGGGCGTTGCGGCTGCTGCGATCAATCTGTCCGGCCAGATTCCGATAGCGCGCGAAGGCCGCATCATGGATCGCGGTACGGTCAGGATCGGGGCGGAAGGTCGCGCGGATCGTCACCTGCGGAAGCGCCGTGTCGCCCTGCAGTGCCGCGATGGCCAGAAAAGCCGCCCCAAGAGCGGATTCGCCGTGATCGACCAGTTCCAGCGGGCGGTTCAGCACATCCGACAGGATCTGTGGCCAGATGCTGCCGCGTGTCACCCCGCCCGCAAGGCGCATGGCCCTGCCGGGCGGCAGCGGCAGGTCCAGCCGCGCGATACAATCGCGCAGGGAATAGGCGACCCCTTCCATCACCGCGCGCAGGAAATGCCCGCGCCCATGCCCGCCATGCAGCCCCGAGAAAGACCCCCGCATATCGGGGTTCCAATAGGGCGCGCGTTCGCCCTGCAGATAGGGGTGGAACAGCATGCCATCGGCCCCGGGCGGGGTTGCGGCCACCTCGGTATCGGTTTCGGCATGGGAAAGCCCGCCCCAAAGCGCGCGCGCCCATTGCAGCGCCACCGCGCCGGAATTGGTGCCAGCCTGATGGAAATGTCCCGGGCCGGGCGCTTGCGGATAGCACAAAAGCCCCGGACGCGCCGCCGCCGGACCGGGCACAAGGATCGCGGCCGAGGATCCGATCCGCAGAATCGGCGGGGTTGCCTCGGCCCGGCCCGCGCAGGCGGTGATCTCGGCGGCACTGTCCAGCCCGCCGCTGACCACCGGCACGCCCCGGGGCAGGCCGAAGAGGTCGCGACCCCCGCCCGTCTTGCCGACGATGGTGGAGGGCGCGGTTACGGGGGGCAGGGCTTGGGGGGGCAGTCCCGCCAGCGCGGCAAGATCGTGGTCCCAGCCCGCCCCCGATCTGTCACCGGAGCCGGCACCGGTGACAGGCCCGCAATGCAGGTCGCCGCGATGCATCAGCGTGGCCACCGCCGAGGTCAGATCCATCTGCATCTGCCCGGTCAGAAGCCAGATCAGATAATCCTTGCTGCTCAGCAGCATTGTCACCCGGGAAATCGCCTCGGGTTCATGGCGGCGAACCCACATCAGTTGCGGCAGCGTCCATGTGCAGGAGGGCGCGTTGCAGGTGACGCGGCGGATATGGTCGCCATGGCGGGCCTGAAGCTCTGCCACCTCATCGCTGCTGCGCTGGTCGCTCCACAGGATCGCGGGGCGGATCACCGCCCCCGCATCATCCAGCAGAACCGGCAGATGCGCCGCTGAACAAAACCCGATTGCGGCCAACCGGTCCAGCGCATCGGGCGCGCTGGCCTGCAAGTCAGCGATGCAGTCGCGCAGCGCGCGGCACCATTCGGCGGGGTCCTGTTCGCTCCAGCCGATTGCGGGGCGCAGCGTGGGATAGGGGGCCGACGCCTCGGCCAGCACCTGCCCCGCGCTGTCGGTCAGCACGGCCTTCAGGCTGCTTGTCCCCAGATCGAGGCCCAGCCATGTGGGGGCGGTCATTGGTCTTGTCCCCCGGTCCGGTCGGGCAACGCGGCCAGCGCGGCCTTCAGCCCCGATTGCAGCGCGGCAAGGTCGGTTGTCGCCGAAACCAGATGCAGCCCCTGCGGCACCAGCGCGCGGGCCGTGGCCCAGTCAGTGGTCTGGAGACCTGCATATTTGCCATGCCTGCGACAGGCGGCAAGGATTGCCGCGACATGGCCCGCCATTTCGGGCGCGGTCAGATCGGGGTCGATACCGCAGCTGACGCTCAGATCCGAAGGGCCGATAAAGGCCATGTCCACGCCTTCAACCGACAGAATGTCGTCCAGCGCACCCAAGGCGGTGGCGGTTTCGATCTGCACCGCGATCAGGATCTCGGCATTGGCCCGGGCGGTGTATTCGGCGGCGCGCACGCGGGTAAATCCGCTATGGGCGCGCGACAGGCTGACCCCGCGCGACCCCGCGGGCGGGTAATGGCAATACTCCACAATGGCGCGGGCCTGATCGCCGCTTTCGACACGCGGCACGACGACGCCCGCCGCGCCCATCTCAAGCGGGGTCAGAAAGGCATCGCGGCGGATCTCGGGCACGCGGACCAAGGGCTGACAGCGCCCGCCCCGGAACCCGGCGACCATCCCGGCCAGAAGATCGGCACCGTAACTGCCATGCTCCTGATCGAGGATCGCGAAATCCATGCCCGAGGCATCAAGGATCGCGCCCAGAAAGGGGGTCTTGAGTTCCGAGACCATCAGCCCGCGCAACAATGTCCCCGAGGCAAGGGCGGGTTTCATCCAGGGGACGGTGATGGGCATGGGCAGGGTCTTTCGCATCAGGGTCAGCGCGGCGCGGTTGGGTATTTGCGGTCACGGGTTGCGCAGCCATAGCAGGGCAGGGCGCGCAAATCAGCAGCAAATGCCCGCAGAACCGGCAAAAATGCCCGTTGCGACTGCAGACCGCCGCCCGCCTGAGCATGCGGCACCGCCATCAGGGCTTGATCCGGCGGCATCGGCTCGCATAGATGGGGCGGCGAAACAGAAAGCACAGAAAGCCTTGTCACGGGGGGCTGCCGGTCCTCGGGATCGCAGCGCCGGGCGGGGTGGACGGTAACCGGTTCTGCGGGCAGGGTTCCGCAGCTTTTGGGAGGAAGACCAAGATGGACAGACGCTCGTTTCTGAGAACCTCGGCCCTTGGCGGCACCGCCGCTGCGGCCAGCACCCTTGCCGCCCCGGCCGTGGCGCAGGGCCGCATGACCTGGCGCATGGTCACGACCTGGCCGAAAAACTTTCCGGGTCTGGGCGTGGGCGCGCAGCGTCTGGCCGACCGGATCACGGCCGCCAGCGACGGGGCGCTGACCGTTCAGGTCTTTGCCGCCGGTGAGATGGTGCCGCCCTTGCAGGCGCTGGATGCGGTGATCGACCAATCCGCCGAGATGAGCCATGGCGCCGCCTATTACTGGCAGAACAAATCCGTGGGCCTGTCCTTCTTCACCGGCGTTCCCTTCGGCATGACCTCGCGCGAACTGACCGCCTGGGTGCGCCATATGGGCGGGCAGGAAATCTGGGACGAGATCTATGACCAGTTCGGTCTGCAGGGCTTCCTGTCGGGCGATACCGGCACGCAGGCGGGCGGCTGGTTCCGCAACGAACTGACCGGTCTGCAGGATGTGCAGGGCCTGCGCTTCCGCACCCCCGGTCTGGGCGGGCAGGTCTGGCAGAAGATCGGCGCGTCAGTCACCAACCTTGCCGCTGGCGAAATCTTTGCCGCGCTGCAATCGGGCGCGCTGGATGCGGCCGAATTCGTGGGGCCGTATAATGACCTGGCACTTGGTTTCCATCAGGTCTGCAAGCATTACTACACCTCCTCCTTCATCGAGCCCGGCCTTGCGACCGAATGCGTTGTGGACAAGGCGAAGTTTCAGGCGCTGCCTGCGAACCTGCAGGCCATCGTGCGCGATGCCTGTGCTGCGGAATATGACAATGTCGCCGCCGATTTCGCGGCCAATGACCCGCGGGCGCTGCAGACGCTGGTCAATGACCATGGCGTGACGCTGCATTCGGAATTCCCCGAGGATATCCTCGAGGCCGCAGCGAAAGGCGCGCAGGAACTGGTGACGGAACTTCTGGACAGCAGCGATGCGCTGACCAAGAAGACCGCCGAAAGCTTTGTCGAGGCGCTGCGCATCGTGCGTCAGAAGACCGAAGGCACCGATCGCGGCTTTGTCGAGGCGCGCCAGAAATACATCAGCTACTGATCGCAGGCCATCGCGTGACAGTCAGAAGGCCCGGGCATCTGCCCGGGCCTTTTCCATTTCCCGGGTCTTTTCCATCCGGAGTGCCGGAGCGGATGGCACCACCGGTTTGAGTCATGCCTTGTTAAATTCACGCCTTGTTAACCAGACCTGCCGCAGATTTGGCCGGAAGGTGGTGACGATGCGGATGGTTGTGGCAGTTCTGGTCTGGATCGGTCTGGCCACCGCAGGTCAGGCCGGTCCATGGCCCCGGGATCGCGGCGATGGTTTCATCGCGCTGACCACTGACGGCATGCGCCGACAGGTCTATGCCGAGTACGGGATTGGCTTTGATCTGACGCTGGGGGTCGAGGTCACGCAGATCCGCGGCCATGCCTATCCGGTCATTGCGGGCTTTGTCCGCCGCCCGCTCTGGCGGGGAAAGGGGGGCTGGATCCTGTCGATGGAAACCGGTCTGGAATCGCGCGAAAGCCATGCCGCGCGAAGCTGGGCACATATGGCGGGCACGCGCGAACTTGCCGCGCGGGCGGGGCTGTCCTGGGGACGTGGGTTTGAAAGCCGCTGGGGCGATGGCTGGATGGTGGTCGATGCGCAGGTTGAGCGTGTCCTGACCATAGACTGGATTGCCGCGCGCCACAGCGCCAAACTGGACGCGACCATCGGCATTGCGTGGGGGGAACGTCTGAAACTGATGCTTCAGGCGCAGGGATGGATGCGTCAGGGCGGCAGCCCCCTTGTCAGGATCGAACCGGCGGTGGCTTTTCGCCTTGGTCCGGCGCATCTGCTTGCCGCGCCCTCGGTCGGGGTGGTGGGGCCGCGCGATCCGCGGTTCAAGCTGGGTCTGTGGCTTGAGTTCTGACCCGGTCCAGAAAACTTCGCAGCACTGCCAGTGATTCCGGTTCATCCAGAAACGGAATATGCGCGCGGTCCGGCACATCGGCAAAAATCATGTCGGGGCGGCGGTGGCGCATTTCCGCCGCGGTGGCAGGCGTCAGAAGATCCGAATTCGCGCCCCGGATCAGCGCCAGCGGCAGGCCAGCGCAGGCATCAAACAAAGGCCAGAGATCGGCCTCGGGGCCTTTGAAAGCGGCCAGAAACGCCTCGCGCAGTGCCGGGTCATAAGTGATGCGCAGCCCCTTGTCGCTGGCGGTGTAATGCAGCCGTGCCTCGGCCAGCCAGCGATCAAGCGGCACATTGGCAAATCCCGGCATGTTGCGCGGCAGCGCTGCGGCCAGTTCCGCATGGGAACCGGCGCGCGGATTGCGCCCGACATAATCCATGATGCGCTCCAGCCCCGACCGGGCGATCTCGGGGCCGATATCGTTCAGGCAGATGCCTGCCAGACGGTCCTTTGCAGTGGCGGCCAGCAGCATCGCGATCAACCCCCCGCGCGATGTGCCCAGCACCGCCGCCCGCGCCACCCCCAGATGGTCCAGCAGATCCAGCGCGTCGCGCGCCTCTTGCGGCACCGTGTAGCTGGCGGCACCCGTCCGGTCACTTTGCCCGCGCCCGCGATAATCCATGCGGATCAGGCGGCAGGGCGGCAGATGCGGGATCATGTAGTCGAAATCGCCCATCGTCCGCGTCAGCCCTGCCAGACACAGCAGGGGAATGCCCTCCCCCTCATCACGATAGGCAAGGAGGGCACCATCGGCAGCGGTGAAAAAACGGGTCATTGCAACTCCGGCAGGTCGGGGATGGAGGAGAGGTCAGGCAGGATGCGCCCCGGGCGGCCCGGCAGGCGGTCAACGGGCAGGCCCGCGCGCTTGACCCAGACCGTGTTGAAACCAAAGGCGGCCGCCCCGGCGATATCCCAGCCGTTGGAGGAGATGAACAGCCCCGCAGCCGGGGGCAGGCCGAACCGCGCCTCGACCAGCCCGTAAACCTCGGGCGCGGGTTTGAACCGGCCCACACTTTCCACAGAAAGCACCGCATCCAGCCGGTCGCCGATCCCTGCCGAGGCAATGGCGGCCTTCAGCATGGCCGGGCTGCCATTCGACAGGATCGCCGTGGTCAGCCCGCGCGCCTTCAGCCGGGTCAGCATTCCGGGCACTTCGGGATAGGCGGGCAGATGGTCATACAGCGCCAGCAGCCTTGCGCGCAGCCCGTCATCGGCAAGACCCGCCGCCTCCATCGCCCAGTCCAATGCATCGGCGGTCACCTGCGCGAAATCGCAATGGGGGCCGGTGATGGCGCGCTGCCATGTGTATTCCAGCTGCTTGGCCCGCCAGTCCTGCGCCAGACGCGGCCAGCAGGCGGTCAGCGCCGCGCCCCCGGGTTCGGCTGCGGCAAGCCGTGCAGCACCCGCCACATCGAACAGCGTGCCATAGGCATCGAATATGCACAGATCCGGTTTCATGGCCGCAGCCTGTCACAGCGCCGCCATTTGGAAAAGGGGGAGGCGCGGCAATAGCGTCGCTTGCGACAGCGCCCGCCAGCGCCTAAACCCGAACCCGGTCCGCAAGCAGGGGGTGGCATGGCAGACGGGATGAATGAGCAACGCGACAGCTCAAAGCGCGTTGGCGCGTTGCGGGGGCTTCTGCCCTATCTGGCACCCTATCGCGGCCAGACGCTGGCCGCCTTTGGCGCGCTGGTGCTGACGGCCGTGGTGGCCCTTGCCCTGCCTTTGGCCGTGCGCCGTGTGGTCGACGGGTTCAACGAGGATCGCGCGGCGCTGCTGGATCAGTATTTTCTGGCCTCGCTGGCGATTGCGGCGCTGCTGGCCGTGGGAACGGGGCTGCGCTATTTCCTTGTGACCCGGCTGGGGGAACGGGTTGTCGCCGATATCCGCCGCGCGCTGTTCGACCGGGTCATCGGGATGAGTCCTGCCTTCTTTGAACGCATCCTGACCGGAGAGGTCCTGTCGCGCATCACCACGGATACGACGCTGATCCTGTCGGTGATCGGGTCCTCGGTCTCGGTTGCTCTGCGCAATGTGCTTATCCTGCTGGGCGGGCTGGTGGCGCTTATGTTCACCTCGGCAAAACTGACCGGGCTGGTCCTGCTGATCGTTCCGGCGGTCGTGGTGCCGATCATCGTTCTGGGGCGCCGTCTGCGCGCGCTCAGCCGTGAGAATCAGGACTGGATCGCGGTCAGTTCCGGCAATGCCTCCGAGGCGCTTTTGTCGGTGCAGGCGGTGCAGTCCTTCACCCATGAAGCCCCCTCGCGTCGGACCTTCGGCGATGTGACCGAGAAAAGTTTCATTTCGGCCCGCAAGCGCATCGGCACCCGGGCGGTGATGACCGCGATCGTGATCTTTCTGGTCTTCACCGGTGTGGTCGGTGTGTTGTGGATCGGCGCGCGGGATGTGCGCGCGGGGGTGATGTCGCCGGGGGAACTGGTGCAGTTCCTGATCTATGCGGTGATGGTTGCAGGCTCGGTCGGCGCCTTGTCGGAAATCTGGGGCGAATTGCAGCGCGCGGCGGGGGCGACCGAACGGCTGGTCGAATTGCTGACGACGGATGATCCGGTGCAGGATCCGACCCAGCCACTGGCCCTGATCCGTCCTTTGCGCGGTGAGATCCGTCTGGAAGGGCTGCGCTTCCGCTATCCCGCGCGGCCCGAGGTTTCGGCGCTGGACGGGGTGGATCTGCATGTGAAACCCGGTGAGACGGTGGCTCTGGTCGGACCGTCCGGGGCAGGCAAGACCACGATCCTGCAGCTGCTGCTGCGGTTCTATGACCCGCAACAGGGCCGGATCCTGCTGGACGGGCAGGATATCGCGACGCTGGCCCGGTCGGATTTCCGGCGCGAGATCGCACTGGTGCCGCAGGATCCGGTGATCTTTGCCACCACCGCGCGGGAAAACATCCGTTTTGGCCGCCCCGATGCGACGGATGCCGAGGTTGAAACCGCCGCCCGGGCCGCGGCCGCGCATGACTTCCTGACCGCGCTGCCGCAGGGCTATGACAGCTATGTCGGCGAACGCGGGGTCATGCTGTCGGGCGGGCAGAAACAGCGCATCGCCATTGCACGCGCGATCCTGCGCGATGCCCCGGTGCTGCTGCTGGATGAGGCGACAAGCGCGCTGGATGCCGAATCTGAACGCGCGGTGCAGCAGGCGGTTGAGGATTTGTCGAAGGACCGCACGACGCTGGTGGTCGCGCATCGACTGGCCACCGTGAAGAAGGCCGACCGCATCGTGGTTTTCGATCAGGGGCGGATCGTCGCGACCGGCACGCATGAGGAACTGGTCGCCGAAGACGGGCTTTATGCGCGACTGGCACGGCTGCAATTCACCGATGGCGGGATGTGACGGGGGGAAATCGCAGGCTTTCCCCCGTGCCGCGCCAATTGGGTGATTGATCCCGCGCGCATCCCGTCCATACTGCCCCTGTCCGGGCCGTTGCGCCCGTCATTATGTGGGGAATCGATATGGGTATCTGGAGTTTCGTCAAGGATGCGGGCAAGTCGCTGTTCGGCTCAAAGGCCGAGGCGTCCGAATTGCCGCAGGAAACGGTGTTGCAGCAGGAGGTCAAGGATCTGGGGCTGGATGCCAGCGGGCTGGACATCAAGGTGGCCGAGGATGGCAAGGTTGTCGTCTCGGGCAAGGCGGTCAGTCAGGAAATGAAGGAAAAGGTCATTCTTGCCGTCGGCAATGTCGCGGGCGTGGCCGAGGTGCAGGACGACGTGCCCGATACCGAGGCTGCACCGGTCTTTCATACCGTTGTGAAGGGCGACACGCTGTCGGCCATCGCGAAGAAAACGCTGGGTAATGCCAATCGCTATCCCGAGATTTTCGAGGCCAACAAGCCGATGCTGACCCATCCCGACAAGATCTATCCGGGGCAGGTGCTGCGCATCCCGAAATCCTGATCGCAGGTACAGCCAGACCAAAGGCCGGGGCATGGCGGCTCCGGCCTTTTGCGTCATTGGCCTTTTGCGTCAGGGAAGGACCGCGGCGCCGGGGCTACGCAGCCAGAGCCCTTCACCTAGGGCAGTTTGCCCAGCGTGATTTCCACCGATTCCAGAAAGGGCAATCCGGGGTCGAACCGGCCTGATTTCAGGAAATGCAGGATTTGCGCGATCACGGTGGGGTTGTTCATCATGAAAGTGTGGGTGACCGGCAGGACCAGATGATCGGTCATGCCTTCGGCCTTCGTGTTTTCAACCGAAACCTTGCCATCATCCGCGCCGGGGATCAGCGCCGAGGCGGCGGGATTCATCGTGCGGTCGCCCGCGATCACCCCAAGGCTGAAATCCACCGGCGGCAGGCTGGCGGGGAAACTGCCCGGCCCGGTGCCCAGCTGTTCCCCCGCAGGTCCATGCACCCATTCGAAGGGCGCGAAATCGGACAGAAGATCAACCAGTTCGGACCCGCCATTGGGCGGGGCCAGCATGACGACATGGCCCAGTTCCGAGCCGCGTTCCTGCGTATCGTGATGCACCAGCCAGGCGCGGACCAGAATCCCGCCCATGGAATGCGTCACGAAATGGACCGGCAGCCCGTTGCATTCGGCGATGGCCCGGCCGACATGGTTTTCCGCCAGATCCGCGATATCATTGCTGGTCGAGGGATAGCCCCGGTTTACGACGCGGTAGCCCTGCGCTGTCAGTGCGGCCTCCATCCCGAGGAAGGAATTTTCGGTCCGGGCCAGCCCGTGCAGCAGCACGACACAGGCGGTGGGGGCGGGGGCATCAGATGCGTGGTCCTTGCCCACCAGCGCCTCACCCCGTTCCATCACGCCGGTCAGGATGTCGCCCAGATCGGTTTGCGCCGCCAGCGGCAAGGCGGCAAGGGTCAGCGCCAGAGGAAGCAGCAGGTTTTTCATGGTGCAAATATAGGCCGCGCGCGCCGATCCGCAAAGCGGGTGCTGGACAAACGTCACGTCACTTGCCAGCGTGTCACCCCATGACCGCCCGAAGCCCCTCCCCGCGCCTTGCCGTCCGCGCCCTGATCCTGCATCAGGACCGGCTGTTGCTGGTCAATGCCTATGCGGGGGGCGTGTCGGACCTGTGGTGCGCGCCGGGGGGCGGGGTGGAGATGCATTCAAGCCTGCCCGAGAACCTGATCCGTGAGGTGGCCGAGGAAACCGGGCTGCAGATTGAGGTGGGCGATCCTGCGCTGGTCAATGAATTCCACGCGCCGGGGCGGCCCTTTCATCAGGTCGATCTCTACTTCCGCGCCCGGATCGTTGCGGGGGAGTTGTCTGACGACTGGCGCGACCCCGAGGGGGTGGTGACCGAGAGGCGGTTTTTCAGCCGGGAGGAAATGCGGGGGATAAGGTTCAAGCCGGACAGCCTGATTGAGGCGGCCTGGGGGGAGGGGGTGTTGTATGATCCGCTGGAGGTGATTGTGCGGTGAGGGGGGGAAATTTGACCATTGTTATCGCGCCCGGGGGCGATCCGGTCCTGTCAGGTAGCTGTGCGGGACGAAGGGCGCGGTCAGTTCATAAATGCTTATGAGGCGGCGGCGATTCGTATTTATGCTCCATCGGGTGCTGAAATGCTCTTACGAAGTGTCTCTTTGGATGTGGCGACCTCCTTTAATGCCGAGAGACGGTGTTCCCGCCTAGCTCTGGCGATATACCACTCATCAAAAAGCATTTCCGTCAGATTTATTAATAGCCTCGCTTCTTCGGCGTCTACGGGGATGATGACACTGATGTCCTTTTCCATATGTGCGCCAATGTTTCCTATTGATCTAATGCTATCAATGGCTTCAATGCTTTCATCTGATACACCCTTTGGGGCAATGTCTTGATCTAGAAGCCGCTTTAGTTCTGCAATTTCAGCATACAGAGTTGGCTTCGCGATCTGGCAGAAGTCACGGATCATGCCTTGAAGACATCTGCGTATTAAGGTGGCAGCGGCCTTAGGGCTGAGGTCTGCAATCAAACATGCTTCGGTATAGTCTTCTCGAATTGATAAAGGAATATAGTCAGGTAATGGACGTGCGGTCCCCCGAGGTAGCAGATTCCAAGTATAGAGTTTACCCACTATTTTGTAGGTCTGGCTTGGGGTCGTGGCCACTTTTACCAAACTAGCGCTAAGTGAGGTTTTCCTGCAGGGCGGATTGACGCAGCAGATCGCTTGATAATCGAGGCCAATTGATCCCTCGGCGTTATCTCCGATGTGAAATTTACTAAGGATACGATGGATCTGATCACGTTGAATGATCTGTGCTGTCTGGCAGTATGGGCAGGTGAAATTCATCATTGCCTCGCAGGCTGCGTTAAAGTCTGGGTGCCACCACGATTTACGGCGCGGCGGTGCTGCTAACAAGTGGTGGGATATACAGCCTACACGGCCTCTTCGCGGATTGCCATTTTCACCTCTTCAGCTTGCTTGGATGCAAGCTGGCATACATTGCTACCGTCTGCTCTGGCCGCCAATCCGTCCTTCAAACACCTTGTGCCAGCTACCACCCCCCCCTCACAAATCCACATCCTCCACAAACCGCGCATTCTCCTGAATATACTGGAACCGCAATTCCGGTTTCTTGCCCATCAGCCGTTCCACCAGATCGCCGGTTTCGCCGGGTTCATCCTCATCAATGCTGACGCGGATCAGCTTGCGGGTGGCGGGGTCCATCGTGGTTTCCTTCAGGTCCTTGGCATCCATTTCGCCAAGCCCCTTGAAGCGCTGCACGTCGATCTTGCCCTTGCCGCCCAGACCCTTGGCCAGCCACAATTCCTTTTCCGCCTCATCGGGCACATACATGCGCCGCGCGCCTTGTGTCAGGCGGTACAGCGGCGGGCAGGCCAGATAAAGATGCCCCTTGTCGATCAGGGGCCGCATCTGGGTGTAGAAAAACGTCATCAGCAGCGCCGCGATATGCGCGCCATCGACATCGGCATCGGTCATGATGATGATCTTTTCATAGCGCAGATCATCCAGCTTGAACCTTGTGCCCATACCGACGCCAAGCGCCTCACAGATATCGCGGATCTCGGCATTGTCGCCCAGTTTCGACGAGGCCGCGCCCAGCACGTTCAGGATCTTGCCCTTGAGCGGCAGCAGCGCCTGTGTTTCGCGGCGGCGTGCGCCCTTGGCCGATCCGCCTGCGGAATCGCCTTCCACGATGAAAAGTTCAGTGCCCTCGCGGTTCTTTGCCGTGCAATCGGTCAGTTTTCCGGGCAGGCGCAGCTTTTTCGTCGCTGACTTGCGCGCGGTTTCCTTTTCCTGACGGCGGCGCAGGCGTTCCTCGGCGCGCAGCACCAGAAAATCAAGGATAGCACCCGCCGATTTCGTATCCGCCGCCAGCCAGTTGTCGAAATGGTCGCGCACAGCGCCCTCGACATATTTCGCGGCTTCCTCGGTCGACAGCCGGTCCTTGGTCTGGCCCACGAATTGCGGCTCGCGGATGAAGCAGGAGACCAGCGCGCAGCCCCCGGTCAGCAGATCCTCGCGCGTGATCTGCTCGGCCTTGCGGTTCTTGACCAGATCGCCATAGGCCCGGATGCCTTTCAGGATCGCGGCCCAGAAACCGGCCTCATGCGTGCCGCCCTCGGGCGTGGGCACGGTGTTGCAATAGGACTGGATGAACCCGTCGCGCGAGGGCGTCCAGTTGATCGCCCATTCGACCGAGCCGGGAACGCCGAACTTTTCCTGAAACTGCACCTTTCCGGCAAAGGGGCGGTCGGCATAGGTCGTGGCCTTTTCCATCGTGTCCGACAGGTAATCGGCCAGACCGCCGGGAAAGTGGAACACCGCCTCAAGCGGGGTTTCGCCATCATTGACGGCGGATTTCCAGCGGATTTCCACGCCCGAGAACAGATAGGCCTTGGAGCGCACCATCTTCAGCAGCCGCGCGGGCTTCAGTTGCAGCGAGCCGAAAATCTCGGCATCGGGATGGAACAGCACCGTGGTTCCGCGCCGGTTGGGGGCGGGGCCGACCTTTTCGACCGGGCCCTGCGGGATGCCACGCGAAAAGCTTTGCCGGTAAAGTTCGCGGTTGCGCGCGACCTCAACCACCATCACATCCGACAGCGCATTGACGACCGAGGCGCCGACGCCGTGCAACCCGCCCGAGGTTTCATAGGACTTGCCCGAAAACTTGCCGCCCGAATGCAGCGTGCACAGGATCACCTCAAGCGCGGATTTGCCGGGGAATTTCGGATGCGGGTCAATCGGGATGCCGCGTCCGTTATCGCGGACCGTCACCGAATGGTCGGCGTGAAGTTCAATCTCGATGCGGTTGGCATGGCCTGCCACGGCCTCATCCATCGAGTTGTCCAGCACTTCCGCGACCAGATGATGCAGCGCGCGTTCATCCGTGCCGCCGATATACATGCCCGGACGTTTGCGGACAGGTTCCAGCCCTTCCAGCACCTCGATAGAGGAGGCGTCATAGCTGTCTTGCGCCGCGGAAAGAAGGTCATGGGCCATGCGGATTGCTCGATTCTTGTTTTTGGTCTGTCAGGGCAGGATTAGACCATCCGCACCGCCAAGGCGCAAGCGGTGGTAGGGGCAAAGCCGGAAACGCCGTGTTGCGGGTCGCGCCTAAAGGTCGATCTGGGGTGGTTCCAGTGGTGCGGGATCGGCCGGTGCGGGGCGCTGCGGCGCGGACGGAACATCGGGCGGCGGCGGGGCGCCGGGTTTGCGCCGGATGATGATATCGCCATTGGGCAGCCGTTCGGGCGGGTCGTAATGGCGCACATCGCCCAGAAGTTCCGCAAGGTCGCGCGCGATGGGTTCCAGTTCCTGCAACGCGCGGCCCATTTCATCCAGCGCCGGTTCCATGTCGCGCAAGAGACCTTCGAACAGTCGCCGCAGCCCTTGCCCGATCAGGCCGGGGTCGGGTTCCTGTTCCACCTCGGGCGTGGGCAGGATCGGGCCGTCCTGCGCCATGACAGGGGCGGCGGGCAGGGCGAGTGCCGCACAGAGCAGCAGAGAGGGCAGGGGCAGCAGGGAGGGCAGCGGGTGTTTCATTCCCGGAATATGGGAAGCGCCGCGCCGCATTTCCAGACAGCGGGGCCGCATCACTGCCGATCAAAGGTCAATGCTGACCGGGAAATGGTCGGAGGCCGTCAGCAGCGCCTCGCGAAGATCGGGGTTCTGCCAGCAATCCGGATCATTCAGCGGATGCCAGATGCGCCAGCGCGGGCCGGTCGCGGCCAGATCGGCGCTGACCAGAATGAAATCCAGAAGCGCCTCGAAATAGCGTTTTTCGCGATCCAGCCAGAACCGCGCCGTGCTGGCCGACAGCCCGATCCGTGATTGCAGTGCCAGTTCCGCATGGGGTTCGCGCAGGCGCAGGCCGGGATCTTCGTGCAGTCCCATGACGATCTCGACGCCCGACTGGCCGAACAGCTTTTCATATTCATCAAGCCCCGGCCCGTCATTGAAATCGCCCAGCACGATCAGGCTGTCACCGCTTTCCAGATGGCGGCGCGCGCGCTGGCGCAGCCACAGGCATTGCGCCAGTTGCTTGCGTCGGTTCTCGATGCCGATGCGCATGGCCTCATCGGGGCTGCGGGCACCATGCGGGGCCTTGGATTTGGCATGCACCCCGATCAGGCGGATAGCGCGCCCCCCGGCCTGCAAAGCCAGTTCCAGGGGTGGTTTGGAAAAGCTGATCCGCTCGGGCTGTGCATCGGCATTCAGGTCATGGCGGAACACCCCGTCGAAACGCGGAATATCCGATGGGTCGGCATGCAGCGGATCGGTGCCTTGCGGGTCATGCCGGACGCCTATGCGGTCAGGATCGAACAGAAAGGCAATCTCCTGTTCCGTGTCGCTTTGAAACCCGATCAGCGCGCGGCGGGCGCGCAGGCCGAAATGCCGTGCGAATCCGTCCAGCGCGCGGGTCGTGCTGCGTTTGCGGCTTTGGTCCGGGGCCTCGACAATCAGGATGCCATCGGCATCCAGCGCGGTGAAGACGATCCCCAGCGCGCCCAGTTGCTCGCCCCGGCTGATCCCGTGCCGGGCCGAGCGTTGGCTGTCGGGCAGCATCAGCCCGTCATCATCGAACAGCGCATTGAACCATTCGACATTATAGGTGGCGATGCGCAGACGGGGCGGGGCCTTCGCCCCGGCCTCAGGCCGCTTGCTGGCCATTGATTTCGGCCCAGGCTGCATTGACCGCGATCAGGCGGCGTGAGGCAAGCTGCACAGCCTCGGGCGGCACGCCCCGCGCAATCAGGCGGTCGGGATGGCTGTCCAGAACCGCCTGTTTCCACGCCGCGCGTGCCTGATCGCGGCTGGCGCCTGCCGGCAAGCCCAGAATTTCATAAGGATCGCGGGGCGCGCCCTCGACAAAGCGCGCGCGCATGGCGCGGAAACAGGGTTCCCCCAGCCCGAAGATCATCGCGACCTCATGCAGAAAGGCGTCTTCGGCGGGATGGAAATTGTCATCGGCCATGGCGATGTGGAACAGCGCCTCAAGCACGTCGATCAGCACGCGATTGTCATCGGTACCGAACATGGCGCGGATCTTGCGGGCATAGGCGTCAAAGCCCGCCACATCCTGCCGGGCAAGATCGAAGACGCGGGCGGCATTGGCCTCTTCGTCAGGCGGAATCACGAACAGACGGCGGAACATCGCGACCTCGCCGCGTGTCACCTGACCGTCGGCCTTGGCCATCTTGGCCCCCAGCGCGATGACGGCGATGGTGAACCCGACCGAACGTTCGGCGCAAACCCCGCCTTCGCCGCGCAGGCGGTCGAACACCGCAGCCAGCCCTTCACCGGCGGCAAGGGCAGACAGGGCAGCGGCAATGCGGGACCAAAGCGACATGGACCAATCTTATCCGCTCATTCCGGTGCTGTCAGGCGGGGAAATGGTCGCATGACCCGCCTGTGATGCGGGCCATGCGGCAGGGTGCCGGATCAGGGGTGATCGGCATAGATCGCGCCAATCCGCGCGATGGCCTCTTCGGGCGTCATTTCCTCGCTGATGCCGCTGCGGCGCGAGGTCAGTTCGACCTTGCCCGCTGCCAGTCCGCGCGGCCCGACCGTGATGCGCCAGGGCAGGCCGATCAGGTCCATCGTGGCGAATTTCGCGCCTGCTCGTTCGTCGCGGTCATCATAAAGCGGATCAAGTCCGCCCAGTTTCAGTGCCTTGTAAAGCGCTTCACAGGCGGCATCCGTGCCGGCATCGCCCTGTTTCAGGTTCACGATACCGCAATGGAAAGGGGTCACGCCTTCGGGCCAGATGATGCCCTTGTCATCATGGCTGGCCTCGATGATGGCACCCAGAAGGCGGGACACACCGATGCCGTGGCTGCCCATCTCGACCGGAACGCGGCTGCCATCGGCGGTGACGACCGTGGCGCCCATCGCCTCGGAATATTTGGTGCCGAAATAGAAGATCTGGCCAACTTCGATACCCCGGCCCACCTTGCGGTGTTCCTCGGGGATCTGGTCGAAGACATCTGCGTCATGCGTCTCATCGGTGCGGGCGTAAAGCGTGGTGAACTCGTTGCAGACAGCTTCCACCTCGGCGCGGTTGTCGAAATCGACCTCACGGCTGCCCAGTTTCAGCGCCGTCACGCGGTCATCATAGAAGACTTCCGATTCGCCGGTCTGCGCCAGCACCAGAAATTCATGGGTATTGTCGCCCCCGATGGGTCCCGAGGCCGCGCGCATCGGAATCGCGGTCAGGCCCATGCGCTCATAGGTGCGCAGATAGCTGACCATATGGCGGTTATAGGCATGAAGGGCGGCATCGCGGTCGACGTCGAAGTTGTAGCCGTCCTTCATCAGGAATTCGCGGCCCCGCATCACGCCGAAACGCGGACGCACCTCATCGCGGAATTTCCACTGGATGTGATACAGCGTCAGCGGCAGATCCTTGTAGCTGTTCACATGACTGCGGAAGATGTCGGTGATCATCTCCTCATTCGTGGGACCATACAGCAGGTCGCGCTTGTGGCGGTCCTGGATTCGCAGCATTTCCTGCCCGTAATCGTCATAGCGCCCGGATTCGCGCCAGAGGTCCGCCGGTTGCAGCGTCGGCATCAGAAGCGGGATATGCCCAGCGCGGATCTGTTCCTCATGCACGATCTGTTCGATCCGGCGCAGCACCTTGAACCCCAGCGGCAGCCAGGAATAGATCCCCGCCGCCTGCTGCTTGATCATGCCCGCGCGCAGCATGTAGCGGTGGCTGACGATCTGGGCTTCGGCAGGGTTTTCCTTGAGGACGGGCAGAAAGTAGCGCGACAGACGCATGGGCGGGCCTCGTTTTCAGGCGTTTCGGGCAGGTCGTTTCGCCCGTTCCTAGCGGGTTGCCCCCTGGCAGGCAAGCCGCGCCGCCACCCTGCACGGGCGCATAAGGGTGGTGCGCCGTGTCGCAAGGACGGTGCAGGCGGTCGGGCCGGGGCTGGACAGCGTCGCCGCCCTGTCGCCATATGCGGCCAAACCGGCCCGCATGAAGGGGCCGCGACCGCGATGAAAGGAAACCCGCCATGTCCGCCGATGACGCCAGCAAGACCATCGCCGCCTATTACGCCGCCTTCAACGCCGCCGATCCTGACGCCATGCTGGCGCTGGTCACCGAAGATGTGGAACACCGCGTCAATGAGGGCGGGATCCGCCTTGGCCGCGCGAAATTCGCCGAGTTCTGCGCGCATATGGGGGTCAGCTATCACGAGGAACTGAAGGATATCATGATCTTCGCCAATGAGGACGGCACGCGGGGGGCGGCGGAATTCACTGTGCATGGCGAATATCTGCAGACCGACCCGGGCTTGCCCGAGGCGAAAGGGCAGACATATATCCTGCCCGCCGGGGCGTTTTTCGATCTGCGCGGTGACCGGATTTCACGGGTGACGACCTTCTACAATCTCAATGACTGGATCGCGCAGGTCAAATGACCGGGTCCGGGGAGATATCGGTCCGCACCCTGACCGGTTCGGCGCTTGAGGCCGCATTGGACGATGTGGCGGTGCTGCGCATCGCGGTGTTCCGCGACTGGCCTTATCTTTACGACGGGTCACTGGACTATGAGCGCCGCTATATGGAAAGCTATCGCAACAGCGCGGGTGCGATCGTCGTGGGGGCCTTTGACGGGGCACGGCTGGTCGGGGCGGCAACCGGCACCCCGATGGAAGATCACGCCGGTGAATTCGCGGCGGCCTTTGCGCCCATGGGGATCGCGTTGCAAGACATCTTCTATTGCGCGGAATCGGTTTTGATGCCGCAATATCGGAGCCGGGGGATCGGGCATCGCTTTTTTGATGAGCGCGAGGCCCATGCCGCCGCGCTGGGGCGGCGCCATGTCGCCTTCTGCTCGGTCCTGCGCCCTGATGATCATCCGATGCGCCCCAAGGGGGCGCGCAGCAATGATGCCTTCTGGCGCAAGCGCGGCTATGCGCCCTTGCCGGGTGTGATGGCGGAATTTTCATGGACCGATCTGGGCAAGGCGGCAGAGACGAAAAAGCTGCTGCAATTCTGGATGCGCACATTGTAAGGGGCCTGCCGATGACATCGAAGATCCGCATTGCCACCGCTGCCTATCCGCTGACCGAATTCGGCAACTTTGCCGATTACACCGCCAAGATGGACCAATGGGTTGCCGATGCGGCGGGGCAGGGGGCGGATCTGCTGGTCTTTCCCGAATATGGCGCCATGGAACTGGCCAGCCTTGGCGGCCGCGCGGTGTCAGAGGATATCGAGGCCGCCCTGCACGAGGCCGCGCGCCACGGACCTGCGGTGACGGCACATCTGGCGGGGCTCGCGTCACGGCACGAGGTGCATATCCTTGGCCCCTCTGCGCCGGTCTTTGCCGATCCTTCTCCGGGCAGTCGTCCGGTGAACCGTTCGGTACTTTATGGTCCTGACGGGGTGATCGGCCATCAGGACAAGCAGATCATGACGCGGTTCGAACGCGAAATCTGGACTGTCGTGCCGGGAACCGGGGGGCTGCGCGTGTTCGACACTCCGGTCGGGCGGCTGGGAATCCTGATCTGCTATGACAGCGAATTCCCGCTTCTGGCGCGGCATCTGGCCGAGGCGGGGGCCGAGATCCTTCTGGTGCCCTCCTGCACCGACAGTCTTGCCGGGTTCACCCGGGTGCAGGTCGGATCCATGGCGCGGGCGCTGGAAAATCAATGCATTGTGGTGCAATCCCCCACCGTGGGCCTTTGCGATTTCTGTCCTGCGGTGGATGAGAATGTGGGTGCTGCCTCACTCTACGGGCCGCCCGACCGGGGTTTTCCTCCCACCGGGATCATCGCGCAGGGCGGGCTGGACCGGCCCGGCTGGACCCTTGCCGATATCGATCTTGCCGCGATTGCCGAAGTGCGCCGCGATGGCGGCGTTCTCAACCACCGGCACTGGGCCGAACAGGCCCTGCGTCTGGGGCGATAGCGGCCCTGTCGGGAACAAGCGGCGGGCGGCTGTGTATTTGTGCTTGAAAATCCGGGAAATCGAGCGCATTTACCCGGCGATGCCTGCGCCCATGCGCGGGCGCAACCCATTTCGGAGAGACCATGGCCAAGGAAGACATTCTCGAATTCCCCGGTGTCGTCAAGGAACTCCTGCCGAATGCGACATTCAGGGTCGAACTTGAGAACGGCCATGAACTGATCGCAACGATGGCAGGCAAGATGCGGCAAAACCGCATCCGCGTTCTGGCAGGCGACAAGGTGCAGGTGGAAATGACCCCCTATGACCTGTCAAAGGGCCGCATCAATTATCGCTTCAAGTAAGCGGCGCGCGTCGGTCCCATGCGCCTGATCCTTGGTTCCGCCAGCCCGCGACGGCGCGATCTGCTGGCGCAGATCGGCGTTGTGCCGGATGCGATCCTGCCCCCGGATATCGACGAGGATCCGCTGAAGGGCGAATTGCCCCGCGTCTATTGCGCCCGGATCGCGCGGGAGAAAGCTGCGGCCGTGCAGGCCGGGCCGGGTGATCTGGTGCTGTGCGCCGATACCACCGTGGCGCTTGGCCGCCGGATCATGGGCAAGCCGCGCGATGCGGCCGAGGCGGCACAGTTCCTGCTGGCTCTTGGCGGGCGGCGCCATTCCGTCATCACCGCCATTGCACTGCGCCGGGATGGGCAGATGTGGACGCGTGAGGTCGTGTCGGCGGTTAAGATGAAACGGCTGTCAGATGGCGAACTCAACGCCTATTTGGCCAGTGGCGACTGGCAGGGCAAGGCCGGGGGCTATGGCATTCAGGGCATGGCCGGGGCCTTCATCCCGTGGATTTCCGGGTCTTTCACTGGCATCATGGGCCTGCCTGTGGCCGAAACGGCGGCAATGCTGGCAGCGGCGGGCTGGCCGGTCTGGAGGGCGGAATGACGCGCGGTATGCAGGGGCGGGTGATCCTGCTGGATGAGATCGGCGAGCGTGAGGTTGCGGCCCTGCTGATCGATGGCCGGCTTGAAGAATTGCTGGTCGATCCGTCTGATGATCGCCCGCTGACCGGCGCGATCTACCGCGCGATTGCCGACCGCCCGATGAAGGGCATGGGCGGCATGTTCGTCAAACTGCCCGGCGCCAGCGGCTTTCTGCGCCAGACCGACGGGCTGGCACCGGGGCGTCCGGTGCTGGTTCAGGTCACCGGACCGGCGGAACCGGGCAAGGCGGTGCCTGTCACGACGCGGCTTTTGTTCAAGTCGCGCCATGCCATCGTGACGCCGGGCGCGCCGGGGCTGAACATCTCACGCCGGATCCGCGACAGCGAGATCCGCGCCACGCTTGAGGCGTTGGCGGTTGCGGGGATGGCGGGCGCGGATGCAGGGCTGGGGCTGATCCTGCGATCTGCCTGCGAGGGTGCCGAAGCCGATGAGATTGCCGGGGACATCGCCCAGATGCGCGGGCTGGCCGAGGCGGTTCTGGCCGATCTTGTGGGCGGGCCGGAACTGCTGGTTGAGGGTGCGGGCGCGCGGGATACCGCATGGCGTGACTGGGCCGAACCGGCCCCCGATGCCGTCGAGGACCGCAAGGGCTGCTTTGCCGATCACGGCGTCGAGGACATGATCGAGGCGCTGCTTGGCCCCCGCGTGGATCTGGACGGCGGGGCGCATATGATGGTTGAACCGACGCGCGCGCTGGTTGCGGTGGATGTGAATACCGGGGGCGACAGTTCCCCCGCTGCCGGGCTCAAGACCAATATCGCCGCCGCACGGGAATTGCCGCGCCAGTTGCGGCTGCGGGGCTTGGGCGGGCAGATCGTGGTCGATTTCGCCCCGATGCCGAAGCGCGACCGCGCGGTTCTGGATCAGGTGCTGCGCGCGGCCTTCAAGGGGGAGGCGGCCGAGACCAATCTGGCGGGCTGGACGACGATCGGCCTTTATGAACTGGTGCGCAAACGCGACCGCGCGCCGCTGGCCGAGGTGCTGGCATGAGTTGTCCGATCTGCGCCAAGCCGGGTGATCCGGCCTATCGCCCCTTCTGTTCGCGCCGCTGCGCCGATATCGACCTTGGCCGCTGGCTGAAGGGAAGCTATGCGATCCCGTCCGATGACCCGGTTGAGGCGGAAGACCTGCAGAACATTTCCCCCGAGGCCGATGAGCGCAAGCGCCCGCATTAGGCGGCAGCGGATCGGGCGGGGCTGATGACATCGGGCGCGGCACGCCATCGGAACAGGGACTTGCACTGACCGGACCCAAGGGTGATATGAGGGCAGGGACCCCGTTCTGCCGGTCCTGAAAGGGGCATTCATGGCACTTCCGGTCCGACAGCAATTTCTGTATTGGGGCATCGCCGCCATCGCCATTCTGGCATTGCTCTGGCTGCTGGGGCCGGTCATGGCGCCCTTCCTGTTCGGCGGGGCCATTGCCTATTTTCTGGATCCGGTCGCGGACCGCCTGCAACGGCTGGGTCTTGGCCGCATCATGTCGACAGTGGTGATCTCGCTTGCCATGCTGATCGTCGTCGTGCTGCTGGTGATCGCGGTGATTCCGACGCTGGCCCAGCAATTGACCCAGCTTGTGAACGCGGCCCCCGAGATTTTCACGCGGCTGCAGGATTTCGTCAATGCCCGCTTTCCCGACATGATGGCGGATGACGGCCCGGTGCGGGAGGCGTTCAAGACCATTGGCGACACGATCAAGGAACGCGGCGGTGAACTGGCGGGCACGCTGTTTTCTTCGGCGCTTGGGGTCATCAACGCGGTGGTCTTCATTGTGGTCGTTCCGGTCGTGGCCTTCTATCTGCTGCTGGACTGGGACCGCATGGTGGCCCGCATCGACAGCCTGCTGCCGCGCGACCATGCGCCGACGATCCGCTTTCTGGCGCGTGAGATCGACCGCGTGCTGGCAGGCTTCGTGCGCGGACAACTCAGCGTCTGTCTGGTGATGGGGCTGTTCTATTCCATCTCGCTGATGCTGGCGGGTCTGCAATTCGGGCTGGTGGTCGGCGCGATTGCCGGGGCGATCACCTTCATTCCCTTCATCGGGGCCATCATCGGCGGCGCGCTGGCCATTGGGCTGGCGCTGTTCCAGTTCTGGGGGGACTGGGTGTCCATCGGCATCGTCGCGGGCATCTTCGCCCTTGGCCAGTTTCTTGAAGGCAATATCATCACCCCGCGTCTGGTGGGGGATTCGGTGGGCCTGCATCCGGTCTGGCTGCTTTTTGCGCTTTCGGCCTTTGGTGCGGCCTTCGGCTTTGTCGGCATGCTGGTCGCGGTGCCGGTTGCAGCGGCCATCGGCGTGCTGGTCCGCTGGGGCATCGGGGAATACGAGACCTCGATGCTGTATCGCGGACATGCACCGGACGAGACTTCGGAGCCCGAGGGGTGACACGACAGCTGGCCTTTGACCTGCCGCACCGCACGGCGCGGGGGCGGGAGGATTTCTTTGTATCCGGCGCCAATGCAGCCGCGCTGGCGGGGCTGGATGGCTGGCGTGACTGGCCCGAGGGTCGGATGCTGCTGATCGGGCCGGAAGGTGCCGGCAAAACGCATCTGGCCCATGTCTGGGCGGATGCAAGCGGGGCGCGCATCATCGCGGCGGCCAGCCTGCCGGGGCAGGATCTGCCCGCGCTGGCCGAAGGGCGCGCGCTGGTGGTCGAGGATGCCGACCGCATCGGCGGCGCTTCCGCGGCCGAGGATGCGCTGTTTCACCTTTACAACATCGCCGCGGCAGGGCGCGTGGCGCTGCTGATCACCGCGCGCGGCCCGGTGCCGGGCTGGGGTCTGCGACTTCCCGATCTGCAAAGCCGCATGCAATCCATGGCGCAGCTTGCCTTGCAGCCCCCCGATGACGCCCTGCTGGCCGCCGTTCTGGTCAAACTCTTCGCCGATCGGCAACTGGCAGTTCCGGCCTCGCTGATACCCTATCTGCTGGCGCGGATGGAGCGCAGCCTTGCCGGCGCGCGCGCGCTGGTCGCGGCGCTGGACCATGGGGCGTTGGCCGCAGGCGGGGCCATCACACAGAAGCTTGCCAAGCGCGTTCTGGGCGGCGAATGATCGGGGCAGGAACGGTCAGGGCAGACAAAGATCCGGGCAGGGCTGGACCGTCACCGGCCCGTTACAAAGGGCGCTTACGCAGCAGATCATGACACAGGCAGATTTCCTCAAGGCTCCGTTCTCCGCTCCCGCTGATCTGCCCGAGGCAGAGACGCAGGGACCGAAGCGTTTTTTCAACCGTGAACTCAGCTGGCTCGCCTTCAACTGGCGGGTGCTGGAAGAGGCATCAAATCCGTCGGTCCCCTTGCTGGAACGGCTGCGCTTCCTGTCGATCTCGGCCACCAATCTGGATGAGTTCTATACGGTCCGCGTGGCCGGTCTGCGCGCCCTGATCCGGAGCGGCAAGACCGCGGTTTCCGAGGATGGCCGCAGCCCTGCCGAACAGCTGGCGCTGATCAATGAGGACGCGCGGCGGCTGATGCAGAATCAGCAGATCGTGTTCAACCGTCTGAAGAAAGAGATGGAAGGGCAGGGCATCTCGATCCTGACCCGGTCGAAACTGACCAGCCGCGACCTGAAGCATCTTGAGGACCACTTCATCAACAAGGTTTTCCCGGTCCTGTCGCCGCTGGCCATTGACCCGGCGCATCCCTTTCCCTTCATTCCCAATACCGGCTTTTGCCTTGCGCTGGAGCTTGAGCGCAGTTCGGACCGCCGTGCGCTGCAGGCGCTGCTGCCGATCCCGCAGCAGATTGCACGATTCGTGGCCTTGCCCGCCAAATCCGGCGAAAACCGCTTCCTGCCGCTGGAAGAGCTGTTGCTCTTGCATCTGAGCATGCTGTTTCCCGGCTATTCGGACCGGGGTCATTGCAGTTTCCGCGTGTTGCGCGACAGCGATCTGGAGGTCGAGGACGAGGCCGAGGATCTGGTCCGCGAATTCGAGACCGCCCTGAAACGCCGTCGCCGGGGGGAGGTGATCCGCCTGAAGATGTCGGCGGGCGCACCTGCGGACCTGCGCGCGATGATCATGGAAGAACTGGACGTCACCGCCGCCGATATGGTCGAGGTGCGCGGCCTTCTGGGGGTTGCCGATCTCAAGGAACTGGTGCTGGGGGATCGCAAGGATTTGCTTTGGCCGCCCTTCGCCCCCCGCGTGCCGGAACGGGTCACCGATCATGACGGCGACATGTTTGCCGCGATCCGTCAGAAGGACATGCTGCTGCATCACCCCTATGAGACCTTCGACATGGTAGTGCGCTATCTGGAACAGGCGGCGCGCGATCCGGATGTTCTGGCGATCAAGCAGACCCTTTACCGCACCAGCGCCGAAAGCCCCGTTGTGGCCGCCCTTTGTGAGGCCGCCGAGGCGGGGAAATCCGTGACCGCACTGGTTGAGTTGAAGGCGCGTTTCGACGAGGCCGCCAATATCCGCCAGTCGCGGCGGCTGGAGCGGGCGGGTGCGCATGTGGTCTACGGGTTCATGAACCTGAAAACCCACGCCAAAATCTCTACCGTCGTGCGGCGGGAGGGCGACAATCTTGTCACCTATACCCATTACGGCACCGGCAATTACCACCCGATCACCGCGCGGATCTATACGGATCTGAGCTTTTTCACCTGTGACGGGGCTTTAGGGCGGGATGCAACGAAGGTGTTCAACTATCTTTCGGGCTATGTGCAGCCCGAGGGGCTGGAAAACCTTGCCATCGCGCCGACCACGCTGAAGCCGAGGCTTCTGGAACTGATCGCGGCCGAGGCCGATCATGCCCGGGCAGGGCGTCCGGCGGAGATCTGGGTCAAGGTCAATTCGCTGGTCGAACCCGATGTGATCGACGCGCTTTATGCAGCCAGTGCTGCCGGTGTGCGCATCAGCCTTGTGGTGCGCGGCATCTGCGCGCTGCGCCCCGGCATCAAGGGCCTGTCCGAGAATATCCGCGTGAAATCGGTCGTCGGGCGCTATCTGGAACACAGCCGCATCGTCTGTTTCGGCAATGGCGGTGGCTTGCCCTCGAAAAAGGCGCGGGTCTTCCTGTCTTCGGCGGACTGGATGGGGCGCAACCTGACGCGGCGGGTGGAAACGCTGGTCGAGGCGCATAACCCCACCGTCAAGGCGCAGATCGTCAGCCAGATCATGGCCGCCAATATGGCGGATGAGGCGCAAAGCTGGATCCTGCATCCCGATGGACGCTATGAGCGCAGCCTGCAACCCACTGAAGGCACGCTGTTTTCATGTCACCGCTTCTTCATGGAAAACCCGTCGTTGTCGGGGCGCGGAACCGCCGGGGCCAAGGATGTGCCGCGACTGGCCCATTCGCGTGACGAAAACACCGGCTAGGCCGTCGGGGAAGGCGTTGACGCTGCCGCTGCGACGCGGCATCGTCGGCGCGGATCCAAAGGAGGCTTCACCATGGCCAGCAAGACCGAAACCGCGCCCGAAACGGGCGAGGACTATGACTGGTCTGCCGAGGATGGGCCCTTTCTGAAACCGCTGTTTGACGATCCGTCGGCCCGCGCGCTCAGCCGGGTCGGGGTTGTCGATGTCGGCTCGAACTCGGTCCGGATGGTGGTCTTTGACGGGGCCGCCCGCAGCCCTGCCTATTTCTACAATGAAAAGCTGATGGCGGGGCTGGGCAAGGGGCTGGCCGAAACCGGACGGCTGAACCCCGAAGGCCGCGAACGCGCCCTGATCGCGCTGCGCCGTTTCGCGCTGCTGGCCGAAGGCATGGAGATCGCGCCGCTGACCTGTGTCGCCACCGCCGCCGTGCGCGAGGCCGAGGACGGCCCCGAATTTCAGGCGCAGGTCGAGGCCGAAACCGGGCTGCGGCTTTGGGTCATCGACGGCAAGGAAGAGGCACGGCTTTCGGCACAGGGCGTTCTGCTGGGCTGGCCCGAGGCCAAGGGGATTGTCTGCGATATCGGCGGCAACTCGATGGAACTGGCGCGGATCGGCAATGGCAAGGTGGGCGCGCGCGCCTCATCCCCGCTGGGGCCGTTCCGTCTGCAGCAGATCGAGGGCGGGGCCGAAAAGCGCCGCGCGGTGATCGACCGGGTGTTGCGGCGGCTGAAAGACATCATCAAGCCCGAGAATGACCGGATCTATCTGGTGGGCGGTTCATGGCGGGTCATCGCCCGGCTGGATATGGAGCGGCGCAACTATCCGCTGACCGTGCTGCATGAATACCGCATGACGCCGAAATCCGTGCTGGCGACGATCGACTGGATTGCCGCGAATGATCCGGCAATTCTGCGCGCCCGCACCGGCACCTCGGCCGAACGGATGGAACTGGTGCCGCTGGCCTGTGAGATGCTGCGCGAACTAATCCGGGTCTTTCAGCCGAAAGAGATCGACGTTTCTTCCTACGGGATCCGCGAGGGGCTGCTTTATGAACAGATGCCCGAACGGCTGCGCGCCCGCGATCCGCTGATCGAGGCGGCGCGCGCCGCTGAACAGACCTCGGCCCGGCTGCCGGGCTTTGGCAAGAAGCTGTACAATTTCCTGCTGCCGATTTTCGGCAATGAACCGCCCGAGCGATTGCGGCTGATCAAGGCGGCCTGTCTTTTGCATGACACGACATGGCGCGCCCATCCCGATTACCGCGCCGAGGTCTGTTTCGACAATGCGACCCGCGCCAATCTGGGCGGGCTCGATCATCGCGGAAGGGTCTTTCTGGGGCTTTCGCTGCTGCACCGCTACAAGAATTCCCGGTCGGGCACGCGGCTGGAATCGCTGTTCCAGCTTTTGCAGGACGATGAGATCCGGCAGGCCGAGGTGCTGGGCAAGGCCATGCGGTTCGGCGCGATGTTTTCAGCCAAGGGGCCGGAAAGTGCCGGGCATCTGCGCTGGCTGGCAAAGAAGAAGGTGCTGGAACTGACACTGACCCCGCTGGGCGTCGGACTTTACGGTGAGGTCACGCAGGCGCGGTTCCGGTCGCTGGCCAGCGCCATGGGGGGCACGCCCAAGGTGGTTCTGCCCGGGGCAGAAGGCTGAGAATGCGCTTTGGCGTCTTGCTGATGCCCGGCACCGGGGCTGCGATATGATCCGTGCGGCGGCTGCGGCGGATGGTGCCGCCATCTTGCGGATCTGGAACCCGGTGATTCGCTATACGGCGGCGACCTTCAACAACGTTGAAAAAACCGGCGATGAGATCGGGGAGCTGCTGGCGGCCAAGGCCGGGGCCGGGCAGCCGTTCCTGCTGGCCGAAGAGGCGGGGCAGGTGCTGGGTTTTGCGACCTATGGCGCATTTCGCGGCGGCGTCGGCTATCGCCGCATTGCCGAACATACGATCCTGCTGGACCCATCCGCGCATGGGCGCGGGCTGGGACGCGCGTTGATGGCGACGCTGGAAACGGTGGCGCGGGGGCAGGATATCGCCTCATTGATGGGCGGGATCAGCGGTGAGAACACCGCCGGAATCGCCTTTCACCGTGCCCTCGGATTTCAGGAGGTGGGGCGCATCCCGCAGGCAGGCTGGAAATTCGGGCGCTGGATGGATCTGGTACTGATGCAGAAGATCCTGTCGGCCTGAACGGACGGATGGGGCGGGAAGGGGGCGCTGCCCCCTTGCCCCTGCGGGGCTCACCCCCGAGGTATTTGGGCAAGGTGAATGGATGGAATTGAGTCCCATGGGCCACAGGTCCGCTGTGGATATGTGGTGGCCGGCAGAATGACCTACCCAAGACTTCGGGGGGAACCTATAGTTCCGGCATAAGCAGGGGGGCGAACCCCCGCATCTGAGGCGGGACAAAAGACAAGGAAGGGGAAACAGCCGATGCGCTGCCCATTTTGTGGAAATATCGACACGCAGGTAAAGGATTCACGGCCTGCCGAGGATCATGTCTCGATCCGACGGCGGCGGTTCTGTCCGGCCTGTGGCGGGCGGTTCACGACCTATGAACGGGTGCAGTTGCGTGATCTGGTGGTCATCAAATCATCCGGCAAGCGGGAGGATTTCGACCGGACCAAGCTGGAACGCTCGATCCGCATCGCGCTGCAGAAGCGACCCATCGACCCTGAACGGGTGGATCAGATGATTTCCGGCATCGTGCGGCGGCTGGAAAGTCTGGGCGAGACGGATATTTCGTCGAAAGTGATCGGCGAGATCGTGATGGAAAGCCTGGCCCGGATAGACACCGTGGCCTATGTGCGCTTTGCCAGCGTTTACAAGAACTTTCAGGCGGCGGATGATTTCGACAAATTCGTTTCCGAACTGCGCCCCGGCCCTGCCGTCGAGGAATGACCGGGGATGAGGCCCATATGGACCACGCGCTGCGGCTTGCGGCGCGGGGTCTGGGGCGCGTCTGGCCCAATCCGGCGGTTGGCTGTGTGATCGTGAAAGACGGCCGCGTGATCGGGCGCGGCTGGACGCAGCCGGGCGGGCGGCCTCATGCCGAACGCCGGGCGCTGGATATGGCGGGCAGCGCCGCGCGTGGCGCTACCGCCTATGTCACGCTGGAACCCTGCGCCCATCACGGCAAGACCCCGCCCTGTGCCGAAGGGCTGATCGCGGCGGGTGTTGTGCGGGTGGTTTCTGCCCTGACCGATCCCGACCCGCGGGTTTCCGGGCGGGGTCATGCGATGCTGCGCGCGGCGGGGATACCCGTGACCGAAGGGCTGCGGGAGGCCGAGGCGCGGCAGTTGAATGCGGGATTTCTGAAACGGATCGGGCAGGGACTGCCCTTTGTCACGCTGAAACTGGCAACCACGCTGGACGGGCGTATCGCGACCGCATCCGGCGAAAGCCGCTGGATCACGGGGCCGCAGGCACGGCGCGCGGTTCATGCGATGCGGCTGTCGCATGATGCGGTGATGGTGGGGTCGGGCACGGCACTGGCCGACGATCCCGATCTGGGGGTGCGCGAACTGGGGGCTGTGGCGCAGCCGGTGCGCGTGCTGTTCGACGGCGCCCTGCGGCATGATCCGCAAAGCCGTCTGGGGCGTCTGGCTGCCGGTGCCCCGGTCTGGGTGCTGCATGGAGAAGGTGCCGCAACGCAGGGCTGGGAGGCAACGGGCGCAAGGTTGTTCGCCCTGCTGCAAAGCGGCGGGCATCCCGATCTGCGTGCCGCGCTGACGGCGCTGGCCGCCGAAGGGATCACCCGGGTGTTCTGTGAGGGCGGCGCGGGCCTGGGTGCTGCGCTGGTCCGGGCCGGGCTGGTGGATGAGTTGGTGCTGTTCAACGCGGGCCGTCTGATCGGGCAGGAGGGGCGCGCGGCGCTGGGGCCGCTGGGGCTGGAGGCGCTGCGCGACGCCCCGCATCTGCGCCTGAAAGAGTTTCGCGCTATCGGCGAAGATATCCTGTCGGTCTGGCGCTTTTCCTGACAGGGGCAGGCTGTTAGTCTGATCCCTGCCGCGCGAGTCCTTCACCCCTGTTCTGTCGCGTAAGGCTGAAACCTGCCGAACAGGGTGAAAGAAGGGGCGCAAATGTCTGAAATCCTGATCAGAAATGCAGATACGATTCTGACCGTTGATGCGGCGGGGACCGAACTTGCCGGGGCCGATCTGCGCATCCGGGACGGGGTGATCGCGGAACTGGGCCACGGGTTGGAAACCGCAGGCCGGGTGATCGAGGCCCGGGGCTGCGTGGTCACGCCGGGGCTGGTGAACACGCATCACCATCTTTACCAGACGCTGACCCGTGCCGTGCCGGGTGGTCAGGACGCGCTGCTGTTTGGCTGGCTGAAGACGCTTTATCCGATCTGGGCGCGGTTCGGCCCTGAGGAAATGTTTGTCTCGGCGCAGGCGGGGCTTGCGGAACTGGCGTTGTCGGGCTGCACGATGACCTCTGATCACCTTTATCTTTATCCCAACGGCGCGCGGCTGGATGACACGATTGCCGCGGCGCAGGAGGTGGGGCTGCGCTTCCATCCCACGCGCGGCGCGATGAGTATCGGGGAAAGCGCGGGGGGGCTGCCGCCCGACGCTCTGGTGGAGCGGGAGGCGGCAATTCTGGAGGATTGCATCCGGGTGGTCGATGCCTTCCACGATCCGCGCCCCGGCGCGATGGTCCGGGTGGGTATTGCGCCCTGTTCGCCCTTTTCGGTCAGTCGTGACCTGATGCGAGAGGCGGCATTGCTGGCCCGCGACAAGGGCGTGATGCTGCATACCCATCTGGCCGAGAATGACGAGGACATCGCCTATAGCCTTGCCAATTTCGGCTGCCGCCCGGGCCAGTATGCCGAGGATCTGGGCTGGACCGGGCCGGATGTCTGGCATGCGCATTGCGTGAAGATCGACGCGCAGGAGATTGATCTGTTTGCCAGATCACAAACCGGGGTGGCGCATTGCCCCTGTTCGAACTGTCGGCTGGGCTCGGGGATTGCGCCGGTGCGGGCGATGCGTGACCGGGGCGTCAAGGTCGGGCTGGGGGTCGATGGCTCGGCCTCGAACGATGCCGGAAACCTTGTGGCCGAGGCGCGGCAGGCGATGCTGTTGCAGCGCGTGGCGCAAGGCGCGGATGCGATGTCGGCGCGTGAGGCGTTGGAAATCGCGACCCGGGGCGGGGCGCAGGTTCTGGGCCGCACCGATTGCGGCAGTCTGGACCTTGGCAAGCGGGCGGATATCGCGGTCTGGGATGTCTCGGGCGTTGAGAGCGCCGGAAGTTGGGACAAGGCGGCGCTGCTGCTGGCCGGTCCGACCCGGGTTCGCGATCTGTTTGTCGAGGGAAAGCAGGTGGTTGCGGGCGGGGTTCTGACCACGGTTGATCTTCCCCTGCTGGTCGAGCGGCAAAACCGGCTGGCGCGCCGGCTGATGGGATAAGGCCCGCGCCGCCCGGCCCTTGCCAATCTGCGTGATCCGTCGCATCAGAGGGGACAGGACCAAGCCGGGAGGCGGATATGAGCCATGATTACGCAGCGCAGCGCGCCGAGACCTTCGAGACCTTCGAGGAGATCGGCAAGATCGAGGATCTGCCAGCCCGGGCCGTGGTGAATTTCCTGTTTCTGGCCGATGATCTGGATGCGCCCTTTGCCAAGGTCGAAAAGGCGCTGAAGGCAGCGGGATTCGAGACAAGGCTGGATGAGGATGGCGAGACGCTGGAGGCCCGGATCGGCCCCATTGCGATTACCGCCACGGCAATCTGGACCGAGGAGGAGCGCGCAACGAAGATCGCGCTGCCCTTCGGGTTTGAGCCCGATGGCTGGGAATTGCTGGAGTGATCCCGCGCGGCCCGACCCGGTTCAGCGCGGGCTGATTTAGGGCCGCCATTCGCTGCCCTTCTATCGGCCCTGCCATTGGCGACGGGGCGGATGTGACGAAACCGACCCCTGATGCGTCTTGCACGTGATTGAAGACCCTTGCGAATCGCGCCACAGAGGACAGGCGTGATCATGGATTCTGGATAAGCCGGATCCATCGCCCCGCCACAGGCCAATGTCCCGATGTTCACACCGCGCAGTCCGCTATACCTGACCCATTCGCCCACGCCGAGGGTCGAGCATTTTGCGCTTCTGTCATCATTGGAGGCGGGCATCCGGGGCGTGTTGCTGTCGGTGATGCCGCTGGTCCTGTATCGCGCCTTTCAGGATGCGGGGCTGGTTTCGGGGATCTATTTCACGGTCGGGATCATCTCCTTGGTCTGCGGGATGATGGTGCCCTGGCTGACGCGGTTCGTGGCGCGGCGCTGGGTTTT
This sequence comes from Szabonella alba, assembly GCF_016765775.1. Classification (GTDB taxonomy): domain Bacteria; phylum Pseudomonadota; class Alphaproteobacteria; order Rhodobacterales; family Rhodobacteraceae; genus Szabonella; species Szabonella alba. The sequence continues at coordinate 301,132 of NZ_JAESVN010000003.1, read as the reverse complement.
CACGCTGGCGGGGCTGCTGTACCTATGCGGCATGGGGCTGGCGTTGACCGGGGTGCCGGAGCTCAAGGCCGTGGCGCTGATGGTCAATGCGGTCGGCACGGTCACCTTTTCGGTCTGCCTCAATGCCTATGTGCTGGATTATATCGGGCGTGCCGAACTGGGCCGCAATGAAAGCATGCGCATGGTCTACAGTGCCGCCAGCTGGATGATCGGGCCGGTGCTGGGGGTCTGGCTGCTGAACTGGTGGGAACCCGCGCCCTTCATCCTTGCCTCCTGTTTTGCCGTGGCGCTGATCGCGGTGTTCTGGAAACTGCGGCTGGGCAATGGCAAGCAGATCGCAAGGGCGAAGGGGCCCGCACCCAACCCGCTGGCCTTTCTGGGGCGGTTTCTGGATCAGCCTAGGCTGATCGCAGGCTGGCTTTTCGCGGTGATCCGGTCCTGCGGCTGGTGGGTCTATGTCGTTTATCTGCCGATCTACGCAATCCAGAACGGGCTGGGGGAAACCATCGGCGGCATTGCGCTCTCACTGTCAAATGCGCTGCTGTTCGCCACCCCCCTGATGCTGCGGCTGGTGCATCGCTTTTCTGTGCGCGCGGCGGTGCGGATGACTTTTGCGTTCTGTGGAGTGCTGTTCGTAGTGGCCTGGATTGCGGCGCCCGTGCCCTGGGCGGTTGTGGCCACGCTGATGCTGGCCTCGATCGGGCTGGTCATGCTGGATGTCTGCGGCAGCCTGCCCTTCCTGATGGCGGTGAAACCCTCGGAACGGACCGAGATGGCGGCTGTCTATTCCAGTTTCCGCGATGTCTCGGGGATTCTGACGCCCGGTGTCGCCTGGCTGGTGCTGCTGGTTTCCCCGGTGGCGGGGGTCTTTGCCGCCTGCGGCCTGGGCATGGGGGTGGCCTTCGCCATCGCCGGGCGGCTGCATCCCAGACTGGGCGCCAGCCGTGCCCCAGCAGACGCGGAAAAGGCGGCGGCCTGAAGAACAAGGGGCTGCGCGGGAACAGGACTGTGCCGCGCAGGTTTCAAATTCTGAATTGAATTCACAGGGGTTAGGATGGTGCTGTGAGAGAGGATTGAACTCTCGACCTCACCCTTACCAAGGGTGTGCTCTACCACTGAGCTACCACAGCATCTTGATGTCGCGAGGGTCCGTCCGGGCCGTTTCGCGTCATGTGGCGGCTGATTAATTGGAAACTCCGGACCATGCAAGGGCAATCTGGACCCTTTTTTGCCGCTGCGCTACAGAGGGGACATGACGCAGGAAGAAAGACCGCCGACAGCGCCCGGAACCAAGGGGCAGGCACCGGGAAAACCCGGTGCGGCCAAGGCTGCCGACACGCGGGAAGGGCGGCTCAGGGCGGCGCTGAAGGCCAATATGGCGCGGCGCAAGGCACAGGCAAGGGCGCGGTCGGGGGACAATGACACCCCCGGCGGGGCCGATCACACAGATAGCACAGAGTAGGGCAGGACGATGGATTCGATAGTGGTGCGGGGCGGCGGGGCGCTTCAGGGTGAGATCCCGATTGCAGGGGCCAAGAATGCCTGTCTGACACTGATGCCCGCGACCTTGCTGACCGAAGAGCCGCTGACGCTGACCAATGCGCCGCGACTGTCGGATATCCGCACGATGACCCAGCTTCTGGGCAGTCTGGGGGCCGAGGTGGCCAGCCTGCAATCGGGGCAGGTGCTGGCCATGTCCAGCCATGACATCCACAATCATACGGCGGATTACGATATCGTCCGCAAGATGCGCGCCTCGATTCTGGTGCTGGGGCCGATGCTGGCGCGGGACGGCCATGCCATCGTTTCCTTGCCCGGCGGTTGCGCCATCGGCGCGCGGCCCGTTGATCTGCATCTGCGCGCGCTGGAGGCGATGGGGGCCGAACTGGACCTGCGCGACGGGTACGTCCATGCCAAGGCCCCCGGCGGGCGGCTGAAAGGCGCGGTTTTCGAATTTCCCATCGTCTCGGTCGGCGCGACCGAAAATGCGCTGCTGGCCGCGACGCTGGCGCGCGGCACGACCGTTCTGAAGAACGCCGCGCGCGAACCCGAGATTGTGGATCTGGCGCAATGCCTGCGCCGGATGGGCGCGCAGATTGAAGGCGAGGGAACATCGACCATCACCATTCAGGGGGTGGACCGTCTGGGCGGGGCGACCCATCCGGTGGTTGCCGACCGGATTGAGCTGGGCACCTATATGCTGGCCCCCGCGATCTGCGGCGGTGAAGTTGAGCTTCTGGGCGGGCGGATCGAGTTGCTGGGCGCTTTCTGCGAAAGGCTGGATGCGGCGGGGATCACGGTTGAGGAGACGGCGCGCGGGCTGAAGGTCGCGCGGCGCAATGGCCGGGTGCGGGCGGTGGATGTGGTGACCGAACCCTTCCCCGGCTTTCCGACCGATCTGCAGGCCCAGATGATGGCGCTGCTTTGCACCGCTGACGGGGTGTCGGTGCTGGAGGAACGGATTTTCGAGAACCGCTTCATGCATGCGCCCGAACTGACCCGCATGGGCGCGCGGATCGAGGTGCATGGTGGCACGGCGACAGTGACCGGGGTGGACCGGCTGCGCGGTGCGCCGGTGATGGCGACCGACCTGCGGGCCTCGGTCAGTCTGATCCTTGCCGGGCTGGCCGCCGAGGGAGAAACCGTGCTGAGCCGCGTCTATCACCTTGATCGCGGCTATGAGCGGGTCGAGGAAAAACTGCGCGCCTGTGGGGCAAAGATCGAACGGATCGCAGCATGACGGACGCCTCCTACGCCGACGGGGCCGAACGCCCGCTTGCCTTTCTGGTGCAGGATGCCGGGGATCTGACCGTGCTGTCGGCCCTGCTGCAGGATGCGGTGCTGACCGTTGCCGATCTGCGCCATATCGCCAGATCTCGGGAATTTGCGCTGCTGGCCAATCGCTTTCGCTGGGAGGACCGGGAGGCCGCCACGCGCGAGGGCCGCGCGTTCGAGCGGGTGCGCACGATGGTCCTGTTCCGCGATGTGATGGCCGTGCGTTCGCAAGGACTGCCCCGGGGGGATGAAGATACGGTTCTGTCCATCCTGTCGCTGGAATTCGAGCCGGGCGAAGACGGCACCGGTGCGGTCATCCTGACACTGGCGGGCGACGGGGCGCTGCGACTGGAGGTCGAAGCGTTGAACGCCACGGCGCGGGATGTGACCCGGCCCTATCGCGCGCCCTCGGGCAAGGCGCCGGATCACGGGGCGTAGCACGGTCGAAGGCTGAGGGGCGCTGCCCCTCGCCGCCGGTGGCGGCTCACCCCGAGGTATTTTTGCCCCAAGGTATTCTTGCAAGGTTAATGGGGCAGGCGCGCGTGGCGCGTCAGATGCGGCCCTTGACCAGTGCATCAATCGCGGCAAGCGAGGTCAGCAGCGCCCCCAGTTCCGACAGCGGCACCATGTTCGGCCCGTCCGAGGGTGCGCGGTCGGGGTCGTCATGGGTTTCGATGAAGACACCCGCAACCCCCACCGCCACGGCAGCGCGCGCCAGCACCGGCACGAATTCCCGCTGCCCGCCAGTCGATCCGCCCTGACCGCCCGGTTGCTGCACCGAATGGGTGGCGTCGAAGATCACCGGGGCGCCGGTTTCGGCCATGATCGGCAGGGCGCGGAAATCGGTGACAAGCGTATTGTAACCAAACGAGACGCCGCGTTCGGTCAGCAGAAGGTTCGGATTGCCCGATCCGGTGATCTTGGCCGCGACATTCTTCATGTCCCAGGGGGCCAGAAACTGCCCTTTCTTGACATTGACCACCCGCCCGGTTTGCGCAGCGGCGATCAGCAGATCGGTCTGGCGGCACAGAAAGGCCGGGATCTGCAGGATATCGCAAACTTCGGCGACGGGCGCGCAATGTGCGGCTTCATGCACATCGGTCAGGACTGCAAAGCCGTGCTTCTCCTTGATCTCGGCAAAGACCTCCATGGCCCGGGCCATGCCGATGCCGCGCGCGCCCGACAGGCTGGTGCGGTTGGCCTTGTCGTATGAGGCCTTGAACACCGCGCGCTGGCCGGTCGCGGCGGTGATCTCGGCAATGGCGGCGGCCATCTCCAGCGCATGATCGCGGCTTTCCATCTGGCAGGGGCCAAGGATGAAGGCCAGCGGCCCGGCATTGTCGAAGGTCACAGTGCCTGCCCGTACCTGTCTTGCCGGTTCCATGGCGATCCTTTCCGATTGGCTTCGGCGCCGGGGATGCAGCACCTCTTTCCTGCCGGTGCCGCAGCGGGGCGGCGTTGTCAATCTTTGCAGTCGGGCGTTTCAAATTGATTTGACGTCGGGGGGGCGCATCGGGTATTAAATGAACATACGTTCAATTCCTGGGAGGGGGTAGCGCGATGTTCACGGAATCCATGCAGTTCGATCTGGGCGAGGATGTTTCGGCCCTGCGCGACATGGTGCATCGCTGGGCGCAGGAACGGGTCCGGCCAATGGCCGCCGAGATTGACCGCAGCAATGAATTTCCCGCCGTGCTCTGGCAGGAAATGGGGGATCTGGGCTTGCTGGGCATCACAGTGCCCGAGGAATATGGCGGCGCGGGCATGTCCTATCTTGCCCATGTCGTGGCGATCGAGGAAATCGCCCGCGCTTCGGCCTCGGTTTCCCTGTCTTACGGTGCGCATTCCAATCTTTGCGTCAACCAGATCAAGCTGAACGGCACCGAAGCGCAGAAACAGCGTTATCTGCCGGGGCTGGTTTCGGGCCGCAATGTCGGCGCGCTGGCGATGTCCGAGGCCGGGGCCGGGTCGGATGTCGTGTCGATGAAGCTGCGCGCGGAACGGCGCAACGGCCATTACCTGCTGAACGGCACGAAATACTGGATCACCAATGGCCCCGATGCCGATACGCTGGTGGTCTATGCCAAGACCGATCCCGGGGCGGGCAGTCGGGGCATCACCGCCTTCATCGTGGAAAAGTCGATGAAGGGATTCTCGACCAGCCCGCATTTCGACAAGCTGGGAATGCGCGGATCGAACACGGCCGAGCTGATTTTCGACGATTGCGAGGTTCCTTTCGAGAATGTTCTGGGTGAGGAAGGGCGCGGCGTCCGCGTGTTGATGTCGGGGCTGGATTACGAACGGGTCGTGCTGTCGGGGATCGGCACGGGTATCATGGCCGCCTGTCTGGATGAGGTGCTGCCCTATCTGCGTGAGCGGCGGCAATTCGGCCAGCGCATCGGGGATTTCCAGCTGATGCAGGGCAAGCTGGCGGATATGTATGTCGCGCTGAATTCGGCCCGGGCCTATGTCTATGAGGTCGCGCGCGCCTGCGACCGGGGCGCGGTCACGCGGGCCGATGCGGCGGGATGTGTGCTTTATGCCAGCGAACAGGCCATGGTGCAGGCGCATCAGGCCGTGCAGGCCATGGGCGGGGCAGGATTCCTGAACGATTCCGCCGTCAGCCGTCTGTTCCGCGATGCCAAGCTGATGGAGATCGGCGCAGGCACGTCTGAAATCCGCCGGATGCTGGTGGGCCGTGAACTGATGGGGCGGGAATGAACCCGCGCCTGCCACCCTGTGATGATCCCCGGTGCCGAAGGACCAAGACATGAAGCTGACGTCGCAGATACTGACCGGATCCGAACCCTTCCGCGCCAATCGCGCCGCGCATCTTGAGGCGCTTGAGGTCGTCGCGGCCGCCGCCGCGCTTGCCGCAGCGGGCGGCGGGGAAAAGGCGCTGGCCCGTCACATCGGACGCGGCAAGATGGCGCCGCGCGACCGGGTGGCGGGGCTGCTGGACGCCGGATCGGCCTTTCTGGAAATCGGGGCCACCGCCGCCCATGGGATGTATGACGGGGCGGCGCCTTCGGCAGGGGTGATCGCCGGGGTGGGGCGCGTTTCGGGGCAGGATTGCATGATCGTTTGCAATGATGCCACGGTGAAGGGCGGCACCTATTACCCGATGACGGTCAAGAAACACCTGCGCGCGCAGGAGATCGCGGCAGAATGCCATCTGCCCTGTCTCTATCTTGTCGACAGCGGCGGCGCAAACCTCCCCAATCAGGATGAGGTGTTCCCTGACCGTGACCATTTCGGGCGTATCTTCTACAATCAGGCCCGCATGTCGGCGGCGGGCATTCCGCAGATCGCCGTTGTGATGGGCTCCTGCACCGCAGGCGGGGCCTATGTGCCCGCCATGTCGGATGTGACGATCATCGTGAAGGATCAGGGCACGATCTTTCTGGCAGGGCCGCCACTGGTCAAGGCTGCCACCGGTGAGGTGGTCAGCGCCGAGGATCTGGGCGGCGGCGATGTGCATACGCGTCTTTCCGGCGTGGCCGATTATCTGGCTGAGGATGACGCCCATGCGCTGGCGCTGGCGCGGCGCGCGGTCGCCAATCTGAACCGGACCCGGCCCGCAAGCGTGCAATGGCAAAGCCCTGAGGATCCCGCCTATGACCCCGAGGAAATCCTGGGTGTCGTTCCCGCCGATCTGCGCAGCCCCTATGACATCCGCGAGGTGATTGCGCGGCTGGTCGATGGCTCGCGCTTTGATGAATTCAAGGCGCGGTTCGGGGAAACGCTGGTCACCGGCTTTGCCCATGTCATGGGCTGCCCGGTGGGGATCATCGCCAATAACGGCGTGCTGTTTTCCGAGGCGGCGGTGAAGGGGGCGCATTTCGTCGAATTGTGCAGCCAGCGCAACATCCCGCTGGTTTTTCTGCAGAACATCACCGGCTTCATGGTGGGACGGAAATATGAGAATGAGGGCATCGCCCGGCATGGCGCGAAACTGGTGACGGCGGTGGCCACGACCAATGTGCCGAAGATCACGATGCTGGTCGGTGGCAGTTTCGGGGCGGGCAATTACGGCATGGCGGGCAGGGCCTATTCGCCGCGCTTTCTGTGGACATGGCCCAACAGCCGGATTTCGGTCATGGGGGGGGCGCAGGCGGCGGGGGTTCTGGCCACGGTGCGGCGTGACGGGATCGAACGGGCAGGCGGTACATGGACCGAGGCCGAGGAGGCCGAATTCAAGCGCCCCACCGTCGAGATGTTCGAACGCCAGTCGCATCCGCTCTACGCCTCGGCGCGGCTTTGGGATGACGGAACCATCGACCCGCGCCGGTCGCGGCAGGTGCTGGCTTTGTCCCTGCGGGCCGCCCTGAATGCCCCGATCGAGCCGACGCGCTTCGGCCTGTTCCGGATGTAGCCCATGCGCATGACCCGGACCTTATCCCGCGCCCCCTTTCACCTGTTTGCAAATATCCTCCGGGGGTGCGGGGGTGGAAAACCCCTGCTTCGCCGCCAGAACGAGGGCTGCCCATGTTCCGCAAGATCCTGATCGCCAATCGCGGCGAAATCGCCTGCCGGGTGATCCGTTCCGCGCAATCCCTGGGCGTGGCCTGCGTCGCCGTCCATTCCGATGCCGATGCGGATGCCTTGCATGTGACGCTGGCCGATGAGGCCATGCCCATCGGCGGCGCGCGTCCGGCAGACAGCTATCTGAAAGGCGATGCGATTATCGCCGCGGCGTTGGCCACGGGGGCCGAGGCGATTCACCCCGGCTATGGCTTTCTGTCTGAAAACCCCGATTTCGTCGAGGCTGTGACGGCAGCGGGGCTGGTTTTCATCGGGCCGCCCGCCGATGCGATCCGGGCCATGGGGCTGAAGGATGCGGCCAAGGATCTCATGGCGCGCGCAGGCGTGCCGGTGGTGCCGGGCTATCAGGGGGCAGAGCAATCCCCCGAACGGCTGGTGCAGGAGGCCGAAACCATCGGCTATCCGGTTCTGATCAAGGCCGTGGCGGGGGGCGGTGGCAAGGGCATGCGCCGTGTCGACCGGGCCGGGGATTTCGCTGCGGCGCTGGCCTCGGCCAAGGGCGAGGCCGCGACCGCCTTTGGCAATGACCGCGTGCTGATCGAGAAATATGTCGAAAAGCCGCGCCATATCGAGGTGCAGGTCTTTGGCGACGGCACGAATGCCGTGCATCTGTTCGAACGCGATTGCAGTCTGCAGCGCCGTCATCAGAAGGTGATCGAGGAGGCCCCGGCCCCCGGCATGACGCCCGAGATGCGCGCGGCCATGGGGGGGGCTGCGGTGCGCGCCGCCGAGGCCATCGGATACAGTGGCGCAGGCACGGTGGAATTCATCGTCGACGCCTCTGACGGGCTGCGCGTTGACCGCTTCTGGTTCATGGAGATGAACACGCGGCTTCAGGTCGAACATCCCGTGACCGAGGCGATCACCGGCATCGACCTTGTCGAATGGCAGCTGCGCGTCGCGGCAGGCGAACCCTTGCCCCTGCGGCAGCAGGATCTGGCGATCCAGGGCCATGCTTTCGAGGCGCGGCTTTATGCCGAGGATGTCCCGGCAGGGTTCCTGCCTGCAACGGGACGGCTGGCGCATCTGGCCTTTCCGGCGGGCGTGCGGGCCGATAGCGGGGTGCGGGCGGGCGATACGATCAGCCCCTGGTATGATCCGATGATCGCCAAGATCATCACCCATGGTGCGACCCGCGCCGTCGCGCTGCGGCAGCTGGAACGCGGGCTTGCGGGCACTGAGGTGGCGGGCACAGTGACCAATCTGGCCTTCCTTCACGCGCTGTCCCGGCATGAAGGCTTTGCTTCGGGCGATGTCGATACCGGGCTGATCGCGCGGGATCTGGACGCCCTGACCGCCACGCCCCCGCGCGACCATCTGACCTGCGCGGCCGAGGTCACGGCGCTGCTGGCCGCCGCCGCTCTGCCCGGCGATGCGCTGGCGGGATTCACGATTTGGCAGCCCATGGGATGGATAGTGAGCCTTGCGGGACCGGAGGGGGAGGTCAGCGGGCGCATCACCCTTGCGGCGCCGAACCGCGCGCAGGTGGAACTGGGCGGGCAGTTGTTCCTTGCCGAACGGGCGGGCCTTGTCACTTACCCGGCAAGCGGCTGGTCGGTCGAGGGCCGTGCGCCGATGAAGGTGGTGACGGATGGCGCGCGGCTGCATGTGCTCCTGCCCGAGGGGCGGCCGGTTCTGGTGCTGGACCGGATCGACCCGCTGGACCGTCAGACGCAGGCCGGGGTGGGGGGGGATGTGACGCTTTCCCCGATGCCCGGATTGGTGAAATCGGTGCTGGTTGCGGCGGGTGACGTTGTGGCTGCGGGCGACCGTCTGGCCGTGCTGGAGGCGATGAAGATGGAACATACGCTGACCGCGGCGCGCGATGGCGTGGTGGCCGAGGTTCTGGTTGCCGTGGGCGCGCAGGTCGAGGCCGGGGCAGCACTGATCCGGCTGGAAGCTCTGTCCGGGGACGGGGAGGGCTAGGCCGTGGAGACCGTCGAAATCTATGAGGTCGGGCCGCGCGACGGGCTGCAGAATGAAAAGCGCCCGATCCCCACGGCGGAAAAGATCGCGCTGATCGACTGCCTGTCTGGCGCGGGGTTCCGGCGGATCGAGGTGGCGAGCTTTGTTTCACCGAAATGGGTGCCGCAGATGGCCGACGGGGCGGCGGTGATGGCGGGCATCCGACGCGCGCCGGGCATTGCCTATGCCGCGCTGACCCCGAACCTGAAAGGGTTCGAGGCGGCGGCGCTGGCCCGGGCCGATGAGGTGGCAATCTTCGCCTCGGCCTCGGAAGGGTTCAGCCGCGCCAATCTGAACGCGACGATTGCCGAAAGCCTGGACCGATTTGCCCCTGTCGCGGCGGCGGCCCTTGCGCATGGGATCGCGCTGCGGGGCTATGTCTCCTGCGTGACCGATTGTCCCTATGACGGGCCGGTGCCGCCGGGATCGGTGGCGCGGGTTGTGGCCGCGCTGCGCGACATGGGCTGTCATGAGGTCAGCCTTGGCGACACCATCGGGCAGGGCCGCCCCGAAACCATCGACGCCATGCTGGCCGCCGTGTTGCAGGAAATGCCACCCGCGCGGCTGGCAGGGCATTACCACGACACCAATGGCCGCGCGCTGGAGAATATCGATGTCTCGCTGGCACGCGGGCTGCGCGTCTTCGATGCGGCGGTCGGCGGGCTGGGGGGCTGCCCCTATGCGCCGGGGGCGGCGGGCAATGTCGCGACCGGCGCTGTGGCGCGGCATCTGGCGGGGCAGGGCTGGCAGACGGGGCTTGATCTGGCAGTGATGGACCCGGCGGAGGCACTGGCGCAGGCGATGCGGCGCGGATCAGCAGAGGGCGGACATGGCTCAGACAATCACGATTGAAACCGATGCGCGCGGGGTCGCGACCCTGACGCTGAACCGGCCCGACAAGCGCAATGCGCTGTCCTCGGATATGATGGATGATCTGACGGCGGCAGCGGCGGATCTGGGGGCCGATCCGGCAGTGCGGGTCGTGGTGCTGACCGGGGCGGGTGATACCTTCTGCGCGGGCGGTGATCTGGACTGGATGCGCGCGCAGGTGGCGGCAGATGATGACACCCGCGCGGCCGAGGCGCACCGGCTGGCCGGGATGCTGCGTGCGCTTAACGAATTGCCCAAACCCCTGATCGGTGCGGTGCAGGGGCAGGCCTTTGGCGGCGGCATCGGCATGATGTCGGTCTGTGATGTGGCCATCGGATCCACGGGCGCGCGGTTCGGGTTGACCGAAACCCGTCTGGGGCTGATCCCGGCCACCATCGGCCCCTATGTCGTTGCCCGCATGGGGCAGGCCATGGCACGGCGGGTTTTCATGTCGGCCCGGCTTTTCGATGCGGAGGAGGCCGTGCAACTGGGCCTGCTGGCGCGCGCGGTGCCAGCGGATGATCTGGCCGCTGCGGTCGAGGCCGAGGTGATCCCCTATCTGTCTTGCGCGCCGGGGGCGGTGGCCGAGGCCAAGGCCCTGATCCGCGATCTGGGCGGGCTGTCGGCCGAGGCTGCAATTGACCATTCGGTATGGGCCCTTGTCGCCCGCTGGCAAGGCGATGAGGCAGCCGAGGGAATCGCGGCCTTCTTTGCAAAACGCAAGCCCGGCTGGGTGCGCTGAGCTTTTCGTGCCGCATTGCAGAAGAATTTTGGTATACCATCGCATACATGCGGCTTTTGCGCGCTTTTGAAGGCTGCTCTGGCATCCGCCTTCGGTTGACCCCGACAGGGGGGCAGAGTAAACGGAGCCAAAGAACAGTCTGCCCGGCAGCGGCAGAGGCAAGCATGTCGCCAGCGATAGGAGCCCCTTGTGGACGAACTTCTCCGGGAATACCTGCCGATTCTGATTTTCCTCGCGATTGCGGTCGGGTTGGGGCTGGTGCTGATCCTTGCAGCCCTGGTGCTTGCGGTGCGCAGCCCGGACCCTGAAAAGGTGTCGGCCTATGAATGCGGCTTCAACGCCTTTGACGATGCGCGGATGAAGTTCGACGTGCGGTTCTACCTCGTCTCGATCCTGTTCATCATCTTCGATCTGGAAGTGGCGTTCCTGTTCCCCTGGGCCGTGGCCTTCGGGGAGGTCAGCATGACCGCCTTCTGGTCGATGATGGTTTTTCTGGGCGTGCTGACGGTCGGGTTTGCCTATGAATGGAAGAAGGGGGCGCTGGAATGGGAGTGACGTCAAATCCGCTGCAGACCGGGGTCAACACCGCCGGGGCAGACCGTGAGGTCGCGACGCAGGCGCTCAACAGCGAATTGCAGGACAAGGGGTTTCTGCTGACCTCGACCGAGGATGCGATCAACTGGGCGCGCAACGGGTCGCTGCACTGGATGACCTTCGGTCTGGCCTGCTGCGCGGTCGAGATGATCCATGTCGCGATGCCGCGCTATGATGTCGAACGCTTCGGCACCGCGCCGCGCGCCAGTCCCCGCCAGTCGGATCTGATGATCGTGGCGGGCACGCTGACCAACAAGATGGCCCCTGCGCTGCGCAAGGTCTATGACCAGATGCCCGAACCGCGCTATGTGATCTCGATGGGGTCCTGCGCCAATGGCGGCGGCTATTATCATTACAGCTATTCGGTGGTGCGCGGCTGTGACCGGATCGTGCCCGTCGATATCTATGTGCCCGGCTGCCCGCCCACGGCCGAGGCGCTGCTTTACGGTATCATGCAGTTGCAGCGGAAGATCCGCCGCACCGGCACTCTGGTCCGCTGAGGAGGCCCGCCCATGTCCGAAGCCTTGCAAGAGCTTGCCGCCCTGATCGAGATGCGCCGCCCCGATGCGGTGGTCAGAACCAGCGTCGCCTTTGACGAGTTGACGATCGAGGTGCTGCCGGCCTTTCTGGTGCAGATGGTCGAATTGCTGAAAACCGATGCGACCTGCCGTTTCTCGACGCTGGTCGATATCACGGCGGTTGATCACCCAGCCCGGCCCGCGCGGTTCGACGTGGTCTATCATTTCCTGTCGATGTATCGCAATCAACGCATCCGCCTGAAGATCGCGCTGCATGAATCCGAGATGGTGCCCTCGATCACGCCGGTCTTTCCGGCGGCCAACTGGTTTGAGCGGGAAGTGTTCGACATGTTCGGCATCCTGTTCACCGGCCATCCCGACCTGCGCCGCATCCTGACCGATTACGGCTTTCGCGGCCATCCGCTGCGCAAGGATTTCCCGACCACCGGCTATACCGAGGTGCGCTATGACGAGGCGCAGAAGCGCGTCGTCTATGAGCCGGTGAAACTGGTGCAGGAATACCGGCAGTTCGATTTCATGTCCCCCTGGGAAGGCGCGCAATATGTGCTTCCCGGTGATGACAAGGCCAAGGGCTGATCCGGTGGCGGGCGGTCCGACAATCCTTTTGTGTGTGGGGGCGACGAAGGCAGGGACAACCTGGCTTTACAACCACTTGTCGGCGCATCCCGACTGCCATCTGCGCGCGATCAAGGAACTGCATTACTTTGACACGCTGGAAAGCGGTGCCTTTGAGCGGCAGTTGAAGGTGCATACCGGTTTCGCGCAGAAACTGATGCGGCAGGTGGACAAGGCCAAAGGCGCGTCGCGCGACCGGGCCTTGCAGAAGCTGGCCGATGTGAATGACTGGGCCGAGGTTCTGGATCGGCGGTGTGAGGATATTCCGGCCTATCTGGCCTATCTTGAGGGCGGGCGCGGCGCGCGGCCTGTGATGGCCGATATCACGCCTTCCTATGGAATGCTGCCCGAGGCGCGGCTGCGCGGCATGGCCGGGATGGCCCCGGATGTGCGGTTCCTGTATCTGCTGCGCGATCCTGTTTCGCGGCTGTGGAGCCAGGTGCGCATGATGGCGGCCCGGGCGGCAAGGGCCATGGATTCCGTGCCCGATCTGGCCTTTGCCATGCTGGATGACGTGCTGGCGGGACGCCGCAAGGGCGCGCTGGAACGGGGTGATTATGCCGCAACGCTGGAACGGCTGCGCGCGGTGGCAGCCCCCGGTCGTCGTCTTGTGCTGTTTCAGGAGGAACTCCTGTCCCTGCCGGGGCTGTCGCGGCTGTGCGACTGGCTGGACATCCGCAGCGCCCCCGCCGATTTTGGCACGCGGGTTCTGGCGGGGCCGGAACTTGCGATGCCCGAGGCGCAACGGGCTCGCGCCCGGTCGATCCTGCGGCCGCAATATGAATATGTCGCGCGTCACTATGCCGAAAGACTTCCGGCAAGCTGGCGGCGGAACATGGGTGAGGATGTGACATGATGGATGGCAGCTTCGACGACGCCCGCACCGGGGAACAGAAGATCCGCAACTTCAACATCAACTTCGGCCCGCAACATCCTGCGGCCCACGGCGTTCTGCGTCTGGTGCTGGAGCTTGACGGCGAGATTGTCGAACGCTGCGATCCACATATCGGCCTGCTGCATCGTGGCACCGAAAAGCTGATGGAAAGCCGCACCTATCTGCAGAACCTGCCCTATTTCGACCGGCTGGATTATGTTGCGCCGATGAATCAGGAACACGCCTGGTGTCTGGCCATCGAAAAGCTGACCGGAACGCTTGTGCCGCGCCGCGCGCAGATCATCCGCGTTCTGTACTCCGAGATCGGCCGTGTGCTGAACCATCTGTTGAACGTCACCACGCAGGCGATGGATGTGGGCGCGCTGACGCCGCCGCTCTGGGGCTTCGAGGAACGCGAAAAGCTGATGGGCTTTTATGAACGCGCCTCGGGGGCGCGGCTTCATGCGGCCTATTTCCGTCCAGGCGGGGTGCATCAGGATCTGACCCCCGAACTGATTGAGGATATCGACATCTGGGCGCAGGAATTTCCGCGCGTTCTGGATGATATCGAAGGGCTGCTGACCGAGAACCGCATCTTCAAGCAGCGCAATGCCGATATCGGCATCGTGAGTGAGCAGGAGATCCTCGACTGGGGCTATTCGGGTGTCATGGTGCGCGGATCGGGCCTTGCATGGGATCTGCGCCGCGCGCAGCCCTATGAATGCTATGACGAATTCGACTTCCAGATCCCCGTCGGCAAGAATGGCGACTGCTATGACCGTTACCTTGTGCGCATGGCCGAGATGCGGCAATCGACCTCGATCATCCGTCAGGCCTGTGAAAAACTGCGCAAGGAACCGGGTGAAGTTCTGGCGCGCGGCAAGATCACCCCGCCCAAACGCGGTGACATGAAAACCTCGATGGAGGCTCTGATCCATCACTTCAAGCTGTATACCGAGGGCTTCCACGTTCCGGCGGGTGAGGTTTATGCCGCTGTCGAGGCGCCCAAGGGCGAATTCGGTGTCTATCTGGTGGCCGATGGCACGAACAAACCCTACCGCGCCAAGATCCGCGCGCCGGGTTTCCTGCATCTGCAATCCATGGACCATATCAGCAAGGGGCATCAACTGGCTGATGTCGCTGCCATCATCGGCACGATGGATGTCGTGTTCGGGGAGATCGACCGCTAATGCTTCGCCGTCTTCACAAGGAACAGCCCAGCCATTTCGCCTTCACCCCCGCCAATCAAGAATGGGCAGAGGGCCAGATCTCGAAATATCCCGAGGGCCGTCAGGCCTCGGCGATCATTCCGCTTTTGTGGCGCGCGCAGGAACAAGAGGGCTGGCTGAGCCGCCCGGCAATCGAACATGTCGCGGGAATGCTGGGCATGGCCTATATCCGGGCGCTGGAAGTGGCGACCTTCTACTTCATGTTCCAGCTTCAACCTGTTGGTTCTGTTGCGAATATCCAGATTTGCGGGACCACGTCCTGCATGATCTGCGGCGCCGAGGATCTGGTTGCCGTCTGCAAGGAAATGATCTCTCCCTTGCCGCATACCCTGTCGGCGGATGGCAAGTTTTCCTGGGAAGAGGTTGAATGTCTGGGGGCCTGTTCCAATGCGCCCATGGCCCAGATCGGCAAGGATTACTATGAGGATCTGACGCCCGACACCCTGCGCGATCTGATCACCCGCTTTTCAAAGGGTGAGGTTCCGCTGCCCGGTCCGCAGAATGGCCGCTACGCATCCGAACCGCTGTCGGGCCTGACCAGCCTGAAGGATCATGAAAAGGGCCGCATGGACCATAACGGATCGGTTCAACTGGCTGTCGATCTCGGCGACACGGTCAAGCGCATCGACGGAACCGAGGTGCCGATCCTGACGCCTTGGCTGGGCAAACCTGCGGATCCGTCGAAAGGCGGGCCGAAACAGGCCGAGCCGAAGCCGGGGAAGGGCGTGCCCGCAGATGAGACCGGCATCACCGTGCAGGAGGCCCCGGCCAAATCCAGTGCCAAGCCCGTGGATCAGGCGGTCAGCACCGCCGAGACGACGCATGTGTCTTCCGATGCCGACCGTCCTGCGGGGCTGAAATCGGCGCGCGGCGGCAAGCCGGATGACCTGAAGCTTATCAAGGGGGTCGGGCCCAAGCTTGAAGAACTGTGCAACAGCCTGGGCTTCTATCATTTCGATCAGATCGCGAACTGGACCGGGGCCGAGGTGGCCTGGGTTGATGAGAATCTTGAAGGGTTCAAGGGCCGTGTCACCCGCGACGACTGGGTGGCGCAAGCCAGGGTTCTGGCCAAGGGCGGGGTGGTCTGACCGATGCGCACCGACCCCGATCATGACCGCATTCTGGCCCGCAAGGCGCGACTTGTCGCCTTTGTGATTGCGGGCACGATGCTGGTCTGGCTGGGGGCGCAATGGATTGGCGGGCGGATCGGACTGGAGGCGCGTTTTGCCTTTCTGTTCGATTTTGCCGCTCTGGCTGCGTTCTTCTGGGCGCTGGTCGTGACATATCAGATCTGGCGCGCGCGTCAGGGGTGAAGGAGAGAGCAGATGCTCAAGGATCAGGACCGCATCTTTACCAATCTCTACGGGATGCATGACCGCTCTCTTGCCGGGGCGAAGCAGCGGGGCCATTGGGATGGCACAGCCGAGATCATCGCGCGCGGGCGCGACAAGATCGTCGAGCAGGTCAAGGCCAGCGGCTTGCGCGGCCGGGGCGGGGCGGGCTTTCCCACGGGGCTGAAATGGTCGTTCATGCCGAAAGCATCGGACGGACGGCCCGCCTATCTGGTCATCAATGCCGACGAATCCGAGCCGGGCACCTGCAAGGACCGTGAGATCATGCGGCATGATCCCCATACGCTGATCGAAGGGGCGCTGATCGCGTCCTTCGCGATGGGGGCGAATGCCTGCTACATCTACATTCGCGGCGAATATATCCGTGAACGTGAGGCGCTGCAGGCGGCGCTGGACGAATGCTATGACGCGGGTCTGCTGGGCAAGAATGCCGCGAAATCCGGCTGGGATTTCGATTGCTATCTGCATCACGGTGCGGGTGCCTATATCTGCGGCGAGGAAACCGCGCTGCTGGAAAGCCTTGAAGGCAAGAAGGGCATGCCCCGGATGAAGCCGCCGTTTCCGGCAGGGGCGGGGCTTTATGGCTGTCCGACCACGGTGAACAACGTGGAATCCATCGCCGTTGTGCCGACGATCCTGCGGCGCGGGCCGGAATGGTTTGCCGGTTTTGGCCGCCCGAACAATGCGGGCACCAAACTGTTCGGCATTTCGGGCCATGTGATGAACCCCTGTGTGGTCGAAGAGGCGATGTCCATTCCGCTGAAGGAATTGCTGGACCGCCATTGCGGCGGGGTGCGCGGCGGCTGGAAGAACCTCAAGGCCGTGATCCCGGGCGGGTCATCCGTGCCTCTGCTGACGCAGGCGCAATGCGACGATGCGATCATGGATTTCGACTGGCTGCGTGAACAGCGTTCCGGCCTTGGCACGGCGGCTGTGATCGTGATGGATCAGTCCACCGATGTCATCAAGGCGATCTGGCGGCTGTCGAAATTCTACAAGCACGAATCCTGTGGCCAGTGCACGCCCTGCCGGGAAGGCACCGGCTGGATGATGCGGGTGATGGACCGTCTGGTGCGGGGTGAGGCCGAGGTCGAGGAAATCGACATGCTGATTTCCGTCACCAAACAGGTCGAAGGCCATACGATCTGTGCGCTTGGCGATGCGGCGGCCTGGCCGATCCAGGGCCTTGTGCGCGCTTTCCGCGAGGAGATCGAGGACCGCATCAAGGCGAAGAAAACCGGGCGCATGGGGGCAATGGCGGCGGAATGAATCAGCAGGCCGTTCCTCTGACACTTTCGGCATTGGCGCTGGCCGCCTGTGTGCCTGCGGTGGCGCCTGTCGCCCCGGGGCCCGTCATGCTGGACGGTGTCACCTATGAGGTGACGCGCCGCCCGTCGCAGGCGGTGCTGGTGCGGCGGCTGGACCGGCCGTTCCAGAACTGGGAAGGGATGGAGGCCCGTCGCGCGGCAGACCGCTTCTGTCAGGGTCGGGCCAACAGCTCGATCCGCGACCGGTTTGTCGGCGATGGCTGGCTGATCGTGGAGGGCTGCGCATGAGGGCGACCGCACGGATGGCGGTTCTGGCGCTGATGGCGGGGCTTGCGGCACCGCTGGCGGCGGATGCGCGCAGTTTGCGTGATGTCAGGGCGGTGGATGACGGGCTGACGGTGGTTGCCATCGGCAATGCGATCCGCAAAACCTGCCCGCAGATCGAGGCGCGGCGGTTGCGCGCCATGGGTTATATGCGCGGCCTTGCCGATCTGGCCCGGCAGGCCGGGTTCTCGGAAGAGGAAATCCGGGCCCATGTCGAGGACCGGGCCGAAAAGGCGCGGGTCAAGGCTGCTGCGGCGGCGTATCTTGCCGCGCAGGGCGCGAAAGAGGGTGATGTCCCGGGCCATTGTGCCGCAGGACGCGCCGAAATTGAACGTAACAGCCAGGTCGGCCGTTTACTGAGGGTGAACTGACCATGAGCAACCTCAAGAAAATCATCATCGACGGGATCGAAGTCGAGGTTGACGGCGCGATGACGCTGATCCAGGCCGCCGAAGTAGCGGGCGTGGAAATCCCGCGTTTCTGCTATCATGAGCGTCTGACGATTGCCGGCAACTGCCGCATGTGTCTGGTCGAGGTCGTGGGCGGCCCGCCGAAACCGGCGGCAAGCTGCGCCATGCAGGTGCGCGATCTGCGCCCGGGGCCGGAAGGCCAGCCGCCGGTGGTCAAGACCACTTCGCCGATGGTCAAGAAGGCCCGCGAGGGCGTGATGGAGTTTCTGCTGATCAACCATCCGCTGGATTGCCCGATCTGCGATCAGGGCGGCGAATGCGATCTGCAGGATCAGGCCATGGCCTACGGCGTCGATTTCAGCCGCTTTCGCGAGCCCAAGCGCGCCACCGAGGACCTGAACCTTGGCCCGCTGGTTGCGACCACGATGACGCGCTGCATTTCCTGCACCCGCTGCGTGCGCTTCACGACCGAGGTGGCGGGCATCACCCAGATGGGCCAGACCGGGCGCGGCGAGGATGCCGAGATCACCAGCTATCTGAATGAGACTCTGTCCTCGAACCTGCAGGGCAATATCATCGACCTTTGCCCCGTCGGGGCGCTGACCTCAAAACCCTATGCCTTCACCGCGCGGCCCTGGGAACTGACCAAGACCGAAACCATCGACGTGATGGACGCGCTTGGATCGAACATCCGCGTCGACACCAAGGGGCGCGAAGTCATGCGCATCCTGCCGCGCAACCATGATGGCGTTAATGAGGAATGGATTTCCGACAAGACGCGTTTCGTCTGGGACGGTCTGCGGCGGCAGCGGCTGGACACGCCCTATATCCGCGAAAACGGCAAGCTGCGCCGCGCCGGATGGGATGAGGCGCTGAAGGCAGCGGCGGCAGCTATGAAGGGTCGCAAGCTGGCCGGTCTGATCGGCGATCTGGCCCCGGCCGAGGCGGTGTTCAGCCTCAAGACGCTGCTGGAAGGGCAGGGCGGCAAGGTCGAATGCCGCACCGATGGCGCGAAACTGCCCGCAGGCAACCGGTCAGCCTATGTCGGCACGGCGACGATCGAGGAGATCGACAGCGCAAAGACGATCTATCTGGTCGGCACCGATCCGCGCAATGAGGCGGCGGTGCTGAATGCGCGGATCCGCAAGGCATGGCTGCGCGGCGCAAAGGTCGTGCTGATCGGGGCGGCGGCAGATCTGACCTATGATTACGACCATCCGGGCACGGACCGTGCCGCGCTGGTGAAACTCGCCGCATCGGCCAAGACCGAAGAGGGCGCGGTGGTGATCCTGGGCCAGGGTGCCCTGCGGGAGGCCGATGGCGAGGCCGTCCTGAGCCAGACCATGAAGGCGGTCGAGGCGATGGGCGCGAAACTGCTGATCCTGCATGGTGCTGCCTCGCGCGCAGGGGCGATGGATCTGGATGCGGTTACTGATGGCGGGCTGTCGGCCGCGCTGGACGGGGCCGAGGTGATCTACAATCTGGGGGCCGATGAGGTGGAAATCGCCCCGGGGGCCTTTGTGATCTATCAGGGCAGCCATGGCGACCGGGGCGCGCATCGCGCCGATATCATTCTGCCTGCCGCCGCATGGACCGAGGAAAACGGGTTGTTCGTCAATACCGAAGGGCGTCCGCAACTGGCAATGCGCGCCGGTTTCGCCCCCGGCGAGGCGAAAGAGAACTGGGCCATCCTGCGCGCGCTTTCGGCCGAACTGGATGCGAAACTGCCTTGGGACAGCCTTGCCGCGCTGCGCGGCCGGATGGTGGCTGCGGTGCCGCATCTGGGCGCGATTGACGAAGTGGCCGAAAACGAATGGTCGCGCATTCCGCTGCGGGAACCGGCACGGGCCGATTTCCAGCCCGGCCTGCGTGAGTTCTACCTGACCAATCCCGTCGCCCGCGCCTCGGCGCTGATGGGGGAGTTGCAGGCCATGGCCAAGGCCCGGGCCGAACAGCCGCTGGCGGCGGAGTAAACCATGGGCCTGCGCGCGCATCTCGTCCTTCTGGGTCCGGCCATTGCCGGGCTGGCCGCCTGCGTGCAGGCGGGTGAAGGCGTGACCGCGCGTTCGGATTTCGATCCGGCCTATGGCGGGATCAGCACCGTGCTGCTGGATGGCGATCTGGTGAATTTCCATGTCGCCATGCAGGGCGCGCGCGACCGGGCGGATGTCGATGCCTATGCGCGCTGCGCCGCTGCGCAATATGCGCTGATCCGGGGTGCGGGATTTGCGCGCCATGTGCGCACACAAGTGGCGGAAACGGGTGGCAATTGGCGCGGCGATGCGGTTTACACCATCTCGGCGGCGCTGCCGGCCGGACTGGCGACGATTGATGCCGAAGTGACCGTGCGCGACTGCGCGGCGCAGGGCATCCCGACGATCTGACCCCGGGCCAACCGGGACCTGTGACGATGAATGACGAAGAAGAACGGCTGAGGGATAAAGGGCGACATGTCTGATTTTCTGCAAACGGGCCTTGGTATCGCGGTCCTGATCGCGGCGCAAAGCCTTCTGGTCATCGGCTTCGTGATGATCTCGCTGCTGTTTCTCGTCTACGGGGATCGCAAGATCTGGGCGGCGGTGCAGATGCGGCGTGGCCCGAACGTGGTTGGCCCCTTTGGCCTTCTGCAATCGGTGGCCGATGCGCTGAAATATGTGATGAAGGAAATCGTGGTGCCCGCAGGGGCGGACCGCCCGGTCTTCTTTCTGGCGCCGCTTTTGTCCTTCGTTCTGGCGATCCTGGCCTGGGCGGTGATTCCCTTCAATCACGGCTGGGTCCTGTCGGATATCAATGTCGCGATCCTCTTTGTCTTCGCCGTCTCCAGTCTTGAGGTTTACGGCGTCATCATGGGGGGCTGGGCCTCGAACTCGAAATACCCGTTCCTTGGCTCGCTGCGTTCCGCCGCGCAGATGATTTCCTATGAGGTCTCGCTGGGGCTGATCATCATCGGGATCATCATTTCGACCGGTTCGATGAATTTCGGGGCCATTGTCGAGGCACAGCGCGGCGATTTTGGCCTGTTCAACTGGTACTGGCTGCCGCATCTGCCGATGGTGGCGCTGTTCTTCATCTCGGCGCTGGCCGAAACCAACCGCCCGCCCTTCGACCTTCCCGAGGCGGAATCGGAACTGGTGGCGGGCTATCAGGTCGAATATTCCTCGACGCCCTTCCTGTTGTTCATGGCGGGCGAATATATCGCGATCTTCCTGATGTGCGCGCTGATGTCGCTCTTGTTCTTCGGCGGCTGGCTGTCGCCCATTCCGGGCCTGCCCGACGGGGCACTGTGGATGGTCGCCAAGATGGCCTTCTTCTTCTTCATGTTCGCGATGGTGAAGGCCATCGTGCCGCGCTACCGCTATGACCAGCTGATGCGGATCGGCTGGAAAGTGTTCCTGCCGCTGTCGCTGGGTTGGGTCGTGCTGGTGGCGTTCCTTGCCAAATTCGAAGTCATGGGCGGTTTCTGGGCCCGCTGGACGATGGGAGGCTGAACCATGGGTGACGCACGCGCAATCGACTGGACCCGCGCCGCCAAGTATTTCCTGCTGATGGACTTCATCAAGGGCTTCGGCCTTGGCATGCGCTATTTCTTCGCGCCCAAGGCGACGCTGAACTATCCGCATGAAAAAGGCCCGCTTTCTCCGCGCTTTCGCGGGGAACACGCGCTGCGCCGTTATGCCAATGGTGAAGAGCGCTGCATCGCCTGCAAACTGTGTGAGGCGATCTGCCCCGCGCAGGCCATCACCATTGACGCCGAACCGCGCGATGACGGCAGCCGCCGCACCACGCGCTATGACATCGACATGACGAAATGCATCTATTGCGGTTTCTGTCAGGAGGCCTGCCCGGTCGATGCCATTGTCGAAGGGCCGAATTTCGAATTCGCGACCGAAACGCGCGAAGAGCTATTCTATGACAAGGAAAAGCTGCTGGCGAATGGCGACCGCTGGGAAGCCGAGATCGCGCGGAACCTTGAAACGGATGCGCCCTACAGATGACCGACGATTTCGCAAAAATGGTCAAGGCGATGATGGAGCAGGGCGAGGTCATGGCCAAAGCCTTCTCTCCGGCCTTTGACGGCGTGGATGTGAAGGGCTTCGAGAAGCTGTTCCCGACCATGCCCAGGGACATGCTGGAGGCGTGGTTCGGCAAGACCTTCAACCCCGAGGGGCTGGATGCGCGCACGCGGCTTCTGGTGACTGTCGCGGCGCTGACCGTTCTGGGCGCGCAGGCCGATGCGCAACTGCGCCTGACGATCCGCAACGCCTTGGCGGCGGGGGCCACGAAACGCGAGATCGCCGAGGTGATCTGGCAGATGAGCATGTTCGGCGGCTTGCCCGCCATGCAGAAGGCGCTTGAGATTGCTCAATCCGTCTTTGCCGAGACAGAGGAGACGAAGGAATGACCGTCGCCGATCTGGCCTTTTACGGTTTTGCCATCACGGTCGTGACGGCAGGGCTTCTGGTGACGATCAGCCGCAATCCGGTGCATTCGGTGCTGTGGCTAATCCTTGCCTTCCTGTCTTCGGCGGGGCTTTTCGTCCTTCTGGGGGCGGAATTCGTCGCGATGCTGCTGATCATCGTCTATGTCGGCGCGGTTGCGGTGCTGTTCCTGTTCGTCGTGATGATGCTGGATGTCGATTTCGCGCAGTTGAAGGGTGAAATGGCACGGCATATGCCGCTGGCGCTGCTGGTCGGTATCGTGATCCTGATGCAGCTTGGCCTGACCTATGGCGCATGGGTGCAGGCCGATGGCGCGCTTGGCCTGCGTCAGGCGGTGACGCCCGACATGGCCGAGGTTGAGAATACCCGCGCGCTTGGCCTTTTGATCTATGATCAGTATCTGCTGCTGTTCCAGCTTGCGGGGATGATCCTGCTGGTCGCGATGATCGGGGCCATCGTGCTGACGCTGCGCCATCGCAAGGACGTCAAACGCCAGAACGTGCTGCATCAGATGTGGCGCGACCCGGCCAAGGCGATGGAACTCAAGGATGTGAAGCCCGGTCAGGGCCTTTAAATAGAACGGCCCCGCCGCAAGGGGCCACGCGGAATTACAACGGGGCAACGGACCCGGAGGGAACGAGAATGGTGGGACTGGAACATTATCTGACAGTGGCGGCGGCGCTGTTCGTCATCGGGATCTTCGGCATCTTCCTGAACCGGAAGAATGTGATCGTGATCCTGATGTCGATCGAACTGGTGCTGTTGTCGGTCAACATCAACCTTGTCGCCTTCTCCTCCCATCTGGGGGATCTGGTGGGGCAGGTGTTCACGATGTTCGTGCTGACCGTCGCCGCCGCCGAGGCCGCCATCGGTCTTGCGATCCTCGTCGTGTTCTTCCGCAACCGCGGCACCATCGACGTCGAAGACGTCAACGTGATGAAAGGCTGAGGCCATGGCAACGATCATTCTTTTCGCGCCGATCATCGGCGCCCTGATCTGCGGCTTCGGCTGGCGTCTGATCGGCGAAAAGCCTGCGCAGATCATTGCGACGTCACTGGTCTTTCTGGCGGCCTTCCTGTCCTGGATCATCTTCTTCACCCATGACGGGGTGACCCAGCAGGTGACGCTGCTGCGCTGGATCGAAAGCGGGTCGCTGGCGGTGGAATGGGCGATCCGGCTGGACCGTCTGACGGCGATCATGCTGGTCGTGGTCAACTCGGTCTCGGCGTTGGTCCACCTTTATTCCTTCGGCTACATGGCCCATGACGACAACTGGAAGCAGCACGAGCATTACAAGGCGCGCTTCTTCGCCTATCTCTCGTTCTTCACCTTCACCATGCTGATGCTGGTCACGGCAAATGACCTTGTGCAGATGTTCTTCGGCTGGGAAGGGGTGGGGGTCGCCTCCTATCTGCTGATCGGGTTCTACTACCGCAAGCCCTCGGCCAATGCGGCGGCGATGAAGGCGTTTCTGATCAACCGGGTCGGCGATTTCGGCTTTCTGCTGGGCATGTTCGCAATCTATTACACGATCGACTCGCTGCGCTTTGACGATATCTTCGCGCAGGCACCCGCATTGGCGGAAATGTCGATCCGCTTTCTCTGGGCCGACTGGAACGCGGCCGAACTGATTTCTGTGCTGCTGTTCATCGGCGCGATGGGGAAATCGGCGCAGTTGATCCTGCACACATGGCTGCCCGACGCGATGGAGGGGCCGACGCCGGTTTCCGCGCTGATCCATGCTGCAACCATGGTGACGGCAGGGGTGTTCCTTGTCTGCCGCATGTCGCCGCTGATGGAATATGCACCCAATGCGCTGATGTTCATCACTGTGCTGGGGGCAACGACCGCCTTTTTCGCGGCGACCGTCGGCCTTGTGCAGAATGACATCAAGCGCGTGATTGCTTATTCGACCTGTTCGCAACTGGGCTATATGTTCGTGGCCGCAGGCGTGGGGGCCTATCCGGTGGCGATGTTCCACCTGTTCACCCATGCGTTCTTCAAGGCGATGCTGTTCCTTGGCGCGGGGTCTGTGATCCATGCGATGCATCACGAACAGGATATGCGCAACTATGGCGGTCTGCGCAAAAAGATCCCCATGACCTTCTGGGCCATGATGATCGGCACGCTGGCGATCACCGGGGTCGGGATCCCGCTGACGGGCTGGATCGGGTTTGCAGGCTTTGCGTCCAAGGATGCCGTGATCGAAAGCGCCTATGTCGGATCGTCCTATGCCTTCTGGCTGCTGGTGGCGGCGGCGGCGATGACCTCATTCTATTCCTGGCGCCTGATGTTCATGACATTCTATGGCAAGGCGCGTGGCGACCATCATACCCATGACCATGCGCATGAAAGCCCCAAGATCATGCTGGCCCCGCTGGCGGTTCTGGGCTTTGGCGCGATCTTTGCGGGGATGCTGGGCTACAGCGTGTTCTTCGGCAAAGAGGATACCGTACGCAGCTGGTTCGGCATGGAAGTCGCGCAGCATCACGGCGAAGACCACGCCGAGGATCTGGCCGCGCAATCCGCGACCGACACGGAAACCGCAACCACCGACACTGCCGAGGCCGCACCGGCCGAAGGCGGGACCGATGCCGCGACCGGTGAGGCCGTGATTGCAGCCGAGGCAGCACCTGCCGTGGCGCCCCAGGGCGC
The DNA here is from genome assembly GCF_016765775.1 of Szabonella alba. Taxonomy (GTDB): domain Bacteria; phylum Pseudomonadota; class Alphaproteobacteria; order Rhodobacterales; family Rhodobacteraceae; genus Szabonella; species Szabonella alba. The sequence goes on along the minus strand of NZ_JAESVN010000003.1, from coordinate 275,936 downwards.
CTTGCTGATGCGGCCCTTTAGCCCGGAACGGCAGGAATTCGTCGACAGCCGCATCAAGGCCGATCCGGACCATCCGCCGGAGACAATCATCAATGCCGCCCATTCGGTGCCGACATGGGTCAAGCTGTCTCCCTTCACGGCGATGCTGTTCGGGCTGGGTCTGGCATGGCTGTTCTATATCCGCAGCCCGGACCTGCCGGGACGGCTGGCCGCTCAGCAGCGCCCGCTTTACCTGTTTCTGCTCAACAAGTGGTATTTCGACGAGATCTATGACTGGATCATCGTGAAACCCACGATGTGGCTGGCAGGCTTCTTCTGGAAGAAAGGGGATGGGTCGGTCATCGACGGCTTCATCAATGCCCTTGCCATGGGCTTCATCCCGCAACTGACCCGCCTCGCTGGCCGGGCGCAGTCGGGCTATCTGTTCCACTATGCTTTCGCCATGGTTCTGGGCATTGCGGCCCTTGTCACCTGGATGACGCTCTCCGGGGGGGCGCACTAATGGAAAACCTTCTTTCCATCATCACCTTCATTCCGGCCGTGGCCGCAGCGATCCTTGCGCTGTTCCTTCGCGGTGAGGATGAGGCCGCGCAGCGCAATGCGAAATGGGTGGCGCTGGTCGCCACGGCGACGACCTTCCTTGTCTCGCTTTTCGTGATTGCAGGGTTCAATCCTTCCGATACCGGCTTTCAGTTCGTCGAGGAATATGACTGGATCCTCGGCCTGAAATACAAGATGGGCGTGGACGGGATCTCGGTCCTGCTGGTCATGCTGACGACCTTCCTGATGCCGATGGTGATTGCGGCCTGCTGGACGGTGGAGCACCGCATCAAGGAATACATGATCGCATTCCTCGTGCTGGAAACGCTGATGCTTGGCGTGTTCTGTGCGCTGGATCTGGTGCTGTTCTATGTGTTCTTCGAGGCGGGGCTGATCCCCATGTTCCTGATCATCGGGATCTGGGGCGGCAAGGACCGCATCTATGCCTCATTCAAGTTCTTCCTCTATACCTTCCTCGGCTCGGTGCTGATGCTGGTGGCGATGGTCTTAATGTATGTGCAGGCCGGCACGACGGATATGGTGGCGCTGCTGCGTCATGATTTCCCGTCGCAGGACATGATCCTGATGGGGCTGCATATTCCGGGCGGCATCCAGACGCTGCTGTTCCTTGCCTTCTTTGCCTCTTTCGCGGTGAAGATGCCGATGTGGCCGGTCCATACCTGGCTGCCCGATGCCCACGTTCAGGCGCCCACGGCAGGGTCCATGGTGCTGGCGGCGGTGCTGTTGAAGATGGGGGGCTATGGTTTCCTGCGCTTTAACCTGCCGATGTTCCCGGTGGGGTCCGATGTCATGTCTGATTTCGTGCTGTGGCTTTCGGCGATCGCGGTTGTCTATACCTCGCTGGTCGCGCTGGCGCAGGAGGATATCAAGAAGCTGATCGCCTATTGGTCCGTTGCCCATATGGGCTTTGTGACGATGGGGATCTTCGCGGCCAATCAGCAGGGCATCGACGGGGCCATGTTCCAGATGCTCAGCCATGGCTTCATCTCCTGCGCGCTGTTTTTCTGCGTCGGCGTGATCTATGACCGGATGCACACGCGCGAGATCTCGGCCTATGGCGGTCTGGTGATCCGGATGCCGGCCTATGCGCTGTTGATGATGTATTTCACCTTCGCGAATATGGGTCTGCCGGGCACCTCGGGCTTTATCGGTGAATTCCTGGCCATGGCCGGGGCCTTCCAGGTCAATACATGGGTGGCGGTCGTGGCCGCGACGGGGGTGATCCTGTCACCCGCCTATGCGCTTTACCTCTATCGTCGGGTCGTCTTCGGCGACCTGATCCGCGAGGCGCTGAAGTCCATCCCCGATATGGACCGCCGCGAAAAGGCGATCCTTGCGCCGCTGGTCGCGATCACGCTGATCCTCGGCATCTATCCGAAACTTGCCACGGATATCATGGGCCCCACGGTCGCTGCGATGGTCGCCGACTATCACGCGGCACTCCCGGCGGTCGATGACGCCCGAATGACCATGGAATGAGGGCGCAGAGATGACCTCCACCGATTTCAATACCATCCTCCCCGAATTCATCCTTGCGGTCTTTGCGATGGCCGCGCTTCTGGGCGCGGTCTATACCGGTAAGGACCGGACCGGGCCGCTGCTGATGTGGCTGACCGCCGGGCTTTTCCTGCTGCTTGCCGCCTGGATCGGGCTGGGCGGCGGGGTTGAACATGTGGCCTTTGGTGGCATGTTCAACGATGACGGCTTTGCCCGGTTTGCCAAGGTGGCGATCCTGCTTTCGGCGGCGGCGGTTCTGATCATCAGCAAGGATTACATGGTACGGCGCGACATGCTGCGCTTTGAATTTCCGATCCTGATCGCGCTGTCGGTTCTGGGCATGATGATCATGGTTTCGTCGGGCGACCTGATGGCGCTGTATATGGGGCTGGAGCTGCAGTCGCTGGCGCTTTACGTCGTTGCCTCGATGCGCCGCGATTCCGCGCGTTCGTCCGAGGCGGGGCTGAAATATTTCGTCCTCGGATCGCTGTCCTCGGGTCTGCTGCTGTACGGGGCCTCGCTGATCTACGGCTTTGCCGGCACCACCAACTTTGCCGGGATCCTGAGCACGGTCGAGGACGGGCTGCCGCTGGGTGTGCTGTTCGGCATGGTCTTCATGATCGCCGGTCTGGCCTTCAAGATCTCGGCGGTGCCGTTCCACATGTGGACGCCGGATGTCTATGAAGGCTCGCCCACCCCAGTGACCGCCTTCTTTGCCACGGCGCCGAAAATTGCCGCGATGGCGCTGCTGGCGCGGCTGATGCATGACGCCTTCGGCAATGTCACCGGCGATTGGGGGCAGGTGATCGCGCTTCTGGCGGTGCTGTCGATGTTCCTTGGCGGGATCGCGGCCATCGGGCAGCGTGATATCAAGCGGCTGATGGCATATTCCTCGATTGCGCATATGGGTTTTGCGTTGATCGGTCTGGCCTCGGGCACGGCATTCGGCGTGCAGGCGATGCTGGTCTATATGGCGATCTATGTCGCGATGAATATCGGCACCTTCGCCTTCATCCTGTCGATGGAGCGGGGCGGCCAGCCCGTCACCTCGATCGACAGCCTGCATATGCTGTCCAAGACCGCACCCTTGCAGGCGATGGCGCTTCTGGTCCTGCTGTTCAGCCTTGCCGGTGTGCCGCCGATGGTCGGCTTCTTCGGCAAGCTTTATGTGCTGCAGGCCGCCGTCAATGCGGACATGACATGGCTGGCCGTTGCGGGGGTTGTCGCCTCGGTGATCGGTGCCTTCTACTATCTTCGCATCGTCTTCTACATGTATTTCGGATCCGAGGGCGAAGGCGTGGATGGCCGGATCGGCTCGGTGCAGGGGGCGGCACTGCTGATCTCGGCGCTGGTGATGGTGGCAGGGATCGTCAACCTCTTCGGGGTTGAGGCGCTGGCCCAGGCGGCGGCGGAAACGCTTGTCCGCTGAGCCGGTTCCGAACCCGCCCCCGGACTGGCCGGAAGGCACGGACCGGATCCTGCTGGCAACGACCGACAGCACAAATGCCCATGCCCTGCGGATCGACCCCGCGACGCCGACCTGGATCGTCGCGGGGGAACAGACCGGGGGCAGGGGACGACGCGGGCGGCCATGGGTCAGCCCGCGCGGCAATTTCTACGGCACCCTGACCATGCGGCCCCGGGGTCCGGCGGCGACAGTCGCGCTGCGGTCCTTCCTTGCGGCGCTGGCCCTGCATGAAACCTGTGTCGTCCTGACCGGCCTGCCTGACAGTTTCCGGCTGAAATGGCCCAATGATGTGTTGCTGAACGGCGGCAAGCTGGCCGGGATCCTGCTGGAAAGCAGCGGAGCAGGCGGTGGTGCGGGCGGCGTTGCCCGGCTGGCCATCGGGATCGGCGTCAACCTGATCGCGGCCCCACCGCCCGAAAGCGTGGAGCCGGGCGCGGTGCCCCCCGTCAGCCTGCTGTCCGAAACCGGCATACGCATCACGCCCGAGGCGTTTCTGGCCCACCTTGCCCCTGCCTATGCCCGGCGTGAGGCACAGTTTCTGGCGCAGGGTTTTGCCCCGGCCCGCCGCGACTGGCTGGGCCTTGCCGCGCGACTGGGGCAGCCGATCACCGCGCGCACCGGCAGCCATAGCCGGACCGGCATCTTTGCCGATATGGACGGGCAGGGCGCGCTGATCCTTGACACCCCCACGGGCCGTGAGGCGATTCCGGCCGCCGATATCTTTTTCTGAGCACCCGATAGAAGGGACGGCCCATGCTTCTGGCCATTGATTGCGGCAATACCAATACCGTCTTTTCCATCTGGGACGGAGCGCGCTTTCGGGCGACATGGCGTATCGCGACCGATCACAAGCGCACGGCGGATGAATATTTCGTCTGGCTGACATCGCTGATGCATCTCACGAAAACCGAGGTGCAGGTCACCGAGACGATCATTTCCTCGACCGTGCCGCGTGTGGTGTTCAATCTGCGGGTCCTGTGCAACCGCTATTTCGACTGCCGCCCGCTGGTGGTGGGCAAGCCCGAATGCCGCCTGCCGGTGGCGCCCCGCGTCGATCAGGGCACGACGGTCGGGCCGGACCGTCTGGTGAATACGGTTGCGGGTTTCGCGCGCCATGGCGGCAATCTGATCGTGGTGGATTTCGGCACCGCGACCACCTTTGACGTGGTCGATACCGATGGCGCCTATATCGGCGGGGTGATCGCCCCGGGTGTGAACCTGAGCCTTGAGGCGCTGCATATGGCGGCCGCCGCGTTGCCGCATGTTGATGTGACCAAGCCGCAATCCGCCATCGGCACGAATACGGTGGCCTGCATGCAGTCGGGCGTGTATTGGGGGTATATCGGCCTTGTCGAGGGTATCGTTCGCCAGATCCGGCTGGAACGAGACAGCCCTATGAAGGTCATCGCAACGGGCGGCCTCGCCCCCCTGTTTCAACAGGGAACCGAGCTATTTGACGCTATCGAGGACGATCTGACCATGGAAGGTCTCGTTCTCATTCACGAATTGAACAAGGAACAGGAAACCGCATGAAATCGAACCGGCTGATCTATCTTCCCCTCGGTGGCGCGGGGGAGATCGGGATGAACGCCTATGTCTATGGGTACGGCCCCGAGGACAGGGAGCGCCTGATCCTTGTCGATCTGGGCGTGACCTTTCCCGACATGGACACGACCCCCGGTGTGGATCTGATCCTGCCCGATATCGGCTGGCTGATGCAACGCCGCGACCGGCTTGAGGCGATCTTTGTCACTCACGCGCATGAAGATCATATCGGCGCGCTGGCGCATTACTGGGCCAAGCTGAAGGTTCCGGTCTATATGCGCCGCTTCACCGGCACGATCGGGCGGCTGAAATTTGATGAATTCGGCCATCCGAAAGACGCGATCACCATTGTCGAGCCGCGCCCCGAAACCGTGCAGGCCGGGCCGTTCGATGTGCAGTTCATGCCGGTCAGCCATTCGGTGCCCGAAAGCTCGGCCCTTGTGATCGACACGCCGGCAGGGCGGATCGTCCATTCGGGCGATTTTAAGTTGGATGAAAATCCGCTTGTCGGGGAACCCTGGGATGCCAGCGCCTTTCGCGCCATTGCCGCCGAACGGCCCGTCAAGGCCCTGATGTGCGACAGCACCAATGTGTTCTCGCTGCATCCGGGACGGTCGGAATCGACCCTGCGCCAGCCCCTGACCGATCTGATCCGGGCGCAGAACGGCATGGTCGTTGCTACGACCTTCGCCTCGAATGTCGCGCGGTTGCGGTCGCTGGCCGAGGCGGCGCAGGCTGCGGGCCGCACCATCTGTTTGCTGGGGCGCGCGATGCGGCGCATGGTTTCGGCGGCCGAGGAATCGGGCGTTCTGACCGATTTCCCGCGCACCGTCAGCCCCGAAGAGGCGCAGGAAGTGCCGCGCGGCAACCTGATGCTGATCGTGACCGGATCGCAGGGCGAACGCCGCGCGGCCTCGGCGCAACTGTCGCGGGGCAAGTATCTGGGGCTGGAGATGAAGGAGGGCGATACCTTCCTGTTTTCGTCCAAGACCATTCCGGGCAATGAACGCGGCGTGATCTCGATCATGAACGCCTTTTCGGAAATGGGCGTCAATATCGTCGATGACAATGGCGGCCTTTACCATGTTTCGGGCCATGCCAACCGTCCGGATCTGGAAACGGTGCATCAGGTGCTGAACCCGCAGATCGTGATCCCCATGCATGGGGAGCACCGCCATCTGCGCGAACATGCGCGGATTGCCATGGCGACCGGCCGGAAATCCGAAGTTGTGACCAATGGCATGCTGGTCGATCTGACCGGTGATGCCCCGACCATCGCCGAATATATCGAGACCGGGCGCACCTATCTGGACGGGTCGGTCCTGATCGGCGCGCGCGACGGGATCGTCCGCGACCGGATCCGCATGGCGCTCAACGGTCATGCGCTGGTGACGCTGATCCTGGACGAAGGTGATGAGGTTCTGGGCGACCCCTGGGTCGAAACCATGGGCCTGCCCTCCAAGGGGCGCAGCGGCGCCGATCTGGTCGAGACGCTGGAGGCCGGGCTTGCGAGCCTGCTGGCCGCTTCGGGGCGCAAGCTTCTGCGCGACGATGACAAGCTGGAAGAGGCGATGCGCCGCACCCTGCGTCAGGTCGCGATGGAAGAGATCGGCAAGAAACCCGAGGTCACGATGGTGATCTCACGCCTGTCGGACGAATAGGATCAGGCGCCCCTGTTATCGGCGGGCCCCGTTCAGGCCCGCCATGGTTCCAAACGAAAGGGCGGCCCGATTGCGGGGCCGCCCTTTTCAGTTTGAAGTCTGCGATGCAGGGGAAGGGGGGCCGATCAGGCCTCTTGTGCGGTTCCGGTATCCTCGGACTCGCTGGCCTCGGATGCGCTGTCGCTGCTGTCATCGGCGCTGGCCGCATCAATGCGGAAGCTGCGCATCAGGAAATCGGGCATATGGTCGCCCATGCCGACGACACGGTCATCACGACGGTCGCGGCGGTCGTCCCTGCGGTCATCACGGCGCCCGCTGCGGCGGTCATCCTTGCGGTCGTCCCGCCGGTCATCCTTGCGGTCATCGCGGCGTTCTTCGCGCCGGTCCTCAACAGGTGCGGCGGTTTCTTTTGCCGGGCTGACGGTGGCTTCGGGCGTCTCGTCTGCCACCGTCTCGACCGGCGTTTCCGCCTCGGCCTTGACCGGTGCATCCTCATTGCGGGCGCTGCGTCCGCGTCCGCCGCGCGTGCGGCTGCGCTTGGCGGGACCGGCCTCATCCTCGTTGCGGCGTTCGGGTTTGGTTGTCACCTTGGGCTCCGCGTCAGTCTCGAACCCGTCTGGCAGGGTGCCCCGCGGGATCGGCTGCTTGACCAGCGCCTCGATCGCCGCCAGATACTTGGCATCCGACGGCACCGAGATCGTGTAAGCCTTGCCCTTGCGGCCCGCACGCCCTGTGCGGCCGATGCGGTGGACATAATCCTCGGGATGGCTGGGCACGTCGAAATTGAACACATGGCTGACAGCCGGAATATCCAGCCCCCGGGCAGCCACGTCAGAGGCCACCAGCAGATGCACCGAGCCGTCGCGGAACCCGTCCAGCGTGCGGGTGCGCACCGACTGATCCAGATCCCCATGGATGGGAGAGGCGTTGAAACCGTGCTGTTTCAACGATTTGGCAACCACATCCACATCCATCTTGCGGTTGCAGAAGATGATCGCATTGGTGCAGGCCTCACCCTCTTGCCGGATCAGCGCGCGCAGGACCGAACGCTTGTCGGCAAAGCTGCGATCCTTGCGGGCAGGCTTCACCTCGATCAGGGCCTGTTCGATGGTCTCAGAGGTGGTTGATTGACGCGCGACCTCGATCTTGACAGCCGAAGACAGGAACGTGTTGGTGATCCGCTCGATCTCGGGCGCCATCGTGGCGGAATAGAAGAAAGTCTGCCGCGTGAAGGGGGTCAGGCTGAAGATCTTCTCGATATCGGGGATGAACCCCATATCGAGCATGCGGTCAGCCTCATCCACCACCATGATCTGCACACCGTTCAAAAGCAGCTTGCCGCGCTCAAAATGGTCCAGCAGGCGGCCCGGCGTCGCGATCAGCACATCAACACCCCGGTCGATCAGCTTGTCCTGTTCGCCAAAGGCCACGCCGCCGATCAGCAGCGCCTTGGTCAGTTTGGTATGCTTGGCATAGATGTCGAAATTCTCGGCCACCTGTGCTGCCAGTTCCCGCGTCGGCGCCAGCACCAGCGAGCGCGGCATCCGGGCGCGGGCGCGGCCCTTCGACAGCAGCGTGATCATCGGCAACGTGAAGCTTGCCGTCTTGCCGGTGCCGGTCTGGGCGATTCCCAGCACATCACGGCCTTCCAGCGCATGGGGAATGGCCTGCGCCTGAATCGGGGTGGGGGTTTCGTAGCCTGCTTCGGATACGGCCTTGAGAACGCGCGGGTCGAGCGCGAGATCGGAAAAACTGGTCATTGGCGTCCTGTGCTTGCGGTATCGGACCGCAAAGAAAAGATTGGGACGCAATGAATTCCGGGCGTCCCGGCGTCTGGCCGGGAAATCCCCGGACCCAAGGTGCGTAGCGCGAAAGGGCGCACAGGTCAAGTTCCCTGCCGTATCGCCGATGGCGGAGGCTCAGCCTTCCTGGGCCTGCCGCGCCTCGATGCGGGCCCGTTTCCGGCTGCGCATGGCCGCGATGCGCCGGAAGAGCGTCCCCGGATCGCCGTTCAGGCGGTCCAGAAGATGACAGGCCAGCGGTCCCAGCACGTCCAGCCGCTGCGCCCTGTCCCAAAGCGGCGCCAGAAGATTGATGTCCAACCCCCCGGAAACAAGCGAAAAAGGCGGCATCCCCATGGGCAGGTCCGCCTTGACCTTCTGGCGCAAGGCAAAGGGCTTGTCCGGCGGGGAACCACTGTGCAGGCGCTCGAACTCATACAGTTTCATCAGTGAGAACAGCATGCCCATTTCCCGGGCAAGGCTGCGCTCCTCCTCGGTTGTGCCGGCCTCGGCGAATGAGATGAGCGATGAAATCAGCCAGCGGGGGCTGAGATCCTGCATCAGCGCCGTGCCCTGTTCGCGCCAGATCCGGTGGAACAGCGCAGGCACATGCGCCGGATAGCGGCGTTTGCGCAGATGGGCGATCAGCAGACCGTTCAGCAGCGCCAATTCGCTTTGCCCGGCAAGATCGGCCTGCAATTCATGGCGTTTCTGGGCATGACCGCTGGCACCCTCGGGCAAAGGTGAGGCGGTGGCAGGCAGGCGGCGGCGTGCCAGTGCGGCAAGGTCGCAGTCAAGGGGCGGCAGGGATTCTCCGGGCGCGAAAGACAGCGGGCCGCGCCGCCGGTTCCATTGCCGGATCAGATGATCGGGCGCATCGGGATAGGTGAGGGTTTCGTCGCTCATGCCATCTGCCCCTTTTACCGCGATCGGGGAGTACAGTGGCGGCAGACACGCGGCTTGTCCACGCCCTACCTTGGTGCGCCCTCACGGGCGTATCACCGCCGCCACGCCCATGAGGGTGGGCTCAGACCATCATTTCCTTGGTCGCCGTCAGGCGCAATTCGGGATAATCGCGCACCACCCGATCGATATCCCATTGCAGCCGCGTCAGGAAAACCGTGTCACCATCATGATCGGTTGCGATATGCTGCTTGTTGATATTGATCAGCTTTTCCATCTCGGGCTTGGGGCCCTGCACCCAGCGGGCCGAAGAAAAGGGCGACGGTTCAAACCGCACCGGCAGGCTGTATTCCAGCTCGATCCGGCTGGCCAGCACGTCAAACTGCAGCGCGCCCACGACCCCGACGATGAAGCCTGAACCGATCATCGGCTTGAAGACCTTGGCCGCACCTTCCTCGGCAAATTGCATCAGCGCCTTTTCCAGATGCTTGGCCTTCATCGGATCGCCTGCCCGCACGCCCTGCAACAGTTCGGGCGCAAAGGACGGGATGCCGGTGAAGCGCAGGCTTTCGCCCTCGGTCAGCGCATCACCGATGCGCAACTGCCCGTGGTTCGGGATGCCGATGATATCACCCGCCCAGGCCTCTTCGGCCAGTTCACGGTCGGCGGCAAGGAACAGCACCGGATTGCTGACCGCCATCGGCTTTTTCGTACGCACATGCGTCAGCTTCATGCCGCGTTCAAAATGGCCCGAGGCAAGGCGCACGAAGGCAACCCGGTCGCGATGCTTGGGGTCCATGTTCGCCTGAACCTTGAAGACAAAGCCGGTAACATTTGATTCTTCAGGAGAAATCTGGCGTTCGGTGGCTTTCTGAACCTGCGGTTCGGGACCGAATTCCCCCATCCCGTCCATCAGTTCGCGCACCCCGAAGGAATTGATCGCCGAGCCGAACCAGATTGGCGTCATCGACCCGTTCAGAAACGATTCCCGGTCGAAAGCAGGCAGAAGTTCCCGCGCCATTTCAAGCTCTTCCCGGAACTTCTTCAGAAGTTCTGCCGGAACATGCTCGGCCAGTTTCGGATCATCCAGCCCGGAAATCTTGATCGATTCCGCAACCCGGTTGCGGTCGGCGCGGTCCATGATTTCCAGCCGGTCATGCAAAAGATCATAGGCCCCCACGAATTCGCGCCCAACCCCGATGGGCCAGCTTGCCGGGGTCACGTCGATGGCAAGGTTTTCCTGAATTTCGTCGATGATCTCGAAGGTGTCGCGGCTTTCGCGGTCCATCTTGTTGCAGAAGGTCAGTATCGGCAGATCGCGCAACCGGCAAACCTCGAACAGCTTGCGGGTCTGGCTTTCGACCCCCTTGGCGCCGTCGATCACCATGATCGCGGCATCCACGGCCGTCAGCGTGCGATAGGTATCTTCCGAGAAATCGGAGTGGCCGGGTGTATCGACCAGATTGAAGCGCCAGTTGCGGAAATCGAAGGACATGGCCGATGCCGAAACCGAGATGCCCCGGTCCTGTTCCAGCTTCATGAAATCCGAGCGCGCGCGGCGGGCATCGCCCTTGGCGCGGACCTGACCGGCCATCTGGATCGCGCCCCCGAACAGCAGGAACTTTTCGGTCAGCGTGGTCTTGCCAGCATCGGGATGCGAAATGATCGCAAAGGTCCGGCGGCGGGCGATTTCGGGCGGAAGGGTGGGGCGATTGTCCAGCATGGCCGGGCCATAGCGCAAAGCGGGCGCGCCGTCCACAGGTCGCCTTGTGTGGAGTTCACCTTCTATGGGCGGGCGGGGAAAGGTCAGTCGCGCGGCGTGGAACGGCTGCCGGGGCGCAGATGCAGATGGCCCAGCCGGTCCATCATGTCACGCCCCGCCTCGGTGCCGAAATGCTGGTTCTGGTTCAGCCCGGGAAACCGCGCCTTGACCTCTTGCGCCAGATCGGGCGGCAGGCGTGACAGGGTGGCCTCGGTGACCATCAGGCTTTCGGCGGGGATGCCCTCGGCATAGATGATTTCATGCCGGTCAAAGACAAGGCTGAAATAATCGACAACGCCGCCCTCACGGGTGAAGATCGTTTCACCATCGACCAGATGCTTGGCCTGCACCAGCAGTTCCGACGTGCCGATCCCCGCGCCCCGGTGGCGCTGATAGAGGAACATGCGGTGATGCGGGCTGACGATCAGATCGCCGGCATTGCCCATCACCCCGCGCGGAATGACGACCGGGGCGACACTGCCGACAGCGCGCATCGTGGCCCGGCCCAGCCAGCGCAGGGGCTGGGGGCCGTGATCGCGCGTCAAAAGACGGTCGCCGGGGGTCAGATCCTCGATTGCGCGCTGGCTGCCATCGCCCAGTGTGATCATCGTGCCCCGGGCAAAGGAAATGCACAGAAGATCCGACAGGCGGCTGGCCTCGGGACTGCGGTCCAGCGAGATCAGCGTATATTCGATCCGCATCCCGATGGGCGACAACGGCAGCAGCACCCGCAGCCCGCTTTGCGCCAGATCCAGCAGCAAAAGGTCCACCGTGCCGCCATCCTGCGACAGCATCGTATAGCGGGCCAGCAGGCGCACCGGTTCATCCGGCAGGCCCAGATCGGACCCGGGCGCCACGCTTTGCCCTTGCCCCCCGCGCGTCAGCAGCAGCCGGGCCGGGGCGGCCTCGGGATCAAGCTCATAGACATCGCCGGGGCAGACATCATCGGGGGCGCCGATGGAATCATGCAGGTTGACGCCAGTGCTGACGAAGAAATCATCGGCCTGAAAGACCTGACAGACCTGTCCGGGCAGCGAGGCGGTGTCGGGATGACCTGTCATTTCGTCTTCCATCAAGGGCTGGCCGCCGGAACTGGATGCGGGGCCGGGGCAGTGACCGGCACGGCAGGTCCGGTATCGCCGGGGTCCTGTTACCAGACCCGGGGGGCGGCGGTCAAATCCTGCAGGCGTCAGGGGAGTTGCAGGCGTTTCGGGGGGACTTTGTCATCTTGTATGGCAGGCGGGGCTTTCGCGTGCCGCGCCGCACTGCTACCCATGGCGCAGCAAATCGGACAGGAGGTCAGGATGGATCTGGGGATCAAGGGAAAACGCGCGCTGGTCTGTGCAAGCTCAAAAGGGCTGGGACGCGGCTGCGCCGAGGCGCTGGCGGCGGCAGGCGTCGATCTGGTGCTGAATGCACGGGGCGCCGAGGCGTTGGAGGCCACGGCCGAGGCGATCCGTGCGGCCCATGGCGTGAAGGTCACGACCGTGGCTGCCGATATCACGGATGCGGCGGCGCGCGCCAAGGTGCTTGAGGCCGCGGGCGAGGTCGATATCCTTGTGACCAATGCGGGCGGCCCGCCCCCCGGTCTCTGGTCGGACTGGAACCGCGATGATTTCATTAAGGCGCTGGATGGCAATATGCTGACGCCCATTGCGCTGATGCAGGCGATGCTGCCGGGGATGATCGCGCGGAAATGGGGTCGGGTGGTCAATATCACCTCGGGGTCGGTCAAGGCGCCGATCCCGCAACTGGGCCTGTCGAACTCGGCCCGGGCCGGGCTGACCGGCTTTGTCGCGGGCACGGCGCGGCAGGTGGCTGAACATGGTGTTACCATCAACAACCTTCTGCCCGGTATCCATGACACCGACCGCGCCGCGAGCCTTGATACCGGCGTGGCCAAGGCGCAGGGCATCGACATGGAGGCCGCGCGCAAGCAGCGTTTCGCGACAATCCCGGCGCGGCGCTACGGCACATCGGCGGAATTCGGGGCGGCCTGTGCCTTCCTTTGTTCACAGCATGCCGGCTTCATCGTGGCGCAGAACATCCTGCTGGATGGCGGCGCGGTCAACGCAACGCTCTGACCGCGCAACGTAATCTCAGGCATGCGCCGGGTTCTGTATCTGTCCCATCCCGAGGTCCGGATCGACCCGGCCATCCCCGTGCCCGACTCGAGCCTTTCGGGTCTCGGGCGGGCACGGATCGGGGCGGCGCTGAACAGGGGTTGGCCCGGGCCGGGCTGGACGATTCTGTCCAGTCCCGAGACCAAGGCCCGTGAAACTGCGGCGCTGCTTGCCGCCGCAACCGGTGATCCGGTCGGCATCCATGCCGGAATGGCCGAGGTGGACCGGTCGTCAACCGGCTATGTCCCCCATGCCCGGCATGAGGAACTTGCCGATGCGCTGTTTGCCGATCCCGCGCGGGGGCCCGAGGGTTGGGAAAGTGCCGCTGCCGCACAGGCGCGCATCGTTGCGGCCTACCGCGCGTCGCTTGCCGAAACTCCCGGCGATCTGCTGCTGGTCGGTCATGGCGCGGTCGGCACCTTTCTGCGGCTTCATCTGGCGGGGCTGCCGATTGCGCGGGTCCATGACCAGCCTTGCGGCGGCTGTGTCTGGCGTTTCACGCCCGACATGCCGGATCAACCGCCGACGCCATGGCAACGGCTGGAAGAGACGGCCTGACAGTCTTGCCGCGCGGCAGCGGGGCTGCTAACGCAATTCCGATGGAAAGCCTCAGGCGAGAAGCCCCGAACCCGTCCCGCCAGATCCCGCCGCCAAGGTTGGAGGTCAGCGGCCTGCGCCGCGCCTTTGGCGGGCGTGATGTGGTGGCGGATCTGACGCTGACCATCGCGGCGGGGCAGGTGACCTGTCTGCTGGGCCCCTCGGGCTGCGGCAAGTCCACCACGCTGCGGATGATCGCGGGGGTTGAACATCCCGATGGCGGCACGATCCGCATCGACGGTCAGGTGATGAGCGATGGCTCAGGCCGTTTCCTGCCGCCGGAATCGCGCGGTGTCGGGCTGATGTTTCAGGATTTCGCACTGTTTCCGCATCTGACCGTGGCGCAGAATGTGGCCTTCGGTCTGGGCGGGGACCGGGCGGCCCGTGACCGCCGGGTGGGGGAATTGCTAGAGCGCATCAACCTGGTTGGCTATGGCGCGAAATATCCGCATGAACTGTCGGGCGGCGAACAGCAGCGCGTGGCGCTTGCCCGGGCGCTGGCGCCGCGCCCGCGCGTGATGCTGATGGATGAGCCGTTTTCCGGCCTCGACAACCGCCTGCGCGACGGGATCCGCGACACGACGCTGGAGGTTCTGAAGGAAGAGGGCACGGCGGTCTTGCTGGTGACCCATGAACCCGATGAGGCGCTGCGCATGGCCGATGAGATCGCGTTGATGCGCGACGGGCTGATCGTACAGCGCGGATCGCCCTATAATATCTACAACGCCCCCGCCGATCGTGCAGCGGCCGCGTTTTTCAGCGATATTAACGTGATCCGGGGCATATCCAAAGGTGCGCTGACCGAAACGCCCTTTGGCTCCTTCCTGACGCCGGGCCATGCCGATGGCGGCGCGGTTGAGATCGTGATCCGGCCCCAGCATCTGAAGATTGATTTTGACCGGGGCGGCCGTGGCCCGAACCCGACACCGCAGGACGGCACGCCCGCACGCGGCACGGTGACGCGCGCGCGCTATCTGGGGCGTGAAAGTCTGGTCGATTTTCGCATGGATTTCGACGGCTCCATCCTGACGGCCTCCGTGCCGGGGGTGTTCATGCCAAGGCCCGGCACGGTGCTGTGGCTGATGATGCGGCGCGACCGCTGCTTCGTCTTTGCGGCCTGACGCTTGTGCGGTCAGGGCTGTTTCGGATCGGACTCAATCCCCGCCTGCGGCAGCAGCACCGCAATCTTGGCCAGCAGGCTGCGCGCCGCGCGGGCCTTGGCGTCGTCGCGCCCTCCGACATGGCGCAGGCCTTCGACCAGCGCCTCCAGTTCCTCGGGCGTCAGCATCGTGGGGGGCAGAACAAGGGCCGCGCGCAGGATGTAGCCGACGCCCCGTTCGCCTTCGACCGGCAGGCCGGTCTGCGCCATCACTGCCATGTCGCGCCAGATCGTGCGGGTCGAGACACCCACCGCTTGCGCCAGTTCCGCCGCCGTATGCAGCTTGCCGTCACGCATCAGGGTGATGAGGTCATAGAGGCGCTGATCGCGGTTCATGATGCATCATCGGCGGCGGGCCGTGCCGGGTCAAGCCGGGCAGGGGGCGGGACAGCCCGGACAGGCAACTGACACAATACTGTCAGGAGACTGCACCACACCCGCATTTCAGGTCTTTGATCCGCCCGCCGGCCGCAATAAATGAAGATCATCGCAGATCCGGCCCCGCAATGGCGGCCCGTCCCGCAGGAGGGAAAGACATGCTCAACAATATCGGCCTTCCGGGCCTTCTTCTGATCGCCGTCGTCGTTCTGGTGTTGTTCGGACGCGGCAAGATTTCCTCGCTCATGGGGGAGGTCGGCAAGGGCATTACCGCCTTCAAGAAGGGCGTGAAGGAAGAGACCACAGAAATCGAGAAAAACGCCGATGAGGCGCGCGACGTGACGCCTGCGGAAAAAGACAAGGTCTGACCGGACCCGCAACGCAGCACTGGCGGGGGATAACCCATGTTCGATATCGGCTGGACCGAGCTTCTGGTCGTCGGGATTGTCGCGTTGATCGTGATCGGCCCGAAGGAACTGCCCGAGATGTTCCGCACGCTGGGCCGTTTCACGGCCAAGATGCGCGGCATGGCACGCGATTTTCAGCGCGCGATGGACAGTGCCGCCGATGAGGCGGGGGTGAAGGATCTCAAGAATGTCGCGGGAGATCTGAAAAAAGCCACATCCGCCAAGGCGATGGGGCTGGATGCGGTCAAGGATGCCGCCACCAAGTTCGAAAAATGGGACCCGATGAAATCGGCCAAACCCGCCAGCCCGGCAGCATCGGCCAAACCCATCGCCCAGCCCGACCCTTCGGCGCCTGCGCCGGAAAAGGCGGCCCCGGCCGATCCTGCCGCCGCAGCCGTCGCTGCGACGACGCGCGGCCCGGCGACGCAGGCCCTTGCCGAAGAACAGGCCGCGCGGCGTGAAAGCCGCAAGGCCGCCGCCGCCAAGGTTGCCGAGGCGCGGGCAAGCGAGGGCAGCGCGCCGAAAGCCAGCCCGGAACCGACCCCGAAACCTGCCGCCACCAAGGCGCGGAAACCGGCTGCGAAACCGGCGGGCAGCGCCGCCAAGGCCCCCGCCGGAACAGCGGACAAAACTGCGGCCAAACCCGCCGCCGCCAAGACTGCAGACAAGACCGCGGCCAAACCCGCCGCCCCGAAACCCCGTGCGCCGCGCAAAGCCGCTGCCAAAGGGCCCGCTGCCAAAGGGCCCGTTGCCAAAGGGGATGCGTCATGAAGGAAGAGGAGATCGAGGACAGCTCGGCCCCGCTGATCGAGCATCTGGCCGAGTTGCGCAACCGGCTGATCAAGGCAGTTCTGGCCTTCATCGTCGGCATCGTGCTGGTCTTTGTCGTGGCAGAACCGATCCTTCAATTCCTGTTGCAGCCGATCGAGGCGACGTTGCGCGATCTGGGTGATCCCTCGCCCACGATGCAATATACCTCGCCGCAGGAATATCTGTTCACGCTGTTCCGCATTTCGATGGTGTTCGGTTTCGCGCTGGCCTTTCCGGTCATCGGGTTTCAGCTTTGGCGCTTCGTGGCGCCGGGGCTGTATCGGACCGAAAAGAACGCCTTTCTGCCCTTCCTTGTCGCCTCGCCGCTGATGTTCCTTCTGGGCGCGTCCTTCGCGCATTTCGTGGTGACGCCGCTGGCGATGGCCTTCTTTCTGGGTTTCGTCGATGTCAGTTCAATCTTCGCGACACTGGTCGGGCAGGTCACCGAGGGCGCGCCGATGGATGCCACGGTTCCGGCCACACAAGAGGGCATCCGCATCACCTTTTTCGGGAAGGTGAATGAAAGCCTTGATATCACGCTGAAATTCATCATGGCCTTCGGGCTTTGCTTTCAGTTGCCGGTGCTTTTGACGCTGATGGGCAAGGCGGGGCTTGTGTCCTCGGCCGGTCTGGGGGCGGTACGCAAATATGCCATGGTGGGGATCTTGCTGCTTGCGGCCATCGTCACCCCGCCCGATGTCATCACCCAGCTGATCCTGTTCTCGGTGGTCTACGGGCTGTATGAAATCTCGATCCTTCTGGTCCGCATGGTCGAAAAGCGCCGTGAGGCCGATCTGCGCGCGCAGGGGCTTTGGGTTGATGACAGCGAGTTTGAAGAAGACGATACGGGTGAGGATACCCCCACCAAGACCTGATCCCCAAGACCTGCCCCCAAGAAGGCCCGACCGTCATGAGTGAAACCCTGCTGACCCGTATCGCCGAGGCGCTTGAGCGTCTGAGCCCCGCCCCGGCCCGCGCGCCGCGTTTCGATGAGGCCGAGGCCTTTGTCTGGCACACCAATCCCGAGCGGCTTGATCCGGTGCGGCTGGTCAATCGTGTGGATCTGTCGCTGCTGGTGGGCGTGAACCGTGCGCGCGATATCCTGCTGGAAAACACGATGCATTTCGCGCAGGGGCTGCCTGCGAACAATGCCTTGCTGTGGGGCGCGCGGGGGATGGGCAAGTCCAGCCTTGTGAAGGCGATCCATGCCAAGGTGCGGGCCGAAGGGCTGGATCTGAAACTGGTTGAGCTGAGCCGCGAGGATCTGCCAACGGTCGGGATGTTGCTGCGCCATCTGCGCGCGGCATCGGAACGGCGCTTCATCCTGTTTTGCGATGATCTGTCCTTCAGTCATGACGATCAGCATTACAAATCGCTGAAGGCGGTGCTGGATGGTGGGATCGAGGGGCGGCCGGAAAACGTGATCCTGTATGCCACCTCGAACCGCCGCCACCTGATGCCGCGCGACATGATCGAGAATGAACGGTCCTCGGCCATCAACCCCTCCGAGGCGGTTGAGGAAAAGGTATCGCTGTCGGATCGGTTCGGCCTCTGGCTGGGCTTTCATCCCTGCGATCAGGATGATTACCTTGCCATGATCCGCGGCTATTGCGCGGCTTACGGGGTTGAGGTGAACGAGGAAACCCTGCGCGCCGAGGCGGTGGAATGGCAGGCCACGCGCGGATCACGGTCGGGCCGGGTGGCCTGGCAGTTCTTCACCGATCTGGCAGCGCGGAAGGGTGTGAAGGTGTGAGGGGTTGGCCATGCCATGAGGCTGGAAGGTGAACGGGGCCAAAGCGGGGTGGCGTCATTCCGAATGATTTCGGCTGGTTTGGACGAGCGGAGGCAGGGAGACCGCGATGGGGGACGAAGCAGAACTATGGCTAAGACCGTATCATAGTGCCCTTGATCTTTCTGCCTCGGATGCGCCGCCTGCGTGAGCATTCACTGTAGCCGAAAGCTGTTATAATTTACCCTGAGCCTTCCTGTTTGGTTAACCTCAAAGAACGGAAAATCCGATACCTGTAGGAGGATGCCATATGCCGGAACAACTTGACGAAGTCTTGGCTATGAAAATGTCTATGTCGGCGCATTTTGCCGCGCTTGTGAATTCCCTGGATAAGCATAATGTTGGATTAAAAGAAGATTTTTTAAAGGAAATAGAAAGGCTTGATCTGGAGGCTAGGGGGAAGGGCGGTGATTATACCAAAATCTCCGAAAGCTTCTGGTGGACCCATCAGTTGATAAGAGGCGAAAAGATATGAGTAAAATCATTACACTTTTCATATCTTCGCTTCTGGTGTCTGGTTGCGACACGAGAAACTTGGCGGATCTTGGCTACGCGGAACAGCAGAAGATGCTTGTCCAATTTAGTGCGACATGTGCTGAGCTGGGAATTACGGAAAATCACCCAGAGTATCGGCCATGTGTGCAGGCCGAGATTAATGCCGAGAACGCCCGACGTGGGCGACAATCCGCAGCCTTGACCGGAGTCGGCCAAGGGCTTTCTAATGTGGGTGATAGCTACACTGCGGCGGCACAGCGCCGCCCGGTGACATGTACAACCTCCCCGGCAGTAGGATGGGGAAGTGCTACTACTCGGTGCTACTGATAGGGCAGCGAGAGCGCATGGGCAGTGGCAATTGTCCCCATCTGACTTGCAACTAAGTACTCAGATCGGACGTGGCGCGCCAACCGAGTAAGGGCTGCGTCCACCTGCTCCATCCGGGGCAAGTGGGCCGACGACTGCCCCCCGTTCCCCCCCTTACTGCAGCATCGTCATCGGATCGACCGAATCCACCCCGCGCCGCACCTCGAAATGCAGAAATGCCGGGTTGGCCTGTCGCACGACGGCGATGGTCTGGCCGCGTTTCACGGTTGCATCCTTGGCCACGGTCAGCCCGTCAATACCGGCATAGACCGTCAGCAGGTTGTCGGAATGGCGGATCACCATGATCGGCACCTGATTCGTGTCGCGGGTGATGGCGGCCACCACGCCGTCGGCGGCAGCGCGCACCGGTGCCCCGGCAGCGGCCCCGATATCAATCCCCTCATTCCGGCCCTTGGCATATTCGCGGATGATGCGGCCATCGACCGGCATCGCGAAACGCGCGTTGCTGCCTGTCGTGCGCTGCGCGCCCATATTGGGGGATGCGGGCGTGCCGCTGCTGGCCTCGGCCGCAGGTGTTGTGCGCTCGGCGGGCAGGGGTGTCGTGGCCGAGGGCGGCACCGGCGTCGGCGTGCCCTGTCCCGGCGCGGTCGTTGTGGCCTGTGCCGACCGGGCCGGCGGGGCCGAGGCGGTGGGGATCAGCAGATACTGCCCCTCACGCAGGGCCAGATCGGCGCCCAGACCGTTCCAGTCGGCCAGCGCGCGCACATTCACATTGTAAAGCCGCGCGATGGAATAGGCGGTTTCGCCGCGCGCGACGCGGTGACGGCCGGGCTGCGTTGCGGTCTGGGCGGCGTTGCCGCTTGCCGCAGGCGGGGTGGTGGTCGTGCCGCTGCCCACCCGGTCCAGCGCCGTGGTCGCGATGGTGCTGACATCGACCGGGGACGGGGCAATGGTGCCGCTGGCGATCTGGCCGCTGCCGCTGCCGGTCACACCCAGCGGGGCCGCACCGCCCTCAATCCGGCGGGGCAGGGCCAGCACTTCGCCATCGCGCAGAAGATCATCGGGCAGGACCGCGTTATGGCGCGCCAGTTCATCCGCGCCCATGCCGATCCGGGCCGCGACGCTGCGCGGCGTGTCACCCCGCCGGGCCAGCACCACCTGATAGCCGGGATAGGAGATCACGCCACGATCATCGGGACGGGGCCGCGCCTCGGTGGCCTGAATGGCGGCACCGCTGGTATCCAGCCCGCCCCCGGTCAGGCCGCGCAGATCCCAGTCCAGCGGGCGGTCGGAACAGGCGGCCAGCGCCAGCAATGAGATCCCGGCAAGAATGGTGCGGCCCGTCGCGCGGCGCGCCGGACGGGCAGCGCCTGCCGATGCTGCGCCGCCGGAAACGGTCGCGGTCGCAATGGTCATGCGGGTTGTGATGGTCATATCTGCCTCGCCTCGCCTTGTCCCGCCCGGGTTCGCCCCGGTGCGGCCTGTTTCACCTGCGCCCGTGCCGTTCAGTCATCGCCCATCCCCTCGACAAGCGGAACGAAGCGGACGCTGCGCAATTCCTCGTAATCGAACCCTTTTTCCAGCCGGCTCACCTTGATGAGGCGCTGAACCGCATCCGACTGCCCGACCGGCACCACCATGATACCCCCGATCTTCAACTGAGCCAATAGGGGGCCGGGCGGGTCTTCGGCGGCGGCGGTCACGATGATGCGGTCAAACGGCCCCTGATCGGGCAGGCCGAAACTGCCATCGGCGGCAAAGGCGGTGATATTGCTCAGCCCCAGCGCCGAAAAGACCGCCGCCGCCTCGCGCACCAGACGGCGGTGGCGGTCGACAGTATAGACGCGGCGACAAAGCTGGCTGAGGATCGCGGCCTGATAGCCTGATCCTGTGCCCACCTCCAGCACCGTATCGCGCGGGCCGATCCGCAGCGCCTGCGTCATGAGCCCCACGACCGAGGGCTGGCTGATCGTCTGGCCGCAGGCAATCGGCAGCGGCATGTCCTCATAGCTGCGATCGGCAAAAAGGCCACGCACGAAACGGCCCCGGTCGACGCGCTCCATCGCGGTCAGCACCCGGGCCTCGGTCACGCCCTTTGACCGCAGCGCGAAGAGAAAGCGCATCTTGCGTTCGGCAAGGGCCTCTTCCTCGTCGCGCGGCCCGTCGGTCATGTCAGACGCGCCTCCAGATCGGCAAGCGCGTCATGGGCGGTCAGATCGGCGCGCATCGGCGTGATCGATATATAGCCGTCCAGATTGACCGCCGCATCCGTGCCGGGCAGCGAGGGCATGTGTTGCGGGCCGCCCTTGATCCACAGAAACTTGCGCCCGTTCGGGGCGTGATGCGGCTCGACCCCAAAGAACGTGTCCTTGCGGTAACCCTGCGCTGCCACCTTGCGGCCCTTGACCCGTGCCGCCGCGACAGGCGGGAAATTGACATTGTAGAACAGACGGTAGTCGGTGCCGCCATCCCAATGTGCCCGTTCCAGAAGATCGCGCACGATGGCCGCGCCATGCTGGCGCGCAGCCTCGAACGGATCGTCAAGATCCTGCGTTTCCGGCCCCATGAATTGCGACAGCGCAATTGCGGGCAGCCCTTGCAGCGCGGCCTCCATCGCGCCGCCGATCGTGCCGGAATAGAGCACGTTTTCGGCAGAATTGTTGCCCCGGTTCACGCCGGACAGCACCAGATCGGGCCGTCCGCCTTGCAGCACGTCATAGATGCCGGCCAGCACACAATCGGCCGGGCTGCCCTCGGCCGCATAGCGGCGCTGGTCCAGCCGGGCGATCATCATCGGATGGGTATAGCTGATGCAATGGCCGACGCCGGATTGTTCAAAGGCCGGGGCGACGGTCCAGACCTCACCCTGCGGGCCCGCAATCTCATGGGCGATTTCGGTCAGCACCTGCAGCCCGGGGGCGTTGATGCCGTCGTCATTGGTGATCAGAATGCGCATTGTCTTCCCTTGTTTCCCGTTCTGAATAAACGAGGCCCGGACACAGGTAAAGCAAAGCCGCCGCCAAGGGAACAATGCGGCGCGGCGCTGTGGCGGGCCGGGCTGCGGGTGGACGCTCTGCGGGTGGGTTGTTTCGCGCGCGCCGCCCAATTGTTGCGCAAGGGGTGGTTTGACGCCTGCCGGGGCTGAGGCTAACATGAATGCGTTCACCCCGGGGTCAGAGGGCGGCCCTGCCATCACCCGTATCCCGGCCATACCAGTTGCATATGCCGGAGCGCAGATGACCGCACTAACCTGTTTCAAGGCCTATGACATTCGCGGCCGTCTGGGTGAAAATCTGGATGAAGGCATCGCCTATCGCATCGGGCGGGCCTTTGCCGAGGTGATGCAGGCGCAATCCGTGGTGATCGGGCGCGATTGCCGGGCCTCATCCGGGGCACTGATGGCGGCCTGTGTCGAGGGTGTACTGGACAGCGGCGCGGATGTGCTGGATCTGGGGCTTTGCGGCACCGAGGAGATGTATCACGCGACCGCCCATTTCGGCGCCGATGGCGGGATCGAGATCACCGCATCGCACAATCCAATGGATTACAACGGAATGAAGATGGTGCGCGAAGGCGCCGCGCCGATCAGTGCCGCAACGGGAATGGATGCTGTCCGGGCGCTGGCCGAAAGCGGCGATTTTGCCCCGTCGGCCACGCGCGGACAGTTGCGCCCGGCCAAGGCCGCACGGATGGCCTATGTTCACACGGTCCTGTCCTTTGTCGATATCGCCGGGCTGCGGCCGCTGAAGATCCTCGTGAATGCGGGCAATGGCGCGGCGGGGCCGACCTTTGATGCGATTGCCGCCGCACTGGCCAAACGCGGCGCGCCCTTGTCCTTCATCTGCATGAATCACGAACCCGATGGCAGCTTTCCCAACGGCATTCCCAACCCGCTTCTGCCCGAAAACCAGCCGGTCACGGCCGAGGCGGTACGCGCCTCGGGGGCCGATTTCGGTGTGGCCTTCGATGGCGATTTCGACCGTTGCTTCCTGTTTGATCATCAGGGTGGTTTTGTCGCCGGGGAATATGTCGTCGGTCTGCTGGCCGAGGCCTATCTGGCGCGTGAACCCGGTGCGGTGATCGTGCATGATCCGCGCGTGATCTGGAACACGCAGGATATCGTCGCGCGGGGGAAGGGCCGAGCGGTGATGGCGCGCACGGGTCATGCCTTTCTGAAACAGGCACTGCGCGATACGGGAGCGGTCTATGGCGGCGAGATGTCGGCGCATCATTATTTTCGCGATTTCTGCTGCTGCGACAGCGGCATGATCCCCTGGCTGCTGGTGGCCGAACTGATGGGGCGCAAACGGGTGCCACTGGCCGATCTGGTGGGGGCTGCGCGGGCGGCTTTTCCCTCCTCGGGCGAGATCAATTTCCGGCTGGCGGATCCGGCGGCGGCAGTGGCGCGGGTGGCGGCGGAACTGGCGCCCCGGGCGGTGTCGCGCGATGACACGGATGGTCTGTCGCTGGACATGGGGGAGTGGCGGCTGAACCTGCGTTCGTCGAACACCGAGCCGCTGCTGCGGCTGAATGTCGAGACGCGCGGCGATGCGGCGCTGCTGGATCTTGCCGTGGCGCAGGTGCGGGCGCTGATCGAGGCCTGAGTGGGGCCTGAGCGGGGCCGGTGTCGGGCCGGAAACGGGGGGCATGTGCTGCCCTCTGTCGCAGCCCGCGCGGGGCGCTTCCTTGCCGCCCTCTCTGGCACCGGGCGGGGGCGGGTGTTAGGTTGCGCGCGCAACAAGGCGGAGTGACGCAATGACAGAGGCCATGCAGGCCGAACGCGCGCGCGCGGCGGATTGGTTTCGCAGCTTGCGCGACAGCATCGTCGCGGAATTCGAGGCGCTGGAAGGCCGGCAGACCGAAGGCCCCCATGCCGCGCTGTCCCCCGGGCGCTTTGAGGTGACCGAGACGAAACGCCGGTCCGATGACGCTTCGGATGCGGGCGGCGGCCTGATGTCGGTGATGCGGGGCGGCCGGGTGTTCGAAAAGGTCGGCGTCAATGTCTCGACCGTCTTCGGTGCCTTGGGCGCGCAGGCGCAGCAGGCCATGGCGGCGCGCGGCGTGCCGGGCATGGAGACCGATCCGCGATTCTGGGCCAGCGGCATCAGCCTTGTCGCCCATATGCAGAACCCGCATGTGCCCGCCGTGCATATGAACACCCGCATGTTCTGGACGCCGCATGCCTGGTGGTTCGGGGGCGGGTCGGATCTGAACCCTTGCATCGAATATGCCGAGGATACCGCACATTTTCACGCGACCCAGCAGGCGCATCTGGACCCGCATGGCGCGGATCTTTACCCCAGACTAAAGGCCTGGGCGGATGAGTATTTCTTCATCCCCCATCGGGGTCGGGCGCGAGGCGTTGGCGGCATCTTCATGGATGACCGCAATTCCGGCGACTGGGAGGCCGATTTCGCGCTGGTGCAGGATATCGGCCGCGCCTTCCTTCCGGCCTTTGTGCCGCTGGTCGAACGGCGCCGCAACCAAAGCTGGACCGAGGCGGATCGCGATACGCAGCTTGTCCATCGCGGGCTTTATGCGGAATATAATCTGGTGCACGACCGGGGCACCAAGTTTGGCCTTGCCACCGGACATGATGCCAATGCCGTGCTGATGAGTCTGCCACCGCTGGCGAAATGGGTCTGACGGCCCTGATGCAGAGCAGGTTGCGTTCCAGCCCGTTCGCGGGTCATATCGCGCCGACCACCCCCGCCTTGGCGCTGGACTTTCTGCGCTGCGGCGGCTAGAAAACTGTCGTTAGCGCTAACACAATCCTGATGCCAGAGCGAGGTTTGCCCATGGTTTCGCGCGTCATTCCGGTCGATCCCTTCGATCTTGTCATCTTCGGCGGCACGGGGGACCTTGCGAAACGCAAGATCCTGCCAGGACTTTACCGGCGGTTTCTGGCTGGGCAGATCCCGTCGGACAGCGCGATCATCGGCGCCGCGCGGGCCGATATGGATGATGCGGGGTTTCGCGATCTGGCCCGGGCGGCAATCGTCGAGTTTGTGGCGGCCGACCGGATTGACGACACGGTTCTGGCGGCTTTCATCGAAAGGCTTTCCTATGTCTCGATTGACGCGCAGGGCAGCGGCGGCTGGTCGGCGCTTAAAAAGAAGATGCGCAAGAACACGGTGCGCGCCTTTTATTTCTCGGTCGCGCCATCGCTTTTCGGGGATCTGGCCGAACGGCTGCACGGGCATGGCATAGCCGATGAGGACAGCCGCATCGTGGTCGAAAAGCCCTTTGGCCGCGATCTGGCCTCGGCGCGGGAGCTGAACGCGGTTCTGGCGCGGCATTTCGCCGAAGGGCAGATCTACCGGATCGACCATTATCTGGGCAAGGAAACCGTGCAGAACCTGATGGCGGTGCGTTTCGCCAATATCCTTTTCGAACCCCTGTGGAAGTCGGAATATGTCGATCATGTCCAGATCACCGTGGCCGAGACGGTCGGGGTCGACGGGCGCGGCGCCTATTACGACAAGTCGGGCGCGATGCGGGACATGGTGCAGAACCACATGATGCAGCTTCTGTGCCTGATCGCGATGGAACCGCCCTATCATTTCGACCCCGATGCGGTGCGCGATGAAAAGCTGAAGGTGATCCGCGCGCTGGATCCGGTCCTGCCCGAGGATATCGTGCGCGGTCAGTATCTGGCCGGATCGGGGCAGGGCGGCTATCGCGACCATGCCGGGGATGCAGCCAGCCGCACCGAAAGTTATATCGCGCTGAAGGTGAACATTTCCAACTGGCGCTGGAAAGGCACGCCCTTCTATCTGCGGACGGGCAAACGGCTGCGGGCGCGCACCTCGGAAATAGCCATCACCTTCCGCGAACCGCCGCATTCGATTTTCGACGATGCCGAGGGCTGGAGGGAGAATGTTCTGGTCATCCGGTTGCAGCCGAATGAAGGCATGAACCTGATGGTGATGATCAAGGAACCCGGCCCCGGTGGCATGCGTTTGACGCAAGTGCCGCTGGACATGTCCTTCGCGACGGTGCTGGGTGAGGAAGGGGAGGATATTCCCGATGCTTACGAGCGGCTTATCATGGATGTGATCCGGGGCAACCAGACGCTGTTCATGCGCGGCGACGAGGTAGAGGCCGCCTGGGCCTGGACCGATCCGATCATTGAAGGCTGGGAAAAACGCGGCGACCGTCCGCGGGGCTATGATCCGGGGTCATCCGGCCCCGAGGATGCGCTGATGCTGATGCATCGGGACGGACGCCGATGGAGGGAGATCCGCGAATGAACCTTGTCGAATATCCAGATCGCGACATGATGATGATCGCGCTTGCGGGAACGATCGCAGGCCAGTTGGGCGAGGCGCTGCGCCAGAACGGGCGGGCAAGCCTGTGTGTGCCGGGGGGCAGCACGCCCGGCCCGGTATTCGACATGCTGTCGGCGGTGGATCTGGACTGGGCCAATGTCTCGGTCTTTCTGAACGATGAACGCTGGGTATCCGAGGATAATCCGAGATCGAACACCCGGCTTTTGCGCCAGCGGCTGCTGACCGGCAAGGCGGCGGCGGCGACGCTGGTGCCGATGCATCTGGACACCGACACGCCCGAAGAGGCGCTGGACCGGCTGTCGAACGGGCTGCGCCCGCATCTGCCGATTTCGGTGCTGATTCTTGGCATGGGGGCCGATATGCACACGGCCAGCCTCTTTCCCGGGGCCGACCGGCTGGAGGAGGCGCTGTCCGATGATGCGCCAGTCCTGCTGGCGATGCGGGCCGAGGGCGCCGGAGAGCCGCGCATCACCCTGTCCGCGCCGGTGCTGCGCGATGCGATGCACAGTCATATCCTGATCACCGGCCCGGAAAAACGCGCCGCGATCGAGCGCGCCGAAGGCCGCCCCGCCGCCGAGGCCCCGGTGGGGCAGTTTCTGGGCAATGCAACCGTTCACTGGGCGGAATGAAAAGATGACGACCCTTTGGCAAGCGCTTGAAAACCATCACGAACAGGTCCGGGACCGGGCGCTGCTTCCGCTGCTGGAAGATCCGTTGCGCGGCAGTGAGTTTTCGGCCCGGCATGGCGGGCTGCTGTTCGATTTCTCGAAGACCAATATTGATGCCACCGGTCTGTCGCTGCTGTTGCAGCTGATCGACGGGGCGGGGGTCGAGGCGCGCCGCGAGGCGATGTTCACCGGGGCCACGATCAATGAGACCGAGGGCCGCGCCGTCCTGCATACCGCGCTGCGCAATCCCGATGACGCGGTGATGGTTGCGGGGCAGGATGTCATGCCGGGCGTCCGCGACACGCTGGCCCGGATGCGCGGCTTTGCCGATGATATCCGCTCGGGCCGCATCCGCGGGCAGGGCGGGGCCTATACGGATGTGGTCAATATCGGCATCGGCGGGTCCGATCTGGGGCCGGCCATGGCCGCCATTGCGCTGTCGCCCTATGCCGACGGGCCGCGCACGCATTTCGTCTCGAATGTGGACGGGGCGCATATTGCCGATACGCTGCGCGGGCTGGACCCTGCAACCACGCTGGTGATCGTCGCCTCAAAGACCTTCACCACCATCGAGACGATGACCAATGCCGAAACCGCGCGCGACTGGATGGCGGCCAGTGTCGCCGATCCCGCCGCCCAGTTCGCGGCGCTTTCGACAGCGGCGGAGCGCACAGCCGAATTTGGCATAGACCCGTCCCGCGTCTTCGGATTTGAGGATTGGGTCGGCGGGCGCTATTCGGTCTGGGGGCCGATCGGCCTGTCGCTGATGATCGCGATCGGGCCCGCGGATTTCGACGACTTCCTGGCGGGCGGTGCAGATATGGACCGGCATTTCCGGCAGGCCGCCCCGGCGCATAACCTGCCGATGCTGCTGGCACTTGTCGGGATCTGGCACAACCAGATCTGTGGCCATGCCACCCGCGCCGTGCTGCCCTATGACCAGCGGCTTTCGCGCCTGCCCGCCTATCTTCAGCAGCTTGAGATGGAAAGCAACGGCAAGCGCGTGGCGATGGACGGGTCGGATCTGACGCTGCATTCCGGCCCGGTGGTCTGGGGCGAACCGGGCACCAATGGCCAGCATGCCTTTTACCAGTTGATCCATCAGGGCACGCGCATCGTGCCCTGTGAATTCATCCTTGTGCGCAAAGGGCATGAACCGCATCTGCGCCATCAGCACCGTCTGCTGGTCTCGAACTGCCTTGCGCAATCGGAGGCGCTGATGAAAGGCCGCCCGCTGGCCGAGGCGATGGAGATCATGGCAGCAAAGGGCCTGACCGGGGCCGAGCAGGACCGTCAGGCGCGGCACCGGGTTTTCCCGGGCAACCGCCCCTCGACCACACTGGCGATCCCGAAACTGACGCCCTTCACGCTGGGGCAGATTCTGGCGCTGTATGAACATCGGGTCTTTGTCGAGGGGGTGATCCTCGGGATCAATTCCTTTGATCAATGGGGGGTGGAACTGGGCAAGGAACTGGCGCTGGCGCTGCAGCCGATCCTTGAAGGTCGCGCCTCGGCGGAAGGCAAGGACAGTTCCACCACGATGCTGCTGGATTACCTGCGTGCGGTGGACTAAACGGTGCGTTGCAAAAAAGGCCCGGAGGTAAATCCTCTGGGCCTTTGCTGTGGCGATCTAGCTGAGCTGTGCGTCGCGATACCGCGTCGTGAGGCCGCGACGGTGGCGGCGGATCAGACCGCCGCGATGACGAGGACTTCCACCTTGTATTCGGGCGTGGCAAGTTTCGCCTCACCGGTCGCCCGGGCGGGCGTCGCACCCTGCGGCACCCAGGCATCCCAGACTGCGTTCATGTCGGCGAAATCGGCCATATCGGCCATCCAGATCTGCGCCTTGAGGATGCGGGTCTTGTCCGAGCCGCATTCGGCAAGGATGCGGTCCACCTCGGCCAGACATTCGCGGGTCTGGTCGGCGACCGATGAGCCCGGATTGCCGACCTGTCCGGCCAGATAGGCGGTGCCGTTATGGATGACGGCTTCGCTCATGCGGGGGCCGGTGCCGATACGCTTGATGTCAGACATGGGGATACCTCCTGTAAGTGACGCTCCTTGCTAACGGGTTGGCAGGGCCGGGGGAAGGGGCGCAGCGCCCGATCAGGGCGCTTTACGGATGGCATGTCGCAGAGCCCCTATCGGCGATGGTCGAATGCGCCACCTGTCAGAGGCGTTTGCTTGTCAGGGCTTTCCCATCAGGTGCTGATCGGTTCAATCAGTTCCGGCCCGTCATCCTTGATGCCGAAGGCGGGCACCGCATGATGCCGGATGCGGGCCGCAGCGCCAAGGCCGGGATCGTCCGAACCGCCCAGCCATGCATCGCGCTCCTCGATGTCCAGTATGACGGGCATCCGGTGGTGCAGGTCCTGCATGTCGTCATTGGCCGCGCGGGTCAGGATCGTGCAGGTCAGCAGATCGCGCCAGCGGCTTGCCAGCCCGGCCAGAAACAGCGTTTCCGCATTCCCCGCCGGTTGAATGAAATGCGGCTGCTTGTGGCTTTTCTCTCCGGTCCATTCAAAGAACCCCGCCACCGGGATCAGACAGCGCCCCTGCCGCCAGACCCGGCGAAAGCTCGGCTTGTCCTTCGCATCCTCGATCCGCGCGTTGAAGGTCGTGGCCTTCCAGTCCTTCGCTTCAGCCCCGTCGAACCATGACGGGATCAGCCACCAGCGGGCCGTCATGGCCTCCAAGGGCTGCTTGCCAAGGATCAGCACCTGTTCGGTTGGCTTGACGTTGAACCGGCGCGGAAAGGACGCGATCTTCAGCCAGCTTGAGTCCAGCCCTTCGGCTCTCAGGTTCGGATCGACCACGCGCCCGCACATTTCAGTTTCCTGTCCTGCCTGTCACGAGGACAATCTATCATGGGGCGGCTATCTGAACTGATCAAACTCGCAGAAATCATCCAGCAAGGTCAGTGTATATTTCCATGCGGATGATTGGAGCGGGTGAAGGGAATCGAACCCTCGTCGTCAGCTTGGGAAGCTGCTGCTCTACCATTGAGCTACACCCGCGATGCGGCATGACCTAGGCCAAGGGCCGCGTTTCGTCAAGCTGATTTGCGGGTGGGGACCTGTCCGGGAGACGCCCCGAATGACCGGTTTGGCCTGTCCTGCATTTGCGGTGATCCGCAGCAATTGGACCCCCGGCCTGGAACCGGGGGCCCGCTGCTCCGGACATTGGGGACGGAGAGACCGGAACAGCATTCCTGTCCTGCCTTCCGGGCGGCCTCCGCTGCCCTGAACGGGCAGCGGAGGCCTTCGGATCACATCGCGGGCAGAAGCACTGTGTCGATCACATGGATCACGCCATTCGACTGTTTCACATCGGCGATCGTGACCGTTGCGACATTGCCCTGACCATCCTTGATCTTGACCATGCCATCCTCGACCATCGCGGTGAAATCGCAGCCGCCGACGGTAGACACGGTATGCATGCCGCCGCCATCCTCGACCATCTTGACGACATCGGCGGCCATCGCGTTCAGGCCGACGACATGACAGGTCAGGATCTTGGTCAGCTGATCCTTGTTTTCCGGCTTCAGCAGGTTTTCGACCGTGCCCGCGGGCAGGGCTTCAAAGGCGGCATTGGTGGGGGCGAAGACGGTGAAGGGGCCTTCACCCTGCAGCACCTCGACCAGACCCGCAGCCTGAACCGCCGCAACCAGCGTCGTGTGATCGGCAGAATTCACCGCATTTTCGACGATGTTCTTGTCGGCAAACATCGCCGCGCCACCGACCATGGGATTGTCGTTCGCATTGGCTCCGGTGGCAAGCGCAAGGCCCGCAACAAAAAGTCCGGTTTTGAAGAAACGCATCTGTGGTCTCCGTTCATTGGCAGCCGCCGGACCATACCGGCGGTCTGCCTAGAGATACGGAGAAGCGGGGCAAGGAGTTTCGATTTGCCCGGTAAACTATCCGTCATCGCCGGAAACGATCAGAGATCCTCAACCACACCGGTGACCAGCACAGGCCCGGTCGGGGCACCGCCCGGGGCGCCGCCTTCGGGTTCAAGACTGACGGCCAGCACCACCCCCGGCGCAAGGCCGGATGCGGGCAGAACCGTCGGCTCGGTGCCGATCAGACCCAGGGACACGGGCGCGGCTTCACCGGCGATCAGCCACAGCTCATGCACGCGGCCCGCTTCGGCGGCCTCACCGGCGACGCGGATGATATGCAATTCATCGCCTTCAAGCCCGATATCATAGCGCAGGCTGCCCGCCTCGGCGCTGAGTGTGGCCAGATGTTGCGGCGCCGTGCCCGGCGGGGGTGTCGTCATCGGCAGGAAGGCCAGCACCGCGATGGCCAGCGCCGCTGCCGATCCCGCGCCAAGGAACCAGTTGCGCCAGAAGGGCGGCCGCGGTTCGGGCTTGCCGAACAGCCGTTCCTCCAGCCTTGGCAGCAAGTTCGGGGCCTTGATCTCGTGGAAATTCTCATTCAGCCCGGCAAGGCGCAATTCCCATGCCGCCATGGCATCGGCAAATCCGGCATCGCGGCGGGCGCGGTTTTCGGCGCCGATGCGTTCGTCGATGGACAGAACGCCCAGCACATATTCGGCGGCCAGCAGATCGTCGGCATCATCCAGCGGGGGCTGGGGCGGTGTCATGCGTCCATACACTCCCGCAGCTTGAGCAGCGAACGCCGCAGCCATGTCCGCATCGTGTTCAGCGGCACATCGAAGCGCCGGGCCAGATCATCATAGGACCAGCCTTCCAGATAGGCACCCCGCACGGCAGCAGACCGGTCGGGTTCCAGCAGGCTGAAACACTCGACCACGCGACGCGCCTCGCCCTGCGCGACCAGCGCGGACAGGGCATCGGGACGGGGATCGGCGATCATGGTCGCCTCATCCCCGTCATCGCCAACCGTATTTGCCGTCGCGGCAGAGGTGCGGGCGCGCAGGCGGTCGATGGCATGGTTGCGCGCGACCGAGATGAGCCATGTCATCCCGCGCCCGCGGGAGGGATCGAACCGATCCGCCCTCAGCCAGACCCTTGTGAATACTTCCTGCAACGCATCCTCCGCTTCTGCCCTTTCCCCAAGGATACGGAGCAGAACCCCCATGAGTTTCGCAGAACTTGCAGGATAAATTTCACGGAAGGCTGCGCGGTCCTTATTCTGGATGCGCAACAACAGGCTGGCGATCGGATCGTCGGTCATGTGGCCCCGGAATGCAGCGGATGCGCCGGACCGTAGCAGGACGGAGAAGTATTGCAAGAATGGATGGCCGTAAAAGTCGGGAATTCAGCCTGGCACACTCCGCACAGATCCCGTCCTGATCAACCGGTTTCCCGGGGAAGGGCCAGCAATTTGGCAAACAGCGTTTCCAGATAATCGGTCGCCTCGGCAAAGGGGTCATGGCCTTCGCCCAGAACGGCGCGGACCTGCACGTCGAAATCGGCATAATGCTGGGTCAGTGCCCAGATCGAGAAGATCAGATGCGCGGGCGGCAGGGCGGCGATGCGCCCCTCATCCATCCAGCGTTGCAGCACCTGTGATTTCTCGGTGACCAGCGCGGTCAGCTCGCCCTCGATGGCCGCGCGCATGAAGGGCGCGCCCTGCAGGATGTCATTGGCAAACAGGCGGCTTTCGCGCGGATAGTCGCGGCTCATCTCCAGCTTGCGGCTGACATAGGCCATGATTTCGGCCAATGGGTCGCCCTCGGGATCCATCGCGCGCAGGGGATCAAGCCATGTATCCAGCAACCCGGTCAGCAATTCGGTATGGATCGCCTCTTTCGAGGGGAAATAATACAGCAGATTGGGTTTCGACAGGCCCGCGACCTCGGCAATCTGGTCCAGCGTCGCGCCGCGAAACCCATGGGCCGAAAACACCTCCAGCGCCGCCTCAAGGATCGTCTCGGAATTCTTCCGCTGGATGCGGGTGCGCGGCCTGCTCATATCGCTGTCGTCCTTGCCCCTTGCAGGCGCCCCATCCGGGCGCGCACTGCCATCACCAGCGGCCACTTGACGGGCCGTTGCACGATGCTAGCGTGGCCTTTACCGGATGGTCAAACGGTTAGGTCGCCTGTTCCGGCAGAACCGTTCCAGACCGCCGCCTTTTCGCCCCTAGGAAGGACCGCCCCGATGGCGCTTGACCGCAAACCCGCCCCGAACGATCTGAACGCCTTCTGGATGCCGTTCACGGCGAACCGCCAGTTCAAGAAGAACCCGCGCATGTTCGTCGCCGCCAAGGACATGCATTACACCACCGCCGAAGGGCGGCAGGTGCTGGACGGAACGGCCGGGCTTTGGTGCTGCAATGCGGGCCATTGCCGCCCCAAGATCACCGAAGCGATCCAGAAACAGGCCGCCGAACTGGATTACGCGCCCGCCTTCCAGATGGGCCATCCCATCGCCTTTGAACTGGCGAACCGGCTGATCGACATTTCCCCCAAGGGGATCGAGCATGTTTTCTACACCAATTCCGGTTCGGAAAGCGTGGAAACCGCACTGAAACTTGCCATCGCGTATCACCGGGCACGGGGGGAGGGCGCGCGCACCCGGTTGATCGGGCGGGAACGCGGTTATCACGGGGTGAATTTCGGCGGCATCTCGGTCGGGGGCATCGTGAACAACCGCAAGGTGTTCGGCAGTCTGCTGGCCGGGGTCGATCATCTGCCCCATACCCATCTGCCCGACCAGAACGCATTTTCCAAAGGCCAGCCCGCACACGGGGCCAACCTTGCCGATGATCTGGAACGCATCGTCGCCCTGCATGGGGCCGAAACGATCGCCGCCGTGATTGTTGAGCCGATGGCGGGGTCGACCGGTGTGCTGCTGCCGCCCAAGCGCTATCTGGAACGGCTGCGTGCGATCACGAAGAAGCATGGCATCCTGCTGATCTTCGATGAGGTGATTACCGGATTCGGCCGCCTGGGTTCGGCCTTTGCCGCCCAGCATTTCGATGTGCTGCCCGATATGATGACCACCGCCAAGGGGCTGACCAACGGGGTGATCCCGATGGGTGCGGTGCTGACCACGGCCGAAATTCATGATGCCTTCATGACCGGCCCGGAAAACATGATCGAGCTGTTCCACGGTTATACCTATTCGGGCAATCCCATCGCCTCGGCCGCCGGTATCGCGACGCTGGACACTTATCGTGAGGAAGGTCTGTTCGAACGCGCCGCCGAAATGGCGCCCTATTGGGAGGAGGCGCTGCATTCGCTGAAGGGCCTGCCGCATGTCATCGACATCCGCAATATGGGTCTGATCGGCGCGGTGGAGCTCGAAGGCATTCCGGGCGCGCCCACGAAACGCGCCTTCGAGGCGTTTCTGCGCGCCTATGACAAGGGCATCCTGATCCGTACCACCGGCGATATCATCGCGATGTCACCGCCGCTGATCATCTCAAAGGCCGAGATTGATACGCTGATCGGCACGCTGGCGGATGTGCTGAAGACCCTGCCGTAACCGGCGCTGGCGCGGGGGATCTTTCCGCGCTGCCCGCATCCGGGGTCAGGCGGCGGGCCTTGCCGGGCAAAAGCGTTCTGCTGCCTTGTGTTTCGGGGGGTGAATCCCGGGTTTTCCCGCGCTATAACCGGGCCATGGCGATGCTGGCCCGTGAAAGCTGGTCTTTGCGCAGGGATGCGGGCGTCGCCGGGCAGATCGGCAGAAGGAGTGCGCGGTGCGGGGTTTGTTCGCAGGGATGGTCTTGGGCGGTGTCGTGTCGGGCATCGGGCTGGGGTTTTTGTCGGTCCTGACGCCCATGTCGGGACAGGATCGCGGCGCCGGACAGGCGGAAACGCAGAATGCCGACCAGATCAGCGCCGATCCGGTGGCTGGCGAAACCGGGGCAAGTTCCGTTGAAGCAACCCCGTCGCAGAATGCCGTCGAGCCGCCTGCGGTCGACGCGGGTGCAGGCACAGAGGAGGCCCAAGCCGAGGCAGAGCCACCCGCAGTGCTGGCTGACAACGCGCCCGGGATGGCGGAACCGGCAAGTCCTGCAGGGGCGGAAGGCAGTGCGCCCGTCTCCGAAATGGCGCTTGCCGAGACTGCACCTGGGGATGACGTTCCCGAAGCCGAAGCCGAAGCCGAAGCCGAAGCCGAAGCCGAAGCCGAAGCCGAAGCCGAAGCCGAAGCCGAAGCCGAAGCCGAAACGCCGTCCGCTGCTGTCGCTGCAGGTTCTGATGCGCAGGCCGGTGCGGCACAAGACGGGGTCACGTTGGCACCGGAAGTTGTGCCAAGCGGCGCCGACCAGCCCGCAAGCCTTGCAGAAGACGGGTCCGCTACGGCCCCCAATCTGCCTGCGGCCGAGGTGCGGGCAGGAGCCGCGCGTCCCGCCCCGACGGCCCCGGGAACACCGGACACCACAGAAACCCGGCCCGCTGCCCCCGACAGCGCCGCGCCGCGCCCGGTCGAGGCCAGCGAAGAGGCCGCCGAGCTGCCCGCGCCCGCCGCCCCGGTCACCGGAGCGAATGCACCCGGCGTGACCGCCGAGGAGGCGACACAGGCCGGAACGGTGCCCGAGCGGCCGGCGCCGACCGCTGCGGATCGCGAGCCCCGGTCTTCACCGCCGCCCGCCACCCCTGAAATCAGGGCTGATACCGGTCCGGCCCCGGATGGGGTGACCGGGCCGCCGCCCGAGGCCCCGGCAGAGGCCGTGCCTGAACAGACTGCACCCGAACCGCGTGAACCGGGGCCCGAGACGGGGCAGTCCGAGACGGGGCAGCCCGAACCGGGGCCGATTGCGCAGGATGACGGGTCTGCTGTCACGCCGGAAACTGGGTCCGGCGCGGGGGCAGAGGCGCCCTTGCCACCGCAGGTCCGGCCTGCTCCGGGGGGGCGTGATCGTCCTGAAACCGATCCGGATGCGCCCCGGTTTTCAGGCAATATTCCCGGTGTGACCACCGGGCGTCTGCCCATCATCACAGCACCCGCCACCCCGGATGAGGCGGCAGCCGCAGAAGAAACCGCCCCCGCAGGCGGGGAAGCGGCGGCTGACGACCCCGAGGCGCCGCCGGTGATCCGCTTTGCCCGGGCCTTTGACAATCCCGGGGCGCGGCCGGTCTTTGCCATCGTGCTGCGTGATACCGGCGGTCCGGATATCGACCGTGAGGCGCTGGCCGCCCTGCCGGTACCCGTCAGTTTCGTGATCGACCCGACCCTGCCGGATGCCGTCACCGCCGCCGAGATCTATCGCGCGGCAGGGCAGGAAGTGCTGATGCTGGCCAGCGGCATTCCGGACGGTGCGCAGGCCAGCGATATCGAGGTGACCTTCGAATCGCATGACCGGACATTGCCCGAGGCGGTGGCGGTGCTGGACCCCGAAACCGGCGGCGTGCAGGGCAATCGCGCGCTGGCCCAGCAGGTGCTGACGGTGGTCAAGGCACAGGGCCGGGGCGTTCTGTCCTGGGAGCGCGGCCTGAATGCGCTGTCGCAGATTGCGCGGCGCGACGGGCTGCAGAATGCCGTCATCTTCCGCAATCTGGATGCCGAGGGCGAATCCGCCCCGGTGATCCGGCGCTATCTGGACCGCGCGGCCTTCAAGGCCGCGCAGGAAGGGCGCGTGGTCGTGGCGGGAACGACGCGGCCCGAAACGGTTGCCGCGATTCTGGAATGGCTGGTCGAGGGACGCGCCGATACCGTGGCGCTGGCGCCGGTCACGGCGGCCATGACGGCGCAGTAATCCGGCCTGTCATGGCAAAGGGAAAGGGGGGGCGCTGCCCCGCTAGGGGCCGCTGGCCCCTTACCCCCCGAGGTATTTCGGCCAAGATGAAAGCGGCGGGCTGATCAGGAATTGCCGCGTCGTGCAAACAGTCCCGCATCCTCGGCCGCCTTGCGCAGAGCGTTGGATTTGTTGACGGTTTCCTGAAATTCGGCCTCGGGGTCGCTGTCATAGACAACGCCGCCCCCAGCCTGAATGTAAAGATTTTCATCCTTAAGAACCGCCGTGCGCAGCGCGATGCAGAAATCCATCTCGCCATTGGCGGCGAAATAGCCGACCCCACCGCCATAGACCCCGCGCTTTTCAGGTTCCAGCTCATCAATGATCTGCATGGCGCGGACCTTGGGCGCGCCGGAAACCGTGCCTGCGGGAAGGCCCGCCAGCAGGGCCGAAAGCGCATCTTCGCCGTCACGGATCTGGCCCACGACATTCGAGACGATATGCATGACATGGCTGTAGCGTTCGATGATGAACTTCTCGGTCGGGCGCACCGTGCCGACCTTGGCCACGCGGCCCACATCATTGCGGCCCAGATCCAGCAGCATCAGATGCTCGGCCAGTTCCTTGGGGTCGGACAGCAGATCGGCCTCATTGGCGCGGTCCTCTTCCGGGGTGGCGCCGCGTTTGCGGGTTCCCGCGATGGGGCGGATCGTTACCTCCCCCTCACGCAGGCGGACAAGAATTTCGGGGCTGGCGCCCACGACCTGAAACCCGCCGAAATTGAAAAAGAACATGAAAGGCGATGGATTGGTGCGGCGCAGGGACCGGTAAAGCGCGAAGGGCGGCAGCTCGAACCGCTGTTTCCAGCGCTGCGAAGGCACGACCTGAAAGATGTCCCCGGCGCGGATATAGTCCTTGGCCCGGTCGACCGCCGCCTTGTAGCCGTCCCTTGTGAAGTTCGACACCGCCTCACCGGGGGCGGAGGCCTCACCGAAATCCCGCTGGGCAGGAGGGGCGCGGTCCAGATCGCGCAGCGCATCCATCACCCGTTCGGCAGCCTGCGCATAGGCCGCGCGCGCCGAAACGCCCGGGGTGATCCATGCCGGGGCGACCACCGTCACCTCCCCCTTGGCCCCGTCCAGCACCGCGACGACCGAAGGCCGCATCAGCACCGCATCGGGCAGGTCCAGCGGATCGGGATTCACATCCGGCAGATGTTCAACCAGCCGGATCATGTCATAGCCGAGATAGCCGAACAGGCCCGAGGCGATGGCGGGCAGATCCTCGGGCATCGCGATGGCGCTTTCGGCAATCAGCGCGCGCAGGCTGGCCAGCGGATCGCTGCCCGCGGGATGAAAGGCCATGCTGTCGAAACGGGCCTCGCGGTTGATCTCGACCGCGCGGCCCCGGCAGCGCCAGATCAGATCGGGCTTCAGCCCGACCACGGAATAGCGGCCCCGCACCTCACCACCGGTCACGGATTCAAGCATGAACGTATCGCGGCCTGCCTCACCGAGTTTCAGCATCAGCGAGACCGGCGTGTCCAGATCGGCGGCGATCCGTGCATGGACCACCTGATTGCGCCCCTCGGCCCAGCCTTTTTCGAAGGTCGCGAAATCGGGGGTAAGCTGCGCCATCCTGT
Organism: Szabonella alba; assembly: GCF_016765775.1. Classification (GTDB taxonomy): domain Bacteria; phylum Pseudomonadota; class Alphaproteobacteria; order Rhodobacterales; family Rhodobacteraceae; genus Szabonella; species Szabonella alba. The sequence continues at coordinate 237,460 of NZ_JAESVN010000003.1, read as the reverse complement.
CAGACCGTCACTGGAATTGCGAATGCACGGCGCTGACCGCCGCATCATCAAAGCGGATCCCCGCATTATCGCTGAGCCCGTTCACGAACAGCGAGAAAGCATCCTGTGCCAGTGCCTGCTCGGCCTGCACGGCAATCATGCGGCGCACGGCAAGGGCGTCATCGCCTTCGGTGTCGCCTTCGCTGATGCTGTCAAGCCGCAGCAGCGCGGTGAAACCCTCCGCCTCAACGACCCGGATCTGGCCCGGCTCTTCCATCGTGAACAGGGTCGCGATCACCGATTGCGGCGCATTGGCCGGGCGGGTGGATCGGGTTGCCGCAGCTGTGACATCGACAATGCCGTAAGCCCCCAGCGAAGCGCCGGTTTCAACGGCGGATTTAACCGCGATGGCCTTTTCCGACAGGGCCGCCGCAAGCTGTGCCTGACGCCAGGCCTCGGCCACCTCATCGCGGATATCGTCCAGCGGGATCGGGGCGGGGGGCAGGATCGCATCGAGACGCAACGCAACGATGCCGCCGTCGCCCAGAATGACCACTTCGGGGAAATCGCCCTCCTGCGCGGCAAGCGCGGCCTCACGGAAGGCGGGATAGCCCGCGATCCGCGCATCGGATCCGTCATGGAACTCGATCACATCCAGTGTCATGCCGGCCTCGGCGGCCAGATCCTCAAGCGTGGCGCCACCGGCAAGGCGGTCGTCGATATCCTCGATCCGTGCGTCGATCTCACGCCGGGCGGAATCGGTGGCGACTTCGGCGGTCAGATCGTCGCGGGCCTCGTCAAAGGTGACTTCCTGCGCTGACAGGATCGCATTCATGCGAAACAGCGCAGGGCCCAGCGTCGACTCGAAAGGACCGACCACGCCGGGTTCGGTCAGTGCGAAAACGGCCTCACCGGCGGGGCCCAGTTCGGCCAGCGACACGTCGCCAAGGTCGATATCATCCAGCGTGACGCCGCGCGCCTCGACCAGATCCTCAAAGGTTGCGCCGGTTTCAAGCCGTGCGAATGCGGCCTCGGCCGCCTCGGCAGTAGGATAGACCAGCCGTTCGACAAGGCGGCGCTCGGGCTGGACGAATTCATCAATCCGTTCGTCATAGACCCGGCGCAGCACGTCCTCATCCACCTCCATATCGGGGGCAAGATCGTCGGGCAGCAGGGTCGCATAGGTGATGCGCCGCGCCTCGGGACGGGTGAAGCGTTCGGTGTTTTCGGAATGGAACGCAGTCAGATCTTCATCCGTCGGGGCCGGAATCGGCGCGCCCAGATCGGCATCGGTCAGCTGCAGCAGGCTGTAGCCGCGCCGTTCGGTGACATGGGCGAAAAGCGTCGAGACCAGCGCGGGTGGCGCCTCAAAGCCCGAACCGACAGCACCTTGCAGCAGGGCGCGGGCCAGATCATCGCGCAGGCGGGTTTCAAAGGCGGTTTCGGTCAGGTCATTGCGTTCCAGCATGAAGCGATAGGTTTCGCGGTCGAACTGCCCGCCTGTGCCGCGGAACGACTCCATCTGCGTGATCTCGGCGGCGACACGGGCATCGCCTGCAGACACGCCGATGCGGTCATTTTCATTGTCCAGCGCTGCGGTGTTGACCAGTTGCTGACGCACCTGCCGGTCCAGCCCGAAGGATTGCGCCTGCTGCACCGTGATGCGCTGGCCCGTCTGCGCCGACAGCGCGTTGATTTCCTGCTGCAGCGCGCGGGCGTAATCGTTCACGGTGATGTCGCGATCCCCGACCGAGCCGATGGCCGTCAGCCCGCCGCCGAAATTCGTGACCCCGAAACCGCCCAGACCAAGGACGAGCATCGCCATCAGGACCCAGACCACGACAGAGGTGCCTTTGCCCTTCTTGCGACGGGTTTCCTCTTGTTGCTTTGCCATTTGCCTGCCTTTCGGATTGACCTGCTCTGTGGCCTGTCGGGGCCCTGTTGGGCATCTCTAGGGCCTTGGGGGCCGGGGGGCAAGATGGGGCAGGGCCGCAGCACCCGCCCGATCTGCGTGACGATCAGTGGCGAAAGGCCGCAAGACGGCGGAAGAGTTCCGCAATGCCAGACGCATCGACATTGGCAAAGGCGATGCGGAATTCCGACCGGCCCTCACCCTCGGGGCGGAACATCGTGCCCGGAAGCAGCAGGATCCCCGCCTCGGATACCAGACGGCGGGCCAGATCATGCGACGAGGCCGCGAAAGGATGGGCAACATAGGCGAAATAGGCACCGCAGCCCATCAGGCTCCAGCCTTCAAGCTGATCGAAGCCCGCGACCATGGCGGCCCGGCGCGACAGGATCTCATCGCGTTCACCCGCGACCCAACTGCCAAGGTTGCGCATGCCCCAAAGGGCCGCGATCTGGCCCAGTTGCGACGGGCAGATCGCGACCGTATCGAGAAACTTCTCAACCTCGGCCAGTCGGGCGCGGTCGGCGATGATCGCCCCGACCCGGTGCCCGGTCAGCCGGTAAGCCTTGGAAAAGCTGTAAAGATGCACCAGCGTGTCGGACCAGTCGGGATCGGCGAACAGATCATGCGGACGGCCCCCCTGCAGCAGCGAATGACGGCTGTCGAAATCGCGATAGGTTTCATCGACAATCAGCGTCAGCCCCCGGGCGCGGGCCAGATCCAGAAAGGCGCGCAGCACCTCGGCCGGATATTCCGCGCCGCCGGGATTGTTGGGAGAGACCAGCACGATGGCCCGGGTTCTGGGCGTGATCAGTGCGGCGGCCGCCTCCGGGTCTGGGATCAGCCCTGCGCCACAGGCCAGCGGCACCGTGCGCACGCCCTGCATGTCCAGCCACATTTTGTGATTGAAATACCAGGGCGTCGGCAGGATCACCTCATCGCCCGCACCGGCAAGGGTGGACATGACCGAGGTGAAGGCCTGATTGCAGCCCTGGGTAATGGCGACCTGCCCGGGGGCGATGCTGCCGCCATAGGCCGCAGACCATTGTACCGCAATCTCGGCCCGCAATGCAGGAAGGCCCAGAACGGGGCCGTAAAGATGCGCGGCATCATCATTCAGCGCCGCCTCGGCCAGCGCCTGACGCAGACCCAGCGGCGGGGGCTGCACCGGGGCGGCCTGACTGACATTCAGCAGCGGGCGCTCGGGTGGAAAGCTCACCCCGTCCAGCCAGCGGCGTGCCTCCATCACGGGGGGCGGTTCGGTCGCGGCCATGGCGGGGTTGAGCGGATGCAGCATTGTGAGTTTCCTGTCGGTCTGGGCCTTCGGGGGGCCTCTGGGCCAGTCAGATGGGGGCCAGTCAGATGGGCCGGTCGGATGGTCCGGTCAGCGGCGCGGCGGCAGGCCGTGCGCCCCGGCGGCGGGATCAGTCAAAAGGGCTCACTCGTCCGTGCCACGATAGGGTTGTACATATTGCAGCGCCATGTCCCAGGGAAAGAAGATCCATGTGTCCTGACTGACCTCGGTGATCCAGGTATCGACCTGGGGCTTGCCCGAAGGTTTGGCATAGACGGTCGCGAAATGCGCCTTGGGATAAAGTTTGCGCACCAGTTCCAGCGTCTTGCCACTGTCCACAAGGTCATCGACGATCAGGATGCCTTCCCCATCGCCCATCAGCCCGGCCTGCGGGGCCTTGATGACATGGGCCTCGCCCTGTTTCTGATGCGAATAGGATTTGACCGAGATCGTGTCGATCACGCGGATATCCAGTTCGCGCGCCACGACTGCCGCCGGAACCAGCCCCCCCCGGGTGATGCCCACAACCGCGCGCCACTGGCCGCCTTCTTCGGGGCCCTTGCCGTCCAGCCTCCAGGCCAGCGCCCGGGAATCCCGGTGGATCTGGTCCCATGAAACGTGGAAGCCTTTTTCATGCGGCAGGCGGTCGGTCATTTCAGGCTCCTCTGTGCTGACGGACGGCAGGCAAGGGACGGCAGGCTGTGGCGCGGGGACAGCGGGGGCCAGCCCCCGCACCCCCGAGGTATTTCAGCCAATATGAAAGGGGGCGGCGGATCATGGAATTCTGTCTCCGGCAGGCGGGGCGATCAGTCCTTGCGTCCGGTCACGACGTCGATATCGGGCGCATCCACCGCCTTCATGCCGACAACATGATATCCGGCATCGACATGCAGGTTTTCGCCCGTGGTGCCGGACCCCAGATCAGACAGCAGAAACAGGGCGGCCTTGCCCACCTCTTCCTGCGTCACATTGCGCCGCAGGGGCGAATTCAGCTCATTCCATTTCATGATATAGCGGAAATCGCCGATGCCGGATGCGGCCAGCGTCTTGATCGGCCCGGCCGAGATTGCATTGACGCGGATGCCGTCCTTGCCCAGATCCTCGGCAATGTATTTGACCGAAGCCTCCAGCGCCGCCTTGCAAAGCCCCATGACATTGTAATGCGGCATGACCTTCTCCGCGCCGTAATAGGTCAGCGTCAGAAGCGAGCCGCCGGGCGGCATCATTCTGCAGGCGCGTTGGCATACGGCGGTGAAACTGTAGACTGAGACATCCATCGACATCAGGAAATTCTGCCGCGAGGTCTCGACATAGCGGCCGCGCAATTCGGATTTATCGGAAAATCCGATGGCATGGACGACGAAATCAACCGCCCCCCATATCTTTTCCAGATGGGCAAAAAGCGCATCGAGCGAGGACTCGTCAGTGACATCGCATTCGATCATTTCGGTCGCCCCGATCGAGGCGGCCAGCGGTTCAACCCGCTTTTTCAGCTGTTCCCCCTGATAGGAGAAGGCCAGCGTTGCGCCCTGTTCGGCACAGGCCTGCGCAATGCCCCATGCGATGGATTTGTCATTCGCAAGGCCCATGATAAGACCCCGCTTGCCCGCCATCAGACCCGCCGACATGCCCTTGCCCCCTGTCCTGCCACCCTAGAGCGGAGCAATAGGCGAATTGGTCACAGGCATCAAGGGCGCGCGCTTGCCTGCGGAAAACGGGTCCATTCCGGCCCGGGGACTTGCGCGCCGCCGGGCATCGGTCTACCAAATGGGCCGCGTGCAATCTGGGCGGGTTTCCATCCCTTCCGGTGCGAAGCGGAACAATCTGCCAGAGCAGGGGAATGATATTGGACCGGACCGGGATTTTTGCAGGGCAGGACCCTTTCGCGATTGCGAAGGCCTGGCTGGCTGATGCCGGGCGGACCGAACCCAATGACCCCAATGCCATCGCGCTTGCGACGGTGGATGAGGACGGGCTGCCGGATGTCCGGATGGTGCTGCTTAAAGAGATCGAGGCCGGTGGTTTCGTCTTTTACACGAATTTCCGGTCCCGCAAGGGCCAGCAGATCGAGGCCTCTGGTAAGGCGGCTTTCGTGATGCACTGGAAATCGTTGCGCCGTCAGATCCGTGTGCGGGGCAGGACCGAAAAGGTTGAGGACGCAATGTCGGATGCCTATTTCCAAAGCCGCGCGCTGGACAGCCGTCTGGGGGCCTGGGCCTCGCGGCAGTCGGAGCCGCTGGCCTCTCGCACTGCGCTGATGGCCGAGGCCGCACGCATGGCGGCAGTGCATGGGATGAACCCCGAGCGCCCCCTGAATTGGGGGGGTATACGGATCATTCCGGACGAGATAGAGTTTTGGGCGGATGGTGCTTTCCGGTTGCATGACCGGTTTCGCTGGACAAGGACCATATCGGAGTTTGGTTGGTCGGTTGTTCGGTTAAATCCGTGACTTATGTGCGCAGATGCACACGGGTTGTGCAGTTTCCGTGTAGGTTCAGGCTTGATCCACTTCCGTGGGTCGCAGCAGGTTTGGCAATGGGCTTGACTGGGGAAATGGCTCTTGATGGAAGAAGATGACAAGGTCCCGCCGGAAGTGCGGGGCCGGGTAAAGTGGTTTGATGCGGTGAAAGGGTTCGGGTTCGTCGTCGCCGACGGAACTGACAGTGATATCCTTCTGCATGCGAATGTCCTGCGGAACTTCGGGCAAAGCACCGTCGCCGATGGTGCGGGCATCTGTGTTCGTGTGCAGCGAACCCAGCGTGGTGTGCAGGCGGTGGAGGTGGTCAGCATAGACCCGCCACCCGTGCAGCCTTTCCCCATGTCCGAAGAGGGCGCGATCGCGACCCCCGACGAAATTGAACGCCTGACGATCGAGCCTGCCCGGGTGAAATGGTTCGACAAGGCCAAGGGCTTCGGCTTTGCCAATGTCTTTGGCCGGTCCGAGGATGTGTTTGTCCATATCGAGGTGCTGCGCATGTCGGGCTTTGCCGATCTGGCCGCCGGTGAGGCCGTGGGGCTGCGCATTATCGAGGGCAAGCGGGGCCGCATGGCAGCGCAGGTCCTGTCCTGGGAGGCGGCCCGTGTCGAGGCCGCGCAACAGGATGACGAGGCCCGGAGCGGTACATGAGATCTGCCGCCGGCGCTGTGCTTGCCTTCTGTCTTGGCGCCTCGGCCGCACTTGCCGATTGCGCACCGGGGCAGGTGGAGGTCCGGCTTGCGGGCGGCGGGTCTGCGCGATTTTCGGTTGAACTGGCCGATACACCGCAAAGCCGCGCGCAGGGGCTGATGTTCCGCGAAAGCATGCCGAAATCGCGCGGCATGCTGTTCATCTATGAGTCACCGCAGCGGGCGGTGTTCTGGATGAAGAATACGCTGATCCCGCTTGACATGATCTTTGCCGACGCCACCGGCCTTGTGACCCATGTCCATTCCAATGCCGTGCCGCATGACGAGACCGGCATTGATGGCGGCGACGGCGTTCTGGCGGTTCTGGAAATCAATGGCGGTCTGGCCCGCCGCATGGGCATCGGCCCCGGTGCGGCGCTGCGCCATCCGGCCTTTGATCCGGCGACCGCTGCCGCGCCCTGCAACGACGGTTGAGGCTTTTCAATCCCGCCGCAGTTGGATAGGAGAGGCGCAGTCGGGGCGTAGCGCAGCCTGGTAGCGCGACGGTTTTGGGTACCGTAGGTCGGAAGTTCGAATCTTCTCGCCCCGACCATCATCTTTCGGTGTCAGGCACACCGTGCCTTTTCCGGATTGCACACTGTCCGTTTTTCGTCAGATGATTGAGTGCTGGTTTTCAATTGCTTATATTATGATGACATAGACCAAGCCTGCGCTGGAAGATTCATGGCCGTCTGGGCGCAATCAGCACTTTCCCAGCACGCCTTCGACATCTGCGCGGAGGTGAAGCAGGCCGTAATCTTTCCCGTCTGGCGTGAAAGAGGCGATTCCTGCGTCGTTCATTCGCTTCCGAACATCACGCCAAGGCATGTCGTAGGCGCTCCCGATCATTTTTGAGGTCATGAAGCGCCGACTGAAGGACTGTGCCGCTTCGGTTGAGATGTAGCAGCTCCAGCGGTTGTTCTTGGGATTACGCAAAAGCTCGGCAGTGACATGGCCGTTCACGATCAGGGCCGTGAGCAACCCATTCTCTTCCAGCCCTTGACGTCTGCTGAAAACCGCCGTGGTCATCAGGTCTGAGCTGCTCGGCTGCGCTTTGCTGCGCTGACCCGTTCGAGATCATGCTCAAGCGCCTCGATCGTGCGCAGCTGGTCCCAGCGTTTAGCATCCCGGCCGGTCGAATAGCCGTGCCACCATCCGGCGACTGCCAGCCCGAGGACCAAAGCATAAGGGGCCAGCCGCCAGAGCATTACAGCCCATCCCGGCTGAACATGATGATGCACAGCGCCCAGATGACGTAGATCACGCCGAGCATGGTGATCGCTTCCAATGCTATTACAAGCGAGATCATCGCATCTTCGCTTCGACCAGCGCGCGGATCTTGTCGCCCACAGTGATCGGATCGCCCGGCGCATCCATGCCCGGCAACCAGTTGATATCCCATTTCTGATTCTGCCAGATTCCCAGCGTCGGCTGGATCTCCGAATGGCTCAGCGTCGAGAACCGCGACACCGGGATATCAAACTACCGGCAACCCGTTTTCTGAGATAGAAGGTCTGTCCGCGCTTTTGAATCGTCATCGCGATATTTGCCCACAGTCATTCGATTACATCAGGACACAGTGTGGCGGACTGTGTGTCATTATGTGCATCAAATCACGTGACAGCGGCTGTTCAGGCTGAGCATCTGGGGATTTTAATGAGTAAAATCAATATCATATGGGATGGTGGTTGGCGGACAGTGAGGGATTCGAACCCTCGAGACGGTTCCCCGCCTACACACTTTCCAGGCGTGCGCCTTCGACCACTCGGCCAACTGTCCAACGCGGCGTTCTTATCGCTAGAGGTTGGCGGGAGACAAGAGGGAAAACCCGCAAACTGCGGAATTCGCAGGATCGCGCCTTTGCCCGGCAGGATGGTCAGGGAAACCCGCGGCCATCTCTGGCAATCGCCGATGACCGGGGCCTTTTGGGAGGTTCAGCTACGGACACGGTGATGCGACAAGTGCAAGCCTGCGCGCGGACCGGCCTTAGCCCAGACGCGCAAGCGCGCGGGCAAAGACCGACGCATCGACATTGCCGCCCGAGGCCACGGCGATGACCGCATCGCCCGTGATGGTCTCATGGCGGAACAAGGCCGCCGCCAGCGCAACCGCGCCCCCCGGTTCCAGCACCAGTTTCAGGCGCGACCAGGCCAGCGCCATCGCCTCCAGCGCCTCGTCATCGCTGACCACCAGTCCGGGGCCGCAAAGCCGCTGCATCACCGGCAGGGTCAGTTCCCCCGGTGAAGGCGTCAGGATCGCATCGCAGATCGACCCCGTCGGGCTGGGATTGGTCGCGCGCGCTCCGGCGGCAAGGCTGCGGGTGACATCGTCAAACCCTTCCGGCTCACAGGGGCGGGGACGCAGACCGGGGGCGCGCGCCTCCAGCGCCAGCGCGATGCCCGAGGTCAGCCCACCACCGCCACAGCAGACCAGAACATCGGCCTGTGTCACCCCTTTGGCGGTGGCCTGTTCGGCGATCTCCAGTCCGGTCGTGCCCTGACCGGCAATCACCTCGGCATTGTCGAACGGCTTGATCAGCGTCAGCCCCCGTTCCGCCGAAAGGCGCGCGCCGATCGCATCGCGGTCCTCACCCCCGGCACGGTCATAAAGCACGACTTCGGCCCCAAGGGCGGCGGTATTGTCGATTTTCATGCGCGGTGCGTCCTCGGGCATGATGATGACCGAGGAAATGCCGTGCAAGGCTGCGGCATGGGCCACGCCCTGCGCATGATTGCCCGAAGAAAAGGCGATGACGCCCCGGGCCCGGATCTCGGGCGACAGCGCCGAAATCGCCGACCACGCGCCGCGGAACTTGAACGATCCGGTATGCTGCAGCGCCTCGGCTTTCACGAAAAGGCGCCGCCCGGCGATGTCATCCAGAAAGGGAGAGGACAGCAGCGGCGTCCGCCGCACCCGGTCAGCCGCGCGGCCTGCTGCGGCTTCGATCATGGCGATACTGGTCATTTCGGCGGCTCCTGCATGGTTGCAACGCCCTTATAGCGCGCCGTACCGCGGGGGGAAGGGTAAGCGCGGATCAGGGGCAGGGACCGAAGCGGGAATCACCCCGGCGAGTCCGGGACGCGGCCCGCCCCGACGCGGGGCCACCGGCCCGTCGCAAAATCAGTCGCGATCCGCTGCAGGCAGGATTCGGCTTATCCGGTGCGACAATCAGCCTGTATCCTCAATTTGTAAAAATTCACAGCCTGCCGAAAAAGCCGTTTCACCGGGCCCAGCAACGCGCGGATGAAAGGATGGGTCGTGATCGCCTTCGATCCGCTTTCCGGAACCACCGGCGGAGTTCTGGACGTCACCGCAGCCATCCTGCCAAGCCCTTTGATCATCGCGGCCTTCGCGCTCTATATTCCGGGTGGGATGTGGCGGCTTGGCCTGACCGTGGCGCTGCGGCATTTTCTGACGGCAGAACGCGCCGAACCCGTCGGGCAGCCGCAGGATGCCTGAACGGGTCTTGACCGGGCAGCTCGCGATAAGCGCTTGACCCCCGTCCGGGAAAAACCTAATGGATGCAGCCAGAAGGCGGGTGGGCAGGCTGGGTATGCAGCGGATTGCAAATCCGTGAAGACCGGTTCGATTCCGGTACCCGCCTCCAAATCTTTCCAATGACTTAGCCGGAAAACTTCACGCCTTCGGGCGGGCATTTTGCAAGACGTTTTGCAAATCTGTTCACGCTCCACCCCGTTTCGCAGCGGTCAGGGCCGCCAGAACCGTGTCGGATTCGCCGGGCGCTATGCGCGCGTAGTGTTCAATGACGTTCTGCGCATGGCGCAACCCCCAGCCCATGAAGGACGCAATCTGCGCAAGGGTCAGGCCCGCATTCAACAGGCGCGTGGCGGCTGTGCCGCGCGCATCCTGAAGGCGCAGCGTCTCGGACAGGCCCGCCTTGTCGCGCCATTCCCGCACCACCTGCGAAGCGCGGCTTTCGGTCAGCGGGCGGCCGTTGACGTTCAACAGGATCAGCAGTTGGTCCTTCGGGGTTGCGTCAATCACCGCGGCCATTCGCGGCAAGACCGGGATATGGGCCACCTGCCCTCGCTTGTTGGTCTTGATCCGAATGCGCCGCCCGGCGGGCGTGTCTTCGATATGGCTGCGCGACAGGCGGATCAGGTCGCCGGGGCGAAGGCCGGTTTCGCAGGCGGTCAACAGGATGCGCGCCGCCCATGCTGGCGCTTTGGCGGTGAAGGCGGCAATGTCATCTTGCGTCCAGACCACCTCGGCCCGGTCGGCCTTGTATGCCTTGGGCAGTCGGTCGCAATGGTGTTCGCGGATTTTGCCAGCATCCCGCGCCCAATTCAGAATGATCGTGACCACGGTTCCGGCATAGTCAAATTGCTTGGCCGAATAGGACCACTTTTGCCGCCATTCATTCACCTCGCCCCGCGAAGCCGGTTCTTCAAACAATGCGGCGGGGTCGTTCTTGAACTCTTCAGCGAAGCGCAGCGCCCATGTGCGGTAGTCAAGCTGCGTCCTCGGGCGCTTGCTCTTAAACTCTGCTGAAGACAGATAGGCGTCCACCATCGCGGGCGTCAGGTTGCCGCCCTTTGGCAAGCCCAGCTTCTGGGCTTCGACATAGGCGGCGAAGAAGGCCGGATCGGTCGGGTTGGGGTGGGCATCGGTCCAGAACCGCGCATCCTTACGGCCGCGCAGGTAGAAGTAATACTTCACCGATCCGTCCGCCAGCTTGGCCCGGACCCGGTTAATCTCGGCCGGAAGGCGCTGGCGCTTACGCTGCACCACGGCGCGCCCTTCTCTGGGCAACCAGACCCGCGCCCATGGCCGAGGCCGCGCCCTCGCCTTGCAACAGCCCTTGCGCTTCATCCAATCTGCGCCGCACAAGCGCCGGGTCATAGACACCGCGCCGTCCAGGCACCGGATGAATGCGCATGAGGGCGCACCAGTCGCGGAAAGCCCCGTTGACGCCGGAAAACAGCATCTGGCGCGCAAGGTCTTCGGCAGAAATCAATTCAGGCATGTTCTTTCACCTCCGACGCAGGGGTGGCCTCGGGTAGTGCAGCATCGTGCAAAAGAAATGTCGATTGCCGTTGTGCCGCCTTCCGCATGTCACTTACCTGCCTGCAAACGTCTTGATGTGCCTAAAATGCAAGGCAAGGCGGCAAGGTGCGGTTAAGGAAATCGGGTCAGATTTGCAGCGCGCGGCGGGTTTTCGTTAGGGTAGTGTTAGGGAAAGCCTGCTAAGCGCCCGCGCCACCGGGCTTGGCCAAGCGCACCCCGGCACCCCCACCATTCTCGGGGATAAACACCACCCCAGCGGCTTCCAGCGCCGCGCGGATCGCGGCAACCGCTTGATCTGAAACAGTTCGCCGCTCTTTCTCGAAGTCAATTACCGTTGACTGCCCCAGCCCGGCGGCCTTCGCCAGCCCGGTTTGTGTCATCGAAAGAAGGCCGCGCGCGGCTCGGGATTGTGCTGGGGTCATAATCAACGTTTTTCATTGACGGCAAGAGGCCGCGAGTCTATCAACGAAAAACATTGATAGCCCAAATCGGGAACCACAACAACACCGAAAGCCCCTGCTTTTCGGCCCCGGCAAAGCTATGCGCAACGCAGAAAGGTGACACATGGAAATGCTTCAGTTTGACCGCAGCGCCTACTCGGCCATGCAGGCCCGCCTTGCCCGTTCGGACGGCAGGCAGATCAGCTTGAACGAATACACGGCCGCCGGGCTATTCGCCCTGTCAGTGGACTTCTCGGACGCGATGGACAGCCTTTGCGCCCGCGAACGTATCGAAGACTTGCAACAGCTTTCCGCGTGGATAGACCTTGCCTCGGCCGGGGAAGAATACAACCTTACCCCGGCGGGCATCTGGGCTGGGCTTCAGGAATGCGCGGCGCGGGGAATGCTGACAGTCGCGGTCAATATCGAAGACCCGGAACAGGTCTTCGTCCAACTTGCCGCCGATCCATCCACCACCCGCAACGGCGGGGCCATGTCGCGCCTGCGCACGGCCGTTACCCTGTTGCGCCTCGGCCGGGCCGAGGTGATGCCCGCGCAGGCCGCCCGGACCCACCGCGAGCGCATCTGGCGCTTGACGGCATGGGGCGGCGTAATCCCCGGCCATGGGGCCGAGGCAGAGAAGCGCGAAGAGGCGGGGCGGCTTGATGCGTGAGCGGCGGGGCTTTCGCAACCGGAACCTTCTGGACTTCCTGTGCGCGGTGGCGGCCGTGCAGGACGCCCCGGAGGTGCCCTTGGCCCATGCGGCCGGGCTTGACCAATTCGGCCTCGACATGGCCGTGGGCATGGCGCTGCGGCAGGGCTTCATTCACCCGTTGGCACCGGGGCGCTATATCGTGACCCGGCAGGGCATCGGCTGGGCCACCGGCCAGCTTGCCCAAGCCCGCGCCATGCTGGCCTTGGAAAGCCGCGCCCTGCGGCCGGAACGGCCGAGGCTAGAAATGACAAAGCGGCCGCATGGCGGCCGCCCTGAAGTGCTTATCCCCGCGCCCATGTGAAGGCAGCCGCGCCCCCCTTTCGCCCCGTCCTGCCCCGATCCACGAAAGGGGCAGAGAGGCCGGGGGGCGGCCGTCACAGGGCGGTGGCCGAGGCCAGCGCGCCCTTGCCGGTGAAGTTGAAGGTGACGGATACCCATCCGTCCTTGGCCCCCGACAGGGGCACCCCAGACACCACCGCGTTTCCGCTGAAGTAGCGCGCCCCGGTCGCATCCCCGCCGGGATAGAGGTTCAGCGCCACCACGTCGCCCACATCGAGGCCGCTTTGCGTTGTGTCCGCCGGGTCATAGTAGCATTCCAGCGACCCCGACCAGCCCTTGACGCCAACCCCGGCGTCCTTCCACTCTTCGCCCATGCTGTAGGCTTCGGCCACATCGGCCGTCACGTCCAGATTCCAGCTTTGGACGTGGGCAAAATCGGCCGTGCCGATCTTCACCACCCCGTCCTTCCCGTGAATGATTGCCATATCTGGCCCTTTCCGATTTTGAGGAAAGCCCGCCCCGAGGGGGGCGGGCCGGTGCCGCAGGATCAGCCTGCGACGGTCACGGCATCGGTGATGGCTGCGAAGGACTGCGGGTGCCGCACGGCAATGTCCCATTCCGAATGGGCGATGATCCGCACGTTGCCCTTGGCGGCTTCGGTCGCGTCATCGACCACAATGTCGATGCCGCCCCATTGGCCGATCAGCAGGTCAGACCAGTTGCCGAAGATCAGGGTGGACAGGTCGGTGCCGGTGCCCTTGGTTCCGGTGGCAGGCACAAGGTTGCTGAAGGCCGCCTTGTAACCCGCGATGGTCCAGTCGGTGCCGTTGCGCTGAAGGATCATCTGTTGCGCGCCGTCCGCCGTCTGGGTGGAAAGCAGGGTGCCCTTCACGAAATGGTTGGTCAGCCAGCCATAGGACGTGCCCGCCACATTCTCGGCTTCCACCTCGGCCATGAGGCGGGTCAGGAACGGGAAGTGCGGGACCCCGCCGTTTGCACCGACTGCCACCGATCCGATGCCCACGGTATTCAGGATGCCGCGCGGCACGGTGGCGCTACCCGCGCCCGAGATTGCCGCCCGGTCCAGTTCGATACCGATGGACCGGCGCAGGTCATTGCGCAACAGCACGTCCAGCCCCGGCAGGGACTGCTTCAGTTGCCGCCGCGAAAGCTGACTGCGGGCCGACAGTTGCTTCAGGGTCAGCGGAACGCTGTCGAAGACGGGCGAGGATTCGGACGCGGCGGCGTCTTCCCCGATCCATTCGGCGGCCGTGCCAGACACCATGCGCGGGATTGCCACGTTTTCCACCAGACCCGGCAGAACCGTGGCCCCGAGGCCCATCACGGCCACCTCCGGGCGCAGTGCGTCGATGAAGGCCGAGGCCATGTGATCGGTGCCGATCAGCGCCGGGGCAGTGGCCGTGGTGATGACGGCGCGACCCAGAACGGCCGGGGGCACATAGAAGCCCGAGGCAGACTTGCCCACGGCACGGGTGGTTTCCTGCGCCACTTCACGCTCGAAGCCCGCGTCCGACCAGTTGCCCGACAGTTCGGCCGCAATGGCGCGGGTCAGGCTGTATTCCCGTTCGCCACCCCGACGGATCGCCGGGGCAAACATGCGCTGGCGCGTGGCGGTGGCCGTGTCGGACCCGATGAAGTCAAGGGCTTGGCGCTGGAAATCGGCCAGCGTGGTGCCGTCTTCGATGGCGGCGGCCAGCATGTCGCCGGGCATATTCATCTGGCGGGCGGTGGCTTCGATTTCGCGGACGCGGTGGCGTTCGGCGCGGGTGGCTTCCATCGCGGCCGTGGCCGAGGCGACAGGGGCCGGATTGACCGGCGCGGCGGGGTTCGGGGTGGTCATAGAAGATCCTTTCAGAGCGGGGGTAAACGAACGGCCGATGCCCACGGAAGGGTCGGCAGGGGTGGCGACAAGAGAGACTTCCAGCAATTCCCAGCCGGTCACGCGGACCACCGGGACGCCTTCCAGATCGCCCACCACCTCAAAGGCATGGGCGGCGTATCCGACAGACACGCTTTGCACCTCGGCCGCGCGAACGCGGGCCAGCATGGCCTCGCCCTCGGGTGTGGCGGCGAAGGTGACAATGGCTTTCCCCCGCGCCCCTTCGATCCATGCGCGGGCAACGGTGCCCACCTTGGAATCAAGGTCGCGGCGGTGGTCCTTCAGAAGCGGAACAGCGCCCGCCGCAATGCGCGACAGGTCCACCTCTTGGGGCCGGTGGCCGAGGACTTCCCAGCCGGGGCCAAAGCTGTAGTCGCGCAGAACCGGCGCTTCCGAGGAAAACGACAGCGCCACGGTGCGGTCGTCGCCCCCTTCGGCCTGCACCTCGGCCAGCACGGCCGCGCCGATGCGGGTTGCCGCATCCCCGGCACCCGCGCCCATGTCAGTGAAGCGCGCGGTCATACTGCCCTCCTTGTTTCACGGTGGCGCAGCCCTCGGCCTTGGCCTTGGCGGCCAGCACGGCGACCCGATAGGGATTCACCCCGATCAGACCCGCACCCGAGGCTTCGGCCTCGGCGGTGAAGGTGGCGAGGCGGGCGTCGTCATCGGACACAATGCCCACCGGGGCCTTCCGGTCCAGCCGGTAAAGGACAAGGGCGCGCGGCCCACGGGTCAGAGCGGCGTCGATCCGGTCGGCCGCATCGCGCAGCACGGCCAGCGCAAGCTCGCGCTTCAGGCCGAGGCCATGCAATTCGCGGATCAGCACGGCCAGACAGGCCGCCACCACGTCCGCCCAATCCACCGCCACAAATCCGGGCGGGGTCTTGTGGTTCACATCATGCCGCAGCATCCGATTTTCCCTTTCATAACAACAACCCCAACCCAAAAGCCCACCCTGCAAAATCTTCAGACTGCCCAAAGTAACGTGGCCGCGAATTACCCCACGTTGCTTATGGGGGAAGGACCCAAACGGGCCTGACAGGTGCGAGTCCAGGGCGATTTGTGCCGGGTCCAAAGATGCGAACGGGAAGGCGGGTCGCTCTTCCACCAAAGAACGGTCCTGCCCCGCCTTCCCTGCCCGCAAGGTGCCAGCGCGGGTTTCCCCAACCGCGCCGACTGATCCGGGCGGGAAGCCTTCCAAACCCGCCCGAAAGGAATTGAACGCGGCCAGCATCACGCGGCCGCCTGCGCCGCCGGGCGCATGAAGGTGGCCGGGTCTTCGCCCAGCCAAATGGCTATCGAACGGCAGAGGTGTGAGAGGTTAAGCACCACCAGCGGCTCGCCGTCTTCCTCATGCCCGGCCAGTCGCGCGGCCTCTGCCATGGAGCCATGGTAACGATCACCGACAAAGGCAAAGGCCGTGCGGCCCTCGGCGTCTTCCGTGATCGGGCTGGGGGAGTTGATAATCAGGATGGTTTCGCCCTCTGGATAGAGGGGAGACCAGCGCACCGGATGGCCCTCGGGCGCATCGGTGCCGAAGGCGAACCGGAAGCCCAACCGGAACGCCTCTTCAGCCTTGACCCCGTAGCGGATCAGCCGGAAGCCGATGGACAGCACCACCACCGCCTCGTCCGTCAGAAAGCGGCGCAGCCACCGCTGATTTTCGCAGACCGGCGCGCGGTTGGGGCCGATGTGATCCTCAAGGCTTTCGCCCGCCTCGCCAAAGATCGCGGACAGGATGGCCCCCGGCCCATAGATGTAATTGTTGAGCGTGGTCCGCCCCGTGCCGATGATGTGCAGCGCATGGGCAATCGGGTGGCGCTTTTCGGTCTGCATCGCTTCGGCGTCCTATCCTCTGGCGACTGGTTCAAGTCGCGGCACAGTTAGGACAACAGGTGCAACTTAACGGACTGCAACAGCACCGCGCGGTTAGGGTCACGCCACGCAACACACAGCTTTTCACCCGCCCCGGCCTGTGGTGAAGCCCCTCGGGGCAAGCATTGCCCCAGCACAGGGCAACGGCAGGGCAGCATTCAAACTGGCCTTTTCCCTTTCACTTCATGGCCTTGCGGCAGATCGGGGCAGTTGGGGCAGCAAAGCCCTATAGTCGGACCTATAAAACCCCCTGTTTCCCAGAGTTTTTTAGGTTCGGCGTATAGTTTACCTGCCCTATCTGCCCCAAAGAATAACTAAGATCATAAGAAAAAAGAGAAAAACGGCCTTTGATCGGAAAAATTCCTGCCCCAAGCCTGCCCCAAACCCCGCCCCCTCGGGGCAGCACCTGCCCCAAGCTGCCCCGCAAGCCCCCGCTTCCCCCTCGCATCCTCTTCGCCCGGCGAATGCCGGGCGGCATTATTCCCCCTCCCCCGGTCCAAGATCGGGGCAGATCGGTTTATGTGTGGGAACAGGGGGCGCGGGGCAGAGAGGGGCGCGGGCGGCGCGGCAAGCGCCCGAAACGACGCGGCCCGCCTGACCTGAGCAAAGGTCGAAGCGGGCCGCTAACGCGCTACTCTTCCGGGGCAGGGCGTGTAGAAAGACTTGGTGAAACAACTTAAGGTCTTGCAAATCCCAAGATCGGGCACCAAGTCTTGTATGCGGCAACTTGTTGACCGCCTTTTATTGTGTCCATCTGCGCCGCACAGGAGGGTTCCATGGCCGAATGGAAGAAGGGATTTCGGGCACTTCCGCAAACCATTCGTGCGGAAATTGATCGCATTGAAGGGACCGATATAAAGGTTCTGGCAGGTAAGAGGATCAGCGCCGCTGATGTTGCGGCGGGAACCTATGCGCACCTCGGCCTGACGGCTGAAACACTTCAGGTCGGTCAAAGGTGGGAAGTTGTGCCGCCTATGGGCGCGGGAACCACCTCAAAGCGGAACGGCGAAGGGTGGACAGTCACACGCAGGGACTTGCCCAAGTATCGAAAATACTTCTATCGAGACATTGCCATTTACGGCGATGCAGCGCGCAACGGCTGGACCACCGCCGCAATCCCGCGCGACGTGTATGAAACTGACAGCTATCCGCCCTACCTCTTCCAGATCGAAGTTTTAGTGCAAGAGGCTTTGGACGATGCCCGCTTCGGCATCGTGTTTTCGGTTGATGAAGTGTTTTCCAAGCAATCGGCCAGCTTTGAAGAGGACCTGCTTTTCGCGGTCAACTTGCTTCAGGAGAACACCGGCGTCAGCGGGGTGGCGGCGGCCGCAAACCCCGATTTTGTCTTCACAAGTCAGCTTCGGTGGGACGTGTTCCCGCCCGGCCAGATCGCAGACCTTGCGATGCGCATACAGCAAAACGGCGGCCGGAATCCGCCTGACTTGGCGAAGATCACCGAACGCCTTGAATTGTTCGAGCAGTTCCAGCCTGTCGAATACTTGAAGGGCTTGGGTGGAAACGATCACTACATCGGCGCGAAGTATGCCGACAATCTGGTGGTCTTTGAGAACATGCGCCACGGCAACGCGCTGTATGTTCTCTATGACGATTGGGCCACCCTTTCGCAGAAGCCCCGAAGCGAGATCCTGAAACTTCCGACCAGCAAGTTTGACCGGATCATTCACACAGAAGGCTGGACCAACCGCTTTGCCAAGCTGATGCAGCACGAGCTTCAGTTGCGCGGCGTCCGCATTCGGATCGGACGCAACCAACGGCGGCGGCAACACTAGGCAGCGTGGCGAAAACGGCGGCTTAGATGTTTTGCATGGGGCAGCTAAGCCGTTGATTTCAGGAAGGCCCAAAACGATGCCTTTTGAAGAATTTCCTTTATATTTCAACGCTTGCCGTGGGATTGCAAATCCGTGGAGACCGGTTCAATTCCGGTACCCGCCTCCAGTCATCCGACTGTCACGCGCCCGGCCTCCCGACAGCATTTTCACCGTTTATGCCCCGCAGGGGTGATCCGGGTCGAGGGCCAGATGTTCCGGCCTTTTCCGGGCTACCCGCAATGCGGCGCAGTCCGGACCGCGCCTGCGGTCCGGATGGCTTTGGGGCGCATGGCCCACCTGCGCGGTTCAGCCGGCCTGCGCGGCGGCCAGATGTTCCAGCGCCTCCAGCACCAAAGCATGATCCTCGGCCTGCGGCAGCCCCGAGACGGTTGCGACCGCGACCACGCCCACGCCCCGGACGCGCACCGGCACTGCACCGCCATGATCGGCATAGTCGGCCGGATCAAGCCCATGCCGCGCCAATGTTTGCCCGTTCGCGGCATTGCGCTGCCCGATCAGGAACGAGGACCGTTGCATCAATAGTACGGTGTTTGATTTCCGCCGCGCCCAAAGCGCGTTGAGCGGGGCCGAACCGGGCAGGGCCACGTGAAAATAGGTCCGGTCACTGTCGCGGATATCAATGACCAGCGGCGCCTTCAGCGCCTGCGCCAGTTGCATCAGGATCGCGCCCAGTTGCAGGGCGGTATCCTCGGCAAAGCGGTCCAGCACGATCCCGGTCTCGCGGGCTTCGAGGGCGTCAATATCCATGGGTTTTCCTTGTCCTTCAGGGTTATCTTTTGAAAACAATTCATTGCAGGGCATTTTTCAGGTGTCGCTGCCAGTCGCGCCGATACCGCGCAGGATGATGGCCTTCACCGTGTCCTTGGCTTTCTGCCAATCGCGATCCGACAGCGGCCTGCCGCCATTCAGTGTTTCGATCTGATGGCCGAAATCTGCGTAATGCTGTGTCGTGGCCCAGAGCATGTAAAGCAGATGCTGCGGATCGACCGGGGCCATGCGCCCCTCGTCGATCCAGCGCCGGATATGGGCGGTGCGCCCTTCGGTCCAGTCGCGCAGGGTGGTTTCCAGATAGTCCTGAATCACCGGCGCGCCATGCATCACCTCGGACGCCCAGACCTTCGACCCATCAGGATGACGGCGCGAGATTTCCATCTTCGCATCAATATAGGCGCCGATCCCTTCCACCGGACCCGGTGCCTGATCGAAACTGTCGGCGGCGCGCAGCCAGATCTCGAAGATATTCTGCACGACGCGACGATAGAGCGCCTCTTTCGTCGGGAAATAGTAATGCAGGTTGGCCTTTGGCAGCCCGGCCATGTCGGCGATCAGCTGCATCGTCGCGCCGCCATAGCCTGCCTCGGCAAAGACCTTTTCGGCGGCCTGCAGGATCGCGGTTTCATTCGCCTGCCGGATCTGCTGGCGGCGGGCCTTGGGGATGCGTGAAATCCGGGCGGTTTCGGTCATGGCCCCTGTCGCGAAGTTTCCTGTCGGCGGTCATCCTGTCGGAATTTTATTGACCGCTTGGTCAGGTTGTGTTGCGCTTGCCTTCGACCATAGGATTGGAAATTGAGTCGTCGCAAGGGGGCGTTTCAGACCCCCCCGGACAAGGACCGGACAGGGCCGGACAGGGAGAGCCAGCAAATGCCAGCACCCGGAGAGAACCTCCGCATCAATTCCGAACGGCTGTGGGACAGTCTGATGGAGATGGCAAAAATCGGCCCGGGCATCGCGGGGGGCAACAATCGCCAGACCCTGACGGATGCCGATAGCGAGGGCCGCCATCTGTTCGCCCGCTGGTGTGAGGCCGCGGGCATGATGATGGGCGTTGATACCATGGGCAATATGTTCGCAACCCGGGCAGGGACCGATCCCGATGCGCTGCCGGTCTATATGGGCAGCCATCTGGATACCCAGCCCACGGGCGGGAAATATGACGGGGTGCTGGGGGTGCTGGCGGGGTTGGAGGTGATCCGCTCGATGAACGATCTGGGCATCCGCACAAGGCGGCCCGTCGTCGTGACCAACTGGACCAATGAGGAAGGCGCGCGGTTCGCGCCTGCCATGCTGGCCTCGGGCGTCTTTGCCGGGATCCACGATCAGGAATACGCCTATGCGCGCCGCGATCCCGAGGGCAAGGTCTTCGGTGAGGAATTGCAGCGCATCGGCTGGGTTGGCGACGAACAGGTCGGCGCGCGCAAGATGCATGCCATGCTGGAACTGCATATTGAACAGGGCCCGATCCTTGAGGCCCAAGGTTGCGATATCGGGGTCGTGACCCACGGGCAGGGCCTCTGGTGGCTGGAAATCACCCTGACCGGCAAGGATGCGCATACCGGATCGACGCCAATGGCGATGCGGGTCAATGCGGGTCTGGGGGCGGCGCGGATCACCGAAAGGGTACATCAGATCGCGATGGCGCATCAGCCCGAGGCCGTGGGCGCGGTGGGGCAGCTCTTTCATTTTCCCAATTCGCGCAATGTGATCCCGGGCAAGGCGGTGTTCACGGTCGATATCCGCAGCCCCGATCAGGCCAAGCTGGATGCGATGCGGGCCGAGGTGGAGCGCGCGGCCCATGCCGTGGCCGCAGAACTGGGCCTGACCTGCGAGATTGAGGCCGTGGGCCATTTCGACCCGGTCAGCTTCGATCCGGGTCTTGTGATGACCGTGCGGCAAGCCGCTGAACGGCTGAGATATTCGCATATGGATATCGTGTCCGGCGCGGGCCATGACGCCTGCTGGATCAACCGCGTCGCGCCAACCGTGATGATCATGTGCCCCTGTGTGGGCGGGCTGAGCCATAACGAGGCCGAGGAGATTTCCCCCGAATGGGCGGCGGCGGGGACGGATGTGCTGCTACATGCCGTGCTTGAGGTGGCGGAGGTGGTGGGGTGAGCGTTAGAGTCAACCCCGTCCCGGGCTTAACCCGGGACCTCTGTTTGCCAAGGCCGGTGGGGGCGGTCGGCGGAGGCCCCGGCTCAGGGCCGGGGCGGGGTTCACTTTGGCTTAACTTTTCCACGCCATCCCTCAGCCATGACGCATTTCGTCTATATCATGGCCTCCCGTCCCTGCGGCGCGATCTATGTCGGGCGCACGGGCAACCTTGCGGCGCGGGTCGAGGCGCATCGTGCGGGCCTGTCGGTGCATACGGCAAAATACAAGATCAGAACTCTTGTCTGGTTCGAAACGCACGAGGACTTCGCGGCCAGTCTGCAGCGCGAACGGGCCATCAAGCGCTGGCCCCGGGCATGGAAAAACGCCCTGATCGGCAAGCGCAATCCGAACTGGCTGGATGTGACGTCGCATATTCCGGTCTGGTAACCAACCGCCCCGGCCTTGAGCCGGGGCCGCTGTCCACCCCACGAGCCACCCGCGACACAGCAAGGCCCCGGATCAGGTCCGGGGCGGGGTTTCGTATTCTCCAAAGGAGCCGCACATGACCACCCTCATCAAGAACGGCACCATCGTCACCGCCGACCTCACCTACAAGGCGGATGTCCGTATCGAGAACGGCATAATCACCGAAATCGGGCCGAACCTGACCGGCGGGACGGAACTTGACGCCACCGGCTGCTATGTCATGCCGGGCGGGATTGATCCGCATACCCATCTGGAAATGCCCTTCATGGGCACCTATTCGGCGGATGATTTCGAATCCGGCACTCGCGCGGCGCTGTCGGGGGGCACCACGATGGTGGTCGATTTCGTTCTGCCGGGGCAGGGGCAGGGGCTGATGGATGCCGCAAGCATGTGGCACAACAAATCGGGCCGCGCGCATTGCGACTATTCCTATCACATGGCGATCACATGGTGGGGCGAAAAGGTCTGGCACGACATGGCCGACAGCGTGAAGGCGGGCATGACCTCCTTCAAGCATTTCATGGCCTATAAAGGCGCGCTGATGGTCAATGATGATGAGCTGTTTGCCAGTTTCCGCCGCGTGGGCGATCTGGGCGGGCTGGCCATGGTCCATGCCGAAAACGGCGATGTGGTGGCGGAACTGACCGCGAAACTGCTGGCCGAGGGCAATACCGGCCCCGAGGCCCATGCCTATTCCCGCCCGCCGCAGGTCGAAGGGGAGGCCACGAACCGCGCGATCATGATTGCCGATATGGCAGGCGTGCCGCTTTACGTCGTGCATACCAGTTGCGAGGAAAGCCATGAGGCGATCCGGCGTGCCAAACAGCAGGGCAAGCGTGTCTGGGGCGAACCGCTGATCCAGCATCTGACGCTGGACGAGTCGGAATATTTTCATCCCGACTGGGACCATGCCGCAGGGCGCGTGATGTCGCCCCCCTTCCGCAACAAGGCGCATCAGGACAGTCTGTGGGCGGGCCTGCAGGCGGGCACGCTGTCGGTGGTGGCGACGGATCACTGTGCCTTCACCAAGGAGCAGAAACGGTTCGGTCAGGGTGATTTTTCCAAGATCCCCAATGGCACCGGCGGGCTGGAGGACCGGATGCCGATGCTCTGGACCCATGGGGTGAATACCGGCCGCCTGACGCCGAATGAATTTGTCGCCGTGACCTCGACCAATATCGCCAAGATCCTGAACTGTTATCCGAAAAAAGGGGCGGTTCTGGTGGGGGCGGATGCCGATCTGGTGGTCTGGGATCCCGAGGCGGAAAAGGTGATTTCCGCGAAGTCGCAGCAATCGGCCATTGATTACAATGTGTTCGAGGGGCAGGCGGTGAAAGGGCTGCCGCGCTTCACCCTGACGCGGGGGCGGGTGGCGGTGACCGAAGGCAAGGTCGAGGCACAGGAGGGCTGGGGCCAGTTCGTCCCGCGTGAGGCGCGCCCTGCAGTCAACCGCGCATTGAGTCAGTGGAAAGACCTGACCGCGCCGCGCCCGGTGGTGCGGACGGGTGTTCCGGCGACGGGGGTGTGATGGCGCCGAATTCCGACCTTTCGGGCATTCTGGAAGCCTCGCTTTATGTCGGGGATCTGGAGGCTGCGCGCGCCTTCTACGGCGGGGTGCTGGGACTTGACGAGATCGTGGCGCAGGAGGGGCGGCATGTGTTCTTCCGCTGCGGGCAGACCGTGCTGCTCCTGTTCCGGGCCGAGGCCACGCAAGTGCCGCCAGCCCCTGATGCGCTGCCTGTGCCGCCGCATGGCGCGGTCGGGGCGGGCCATGTCTGTCTGGCGCTCGCAGAATCCGGGCTGCAGGACTGGGTTGGTCATCTGCGCGACTCGGGGATCGCAATCGAGGCCGATTTCGATTGGCCCAATGGCGTAAGATCGGTCTATGTTCGTGATCCGGCGGGCAATTCGGTCGAATTCACCTCACCGAAGCTGTGGGGGATCGCGGAATGACCGCAGGAAATGACGCGGTCATCGAAGCCCGCGATGTCAGCCTGACCTTCCAGACGGCGGATGGCCCCGTCCATGCGCTCAAAGACGTGAACCTGACCATCAATCGCGGCGATTTCGTCAGCTTCATCGGGCCGTCCGGCTGTGGCAAGACAACCTTGCTGCGCTCCATCGCGGCGCTGGAATATCCGACGGGCGGGACGCTGACCGTCAATGGCATGACCCCGGATGAGGCCCGGCAGAAGCGCGCCTATGGCTATGTTTTTCAGGCGGCGGGGTTATATCCTTGGCGCACGATCGCAGGCAATATCCGCCTGCCGCTGGAGATCATGGGCTATTCCCGGGCCGAGCAGAAAGACCGGGTTGAGCGGGTGCTGGAACTGGTGGAACTGTCGGGTTTCGGCAAGAAATATCCCTGGCAATTGTCCGGCGGTATGCAGCAGCGCGCCAGTATCGCCCGCGCGCTGGCTTTTGACGCAGATATCCTCTTGATGGATGAACCCTTCGGCGCGCTGGATGAGATCGTGCGCGACCGGCTGAATGAGGAAGTGCTGAAGCTGTGGGCGCGGACGGAAAAGACGATCGGTTTCGTCACCCATTCAATCCCCGAGGCGGTTTATCTGTCCACGAAGATCGTGGTGATGAGCCCGCGACCCGGACGCATCACGGATATCATCGACAGCCCGCTGCCGAAGGAACGCCCGCTGGAGATCCGCGACAGCCGGGACTTCATCGAGATCGCGCATCGGGTGCGGGACGGCTTGCGGGCGGGGCATGGCGATGGAGTCTGAGCCTCGCTTTGACCCAGGGAAGGGGGGCTGTCTGCCCCCCCTTGGCCCTTGCGGGCCAATTCCCCCCCGAAGGTATTTGCGCCAAGATGAACGGAGGACGCGATGAGATCGGTCCTGCCGGTTCTGACCGTTATCGCGGCGATCCTGCTGATCTGGTATGTCGCCGCCGTGGGGATGAATGCGCAATGGGCGCGGGATCAGGCGGCGCGGGCGGGGGTGGAGATCGGCTGGTCCGAGATTGCCGTTGATGCGATGCGGCAGGAACGGCCCGTGCTGCCCGCGCCGCATCAGGTGGCGCTGGAATTCTGGCGCCTGACCTGGACTGAGGAGGTCGAGGGGAGGCGCGGCATCGTGCAATCGGGCAGCCTTTCGAACCGCAGTCTGGTCTATCATGCGCTGGTCACGCTGAGTGCGACCGGGCTTGGTTTCCTGATCGGGGCGGGATTCGGCATTCTGCTGGCCATCGGCATCGTACATAACCGCGCGATGGACCGGGGCGTGATGCCCTGGGCGATTGCCAGCCAGACCATTCCCATTGTCGCCATCGCGCCTATGATCATTGTCGTGCTGAATTCGGTGGGTGTGTCAGGGGTGCTGCCCAAGGCGGTGATCGCGGCCTATCTGAGCTTTTTTCCTGTCGTCGTCGGCATGGTCAAAGGCCTGCGCAGCCCCGATGCGATGCAGACGGATCTGTTGCGCACCTATAATGCCGGGGCCATGCAGGGGCTGGGCAAGCTGCGCTTTCCAGCCTCGATGCCCTATCTTTTTGCCTCGCTGAAGGTGGGGGTTGCGGCCTCTCTGGTGGGCACGATTGTCGCGGAACTGCCCCTTGGCGGAGCGGGTCTGGGCACGCGGCTGCTGGCGGGCAGCTATTACGGGCAGACGATCCAGATCTGGGCCACGCTGATTGCGGCGGCATTGCTGGCGGCGGCGATGGTGGGCGCGGTGGGCATGGTGCAGCGCGTCACCCTGCGGCGGATGGGGATGGCACGATGAAGGGGCCTGCGATCCTGCTGCGCATCATTGCGGCGCTGGTGGCGCTGGGGTTGGCGGCACTGGCCCTGCCGTTGCATGACGTGGTGGCCGTTCCCGTCTTTCTGGCGCTGGTTCCGGCGCTGGCGCTGATCCGCAGCGCGAAGGGCGGGCTGATCGTTGCCCTTGCGGCCTTGGCGGTGATGGCGGGGCCGGGGCTTGTCACTTTCGCCCCCCTTCCCGATGAGGCCGGGACGCTGCCCATGTTGCGGGGACTGCTGCCTGTTCTGCTGGTCTGGCTGCTGCTGTGGCTGGCCGTGGAATCGCTGGCGGCACTGGCGCCCGCATCGCCGCTGCTGCGCCGGGTGCTGGCGGTGGCGATCCCGCTGATCTTCGGCGCGACGATCCTTTGGCTGTGGGAGGCGCTGGTGGCGATCCTTGGCGTTTCCCCGGTGATCCTGCCGCCGCCAAGTGCCATTGCCGCACGCTTTGCCACCAGCCTGCCGGTGCTTTGGGGTGATTTCGTACAGACCGTGGTGAAGGGCGCGCTGTCGGGCTATGTCATGGGCTGCGGCGCGGCGGTGCTGGCAGCGGTGGCGGTGGACCGTTCAACCTTTCTGCAGCGGGGCCTGTTGCCGGTGGGCAATTTCGTCGCCGCCCTGCCGATTGTCGGCATCGCGCCGATCCTTGTGATGTGGTTCGGGTTCGACTGGCAATCAAAGGCGGCGGTGGTCGTGGTCATGGTGTTCTTTCCGATGCTGGTCAACACGGTCGAGGGGCTGAAGGCGTCCGATGCGATGCAGCGCGACCTGATGGCCACCTATGGCGCGGGCTATTGGCAGTCGCTGTGGAAACTGCGTCTGCCCGCTGCGATGCCCTTCATCTTCAACGGGTTGAAGATCTGCACGACACTTGCGCTGATCGGGGCCATCGTTGCCGAGTTTTTCGGCAGCCCGACGCAAGGCATGGGATTCCGCATTTCGACCGAGGTGGGGCGGCTTGGCCTTGACATGGTCTGGTCCGAGATTGCGGTGGCGGCACTGGCGGGGTCGGCCTTCTATGCCGTCGTCGCGGTGGTGGAGAAAGGGGTGACTTTCTGGCACCCGTCACAACGAGGCCGTTGAAAAGGCGGCCCGACATGGAGGTATGACGATGAAGAAATGGATGCTTTCGGCCGCGTCGGTTCTGGCGCTGACAGGGGCGGCATCGGCCGAGGATGTGACGCTGCAGCTCAAATGGGTGACGCAGGCACAATTCGCGGGCTATTATGTCGCGCTGGAAAAGGGGTTCTATGACGAAGAGGGCCTGAATGTCACCATCAAGCCGGGTGGCCCGGATGTCGCCCCGGTGCAGGTTCTGATGGGCGGCGGCGCCGATGTCATGGTCGACTGGATGCCATCCGCACTGGCCGCGCGGGAACAGGGCGCGCCGGTCGTCAATATCGCCCAGCCCTTCAAGTCATCGGGCATGATGCTGACCTGCCTGAAGGAAACCGGCGTGACCGGCCCCGAGGATTTCAAGGGCAAGACGCTGGGGGTCTGGTTCTTCGGCAATGAATATCCGTTCCTGAGTTGGATGGGCACGCTGGGCATCCCAACCACTGGTGGCGCCGAGGGGGTCGAGGTTCTGAAACAGGGCTTCAACGTCGATCCGCTGTTGCAGAAACAGGCGGCCTGCATCTCGACCATGACCTATAACGAATATTGGCAGGTCATTGATGCGGGCATCGCCGAGGATGATCTGGTGACCTTCAAATATGAGGATCAGGGCGTCGCCACGCTGGAGGACGGGCTTTACGCGCTTGAGGCCAATCTTGCCGATCCGGCCTTTGAAGAGAAGATGGTCAAGTTTGTCCGCGCTTCGATGAAAGGCTGGAAATATGCCGAGGAAAACCCGGATGAGGCGGCCGAGATCGTGCTGGACAATGACGAGACCGGCGCGCAGACCGAAAGCCATCAGAAACGCATGATGGGCGAGGTGGCCAAGCTGACCGCCGGTTCGAACGGCGCGCTGGATGTGGCCGATTATGAACGCACCGTTGCAACCCTGCTGGCGGGCGGGTCGGACCCGGTCATCTCGCAAGCGCCGGAAGGGGCCTATACGCTGGCCATCACCGACAAGGCGCTGGAATAAACGGCGAGGCGGCTCAAAAGCCGGCATTGCAAGGGGGAGGCTGTCTGCCTCCCCCGTCCCGTTCCGGGACACCCCCTCCGAGGATATTTGCGGACAGAAAAAGCCGGATTTACGGATCCCCGGATTTACAGGCTCGTTGACAATTTGCATCATCTTGTAAATCGACCGCTCGACATGAGGAATGGGCATGGCGCTATCGGGACTGTCCGGCACAAGGCTGCGTGAGCGGCGGCTGGCGCTGGGGCTGCGACAGGCCGATCTGGCGCGGGCAGCGGGGATCTCGCCGTCATTTCTAAACCTGATCGAGCATAACCGCCGCCGCATCACGCCGCCCGTGCTGGAACGGCTGGCCGGGGCGCTTGGCGTTGATCTGGCGGAACTGGGTGACGGCACGGACCGGCGGCGGATCGAGGATCTGCGCGCGGCGGCAGGCATGCAGGACAGCCCGGTCGAAATGGACCGGATCGAGGATTTTCTGGGCCGGTTTCCCGGCTGGGCCGATCTGCTGCGCGCCCAGCATCGCCGGTTGGGGCAGCTGGAGCGCACGGTCTTTCTGCTTAATGACCGGCTGGGCCATGATCCGCATCTGTCCGCCGCCCTGCATGAAGTGCTCAGCGCGCTGAGTTCGGTGCGCTCGACTGCGGCAATTCTGGCCGAGACCGAGGATATCGAGGCCGAATGGCGCGCACGGTTCCATGCCAATCTGCATGCTGACAGCGAAAGGCTGGCCTCGGGCGCCGAGGTGCTGGTGGCCTATCTCGACGGGTCCGAGGAACGCGCGCAGGATGCGCTGGCCGCCGCCCCGCAGGATGAGGTCGAGGGCTGGCTCGCCGCGCGCGGCTGGCATCTGCCGGAACTGGAACCGGGCGCGGCCGGGCCTGCCGCGCTGCATCCGGCGATTGCGGCGCTGGCCTCGGGGGCGGCGCGGTCACTGGCGGGCGACTGGCTGCGCGTGCTGGAAGATGACGCGGCCCGCATGCCGCTGGCCGAGTTCGAACCGGCGCTGGCCGGCGAAGGCGGCGATCCGATCCGGCTGGCGCGACGGTTCGGGGTCGGGGTTCTGGCGGTCTTCCGGCGCATCGCCTTTCGGGACGGCGCGGTTGAGGGGCTGGTGATCTGCGATGCCTCGGGCACGCCGCTGATCCGCAAGCCGCTGCCCGAATTCGCCCTGCCGCGTTTCGGGGCGGCCTGCCCGCTCTGGCCGCTGTTCACCGCGCTGGCGCGTCCGATGGAACCGGTCTCGGCCCTGGCCGACCTGCCGGGGCTGGTGCCGCAGCGCTTTCATCTGCGGGCCTTTTGCGAACCCGATGCCGTGGCCGGGTTTGACGGGCTGGTGCTGCGCCGCGCGGCGATGCTGATTGCCCCGGATCCCGGTGCGGGCGGGGTGGGGCTGCCCATCGGATCGTCCTGCCGGATCTGCCCGCGTGAGGCATGTCCGGCGCGGCGCGAACCCTCCATCCTTGCCGGGCGGGGTTAGGCCTTCCTCGGCCTTTGACAAGCTGGCGGCTTTGCGCCGATACTCGGATAAATTGTGCGGGGCCGGATTGGCTGCGGTGAACTGCCGGGACGGGCGGGGCCGCGACGTGACCCGAGGGCGCGCTGTGTCCTTGGCGGCGGCACCCGGCGCGCTTGGGGGAGGGGGACCGGAGGCAATGGGGCGCCATGTTCTGTTGATCGAGGATGAACCGCATATCGCCGAGGCGATCCGCTTCATCCTGAATCGTGACGGCTGGCAAGTCTCAACCCATGCCAATGGGCAGGATGCCGTGGCGCGGGTCCATGCGACGCGGCCTGATGTCCTCATCCTTGATGTGATGCTGCCCGGCGCCAGCGGGTTCGAGGTGCTGAGCCAGTTGCGGGCGCAACCCGAAACCGCCAACCTGCCCGTCCTGATGCTGACCGCCAAGGGGCAGGGCCGGGACCGCGAGGCCGCCGAACGCGCAGGCGCGGATCTGTTCATCACCAAACCCTTTTCCAATGCCGAGATCCTGGCCTCGGTCCGGTCGCTGGTGACGCCGTGAAAGCTCCGCTTTTTCTGGCCCGCGCCAGTTACCGCCGCCGCCGCCTGCGTGATGCCGCACGGCTGTTGCCGCTGGTGGGCGCGTTTCTGATCTGGCTGCCCATGCTGTGGGGCAAAAGCGACAGCACCGCACGCGATACGGGCATGGATGTGATCTATCTTTTTGTTGTCTGGACCGTGCTGGTGCTGGCCGCCGCTGTGCTGGCCCCCCGGCTGGGCGGGGATGAACCCGAAAGGACCGTGACCGAGGATGAGGGCTGATGCCGTTCAACATCCTTGTTCTGGCCTCACTGGCCTATGTGATCTTTCTGTTTCTGGTCGCCTTCGTGGTGGAACGGCGCGCAGCGGCGGGGGCGGCACGCTGGCTGCGTTCCCCGCTGGTCTATACGCTGTCGCTGTCGGTCTATTGCACGGCCTGGACCTTTTACGGCGCGGTCGGCTATGCGGCGCGGTCGGGGCTGGAATATCTGACGATCTATCTGGGGCCCACGCTGGTTTTCGTCGGCTGGTGGTGGCTTTTGCGCAAACTGGTGCGGATCGGGCGCCAGCAGCGCGTGACCTCCATCGCCGACCTGATTTCCAGCCGGTATGGCAAGTCAAACCTGCTGGGCGTCATCGTCACGGTGATCTGCGTGGTCGCGGCAACGCCCTATATCGCGCTGCAGCTGCAATCGGTCACGCTGTCCTTCGGGGTCTTTGCCGGGCCGACGGCGGATGGCTGGGCCATGCCAGACCGCGATATCACCTCGATCTGGGTTGCGGGGGGGCTTGCGGCCTTCACCATCCTGTTCGGCACCCGCAATCTTGATGCCAAGGAACAGCATACCGGCGTCGTGACCGCCATCGCGGTCGAGGCGGTGGTCAAGCTGGTGGCGCTGCTGGCGGTGGGGATCTTCGTTGTCTGGGGGCTGGCCTCGGGGCCTGCCGATATCCTGTCGCGGATCCAGTCCTCGGAAATCGCGGAATGGCAGATGAAGCCATCCCGCTGGACGGGGCTGATCCTGCTGTCTGCGGCGGCGGTGATCTGCCTGCCGCGCATGTTTCAGGTTCTGGTCGTCGAGAACAGTGATGAGCGGCATCTGGCAACGGCAAGCTGGGCCTTTCCGCTGTATCTGATGCTGATGAGCCTTTTCGTCGTGCCGATTGCGGTGATGGGGCTGGAACTGATGCCCGAAGGATCAAACCCCGATCTTTTCGTGCTGACCCTGCCGCTGAGCCAAGGGCAGGGCGGGCTGGCGATGCTGGCCTTTCTGGGCGGGTTTTCCTCGGCCACCTCGATGGTGATTGTGGCGGCAATTGCCCTGTCAACGATGGTGTCGAACCATGTCGTCATGCCGCTCTGGCTGTCGCTGCGCCCGGCCCGGGCGGTTTCGGGCGATGTGCGGCGGCTGGTCCTGTTGTCGCGGCGCCTGTCCATCGCGGCGGTGCTGGGACTAGGCTATGCCTATTTCCGGCTGTCGGGCGGGTCCGAGGCGCTGGCGGCGATCGGGCTGATTTCCTTTGTCGGCGTGGCGCAGATACTGCCCGCCATGCTGGGTGGCCTCTTCTGGCGCGGTGCTACTCGGGCGGGGGCTGTGCTGGGGCTGACCATCGGTTTCGCGATCTGGGCCTATGCGCTGTTCTTGCCCTCTTTCGGTCCGGATGCGGTGATTCCGGCACGGGTGCTGGCCGAGGGACCCTTCGGCATGGGGTGGCTGCGCCCGCAGGCCCTGTTCGGTGTCGAGGGGATCGACCCCCTGATCCATGCGCTGTTCTGGTCGCTGGCCTTCAACACGGCGGCGTTCTGCGCGCTGTCGCTGATGTCCTTTCCCGGCCCGGTCGAACGGATGCAGGGCGCGGCCTTCGTCAATGCGTTCGAGGACAGCGCCGCGCCCAACTGGGCGCAGGGCGGGGCCGATCCCGAGGCACTTTTGGTCATGGCGCAGCGCATTCTGGGCGAGGAAGAGGCGCTGGCCTTCTTTGAGGCGCAGGCCCGCGCGCAAGGCAAGGCCGCCTATCTGCCCGATCCGACCCCCGCCTTCATCGAGGGGCTTGAGCGCAGGCTGGCGGGGTCGGTGGGCGCTGCAACCGCCCATGCGATGATTTCGCAGCTTGCAGGCCGGGCCGCCGTATCGGTCGAGGATCTGATGGCGGTGGCCAATGAGGCCGCGCAGATCATGGAATATTCCGCAAGGCTGGAGGAACAGCAGGAGGAACTGACCCGCGCCGCCCGCCAGTTGCGCGAGGTGAATGAGAAACTGACCCAGATTTCGGTGCAAAAAGACGCGTTCCTCAGCCAGATCAGCCATGAGTTGCGCACCCCCATGACCTCGATCCGCGCCTTTTCGGAAATCCTGATGGAGGGCGATATGCCCGCCGACATGGCGACCGGATATGCCAGGATCATCCATGAAGAGGCGATCCGCCTGACGCGGCTTCTGGATGATTTGCTGGACCTGTCAGTGCTGGAAAGCGGCACGGTGCAGCTCAATCTCGGGCTGGCCAATCTGCGCGAGATGATCGACCGTGCGCTGGCCTCGGCGGGGCATACAAGGCCCGAACGGCGCTTTGACATTCAGCGCGATCCGGCATCCGAGGAGATTTTCCTGCGCACCGACAGTGACCGCCTGACACAGGTTTTCATCAACCTGATCTCAAACGCGCGGAAATACTGCGATGCGGCCGCGCCCGAACTGCGCATCCATGTGCGGCGCAAAGGGGCGCGGGTGACGATTGATTTCATCGACAACGGGTCGGGCATCCCCAAGGATCAGCAAACGCTGATCTTTGAGAAATTCGCGCGGCTGACCGATCAGACCCGCGCCGGGGGTGCGGGCCTTGGTCTGGCGATCTG
Source organism: Szabonella alba (assembly GCF_016765775.1). Lineage (GTDB taxonomy): Bacteria > Pseudomonadota > Alphaproteobacteria > Rhodobacterales > Rhodobacteraceae > Szabonella > Szabonella alba. The sequence goes on along the minus strand of NZ_JAESVN010000003.1, from coordinate 204,970 downwards.
TCGCGAGGTGATGGCCAATCTGGGCGGCACTATCGGCTATCTGCCGGGGCAGGGGCGGGCGGCCTTCCGCATCACGCTGCCCTTGCGGCTGGAACGCGCTGCGGCGGAATGACGGCAGCCCTGGCACGGCGCCTCAGCGCCGTGAACTGCGCGCGTTTGCCTCACCCTGCACGGTGATCTGGCGGATTTCCTGCAGGCGGTGATTGGAAATATAGGCCCCCACCGTGATATGCCGTGATCGCGGGGTTGAGACATTCTGCGCCCGGGTCGGCGGGAAGACGCGGAAATCATAGACCAATGTGCCATCCTCCAGCGGGCGGGGCACAAGCTCGGCCTCCCAATAGCCTTGGGTCGGGGGCAGGCCGGTTGCACGCACGATGGCGCCGTTGGAATTGCGTTCAACCACCAGATCGGTGACCTGCTGCACCAAAAGCCGCGCATCCTGCTGCCCGCTTTCCTGAACCAGGACCGCTGCCGTCTCGCTGGAGCCGCCAAACCAGTTCAATGGATTGAGCCGCGAGCCTCCGAAACCGCAGCCTCCAAGGATCAGCGTTGCGGCAATGCCTGCCAAAAGCGGTTTTTTCATGCCCATGCCCCGGTTTTCCCTCGCATCCCGGCCTGTTCCGGCCCTGTCCTCCCTTGGGTATCCGATGCGGAACCGTTTGAAAAGCATCAGATGGCGCGCGCATGTCTGGACCTTGCGCCCACAAAGCCCTAGCTCTGAACCCCAAGCAGGAAGGATGATGCCGATGGCCAGCGCCGCCTTTGAAGACCTTGCCGAAACATTCGAGTTTCTGGACGACTGGGAAGACCGTTATCGCCATGTGATCGACCTCGGCCGCGCGATGACGCCGCTTGATCCGGCCTTTCGTGTGCCCGCGACCAAGGTCGAGGGCTGCGCCAGTCAGGTCTGGCTGCGCCCCGTGATCAGCGGTGAGGGGCCCGAAGCGCAGTTCGATTTTCAGGGCGAAAGCGACGCGATGATCGTGAACGGGCTGATCGCCATTCTGCACGCCCTGTATTCGGGGCTTACAGTGCGCGAGGTGCTTGCCGTCGATGCCCCGGCCGAACTGGGCCGGCTGGGCCTGAACGATCATCTGTCATCGCAACGCTCAAACGGGTTGCGGGCGATGGTCGAGCGCATCCTCTCCACCGCCGCCGCACAGGTCTGAACCGGGCAGGACCGGCGCGCCACAGCGCCCGGTGCCGTCAGACCGTCAGATCCGCTCAACTGTCACCCGGTCATCGTCAAAGGCCAGATGGCCCGCGATCCGCGCCAGGTCTTCCGGCGGGTTAGGATAGCTCCAGACCGCGTCCGCAATCCTGCCCGCCGCCGTCACGATGCTGAACCATTCGGCATCGCCTTTCTTCGGGCAATGGCTGCGCCGGTCGCTGGGGTCCAGAAACACGGTCGCGATATCGTCGCGCGGAAAATAGATGACGGGGGCACGGTCGCCCTCGGTCAGTTCGACGGCATTGCGGCTTTCGCCCAACACCGCATCGCCGGCCCGCAGGACCCAGATGCCGCCCGGATTGCGCAAGGTGATTCTGTCCTTCATCGCGTCCCTCATTCCTTCCTGTCCTTCGGTCCCGTTCCCCGCCTTGCCAAGCGCGGCGACCGCCATCCTGTCAGACCGGCGCGGTTGCACGCCCCAACCATTCCGCCGCTTCAGCCGACAGATGCGGCAGCAGCGCTGCCCGCACATCGCCATGATAGCGGTCGATCCAGTCCCGTTCGCCGGGTGAAAGCATCGTCGTGACGATCAGCCGCCGGTCCAGCGGAGCCAGCGTCAGCGTTTCAAAGCGCAGGTGATTGCGCTGTGCATCGCCGCCGGGCAGGGGCGGCGCCGGTTCCACCACCACCAGATTCTCGATCCGGATGCCAAAGGCGCCCTCCCGGTAATAGCCGGGTTCATTCGACAGGATCATCCCCGGTTCCAGCGGCACCTCGGAAAGGCGCGACAGGCGCTGCGGCCCTTCATGCACCGACAGGAACGCCCCGACGCCATGGCCTGTGCCATGGTCGTAATCCTGTCCCGCCATCCACAGCGCCGCCCGCGCCAGCGGATCCAGATCGCGCCCAGCAAGGCCTTTGGGCCAGCGCGCCCGCGAAATCGCGATCATGCCTTGCAGCACGCGGGTGTAGCACTCGGCCTCTTCCTGCCCGACCGCGCCCACGGCCACGGTGCGGGTGATATCAGTCGTGCCATCGACATATTGACCGCCGCTGTCGATCAGCAGCAATTCGCCCGCCCGCACCGGACGGTCGGTGTCCCATGTCACACGGTAATGAATCACCGCGCCATGCGGTCCCGCCCCGCAGATCGTGTCAAAGGACAGGTCATGCAACCTGTTCGTAGCGCGGCGGAAGCCCTCCAGCGCCTCGACCACGGCAATTTCGGTCAAACCGCCATTCGGGGCCTCCCGGTCCAGCCAGCACAGAAATTCAACCATTGCCGCGCCGTCGCGCAGATGGGCGGCGCGGCTCGCGGCAATCTCGGCCCCGGTCTTGCGGGCTTTGGGCAGGCGGCAGGGGTCTTCGCCCCATGCCACAGCGACCTGCGCCGCCTCCAGTGCGCGGCTGACGGCCAGCGGGGCGCTGGCGCGGTCGACGCGGACCGGTCCTGGCAGATTGTGCAGCGCAGTCAGGAAATCCTGTGGCGGACGGATGGTCACCTGCGGCCCCAATATCGCGCGCAGATCATCGCCGAATTTCACATCGGGGGCGAAAATCTCAAGCCGTGCATCGTCATGCAGCAGGGCAAAGGCATTCACGACCGGGTTGCGCGGCACATCCGCGCCCCGGATATTGACCAGCCAGCACAGGCTGTCAGGCAGGGTCACGACCGTGGCGCGCTGACCGGCGGTGCGCAGAATGGCCGCAATCTCATCACGCTTGGCCGCAGCAGTTTGCCCGCAGAACTCTTCGGGCTGGGCAAAGGCGGGCGACAGGGGCGGCGCGGGTTGGTCCGGCCAGATAGCATCAATGAAATTGTCGGTTTCACAAAGCGTTACGCCGCTTCCCTCAATCGCTTTCTCAAGCACCGCAATCTCATCCGCCGTATGCAGCCACGGATCGAACCCGACCTTGCCCGCATTCAGATTGGCGCGGATCCAGTCACCGGGCCGGGTTTCGGGCCAGGGCACCGGGGTATAGACCGCCAGATCGACCTCGGCCTTGACCTGTACGCGGTAGCGCCCGTCGATGAACACACCGGCCAGATCGGGCAGCACCACGGCCAGCCCGGCCGAGCCGGTGAAGCCTGTCAGCCAGGACAGCCGCGCATCGCGGGGGGGCACATATTCCCCCTGATGGGCGTCCGCACGCGGCACGATGAACCCCGACAGCCCCGCCTTGGCCAGTTCAGCGCGCAGCCGCACCAGACGCGGTGCCCCCTGTGCCGGTTTGGCCTGACTGTCGAATGACTGAAACACCGCTTGATCCCCTTTTTCCGTCCGGACATCTCCCGGGGTGAATTGGCCGCAAGGCCAAGAGGGGCAGCGCCCCTTCCTTGCCCGGCCCTCGGGCCCTCAGCCCGCCTTGCGCATCCCCAGCACCCGCGCGCGCTTGCGCGGATCGCTGTCGAACAATCCGGCAAGCTGCTCGGTCATCGCCCCTGCAAGCTGTTCGACATCGGTGATGGTGACCGCGCGGTTGTAATAGCGCGTCACGTCATGGCCGATGCCGATGGCGATCAGTTCCACCGCCTTCCTGCGTTCCACCATGCCGATCACGTCGCGCAGGTGTTTTTCCAGATAATTCGCGGGGTTGACGCTGAGTGTTGAATCATCGACCGGGGCGCCGTCGGAAATCACCATCAGGATCCGCCGCGCCTCGGGCCGCATCAGCATCCGGCGATGCGCCCATTCCAGCGCCTCGCCGTCGATGTTTTCCTTCAGCAGCCCTTCCTTCATCATAAGCCCCAGATTGGGCCGCGCCCGCCGCCAGGGTGCATCGGCGCCTTTGTAGATGATATGGCGCAGATCGTTCAGCCGCCCCGGCTGCGCCGCGCGCCCCTGTGCCAGCCAGCGTTCGCGGCTTTGCCCGCCTTTCCAAGCCCGGGTGGTGAAGCCGAGGATCTCCACCTTCACCGAACACCGCTCCAGCGTGCGGGCCAGAACATCGGCGCAGATCGCGGCAATTGAGATCGGGCGACCGCGCATGGACCCGGAATTGTCCAAGAGCAGGGTCACGCAGGTATCGCGGAACTCGGTATCCTTTTCCTGCTTGAAGGACAAAGGCGTGGTCGGGTTCGCGACAACCCGTGCCAGCCGCCCGGCATCCAGCGTGCCCTCTTCCAGATCGAAATCCCAGCTGCGGTTCTGCTGCGCCTGAAGGCGGCGCTGCAGCTTGTTCGCCAGTCGCGAAACCGCACCCTTCAGGGGTTCTAGCTGCTGATCCAGATAGGCGCGCAGACGTTCCAGTTCGGCGGGTTCCGCCAGATCCTCGGCGCGGATCTCCTCATCGAAATCGGTCGCGAAAACCGTGTAATTCGGATCGGCATCGCTATGGGGGGCCGGGGGCGGGGGCTCGGATGGCGGTTCGCCTTCGGGCAGTTCGGCCTCTTCGCCCTCTTCCATCTCGGCCATGTCATCGGACGAGACCTGCGCCTGCGCGGCATCCTGCTGGTCTTCCTGACTTTGCTCGGGCGAGGCTTCGCCCTCATCGCTCTGGTCTTCTTCTTCACCGGTCGATTCGGGGTCGTCCTGATCTTGTTCGGCGTCCTCTCCCTGATCGTCCTCGGGTTCCTGCGCGTCGGGGTCGTCGCCCAATTGATCGGCATAGCCCAGATCCGAGATCACCCGCCGGGCCAGCCGCGCAAAGGCCGACTGATCGGCCAGCGCCGCGTCGATGCCGTCCAGCGTGCCGCCCGCCTGTTCCTCGATGAAATCACGCCAGAGCGACATGATATTGGCAGCGCTCTTCGGCAGGTCGCGCCCGGTGGCCAGATGACGCACCAGATGGCCCGCCGCCAGCGCCAGCGGCGCATCCTGACGATTGGTGATCTGGCCATGGCCCTTGCGGTCGGCCTCAGCCCCGATCTTGGCGTCGATATTGCCTGCTGTGCCGGGCATCACCCTTGCGCCCACAGCTTCGCACCGGGCGGTTTCCATCGCCTCATAGATGTCGCGGGCCAGTTGTCCGGTGGGCAGGTAACGCGCGGCGACCTGTTCATCATGATATTTCCGGCGCAGCGCAAAAGCATCCGCCGTGCCACGCGCCAGAAGCACCTCATCGCGCGTCATGCGGCGGCTGACCTGTGGCAGGCGCACGCCTTCGCGGTTCATCCCCGGAGGATCGACCGAATAGGCAACGGTCATCTCCGGGTCATCGGCCATGACTTTCGTGGCCTCGGCCAGGGCTTTCTTGAAGGGATCGGCGGGGTTGTCGCTGGGCTTGTTCATGGCGCGACATTGGCACCGGCCCGGGGGGAGGGCAAGAGGGCGAAGCCCTTTGGATCAGCCCGGATGCAGTGCGCGGCACCCCGCCAACAGCGTCTCGGCCCGGCGGGTGGCGCGCGGGTCGGCGCGGAAATGCGCGGCATGCAGCAGGGCGGATTGGGCGGCCTTGGCCTCAATCCGCAGATGCAGGGCGCGGCGCGATGCGGCGGCGGGGGTTACGGCCCCGGCCAGATCCAGCATCGCGGCGCGTCTTCGCGCGGTTTCCTCGGATGCAGGGCCATCGGTCAGCCACTGAAATTCCATCAAGGCCGAATAGCGCCCCGCACAGGTGGCGAACAGCACGACCAGCGGATCATCCGCGCCGATGGGCGCATCAGGCGGGGGCACAAGGCCGGTGGCCTGTGCCGCCGGGGCATGGGACAGGAGCACAAGGACCAGTGAAAGAGTTTTCAAACTGCTCATAATTGCAGCATGACTGCAATAATACCGCCGATCAACAGATCAGTTTGAAAAGTTTGCGGCAATTCGTGGCAAACAGCGCGGTCAGCGCAGCGCGTCGAATTCCGGCGCGCCCTGGGCGAAACGCGCGCAGGTGCCGAGCAGCCGTTCGTAAAGATCGCGGCTTTGCAGATCCTGATCCAACACCAGCGATTCAAGCAGCAGACGCATGGCAGGGCGGGCCGCGGCAATCGCCTCATCGACCCCGGCCACAGCGCCGCCATTCAGCCGGATCGCGGCCTGACGGAAGGCTTCGGCCCGGGCGGGGTCCTCGGTATCGCGGGGCAGGTGGCGCAGGCGCCGTGCTGCATCGTCACGGCCAAGATGCAGCGCCGCACAATCGACGGCTGGGTAAAGCGTTTCAGAGAGTGGCTTGGCGGCAAGCGGCAGCGGCCAGAGCAGCGACAGCGCCGCCGCCCCGGTCCGGATCACTTCATCGCCATGCTTGCCGCCGATTCGGGCAGTTCCTCGGCAAAGCAGCGCTGATAGAACTCGGCGACGGTCTGGCGTTCCAGTTCATCGCATTTGTTCAGGAAGGTCAGGCGGAACGCATAGCCCACATTCTTGAAGATGCGCGCATTTTCCGCCCATGTGATAACGGTCCGGGGACTCATCACAGTGGACAGATCGCCGTTCATGAAGGCGGTGCGGGTCAGATCGGCGACGGTGACCATCTGGCTGATCTCCTTCCGGCCCCCGGCAGTGTTGTAATGCGGGTTTTTCGACAACACGATCGCTGCCTCGGCATCATGGCTGAGGTAATTCAGCGTCGCAACAAGGCTCCATCGGTCCATCTGCGCCTGATTGATCTGCTGGGTGCCGTGGTAAAGACCAGTGGTATCGCCCAGACCCACGGTATTGGCCGTGGCAAACAGCCGGAAGGACGGATGCGGGGTGATGATCTCATTCTGGTCCAGCAGCGTCAGCTTGCCGTCATGTTCAAGCACGCGCTGGATGACGAACATCACATCGGCGCGGCCCGCATCATATTCGTCGAATACGATGGCAACGGGGTTGCGCAGGGCCCAGGGCAGAATGCCCTCATGAAACTCGGTCACCTGCTTGCCGTCGCGCAGCTTGATCGCATCCTTGCCGATCAGGTCGATGCGGCTGATATGGCTGTCCAGATTGACGCGCACGCAAGGCCAGTTCAGCCGGGCCGCCACCTGTTCGATATGGGTGGATTTGCCGGTGCCGTGATACCCTTGGATCATCACGCGGCGGTTATAGCCAAAGCCCGCCAGAATCGCGAGCGTTGTATCGGGATCGAACTTGTAGGTCGGATCGACCTCGGGCACGCGGTCGCCGCGCTCGGCGAAACCCTTGATCTTCATGTCGGTGTCGATGCCGAACACCTCCCGGACGGAGAGTTCTTCACTGGGTTTCATCGCGATATCGAGCATTTCGGCGTCCGTTTTCTGTTCGGCGCCGCTGCGCCCGGTCTGATTTCCCCCGAGTGATGGAACATAACGCCGGAGGGTGCAAGGGAAAGGCCCGCATTTCCCCGCCCCGATGCCTTGGCAAAGGGCCGCAAAACCCGCAAAAGGGGCGGCTGGAACAGGGATGGCGGCGATGGACGGGAAATTCGGCTTTACGGTTCAGGCAAGGGACGGGCAGGCGCGGCAGGGGGTGATTTCCACGCCACGCGGCGAAATACGCACGCCTGCCTTCATGCCGGTGGGCACGGCGGCGACGGTCAAGGCGATGATGCCGGAGTCGGTACGCGCGACCGGGGCGGATATCCTGCTGGGCAATACCTATCATCTGATGCTGCGACCGACGGCGGAACGGATTGCGGCGCTTGGGGGGCTGCACAGGTTCATGAACTGGGACCGCCCCATCCTGACCGATTCGGGCGGCTTTCAGGTCATGTCGCTGGCGAGCCTGCGCAAGCTGACCGAGGAGGGCGTGCGGTTTTCGTCGCATATCGACGGATCAAAACACATGCTGACGCCCGAACGGTCGATGGAGATCCAGCGCCTGCTGGGCTCCGATATCGTGATGTGTTTCGACGAATGTCCGGCGCTTCCCGCGACGGATGCGGTGGTTGCCGCCTCGATGCAACTGTCGATGCGATGGGCGCAGCGGTCGCGCGATGCCTTTGGCGACCGGCCCGGCCATGCGCTGTTCGGCATCATGCAGGGCGGCGTGAACCGGGATTTGCGTGAGGAATCGGCGGCGGCGCTGACCGGGATCGGCTTTGACGGTTATGCGGTCGGCGGTCTGGCCGTGGGCGAGGGGCAGGAGGCAATGTTCGGCGTGCTGGACTATGCCCCCGGCTTTCTGCCCGAGGACCGGCCGCGCTATCTGATGGGGGTCGGCAAGCCCGATGACATTGTCGGCGCGGTCGAACGCGGTATCGACATGATGGATTGCGTGCTGCCCTCGCGGTCAGGGCGGACCGGGCAGGGCTGGACGCGGGGCGGGCAGGTCAATCTGCGCAATGCCCGGCACAAGGACGACCCGCGCCCGCTGGATGCCGAATGCGCCTGCCCGGCCTGCCGCAGCTATTCCCGCTCCTATCTGCACCATGTCATCAAAGCCGATGAGATTATCGGATCCATGCTTCTGACATGGCATAACCTGCAGTATTATCAGGATCTTATGGATGGGCTGCGGGGCGCCGTTGCGGCCGGTCGGCTGGCGGAATTCGTGGCCGGGTTTCATGCCGGGCGGGCTGCGGGAGATATTGAGCCGGTTTAGCCCCAGTCGCAGAACCGGCAGCGGGCAATCCCTGCGGCATTGCCGCCCTTCCCGAAAGCGGCGGCCTGCGCTAGGGCTGGGCCATGGATCTTGAGATCGACAATCTTTCCGTCTCGCGCGGCGGAGTGACCGTGCTGGAAGGGGTGGGCTTTCGCCTGCGCCCCGGCGCGGCGCTGGTGCTGCGCGGGCCGAACGGGATTGGAAAGACCACGCTGTTGCGCAGCATTGCCGGATTGCAACCGGCAACGGTCGGCGAGATTTCTGCCCCGCCCGAGGCGATTGCCTATGCCGCCCATGCCGATGGGTTGAAATCCATGCTGACGGTCACCGAAAACCTGCGCTTCTGGGCGGCGGTCCATGGCGGTGCCGGGGTGGAACCGGCCTTGCAGCGGATGAACCTTGCCAGCCTGCGGGACCGGCAGGCGGCGAACCTTTCAGCCGGGCAGAAGCGGCGTCTGGGGCTGGCGCGGCTGCTGGTCACCGGGCGCCCGGTCTGGGTCTTGGATGAACCGACGGTTTCGCTGGATGCCGCCTCGGTCACGCTGTTCGGCGAGGTGATCCGCGACCATCTGGCGGCGGGTGGATCGGCCCTGATCGCGACCCATATCGACCTTGGCATCCCCGGGGCCGAAACGCTGGACCTGTCCCCCTTCCGTGCCCGCCCGCCAGAACAGGGTGGCCCGGCCGGGGCGTTTGACGCGGCCTTTGGCGGGGATTTCGCATGATAGCCCTGTTGATCCGCGATTTGCGGCTGGCCGTGCGGGCGGGGGGCGGTTTCGGGCTGGGGCTGGCGTTTTTTCTGCTGGTTGCGGTGCTGGTGCCGCTGGGGGTCGGCCCCGAGGGCAGGGTGCTGGCGATGATCGCGCCGGGGATCCTGTGGGTCGGGGCGCTTCTGGCCTGCCTCCTGTCGCTGGACCGCATTTTCGCGCTGGATTTTGAGGACGGATCGCTGGACCTGCTGGCCACCGCACCGATCCCGCTGGAGGGTGTGGTTGCCGTCAAGGCGCTGGCGCATTGGCTGGTCACGGGCTTGCCCCTGACACTGGCCGCCCCGGTTCTGGCGGTGCTGCTGAACCTGCCGGTTTCCGGCTTTGGCTGGCTTGTGCTGTCGCTTGCGATTGGCACTCCGGCGCTGTCGGTGATCGGGGCCTTTGGTGCGGCGCTGACCGTGGGGTTGAAACGCGGGGGGCTGTTGCTGTCGCTGCTGGTGCTGCCGCTTTATGTGCCGACGCTGATCTTCGGGGCCGAGGTGGTGCGGCGCGGAACCGCGGGGCTTGAGACCGGCACCCCGCTGGCGCTTCTGGCCGCGATCACGCTGGCCTCGGCGGCCTTGCTGCCTTTCGCGGCGGCTGCGGCAATCCGCGTCAACCTGCGATGAAAAACCTGTGTTACAGCTTGTCCCCGGAAAACAGAAAGCCTAGCTAACCGCCATGTCATCGCTTTGGGAATATGCCAATCCGCAAAAATTCATGGGGCTTTCAGGGCGCATGCTGCCCTGGACCGCAGCCCTGTCGTCACTTTGCCTGACCACCGGTCTGATCTGGGGCTTTTTCTTCACGCCAGATGATTTCCGGCAGGGATCGACTGTCAGGATCATCTATCTGCATGTGCCCGCCGCGATGATGGCGATCAATGCATGGGTGATGATGCTGGTGGCGTCCCTGGTCTGGCTGATCCGGCGGCATCATGTCTCGGCGCTTGCGGCCAAGGCGGCGGCGCCGGTGGGTCTGATCTTCACGCTGATCGCACTGGTGACCGGCGCGCTTTGGGGTCAGCCGATGTGGGGCACCTGGTGGGCCTGGGATCCGCGCCTGACCTCGTTCCTGATCCTGACCCTGTTCTATTTCGGTTATATCGCGCTGTGGTCGGCGATTGAGGATCCCGATACCGCGGCCGATCTGACCGGGGTTCTGTGTATCGTCGGATCGGTCTTTGCGGTGCTCAGCCGCTATGCGGTGAATTTCTGGAATCAGGGCCTGCATCAGGGGGCCTCGCTGTCGCTGGACCGGCAGGAGAATATCTCTGATGTCTTCTGGTTTCCGCTTCTGGTCTGCATCGCCGGTTTCGTGCTGCTGTTCGTGGCACTCGTCCTGTTGCGCACCCGGACCGAAATCCGCGCGCGACGGCTGAGCGCGCTGCTGGCGCGGGAGAGGATGGGATGATGCCCGATCTGGGGAAATATGCCGTCGCGGTGCTGGGGTCCTACGCGGCCACGGCAGCACTGGTCGCGGCGCTTGTGGTGCTGAGCCTGTGGCGCAGCGCGCAGGTGCGCCGCGCACTGGCCGAGGTCGAGGCGCGTCAGGCGCAAACCGCCGGGGCGCCGGCAATGGCGCAGGGGGGAAAGTGACATGAAACCGCTGATGATCCTGCCGCCGGTGATTTTCGTCGGTCTGGCGGCCCTGTTCTATATCGGCATGTATCGCGAGGATCCCGATACGCTGCCCTCGGCCATGATCGGGCGCGAGGCCCCGGCGGTGCAGGTCACGGCCCTTGGTCCTGCGGCCCCCTTTGACGATGCCACCCTGCGCGCGCCCGGCGTCAAGCTGCTGAATTTCTGGGCCAGCTGGTGCGCGCCCTGCCGCGCCGAACATCCGCTGCTGGAGGAACTGGCCGCCGAGGGCATCCCGATTCTGGGCGTCAATTACAAGGACGACCCGGCCAAGGCGCTGGCCTTTCTGGACGAACTGGGCGATCCCTTTGCCGCCATCGGTGCCGATAGCGGCCGCATGGCGCTGAACTGGGGCGTTTATGGCGTGCCGGAAACCTATGTGATCGACGGGGATGGCAAGGTGGTCCTGCGCTTTGCGGGACCGATCACCCGCGCCGAACTGGACCGCACCCTGCGCCCGGCCATCGAGGCCGCGCGCTGACCGCCGGTTCGGGGTGTGCCGCGCAGTCATCCCGCTGCCTGCAGCAGCATCAGGACCGCAAGCCCGATCAGCGCCTCGGTCCAGGGGAGGGACGGGGCGCGCGGCAGGCGGGGGCGGGCCTCGGTCAGTCTGCGGTCAATCTCGGTCACGCGGAAATAGCGGCGCAGGTTGGGGGGAACGGGCCTTTGGGGAAGGGGCATCGGAACCTCCATGAAGGAATGGATGCCCAGAAGGGTAGCGCGCGGAACTTAACGCGAACATAATGGGGATGGGGTGTTGCGGGCGCAGGCCAGCGGCGTTTGCAGCGGATGGCGAGGTTTGGGTCCGGCGGAGGGGATTTTTGGTGTTTGGATCACGTTCGCCGACCAAAGCTGATCGGGTGTGATATCATTGAGTGGCAGCTGTGCGGGACGGAGCGGACGGTTGTTATTGCAACACCATCAGAGTGCTGAGATCAGTATTTTTAAGCACGTTATGGCAGGAATAGCACAATGCATTTTCAGGGACAGCAACTTATTTCCCAGTCCACGTACGTTTCAAGCCGAACGCTCGTGACCGTCGCATTGGCGAAAGTTTTTTCAATCTGGTATGGGGTAGATACATCTGAACTTGAAGTTTTCGGGTTGAAGCTAGGCGGAGCTTTCGATCAAGCGCTCCCTATCCTGATCGGCTTCCTCGCCCTCAATCATCTCCTTAACTGGCTCGCCGATCTGCATGCATTCCAAGTGTGGAATTCTTCGTCGAAGGTGGGGGGAAGTTCTGCATTTGGATACGGAGGGAATCCTCTGCAATCTCAATTGGAAGATGCCATCAAAAGAATCGGTAATATCGAAGAGAGCGCACACGGTGTGCTTGACTCAGTTGAAAAAGGTAAACCATTTGAAACGGGCAGCCAGGAGAGCCAAAGAATGCAACATATGGTTAAGCTCTCTGAGGAACAGGTTGACTTACTATCCAAACTGCAAACAAGGGTGAGTAGTTTGACCTTTCATGGACATATGTACTTGTGGGGATGGTTCTGTCTGATGCCCTTTGGAGTAGCAGGCTACGCAATTTACCTAAGTACGCATTGCTTATAAAAATCTGGCGACACAGGTTACCTGCCGAGCGTCAGCTAAGGACTCAATGCAACCATAACGCCCGCGGTCGCCCCACTTAGGCCAAGACCCTCCCGAAACCCACCTTCGCCAGTCAATCGGCTGAACCCGCCCGCCCGTTCCGCCACAAGAACGGCAGGGCAGGCGGACCGGCAATCACCCCGCCGCCTTCCGCTCCAGCCGCCTTGCATGCAGCACCGGCTCGGTATAGCCCGAGGGCTGTTCGCGCCCCTTGAAGACCAGATCGCAGGCGGCGAGGAAGGCCACGCCGTCAAAGCCCGGCGCCATGGCGCGATAGGCCGGATCGCCCGCGTTCTGGCGGTCCACCACGGCGGCCATCTTGCGCATCCCTTCCATCACCTGCGCCTCGGTTACCACACCGTGATGCAGCCAGTTCGCCAGCGCCTGCGCGGAAATCCGGCAGGTGGCGCGGTCCTCCATCAGACCGACATCATGGATATCGGGCACTTTGGAACAACCGATGCCCTGATCGACCCAGCGCACGACATAACCCAGAATGCCCTGCGCGTTGTTCTCGATCTCGGCGCGGATCTCCTCCTCCGACCAGTTCTGCCCCTCGGCCAGCGGGATCGTCAGCAGCGCCTCAAGCCCTGCGCGCGGGCCGCCTTTCGCGATCCCGTCCTGCACGGCGGCCACATCGACCTTGTGGTAATGCGTGGCATGCAGTGTTGCGGCGGTGGGCGAGGGCACCCAGGCGCAATTCGCCCCGGCCTGCGGATGGCCGATCTTCTGGCGCAGCATTTCGGCCATCAGGTCGGGGGCGGCCCACATGCCCTTGCCGATCTGCGCGCGGCCCCGCAACCCGCAGGCCAGACCAATATCGACATTGCGCGCCTCATAGGCCGCGATCCATGCGGCGTTTTTCATATCGCCCTTGCGCAGCATCGGACCCGCCTCCATCGAGGTATGGATCTCATCCCCGGTGCGGTCCAGAAAGCCGGTATTGATGAAGGCCACCCGATGCGCCGCCGCCCGGATACATTCCTTCAGATTGGCCGAGGTGCGGCGCTCCTCATCCATGATGCCGAGTTTCACCGTGTATTGCGGCAGGCCAAGCGTCTTTTCCACCGCCGTGAACAGACGGTCGGCCAGCGCCACCTCGGCGGGCCCATGCATCTTGGGTTTCACCACATAGACCGATCCATGGACCGAGTTGCGCGGGCCTTCGGTCTTGGCCAGATCATGCATGGCACACAGCGTGGTGACGAAGGCATCCATGATCCCTTCGCCGATCTCACGCCCCTCTGGGTCGAGGATCGCGGGATTGGTCATCAGATGCCCGACATTCCGCACCAGCATCAGCGCGCGGCATTTCAGCGTGAGGCTGCCGCCATCGGGAGCCAGATAGTCGAAATCGGGATTCAGGCGGCGGGTCATCTCCTTGCCGCCCTTGGTGAAGCGTTCGGTCAGGTCGCCCTTCATCAGGCCCAGCCAGTTGCCATAGGCCAGAACCTTGTCCTCGGCATCGACGGCGGCAATCGAATCCTCACAATCCATGATCGCGGACAGGGCCGATTCCAGCCAGATATCGGACAGGCCCGCCTTGTCGGTTTTGCCGATGGGGCTGGAGGGGTCGATCAGCAATTCGATATGCAGTCCGTTGTTTTTCAGCAGGATATGCGCAGGGCTGGCGGCATCGCCATGATGTCCGGCAAACTGGTCAGGCCGCGCCAGCGTCATCGGGCCGCTTGCGGTTGAAACCACCAGCGCGCCGTCCTTGACCGCAAATCCGGTCGCCTCGCGCCATGATGCCCCGGCCAGCGGCACCACATCGTCCAGAAAACCCCGGCCCCAATCGACAACCCGCGCCCCGCGTGCGGCATCAAACGCCCCTTTGGGCGGCAGATCGCCCAGCGCATCCGTGCCGTACAGCGCATCATAAAGACTGCCCCAGCGGGCATTCGCGGCATTGAGCGCATAGCGCGCATTCATCACCGGCACGACCAGTTGCGGCCCGGCCAGCAGCGCGATCTCGGGATCGACATTGGCCGTCGCAATGGTGAAATCCGGGCCTTCCGGCTCCAGATAGCCGATCTCGGTCAGAAAGGCGCGATAGGCGGCGGGGTCATGCCGCTGGCTGCGATGCGCCTTGTGCCAGTCGTCGATCCGGGCCTGAAGGTCGGCCCGCCGGTCCAGCAGCGCGCGGTTCTCGGCCCCGATTTCGGCAACCGCAGCGGCCAGCCCGTCCCAGAAGGCCGAGGCGGCGACGCCGGTTCCGGGCAGGGCCTGATCCTCAATGAAGGCTGCCAGCACGGGGGCGACCGACAGCCCGGACCTGTTCACCATCTGCGCCATGGGCAATCCTTCTCTGTGAATGCTGCATTGTATGCCGTGGTGTGCAGGGATAGGGGAATTGGTCAGTTTATTCAACCAATTCTGAACATGGCTTTTTCGCCGAAGCCCTAAGTCACCTGTTCGGAAATCCGCATAAAGATAGGCGCCCTGTTAAAGATCCAGATGCAACTGGCCATCGGGTGCGGGGCGACGACGGGGGCTGCCGGTTTCGATCACCGCGTCCTGCGCCTGTGAGGTGCGGCGCTGACCATGGCGGGCGGCGATGGCGCGGCTTTCGGTGGCGAAACCCTCGGCGCGACGCAGCCGCGTGATCGCATCGCGCGCGGCCCTTGCGGCGGTTTCCGGATCGACCAGCGGTTCGGGATAATACCGCCCCAGAACCCGGCCCGCACCGCTCCACCGCCAGGGGTTATGCAGAAACGCATCGGGAACGGCGGCCAGTTCCGGCAGCCAGCGGCGGGTGAAACGGCCCTGCGGGTCCTGATCCAGCCCCTGTTTGACCGGGTTGTAGATGCGCGGGATATGGATGCCCGTCACGCCTGATTGCATCTGGATCTGCGGCCAGTGGATGCCCGGTTCATAATCGGTCAAGCGCCGCGCCAGCACATGCCCCACCGCGCGCCACTCCAGCCAGAGATGCCATGTCGCCACGCTGGTCAGCATGGCGCGGGCGCGGAAATTCAGCCATCCCCCCGCCGCAAGGTAACGCATTGCGGCATCGACAAAGGGAAATCCGGTTTCCCCGGCGGCAAAGCGGGCCAGCCGTGTCGCATCCGCCTCGGCGGGGCGCAGGCAATCAGCGGCGGTATGCAGGGCGCGGATCTCCATTTCCGGGGCATTTTCCAGCCGCTGCATGAAATGGTCGCGCCAGGCAAGACGGCTGGCAAAGGCGCGCAGGCTGCTGGCCCATTCGGTCCCCGGGGCTTCGGCGGCCCTTGCCTGCGCGGCTTGCAGCACCTCACGCGGTGACAGGGTGCCATGGGCAATATGGGCGGACAGGCGGGAACAGGCGCGTTCGGCGGTCAGGGGTGAGGACAAGCCACCCAGATAGCCGCGCCCCCGCGTCGCCAGAAACCCGTCCAGCAGAACCTGCCCCTGTGCGCGCCCGCCCGGTTGACGGCTGGGGCAGGGATCCTCGGCCAGCCCCAGCGCGCGGGATGACGGCAGGGGGCCGGGTTCCACACCTTCCATTGCCGGGATGGCCCCGGGAGCGGGAAGACAGGCATCGGCCATGAAGCTGTCGCGCCGCGCGGCCCAGCGGTTGCGCCCCTCATTGCCTGCTCGCGCCGCGCGTCCGCGGAACACCCCCGATTGCGGCACTTCCTGCCAGTCGATGCCAGCGTCGCGGGCCATGGCGGCAACGGCACGGTCGCGCTGGAACGTCCAGAGGTTTCCGGTCTCTTCATGGCTGACAAGGGTGGTGATCCGGTGCTGACGGCAGAGCCGGGCCAGCACTTCGGCTGCGCGGCCAGTCCGGATGACCAAAGGCGCACCGCGTTCCGCCAGCGCCGCGCGCAGATCGGCCAGCGATTCGGCAATGAACTGCCATTGCCGCGCCGAATGGTCGGGCAGGGCCCAATAGTCCGGTTCGGCCACATAGACCGGCAGAACACGGCCCAGTCCGCAGGCCAGATCCAGCGCGGGATGGTCGGCAAGGCGCAGATCGCGCTTGAACCAGAGAAGAACATTCATGGAACATGATCTAGCAGCCCCGGCGCCACAGGCAAGGGTAGATCGGTGGAGGATCGGGGCCTGCGCAGGATCGGGCAGGGATCACACAACGGAAAACCCCGCCTTTTCAGAGGCGGGGTTGTCACACAGTCAGGTCAGGTGACCCGAAGATCAGTTCGCCGGGGCGGGCGTTTCTGCCGGAGCCGTCGGCGCACCCGGGGTCACCTGTTCCTCGGCGCCGGTTGCCGGAGCGGCAGACGGATCGGCCATCGGCTCGGTCGCCGGAACCGAGGTTTCGGGCTGGCTCGCCCTCCCGGCGTCCTCATCCGTGGTCGACTGCCAGAAATTGCTGACACCCAGAAAGACGACAAAGGCCAGCGCGACGGTAATCCCGACGATGGGCCCCCAATGGCGGCGTTTCTGGCGTTGGAGGTTGGTCTGCGGTGCGGACATGAGGTTTTCCCTTTCTCTTCGCGACATTACTAGTTGGCCGACTGGTCACGGCGGACATCCGGGCGACCATCCGGCCGGCCACTTGCTGTATCAACGCCGCGGGGCGCAAGTGGTTCCGAAATGACTGCCATACCACCTTGCGCCTGAGCTTTCCGGCCCTAGACTGCCGCCAACACAGGAGGCCCCCTTGCAGGACATGTCATCGCCCCCCGCTTCACCGACGCCAGTGCGCCTTGCCGATTACCGGCCCTCGCCCTGGCGCATTGACCGCGTAGCGCTGCAGTTCCGGCTTGCCCCGCGCGGCACGACCGTCACGGCGCGGCTGGAAATTTCATCTGCGCCGGGGGGCGAGGATCTGCGGCTGGACGGTGAAGGGTTGCGGCTGCTGTCCTTGCGGCTGGACGGTCGCGCGCTTGATCTGCGCCCCGATGACCGGGGGCTGACGATCCCCGCCGCCGATCTGCCCCAGGGCGCCTTCACGTTGGAAAGCGTGGTCGAGATCGACCCCGCCGACAATACGGCCCTTGAGGGGCTTTACATGTCCAAGGGCATGTATTGCACCCAATGCGAGGCCGAGGGGTTTCGCAAGATCACCTTCTATCCGGACCGGCCCGATGTGATGGCCCCCTTCGATGTGACCATCGAAAGCGACCTTCCGGTGCTTCTGTCCAACGGCAATCCTGCGGGGCAGGGGCGCTGGACCGATCCCTGGCCCAAGCCCGCCTATCTGTTCGCGCTGGTTGCGGGCGATCTGATCGCCCATTCGGCGCGGTTCACCACGGCCTCCGGGCGCGGGGTCGATCTGAACATCTGGGTGCGCCAGTGCGATGAGGATCACTGCGCCTATGCGATGGACAGCCTGATCCGGTCCATGCGGTGGGACGAACAGGTTTATGGCCGCGAATATGATCTGGATGTGTTCAACATCGTTGCGGTCGATGATTTCAACATGGGCGCGATGGAGAACAAGGGGCTGAACATCTTCAATTCGCGCTATGTTCTGGCCAGCCCCGAAACCGCGACCGATGATGATTACGCCCGGATCGAGGCGATCATCGCGCATGAATATTTCCACAACTGGACCGGCAACCGCATCACCTGCCGCGACTGGTTCCAGCTTTGCCTGAAGGAAGGGCTGACGGTTTACCGCGACCAGCAGTTTTCCGGCGACATGCGCAGCCATGCCGTCAAGCGCATCGAGGATGTGCTGATGCTGCGCGCCCGCCAGTTCCGCGAGGATGCCGGACCTCTGGCCCATCCGGTACGGCCCGAATCTTATGTCGAAATTAACAATTTCTACACCGCCACCGTCTATGAAAAGGGCGCCGAGGTGATCGGCATGTTGCGCCGGCTGGTCGGGGATGACGGCTATGCCAAGGCACTGGACCTTTATTTCGCCCGTCATGACGGGGAGGCCGCGACGATCGAGGACTGGCTGGCGGTCTTCGAGGAGGCGACGGGCCGCGATCTGGCGCAGTTCAAACGCTGGTATTCCGAGGCCGGAACCCCGCGCGTGCGGGTCACCGAACAGTATGAGGCCGGGCACCTGACCCTGCATCTGGAACAGATCAACCCGCCAACCCCGGGCCAGCCGCGGAAATCGCCCAAGGTCATTCCCATCGCGGTCGGCCTTCTGTCGCCCGAGGGTCGGGAAGTGCTGCCGACCACGGTGCTGGAACTGACCGGGGCGCAGCAGGCGTTCAGCTTTGACGGGCTGGAGGCGCGGCCCGTGGTTTCGATCCTGCGGGGCTTTTCGGCGCCGGTGATCCTTGAACGCGCGGTGGGTGCCGCGGAACGCGCCTTCCTGCTGGAGCATGACACCGACCCTTTCAACCGGTGGGAGGCGGGCCGCGCGCTGGCCAAGGACCTGCTGGCGCGGATGGTGACGGATGGGACGGATCCGGGGCCGGACTGGATGACGGCGATGGAGGCCGTGACCTTCGATGACGGGCTTGAACCGGCCTTCCGCGCGCTGGTGCTGCGGCTGCCCTCCGAGGATGACATGGCCCAGACCCTGCATGCGGCAGGCCATGTGCCCGATCCGGCCGCAATCCATACCGCGCGGCGGCGGATGCAGGCGGTTCTGGCCAACGGCCTGGCCGCGCGGCTGCCGGATCTTCTGGCCGCGCTGGACGATCCCGGCCCCTATACCCCCGATGCTGCCGCCGCCGGTCGGCGGGCGCTGCGCATGGCGGCGCTTTCGCTCTTGTCCCGGGTCGATGGCGGTGCGGCGGCCCGTGCGACCTTTACCACAGCCGACAACATGACGGTTGAGGTGGGGGCGCTGGCCTGCCTGCTGGAGATCGGGGCAGGGGATGAGGAACTTACCCGCTTTGCCACCCGCTGGGGGGAAGACCGGCTGGTGATGGACAAGTGGTTCACGCTGCAGATCCTGCATGCCGCGCCGGAAACCGTGGCTGAACGGACCGAGGCGCTGACCGGGCATGCGGATTTCGACATGCGCAATCCCAACCGTTTCCGCGCGATATTCGGCGCGCTGGCGGCCAATCATGCCGGGTTCCACCATGCCGATGGTGCGTCCTACAGATTGCTGGCTGATTGGCTGATCCGGCTGGATGCGCTGAACCCGCAGACAGCGGCGCGGATGTCGACGGCCTTTGACAGCTGGTCCCGAATGGATGTGGACCGGCAGGACATGATCCGCGGTGAACTGACACGGATCCGGGCCACGCCCGGCCTGTCCCGCGATCTGGGTGAAATGACGGAACGGATGCTGGGAGGAGCAATCAATGCGTAAGACAGTTCTGGTAACAGGGGCCTCGACAGGGATCGGGGCGGCAACGGCTCGGCTGGCTGCCCGCGACGGCTGGGACGTGGCGGTTCACTACCGCGCCGACCGCGAAGGCGCGGAACTGACCGCCAAAGCCTGTGAGCAATTGGGCGCCACCACTGCGCTGCTGCAGGCCGACCTGTCGGATCCCGAGGCAGTTGCGGGGCTGTTTGCGGCCTTCGACGCAGCTTTTCCGCGCCTTGACGCGCTGGTCAACAATGCGGGAACCGTGGACATGCCCGCGCGGGTCGAAGAGATTGATCTGGAACGGCTGAACCGCACCTTCGCGATCAATACGATTTCCCCGATGCTGGCCGCGGCCGAGGCCGTGCGGCGCATGTCGACAGCGCGCGGCGGGGCAGGCGGCGTGATCGTCAATGTCACCTCGATTGCCGCCCGCATGGGCAGCGCCAATGAATATGTCGATTACGCCGCCGCTAAGGGCGCGATGGACAGCTTCAACAAGGGTCTGTCGAATGAGGTTGCCCAGCAGGGCATCCGCGTCGTTGCCCTGCGGCCCGGCATCACCGATACCGGCATCCATGCGCGCGGCGGTCAGCCCGACCGGGCCGAACGGCTGCAGCATCTGATCCCGATGGCCCGGCCCGGCACGCCCGAGGAACTGGGCGAATCCATCGTCTTCCTGATCTCGGACCGGGCCAGCTATATCACCGGCACGACGCTGGATGTTTCGGGCGGGCGCTGAAAACCGCATGCCATGACCGGGGGGCGCAACGGTTGCGCCCCCCGGTCATAAGCATATGGGGCAGCAGGTGAAAACGCCGCTGGCATATGGTGGCAGGGTGCCGGTTCAGGGCGCTCCAATAATCCGATAATCAATAAATTGTAAAATGTGTTGCCGGGTTACCACGTTTAGGGGAGGGCGGCAGGGTTTGCGATCGGAGCGGAAGGGAAGCACCGCATGAGGTATACCGACCTGTAACAAACCTCACGAACTGGACAATGTTCGTTATGGGCAAGTTTTCCCGCATAGCGGGAGCAGGACCGGCCCACCTACAGCCCCCTATGATTGGAGCGGCGGGCCGGTCCTGCGGCTTATCGGCACCATGGCACGAAAGGCCGGGAGCCGCCAGAACCCCGAGACGAGGCGGGCCGAGTCTTGCAAGCCTCAGGCCGCGCGGGTTTCAGATCGAGCTGCCGCGAGTCCCGCGCCGGAGGGCGCTTAGACACGCTAGGGCTACGTTGCACTTCGCCCTGGCTGATCGTGGTAAGGGGGGCGGTCCGCTTCGCGGAGGCTGGACGCCGACCGCCAGAGTGAACGAGCGTGGGAAGTTGCGCAGAAAGGATTTGCTGCGCTCTCGATACACGCATCGTGTCGCGGGAAACGCCGGAAGGAGCCAGCGTAACGCGACGAGAGGAGGGAGCCGGAGCCTTTGAAGGCCGGTCAGGTTTTTTTCTTGAAGCCATCTTGTGTCCTTTCATATCCAAGAAAGTGCATTTTTAAGTTGACGATACCGGCTAGATGCCAGTCCTCGTCATAATAGTCTTCAATCAGGATTTTACTAAGCACATCTTTTTCAGATGGGCGAAACCGGTCTATTTCCTCTTTTATGTATTCGAGGAATTGATCGGTGGGCGGATAAAACGCCCCATCCTTAGCCCGTTGAAGGGCGAATTTGTCGAATGTGTTTCGAACCCATTCATTCATTTTAGAGCGATCAGCAGAATCTTGCGTGATCGCATTGAGATAATCCCGGCGGGTTGCGCCGGTCATGTAGTAGGGGCGCTGACGATCAGCGCCGGGGGGCAGATAATTGAAGGACGAGGGCAGGACGCCCAGTTCTTTTGCCTTCTCAGCTTTGCGGGCAAACCATTCTGCCCCAATTGCGGGTTTTTTAGAGAGGGAAAACCAAGCAGTGTTTTTGTCGTCAGCAAGGATATATTTGCAGACGTAGCGGATGGATTTTTGGGAGGCAGACCAGTCCGCTTTGATATGGCCATGCGGCCATTCGCGAATGTGAACCATTCGCTCTTGCGGTATCTCTCGACAGAACGGGGCATCATCCTGGGTGATACCCTCGGGGTAGTCGTCTTTGTATCGAGGCACCACGCCCCTTTCGCCCAAAGGCTCAAGGTGGCTAAAGAACAGAATAGCGTGGAAATGGGCACGGCCCTTAAGATCACCATATTCGCCAGCGACGAGATACCTTACTTTGTGACCCGAACGACGAAGTTGCTTCATGAAAAGCTGGAAATGGCGCGGATGTAGGATTTTGTCCGCGAGATCAGACCGGGGAGCGTATGTCAGGGTCAGAGTGCAGCAAACGGAGGAGGTATTAGCCTCAGCCATTGCGCGACCGACATAACCATCCACCCGGTTTTTATTGCAGCGCCAGCATTGTTTGCATGGCACTGGCATTTGTTCCCATTCCGGGCCGCGTTGTATCCAGATGAAGGATGGAGATATGCACATTTTCGGCCCCGTTCGGTTCGGTGTCACTAGAAGGATATACTCATCAAGCTATACGTGCGCGCCCCCGCGAAATCAGAGATTTCGGCGGGGGCGCAAGGGGGCAAGCCCCCTTAAACCCCCAAAGAGGTTAGTCCGACACAACAATAGGGCTAGCGCGCGCAGAGCGAACAGAAGTGCTAACTAGCCTTGTTTTTTTGGTCGTCCTTAGAGTTTTGTATCGCGCAGAATTGCGCGAGGAGTGAGACGTAAGGGAGGACCGACAGGCAACCGCTCGATGCGGTCGCGATAGTCGGTGATTTCCCAGTGCGCAGGATCAAAAAGGCTCTTGAAATCGCCGCCCCATGTCAGATGCAGTTTCTGATCTTTGTTGAGAGGGGCATTGATCTTGTCGAGGCAGAGACGCCCGAGCACGTGGAGCATGGCCCATTCCTGTTTTGTCATAGTCCAATGATAGACGCCGTGGACGATGTCCACTGCTTCGCCCACGTTGTGCGCAGAGGTAGGGTAGGGCGCGCGCGTCACCTTGCGCGCCATAAGTTGATTTTGTTCGGCTTCCGTGCGGAACGCCGAGTGAACGTAGAGAGGGATGCCGCGCTTGCGGGCAGCCTCTTGAAAGAGTGCCGACCAGCGCATAAGACGCCGGTCAGTTTGCTGCCAGTCAGCGCGATCCCATTGGGTCAGTTGACGATCAGTGAGGAAGAAACCGGGGGCCTGAAGGCGTTGGGGAGCGACCCACGCGGAAGGCTCAGGCAATTCCCCGGCGAAGAACTGATCTTCGAACCGGCCAAGCTCAGCTTGGCCGAGTTCATTGCGCGCGGTGGCGTGGAGACGGGAGGGGCCAAGAAGGCCCCTCTGGAAGTCTTGAAACCACCGCTTTACGGTTTGCCCCGGCCTCATTCTTCGGGATCCGGGGCAGGGGGATCAGCGGGCGCAGGAGCGGGCGAAGGCTCGACAAGGGAGGCCTTGTTTTGAGCCTTGAGCAGCTTCAATTGCTTCGCGGTCTCAGCCCGCATTTCCCGCAGCATGGCGCGTTGTTCGAGTTCGAAGACGCGACGCGCCCGAAGAACTTCGGCAAGGGTGCCGCTTTCGTCGGGCATACGGTCAATATTGGTATAGACCTCGCCCGTAGGCTCGAAAGAGGTATTGCCCGGGCGATAGTGAAACACGCGGGTGCCCTTGGGGGCATCGACGCGGAAAGCTACCGCTTCCGATACTTCGACGTCGAAGTCCGCCCCGAGGCCGTATAGGGCTTCGACGCCTTGGGCTTCGATGTAGAGGGCGGCGGTTTGCGATGCCCGCAGCCGCAGGATGCCCTTGCCGGTTTCGATTTTTTCATTGGGTTTGACCTCAGACCAGTTGAGAGGATTAAATTTCATCGGACTGCCTTTTGAAAGATTGTTTCAAGGATGGTGCATTTTTGTTAGCCAGGTTGAGGCCTGGCTAACGATTATGCACAGACGAATTATTCACCGGCCTCTTGGACCGCTTCATAATCGTCATTGTTTTCCGCCAGAATGTCGCCCATCTGGGTCAGACCAGCGATGGACACCGAGTGGCGGTAGACGACTTCGAAGGCGTCGCCCTCGGGGTCCGAAAAGACCTCGTGCGGGAAGTCGGCCGGGGCAAGGTAATGGCTGTCGGAGAAAGTCGGATTGACCAATTCGGTCTGCCAGATATTCGACCGGTTTTCAGTCCAGCCGCCTCCGGGGGTGTCCATATAGAAATCCCCGCCAAGGCGGGTGAAATTCCGCCTCCATTTGTAATTCATGGGTTCATAGCCATAAAGACCGGCAGGGGTGCTGTGTTTGCTGTCGATCCGACGATTTTGAACCAGATCGACCGGTTCAACGCGCTGGACGTCACGCAGAGCGTTGGGAAGATGATCGAACCTAAAGCAGCGCAGATATTCATCAGTCATGCGCTCGTCGATACGCTCAGGAAGCACTTCGACAGTAATGATGATCATACCGCCAACGTCCTGTTGCGGGACGTTGAGGGTCAGGGAGGCGGAAGCGCGGCCAAGAGTGACCGAGGCGTCAAGATTAGCGCCGTCGGTAGCGTGCCGTTCGACAAAGCCGACCGGCACGCGTTTGCTATCGAGCAGCCAAGGCCGCTTGAACTGATCTTGAGGCACGGAAATGCCCTGCATCAGAAGGGCGACAATGGTGTCGTCATTGTCAAAGCCGGTGGCATCATTGCCCGCATAGGCGGTGCGCAGCTTGGCGAATGCCTGTGTGGTGCGGGCCTTGTCGATATCGGCAAGGGTGACCGGAATACCGGCACCGCCGGTGTTTTCGATCATGAGGCCCGCCATATCGACTTGAAGACCGCCCTGCGGATCGTAGTAAATCGCCGGGGTGCCGCTCACAGACATGCTTCCGGACACTGAGTGAATAGGTCCGTCAACAGCGACGGCCCCGGTATCCTTGCGTCTGACGGACCCGACGCGACCGGCAGCGCCGGGCTTGACGGTGACCGTGCGCAAAAGATCGCCGGTCAGTTCAAGAGACCCGGCAGCCACGTCGAGATCGAACGAGCCGAGAACAAGAGCGCGTTCATAGTCGGGAACGATATTGGAGAGGCGAGAGGACGGCCAGAAGGCGCGGGGGAGGGACATCGCCTCAGCGGCGGCTTCGGTATAGTATGGACGCCGCGTCAGGCGCGACGAGTGCGCTGCAAGACGGAAATTGTACACCAACGTGAACGCGTCGTGCAGATCGTGGTTGAAGGTTTCAAGGTTATTGGCATGAAGGCCAAGAGCCCTGTTGAATTCATGAGTGCCGAAGCCGGGACCGGCGGACCCATAGGTGAAGTAACCGGGGGGAGTGCGATCAGCAGCACCAAGGGCCTTAATCGTTTCGCCGGTCATAGCGTGCATGAGTTCATCACGGCCAGCGAATTGCGGGAAGGCCGATTTGGGGACGAACCATGCCTGAACATTCGCGAAAACGCCGTTCAGGAGGGGCTTGGGCATCTCTTTGAGTTGAATGTCGATGCCGCAGCGACCGGACGCGGAGTCGCCCGGAAAGAGCGGGATATAACCGACAGGCTGGACCTTGCCAGCGCGACCGGAGGACATGAGAACGCATTCATCCGGGCGGACGGTGCGGTTGAAGGAAACGGGAGTGGTCGATTGACGTGCCATCGGCAGTCCTTTCAGCGGAAAATGGACCCGAAATTCGGCGCATAGGGAAACGAAGGCAAAGCCTTGCCCTTTACCGATTTCGGCTTGACTGGTTTGATGTGATCGCCCTGACGGGCGCTCACAGTGTCACGCGGGATAGCGTGAGAAGGCGTAATTTGCATACGCTCACGCACTAAAGCGCGCTTTCTGGTTTTCTGGATCAGATCATAAGCTGCGGACGTGGCGACGTTGAAACCAAATGTGGGAACGTCATACCATTGAACCGGCTCATCGCCGTCCATTGTCAGAGAATATACCGGAAACGGTATATTTGGATTGTCCATGACCATAAAGCCAGAGTGGCTTTCTTGATCACGATGATCAGCTTCGCGCCGACTATCGGTTGGATAGCTTAACGGAAGACCCCGAGCAGCGCGAGAAGGATCAGAACCTGCGCCAGCGCCGCTAAAGCCATGAAGTATAGAATGAGTTTGACCATCGAGCGAACCCCTTTGACTCAAAGGACCATTTACCGCACTTGCGGCCCTCTGTCCAACAGGCGGAGGGCCATTGCCGACAGTCGAAACGGCGCTGGGGCCTACAGCCACAACGCCGGATCGGAGTTGATCCAGCTTGAGTTGAGCCAGATCGTTTTGGAGGCGGTCGTTTACACGCCGCCGCTCAGCATCGCCGGAGGTTACATCAGCGACGTCGCGCAGACCCCCGGTAATCAGTTCAATGGAGGCAAGAGGCGGAGCGGAGCCGCTTGCCATGGAGCCGCCGGGCTGACCGTATTGAAGCAAGGTCAGAGGGTTGAAGCCATATTTTTCGGCGGCATCCCGAGCGCCTTGGGCTTGCGACATGATATTGTCACGGGGGGAAGGCGGTTTTTTTCTGCCGAACAGACCGCCGATCCCGCCGATGATAGAGCCGATGCCAGAGAGCAGGCCAGCGTCAAAGGCCATGGCGGAACCTCCGGGATTGATGACCGGAGACGCGCCGTGAGCGGCGCTTATCGCCCGTGGTTTCGTCCCAGAGTTTCTTCATATCCCGGATCAGGATATCCTGCCGGGTCCAGAAGATATCCGAGACGAGAACGGCCTCAGGAGGCAGAGCCGCCAGAGGATCAAACAGCCAATCCTCAGGATTGCTGTTCCGCCAGAGCCACGAAAGGGCTTCGGTATAGCTGCTGACAGGCGGGCGATCAGCCCGCATGTCAAGCATCAGTAGACCCCCGCAGGCAGCAGGGGCGCGGAGCAGATGGCGCGGTAAAACGCCGGGTAGCTTGTCGCAACCAGCGCACCAAGACCGCCGAGAACCGGCGGCAGGATGGTGCGCATGAGCGTGAAGGCGACCGCCTCTTTCACTTTTGTCATTGTGGAACCCTCGTTTGCGCTGAATTGCGCCAGAGGAACGTGGATCAGGGCATTGTGCCCGTGCAAGATGAAAGAATCCGATAATCAATATTATGTAAAATACAGATCCACACGGGTCAGCGCATGCCGCATCTTTTGGCTCCACAGTCTTCTAACTCCGGTCTCCGGGAAATATATTCAAACCTTGCAATATGATTGGCAAAGAATAGATAGGCGCATAACCCGTTTCCGGAGCCACCCAATGCGCCGTTATTTTCCCATTCTAGACTGGTCGCGCGGCTATGGGCGCGAAACGCTGATGGCGGATCTGGTGGCGGCCGTGATCGTGACGATCATGCTGATCCCGCAAAGCCTTGCCTATGCATTGCTGGCCGGTCTGCCGCCCGAGATCGGGCTCTATGCCTCCATCGCGCCCTTGCTCCTTTATGCGGTTTTCGGAACATCGCGGACGCTGGCCGTTGGCCCGGTGGCCGTCGTCTCGCTGATGACGGCGGCGGCGGTCGGGCAACTGGCGCAGGAAGGCAGTGCCGAATATCTGGGCGCGGCCTTGGCGCTGGCCTTGCTTTCCGGGGTGATGTTGCTGGCGATGGGTGTCCTGCGCCTTGGTTTCATTGCGAATTTCCTCAGCCATCCGGTCATTTCGGGGTTCATTACCGCCTCGGGCATCCTGATCGCGGCGGGACAGGTTCCGCATCTGTTGGGCATCTCAGCATCGGGTCATAACCTGCTGGAACTTATCGGCAATGTTCTGACCGGTCTTGACGGGATCAACCCGTTCACCCTGATGATCGGGATTTCTGCGACGGGATTTCTGTTCTGGTCACGCGGAAATCTGAAAAAATGGCTTCTTCACAAGGGCATGTCCGACCTTCCTGCCACCATCCTGACCCGGGCAGCCCCGGTGGCCGCGGTCGCGGTGACGACCCTTGCGGTCTGGGGGTTTGGCCTTGCGCAATCGGGCGTGGCGATTGTGGGCGATGTGCCCAGGGGCCTGCCCCGGCCGCAACTGCCGCCGCTGGATCCTGATCTTTGGCGCGCCATCCTTGTGCCCGCGCTGATGATCTCGATTGTCGGCTATGTCGAAACGGTTTCCGTCGCCCAGACCCTTGCCGCGCGGCGGCGTCAACGCATCGACCCCGATCAGGAACTTGTCGCTTTGGGGGCCTGCAATATTGGCTCGGCCCTGTCGGGTGGCTTTCCGGTGACGGGTGGTTTCGCCCGATCAGTGGTGAATTTCGACGCGGGCGCGCAGACGCCTGCCGCCGGGGCCTTTACCGCGCTTGGCATGGCGCTGGCGGTGATGTTTCTGACCCCTTTGCTGTTCTTTCTGCCCAAGGCCACGCTGGCGGCAACGATCATCGTCGCGGTGCTGACACTGGTGGATCCGGGGGCGCTGCGGCGGGTCTTTGCCTATAGCCGCGCCGATGGGGCGGCGATGGCGGCCACCCTGTTTGTTACGCTGGCCTTCGGGGTTGAACCGGGGATCGTGGCCGGGGTCGCGCTGTCCCTGTTCCTGCATCTTTACCGCACGTCGCGCCCGCATGTTGCGGTGGTGGGCCAAGTGCCGGGGACCGAACATTTCCGCAATGTCGACCGCCATGCCGTCATCACCGCGCCCGATGTCCTGACCGTGCGCGTCGATGAAAGCCTTTATTTCCCCAATGCCCGGTTCCTTGAGGATTTCGTGCAGGACCGCATCGCCCGCAACCCGGCCCTGCGCCATCTGGTGCTGATGTGCCCGGCGGTGAATGAGGTCGATGCCTCGGCGCTGGAAAGCCTGGAAACCATCAACCGGATGCTGGCCGATGGCGGCGTCACGCTGCATCTGTCCGAGGTCAAGGGGCCGGTGATGGACCGGCTGCGCCGCAGTTCCTTTCTGGAGGCGATGTCGGGGCGGGTTTTCCTGACGCAATATGATGCGATGCGCGCCCTTGCCCCTGACCTGACCGCCCGGACGCTGGCCGCCTGCCGGCGTGAAACTCAGCGCGCCCCCCTGCCCGACTGACATGCGGGCGGCTTGCGCGGCAAAGGGACTCGACAGCGGATATCAAACAGGCTTACGCAAAGACAGGAAGCGCAATCCTGTCGCACCGCCCCTTCCGGAAAGCCTGATTTGCCGAGCATGCCTTGCCTCTGACCCGCCTGAACGACATCGCCAATTCCGCCACGCTGGATGAGGCATGGGCCGCAGCCACCCCCCGCTTTGCCGAACTGGGCTTCGCGCGGGTCAATTATGGCCTGACCCGGTTCCGGTTGGACTGGTCGGTTGGCGATCCGGACGATGCCATATATCTTTCAACGGCTTCGCCTGAATATATGAGATTCTACTTCAAGGGCGGGCACTTCTCCCGCACCCCGATTTTCCGCTGGTTGGTCTACAATACCGGTCTCACGACATGGCGCTGGGTCGAAGAGGATTACGCGGCGGGCCACCTGTCCCCCGGTGAGACCGAGGCGGTGCGGCTGAACCTGTCGCTGCAGGTCCGGGCCGGGCTGACGATCAGCTTTCCGACGCAGAACCGGCGCGTGAAGGCAGCGCTCGGGCTGATTGCCGATCCGGGGCTGGACCATGACGATGTGGACAGAATTCTGGCCCAGCATGGGGCCGAGATCGAAGCGATATCGCATATGCTGCATTTCCGCATCGCTTCCCTGCCCCCGGCCTATGCGCTGCGGCGTCTGACCGACCGGCAGCGCGAAGCGCTGGAATGGGTCGCCGATGGCAAGACCACGCAGGATATCGCGCTGCTGATGGGCATTTCGGCGGCCATGGTGGAAAAGCATCTGCGGCTGGCGCGGGCGGCACTGAATGTCGGAACCACCGCACAGGCCGTGGCCAAGGGCACGCTTCTGAACATGATCTTCACACGCGTCGTTCCCGACCGGTCAGGGGGCGAAGATCCCGCCAGAACGCCTGTCGGAGTTCCTGCCGGGGCGCCCGCCACATCCCCGCCCCTTGCAGCGGCCCGCGCCGGGGTCGAGAAAACGGAGAGGTAAGGGATTCCGGACTTACCCGACGGCAACTTATCCGCCAATAAGGCGCCGTTCCATGAGTGGTGGCTTGGCCAGGGGAACCGGGCGGGATCAGGGACGGTCGCAATTTCGACCGTGCCCCTGCCTTTCGTCGAACCCCAGCGACGCCCTCTGTCCGGTCACAGGGTTAATTCGTAAGGTAATGGTATCGGTTTCGATCTGTCGGCAACAGACCGGCGATCAGAGGCGTGAGTGCAGAAAACGGCGCACCCGGAGGGGTCGCGCCGTTTTCCTGTTTCCGGTCGAATTCCTGCGGATGCATTGTCGCGCGGAGGGCAGGGCAAGGATTTCCCCGCCCTGCCCTCCCGCAGATCAGCCCGCGAGGGTCTTGGCCACCTCGGCGGCGAAGTCCTCTTCCTTCTTCTCGATGCCTTCGCCCACGGCGACACGCACGAAAGCCGTGACCTCGACGCCCGCATCCTTGGCAGCCTGCGCCACGGTGATATCGGGGTTCATCACGAATTTCTGGCCCATCAGGGTATTTTCTTCCAGGAACTTCTTCATCCGGCCCGGAATGATGTTGTTCTGAATAACCGCTTCGGGCTTCGGCTTGGCCGAGGTCGCGTTTTCTTCCATCGCCTTCTGGGTCTGGACGGCCAGTTCGCGTTCCACCACCACCGGGTCGAGATCGGCCTCGGACAGCGCCATGGGCGAGGTCGCGGCGATATGCATGGCGATCTGCTTGGCGATCGCGGCATCCGAACCGGTCACGGCCACCAGAACGCCGATCTTGCCCATGCCGTCAGCGGCGGCGTTATGGACATAGGAGGCGACGGTTTCGCCCTCGACCGAGGCCATGCGGCGCAGGGTCATGTTCTCACCGATCACCATGATTGCCGAGGTCACGGTATCGGCCACCGACTTGCCGTCCAGATCAGTCGTCTTCAGCGCCTCGATATCCGACGCGCCAAGAGCGGCCTTGGTGATGCCCGATACGAGTTTCTGGAAATCGGCATTCTTGGCGACGAAATCGGTTTCCGAGTTCACCTCGACCGCAACGCCGCGACCGCCCGAGACGGCCACGCCGACCAGACCTTCGGCGGCCACACGGTCAGCCTTTTTGGCGGCCTTGGCCAGACCCTTGGTGCGCAGCCAGTCAACGGCGGCTTCCATGTCGCCATCGGTCTCGGTCAGGGCCTTCTTCGCATCCATCATGCCTGCGCCGGTCGATTCGCGCAGTTCCTTCACCATCTGGGCGGTGATTGCCATTTCGGCTCTCCTCATGAATTGGTTTGTCCCGGCGGGGAATTATCCCCGCCGGGTAACGGTCAGACGACAGAGGCGTCTCAGCCTTCGGCGGTCTCGACGGAGACTTCGGCGACAGCCTCTTCGACGGGCGCCTGTTCCATCTCACCGATGTCGATGCCAGCGGCACCCATCTGGGCGGTCATCCCGTCAAGGGCGGCCCGGCTGACCAGATCGCAGTAAAGCGCGATGGCACGCGACGCGTCGTCATTTCCGGGGATCAGATAGTCGATGCCCTTGGGCGAGCAGTTGGTATCGACCACGGCCACGACCGGGATGCCCAGTTTCTTGGCTTCCAGAATCGCAAGGTCTTCCTTGCCCACATCAATCACGAACAGAAGATCCGGCACGCCGCCCATTTCGCGGATGCCGCCCAGCGAGGCTTGCAGTTTCGACTGCTCGCGCTCCATGTTCAGGCGTTCTTTCTTGGTCAGGCCCTCGGCGCCCGATGCCAGCAGCTCATCAAGCTGCTTCAGGCGCTGGATCGACTGGGACACGGTTTTCCAGTTGGTCAGCGTGCCGCCCAGCCAGCGGTGGTTCATGTAGAACTGCGCGGATTTCTCGGCGGCTTCGGCGACGGCCTTCTGGGCCTGACGCTTGGTGCCGACGAACAGGATGCGGCCACCCTTGGCAACCGTGTCGCGAACGACTTTCAGCGCCTGATCCAGCATCGGAACGGTCTGGGTCAGGTCGACAATGTGAATGCCATTGCGTTCGCCATAGATGTATTCGCCCATGCGGGGATTCCAGCGTGCGGTCTGGTGGCCGTAGTGAACGCCAGCTTCAAGCAGCTGACGCATGGAGAACTCGGGGAGCGCCATGTCCAATTTCCTTTTCCGGTTTGCGCCTCGGCGGAGCCATCTCGGAGCAGTTGCCCCAACCGGTGGACTGAACAGGGATTTCTCCCCCGCCAGCCCGGACCCCGCCTGTGAAGTGCGCGCCCATTAGCCCGGGGGCGCGCGGAATGCAAGGGCGAAAGGGGGCGCTGCCCCCCTCGGTGCCACTGGCCCCTCCCCCCCCCGAGGTATTTCGGCCAAGATGAAAGGCGCACGCGGATGCATGGGGACGGGCTTGCGCGGCGCAGCACTTTCGGCGATCAGGGATATCATGACGAAACCGGATATCCTTTGTATCGGATCGGTCCTTTGGGATGTGATCGGACGCGCCCCGGCGGTGATGCGGCTTGGCTCGGATGTGCCGGGGCGGATCACGCGCCTTCCCGGCGGCGTGGCGCTGAATATCGCGATGACGCTGCGGCGCTTCGGGCTGTCGGTCGGGCTGCTGTCTGCCGTGGGCAAGGATGCCGAAGGCGCGGAACTGGTTGCGGCCTGCGCACGGATGGGGCTGATCACCGATCACCTATATCTGTCCGAGGATCTGCCGACCGACCGCTATATGGCAATCGAAGGGGCGAATGGCCTGATCTCGGCCATAGCCGATGCCCATTCGTTGGAGGCGGCAGGGGAAAAGATCCTGCGCCCCTTGGCCGATGGGTCCTTGGGATCGCCCGAGGCACCCTTTGCCGGGGCCATGGCGCTGGACGGCAATCTGACCGAGGCGCTTTTGGCCGGGATCGCGGCCTCGCCCCTGTTCGCGCGGGCCGATCTGCGCGTGGCCCCTGCCTCGCCCGGCAAGGCCGAACGGCTGCTGCCCTTGCTGCGCCATTCCCGCGCGACGCTGTATGTCAATCTGGAAGAGGCGGGGCTGCTGGCCAAGGAAAGCTTTGCCGATGCGCCAACGGCGGCGGCGGGATTGCTGGCACGCGGCGCGGCGCGGGTGCTGGTCACCGATGGCGGCCGGGAAAGCGCCGAGGGGCGCGCGGGCGCAGGCGTCATTGCCGCCCGCCCGCGTGAGGTTCTGGTGACCCGCGTGACCGGGGCGGGTGACACCTTCATGGCCGCCCATGTGGTGGCCGATCTGGCGGGCCTTCCGCGTGAGGCGGCCCTTGCCCGCGCACTTGAAGTCGCCGCCGATTACGTCTCGGGGGAAATCGGAAGCTGACCCTTCCGCCCCCTGCCCTTTTTCCTGCTGCGGAGCCAAGGTTCATGACCCTTCCCCTGACCATCCATCCCGAGATCGCCGAGGCGCTGGCCGCAGGGCAGCCCGTGGTGGCGCTGGAATCCACGATCATCACCCATGGCATGCCATGGCCGCAGAATGTCGAAACCGCGCGGATGGTCGAGGCCGATATCCGCGCCGCGGGCGCGCTGCCCGCCACCATCGCGGTGATGGGCGGGCAGATCCGCGTGGGGCTGGAGCCCGATATGCTGGACCGGCTGGGCCAGACGCCGGGGGCGCGGAAACTGTCGCGCGCGGATCTGGCCGATTGTCTTGTCAGCGGTGAAACCGGGGCAACCACCGTGGCCGCGACCATGATCTGCGCGCAGGCGGCGGGAATTGATGTCTTTGCAACCGGCGGGATCGGCGGCGTGCATCGCGGCGCGGAACAGAGTTTCGACATTTCCGCCGATCTGCGCGAACTGGCACAGACGGCGGTGACGGTGGTGGCGGCCGGGGCCAAGGCGATCCTCGATCTGCCGAAAACGCTGGAAGTTCTGGAAACGCTGGGCGTGCCGGTCATTGCCTATGGTCAGGACGATTTCCCGGCCTTCTGGGCGCGGTCCTCGGGGTTGGCGGCGCCGCTGCGCGCCGATGATGCGGGCCGCATTGCGGCAACTCATCTGATGCGGGCGCGGCTGGGTCTGCCGGGGGGGCAACTGGTGGCCAATCCGATCCCGCCCGATGCCGAGATCCCGCTGGCGGAAATCGGCCCGGTGATCGAGACCGCGCTGGCCGAGGCGGGCGCGCAGGGCATCGCGGCCAAGGCCGTCACGCCCTTCCTGCTGCGCCGGATTTTTGAGCTGACCGAGGGTCGGTCGCTGGCGGCCAATATCGCGCTGGTGCGCAACAATGCCCGGCTGGGTGCCGCGATCGCCACCCGGATCGCCGAACAGCGCCGCGCGGGCTGACACCGCAGCGCCCCCCATCCGGCAGCGCCGCGGCAGGCCCGCTTTATCCCATCGCAGAGCGGTCATTGCCCATTGTGGCGCTGCCATGCTGCCCCTAGATTTACCGCAGCAAACGCAGGTCAGACATGAGCGACACCCCCACCCCGAAACGGCGCGGCATCATCGGCTTTCTGCGCAGTTCCTTTCTGACCGGACTGGTTGTCGTGTTGCCGGTCGCGCTGACGCTTTACCTGATCTGGACGGTGACGGGCTGGATCGACGGGTTCGTGCTGCCCTTCATCCCGGCAGGATACCGGCCCGAGGCCTTGATGCGCTATTTCATGGGCGAAAACTATGACTACAGCGTGCGCGGCGTCGGCGTTGTGGTCTTTCTGATCTTCACCATTCTGGTGGGCTGGATCGCGCGGGGGCTGATCGGGCGGTCCTTCATCGCATGGGCGGAACGGCTGGTTGACCGGATGCCGGTGGTCCGGTCGATCTATAACGGGCTGAAACAGATCGCTGAAACGGTCTTTGCCCAGACCGACCAGAATTTTGAAAAGGCCTGTCTGGTGGAATATCCCAAGGAAGGGATCTGGGCCATCGGTTTCATCTCGACCCATGCCAAGGGCGAGATCGCGGCAAAATTTCCCGAACATGACGAAATCCTGTCGGTTTTCCTGCCGACCACCCCGAACCCGACCTCGGGGTTTCTTTTGTTCGTACCCTCGACCTCGGTCAGGATGCTGGACATGAAGATCGAGGATGCGGCCAAGCTGATCATTTCGGCGGGGCTGGTCTATCCCAATGACCGCGGTGCCATCGCGGTGCAGCAGGCGCAACTGCCGCCCGGGATGCAGCCCTAAGGCCGGATTGCCGGGGGCTGCTGCGGCGTCAGTCCAGCAGGCTGCGCGGATCGAAACTGCCGCCCTTGCCGATCGTGTCTCGGTGCCGGGTCAGAAAGCCCTTGGCCGCTGCCCGCCCTGCCCGTTTCAGCCGTTGCAGCAACCACGGCGAAGGCAGCATTTTCGAACTTGCCGAAAGCTCATTCATCAGCCGGTCATCGGTGATCAGATGCAGGGCCACATCCTTCATGCTGCCGGGTTCCAGCTTGCCCGCGCGCAGCAGCCGCTTGACGAAGGCAATGGCCCGCAGGTCGCGCAGCAGGGGCGCGTTGAAGCTGATCTCATTGATCCGGTTCTGGATTTCCAGCGGGGTTGTCGGCACGACTTCCCGCCGCACCGGGTTGATGGCGACAATCACGATATCATCGGGCAGCCCGTGTCCGTAAAGCGGAAACAGCGCGGGATTGCCGGAGTAACCGCCATCCCACCAGGCCTCCATCTTGCCGCTGACCGGGTCGGGTTCCTCGACCGCCTGAAAGACCGTGGGCAGGCAGCCCGAGGCCAGCAGCGCATTGGGCGTGATCTTCTGTCCGGTAAAGACGCCGATATGGCCATCGCGGACATTGGTGGCGTTGACGAAAAGCTGCGGCCCGTCCTCGGCGCAGACCTTCGAGAAATCAAAACGCTGCACGACGGGCTCCAGCGGATGACGCCAAGCCGCGCCAAAGGCATAGGGCGACACCACCTGCGCCGCGATTCCCGTGGGTGAGACGGGAAAGGCAGTTTCCCAGGCGCTGGTCACCGCACTGGCAGCGGCGGCGGCAAAGGGCAGGACGGGCCGCATCCAGGGCATCAGCCGCATGTCGCCCACCATGCTGACGTGCGCCCAAAGTGCATCGAGACTGCGCCGCGCGCCCTCAGGCCCGCCCTCGATCCACCCGGCCTTGAGTGCCGCGCCGTTCAGTGCCCCGGCGGAGGTGCCGGAAATCCCGGCAATCTCGATATCCTTGTCCTGCAGCAGCCGGTCGAGCACGCCCCAGGTAAAGGCGCCATGCGCGCCGCCGCCCTGCAGGGCGAGGTTGATCCGTATCGCCATTGCTGCGGTCCCTTGTATTCGATGCCCGCCGGAGGAAGCCTCCGGCGGAGGAATTTTTGCCAAGATGAAAGGGGGGGGGCGGTCAGAGCGCCGTCCAGCCGCCATCAACGCTGATCGTGGTGCCGGTGATCTGTTCGGCAGCGGCGGAACAGAGAAAGGCCACCGTGCCGCCGATCTGGGCCGTGGTCGCAAACTGGCGCGAAGGCTGGCGCTGCAGCATGACATCACGGATCACGGTTTCGCGGTCCATCTTGTGGGTTTTCATCTGGTCGGGGATCTGTGCCTCGACCAACGGGGTCAGCACATAGCCTGGGCAGACCGCGTTGCAGGTGATCCCCTGCCCTGCGGTTTCCAGCGCGACCGTCTTGGTCAGGCCGACCACGCCATGCTTGGCCGCTACATAGGCGGATTTGAACGGGCTTGCCGTCAGACCATGGGCCGAGGCGATATTGACGATCCGGCCCCAACCGCTTTCGCGCATCATCGGCAGGGCCATGGCGGTGGTGTGGAAGGCCGAGGACAGGTTGATCGCAAGGATCGCATTCCATTTGTCGACAGGAAAATCCTCAACCACCGCGACATGCTGGATCCCGGCATTGTTCACAAGGATATCGCAGGCCCCGGCCTTTTCAATCAGCGCGCGGCATTCGGCGGCGTCCGACATGTCGGCCTTGATATAGCGCACCGTCGCACCGCTGGTGCCGGAATGGTCGCGCTGCAATTCCTCGGCCAGCGCATGGTCTTCCTTGCGGTCGGTATAGGAATTTATGACCACGCTGGCCCCGGCCCGCGCCAGTTCGATCGCAACACCCAGCCCGATGCCGGAATTCGATCCGGTCACGATTGCCGTCTTGCCTGAAAGGGTCATTGCCGCTCTCCATTTTTCTGCATCTGCACAATGGTCGCAGAAAGCGCGGGCCATGGAAAGCTCCGGCAAAGCGCCGCTGCCCATGGATGTGGCAAATCTCTGTGAAGCGCCTGCCGGGCGAGCAAAAAAAAACGCCGGCGCGAAGCCGGCGTTAAGTTATTGAGGCAGGTTTCATACAGGCAAGAAACCTATCGAGCAGTAAGGCTCTTATACGCGCAGGATCGCCGATGGCCAAGTTAAAAGTTTGAATTGACAGCGAAGCAGTCCTAGGGTCTGGCCATAAAAAACGCTTGCGGACGGGATTGTTGCACGGATGAGACAGGTTTTTTTCGCCTCGCGGCGCATGGCGGTGGCCGTCATTCTGTGGGGCTGTGCAGCGATTCCCGGGCTTGGCGAACCGGCCCATGGCATAGCTATGTATGGCGATCCCGCACTCCTACCCGATTTTGTGGCGCTGCCCTATGTGAACCCCGATGCGCCCAAGGGCGGGCGGATTGTTCTGGGCGAAACGGGGGGATTCGATTCGCTCAATCCCTTCTCGATCCGGGGTCGTCCGCCCTGGGCGCAATCGCCCCTGACGGTCGAGACATTGCTGGGCCGCACGGCGGATGAACCCTTCACGCTTTACGGTTTGCTGGCCGAATCGGTCGAGACAGATCCCGCGCGCAGCTTCGTCGAATTCACCCTGAGGGCCGAGGCGCGATTCTCGGATGGCAGTCCGGTGACGGTTGATGATGTGCTTTGGTCCTTCACCGCGCTGGGGACCGAGGGCAGCCCCCCCAATCCGCGCTATTCGGGATCCTGGGCCAAGATCGCGAAATCCGAGATCACCGGGCCGCGCAGCATCCGCTTCACCTTCAACACGCCGGACCGGGAGTTGCCGCTGATCCTGGGGCTGCGGCCGGTGCTGAAACAGGCTGATTGGGAGGGGCGCGACATCTCGGCCAGTTCGATGCGCGCGCCCATCGGATCGGGCCCCTATGTGGTCGGCGATTTCGAGGCCGGGCGCTTTGTAAGTTTCATCCGCGTTCCCGACTGGTGGGGGCGCGATCTGCCCTTCAACCGGGGGCGGCACAATCTGGATGAGATCCGCTATGATTTCTACGGCGATGCCGGGGTGATCTTCGAGGCGTTCAAGGGCGGCGCGGTCACGTCCTTCCGGGAAACCAATGCCGCGCGCTGGCGCGATCAATATGATTTCCCGGCGGTGCAGTCCGGCGCGGTCGTGCAATCCGAAATCCCGCATCGCCGCCCCTCGGGGATCGAAGGGCTGGTGATGAACACGCGCCGCGCGCCGTTTGATGACTGGCGCGTGCGGGAGGCGCTGATCCTTGCCTTCAATTTCGAGCTGATCAATACCACCCTGACCGGTGGGCTGCAGCCGCGCATCCGGTCCTATTTCTCAAACTCCGAACTGGGCATGATCGAGGGCACGCCTGCCGAGGGGCGCGTGGCCGACCTGCTGGCGCCCTTTGCCGATGATCTGCTTCCCGGAGTGATCGACGGCTATGCGCTGCCGGTGTCAGACGGAACACAGGCGAACCGCCGCCACATGCGCGCGGCAATCGCCCTGCTGGCCGAGGCGGGATGGGAGCCGGGCGCGGACGGGCGGATGCGCAATGCCGAAGGTGAGCCCTTCGACTTCGAGATCCTGCTGACGAACGGCGCCTCCGAAACCATCGCCATCGCCTCGATCTATCGGGAGGCGCTGGCCCGGCTGGGCATTGCGGCCCGCATCGCCACCGTCGACAGCGCCCAGATGAAACAGCGCAGCGATCATTATGATTTCGACATGACCACCATCCTGCGGCAGATGTCGCTGTCGCCGGGCAATGAACAGATACTGTATTGGGGCGCGCAGGGGGGAAAGGCCCCCGGCAGCCGCAACCTGATGGGCATGGATGTTCCTGCCGCCGAGGCGATGATCGCGGCCATGCTGGCGGCGCAGACGCAGGACGAATTCACCGCCGCCACCCGCGCGCTGGACCGGATCCTGACCGCCGGGCGCTATGTGATCCCGTTCTCATATGCAACAGTCGGGCGGCTTGCGCATGTGAAGGAGTTGAAATTTCCGGAAAGGATTCCAGTTTATGGCGACTGGCCGGGCTTTCAGCCCGATGTCTGGTGGTATGAGCAATAGGCCCGATCAACGGGCCATTCCCGAGGCAGAACGGAACAGGACAAGGAACAGGACATGAAACGGCGGATCATTCCGATGGTGGTTCTGGCGCTGCTGGCGCTGGCGGGCTGCAACACGATCGACGGGATCGGGCGCGACATCTCGGGCGGGGCGCAGCGCGTCGGCGATTACCTGTAAAGCGGCCGCGCCGGTCGCCCGGTCGCGAGGACGTCACAGGAAACATGCAATAAGAACCATGCCGGGGTCGTTCCCCGGCCTTGGCAGAACGTGGTTCGGCTAATTCAACGGTACCGGAATTTATTTCGCCCTTTTCACAAGGGGCCGAAACTCTGTTTCGGGCTGGACGGGATTACAGCGGGCGGAGCGGAACGAATGGCCTTGAAACCCTGCCATCTGCCAGCACATAAGCCGCAACAATGGTCCTTTCCCGGGGGAAGCACATGAAAACCTATCTTGCCATCGCCGCGACGTCGCTATTGCTTGCAGCGCCGGCACTGGCGCAGCAAATCGGCCCGCTGGTCACGCCGCAGGAACTGAATGAATATATCGAGACGGTGGAACCGCTGGTTCTGGATATCCGCACTGATACCACGCCCGAGGGCAGCCTGATCTATGAGGCAGGCCATGTTCCCACGGCTATTCCCGCCCCCTATGGCATTTTCCGCGGCCCGGCCAGCAATCCCGGCGGACTGCCCGATCTGGAAGTTCTGGGCGAAACCCTGCGCAATATCGGGGTCGAGCGGGAATATCCGGTGGTGATTGTCCATCAGGGCAAGGACGAGACCGATTTCGGCGCTGCCGCCCGGGTTTACTGGACGCTCAAATCGCTGGGGGTCAGCGAGATCGCAATCCTGAATGGCGGCATGCGCGCTTGGGAGGCGGCAGGCCTGCCTGTGACGGTCGATACTTATTCGGCGCTGCGGTCCGATGATGACTTCACCTTCGCTCCCGACTGGCTGGCCACAACCGATGAGGTCAGGGCGATTGTCGAAGGCGATGAACAGGCAACGCTGGTCGATGCAAGGTCCGAAAGTTTCTGGCGCGGGGAAGAGGCCCATGGCGATGCCGCCCGCCCCGGCACCCTGCCGCAATCGGAATATTTCACGCATTCGCGCTGGTTCTCGAAGGACCCGACGCTGATCGACGCCGAAGGCGCCCGCGCGCTGGCCGAGGCCAATGGCTATGCCCCGGGCGACACTCTGGTCTCCTTCTGCAATACCGGCCACTGGGCCGCGACCAACTGGTTCGCGCTGTCCGAACTGGCGGGGATCGAAGGCGTGAAGCTTTATCCCGACAGTCTGGTGGCATGGTCCAATGCCGATCTGCCGATGGAAAATGTCCCCGGCCCGATGCAGCGGATCTGGTATTCGATCAAGGGCATTTTCTGATCCACAAGCACCTGCCCTGCCCCACCCGTCTGGCAGGGCAAGGCGCATCCGACCGATTGACCCCGCGCCGCCCCCGTTCCAGAAGGGGGCGGCGTTTTCCAAGGACTGACCCGACATGACCGATATTTCCTCCCCCTCCGCTGGCCGGGCTGGCCGCTTTGCCGCCCGCAGCGGGCTGATCCTTGGCGTTCTGGTTGCGGCCTTTGCCGTGGCCGCGATGGCCGGGCCGCGTTACGGGCTTTTGCTGCTGATCGGGCTGGGCTTCGGCATGGCGCTGGAAGGGTTCCGCTTCGGCTTTGCCGGGCCGTGGCGCGCGATGATCCTGCGACGTGAACCGCAGGGGTTGCTGGCGCAACTGCTGGCGATCGGGCTGGTGGCGCTGGTGGCCTTTCCGCTGCTCCAATCCAATGCTGGCGAGCTGAGCGGCGCCCATGCGCCCGTCGGTTTCGCGATGATCGGCGGCGCCTTTGTCTTTGGCGCGGCAATGCAGGTTGTGCTGGGCTGCGGATCGGGCACGCTGGTCAATGCCGGGTCGGGCAATGCGGTCGGCGCGCTGGCGCTGGTCTTCTTCGCGCTTGGCAGTTTCGCGGGCAGTCTGCATCTGGGCTGGTGGACGGGGCTTGGTTCCGCCCCCGTGCTGGCACTTTCGGGGATGGAAGGTCTGGGTATCACACTGGCGGGTCTGGCGGTCGTGGCCGTGGTGGCAATCCGCCTTGGCACCGGCGGCAGCGCGCGTCTGCCCCGGCGGCTGGTGCTGGCCGCGATTGCGATTGCCGTGCTGGCGATCCTGAACCTGATCGTCGCGGGTCAGCCCTGGGGTGTGGTCTACGGGCTGGGGCTTTGGGCCGCGAAAGGCGCGCAGGCAGTGGGGATGGAGGTTTCGGCCAATGCTTTCTGGGCCGCCCCCGGCAATGCCGAGCGTCTGGCCTCGTCGATCCTGACCGATGTCACCTCGCTGACCAATCTCGGGATCCTTGGCGGCGCCTTTCTGGTGGCTGCATGGCGTCAGGGCCTGTCCGCCCCGGTCGCGAAACTGCCGCTGA
Source organism: Szabonella alba (assembly GCF_016765775.1). Lineage (GTDB taxonomy): Bacteria > Pseudomonadota > Alphaproteobacteria > Rhodobacterales > Rhodobacteraceae > Szabonella > Szabonella alba. The sequence goes on along the minus strand of NZ_JAESVN010000003.1, from coordinate 163,628 downwards.
AGGCCTGGGCTGCGGTGGTGGTCGCGGGGCTTTTGCTGGGCTATTCCTCACGTCTGGCCTTTGGCTGCAATGTCGGGGCCTTCTTCTCGGGCGTCTCGACCGGCAGCCTGCATGGCTGGGTCTGGTTCGCCGCCGCCTTCGCGGGCAGCTTTTACGGCATCAAGCTGCGCCCCCTGCTTGGACTGGAGCCCCGCCAATGACCCGCGCCGTGATCTCTGCCGCCGTTCTGCTGGGTGCCCTTGGCATCGTTGCCGCCGATCTTGCAGCCAGTGAGCCGCTGAACCCGTTCCGCGCGCCGCCCCTTCTGGCGCTGGGGTCGGGGCAGGCGGCCTCGGGCGCGCATTGCGCCGCCCCCGCCCGCTGACGCTGCATCATATTGCCTATCTCCGCGCAGGGGGGTAGGCAATTTTCATGACCGCCTCGATCATCACCACCCTGCCGCCCGCCCTGCCCGAAACGGGTTTCAATCTTGCAGCCCATGTGCTGGCGGCAGGCATGGCCGCGCCCGACCGCATTGCGCTGCAACTGCTGTCGCTGTCGGGGGCGGAACGCTGGTCTTACGGGCGGCTGGTCGCGGCGGTGCGGGGTGTTGCGACGGGCCTGCTGGCCGAAGGGCTGACGCCCGGCGACCGGATCCTTTTGCGGCTGGACAACAGCCCGGATTTTCCCGTGACCTTCCTTGCCGCCATTACGGCGGGGCTGATCCCGGTGCCGACATCCGCGCAACTGACCGCGCCCGAGGTGGAAAAGCTTTGCGCCACCGTGACACCACGCCTGATCGTGCAGGCCGAGGGCGTGGCGATCCCCGATGCGCCGCCCTGCCCCGTCCTGCCCGCCGCGCGCCTTGCCGCCATGGCCGATCTGCCCCCCGCCGAATTCGCCCTGGGCGATTCCGGGCGGCTGGCCTATATCGTCTTCACCTCGGGCACTTCGGGGCGGCCGCAGGCGGTGGCCCATGCCCATCGCGCGATCCTTGCGCGGGCGCTGATGACCGACGGCTGGTATGGGCTGACCGGGGCTGACCGTCTGATGCATGCCGGGGCCTTCAACTGGACCTATACGCTGGGCACAGGCTTGATGGACCCCTGGACCGCCGGGGCGACGGCCCTGATCCCGGCCCCCGGGGTGACACCTGCGCAACTGCCCATCCTGCTGAAACGCTTCGACGCCACGATCTTTGCCGCCGCGCCCGGTGTCTATCGCCAGATGCTGCGCGCTGATCTGCCCGCCCTGCCCCGGCTGCGCCATGGCCTGTCAGCGGGCGAATCGCTGCCCCCGGCCCTGCGCACCGAATGGCGGACCCGGACCGGCACCGATATCCATGAGGCGCTTGGCATGTCCGAAATTTCCACCTTCATTTCCGGCAGCCCCGGCCGCCCCGCCCCCGAAGGCCTGGCAGGCCATGTGCAGCCCGGACGCACGGTTGCGGTGCTGGATGACAAGGGCACGCCTGTGCCCCGTGGCACCTCCGGCATTCTGGCCATTCACCGCAGCGATCCGGGCCTGTTTCTGGGCTATTTCAACGATCCCGAGGCGAGTGCCGCGCGGTTCACCGGCGACTGGTTCGTGACCGGTGACACCGTCCAGATGGAAGCGGACGGCGCCATCCGCTATCTGGGCCGGGGCGATGACATGATGAATGCGGGTGGCTTTCGTGTCTCACCGCTTGAGGTGGAAAGCGCGATGATCGGCTTTCCCGGTCTGACGAACTGCGCCGCCGTCGAACTGGACCTGCGCCCCGGCACCTCGGTCATCGCCTGCGCCTATGCCGCCGCTGCCCCGCTTGACGATAGCGCCCTGACAGCCCATGCCGAAACCCGTCTGGCCCGCTACAAACAGCCCCGGATCTGGGCGCATATGCCCGATTTTCCGCAAGGCGCGAATGGCAAGATCAACCGTCGCCTGATCCGTCAAATCCTCGCGACTTCCCGCGCAAATCTGGACTGATCGATTCAGACCCTCTGGCGCAGCTTTCCGCTCGGGCGTAAGGCAGGGCGCGAAAGGACTTCCGTGATGATCCGACTAGACATTTTTTCCGATCCGATCTGCCCCTGGTGCATGATCGGCAAATCCCTTCTGGACCGCGCATTCGAAAGCCGCCCCGAACATCCGTTCAGCGTCGAATGGCATCCGTTCCAGCTCAATCCCGAGATGCCAGCCGACGGCATGGACCGCCGCAGCTATCTTGAGGCGAAATTCGGTGGCAAGGCGCAAGCGGTGGAAATCTATGCCCGCGTGGCCGAGGCCGCCCGCAATGCCGGGATAGAGATCAATTTCGACGCGATGGACCGCACGCCCAACACGCTGGATGCGCATCGCCTGATCCATTGGGCCGGGCTGGAAGGACGCCAGAACGCCGTGGTCGATGCGCTGTTCCGCGCCTATTTCCGCGAGGGCCGCGATATCGGCGACCGGAATGAACTGGCCCGCATCGCCGGGGCTGCCGGGATGGATGAAACCGTGACCCGCCGCCTGCTGGACAGCGATGCCGACCGTGATGACCTGATGGCCCGCGATCTGGATGCGCGCGGCAAGGGGGTGACTGCGGTGCCGACCTTCCTGATCGCGCAGCAATATGTCCTGTCGGGCGCGCAGCCCGTGGCGCTGTGGCAGCAGGTCATCGATGAACTGGCCGCACAGGTCCCGAATGAAGACGGAGCCGCGACATGAACGCCCCGACACAACGCCTGTCGCAGGTTGAATTCATCGCCCTGATCGCGATGCTGTTTGCCACCATCGCCTTTTCCATCGACGCGATGCTGCCCGCGATGCCGGAAATCGGCGCGACATTGTCGCCCGAGAACCCCAACCGCGCGCAGCTTGTCGTGGGCCTGTTCTTTCTGGGCATGGGGATCGGCACGCTGTTTGCCGGGCCGCTGTCGGACCGTTTCGGACGCAAGCGGGTGATCCTTGCCAGCGGTGCGATCTATTGCATCGCGGCCCTTGTCTGCTGGCTGGCGCAATCGCTTGAGGTGCTGCTGGCCGCGCGTCTGGTGCAGGGGCTGGGCGCTGCCGGGCCGCGCACCGTATCACTGGCCATCGTGCGCGACCTTTTCAAAGGGCGCGACATGGCGCGGATCATGTCCTTTGCGATGATGGTCTTCATGATCGTGCCCGCCCTTGCGCCGCTTGCCGGTCAGGGCATCATCCGGCTGGCGGGCTGGCATGCGATCTTTCTGGCCTTCATCCTGTTTTCGGGCCTGTCGATGCTGTGGCTGGCGCTGCGTCAGCCCGAAACCCTGCCACCCGAGGCGCGCAAGCCGATTGACCTTGGCAGCCTTGCCACCGCCGCGCGGGAACTGTTTTCCTATCGTGTGGTCAATGTCTCGATCCTGATTCAGGCGCTGACCACCGGAGTCTTGATGGCGACGATCTCCTCTATTCAGGGGATCTATGAACAGCGTTTCGGCATGGGGGAAAGCTTCCCCCTGTGGTTCGCCCTTGGCGCCCTGATCGCGGCGGGGGCGTCCTTCCTGAACAGCCGGATCGTGATGGTGCTGGGAATGCGCAAGGTTGCGGCGAATGCCTATGCCGGGGCACTGGCCGCGACGCTGATTTATCTGCTGGTCATTCTTGCCGGTCCGCAGAACAATTCGGTTCAATTCGCGGGCTTCTTCCTCTGGACCGTGCTGATGTTCGGGATGATGGGACTGACCATGGGCAATCTGAACGCCCTCGCGATGGAGCCGGTGGGCCATATCGCCGGGCTTGCCGCCTCGCTGATCGCCTCGGTCTCGACCGTGCTGGGGGTGATGCTGGCAGTGCCGATCGGGCTTGCCTTTGACGGCACCTCGCTGCCGCTGGTTCTGGGTGCGGCGGTGCTGTTGTCGCTGGCTCTGGGGGCGATGCAACTGATCCGCCGCCAGTAAGCGCGGGTTGCCAATATCGGGCTGCAAAATCAGGCTGCGGAAGGCTTATCCTTCCGCAGCCTTGACCTGTTCGGCCAGCCCCTTGGCGATGGCAAAGGCGCCCTTGATGCGGTCACCCTCGGATTTCCAGTCGGCGGGCAGGACGATCTTGTTGCCCTGCACCCTTGCGCCCGGCTGACCGCGCAGGAAATCCACCAACCCCGCCGGATTGACGAATTTGTCATTGTGAAACTGCACTGTCGCGCCTTTCGGCCCGGCATCAATGCGCGAAATGCCCGCGCGCTTGCACATTGCCTTGACCCGCACCACCAGCATCAGCGTATTGACCTCACGCGGCAGCGGGCCGAAACGGTCGATCAGTTCGGCGGCAAAGCCCTCCAGTTCAACCTTGGTCGCAAGGCCCGACAGCCGCCGGTAAAGCCCCAGCCGCAGATCCAGATCGGGCACATACTCCTCGGGGATCAGCACCGGCACGCCCAGATTGATCGTGGGCGCCCATTGGTCATCAGCCTCGGTCAGGCCCGAAATCTCACCTGAGCGCAGCTTGGCAATCGTTTCCTCCAGCATGGACTGGTAAAGCTCATACCCGACTTCCTTGATATGGCCTGACTGTTCCTCACCCAGCAGGTTGCCCGCGCCGCGCAGATCAAGGTCGTGGCTGGCAAGGTTGAACCCCGCCCCCAGACTGTCAAGACTGCCCAGAAGCCGCAGACGCTTCATCGCCTGCGGGGTCAGCGGTGCGCGGGGTTTGGTGGTAAGATACGCATAGGCCCGGGTCTTGGCCCGGCCCACCCGGCCCCGGATCTGGTAAAGCTGCGACAGGCCGAACATATCCGCGCGATGCACGACCATCGTGTTCGCGGTCGGAATGTCCAGCCCGGATTCCACAATCGTCGTGGCCAGCAGGACATCATATTTTCCGTCGTAGAAATCGTTCATCCTTGCATCCAGATCCCCCGCCGCAAGCTGGCCATGCGCGATGATATAGCTGACCTCGGGCACATGGGTTTTCAGGAAATCCTCAATCTCATGCAGGTCGGAAATGCGCGGCACGACATAGAAACTTTGCCCGCCGCGATAGCGTTCGCGCAGCAATGCCTCGCGGATCGTCACCCCGTCGAATTCAGCGACATAGGTGCGGATCGCCAGACGGTCCACCGGCGGCGTCGCGATGATCGACAGATCCCGCACGCCGGTCAGCGACAGTTGCAGCGTGCGCGGGATCGGCGTTGCGGTCAGGGTCAGCACATGCACCTCGGACCGCATTTCCTTCAGCCGTTCCTTATGGCTGACCCCGAAATGCTGTTCCTCGTCGATCACCAGCAGGCCAAGGTTCTTGAAGCGGATGGCCTTGGCCAGCAGCGCATGGGTGCCGACACAGATATCGACCGACCCATCGGCCAGACCAGCCCTTGTTGCCGCTGCATCCTTTGCTGAAACAAAGCGTGACAAGGGTCTGACATTGATCGGAAATCCGCGAAATCGCTCGGCAAAGCTGCGGTAATGCTGCCGCGCCAGCAATGTGGTCGGGCAGATCACCGCAACCTGCATTCCCGCCAGCGCCGCGGCAAAGGCCGCGCGCATCGCGACCTCGGTCTTGCCAAAGCCGACATCGCCCACGACCAAGCGGTCCATCGGCGTTCCCGCCTCAAGATCGGCCATCACATCGGCAATCGCGGTCAGCTGGTCATCGGTTTCCTGATAGGGAAAGCGCGCGGCGAAAGCTTCCCACATGTCATGCGGGGTCTCCAGAACCGGAGCCTTGCGCAGCAGCCGTTCCGCCGCGATCCGCATCAGGCGTTCGGCAATCTCGCGGATGCGCTGCTTCAGTTTGGCCTTCTTGGCCTGCCATGCGCCGCCGCCCAGCCGGTCCAGCAAGCCCTCTTCATGGCCATAGCGGGTCAGCAGTTCGATATTCTCGACCGGCAGATACAGCTTGGCCTCTTCGGCATAGACCAGATACAGATATTCATGCGGCGGACCGGGTCGCCCCGAAACCGGATCGGGCACGCGCAGGGTTTCCATGCCCATGTACCGGCCGACGCCATGTTCAACATGCACGACCAGATCGCCGGGCGTCAGGGTCTCCGCATCGCGCAGGAAATTCTCGGCCTTGCGTTTCTTGCGGCTGCGGGAAATCAGCCGGTCGCCCAGAACATCCTGTTCGGAAATCACCGCCAGCCCCGGCGCGACAAAACCCGCCTCAAGCGGCCAGACGATCAGCGACAGCGTGCCCCGCCCCTCGGGCAATTCGCGGAAATCCGCGATCAGCCGCGCGCCGGTCAGCCCCTGATCGGCCAGCAGGCCCTGCAACCGGTCCCGCGCGCCTTCGGACCATGAGGCGATGACCACCTGCCGGTCTTCGCGCAATGCCCGAATATGATCCGACAGAACACTGAAAAGACTTATATTTTCTTGCTGACGTTCAGGGGCGAAACTGCGCCCGATCCGCCCGCCCGCATCCAGAACGCCCGGCCCCGGCGATTGCGGCAGTGGTGACAGCTGGATCACCCGGCGCCCGGCCAGTGCCTCGGTCCATGCCGCCTCGTCGAGATAGAGCAGTTCGGGCGCTGAAGGCTTGTAGACCGTGTCCATCCGCCCGCGCGCGGCCATCGCCTCACGCCGGGCATCATATTGATCGGCAATGCCTTCCCAGCGGGCCAGCCTTGCGGGGTCAAGCTGATCGTCCAGCAGGACCGAGGCCCCGGGCAGATGGTCGAAAATCGTTTCCAAACGGGCATGGAAGAAGGGCAGCCAATGCTCCATCCCCTGATGTTTGCGGCCGGCACTCACCGCTTCATAAAGCGGATCCTCGGACCCGCCTGCGCCAAATTCCACACGGTAGTTCTGCCGGAAGCGCGCAATCGAGGCCTCGTCCAGAATGACCTCGGACACTGGCGCGAATTCGATATGGGTCAGCTTTTCGGTCGTGCGCTGCGTCGCGACGTCAAAGCGCCGCGCCCCGTCCAGCACATCGCCGAAAAGATCCAGCCGCACCGGCCCGCCCGCCCCCGGCGGATAGATATCGACGATCCCGCCCCGGATGGCGTAATCGCCGGGTTCGGCCACTTGCGAACTGGGCGAAAAACCCATGCGTGTCAGAAAGATGCGCAAGGAGGCTTCATCAATCCGGTGCCCGACCCGCGCGGCAAAGGAGGCGTCCCGCAGCACGTCACGCGCGGGCAGGCGCTGACTTGCGGCATTCAGTGTCGTCAACAGGATGACCGGCCCGCCAAGGCCCTGCGCCAGCGCCGCCAGCGTCGCCATCCGGCGCGAAACGATATCGGGATTGGGCGAAACCCGGTCATAGGGCAGGCAATCCCATGCCGGCAGATCCAGCACCGCCAGATCCGGCGCCACGACTGCAAGGGCGGCCCGCATCGCCTCCATCCGCTTGTCGTCGCGCGCGACATGGATGACCGGCTGGCCCTTTGCCGCCTCCCGCGTCAGAAGCCGCGCATCGAACCCTTCGGGCGCGCCGCCCAGGATGATCCTTTCGCCAGCCATTTTTTCGGCCTTTCCTGTCTGCTCCTGCCGCGCCTGTGCGCTTGGCATCCGCGTTTATCTGTTCCGGTCTGATGGTCTCAGAACGCGTCCAGCCGCATGTTCTGCCACATGCCCCACATCGCGGTGATGAAGATCGAGATCATGCCAAGCGCCTGCACCTTCATCCGGTGAAAGGTCAGCATCCGGCACAGATCATGCCCTTCGGGTGGCGCACGCTCATAGCGCAGGGCGGCGCGCAGGGTCAGGGCACTGACGACGGTCATCGGCATAAGCAACAGAAACAACGCCTGCGCGAATTCGATTCCGTAGAAGAAGCCCAGTGCAAGCAGGCTGGTCAGCAGGAAGAAGCTGAGCCCCGTCAGCCATGAGCCTGACACCCGCAGCACATAAAGCACACGCCGGGTGTTGATCCCGGTTGCGGCTTCCAGATCGGCCATGGCCTGCCCGCCCTGCTTGCGCGCGCGGGTGACCATGTCAAAGGGCACGCCGATGATCCAGTGGCTGGCCGTCGACCACATCACGGCCAGCACGATCCAGAACCACAGGTTCGAGAAGGACCGCATGTCGATCAGCCGGAAAATCGTCTCATACCATTGCAAGTTGCCGCCCCTGCCTGATGTCCTGTGCGCGACGAAAGTCCCGCCTCTGCGTTGGATGCGTCACTCCCATGCTTGAGACTGCTCTTGAGACGCGGGCCTTTCCATGGCAGGCAAAAGGAAATCGCGCAAGCCCCTGCTGCGGGCCTGCATCCCTGATCCAGATGCCCCTTGCCGGGGCCTGCCCGCCCGAAAGGACCCTGCCGCCATGCCCCTCGGCCCCGTGCCCTATGCTGCCGCCCCCTTTCCGGGCACCCGTTTCCGCCGCCTGCGCCGCATGGATGCGCTGCGCCGTCTTGCGCAGGAAAACGTGCTGTCGGTGAATGATCTGATCTGGCCGCTTTTCGTGCGGGAAGGCACCGGCATCGAAGAGGCGATCCCCTCGATGCCCGGCGTCGCGCGGCTGTCGGTTGACCGGATCGTGGCGCAGGCCGAGGAAGCCGCGCGTCTGGGCATTCCGGCGATCTGCCTGTTTCCCTATACCGATCCCGACCTGCGCAGCGAAGGCTGTGAAGAGGCGTGGAACCCCGATAATCTGGCCAACCGGGCAATCCGCGCGGTAAAGGCGGCAGTGCCGGAACTGGCCGTGATGACCGATGTGGCGCTGGATCCCTATAATGCCAATGGCCATGACGGACTGGTGCACGACGGCGTGATCCTGAACGATGAGACGATTGAGGCGCTGGTCGCGATGAGCCTTGCACAGGCCGAGGCGGGGGCGGATATCCTTGGCCCTTCGGACATGATGGACGGGCGCATCGGTGCTATGCGGGCGGCGCTGGAGGCGGCAGGCCACAAGGATGTGGCGATCCTCAGCTATGCCGCGAAATATGCCTCGGCCTTCTATGGTCCGTTCCGTGATGCGGTCGGCGCCTCGGGGCGTCTGGTGGGCGACAAGAAGACCTATCAGATGAACCCAGCCAATTCCGATGAGGCGCTGCGTCTTGTCGCGCGCGACCTGTCCGAGGGTGCGGATATGGTTATGGTCAAGCCGGGGATGCCCTATCTGGACATCTGCCACCGCGTGAAGGAAACCTTCGGCGTGCCGGTCTCGGCCTATCAGGTTTCGGGCGAATATGCGATGATCCGGGCCGCGGCGGGGCATGGCTGGATCGACGGCACCCGCGCCATGACCGAAAGCCTGATGGCCTTCCGCCGGGCGGGCTGTGACGCGGTGCTGACCTATTTCGCGCCTGACATGGCGCGGCTTTTGCGCGATGAGGTCTGAAGCGCCTGCCTGCCGTTTTCCGGGGCCGCGAACGGCGGGATGACGCGCAAGCGGCCCGGGTGACACAGGCGGTGGATGACAACCCTGTGAGGGCGCGCTATATCTGGTGGTATAAGGGGGCCGCAGAGCCCCTCAACAGGCATGGCACCGCCCAAGGGGCAGCGCCACAGGAAAGGCGGGCAGCATGACGAATATCCAAAGACGGACATTTCTGGCAACGGGCGCGGCCGGACTGGCACTGGCGGGCTGTGCCAATGGCATCGGCGGCGGCGGGGCGCAGCGTCTGGATGCACGGGTCGATGCGACGCGGGACTATCTGTTCCGCAGCTATCCCGGCACCCGGGATCTGGAACAGAAAAGCTATGGCGTGCTTTACATGCCGCTGATCACCGAGGCCGGATTTGGCTTTGGCGGTGGCTATGGTCAGGGCGCGCTTCGCATCAACAATGCCACGGTCGATTATTATTCCGCGACGCGCGCCACGGTCGGTTTCCAGATCGGCGCGCAGCAATATGCCCATGCGCTGTTTTTCCTGACTGAAAGCGCATTGGGCGATTTCCGCCGCGCACCGGGCTGGGCGGCGGGCGCCGATGTGCGTTATGCGACCCCCGAACAGGGTGGCAGTCTGGGCAAGGAAACGACCGAAATATCCCCCGTCATCGCGCTTGTCTTCGGCCAGTCGGGACTGATCGCCGGGGCCACGCTGTCGGGTGTGAAATACAGCCGGATCATTCCCTGACCGGGCAATCTCATGAACCCTTGCGGCGGCATCCGGGCAGGAATGCCGCCACAAGGGATTGCAGGACCGTCAGCCCAGACGCTTGATCAGGCTTGACGTGTCCCAGCGGCCGCCGCCCATGCGCTGCACATCCTTGTAGAACTGGTCGACCAGTGCTGTCACCGGCAGACTTGCCCCGATCTCATTCGCGGTGGCAAGGCAGATGCCCAGATCCTTGCGCATCCAGTCGACTGCAAAACCGTAATCGAACTTGTCGGCCAGCATGCCATTATGCCGGTTCATCATCTGCCAGCTGCCCGCCGCACCGCCCGAGATGACCTCGACCACCGCCTTGCCGTCCATTCCGGCCTTCTGACCAAAGGCCAGCGCCTCGGCCAGCCCCTGTACCAGCCCGGCAATGCAGATCTGGTTCATCATCTTGGCAATCTGGCCCGCGCCGCTTTCGCCCAGATGCTTGCAGATCTTGGAATAGGCGGCGATCACCGGTTCGGCCCTTGCATAATCGGCTTCGGCCCCGCCGCACATGACCGACAGAACCCCGTTCTGCGCCCCGGCCTGCCCGCCCGAAACCGGCGCATCGACAAAGGCGAACCCGGCCTCGCGGGCCACGGCCTCAAGCTCTCGGGTCACCTGTGCAGAAACCGTGGTGTGATCGACAAAGACCGCGCCTTTTGCCATTCCGGCAAAGGCGCCGTCCGGACCGGTGCAGACGGCGCGCAGGTCGTCGTCATTGCCGACGCAGGCCATCACGAAATCCTGACCCATCGCTGCCTCACGCGGGGTGGCGGCGGATTTGCCACCATGTTCGGTGACCCAGGCCTCGGCCTTGGCCGGACTGCGGTTGTAGACAGTCACCTCATGCCCCTTGGACACCAGATGCCCCGCCATCGGATATCCCATGACACCCATACCCAGAAATGCGACCTTCGCCATCTCTCCGCCCTTTCAATTGCCTCTATCCATCGGATCGCATAGGTAACCGTCAGGCCCCCCACGTCAAGAACGGACCGACCATGCTGACCGCTTTCCGATGGCTGCTGAGGATCTTCACAGGCCTTGTCCTGCTGGTTCTGATGGCCCTTGCGGTGGCTTATTTCTTCCTGTCGCGGTCGCTGCCGGACTATTCGGAATCCTTCACGCTGGAGGGTGTCACCGCCCCGGTCGAGATCGTGCGCAACAATGCCAATGTGCCCCATATCTTCGGCGCCACGGATGAAGATGTGTATTACGCGCTTGGTTTTGCCCATGCACAGGACCGGCTGTGGCAGATGACGATGCTGCGGCGCACCGCGCAGGGGCGGCTGTCCGAGATTTTCGGTGACCGGACGCTGCGGATCGACGAATTGCTGCGCAGGCTGGATCTTTACAACCTGTCCATCCGGTCGGTCGAGGCGCAGGACGCCCCCACCCGCACCGCGCTTGATGCCTATGCGCGCGGCGTGAATGCCTGGATCGGTGAGGTGAATGCCCGCGCCCGGGGGCGGGGCGCGCCCGAGATGTTCTTCTTCTCTTCGGATATCGCGGCCTGGCAACCTGCCGACAGTATTGCGGTCATCAAGCTGATGGCGCTGCAGCTTTCGGCCCATGTCGGGACCGAGGTGCTGCGGGCGCGGACATCGCTGCTGCTGCCCGATGCGCGGCTGCGCGACATCCTGCCCGACGATCCTGGACAGGCGATCACTGCCCTGCCGGATTATTCCGACCTGATGCCCGGCGTGCTGCCGGGCCAGCCCTCGACGCGGCTTGCCGGTGATCCGCTGTCGCCGGTGAAGGACCGCGCCTTTGCCGGGGCCTCCAACGCATGGGCGGCAGCCCCCGAACGGTCCGCCGCCAGTGGCTCTCTGCTGGCCAATGATCCGCATCTGGGATTTACCGCGCCTGCAATCTGGTATCTGGCGCGGCTGGAACTGCAATCGGGCGGGGTGATCGGCGGCACGATCCCGGGTATTCCGGCCATTCTGGTCGGGCGCTCGGACCGGCTGGGCTGGGCGCTGACCTCATCCTATCTGGACGATCAGGATGTGATGATCGAAGAGATCAATCCCGACAATCCTGAAGAATACCGCACGCCCTCGGGCTGGGCAGGGTTTGAAACCCGCCGGTCGATCATCACGGTGAAGGATCGCGACCCGGTGACGATCACGCTGCGCTGGACGGAAAACGGCCCGGTCCTGCCCGGATCGCATTTCGACCTTGGCACGATCACGCCGCAGGGCCATGTCGCGGCTCTTGCCTGGACTGCGCTTTCGGATGCCGATACCTCGATGACCTCGGCGCTGCGGCTGATGCAGGCGCAGGACATCCCCGGGGCGATCGAGGCCGGGCGTCTTTATATCGCGCCTGCCCAGAACCTGATGCTGGCGGATCGTGACGGCGTGGCCCTGCAACTGATCGGTGCAATGCCCGCCCGCGATTCCGGCCACCAGACGCAGGGCCGGATGCCATCGCTGGGCGCGCTGCCCGAAAACCGCTGGCTGGGCCGGATGGATTACGACCGGAATTTCCGGGTGGTGAACCCCGGCACGGGCCTTTTGGGCAATACCAACAACAAGACCGTTGACCGCCCCTTCCCCGATCATGTCAGTTTCGAATGGGGCGATACCCATCGCATCCGCCGCTGGCTGAACCTGATGCAGACGCGCGAAGTGCATACGCGCGAAAGCTTCATCGAGGCGCAGCTTGATACGGTCAGCCCCATCGCCCGCGCCGCGCTGCCGCTGATCGGGGCCGATCTGTGGTTCACCGGCGAACCCGCCCCCGACGGCACGCCAGAACGATTCCGCCAGCAGGCACTGGAACTGCTGGCCGAATGGAATGGCGAGATGAACGAACATCTGCCCGAACCACTGATCTATTCGGCATGGCTGCGCGCGCTTCAGAATCGGCTGATCCGGGATGAAATGGGGCCGCTGGCCGATGAATTCACCCATCCCGATCCGGTTTTCATCGAACGCGTGTTCCGCGATACCGAGGGCGCCGCAAAATGGTGTGATGTCATTCAGTCCGCCGAGATCGAGACCTGCACAGATATCGCGCGCATGGCGCTGGATGAGGCGCTGATCCGTCTGCGCGAAACCTATGGCCCGACCATGGCAAGCTGGCGCTGGGGTGACGCGCATCAGGCGACCCATGACCATCCGGTGCTGGGCGAGGTTCCGCTTCTGCGCTATTTCGTCAATATCCGCCAAAGCACCTCGGGCGGGGATTCGACGCTGATGCGCGGGCGCACCTCCGGCACCGAGCCTGAGCCTTTCCTGAACGTGCATGGCGCGGGTTATCGCGGCGTCTATGACTTCGCCGATCCCGACAGTTCGGTCTTCATCCTGTCGACCGGGCAATCCGGCCATCCCCTGTCACGTCACTATGACGATCTGGGTGTGCTGTGGCGGCGCGGCGAGTATATCATGATGTCACTCGACCCCGAACTGGCGCGCGCAGCCGCTGTCGGCATCACGCGGATCACCCCCCGGCAGGTCGCACCCGCCCCATAACTGCCAATTGATTTGAGGCGACCAGCGGAACTATCATTCCCGTCATAGTCGATTCGTTTTTTCAGGGAGTTATATTATGGCTGTTCTGGCCGAGCCGCAGACCTCCAGCGCCGTGGTGCTGGAAGCACAGAAATTATTGAATAAATCCGCACTTCAGACCCGGGCGCCGGAAAACGGCGCCTTCGACAAGACCACGCTTGCCGCGATCAAGCAGTTTCAGGTCGAATCCGGCCTGAAACCGACTGGCGTGCTGGATGACAAGCTGATGAAGATCCTGCGGGATGCGGCCAACAAGCCGAACCCGACCAAACAGATCATGATCGGCAGCAAGATCTATCTGTTCACCGATGCCGAATATGCCCTGCTGGTGAAGCGCATCTCGCGGGAATTCGAAACCGCGATGATCAAGCTGCGCGGCGCGGTGGCCGAGGCGCGGGGGATATGGGACAATCAGAACGACCTGAACAAGGATCAATACATCGTCGCCTGGTGCATCGAGGCCTATAAGGGCGTCAAACTGCCGCCCGAAAGCCTGATCAAGACGGCGGAATCCGGGGTCAAGGCGGCGGATGCGGCGCTGAAATCGGGCAATCTGGCGGCCTTTGCCAAGATCTTTCCCAAGGCCGAGAAACAGGCCAATGACGCCCGGGTAAAGATGAAGACCTATCTGTCGAAAATCATCGACGGGGGGGAATCGCTGGTCACAGGGTTGCAGATCGTCTCGACCACCAGTTTCGTGATCGTCGGCGTCATCGCGGCCCCGGTAGCGGCCAGTTATGGCGCGGGTGCTCTGGGCGCGGCGGTGATTGCCGGGGCGGGCACCTCGGCGGTCGAGACGCTGGCGCATGAGGTCGGGAAGGGCATCTCGGGCGACAGCAAGGGGATTGGCGATGCCAGTTTCAACGTGCTGCGCGACTCGTTCATCGGTGGCAGTGTGGGCGCGCTGGTCAAGGGCAAGGCCGGTGAGAAGATCATCGCCAAGATCGGCCCGATGGTCGCCAAGAAACTGTCCGGCAAACTGTTCGAGAAGGCCAGCCAGAAGGCAGTGACCTCCTTCCTCATCAGCTATTTCAAGAAGAACGGCGCGGATATTCTTGAAGGCGTCATCACCGATGTCATGAAGGAATTCAAATCCAATGCGGGCGGCCTGACCTTTGACAAGTTCACCGGCATCGTTGCGAAACAGGTGGCGACGGCGGGCGTCTTCGGCAAATTCGGCAAGGCGGGTGATGTCGGGGCACGGGCAGTCTTTGGCAAATTGTCGGGATCGGTGAAAAAGGACCTGATCAAGTCGCTTGGCGACAAGGCCAAAGAGTCCGACCTGCTGCCGATCTTTTCCAAGGTCTTTGAAGAGACGGGCAAGGAACTGGGCGGCAAGGTCTATGACTCGGTCCTGTCCTCGGCCAACGGCACCGAAAGCCCCGAACAGATCGAAGCCAAGATCCTTGGCGAATTCGCGACCAACAAGAAGCTTATCGACGCCGTGCGCGCCGAGGCCGAAAGGAACGCCAAGAAGAAACGCTGAGCGCCGGAACGGGGGCAGCACAGCGCAAAACAAGGAGCGCGGCACCGGAATTTTCTGTCCGGATGCCGCGCCCTGGATCATGTTACCGTAACGAAAACCCTGTTTCATTCTGCAGGGTGCAGGACTTGCATTCTGAAAACCGGCCATAAAACCAGACTGAAATCCGGTATTTCCGTCCGACGGCCTGCCCGCTCAGAGCGCCGAATATTCGCCCTTCTGCCGCGCGGTCCAGCGGACCCGCAAGGTCCAGCCGTCATCGGTCTGTTCCTCGGCCTCGATCAGCCCTTCGCCATGCAGCCATGCCCGCCGGCGGCCCTCGGCAAAGGTCAGATGCAGGAGGGCTTCGGTCTTTTCCTCGTCGAAAACGGCCGAAACCTCTTCCAGAAGCGCGTCGATCCCCTCACCGCTGAGCGCGGACAGCGCAAGGATCCCCCGCCCCTGCCCGGCCCGTTGGCCAAGCGCCGCGCGGGCGGTGTCATCGACCAGATCCAGCTTGTTCCAGATTTCCAGTTGCGGCACCTCGGCCTTAACCCCAAGCGAGGTCAGGATATCGGCCACATCCGCGGCCTGTTCGGCGCTTTCGGGATGGCTGATATCGCGCACATGCAGGATCAGATCGGCCTCCAGCACCTCTTCCAGCGTCGCGCGGAAGGCCGCGACAAGCTGCGTCGGCAGGTCCGAGATGAAGCCCACCGTATCGGACAGGATGATCTTGCGTCCCGCCCCGTTTTCAGCGGGCAGCGTGACACCCCGCATCGTCGGGTCCAGCGTCGCGAACAGCATGTCCTTGGCCAGAACCTCGGCCCCCGTCATGCGGTTGAACAGCGTCGATTTCCCGGCATTGGTATAGCCGACAAGGGCCACCACGGGAAACGGCACCTTGCGCCGTGCGGCGCGGTGCAGTTCCCGCGTTCTGACCACCTTTTCAAGCTGGCGGCGCAGGCGGATCATCTGGTCGTCAATGGCGCGGCGGTCGGCCTCGATCTGCGTCTCACCCGGGCCACCGACAAAGCCGAAGCCGCCGCGCTGCCGCTCAAGGTGGGTCCAGGCCCGCACAAGGCGCGTGCGCTGATAGCTCAGCGCGGCCAGTTCCACCTGCAGAACCCCCTCCCGCGTGCGGGCGCGGTCGGCGAAGATCTCAAGGATCAGCCCCGTCCGGTCCAGAAGCTTGACACCCCATTCCTTTTCAAGATTGCGCTGCTGCACCGGCGTCACCGGCCCGTCCACCAGCACCAGCCCGACATCCAGCCCGGCCAGCCTTGCGCCCAGCTCGGCCACCTTGCCGGAACCGAACAGCATTCCGGGGGCAAGTTTCGGCAGGCGCACCACCTCGGAACCCACCACCTCAAGCCCTGGCAAGGCGCCGGCAAGTGACACCGCCTCGGCCAGCCCATGTTCGGGCAGGCGGCGGCTGCGGACGGATTTCACATCAGGGTGCAGGACATAGGCACGCGTCAGGGCCGTCTGGGTGTCATGCCCCGACGGCTCTTTCTGCCACTCTTCCGCGTCCTCGGGTTCGTCCTGGTTCAAGATCAGTCGTCGCCTTCGTAAAGGCTGATCGGCGCGCCCGGCATGATCGTCGAAATCGCATGTTTGTAGACAAGCTGCGACTGGCCGTCGCGGCGAAGCAGCACGCAGAAATTGTCAAACCACGTGATGACACCCTGCAGTTTGACACCGTTAATCAGGAAAATCGTGACAGGAACCTTGGCCTTGCGGACATGGTTAAGGAAAGCGTCCTGCAAGTTTTGTTTATCCGAAGCCATTTGGAATGAGCCTTTTTTTCTTGTCCTGCGGTTTTGCCGCCCCCGGTCCCTCCCCCGAAGGTCGGGCCGAGTATGAAGGGCCGGGCCGGGACATTCCAGCCCAAAAATCAGCCCTTTGGTCGCAGGGCATTCGGGGGCGGTTTACGCCCTCATCCGCAGGATCAGCGCCGCCATGTTCCGGGGGCCAGCAACGCGATCAGGGCCAGGACCTCCATCCGGCCCAGCACCATCGCGGCGGCGGCGATCAGCTTGACCGGAGCCGAAAGCTCCAGCAGTGGAATGGCCTGTTCCGCCCCCATCTGTGACAGCGGCCCGGTCGTTGTGACCATCGAGATCGTCATGATCAACGCGCGGTCAAAATCCAGCCCCGCCAGCGCAAAGGCCAACAGAAAGCCGCCATAGGCCAACGCGTTCAGCATGAAGAAGATCCAGGCCATATAGGCGCCGTCCTGCCGCAACTGCCGCTGCGCCCGCCCGCCCCCCTCGACCGAGGACGGATAGACCAGACGGCCCAGTTCGCGTTCGCCATGCCGCGCCAGCGCATAGATGCGCAGCAGTTTCAACCCGCCCGTCGCCGTGGCGATCCCGCCGCCCATCATGGCCAGACCCACAAGGATCAACCCCGGCGTCCGCAGCCCCGACCAGGCCTGCGCGGCCTGCCAGTCGGCGCTTTCGAACCCTGTTGTTGTCAGGAAGGACAGCGTCGTGAACACGGCCCCCCAGAAGGCGCGGGCGGCGGTGGCCAGATTTTCCTCGCCCTCATAGCTCAGTGCGCCGATCCAGTGGCGCATCACCAGAAGCCCCGGCACCAGCAGCAGCAGGAACAGGGCAAGCCGGATCTCGGGATCCTGCCAGACCGGGCGGCTGCGCCCGGTCAGGGTGGGACCGGGCAGGCTGCGCCTTGTCACGCTGAGCATCAGAAAGGCGAAAATCACCGTTTCGGCGACTATGCCCCCGCCATCGCGGGCCAGTCCGCCCACCATGGTGATGCCGCTGGTCGACAGGGTAGACATGGCAAGGATCAGGGACACAAGCCCCTGCCCGCCCAGACCCAGCAGGATGACCCACAAAAGCAGCGTCAGCGCGACATAGGCCGGAAAGATGATCCCTGCAAAATGCGGCAGTCGCGTGGACAGATCCGCGCCCCGCATGATGCCGCCCCGCGCACTGCCTGCGCTGGAATGTACATTGCGTGCGGTCGTGACCTCGGCCCCGCCCAATCCCAGCGGCGCAAGGATTGCCGCGACCGACAGCAACACGAAAAACCCGCCCAGCCAGCCCGCCAGCGCCCGCCAAAGATGCAGCGAGGGCGGCAGACGGCCGGGCCGGTCATAAAGCGTGGCCCCCGTCGTGGTGAAAGAGGACAGCATCTCCCACCAGGCATTGAAATAGGAGGTATCGGGCACCGCCTGATCGAAGGGAACAGCCATCACCAGCGGCAACCAGAGATAGGCCCCCAGCAGGGCCGCCAGATCACGCCCCGCCGATGACCGGTTGCGCCGGTTCGACACGGCGATGCCCACCATCACCGCCAGCAGCAGAAACACCGTCCCGCCATAGAAAAACGGCCGCGCGACCTGATGATCGCGCAGCACCGCCGCATGGATTGCGGGCAGATACATGGCCAGCGCCGTCAGACCCGTCAGGATCACCAGAAGCGGAAGCCGGACAATTCCCGACAGGGCGGACCCAGACATGGCGGATCAGAAAAAGTCGATGGAGACCTGCAACAGGCGCTCCACCTCGGGCACGTCCTTGGCCATCGCGAAAAGCGCGATGATGTCGCCTTCCTCCACCCGCAGATCGCCGCGCGGCTTTTCCACCTTGTCGCCCTTCATAACCGCGCCGACCAGCACTCCCTCGGGAAACTCGATATCGCGGATCAGACGGCCCGCCAGCGGTGAGGTGGACAGAACCTGCGCCTCGATCACCTCGGCCTCGGCATCGCCGATGGAATAGATCGCCCGCACCCGCCCGTGCCGCACATGGCGCAGGATAGATGAAACCGTCGTCGCGCGGGGGTTGATATAGGCGTCGATATCCAGCGCCGCCATCAGCGGCACCAGCGTCGGATCATTGACCAGCGCTACCGACATCCGCGCGCCCACCTGTTTCGCGCGCACCGCGACCAGCAGATTGGTCTTGTCGTCATCGGTCACCGCCAGAACCGCATCGGCGCGGTCCACCCCCGCCTCGGTCAGCGTGTCGATATCCATGCCGTCGCCGTTCAGGACGATGGTCCGTTCCAGCGCATCGGCGGCCCGTTCCGCACGGCCACGATTCTTCTCGATCACCCGCGCGCGCATCCGTTCGGTCCGCCGCTCCAGTGCCTGCGCCACGGCCAGCCCGACATTGCCCGCGCCGATGATGACGATACGCTCCTGCTTGCGGATGGTCTTGCCGAAAATCTCAAGCGTGCGGTTCAGATCCTCGGTATGGGCGAAGACATAGATCCGGTCGCCCTCGAACAACTGATCCTCGGGTTCGGGGGCGAACAGACGTTCCTCACGCCGCACGCCCACGACAATGGCCCGCAGGGTCGAGAAAAGTTCCGACAATTGCCGCAAGGGCGTGTTCAGGACCGGGCAATCCTCTTCCAGCACGATGCCCAGCAACTGCGCCCGCCCGCCCATGAAACTTTCGGTGTCGAAGGTCGCGGGCGCCGCCAGCCGTTGTAACGCCGCCTCTGCCACCTCGCGTTCGGGGCTGATGACCACGTCGATGGGCAGATGGTCGCGCCGGTAAAGATCGGCATAGATCGCATCCAGATAGCTTTGCGAGCGC
Organism: Szabonella alba; assembly: GCF_016765775.1. Lineage (GTDB taxonomy): Bacteria > Pseudomonadota > Alphaproteobacteria > Rhodobacterales > Rhodobacteraceae > Szabonella > Szabonella alba. The sequence continues at coordinate 144,123 of NZ_JAESVN010000003.1, read as the reverse complement.
AACCGGGCAATCTTGCGCGGCACGGCAAAGATAGAATGGGCCACCTGACAGGTGACCATATTCACCTCATCCGAATGGGTGGCGGCGATAATCATGTCGGCATCCCGCGCCCCGGCGCGCGCCAGAACATCGGGATAGCTGGCAAAGCCCTCGATGCCCTGCACATCCAGCGTTTCGGTCGCCCGGCGCACCAGATCGGGGTTGTAATCGACGACGGTGACATCGTTCTTTTCGCCGGAAAGATGCCGCGCGATCTGCCAGCCCACCTGCCCCGCGCCGCAGATGATGACTTTCATGCCTGTTCTCCGCAAGGACGGGTCTGTCCGCTCAACGTCCCCTCATTGGCAGATCACCCGGCCCCGGTCAACGTGATGCCCCGCTTTGCAATGCCGGACTGATGCGCGCGAATGGCCCGGGGGCCTCAATCCTCCCCGATATCCTCATCCTCTTCCAGCCGGGCAAGGCGCGCCCCGGCCTTGGTCGTGGTGACCACCCCCAGGGATTTGAGCTTGCGATGCAGGGCCGAACGCTCCATCCCGACAAAACTGGCCGTGCGGCTGATATTGCCGCCGAACCGGTTGATCTGGGTCAGCAGATATTCCTTTTCAAAGAGTTCGCGCGCCTCGCGCAGCGGCAATGTGGCCAGCGCGCCCCCCAGCGTCACACGGCCCTCGCCGCCGCCGCCCGTGTCCTGCCCGGGCAATTCGCGCGGTTCAATCGGGCCAGACCCGTCCCCGAGGATCAGGACCCGTTCGATCACATTGCGCAACTGGCGCACATTGCCCGGCCATTGCATCGTCTGCAGCATCGCCTCGGCCTCGGTCGAAAGGCTGCGCAACGGCAGACCCTGACTGCGATGGAACATCTCGATGAACCATGCGGTAAGTTCGGGAATATCCTCACGCCGGTCCTCAAGGCTGGGCACCGCAATCGGCACGACATTCAGGCGGTCATAAAGTTCCTGCCGGAAGCGGCCCGCGCCGATTTCACTGCGCAGGTCGCGGGTGGTCGAGGAGATGACCCGCAGATCGACGCGCACCTTTTCAACCCCGCCGACGCGGGTGAATTGCTGTTCCACCAGAACCCGCAGGATCTTGGACTGCGTACCGGGCGGCATATCGGCCACTTCATCGAAATAGACCACGCCGCCATGCGCCTGTTCCAGCAGGCCTTTCTCGATGCCGCGTTCCTGCGTCTCACGACCGAATAGTACCTCTTCCATCCGCTCAGGCTCGATGGTGGCCGAGGTGACGGTGACGAAAGGCGCCGAGGCGCGGGCGGAATGGGCATGGATGAACCGCGCGGCCAGTTCCTTGCCCGATCCGGCCGGACCGGTCAGCATGACGCGGCCATTTGATTTCGTGACCTTTTCAAGCTGCGATTTCAATGCCTTGAAGGCAGGACTTGATCCCATCATGTCAGAGGATGTGACCTCTCGCCGCCGCAGATCGCTGTTTTCACGGCGCAGGCGGCTGGTTTCCATCGCCCTTGAAACAACGACCATCAACTGGTCGATATTGAAGGGTTTTTCGATGAAGTCATAGGCACCCTGCTTGATCGCAGCGACGGCGATTTCGATATTGCCATGGCCCGAGATGATGACCACCGGCACATCCGGATTGTCGCGTTTCACGGTTTTCAGGATGTCGATCCCGTCCATCCGGCTGTCCTTCAGCCAGATATCAAGGATCATCAGCGCCGGTGCTTCGGCGGCGATCTCGGACATGCAGTCATCGGAATTGCCGGCCAGACGGACGGCAAAGCCCTCATCGCGCAGGATATCCCCGATCAATTCGCGGATATCGCGTTCGTCATCGACTATAAGAATAGAGCTCATGTTCCCCCCTGGTCCCCCTGGCTGGAATGTCTGGCCCGGCCGCGCTGGGTGCGGGCAAGGCGTGGCAGTCGGATCTCTGCCATGGCGCCCTGACGGGCTGTCGGTTCGAATGGTTCGGCATCGAGCAGGGCCAACGTGCCGCCATGTTCCTCGATGATCTTCTTGACGATGGGCAGGCCAAGACCGGTGCCCTTTTCGCGCGTTGTCACATAGGGCTCAAACAGTCGTGCCCGGTCCGGCGGCAGGCCAATCCCGTTGTCGGAAATGCGGATCACCGCCTGATCGGGCTGCAGCTCCATCGCCACGCGGATCTGTGGAACATAGCCGTCTGGCGCACCTTTTTCCCTAAGGGTTTCCGTGGCTTCCCCGGCATTCTTGATCAGGTTGGTCAAGGCCTGTGAAATCATCGTCGCATCCAGATCCATCAGCGCCGCCGCCTCGGGGATTTCGGCGCGGATCGCCACATCGGGCTGGCCCGCCTGTTGCAAAAGCACCGCGTCGCGCAGCAGTTTCGCCAGATCCTCCTCACGCCGGTCGGGTTCGGGCATCCGCGCGAATTTCGAAAACTCGTCGACGATCCGGCGCAGGTCATTGGTCTGGCGGATGATGACATCGGACATGCAGTCATCGGAATTGCCGGCCAGACGGACGGCAAAGCCCTCATCGCGCAGGATATCCCCGATCAATTCGCGGATATCGCGTTCGTCATCGACTATAAGAATAGAGCTCATGTTCCCCCCTGGTCCCCCTGGCTGGAATGTCTGGCCCGGCCGCGCTGGGTGCGGGCAAGGCGTGGCAGTCGGATCTCTGCCATGGCGCCCTGACGGGCTGTCGGTTCGAATGGTTCGGCATCGAGCAGGGCCAACGTGCCGCCATGTTCCTCGATGATCTTCTTGACGATGGGCAGGCCAAGACCGGTGCCCTTTTCGCGCGTTGTCACATAGGGCTCAAACAGTCGTGCCCGGTCCGGCGGCAGGCCAATCCCGTTGTCGGAAATGCGGATCACCGCCTGATCGGGCTGCAGCTCCATCGCCACGCGGATCTGTGGAACATAGCCGTCTGGCGCACCTTTTTCCCTAAGGGTTTCCGTGGCTTCCCCGGCATTCTTGATCAGGTTGGTCAAGGCCTGTGAAATCATCGTCGCATCCAGATCCATCAGCGCCGCCGCCTCGGGGATTTCGGCGCGGATCGCCACATCGGGCTGGCCCGCCTGTTGCAAAAGCACCGCGTCGCGCAGCAGTTTCGCCAGATCCTCCTCACGCCGGTCGGGTTCGGGCATCCGCGCGAATTTCGAAAACTCGTCGACGATCCGGCGCAGGTCATTGGTCTGGCGGATGATGACATCGGCATATTGGTTCAGATCCTCGGGCGCGGAAACCTCCTTGGCGAACTTGCGCTTGATCCGTTCGGCCGAGAGCGCGATCGGGGTCAGCGGGTTCTTGATCTCATGCGCGATGCGGCGGGCCACATCACCCCAGGCCGCCATGCGCTGCGCCGAGACCAGATCGGTCACATCGTCAAAGGCGATGACATAGCCTTCAAGCCGCCCGGTATCGGATTTCCGCGTGCTGATCCGCACCAGCAGGCTTTCCATCCTGCCCTTGCGGGTCAGGCGCAGTTCCTCCTGAACCGTTCCATTAAGACTATCAGGCAAACGATTGAAAAGGGGCATGAATTCCGGAACGACCATCGCCAGATCCAGATCATGGGCGCGGTCCGGCACATCCAGCAGACGCTCGGCCGCGCGGTTGATAAAATCCACCCGCCCCTCGGGGTCCAGCCCGACCACGCCCGCAGTGATCGAGGACAGAACGGAATCGAACAGCCGCCGCCGCCCTTCGGTTTCCCGGTTCGAGGAAATCAGCGCATCGCGCTGACCTTTCAACTGTCGCGTCATGCGGTTGAACATGCGGCCCATCATGGCGATCTCGTCATCGCCTTCTTCCTCGGGGATCTGCACCTCAAGATCCCCCGCACCGACGCGCTGCGCCGCCCCCGCCAGCCGCCCGACGGGGCGCGACAGCCGTTCGGCAAACCACAATCCCAGCCAGATCGCGGCCAGAATCAGGATCAGCGCGAATCCCAGATAAAGCAGGCCGAATTCGAACAGTATCCGGCCCCGTTCTGCCTCAAGCTGCTGATAAAGCGCGACAGTTTCGCGTGTGTCGTCCAGAAGGCTGAGGATTGATCCGTCAACCTCCCGCGTGATGTAAAGATAACGGTCGGAAAAGGCATCCAGATGGACGATGGCGCGCAATTCGTCATTCGGCCAGTCCTCGACCAGCACAACCGCGCCACTGCTGCGCGCGCGCACAATGGCCTCGGGATCGGGCTGTTCGAAATCAAAGAGATAGGACCGGTCCCCCCGCGTCATCAGCGTCCCGGTCCCGTCGATCAGAAATGCCTCGCGCAGGCCGCGCTGGATGGCCGCCTGTCCCTGGGTCAGGATCGGGCGCAAATCGCCATCGGCCAGAAAGAACGAGGATTGCTTGGCCACATTAAGATAGCCCGCCAGCGCCGTAGCATCTTCGGTCAGGTCGCGGCGGTGTTCGCCGTCATAGGCCTGCGCGGCCGCCAGTGAATTGCCCAGAACCGTGCGCACCCTTTCGGAAAACCAGCCCTCAAGCCCGACATTGAAGGTCAGCACGGCAAAGACGGCGACCAGGATCGTCGGGATCAGCGCCAGCAGCGCGAAAACCCCCGACAGCCGCAGATGCAGGCGCGAACCCGCCGACTGGCTGCGCCGGTCCGAAATCATCCGCGACACGCGTCCCAGCACAAGGGCGGCCACGACCAGCACATAGACCAGATCGGCCAGCAGGATCAGCCGCAGATAGGACGACCCGGCCCCCTGATCGAAAGGCCCCAGCGCCAGAAAGGTCGCCAACGCCAGCACAGGCCCCAGAAAGACCAGACCGAAGGTCATCAATGTCTGGTATTTCCGCTGACGGCGCAGGCGCGACAGCTTGGCCCAGGTGTTGCTGCGCATGACGGCCGCCAAAATCCAGTCGCCCCCAATCAATGGCCGGATGGGGCGCGCCCCATCCATATCTGGTATGATGCACCGGAACAGGGCTGGGGCGCAACGGTTCCTGTGACGTATTTACATCAGTTTGCGACGTCGGCTCACCCGGATGTCCAGATCAGTGATCTTCTTGCGCAGCGTATTGCGGTTGATGCCCAGAAGATCGGCGCAGCGCGCCTGATTGCCCGCCGTGGCATCCAGCGCAATCTCGATCAGCGGGGCCTCCACCTCGCGCAGGATGCGGGCATAGACGCCGGGGGGCGGCAGCGCGCCGCCATGCAGATCGAAATAGCGCCGCAGATGCCGGGCGACCGAGGCGGAAAGCTTTTCCCCCTCACCGCCGCCGCGCAGCGGTTCCAGCGCGGGCTGGCTGCCCAGAACGGCCTCGACTTCGGCACGGGCGATCTCGGGTTCGCCCGAGGTCACCAGCAGCCGTTTCAGCGTGTTTTCCAGCTGACGCACATTGCCCGGCCAGCTGTAGGCGCGGATCAGGTCCCGCGCCTCGGGCGACAGGCGCCGCGTGGAACCGCTGTCGCGTTCGCCCCGCGCAAGGAAGTGATCGGCCAGCAGCGGGATATCGTCCACCCTTTCGCGCAAGGCGGGCACCTGAAGCGTGACACCGCCCAGACGATAGAACAGATCCTGCCGGAAACTGCCCGCTTCCATCCGGGCCGAAAGATCGACCTGCGAGGTGGCCATGATGCGGGGTGCGTTCTCGCCCATCAGGTCCAGCATCCGCACGATCCGCGCCTGCGTGTCCTCGTCATGGTCGCCGATCTCGTCAAAGACCAGCGATCCGCCCCGTGCCCGTGCGGCAAGGCTGGCCGGCCCGTCCACGCCCTGCAGATCCGCGGCCTGCGCCACGATGAAAGGCTGGCTGCGGCGGTCGGAAAAGTCATGGATCGCCCGCGCGATCAGCGATTTTCCGGTGCCTGATTCGCCGGTGACCAGCACCGCCAGATCGGTGTTCATCACCCGCGCCACCAGACGGTAAAGCGCCTGCATCGCAGCGGTGCGCCCGACCAGCGGCAGATCCTCGCCCGCCTCACGCGGGGGGGCGGCGGCACCGCGCGCCGGGGCGCGGCGCTTGATGTCCAGCGCCCGGGCCGAGCGTTTCATCAGATCCGGCAGATCGAAGGGTTTGGGCAGGTAGTCATAGGCCTCGGCCTCGGCCGCCTGAATTGCCGTCATGATCGTGTTCTGCGCCGAAATCACGATCACCGGCAGGCCGGGCCGCAGTTTCGAGATCTGCGGCAGCGCCTCAAGCCCGTTGCCATCGGGCATCATCACATCCGAGATGACCAGATCGCCCTTGCCCTCCTCGACCCAGCGCATCAGCGTCATCAGGCTGGATGTGGCATGGACCTTGCAACCCGCCCGTGTCAGCGCCTGCGTCAGAACCGTGCGGATCGTGCGGTCGTCATCGGCGACCAGAACCGTGCCGTCCATGCCCTATACTCCTGTCATTTGACTGTTGGCTCGGTCGCCGCATCACGCGGGGCAACCGGAAGCGATACGCGAAACACCGTGCGGCCCGGAACGCTGTCGACCGCGACCCAGCCTTCGTGGTCGGTGACAATGCGCGAGACCAGCGCAAGGCCGAGGCCAGTGCCGTTTTCCCGCCCCGAAACAAAGGGTTCGAAGATGTTCGAGGCGATTTCGGGGGGCAGACCCGGCCCGTCATCAATGATTTCAACCTGTAGCGCCAGCGGACGGCCCGGCCCGTCCAGCCGCCGCAGACGCAGCGACAGGTCATAGAATGTGCGCAGCCGGATCGTGCCGCCCTGCGGCCCCGCCGCCTCGGCCGCGTTCTTGATCAGGTTCAGAAAGACCTGCATCAACTGATCAGGATCGGCGAAAGTGTTGGGCAATGACGGATCGTAATCCTCGATGATCGTCATTTTCGCGGCGAAGCCCACCATGGCCGATCGTCTTGCCCGGTCCAGCGCGTCATGGATATTGACCGCGCGCCGGTCGGGCGGGCGCAGATTGCCGAACTGTTCCACCTGTTCCAGCAATTTGACGATGCGCCGAGTCTCCTCAACAATCAGATCGGCGAATTCGCGATCCTCGGGCGACAGGTTCATCGACAAAAGCTGCGCCGCCCCCGAAATGCCCGCCAGCGGGTTCTTGATCTCATGCGCCAGCATCTCGGCCATGCCGATGGCCGATTTCGCCGCCGATTTCACCGCCGTCGCCCGGCCCAGCCGGTCGGCGATATCGCGCGGAGAGATCAGCATCATGACGATATCGGGATTGTCATGCATCGGCGCCACCTGAATGTGGCACTGGATCGGCGGGCGTTCCCCGGTCGTCACATCGACATCATTGATGAACAGCGCGGCCTGATTCGCCCGGGCCCGGGCCAAGGCCTCCTCCATCGGGGCATCGATGGACAGCCGGTCGAACACTGGCTGCCCCTTCAGACTGCGCATCGAGGCGTTGAAGAAGTTTTCGGCCGCCGGGTTGATCTCGGCAATGCGTCCCGCCGCATCAATCAGCAGCGCCGGGATCGGCAGCGAGGCCCAGATAACCCCCGGAACCGGATAGGGCGCGCGATAGCTCATGCCGCCTCGCTGTGCTGGTCAGCAAAGGCCTCAGGCAGCAGGTGCAGCACTTCGGCAGGAGATTCGGCGATCAGGATACGCCCCCGCAACGGGGTAACGGGCAGCGCCGCATCGCATGCTGCAGCCTCAAGATACCAGCCCAGATGCTTGCGCGCGACACGCAAGCCCAGTTCGGCACCATAGAAGGACAGGATATCCTCGTAATGGCCGCAGACCAGTGCTGCCAGCGCCGGACCACGGGGGATCTCGGGCCGGGGCCGGTCATAAAGCTGCGCCGCGATCTCGGCCAGCAGCCAGGGCCGGCCCTGCGCCCCGCGCCCGACCATCACCCCATCAGCCCCCGACAGTCGCAGCGCCGTTTCCGCCGACGCAGCATCCACGATATCGCCATTCGCAATAACCGGAATCGTCACCGCCTCTTTCACCCTGCGGATCGCGGCCCAGTCGGCCGCGCCCTTGTAGAACTGGCAGCGCGTCCGGCCATGGATCGTGACCATGCGGATGCCTGCGCCTTCGGCCCGCCGGGCCAGATCGGGCGCGTTCAGAAGGTCGTCATCCCAGCCCAGCCGGGTTTTCAATGTGACCGGCACCTTGACCGCGCCCACCACCGCCTCAATCAGGCGCAGCGCGTGGTCCGGCTCACGCATCAGGGCCGAGCCGGAATATCCATTCGTCACCTTGCGGGCCGGACAGCCCATATTGATGTCGATGACCTGCGCGCCCTGCGCCTCGACATAGCGGGCGGCCTCGGCCATCCAATAGGCCTCACGCCCGGCGAGTTGCACCGAGGTCGCCTGTTCGCCAAAGCCCAGTTCGGCCCGCGCCCGCGCCAGCGGCCTTGCTTGCACAACCTCCTGACTGGCGACCATTTCGGATACGACCAGACCGGCGCCGAAACCGGCGACCAGCCTGCGGAAGGGCAGATCGGTGATTCCGGCCAGCGGAGCCAGCAGCACCGGCGGATCAATGGTTACGCTGTCCAGTCTGCGAGGGGCCAGTCTGAGGGGCAATTGCCTATTCCTTGTGCGTCACCTTCGGCAGTAACGGGCCGCAGGCAGGATGACAAATCACCTTTAGCGCGAGATCGACGCAAAAACGTGCTTTGCCTGTTTTTTGTGCGATATTGCCGCAAACTGCGCCCGATTGTCATGCGCGCGGCGATGGCCTAAGCCTTCGGGGCAAACAAGTCGAGGGATCCATGACACTTGCCGCGATCCTTGTCGCCGCCGGACGCGGAACCCGCGCGGGGGGCGACAGACCCAAGCAATGGCAGCATCTGGCAGGCCGCTCTGTGGTGGAACAGGCGCTGCACGCCTTTCGCGTTCATGGCGGCGCCGCGCATATCGTGGTGGTGATCCATCCCGACGACCGCCCCGAAACCGCAGGTTGGCCTGATGATATCCACGTCGTCGAGGGTGGCGAGACCCGCGCGCAATCGGTCCGGAATGCGCTGGAGGCCCTTGCCGGGACCGGGACAAGCCGGGTGATGATCCATGATGCCGCCCGCCCCTGCCTGTCGGTCCCCTTGATCGCACGGCTGTCGGCAGCACTGGACCATGCGCCCGCCGTGGCCCCGGCCCTTGCCGTGACCGATGCACTTTGGCGGGGGCAGGACGGGCAGGTTGCGGGCGTCCAGCCCCGCGACGGGCTTTTCCGCGCCCAGACACCGCAAGCTTTTCACTTCGCCCCGATCCTTGCCGCACATCGCGCCCATCCGGGCGGGGCGGCGGATGATGTCGAGGTCGCGCGGGCCGCAGGGCTTGACGTGATGATCGTGGAGGGCGAGGAGGAGAACCTGAAACTCACCTGGCCCGGCGATTTCACGCGGGCCGAAAAGATCCTGAAAGGGCGCGGCATGGATATCCGCCTTGGCAATGGGTTTGACGTCCATGCTTTTTGTGAAGGCGATCATCTTTGGCTTTGCGGGGTCCGCATCCCGCATGACCGGGGGCTGCTGGGCCATTCCGATGCCGATGTCGGCATGCATGCGCTGACCGATGCGATCTATGGCGCGCTGGCGCTGGGCGATATCGGGCGGCATTTCCCGCCGTCGGATCCGCAATGGAAAGGGGCGGCCAGCGAGATTTTCCTGCGTCATGCCATGGATGCGGCGCGGGCGCGCGGCTTCAACCTGGGCAATTGCGACGTGACCCTGATCTGCGAGGCGCCCAAGATCGGGCCCCATGCCGGTGCGATGCAGGCGCGTCTGGCCGAGATCATGGCGGTTGCGGCAGATCGCGTGTCAGTCAAGGCCACGACCAGCGAAAGGCTGGGCTTCACCGGACGCAAGGAGGGGATCGCGGCCTTGGCCAGCGCAACCCTGATCCGCGCATGAGCAGGATCGTCGCCATCTTCTTCGGGGTCGGCCTGTTGCGCCCTGCCCCGGGCACCTGGGGCTCGCTTGCAGCGCTGGGGCTGGGACTGATCCTGCACCGGGTCGGGCATTTTCCGCTGCTGCTGGTGGCCACTGTCCTTGTGACGGCACTGGGCTTCTGGGCCTGTGCGCGCGAACTGGCCGACCGCCCCGGCGAGGATCCGTCCGAAATTGTGGTGGATGAGGTTGCAGGTCAGTGGATCGCGCTTCTGTTTCCGTCCTTCGCCTTCTGGTGGGTGGGCATGGACAGCGCGAATTTCCCCTGGCCGGGCTGGGTTTCGGCCTTCCTTTTGTTCCGGCTGTTCGACATCTGGAAGCCCTGGCTGGTCGGGCGGGCCGATGCGCGCGGCGATGCCGCGGGGGTCATGCTGGATGATCTTTGGGCCGGTCTGTTCGCCGGGCTGGGCACGATGGCCCTGGCCGCAATCGCGCATGGGGTGCTGATGGGATGAGTGCTGCACAGCTTCTTGATGCCGCCCGCGCGAAGGGCTGGCGCATCGCCACGGCCGAAAGCTGTACCGGGGGCATGGTCTCGGCGGCGCTGACGGCGGTGGCGGGATCGTCGGATGTGTTCGAATGCGGGTTCGTCACCTATTCCAATGCCGCGAAAAAGGCGATGCTTGGGGTGCGCGACGACACGCTGACGGCCCATGGCGCCGTGTCCGAACCGGTGGCGCGGGAGATGGCGGCGGGGGCGCTGGCCGCCTCCGGGGCTGATCTGGCGGTGTCGGTAACCGGGATTGCCGGGCCGGGCGGGTCGGACTTCAAACCCGAAGGTCGCGTCTGTTTCGGCATTGCCACGCGGCAAGGATCACTGAGGACCGAAACGGTGGAGTTTGGCGCATTGGGCCGTGACAGGGTGCGCGGCGCGGCCTGTGATCATGCGATTTCCCTGATGAAGCAGGCGCTTGCTGGCTGACGTTGAGATGAAACTTCAGGCCGCCTGACCGTAAAGCGCCTTTGCCCGCGCCTCGAAGGCGCGCACGATGCGCTGCATCGCCTCGTTGAAGACAACGCCGATGATCCCCCGCAGGATGGCGTTGCGGAACTCGAAATCCACATCGAATCGCACTTCGCAGCCGCCCTCGTCCCGGTCGGCAAAACGCCATGTCGCGCGCATATGGCGGAATGGACCCTCAAGATATTCGGTATCGATCCGGTCCTTTCCGGGCCACAGCGTGACGCGGCTGCCGAACCTTTCGCGGAACACCTTGAAGGAAATCACCAGATCTGCCTCCATCTTCTCGGTCCCGTCGGGCTGCTGCTCGCGCGAGCGGATCCGCGCCGCCGAGGTCCAGGGCAGGAATTTCGGATAGGCCTCCACATCCGCAACAAGCTCATACATCTGCACGGCACTATAGGGCAGGTTTCGCGTCTCGGAATGGGTCGGCATCGGTTCGGGGCAATCCTGTCCTTGGGCCGGATCTGCGCCTTCGGGGGCAGAGTTTGGCGTGACTTGGCCCCCGGTAATGGGTAAAGCTGCCGCTGAAATCAAGGGGCGGAAATCAAGGGACGGACTGCATGATGCGACCCTATGTCATAGACCAGATGATCTCGGCCAAGGCGATTGCCGCCCGGGTCGAGGTGCTGGCGCGTGAAATCACGACGCATTTCAAAGGCACCGACAAACTGGTGGTGGTGGGGCTTTTGCGCGGCTCCTTCGTCTTCATCGCCGATCTGGTGCGCGAGATTGACCTGCCGGTGGAGGTCGATTTTCTGGAGGCGTCATCCTATGGCGATGCGCTGCATTCCAGCCGGGAGGTGCGGATCCTGAAGGATCTGCGCGGGGAAATCGCGGGCCGCGATGTGCTGGTGGTTGAGGATATAGTCGATACGGGCTTCACGCTCAGCCATGTTCTGCACGTTCTTCAGGCGCGCGAACCGGCGCGGCTGAAGGTCTGCGCGCTGCTGGACAAGCCCAGCCGGCGCGAGGTCGATATCCGGGCCGACTGGACCGGGTTCGAGATCCCCGATGAATTTGTCGTGGGGTATGGCATCGACTTCGCGCAGCGCAACCGCAACCTGCCGCATATCGGCAAGGTGCGGTTCACCGAAAGCGGCTGATGCTGCCGGATCTCACAGCGCCGGATCTGGACTGCCTGTTCTGCGGCACGGCGGCAGGGCACGTGTCGGCGGCGCGGGGGCATTACTATGCCGGGCCGGGCAACCGCTTCTGGTCGCTCTTGGCCGAAACCGGGATCACCCCGCGCAGGATTAGGCCTGAGGAGGACCATCTTCTGCCCGGTCTGGGGCTGGGACTGACGGATCTGGCCAAGGATGTTTCAGGCATGGATCGCGATATTCCGTCCGGATCCTATGCCCCCGACCGTCTGGCCACGCTGATCGTCACGCTTGCACCCCGGCGGCTGGCCTTCACCAGCCTGACCGCCGCGCGGATCGCCCTTGGCCGCCGGGTTGCGGCGGGACGCCTCAAGGCGCCGGAATATCCGGGTCTGGCCATCTGGGCGCTGCCCTCGCCCTCGGGGGCGGCGCGGGGCACGTTCCGCATCGCACCGTGGCAGGATCTGGGGCAGGATCTGGGGCAGGATCTGGGGCAGGATCTGGCAGATCACCGGAAGGCATCACCGCGTGGGGCCATATCATGAATTACATCTGGTTCCTGCGCATGGCCCGCTGGGTGCGCAACCCGCCCTCACCTGCCCGGGTGAAACTGGTGCTGGGGGTGATCGCGCTGTGCCTGCTGCTGGTCGCGGTGGAATATTTCATCGGCTGGCCCGAATGGCTGACGCTGGAGGGTGGCGGGCGGGCGAACCGCGTGCCAAGGATCTGACGCGCGTGCCCTTTCCCAAAACCTGCGTGCCAAAACCTGCGTGAACGCCACCTGCCCCCGCTTGCCCGCCCTGCCCTTTGCGCGCAAGATCGACGGGAATTGCCCCCGAAAGGACCCTGCCCATGCGCCGCGCCCTCAGTCTTCTTGCCCTGCTGGCCGTTCTGGGGGGCGGTGCAGGATGGATCCTGACCGCCCCGGACCCCATCCCTGATGATGCCGTTGCCGGGATCACGGGGGATGCCGCGCGCGGTGAGACCGTGTTCTGGGCGGCGGGCTGCGCCTCCTGCCATATGGCCCCCGGCGCCGATGCGGAGGATCAGCTTGTGCTGGCGGGCGGGATGCGTTTTGCGTCCGATTTCGGCACCTTCATCGCCCCCAATATCTCCCCTTCGCCCGAAGGGATAGCAGGCTGGACGCTGGCCGAATTCACCTCGGCGGTGCAGCGCGGCCTCAGCCCCGGGGGCAGCCATTACTATCCGGCCTTTCCGTGGAATGCCTATAACAAGGCCAGCCTTCAGGAAATTGCCGATCTGCACCTCTATCTGCAGACCCTGCCCCCGGATGCGACCCCCAGTCAGCCGCATGAGGTGGGCTTTCCCTTCACTATCCGCCGCAGTCTGGGTGGCTGGAAGCTGCTGTTCGAATCGCGTGACTGGGTGATCGGCGGCGATCTGACCGAGGCCGAGACGCGCGGTCGCCATCTGGTCGAGGCGCTGGCCCATTGTGGCGAATGCCATACGCCGCGCAACGCGCTTGGCGGGCTGGACCGGTCGCGCTGGCTGGCGGGCGCGCCGAACCCCGATGGGCGGGGCCGCAGTCCCAACATCACCCCCGGCGCGCTGACATGGACCGAGGAAGAAATCGCGGCCTATCTGTTCTCGGGCTTCACCCCCGAATTTGACAGTGCGGGCGGCCATATGGCCCATGTGGTCGAGAATATGGCGCGGCTGACCGGCGAGGATCGCACGGCCATCGCGGCCTATCTGAAGAAAGTGCCCGCCATCGAGTGACGGCCCCTGCCCTGCTGCCCGGCCAGTCATACCCGCCGGTCAAAAATTGGCCCGGCAGGGTCAGTCGGCCATGATCACCGGTCGGTTCAGGCCTTGCCCAGCCGGGCCAGACGGGTGTCGCGCAGCCGGGCGAAATCCTCTCCGGCGTGATAGGAGGACCGTGTCAGCGGCGTGGCCGAGACCATCAGAAAGCCCTTGCCCCAGGCCGATTTTTCATAGGCCGCGAATTCCTCGGGTGTCACGAAACGCGCGACAATATGGTGTTTGGGGGTCGGCTGCAGATATTGCCCGATGGTCAGGAAATCGACATCGGCGGCGCGCATGTCATCCATCACCTGCCGCACAGCCTGCGGCTCTTCGCCCAGACCCACCATGATGCCCGATTTGGTGAACATCGTCGGGTCCAGTTCCTTGACCCGCTGCAACAGCCGCAGACTGTGGAAATAGCGCGCGCCTGGGCGCACCTCGGGGTAAAGCCCCGGCACGGTTTCCAGATTGTGGTTGAACACATCGGGCCGCGCCTCAACCACCTTCTCCAGCACCGACGGCGCGCATTTCAGGAAATCCGGCGTCAGGATCTCGATGGTCGTGCCCGGCGAACGGTGACGGATCGCGCGGATGGTCTGGGCGAAATGTTCGGCCCCGCCATCCTCAAGATCGTCGCGGTCCACCGATGTCACCACGACATGGTTCAGGCCAAGCTGCTGCACCGCATGGGCAACGCGCCCCGGCTCAAACGCATCAAGCGCCTGCGGACGCCCTGTGGCCACATTGCAGAAGGTGCAGCCGCGCGTGCAGATCTCGCCCATGATCATCATGGTGGCGTGGCCCTGGCTCCAGCATTCGCCGACATTGGGGCAGCCTGCCTCTTCGCAGACGGTGACCAGCTTCTGTTCGCGGATAATGTCGCGGGTCTGCTTGTACCCCGCGCTGGTCGGGGCCTTGACGCGGATCCAGTCCGGCTTCTTCGGCTGGGCATTGTCGGGACGATGCGCCTTCTCGGGGTGGCGCTGATCCGGCATTTTAAGGTCGCGCACCTGAATTTCCCCCCTGTGCAGGCCTGCCAACAAGGAATAAGCCCAAATCCGGGCAGAGACAACCTGCTGGCAGCGAATGGCTGCCCTGCCCGTTGGTCAAGTCACGAGTATCAGGATAGAAATGATGTCACGGAAAATGATTGCAGAAGCACTGGGAACCTTCATCCTTGTGTTTTTCGGGTGCGGCGCTGCGGTGCTGATGGGCGAATTCATCGGTATGCACGGCATCGCCATGGCCTTTGGTCTGTCGATTGTGGCGGCGGCCTATGGTCTGGGCGCAGTCTCGGGCGCGCATCTGAACCCGGCGGTCACGCTGGGGTTCGTCCTCTCGGGACGGATGAGCGCGTCGGAAATGCTGCCCTATGTTGCAGCACAGGTCGCGGGTGCGGTGGCCGCATCGGCGGTGATCCTTATGATCGCCTCGGGCAAGGCCGATTACAGCCTTGCAGTCAACGGGCTGGGGCAGAACGGCTATGGCCCCGGCTATCTGGGGGAATACGGGCTGGGCTCGGCGCTGGTCTTTGAATTCGTCGCGACCTTTCTGTTTGTCACGGTGATTCTGGGGGCCACGCAATCGGATGCGCCTGCAGGCTTTGCCGGGCTGGCCATCGGTCTGACGCTGGCCGCGATCCATCTGGTCGGGATAAATGTCACCGGGGTGTCGGTCAATCCGGCGCGGTCCTTCGGGCCTGCGCTGTTTGTGGGCGGCAAGGCGCTGGCGGATCTGTGGGTCTTCATCGCGGCACCGTTGGCCGGGGCGGCGCTGGCCGGATTGCTGCACGGGCTGCGGATCACACGCAGCGCCCATGTCTGAGGAGTGAAGCCCCGGGGATTGACGGCCCAGGGGCCGAAGACGCAGCGGGCCGGGGGAAAACCTCCGGCCCGTCGCAGTTCATCGAACCCGTCCGAGACCGCTTTTCAGCCGATCATCGGGTTTTCAGCCGATCATCGGGCCATGACGGCCATAAGCCTCGTCGTAATGGCGGCGCAGGCGTTGCAGCGCGATGCGCAGCACGATCTTGCCCGAACGCGCCGACCAGCCCATACGCTGTTCCGCCGCCTCCAGCCCTTCCAGAAAACAGCAGCAGCGCAGCACCATGTCGCCCAGTCCCGGGCCCAGATCGCGCAGCGCCGCCGAAACCCGTTCCCGCGCATCGCGCGGACCCGTTGGACCGCCCGTATCAGGGCGGAAGCCCCCCCTGTCGCCTCCGGTCAGGAACCGTTCCCAGTTCTGGGTGACGCGCGGGCCGATCTGGGCAAGTTCGAAATCCTCCCGCAGCCGTTCTGCCGCCTGCACAAGATCCGCCGACAGAAAGGGCTTCCCGTCCTTGTCGCGCCGCCGTGCCAGAACCACGACCGGGCTTTCAGTCGAGGCATAACGCGGGCGGCGGGTGGTTTCCTCGTCGGGATCGCTGCAATCCCCGGCTGTATGATGACGGAACGAGGCGGAGGCCTCGGCAAGGCCCGGCGGCGCGTGATGCGGCCGGTCGATCATCTGCCGCAGGGCCGCACGCCCCGCCATCGTGATACGATACAGCGAGACCCGCCCCGGTCTGGTGCAGGAAATCCATTCCTGCAGGGCAAAGACCTGCGCGACGGCCCGGTCCACCACCGCGACCCGGCTGGACTGCCCATCGGGCAGGCTGCGCAATACGGCGGCCTTTTCCATGTCCGGGGCGAAGGCCAGTACCGTGCCAGCCTCGGCCAGACGCCGCAGAATGCGCCGGCCTTCATTCAGGATCGTGACCTCATCAATGCTGGCGGCGCCGGCAGGGCCGGCAACGTCAGACGTCGTAGTGCTGGGACGGATCGGGGCGGTCATGCTGGGAACATCCTTCCGGCTGGGCTGTTGCGGTGCAAACCCCTGCAGACGGCTCAGCCGGTCAAGCGCCTCATCCACCAACGGATCGTCGCGCCGGGTCTCATAGCGACGCACCTGACGCAGCACGGTCGAGGCATGGACCCCTTCGCGCAGTGCCAATTGCCGCAGCGAAACCCCGCTTTCGGTATGATGAAGGTAAATCCGCGCCGCATCCGGCAGCCATGCAGGAAGCGGAAGTTTTCCGGTCGGGTCTGTCCTTGCTGACTCGCTGTGTTTCATTCCGGCCCGCTCGATTTTCCGATTTTGACCAAATGCAACCTTCCCGAGCATTGGTTACCCGTTCGTTAAAATTTCCGCTGGAGCCGATAATTGTTTCTAATTCATAAACAACTGCGAAAGCTCCGTGCGCCGCAAACCGGAAATGCGCAACGCTTGGTTGAATTGCGCAAAAGTATCCAGGTTCGAAAAGGAGAAGCCCATGCAAGATTTCCGCAAATGTCTTTCCCGCCTGAGCCGTCCGCGTCTTCTGGTGCGCGCCGCCCGTCTTGGCATGACCGAATATCGGCGCGAACGGGATCTCAGGCGCTTGATCGCCACGGTCCATCCGCCAGCGCCCGAGGCGGCCCTTGCCCGCCTTCTGGATGAGGAAGAGCGCATCGAGACCACCCGGCAGCGCGGCGATGCGGCCTATTCACTGACGCGGCATGTCGATCTGCTGATCGCGTTGATGGCCGAGTTTCGCCTGCTGTCACAGCGCGCCGGGGCGTGATACGGCAAGGGGCGGCGCAAGCGCCGCCCCACGGGTCATCTTCCCTTGCCCGGTGCGGGTCTAAACGCCCGCCGGGTTCGGCTTGACCTGTTTCAAATGAAGGCGTCGGGCATATCGGCCTTCTTGCGGGCGACATAATCGTCAATCGCCTCACGGATCCCTTCATCCAGCGTCGGGGCCTGATAGTCGCCCAGCAGTTTCGTAACCCGGTTTGCCGCCAGCGTTTCGGTATCGCGGGCGCCTTCCTCATCCCAGGTCTCGAAAGGTTTGTAATCCAGCAGTTCCGAGCGCCAGAAAGCGGATTTGAAATTGGCCTGCGTATGGGCGCAGCCAAGGTAATGGCCACCCGGCCCCACCTCGCGGATCGCGTCCATGCCCTGCCCGTTCTCATCCATCATGATGCCCTGCGCCAGATGGTGCAGCGTACCCAGCTGGTCGGCATCCATGACGAATTTCTCATAGGAACTGACCAGCCCGCCTTCCAGCCAGCCGCAGGCATGCAGCATGAAGTTCACGCCCGCCAGCAGCGCCATGTTCAGGCTGTTCGCCGTCTCGTATGCCGCCTGCGCATCGGGCAGTTTCGAGCCGCAGAACGACCCGCCCGACCGGTAAGGCAGCCCCAGACGGCGGGCAAGTTGCCCTGCGCCATAGGTGATATGCGCGGCCTCGGGCGTGCCGAAGGTCGGCGCGCCGGAATTCATGTCGATCGAGGTCACGAAAGCGCCGAAGATCACCGGCGCGCCGGGGCGCACCAACTGGCTATAGGCGACACCGGCCAGAACCTCGGCCAGAACCTGCGTCAGCGTGCCTGCTACCGTCACCGGCGCCATGGCCCCGCCGACAATGAAGGGGCTGATGATCGCGGCCTGATTGGCCTGTGCATAGACCTCCAGCGCGCCCATCATCACGGAATCAAATGTCAGCGGGCTGTTGATGTTGATCAGGCTGGTCATCACCGTGTTCTGGTCGACGAAATCGGCCCCGAACAGGATCTTGGCCATCTCGACCGAATCCGCCGCGCGGACGGGTTCGGTGACCGACCCCATGAAGGGCTTGTCCGACAGCACCATATGCGCGCGCAGCATGTCCAGATGGCGCTTGTTCACCGGAATATCGGTCGGCTCGCAAACAGTGCCGCCGGAATGGTGCAGCCATTTCGACATATAGCCCAGCTTCACGAAATTCTCGAAATCCGCCATGGTCGCATAGCGCCGCCCGCCGGTGCGGTCGCGCACGAAGGGGGGGCCATAAACCGGGGCCAGTACCAGATTGCGTCCGCCGACCTCGACGCTGCGCGCGGGGTTGCGGGCATGCTGGGTGAAGCTGCCGGGCGCTGTCGCGCAAAGCTTGCGGGCCAGACCGCGCGGAATATGCACCCGTTCGCCCCGTACATCGGCCCCGGCCGCGCGCCAGCGGTCCAGCGCCGCCGGGTTCTCGACGAAATTCACGCCGATCTCCTCCAGCACGGTTTCCGCGTTGTACTCGATGATCTGCAGTGCTTCCTCGTTCAGGATCTCGAAATTCGGGATATTGCGCTGGATGTATTTCGCGACGTCGAAACTGACCGCCGACCGTTCCGCGCGCCGCGCAGACCCGCCGCCGCCCCTTGCCCTGCGTCCTGCAACTTCGTTCATCGCCTCAATCTCCTGCATCGCGGCCACGGGGCCGCCGGTTCGGGGCCCTTCAATGTGGGGACCGCCAGTTTGCCGCCCTTATGCCTCTTTGCGGCTGCGCCGCTCCGGTCGTTTCCGCCGCTTGCTGCCCAAAAACGACATGCCTGCCCTGACGGGCGCGCGCATCGCGCGGATCACTCTTGCGCGCGCGCGCGCTGCGCAATATTGCCTGACCATGACACAGCATGACCGCCTTCTCATCATCGACTTCGGATCACAAGTCACGCAGCTTATCGCGCGGCGTCTGCGGGAACTGAACGTCTATTGCGAAATCCACCCCTATCAGAACGTGACGGATGATTTCCTTGCGGAATTCGCGCCTCGGGCGATGATCTTCTCGGGTGGTCCGGCCTCGGTTTTTGCGGAAGGCGCGCCGATGCCGCCGCAATCGGCCTTCAAGATGGGCGTGCCGATCCTTGGCATCTGCTATGGCCAGCAGGTGATGATGCATTGCCTTGGCGGCAAGGTGCAGCGCGGCCATGGCACCGCCGAATTCGGCCGCGCCTTCGTCACCCCGACCGACGCACGCCATCCGCTGCTGGACGGCTGGTTCGGCGAGGGTCGCGAACAGGTCTGGATGAGCCATGGCGACCATGTGTCGGACATCGCGCCCGGGTTCTCGGTCTATGGCACTTCGCCCAATGCGCCCTTTGCCATCACCGCCGATCCCGCCCGGCAATTCTATGCGGTGCAGTTCCACCCGGAAGTCCATCACACCCCCAAGGGGGCGAAGCTGTATGAAAACTTCGTGCGCCTTGCGGGGTTCAAGGGCGACTGGACGATGGGCGCCTACCGCGAGGAGGCGATTGCCAAGATCCGCGCGCAGGTCGGCGACAGCCATGTGATCTGCGGCCTGTCGGGGGGCGTGGACAGTTCGGTTGCGGCCATCCTGATCCATGAGGCGATCGGCGATCAACTGACCTGCGTTTTCGTGGATCACGGGCTGTTGCGGCTGAACGAGGCCGAGGAAGTCGTGACCATGTTCCGCGACAATTACAATATCCGCCTGATCCATGCCGAGGAGAGCGAGCTGTTCCTTGGCGCGCTGGAAGGCGTGTCCGACCCCGAGGTGAAGCGCAAGACCATCGGGCGGCTGTTCATCGACGTGTTCCAGAAATACGCCAGCCAGATCGAAGGCGCGGAATTTCTGGCGCAGGGCACGCTTTACCCCGATGTGATCGAAAGCGTCAGCTTTTCGGGCGGGCCTTCGGTGACGATCAAAAGCCATCACAATGTCGGCGGCCTGCCCGAAAAGATGGGTCTCAAACTGGTTGAGCCACTGCGCGAGTTGTTCAAGGATGAGGTCCGCGCGCTTGGCCGCGAACTGGGCCTGCCGCAAAGCTTCATCGGGCGCCACCCCTTCCCCGGCCCCGGCCTGGCGATCCGCTGCCCCGGTGAGATCACCCGCGAAAAGCTGGAAATCCTGCGCCGCGCCGATGCGGTCTATATCGACCAGATCCGCAAGCACGGGCTTTATGACGAGATCTGGCAGGCTTTTGTCGCGATCCTTCCGGTGAAAACCGTGGGCGTGATGGGCGACGGGCGCACCTATGATTTCGCCTGCGCCCTGCGGGCGGTGACGAGCGTCGACGGGATGACAGCGGATTATTACCCGTTCAGCCATGATTTCCTTGGTGAAACCGCGACGCGGATCATCAATGAGGTGCAGGGCATCAACCGCGTGACCTATGACATCACATCAAAACCACCCGGCACGATCGAGTGGGAGTGATCCGTCTGACCGGACGTCTGATCTGCGCCGATGCGGATGAAGCGCGGATCGTGGCCGCGTTTCTGCCCGACCATATCCGCCTCAGCCGGGCCGAACCCGGCTGCCTGCGTTTCGATGCCGAGGTGACGGACGATCCGCTGATCTGGCGGATCGCCGAGGAATTCGGGGATGAGGCCGCCTTCGATGCGCATCGGGTGCGAAACCGCGCCTCGGTCTGGTGGCAGAAATCCCAGGCGATTCGCCGCGACTTCCACAAGACCGCGGCAGAGTGATCCGCCGCGCCCGGGACGGCTGGGCCATCCCGGTCACGACGCGGTGGGCGGCCCGCCCCTTCAGCGTTTCTTGAACAGCGATCCCAGAATCCCGCGCATGATGGCCTGTCCGCCGCGCGTGCCCAATTGCCGGGCAAAGGATTTCGCAAAGGCCTCCCCCACCGAATCCGATGATCCGCTGCGCCGGCGGCTGGGGCTTGTCTTGCGTGCAGGCATGCCACCGTCATAGCGCCGCGCATTGCGGAATTCGCGCGCATCATTCTCGGATTCCCGTGCGTTCTGCTGCGCCTTTGCTTCTTCCGCCTCGGTTTTGGCGGCCTCGCGCGCCGCGGCCTCGGCCCGGGCGGCAAGTCGTTCATAGGCGGACTCGCGGTCGATCACCGCCTCGTATTTCCCGGCAAGGGGGGATCCCGCGATCAGTGCCGCGCGCACGCCCGGCTCTATCGGGCCCAGATGGCTGCTGGGCGGACGGATCAGGGTGCGTTCCACAATGCCCGGAATGCCCTTCGCCTCAAGGAATGAGGTCAAGGCCTCGCCGGTTCCGACCTCCTTGATCGCCTCTTCGGTCGAAAAGCGCGGATTTTCACGATAGGTCTGGGCCGCCAGCCGCAAATCGCGCTGGTCCCGCGGGGTGAAGACGCGCAGCGCATGCTGCACCCGGTTGCCAAGCTGCGCCAGCACGTCATCGGGCACATCCGCCGGTTTCTGGGTGATGAAATAGACCCCCACCCCCTTGGACCGGATCAGCCGGACCACCTGCTCCACCTTGTCGGTCAACGCCTTGGGCGCGCCGTCAAACAGCAGATGCGCCTCGTCGAAGAAGAAAACCAGTTTCGGCTTCTCAGGGTTGCCGACCTCGGGCAGTTCCTCGAACAATTCCGACAAAAGCCACAGCAGGAAGGTGGAATAAAGCCGCGGCGCCGCCATCAGCTTATCCGCGGCCAGAATGTTGATCCGTCCCCGCCCCTGCGGATCGGTCAGCATCATGTCCGAAAGCGCCAGCGCCGGTTCCCCGAACATCTTTTCGCCACCCTGATTTTCCAGCACCAGCAGGCGCCGCTGGATCGCCCCGATGGACGAGGTTGAAACCAGCCCGTATTTCGCGCTGATTTCGGTGGCATTCTCGGCGATGAAAGTCAGCATCGCGCGCAGATCCTTCAGGTCAAGGATCGGCAGCGCCTCATCATCGGCCAGCCGGAAGGCGACATTCATCACGCCCTCCTGCGGATCGGTCAGTTCCAGCAGACGCGACAGCAGCAGGGGCCCCATCTCGGCAACCGTGCTGCGGACCGGATGACCCTGTTCACCGTAAATATCCCAGAAGGTGACCGGCGCGCCGGAATAGGCCAGATCAAGGCCGATGGTCTCTGCCCGTTTGGTGAAGGCGCCATGCAGCTTGCCTTCGGCCGAACCCGGCAGGGCAAGGCCGGACAGATCGCCCTTCACATCCGACAGGAACACCGGCACGCCCGCATCGGAAAAACCCTGCGCCATGACCTGCAGCGTTACGGTCTTGCCTGTGCCCGTCGCCCCCGCAATCAGGCCGTGACGGTTGCCATGATCCAGCCGCAGCGATTGCGGCTGCCCATATCCCTCACCGCCGCCTCCCATGAAGATCGCGTTTTCCAACTGGCTGTCCCTTCCTGTCACCGTTTCTGTCCCCCCGGATTCACAAGGCCGGTTGGGGCGTTGCGGGTCAAAATACAATGTTAATGGTCCTGTGCCAGTCTCGTTCTTGCCCAGGCGGTCCTTAAGTGCCGGGGTGATGGACGACCTCCCTGTCGGACTGGCCGCATCTTGCGAAAGATGCGGCCCTTTTTTGACCTATAGGGGATCGGCGGGGCGATTTTCCCGGTTGACGCATGGGGTCTGACCCCGTAGCGTCCCCTTTCATAAAGTCGGCCAGTCCGACGGGGAGCAAAAATTCAAGGGAAAGGGCCGGTTCGCCGGCCCTTTTTCACATGGCCTTTTCACCTGGGCAGCCGGGGTCCGTCGGGCTTGAACCGGACCAGCCTGATGCGTCTCCGGTCCGGGGATAATGCTGCCGCAACTGTAACGAACCCGGCAAGGTTCTGCCAAGTTCGACGGATTGCGGCATGTTTTCTCCCCTGACTTTCGCGGAACGGCATGCTATCGCCCAAGCCGAACAGATAGGATCGGAACGATGACCCTCACCAAGACTTCGCTTCTTACTTCGCTCTTTGCCCTTGCCTTTGCAGGCAGCGTTGCCGCGCAGGACACCACCGCACCTGCGGCTGAGGAAACGCCCCCTGCGGGCAGCACGATCAGCGAAGCCCCGCAGGCGGCTGACAGCCTGTCCATGGGCCGCGATCCGAATGCACCCGATCCCGATGCCATCGGCGCAACCTATACCGCGTCCGAGCATGGTGACTGGGAACGGCGTTGCGTCCGCACCGAGGACGGGGCCGATCCCTGCCAGCTTTATCAGCTGCTGGAAGACAGCGACGGCAATCCGGTGGCCGAAATCTCGATCTTCGGCCTGCCCGATGGCCAGCAGGCCGCTGCAGGTGCCACGGTCATCGTACCGCTGGAAACCCTGCTGACCGAGGAAATGACGATCCAGATCGACGCGGCCCAGGCCCGGAAATATCCGTTTTCATGGTGCTCGCAGATCGGCTGCATCGCGCGGATCGGCTTTACCACCGCCGAGATTGATGCGTTCAAACGCGGCAACAAGGCCGAAATCACCATCGTTCCGGTCGTGGCCCCCGATCAGCGCGTGACGGTTGCGGCCTCGCTGGTCGGCTTCACCGCCGGTTATGATGCCGTGAACACCGCCAACGGCAACTGAACCGCGCCAGTCGCGGCAACATGACAAGGGCCGCACCATCGGTGCGGCCCTTTTGTGTTGCGACTGCCCGACGAAAGCTGACCCGCCGAGGCCCGTTTCAAAGCTCAGGCCCGTTTCAGCACCAGAACCGCGTTCAGCCCGCCAAAGGCAAAGGCATTGGACAGCGCCACCTTCACCTTGGCCTCACGCGCGACATTGGGCACGACATTCAGCGCGCATTCGGGATCGGGTTCTTCATAGCCAATGGTGGGCGCGATCACCCCATCCTTCAACGCCATGATACAGGCCAGCAGTTCCACCGCCCCGGTGCCGCCGATCAGATGGCCATGCATCGACTTGGTCGAGGAGATCATAAGCCGGTCGGCATGCTGCCCGAACACATCGGCGACGGCGGCGCATTCGGTCTTGTCATTGGCCGCCGTTCCGGTGCCATGCGCGTTGATATAGCACACTTTTTCCGGATTGACCTGCGCATCGCGCAAGGCCCCCGCAATGGCCCGCGCCGCCCCCTGTTTCGAGGGCATGACGATGTCGGCGGCATCCGATGTCATGGCAAAGCCGATCACCTCGGCCAATATCTCGGCGCCGCGTTTTTTGGCATGGGCGTAATCCTCAAAGACAAAGATCGCCGCCCCCTCGCCCTGCACCATGCCGTTTCGGTTCAGGCTGAAAGGACGGCAGGCATCTTTCGACATGACCCGCAAACCTTCCCAGGCCTTGATCCCCCCGAAACACAGCATGGATTCCGACCCACCCGTCAGCATCGCCCGGCTGGCGCCCGAACGGACCATCTGAAAGGCCAGCCCCATCGCATGGTTGGAACTGGCGCAGGCCGTGGCCACGGTGAAACTGGGCCCCTTGAGGTTGAATTCCATCGACAGATGTGACGCCGCGGCATTGTTCATCAGCTTCGGCACGACAAACGGATGGACGCGGTTCTTACCTTCCTCATAGACGCTGCGGTAATTTTCATCCCAGGTGTTCACGCCGCCCGCTGCCGTGCCCAGAACCACCCCCGCCTCATAGCCCAGATGGCCGTCGAAATTCAGCCCCGACTGGGCGATTGCCTGCCGCGCCGCGATCAGGGTGAATTGCGTGAACTTGTCGAACAGAACCAGTTGCTGACGGTTGAAATGGGTCTCGGGATCCCAGCCATGCACCTGCCCGCCGATCTGGATCGACAGCCGGTCGCGGTCGCGGATGTCCAGCGGGCCTATGCCGCAGCGCCCCTCGCGAAACGCCTCGAACGTGCCTTTCACATCATGGGCCAGCGCATTGACCGTGCCCGCCCCGGTGATGACGACGCGCCGCATCGTCAGGACTTCTGCGCGGCCACCAGCGCCTCCAC
Organism: Szabonella alba; assembly: GCF_016765775.1. Classification (GTDB taxonomy): domain Bacteria; phylum Pseudomonadota; class Alphaproteobacteria; order Rhodobacterales; family Rhodobacteraceae; genus Szabonella; species Szabonella alba. Next base: position 119,054 of record NZ_JAESVN010000003.1, on the reverse strand, counting down.
CGCAGCGATGATCGACGCGACCGTTGAAATATCGAAGTCCGATTTCGCGGGTTCATTGGCGTTGAAAGGTACCGAAATGTCGAAAGCCTCCTCGATGGCGAAGATCGATTCCACCAGACCCAGACTGTCGATGCCAAGGCTTTCCAGTGAACTGTCCTCGGTCACGTCAGACACATCCAGCACCGCCTGCTCGGCGATGATTGCAATCACTCTGTCCCGAACCGAATCCGCCATCTCAGCCTCCATGATCTTTCCGGCTCAGTCCTTATCGCCGTCCTGTGACAGTTCCGTGCCATCTTTACGACTGCGCATCTCGGCTGCCATCCTTGGCAAACGGCGCAGCGCCTTCTGCATCTCCAGATGCGTCTCCATCTTCACCGCCGGATAGCCCAGCAAAACCCGCCCCTTGGGCGCATTGGTAAAGATCTTCGATCCGCCGCCCGCGATCACATCATCGCCGACAAAGATATTGTCATTGACCCCGACCTGCCCGGCCAGCACCACCCTGTCGCCGATGCGTGACGATCCGGCAATCCCGACCTGACCACACAGCAGGCAATCCTGCCCCACGCTCACATTATGCCCGATATGCACCAGATTATCGAGCTTCGTGCCCGACCCGATGGATGTGGCCCGCACCGTGCCCCGGTCGATACAGGCATTGGCGCCGATTTCCACATCATCCCCGATGGTTACAGTGCCAAGCGAATGGATGCGCGTCCATTTCTGTTCGCGGATCTCGGCACGCTGGCCCAGGGTCTGGCGGATCTCCTCGACCCCCGATTTCTCGGGTGTGACAAAGGAAAATCCGTCCGCCCCGATAACCGCACCCGGCTGGGCGATGAAACGGTCGCCGATCACAACACGCGCGCCGATCCGCACGCCTTCAAGGATCAGGGCCTGCGCGCCGATCCGGCTGCCCGCCGCAATCGAGACATGCGAGGCGATCCGCGCGCCAGGGCCGATCTCGACATCCGCGCCTATGGTGACAAAGGGGCCAATGGCCGCGCCCGCGCCGATCCGCGCCGTGGGGTCGATCACCGTCATCGGATGGATGCCTGGCGCGATGGCGGGGCCGGGGTCGATCATCGCCGACAGGCCGGCCATGGCCAGCCGCCCGCGCGGCGCGAAGATCACCGCCTCCAGCCCCTGCGCCTGCCAGTCGGCCCCTTGCCACATCAGCGCCGCCCGCGCCCGGCCCTGCGCCAGACCGGCCGCATATTTCGGATCCATCGCCAGCGCCAGATCATCCGGCCCCGCCGCCGCAGGTTCGGCAGCGCCCGCAATCACAATGGACAGATCGCCCGCCGCCTCTGCGCCAAGTGCGCATGCAATCTCGGCAATGCTATGTCCCATGACCGGCTCCAATCCCTTTCGGCGGCCAGACCCGGCCCCCGCCAAGGATTTAGCTACGATCCGCCTCGGGTGAAACCCCGGCCTTCTTCAAGGCGGCGAAAATCGCTGCGTCACGGCCATAGATATCACGACGATACTGCATCCGGCCCTTGGGTCCGGCAAAGGCCGTGAAATAGGCCAGATGGATCGGCACTGGCTCTTTCAGGCTGATGCGTTCCTGCCGCCCGCTGTCCAGCACGCGGTGAAACACTGTTTTCGGGTCCGCCTCCTGCCGAGACAGTAGTTCATAGGCAAAGTCGAACGGATCATTCAGCCGCACGCAGCCCGAGGAAAACGCCCGCGATTCCCGCGAAAACAGATGTTTCTCGGGCGAATCATGCAGGTAGATCGCATAGGGGTTCGGGAACATGAACTTCACCAGCCCCAGCGCATTGGACCGGCCCGGCGGCTGACGCAGGTTGAAGGGGAAGTTACCCGCCGAATACCCCGCGAAATTGATCTGCGACCGCGGCACGACCCGTCCGCGCCGGTCGATCACCTGCAGATGCCCCAGCGCGTTGGGATTGGCCTGCAGTTTCGGCAGGTAGTCGCGCCGGATGATGCCCCCCGGCACCGTCCAGTCGGGATTGACCTCCATATAGGTCATACGATGGGAGAATTCCGGCGTCGGCTTGTCCCGGTCGGGCGCGCCGATCACCGCGCGGGTGGCAAAGGTGACCTTGCCGTTATCAATGATCTTGGCGGTGAAATCGGTCAGGTTCACCCAGATATGGCGCTTGCCCCGTTCGATATTCATCCAGCGTTCGCGCTCCAGCGCGACGATCACTGATTCGAGCCGCGACTCGGGGTCGATATTGATCTGGGTCAGGGTTTCCGGCCCGGCAATGCCGGTCGCCTCCAACCCGTGATCGGTCTGGAAGGCCTGCACCGCACGCTGCAGCACCGCATCATAGCTGGCCGCCGCAGAACGCCCCAGATAGCCCATGGCCTGCAGCCGGTCGCGCAGCGCGATCACGGCAGGTCCGGTTTCATCCGCCCGCAGGCTGCGCGCGCCGACCTGCGGCCCCCAGCCGCCCCGGGCGATCCGCGCCTCAAGTTCGAATTTCGCCTTCATCAACTGCACATAGCTTTGCGATTGCGGCGGCAGGGATTTCAGGAAGGTCACCGGATCAGCGACGGCAAAGGCGTCAAGATTGGCGCGGCGGTCGCGCAGCGGCACCTCGCGCACGATGCTGGGGATCACCTTGCCCGGCACCAATGCGCCGGTCTGCACATCGCGCGCATAATCCAGCATTGCCAGCGTCATTGCGACTTCCAGCCGCGCGCGGTCGCCCTCCGTGCGCAGATCCTGCGCCGCCCGGATCAGCGTCATCGGATCATGGCGTGCCATCGGCAGCCCATGCGCCCCGGCCCCGTCCAGCGCGGCCAGCAACGCCATGCGCCGCGCGGAACCTTCGGGCGCGGTCCAGAATGGCGCGTAGTTCCGATCCCGGAAAAAACCCGCAACGGCGTCATCGGCCAGCGCCGCCTCGGCCAGCGCCTGGGTAAAGGCCGTCCCGGCCCGCGCGGGCTGCGCCGTCACCACCCCTGATTGCGCCACCGCCTGCGGCGCCGTCCCGATCCCGGCTGCAAGCCCGGTCGAAATCAGCAGCCCCATCAGCACCGACCCAGCCCCCGGCAGCGGGCAAGCTGCGAATATCCGTGAAAAAATCATGACAACCCCAAGTCGCAAAAGCTTTTTCCAAATTCGGCCATGGCGGCAGAGGAGTCCACTCACAACCCCGCCAGCAGGTGACAGACTGTCGCATTTCGGTGACAGGGCCCTTTTCTGCCACAGTTCCGGGCGTCAGACCAGAAATTCAGCAATTTTTTGCCTATTGCGCCTTTGATGGGAACCGATGGCCAATCTGCACTTGGGCTTCGATTCCCGCTATGCCATAACAACCGGGCAATCGAGGCGAATTGCGCAAAAAGGCCACCGGTACAGGCGGCGAAGACAGCAGAACACGGGACAGGCACTCAGCATGACGATGACGAATGGAAGCGGGATGACGCGGCGCGGGTTGCTCGGTGCCTTTGCGGCCACGGCCCTGATCGCGGCACCGACCTATTCCAACGCTTTCGGCTTCCTGCGCGGCGCGGGGGATATCCGGCGGATCCGGATGCATTCCGGGCGAACCGGCGAAAGCATCGACACGATCTACTGGATCGAAGGGAAGTATATCCCCGAGGCGATGGCAGAGATCAATCACTTCATGCGCGACTGGCGTTCGGGTGCCCGGATCGAGATTGACGCCCGCACCATCGACATCATGGCCGCCGCCCATCGGATGATGGATGTGACCGAACCCTACCTTATGTTGTCCGGCTATCGCAGCCCGCAGACCAATGCCATGCTGCGCTCTCGCTCGCGCGGGGTGGCAAAGACGTCGCTGCACATGCATGGCAAGGCGGCAGATCTGCGGCTGAAATCACGCTCGGTCGGGCAGATGGCCAAGGCGGCCGAGGCCTGCGCCTCGGGCGGTGTCGGACGCTATTCGCGTTCCAATTTCGTTCATATGGATTGCGGCCCGGTCCGGAGCTGGGGCGGCTGATCACCAGCCGAACTGCGGATAATGGGGCGCCAGTTCAATCGCGGCGCCCTTTGCGTTTCCGCCCCTTTTTCTGTTCGCAAATATCCCGGGGGAGTCGCGGAACGCGACGGGGGCTGCGCCCCCCTCCTGCGCGGGCTGACGGGCCTTATGAATCCCCGTCCTGACGGCCGCGGAACCCCATGGCGATCACGAATTTTTCGGAACTGTCGGCGCGGCTGGCGGGGGGTTTCACATTCGCCACCTTGCGGAAACTGCGTTTCAGCAAGGCATTCATCTCACTCTCCGCACCGCCCGCTAGAACCTTGGCAACGAAAGTGCCGTCCTCCTCCAGCACATCGAAGGCAAAGGCCAGCGCCGCCTCGACCAGCGCGATGATGCGCAGATGGTCGGTGCCCTTATGGCCCGAGGCGGCGGCGGCCATGTCGGACATCACCACATCGGCCCGCCCGTTCAGCCAACCCTTGACCAGATCATCCGCGCCATCCACCAGAAAATCCAGCTTGTGGATCTCGGCCCCGGCAATCGGTTCGACATCCTGCAGATCGACGCCCAGTACCGTGCCCTGCGGCTTGCGGGAATTCTCCCCCAGTGCATTGACCCGTGCCACCGCAATCTGACACCAGCCCCCCGGCGCACAGCCCAGATCGACGACCCGCGCGCCCGGCACCAGAAAGCCGTATTTGTCATCCAGTTCGGAAATCTTGTAGGCCGCGCGCCCGCGATAGCCGTCTTTCTTCGCCCGCTGCACATAGGGATCGTTCAACTGACGTTCCAGCCACAGCGTCGATGAGAGCTTGCGCCCCTTTGCAGTCTTGACCCGGACGCGCAGATCGCGCTGGCCCCGGCCCGAGGTCTTCTTTTCTTCGGTCATTCGTAAGGTCCGTCTTCCAGCACGCCATCCGCGCTCATCTGTGCATATAGCAGACCCTCGCGCAGACCGCGATCCGCAACCGACAGCCGGTCCGTCGGCCAGATCCGCATCAGCGCCTGCAGGATCGCGGCACCCGACATGATCAGACTGTGCCGGTCGCGCCCGATGCGCGGATCCGTGCGCCGTCCTTCGGGGCCCAGCGACAGATATTCACGGATCACGCTGTCGATCTGGTCCGAGGTCATGCGCAGCCCGTCCACCTTGGCCCGATCATAGCGCCGCAGACCAAGGAATGAGGCTGCCACCGTCGTCACCGTCCCCGATGTGCCGATGATCTGGAACCCTTCGCGCGGGTTTTCGGCGTTATAGGGGCTGAAACTGGCAAGGTTTTCCTCAAAGAACCAGCTCATCAGCGCGAATCGCGCGGCGTCATCCTCGACATCGGCAAACTGGTCCTTCAGCGTCGCCACCCCCAGCGGCACCGAAATCCAGTCGACCACCCGCGCCTCGGCCTCGCCCTGCGGCTGGAACCCGCCATGCAACCGCATGATCGCATGGGGCCGGTCGGCGGGCACGACGCCCGAAAGGTCGATCCAGACCAGTTCGGTCGAGCCGCCGCCGATATCGACGACCAGCAATTGTTCGGTCCGCCGACCAACAAGGGGCGCGCAGGAAATCACCGCCAGCCGCGCCTCTTCCTCGGGGGCGATGATCTCCAGCGGCAGGCCGGTTTCCCGCCGCACCTGCTTGATGAAGTCGCGGGCGTTGCGGGCGCGGCGGCAGGCCTCGGTCGCGACCAGACGCATCCGGGTCACGCCGTGCTTTTCGATCTTCTTCTGACAGATGCGCAGCGCCTGAATGGTCCGCCCCATCGAGGCACGCGACAGCCGGCCCGAGGCTTCCAGCCCCACGCCAAGCTGAACAGTCTTGGAAAAACTGTCCACAACCTGAAACTGGCTGCCCTTCGGTCGGGCAATCAGCATCCGGCAACTGTTGGTTCCCAGATCCAGCGCCGCATAAAGCGGCGCCTGTCCGGGTTCGGGAGAGGCCGACGGTTCGACCTGGGCGGGCACCGGCGTTTCCGCCGCATCCCGCCCCGGGATCGCGTCCGCCTCCCGGGGACGCTCGGGCGCCATAACCGCCCTCCATTCATGGTTGTCCCCATCGTAGTCCCCCCAGACCCGGATAGGCAAGCACGGATCGGTCATGTCCCCGGCCTCATCATCTGCATGAAAATTTCGGTGATCCGGCCCCCTCGCGCCCTGCGGGCCGAAAGGGTACACCTTCCGCCATCGCAAACAGGGGTCGCCTTCCGTCGCCGCCATGTCGAAATCGGACCCCGGCGGGGCCGGGCATCGGCCTAGAAGGGGCGACAGGCAAGGCAGGGGGAATCGCGCAATGCCCGAAGTTACCATCGTTTACTGGCGGGACATTCCCGCACAGGTGATCGTCGGCAAGGGGCGGCGCGGATCCAAGGTGCAACTGACCGAACGCTTCGAACAGGCGATCGACCGTTGCGCCATGAAGGTGGGCGCGCGCGACACCGACAGCTATCTTGCCGAATGGCGTAAGGCCGCCGCCTACACGGTCGAGGGCGACCCCGATCAGGTGGCAGCGGATGAGGCCGCGCGGCTTGAGGCGGAGTATGACACCGCAAGGCTCAAGACATTGATCGACAATTCCGGCTGGGCATGATGCCCCTGCCCCGCACCCTGTGGGAGAACGCGATGGCCCTTTTCAGTTTCCGGCGTGACAATACCGCGCGTGTCCTTCCCGATGCGGGCTCTGATGCCAGCCGGGCCGCGATGGAGGCCTTTCTGCAGGGCTATTCCATTGAGGTGATGCCCCGCACCGCCGAAAAGGTTGACGATTTCCGCCCCCTGCTGCCCGCAGGCACGCGCGTCTATATCGCGCATATCGAAGGCACGCCGATAGAGGATATGGTCGCGACCGCTGCCCGTCTGCGCGCCGAAGGCTATGAACCGATGCCGCATTTCCCGGCCCGCATCATTCCCGACCGCGCGACGCTGACGGACTGGATCGCGCGCTACAAGGGCGAGGCGGGGGTGAAACAGGCGCTGTTGCTGGGCGGCGGTGTCGCCACCCCGGCAGGTGATTTCGACAGTTCCATGGCCATGATCGAAACCGGTGCCTTTGACGGGTTCGAACGGCTGCATGTCGCGGGCCACCCGGAAGGCAACCGCGATATCGACCGCGACGGCGGCGATGCCATCGTGATGCAGGCACTGAAATGGAAACAGGACTTCGCCAGCCGGACAGATGCGAAAATGGCGATTGCGACGCAGTTTTGTTTTGATGCGGGCCCCGTTATCGACTGGGTGAACCGCATCAATGCGGCCGGCGTCTCGATCCCGGTGCATATCGGTATCGCAGGCCCCGCGAAACTGCAGACCCTTATCAAATTCGCCATTGCCTGCGGCGTCGGTCCCTCGCTCAAGGTTCTGCAGAAACGTGCCCTTGACGTGACCAAGCTGCTTTTGCCCTATGAGCCGACCGAGGTTCTGCAGGCGCTGGCAGGTCACAAGGCCGCAAATCCGGATTTCGGCATCGAATCGGTGCATTTCTTCCCGCTGGGCGGGATCAAGACCAATGCGACATGGGCCATCGAGAATGGCGGCAGTTCCGCCGTCCCGGCCGCCAACACTTAAGAAGAAAGTTCAGGAATGACCCGCACAGTTCTGGAATCCAAGACAAAAACCGTTGTCATCGGCTTTGATGAGCCCTTTTGCGTGATCGGGGAACGGATCAATCCGACAGGCCGCAAGAAACTGGCCGCCGAACTGGAGGCGGGGAATTTCGACACGGTGCTGAAGGATGCGCTGGAACAGGTGGCCTGCGGGGCCAATGTGCTGGATGTGAATTCGGGCGCGGTCTTTACCAACAAGATGGCCGAAGACCCCCGCTATGCCGATAACAACTTTGTCGAGCCGCCGCTGATGCGCGAACTGATCCTGCGCATTCAGGCCATCACCGATGTGCCGCTTTGCATCGACAGTTCCGTTCCCGGCGCGCTGGAGGAAGGGCTGAAAGCCTGTGAGGGGCGTCCGCTGCTGAATTCAGTCACCGGGGAAGAGGAACGGCTGGAACGCGTGCTGCCGCTGGTCAAGAAATACAATGTTCCGGTGGTCGCCATCTCGAACGATGATACCGGCATTTCCGAAGATCCGGACGTGCGTTTTGCCGTTGCAAAGAAGATCGTCGAACGCGCCGCCGATTTCGGCATTCCCGCGCATGACATTGTGGTCGACCCGCTGGTGATGCCGGTGGGCGCGATGGGATCGGCCGGGCAGCAGGTCTTTACCCTTGTGCGCCGGTTGCGGGATGAGTTGGGCGTGAACACCACCTGCGGTGCCTCGAATATCTCTTTCGGTCTGCCGCATCGCCACGGGATCAACGCGGCCTTCCTGCCCATGGCCATCGGCGCGGGCATGACAAGCGCCATCATGAACCCCGTCCGCTCGGTCGAGATGGAGGCGATCCGCGCCGCCAATTTCCTGATGAACCATGATGCGAATGGCGGGGAATGGATCCGCTTTTCCAAGGTTCTGGAAGCGGTCGAGGGCGGCATGTCCTTTGCCGAAGCCTCGGCTGCGCAGGCATCGGCTGGCGGGCGCGGCGGGCGTCGCGGAGGGCGCAGCCGCGCCTGATCCGGCCCCTGTCCGGTTTCCGGTCGGGGCTGAAAGGCCCCGATAACCCATCTGGACAATCCCCCCGCCCCGGCCCATCAAGGCGCCATGACACAACCCTACCGCCCCCTCGCCGCCGGTCTGTGGATGATCGGATCGGTCATTTCCTTTTCGGCCGTTGCGGTGGCCGGGCGGGCGGTTTCGCATGTGCATGACACGTTCGAGATCATGACATGGCGATCCCTGGTCAGTCTGGTGATCCTCTTGGCGATGATGGCCGCGACCGGGCGCTTCCGCGAGATCCGCAAGGCGCGGCTGGGGCGCCATGTTGTGCGCAACATTACCCATTTCACCGGGCAGAATCTGTGGTTTCTTGCCCTCACGCTGATCCCGCTGGCGCAGGTTTTCGCGCTGGAATTCACCTCACCGATCTGGGTCGTGCTGATGGCGCCGCTGTTTCTGGGAGAGCGGCTGACCGCAGCCAAGATCGCGGCCGCGGCCATCGGGTTCAGCGGCACGCTGATCGTGGCGCGGCCCGATTTCGGCACGCTGGATATCGGCGTGCTGGCAGCGGCGGGGGCGGCCTTCTGCTTTGCCGCGACCAATGTCATGACCAAGACGCTGACGCGGCATGAAAGCATCTATTCGATCCTGTTCTGGCTGACCTCGATGCAGCTTGTGCTGGGGCTTTTGTCCTCGGGCTATGACGGGGCGATGACCCTGCCCACGGCAGAAACCGCGCTGCCGCTGGTGGTGATCGGCATGCTGGGCCTTTCGGCGCATTTCTGTCTGACCATGGCGCTGTCGCTGGCCCCGGCCAGTGTCGCGATTCCGGTGGATTTCATCCGCCTGCCGCTGGCGGCCCTGCTGGGCTGGCTGCTTTATGCCGAGACCGTGGGCTGGAATGTCTGGCTGGGCGGCGCGATGATCATCGGCGCCGTCTGGATCAGCCTGCGCGCCGGAAGCAGGGCATCGGCGCAACAGGCGGCCCCTCAAGCAACCGTGACGCCGCGTTACTGATTGACCGGTCGCGATTTTCTGCGCAACGCTTGGGACAAGATGCCGCAGTCGGGTGCGGCCCTCAATCTGTTCGGGGAGGAGCAGTCATGAAAAAAATCACCAGCATTCTGGGGGCCAGCGCACTGACCGCGATTGCCGCCACTTCCGCCAGCGCCGGGGGGATCGACCGGTCCGGTCAGGGCATCGGCATCCTGTTCGAACAGGGCCGGATGATCGAATTGTCCTTCGGACATGTTTCGCCCTCGGTCTCGGGCAATGACCTTGCCATGTTTGGCGGCGGGGCATCGGGTGACGTGGTCGATGATTTCACCCAACTCAGCCTTGGCTACAAATACGACATCAATGACAGCCTTTCCTTCGCGTTGATCATAGATCAGCCCTTTGGCGCTGAAGTCAGCTATGCGCCAAGCTCGGTCGCACTGGGGGGAACGGCAGCCGATGCGGATGCGACGGCGGTGACGGGTCTGCTGCGCTACAAGATGGGCAACGGCTTCTCGGTTCATGGCGGGGTGCGGTATCAGAAATCGAAGGCCAATGTTGATCTGCGCGGGGCGGCCTATGGCCCATTGAACGGCTATTCGGTCGATCTGGAGGCGGATGCGGGAATTGGATATGTGGTCGGGGTTGCCTATGAACGCCCCGATATCGCACTGCGCGTTGCCCTGACCTATCATTCGGCGGTCAAGCACAAGTTCAACACGCTTGAAACGCTGAACGGGGCACCCATCGGCCCGATGAGCATCACCAATGTGAAGACGCCGCAATCAGTCAATCTCGATTTTCAGACTGGGATTGCGGCGGATACGCTGATATTCGGTCAGATCCGCTGGGCCGACTGGTCGGAGTTCCGGCTCGACCCGGCCGTGTTCACGGGTTTGGCCGGCGACGGGCTGATCTCGCTTGATGACACGACGACCTTCACCATCGGCGTCGGACGCCGGTTCAACGACAACTGGTCCGGCGCGTTCTCGGTTTCTTATGAGAAGAAGGGCAATCCGCTGGTGTCGCCGCTGGCCCCCACCACCGGGCGGCTTGGTGCCACGCTTGCGGCGGTCTATACCAATGGCAACATGAAGGTGACGACCGGGATCAACTACACCAAGCTTGGCGACGCCAATCCCGAGACGGGCACCCCGGACACGGCGCGCGCCGAGTTTCGGGACAACAAAGCCTTCGGCGTTGGCATCAAGGTCGGCTACCGCTTCTGATACGCGACCGTTTCGCAACGCCTCAGGCCCCGCCCCCCTGGCGGGGCCTTTGCTTTGGCGGCTGTCCGGGCTAACAGGAACCAAAATCCGGGGGGTCATGATGCTTTATTCTTCTGCCGCCGAATGGCGTGACTGCCGCCGCCGCCGCGTGTTGCTGTTCGGCATGTCGGGGCTGGGCAAGACGCACCTTGCCACCATGCTGCGCGACCGTGCGGACTGGTTCCATTACTCGGTCGATTACCGCATCGGCACGCGCTATATGGGCGAATATATCGCCGACAATTTCAAGCGTGAGGCGATGAAGGTTCCGCTGCTGCGCGAACTGCTGATGACGGATTCGGTCTATATCGCCTCGAACATCACCTTCGACAATCTGGCGCCGCTGTCGACCTATCTGGGCAAGCCCGGTGATCCGGCCAAGGGCGGCCTGCCCTTTGCCGAATACTGCGCGCGCCAGAACCAGCACCGCGAGGCCGAGATCGCGGCGCTTCTGGATACTGAACGCTTCATCCGCCGGGCGGCCGAGCTTTATGGCTATGGTGATTTCGTCTGCGACAGCGGCGGCTCGATCTGTGAGGTGGTGGAGCCGGAAAACCCCGATGATCCGGTGCTGACGGCGCTTGCCGCCCATCACCTGATGGTCTGGATCGAAGGGTCCGAGGCGCATCGCGCGGCCCTCGTCGCCCGGTTCGACCGCGCGCCAAAGCCGATCTATTACCAGCCCGAATTCCTGCACCGCATCTGGGCCGACTATCTTGCCGAAAAGGGGCTGACCGAGGATCAGGTCGATCCAGATGCCTTCCTGCGCCATGGTTACGGGCGGCTTCTGGAGCATCGCCAGCCGCGCTATGCCGCAATGGCCCGGAACTGGGGCATCTCGATCACCGCCGATGAGGCGATGCAGGTCACCTCCCCCGAAGAATTCGATACGCTGATCGCCACCGCCCTTGAGCGGCGCGCGTCCCGCGCCTAACTGCCTCATGTCCTGACGGACCGGAGAACACCCCATGCCGATCAAACTGCCCGAAAACCTGCCCGCCTATGAGGTCCTGCGCCGTGAAGGCGTCATGGTCATCTCGCCCGAACGTGCGGCGCGACAGGATATCCGCCCCCTGCGGATCGGGCTTTTGAATCTGATGCCCAAGAAGATCCAGACCGAGAACCAGTTTGCCCGGCTGATCGGGGCCACACCGCTGCAGATCGACCTGTCGCTGATCCGCATGACCGAGCATCAGGCCCGCAACACCGCCGCCGAACATATGGAAACCTTCTATCGCCCCTTTGCCGAAGTGGCCGATAGCGGTGAGAAATTCGACGGGCTGATCATCACCGGCGCCCCGATTGAACATCTGGCGTTTGAAGAGGTGACCTATTGGAGCGAATTGCGTCAGGTCTTCGACTGGACGCAAAGCCATGTGCAATCGACCTTCGGCGTCTGCTGGGGCGGCATGGCGATGATCAACCATTTCCACGGCGTGCAGAAACATATGCTGCCCGCCAAGGCCTTCGGCTGTTTCCGGCATCGCAATCTTGCGCCCGCCTCACCCTTTCTGCGCGGGTTTTCGGATGATTGCGTGATCCCCGTCAGCCGCTGGACCGAGATGAAACAGGCCGAGATCGACGCCGCCCCCGGTCTGGTGACGCTGCTGGGATCCGATGAGGTCGGCCCCTGTCTGGTCGAGGATGAAGGCCGCCGCGCGCTCTATATCTTCAACCATTTCGAATATGACCGCGACACGCTGAAACAGGAATATGACCGCGACGTGACCAACGGCACGCCGATCAATGTACCGGGCAATTACTATCCCGAGGATAATCCCGGAAAAACACCGCTCAACCGCTGGAGAAGTCACGCGCATCTTCTATATGGCAACTGGATAAACGAAATTTACCAGCAGACGCCCTATGATATCGACCAGATTGGCCATTAGCCTTGCCGCCGCCGTGGCCGTCCTTGGCGGCTGCGCGGCGCTGGTCGATGGGCGCGCCACGCGGATGGAGGCCCGGGCCGAGGCCGAGACGCCCCCCGTCGGGCAGTTTGTCGAGGTCGGGGGACGGCGCGTTCATGCGCTGGTGATGGGCGAAGGCCCTGATCTGGTGCTGATCCATGGTGCGGGCGGCAATCTGCGTGATTTTACGATGGGAATTGCGCAGGATCTGGCCCGAGACTACCGCGTGACGCTGCTGGACCGTCCGGGGCTGGGCTATTCCGATCCGCTGCCCGGTGACGGGGTGAATGTGCTGTTGCAGGCCGATCATCTGCGCGCGGCGGCGGATTTGCTTGGGGTGCGAAACCCGATTGTCTTGGGCCACAGCTATGGCGGCGCGGTGGCGCTGGCCTGGGCACTGCGCGATCCATCGGGTCCGCGCGGGCTGGTGCTGGTCGGCGCCGCCTCGATGCCATTCCCGGGTGGGCTGGGGGCGTGGTATCAGGTCAATGCCAGTGCGTTGGGGGCGGCGACGCTCAGCCCGCTGATCACCGCCTTTGCGACCGATGCACAGATTGACGGTTCGGTTGCCGCCGTCTTCGCCCCCGATCCGGCGCCGCCCGGCTATGCCGGTCATATCGGCGCGCGGCTGACCATCCGGCGCGATACGATGCGGCGCAATGCGCGGCAGGTGATGGGGCTGAAGCCCAACCTGATCGCGATGGAGCCGAATTACCCGCAACTGACCCTGCCGGTCGAGATCCTGCATGGCAGCAATGACACGACCGTGCCGCCGCATATCCACGCCATCCCCCTGTCACAGCGCCTGCCCGATGCGCGGCTGACGCTGATCGAGGGTGCCGGCCATATGCCCCATCACATCCATCCCGATCTGATCCGCGCCGCGATCGACCGGCTGGCGGCGCGCTGATTGCGCCTGCCCGCAGGCCGCGCCATAGTGGCGCAAAGCCCAGCCGGAGCCCTTGCCATGACCGATCTGCCCTTTGACGGTGCCATCAGCCGCTATCTTGATCAGGACGCGCCCGACGCGATCCGCAAGGCGGTGCGTGAGGCGGACAAGGACGATATCCTTGCCCCGTCCTACCCGTACCGCGAAGAGATGAAGCGCAAGGCCTATGAGGCCGAAATGGACGAGCTGCAGCGGCAGCTTGTCCGCCTTCAGGCCGATATCAAGGCAACGGGCAAGCGGGTCGTGGTGGTGTTCGAGGGCCGGGATGCCGCCGGAAAAGGCGGCACAATCAATGCCATGCGCGAAAATCTTAATCCACGCGTCGCCAATGTCGTGGCGCTGGCAAAGCCGTCTGACCGCGAGGCGACGCAATGGTATTTCCAGCGCTATGTCGACTGGCTGCCTGCGGCGGGGGAAATGGTGCTGTTCGACCGCAGCTGGTATAACCGGGGCGTGGTCGAACATGTCTTTGGCTTCTGCACCCCGGATCAGCGGCAGCATTTCTTTGCCCAGCTGCCCCCCTTCGAACAGATGATCGTCGAAGAGGGGATCATCCTTGTCAAACTCTGGCTGAATGTCGGGCGGGCCGAACAGTTGCGCCGCTTTCTGGCGCGCGAGACCGATCCGCTGAAACAGTGGAAACTCTCGCCCATTGATATCGACGGGCTGGCGAAATGGGATGACTATTCCGCCGCCATCATTGAGACCCTGTCGCGCAGCCATACCGGGCATGCGCCCTGGACGGTGATCCGGTCCGACGACAAGAAACGCGCGCGGATTGCGGCTATCCAGACCATCCTGCAACGCGTCGATTATGCGGGCAAGGATGCAGCCCTGATCGGCATTCCCGATCCGGCCATCTGCGGCGGCCCCGAACTCTGGGATGTCTAAACGCGGCTATCATCACGGCAATCTGCGGCAGGCGCTGGTCGAGGCGGCGCTGGAGCTGATTACCGAGAAGGGTCCGCAGGGCTTTACCCTGTCCGAGGCGGCGAAAGCGGCCGATGTCACCCCGGCTGCGGTCTATCGTCATTTCGCCGGGCGTGAGGATCTGATCGCCGAGGCCGCGCGGCAGGGATATGAGATTTTTGCGGCGCTGATGGAATTTGCCTTCAACGGCGGCAAACCCTCGGCGCTGCAGGCGTTTGAGGCGACGGGCCGCGCCTATCTGGCCTTTGCGCGGAAATATCCCGGTCACTATATGGCGATGTTCGAAAGCGGGCTGAGCCTGAACCATTATCCCGATCTGGCGCTGGTCGCGGCCAAGGCGCGCGGCGTTATGGAAGAGGCCGCAACCGCGCTGTCGGATCAGATGCCCCCGGATCGCCGCCCGCCGCCCTCGATGTTTTCCGCCCATATCTGGGCGATGAGCCATGGCGTGGTCGAGCTTTTCGCGCGCGGTGCACCCGGGGCGCGCAGCCCCTTCCCGCCCGAGGATCTGCTGGAAACCGGAATCGGAATCTATCTGCGTGGGCTGGGGCTTTTGCCCCACGATCGCTGAGGCCGCAGGCCCGTTGCAAGCGCCATGGCGGGGCCACCCCCCGCACCCGCGGCATGGCGGGGTGAGGGCGATCAGAAGATTTGACCATCGGGCAAATCATGAACCTAATGTTTTCAGTGGGTTACGCGATGAGGCGTTTCAGATGGTTTGACCATATTTGCCGGAAATGGGCCAGAGCGCGCAAAGCGGCAAGAAAAATATCTAATGTTTTCAATGCAGGTCTTGTGCGCGCTATGGGCAAATCGCCCCAAACCCACGCCAAAACGGCAACTCTTTAGTTGCCGGTTGCCTTCTCTGTAAGGCTCGCAACACGGTAACGAAGCAGCTCGGCAATTCGTTCTGAAGAATGGAGCTTCCAAGTCAGTAAATCTTCCTTGGTCGTGCCATTCTTTCCAAGAGCGCGCGCGCACTCGCCCGCCCTCACTCCAAGGTCCGATGCCCATTCACTGTCCGCCATTACCCCCTTATCTGATTGATTTTTAACCAAAACCGTCTCTCCTCCAAATTCACCCCCCTCGCATTTTCGTTGCCCGCGAAGTGTGGCGGATTTTCCCGGGCTTTCGGTTCGCTCTGGCTGCGCGCGTTGCTGCGCAGGATCGGATGTCGGGATTGCACCGTCTGACATAGGCACCGGGGGGCAGTCGGCAGTTTGACGCGACCCTCATGGTGCTTGGTGGCGCGCGTATCGGCGCCGCAGTTTACCGAAGAGCCATGAGCGCCCTGTGCCTGCAGGATTCGGCGCCCGTAGGCTTCGCTAACTGGTTCCGCGCCGCGCCAATCAGAGAACTCGAAATTCGCCGCAAATTCTGGTTTTTTGGACCAAGGTCCCGTCTTTTGCGCGTCAATCTTTTGTCACGCGAAGATCCTGCGCGGATCAAACAGATGGTCCTGCGCGGATCAAACAGACGTTTGGGAACTTTGGAATGTGTTCAAGCGACCCGCGTTGTAGGCGTCGGCTTGATTGATGTGTGGGGATAAAGATGGCTGAGTATGACGTTTACTTTTGGGGTCTAGATAGCTTTGGTAATCTTGTTATGACACAAGGTATACATTCTGGCAGTCCTAAAACCACAACCGTAACGGGCTCCTTGCAGAAATTGACCATAACCGACGATGATGACGGTTTTGCGGATAGTAATAGCTTCACAGGCGCGAAAGATCTGAACCAAGATCAGGCAACTGTCAATTCGTTCGACACTTTAATTCCTGGTGTTGGCCTTAACACGCCGCTCCGGCCTCGGTTTGTGCCAGAAGGGACAAACATCTGGCTGACCTCTGTGGGTTCGATTACTGTCAATTCGGTCCCTCCTGATAGCGGTTCATTCTATATGTTAAGCTATCAAGAAACACCGGGAGGCCAGCCACAATATTTCGGTTATGTGACGACTATTCCGGTTGAGCCCGGTGATAGTATAACTTTGTCGTTTGCCACCGGCAACAACCCCAATGTTCCTTACTCAAGTCTGGTATGTTTCTGTCGCAACACCTTGATCAGAACCGGTTCGGGACAGGAGGAAGTGCTGATCGAGGATCTGTCGGCCGGGGATAATGTTCTGACCCGCGATCATGGCGTGCTTCCCATTCGGTGGATCGGGTCGCGTCATATTTCCACGATTGATCTGTTGTTCAAGCCGAATCTGCGCCCGGTCCGCGTCAAGGCCGGAGCACTTGGCGACGGTCTGCCCAGGCAGGATCTGTTGGTTTCGCGTCAGCACCGGTTTTTGCTGCGGTCGCCGATTGTTCAGGAATTGCTTGGCACCGATGAGGCCCTTGTTCCGGCAATCAAGCTTGTCGGGCTAAAAGGCATCGAGATCGCGCATGATGTTCAAGAGGTCGAGTATTTTCACATCTTGTTCGATCAGCACGAAGTGATCTGCGCCAACGGCGCGTGGACAGAAAGCCTGTTTACAGGCCCCGAGGCCCTCAAATCCGTATCACCGGAAGCACGGGCCGAAATCGAAACGCTGTTTCCCGAAATTTGTAGCCCGGATCATACCCCGGCGCCTGCGCGCGTGATTCCCGATACAGGCAAACTGATGAAGCAGATCGTGGCGCGGCACAAAAGCGGCGGACAGCCTGTTTACGTGGGGTGATTGATCAGAATTTGCAGGGAAAGGGCCATCGGTCAGGTGGCCCTTTTGCATTTAAGGCCGGGTCATAGCGCTGCAATTCTTGCAAGGCTTTGCCGCGCCGACTGTCCGCAACGCCCGCCCTGCCCCGGTTTTCGGGCAGTGTCACGCCCTATCATGCGGTTCCGCTTTGGTTCGTGCCGCGCTTTGCGGATATGACCGGCTTTGACGGCAGCGCGGTCGGGCGCGCAAAGATCCGGGCCAAGGCGCCCTTCCGGGCCTGCCCCCTTGCACCGCGCCGGTCGCTCCCCTACCGATGGCCGGGCGAGGCACAAAGAGGCAGACCAATGGCGCGTATTCTTCTGGTTCACGGATCCTGTCACGGGGCTTGGTGCTGGCGCGATGTGCTGCCGCATCTGGCCGGGCATGAGGTCACGGCCATCGACCTGCCGGGCCATGGCAGCAATCCGATGCCTTCGGACAGGGTCACGCTGGATCTTTATGCCGAGGCGATCCTCGACCACTGCGACCGACCGACCTATCTGGTCGGTCATTCGATGGGCGGCTATCCGATTTCGGCGGCGGCGGACCGTGCACCGGAAAAAATCGCGCGGCTGACCTATCTTTGCGCCTATCTGCCGCAATCGGGGCTGTCGCTGGCCGATATGCGCCGCGCAGGCCCGCGCCAGCCGTTGAAAGAGGCGATCGAGCTTGCGCCCGACGGCCATAGTTTCACCTTCCGCGATGCCTTGCTGGAGGACCGTTTCTATCATGACTGCCCGGCCGAAAGCATCGCCTTTGCCCGGTTGCATCTGGGCCCGCAGCCGGTCTTGCCGCAGGAGACGCCGCTGGACCTGACGACGCGCTTTGCCGATCTTCCAAAACGCTATATCCGCTGCGCCGAGGACCGTGCGATCCCGCCGGAATATCAGGCGGTGATGGGCGGCGCGGCACAGGAACGCTTTGATCTTCCCGCCTCCCATTCGCCGTTCTTTTCAATGCCTGAACGGCTTGCGGCCCTTTTGCTGCCATGACCGCACCGCCCGCCGCAGGGGTTCAGGGTGCCGGGACTGCTGCCGCCCCGCCGCTGGCGATGGGTTTCATCCTGATGACCGTGGCACTGGATGCCATCGGGATCGGGCTGATCTTTCCGGTCATGCCGGATCTGATCGAAAGCGTCACCGGGGGGTCATTGTCGCAGGCCGCCCTTTGGGGCGGGGTTCTGGCGACATCTTTCGCGGTGATGCAGTTTCTGTTCGGGCCGGTGGTGGGGTCGCTGTCCGACCGCTTCGGGCGCAGGCCGGTCCTGCTGATCTCGCTTGGCGTGATGGGTCTGGGCTATGTCGGTATGGCACTGGCCCCGACGATCGGGATTCTGCTGGCAACCCGTATCCTTGCCGGGATCGCCGCCGCGACCCATTCCACTGCGACCGCCTTCATTGCCGATATCACCTTGCCCGAAGATCGGGGCCGCCGGTTCGGCCTGATCGGCGCCGCCTTCGGTTCGGGCTTTGTCATGGGGCCGCTGATCGGCGGGGTTCTGGCCGGGATTGACCTGCATCTGCCCTTTCTGGCGGCGGCGGGTCTGGCCTTTGCCAATCTGGTGTTTGGCCTGATCGTCCTGCCCGAGACGCTGGCCCCCGCCCATCGGCGCGCCTTCACCCTTGCCCGCGCCAATCCGCTGGGCGCGCTGCGGGCGGTGGGGCGGCTGCCGGGGCTGCGCCGGTTGCTCTGGACCTTTCTGCTGCTGGCGCTTGCGATGAATGTCTATCCCGCGATCTGGGCGTTTTTCGGAAAGGCGCGGTTCGGCTGGGATACCGCGATGATCGGCTATTCGCTGGCGCTTTACGGCATCTGCTATGCGCTAGGTCAGGCGCTGCTGGTCGGCCCGCTGATCCGGCGGCTGGGGGAACACCGCGCAGCCCTTTGGGGCATGTGGATTGATTTTGGCACGCTGGCCGGGCTGGGGCTGGTCACCTCGGGCTGGATGGCGCTGGCCCTGACGCCCATCACCGCTTTGGGCGGGGTGACGACGCCCGCCCTGCAGGCGATCCTGTCGCGCAACACCCCTGCCGATGCGCAAGGCGAATTGCAGGGCGTTCTGGCCTCGCTCAACGCCATTGCAATGATTGCCGCGCCGTTGATGATGACCTTCACCTTCGCAATTTTTACTGCCCCGGGCGCGGCCATCCATGCCCCCGGCGCACCTTTCCTGCTGGCCGCGCTGATGATGGTCGCGGTTCTGTTTCTTCATGCCACCCGGCCCCGCCTGCGCGGGGCACAGCCGTAAAGGAGCCTGCCATGCGCCTGAAAGACCTTGAGATTTTCATCGTGGCACCGCCTGCCCCCGGCTGGGGCGGGCGCTACTGGATCTTTCCGAAACTGACCACCGCCTGCGGTATCACCGGCTATGGCGAATGCTATGCCTCCTCGGTCGGGCCGCAAGCGATGAAAGCCGTGATCGAGGATGTCTTTGCCCGCTACATGGAGGGCGAAAACCCCGAGAATATCGAGATGATGTTCCGCCGGGCCTATTCCTCGGGCTTTACCCAGCGGCCCGATCCGACGGTGATGGGCGCCTTTTCAGGGCTTGAGATCGCCTGCTGGGACATTCTGGGCAAAGCGCGGAACCGCCCCGTCTGGGCGCTTCTGGGTGGCCGTATGAATGACCGTATCCGCAGCTATACCTATCTTTACCCGGAACCGGGCAGGATCGACCCCGATTTCTGGGTCGATCCCGACATGGCCGCCGAGGCGGCGCTGCGCTTTGTCGATATGGGCTTCACTGCGGTGAAATTCGATCCGGCAGGCCCCTATACGCTGCGCGGCGGCCATCAGCCCGCCATGTCGGATATCTCGCGCTCGGTGGCCTTCTGCCGCGCGATCCGCGAGGCCGTGGGCGACCGCGCCGATCTTCTGTTCGGCACGCATGGGCAGTTCACCACGGCGGGTGCGATCCGGCTGGGACAGGCGCTGGAGCCCTATCTGCCGCTTTGGTATGAAGAGCCGATCCCGCCGGACAATCTGGCCGAATTCGCCACCGTCGCGGCCTCGGTCCGGGTGCCGCTGGCCACGGGGGAACGGCTGACCACCAAGGCCGAGTTTGGCGCGCTGTTGCGGCATGGCGGGGTCAAGATCCTGCAACCGGCACTGGGGCGGGTTGGCGGCATATGGGAGGCCAAGAAGATCGCCGCCATGGCCGAGGTCTTCAACGCCGAAATGGCTCCGCATCTGTATGCCGGGCCGGTGGAATGGGCGGCGAATGTGCATCTGGCCGCCTCGATCCCGAACCTGCTGATCGCAGAGACGATCGAGACAGGCGGGGAATTCCACCTGAAACTGATCCGCAATTCGATCCGCTGGGAGGCGGGTTATATCCTGCCGCCCGAGGCGCCGGGGCTGGGGATCGAGTTTGACGAGGATCTGGCCCGCGCCCATCCCTATCGCGGCACCCGCCTGCATCTGGAAATGCAGGAAGCCCCCTGCGATTACAGCAATGGCAACCGCTTTGAAGGCGGGGCGCCTGCGGGTACCTGACGGCTAGAGGGGCAAACCAAATGGGGGCAGAGGCCGGATGGCCCTGCCCCCTTTTCGTCTCAGACCGCCTCAATCCGGATCGCGACAGGGGCGCCCAGCATCACGCCGGTCGCGCCGAACTGGTCCAGCGCATGGGCGATATCGGCGGGCGCTGCCTTGTGGGTCACGATCAGCACCACGGCCAGATCGTCCTTTTCGCCAGGTTTGTTCAACTGGCGCATCTGGTCGATGGAGATGCCCGCCTCGCCCAGACAGGTGGCGATCTTGGCCAGCGCGCCGGGTTTGTCCAGCAGGGTCGCGCGGATGTAATAGGGCGCGGGCGTGGCAGACCGGGCCGCGACCGGCTGTGCCAGTGTCGCGGCGGGCTGTCCGAAGGTCGAAATCCGCAATCCGCGCGCAAGGTCGATCACATCGGCCATCACCGCCGAGGCGGTCGGCCCCTCCCCCGCACCCGGGCCGCGCAGCACGATCTGGCCGACAGAATCGCCTTCCAGCACCACCATATTCGTGCCGCCCTGCAACTGGCCCAGCGGGCTTTCTGCCGGGACCAGACAGGGGGTCATGCGCTGTTCCAGCCCCCGCCCCGACATCTGCGCCACACCCAAAAGCTTGATGTGATAGCCCATTTCATCGGCAAGATTGATGTCTTCAATCGACACATTGCCGATGCCTTCCAGTTCGACCTTGTCGAAACTGACACGGGTGCCAAAGGCGATGGCAGCCAGCAGCGACAGTTTATGGCCCGCGTCGATCCCGCCGACATCAAGGTTCGGATCGGCCTCAAGATAGCCAAGCTGCCGCGCCTCTTCGAACACCGTCGCGTAAGGCAGGCCCGCCGCCTGCATCCGGGTCAGGATATAGTTGCAGGTGCCGTTCATCACGCCCATGACGCGGCGGATCTCATTGCCCGCCAGCCCTTCGGTCAGGGCCTTGATGACCGGGATGCCCCCCGCCACCGCTGCCTCGAACCGGATCACCGCGCCTGCCGCCTCGGCGGCCTCGGCCAGTTCCTGCCCGTGATGGGCCAGCAGCGCCTTGTTTGCGGTGACCACATCCTTGCCGGCCGCAATCGCGGCCTCGGTCGCGGCCCGTGCGGGGCCGTCATGGCCGCCCATCACCTCGATCAGCACATCGACATCGTCGCGCCGCGCCAGCGCCACGGGATCATCTTCCCAGGCATAGGCGGACAGATCGGCATCGCGGTTCTTGGTCCGGTCACGCGCCGAGACAGCAGTAATCGTCACCGGACGCCCGGTCCGCGCGGTGATCAGACCGGCATGGCGCTGGACGATCTTCACCACCCCGATGCCGACCGTTCCCAGTCCGGCAAGGCCAAGTCGCAAAGGCGCTGTCATCGGGATCTCCATTCGTCACGCTGTCCATTGTCGCGCGTCTGTTAGCGGTTTGCCGCAGGGCTTGCAACGCGGCCCGGTGCCGCCCCATGCGGCCCCGGGGCTGTCAGTCCTGCGTGACCTCGGTCCGGCGCAGCGCTGCGGCCCGGTTGCGCAGCCGGTCGGCCCGCGCTTCGACCGCGCCGGTGCCGCTCGCACGCGCGCGGGGTGCGGTGTCCAGCGCCAGCAGATCCTCGACCGGGACCAGCACCGGGGCGGGGCCCGGGGCCGCAAGACTGCGCCCATCCTCCCCCAGATCAGGAAACGTGCCGCAGGATGCGGTCATCAGCAGCGCAAGAAGCAGCGATATGGGAAGGTTCGGCATCTGCGGCCCTGCCTGTGACGGTTCGCGCGACCATAGACGCGCGCCACAGCCGGGCGCAAGCGCGGCGGGGTCATGATGTGCGCGGGTGCAGTAAATTCGGGTGCGGTAAATTCGGGCCGCCCACGCCCTGCCTTGCTTGGCTCTTGAACTGAACGCTTGGTCAGATAGAAGCGGACCATGGCACGCAAGACCGGCTCCCATTCCGAAATCACCGGCCCGAAGATCCGCGCGGCGGCGCAGCGGCTTTTCGCGCAGGATGGGTTCGCCGCCGTCTCGATGCGTCGGATCGCCGCCGAGGTGGGGGTGCAGGCCGGCGCGCTCTATCTGTATACGCCCGACAAACAGGCATTGCTGTTTGACATGATGACGGCGCATCTGGGCGAATTGCTGGAGGCCGCCGCCGCCCTGCCTGCGGCCCCCGATCCGGTGGCCCGGCTGGACCGCTTCGCGCGCTTTCATATCGCGCATCATCTGGAGCGGCCCGAGGCGGTGTTCATCGCCTATATGGAATTGCGCAACCTGACGCCCGAGAATTTCGCAGCCGTCGAAGAGATGCGGCGGCGCTATGAGCAGATGCTGCAGGCGATCCTGTCGGACGGTAAGGCGCAGGGGCTGTTCCGCATCGGCGATGCGAAACTGACCACGCTGGCGCTGATTGCGATGATGAACGGTGTCACCACATGGTATCGTGAAGGCGGGCGGCTGTCGCGATCCGAGGTTGCGGCCCATTATGCCGATATGGCGCTGCGCGCGGTCAGGGCCTGACAGGCAGGGGGGCCTTGCACCTATGGGCGGGCTGAACCATCTTGCGGCGCGATCAGACAGAAGGGGAACGGGATGATTCCGGTGCAGGGTGTCGAGGGGCGGACGATTGCCGTGCTGGGTCTGGGCCGGTCCGGCCTTGCAACCGCGCGGGCGCTGGTGGCCGGAGGGGCCAGCGTTGTCGTCTGGGATGACGGGCAGGAGGGCCGCGACCGCGCCACCGCCGAAGGCTACGATCTGCGTGACCTGACCCGCGCCAATGGCCCGTCGGCGGGTTGGACCGGCATCGACATGCTGGTGGTCAGCCCCGGCATCCCGCATCTTTACCCCGCCCCGCATCCGGTGATCGCCCGGGCCATGGCGCTGGGGCTGCCGGTGGACAATGATATCGGGCTGTTCTTCCGGTCACTTGCGACCCGAGACTGGGAGATGCTGGACAATCCGCCCCGGGTGATCGCGGTCACCGGATCGAACGGGAAATCCACCACAACGGCGCTGATCCATCATATCCTTGAGGTGGCAGGCAGACCGGTGCAGATGGCAGGCAATATCGGGCGCGGCGTTCTGGATATCGACCCGCCCGGCGAAGGTGGCGTGGTGGTGCTGGAACTGTCCAGCTATCAGACCGATCTTGCCCGCGCGCTGACGCCCGATATCGCGGTGTTCACCAATCTGTCGCCCGACCATCTGGACCGGCATGGCGGGATGGGCGGCTATTTCGCGGCCAAACGTCGGCTTTTCGCTGAAGGCGGCCCCGACCGCGCCGTGATCGGCGTGGATGAACCCGAAGGCGTGTTTCTGGCCAATCAGACCGGTCAGGGGCCGCTGGATGACCGGGTGATCCGCATTTCGTCCGGGCAGAAGCTGGACGGCTTCGGCTGGTCGGTCTTTGCGCGCAAGGGGCATCTGGCCGAATGGCGCAAGGGGCGGCAGATGGCCTCGGTCGATCTGCGGGGTGTCGCGGGCCTGCCGGGCGCGCATAACCATCAGAATGCCTGCGCCGCATGGGCCGCGACGCGCAGCCTTGGCCTGTCGCCGAAACTGATCGAGGGGGCGCTGCACTCCTTCGCGGGCCTTCCGCATCGTAGCCAGATGCTGCGCGACCGGGCGGGGGTGCGCTTCATCAATGACAGCAAGGCGACCAATACCGACAGTGCCGCCAAGGCGCTGCAGGCCTTTCCCCGCATCCGCTGGATCGCCGGAGGCCTGGGCAAGGAGGGCGGCATTGCCGCATTGGCCCCGCATCTGGGATCGGTCAGCAAGGCCTATCTGATCGGCCATTCGGCCCGCGATTTCGCGGTGCAGATGGGCACCATCCCGCATGAGATCTGCGAAACGATGGAGCGCGCCGTCACCCGCGCCGCCGAAGAGGCCGAGGCGGGTGAGGTGGTGCTGCTGGCCCCGGCGGCGGCAAGTTTCGACCAATATGCCAATTTCGAAAAACGCGGCGAGGATTTCGCCCGTCTGGTCGCCGCCCTGCCCTGAAGCATGGCAACCCTCGGGGGCGACGTCCTGCCGTTCTGGCCCTCAGCCCCCGCAGCGGCCTGCGTCGTGGTAGGCCCCCGGCTTGACGCGACAGTTGCCAAGGATCGGGTTTCCGTCCGGATCCAGCGCCAGTTCCCGCTCCGCCTCGGTCACGTCGAGACAATAGGCGATCTCGCGCATCCGCTTCGCCATGGCAGCGAAATTGCCGCGAAGGTCCTCCAGCGGCTCGGGAGAGTAGATCCGGGCATGAAGGAAGATCATGTTATCAGGTGGGTATGCAACGGTAAGGAAGCATACACTTAATTCGTCAAGGCGACCCGTCCGGGTGCCGCATCTGATTGAATAGGGTTCTGCCGGATCGTCGGGCACGAACATATAGGAACGTCCTGAACCACCCGGTTCTGATGCCATTGTGTCGTAGCCGTCGAAGATGAACCGATCCGGTATGCCTTCACGAGACCTGTGCAGGTCTCCTGGCCCGGGAAAGGCCCACAAGAAGTCCGCCGGCACCCAAGTCTGCTGAATATGGAACACGATGCCATCAAGGATCGGGTCGTTGCCGATGAGGTCGCGCAACCATGGAACACGGTTCAGAGGGATGAAATCAGATGATCTTGGCAGTCTGGTCGCGTTCATGCGCAGATCGAAGATGCGATTGCTGATCCGAACGAGGTTCGGGTCATCCTTTGATTGCGGATCAGCCTGAACCGGGGCGGTCAGGGCCGCGAGAAGGGCAAGAGAACAAAGCAACAGGGAAACGCGTCCGGGCATGTCTGATCCGCATCAAAGGGGGCTTGTTCCGCCACCAGACCCGCCGAAGCAGGCAAAATTTGGGCGCGGGGGCCCGTTCAATGGCCGAAACCGCGCCGCAGCCATGACCGGGCCGTGGTGGGCCGGGCAAACCGGGCCTTCGTTGAGCCTCTGCCTGCCCGATCCCGCCACCGTCACCCCCCGCCCTGCGGGGAAACACAGCCCCCCTGCCATTCAACACTTGCCATGCGGGGGGGATGAAGGTCATCCTGCGCGGGAATTTTCCTTTGGAATACAGCACAGATGCCAGCCTTCCTGATCGCCTATGTGCGGATCGTCGAAAAGTTCAACGAAAAGGTCGGACGCATTGCGATGTATCTGCTTTTCGCGCTGATGGGGGTCATGCTCTGGGGGGCATTCGCGCGCAGCGCGTGGCATCCGCAGGTCTGGACCGATGAGATGGGGCAGTTCCTGCTCGCGGGCTATTTCATGCTGGGCGGGGCCTATGCGCTGCAACTGGGATCGGCGGTGCGGATGGATGTCTTCTATTCGCAATGGTCCGACCGCACCCGCGCCATGGTTGACGCGGTCACGATCTTCGCGCTGCTGTGTTATCTGGCGGTGCTGCTTTGGGGGGGCGTGGAAAGCACGCAATACGCCCTGCAATATGGCGAACGGCGATCCGGCCTCTGGCGGCCCTATATGGCGCCGGTCAAGATCGTGATGTGTATCGGCATCCTGATGATGCTGCTGCAATGCAGCTGTTTTCTGATCCGTGATATCGCAAGGCTCAGGGGGCGCGAAATCTGATGTCTTATGAGATGATCGCGCTTTTGATGTTCGGCTCGATGCTGGTCATGCTGATGACCGGGCAGCGCATGTTCGGGGTGATCGGCTTTGTCGCGGTGGTGGCGGCGCTGCTGCTTTGGGGGGATCGCGGCGGCTATGACCTTGCCTTTGCCCAGACGCTGAAGGTCATCAACTGGTTTCCGCTGCTGACCCTGCCGATGTTCATCTTCATGGGCTATGTGCTCAGCGAAAGCCGCCTTGCCGATGATCTGTACCGCATGTTCCATGTCTGGTTCGGCCGGGTTCCGGGCGGTCTGGCCATCGGCACGATCCTGTTGATGGTGCTGGTTTCGGCGATGAACGGGCTGTCGGTGGCGGGCATGGCCATCGGGGCGACCATCGCCCTGCCCGAGCTTTTGAAACGCAATTACGACAAGCGCATGGTGACAGGGGTCATTCAGGCGGGGTCATCGCTGGGCATCCTCGTGCCGCCCTCGGTCGTGCTGGTGCTTTATGCGCTGATCGCGCGGCAATCGGTGCAGGATCTGTGGCTGGCGGGCATCCTGCCGGGGCTGATGATGGCGGCGATGTTCGTTCTCTATATCTGGCTGCGCTGCAGGCTTAACCCCGCGCTTGGCCCTGCCCTGCCCAAGGCCGAGCTTGCGGCCGTCCCCCGGGCCGAGAAATACCGGCTGCTGCTGGCCGGAATGCTGCCCTTCGGCATCTTCCTTGCG
Source organism: Szabonella alba (assembly GCF_016765775.1). Lineage (GTDB taxonomy): Bacteria > Pseudomonadota > Alphaproteobacteria > Rhodobacterales > Rhodobacteraceae > Szabonella > Szabonella alba. Next base: position 92,117 of record NZ_JAESVN010000003.1, on the reverse strand, counting down.
ATGATGGTGCCATTCGTTCTGGGCTATACGCGGCTCGTGGAAAGTTCGGTCATCGGGGCGGTCGCCTCGGTGCTGGTGGCGGTGGCCAAGGGGCGCATGACACGGGAGGTGTTTGAGACCGCGACCCGGCAGACGCTGGCAATCTCCTGCATGTTTCTGTGGATCATTCTTGCAGCACTGGCCTTCGGTGCGGTGTTTGACGGGCTGCGCGCGGTCGATGCAATCAAGAACCTGTTTCTGGACAATCTGGGGCTGGGCCGCTGGGAGGTGCTGATCCTGATGCAGATCAGCTTCATCCTGATGGGCACCTTTCTGGATGATACCGCGATGCTGGTGATCGTGGCGCCGCTTTATGTGCCGCTGGTGCGGATCCTCGAATTCGATCTGGTCTGGTATGGGGTGCTTTACACGATGACCTGCCAGATCGCCTATATGACGCCGCCTTTCGGCTATAACCTGTTCCTCATGCGGGCCATGGCCCCCCCCGAGGTCAGCCTTGCCGATATCTACCGGTCCATCATCCCCTTTGTCGCCGTCATGGTGCTGGCCCTGGCCGTCGTGATGATCTTCCCCCAGATCGCGCTCTGGCTGCCCGGGGTGATGCGCTGACCAATCCGACAGGCGGGCCAACCGCCGTGATATCCACCCGACCAACAAGGAGACTGTGATGACCACCAGAAGAAAATTCCTGACCACCGGCGCGCTGGCTGCTGGCGCCTCCACCCTTGCCGCCCCGGCCGTTCTGGGCCAGACCCCGATCCGCTGGCGCCTGCAGACCTATGCGGGGGCGGCGCTTGGTGCCGAGGTGGTGAAACCCGCCATCGACAAGTTCAACGCCATCGCAGCGGGCCAGATGGAGATCGAGCTTTACTATGCCGATCAGCTGGTTCCCACGGGGGAGCTGTTCCAGTCGATGCAGCGCGGCACCATCGACGCGGTGCAGTCGGATGATGACAGCATGGCCTCGCCGACCGAAGTGACGGTTTTCGGCGGCTATTTCCCCTTTGCCAGCCGCTACAGCCTTGATGTGCCGGTATTGTTCAACCAATGGGGCCTGAATGAGATCTGGGATGAAGAATATTCCAAGGTCGGCGTGAAACATATCTCGGCGGGCGCTTGGGATCCGTGCCATTTCTCGACCAAGGATCCGATCAACAGCCTTGCCGATCTGCAGGGCAAGCGGGTTTTCACCTTCCCCACCGCCGGGCGGTTCCTATCGCAATTCGGCGTGGTTCCCGTCACCCTGCCCTGGGAGGATATCGAGGTCGCCGTGCAGACGGGCGAGTTGGACGGCATCGCATGGTCGGGCATCACCGAGGTCTATACGGTCGGCTGGTCGAACGTGACCAACTATTTCCTGACCAACAACATCTCGGGCGCGTGGATCGGGCATTTCTTTGCCAATATGGACCGCTGGAACGAACTTCCCGACAATCTCAAGCAGTTGATGCAGGTCTGTTTCGAACAGTCGCACTACTACCGCCAGCACTGGTATTGGGGTGGTGAGGCGAAGCTGCGCACCGAGGGGCCGAAGCTGCAACTGACCACGATCCCCGATGCCGAATGGGCGCAGGTCGAGGCGGCGGCGCGGGTCTTCTGGGATGAGATCGCGGCGGAATCCGAGGTCAAGGCCCGGGTGGTCGAGATCTTCAAGGCCTATAACGACCAGATGGAAAAGGCAGGCCGCCCCTATCGTTACGGCTGATGCCAGTGCCCCTCGCGGCCCATGGGTCGCGGGGGATATCTACCAACCCGAGGGGTCAAGCTCCTCGGGCACGAAATAGGGCAGATTATCCGCCCGGATCCGCAGGATCTGCGTCTTGATCCGGCTCAGATGGTCACGCATCGCGGCCATGGTGGCCGCCGCGTCACGGCTGCGCATCGCCGCCATCACCCGAAGATGATCGCCAAAGGCATCGGGTGCTGCAAAGGCAAGCGACAAAAGCCGCACGCGGTCGGTCTGCATCTTGTGTTCAAGGATCGTCGTCCAGACATGGCCCCGGCCGATCCGCTCGCAGATGCCGCGATGGAAGGCGTCGTCCAGCAGATGGAACTGCGCGCGATCCCCGGCCTCGACCGCCGCGCGCTGTTCGTCAAGCAAAGCCTCAAGCGCCTGCATATCGGCCTCGGTCAGATGCGCGCAGGCAAGGCGCACGGTTTCGGCCTCGATGGCCGCGCGGATGAAGCGCGCGCGCATCACCGCCGCCGGGTCGATCAGTGAGATTATCGTCGCCCGTTGCGGGCGGATGGTCAGAAACCCCTGTTTCGACAGGCGGAAAAACGCATCGCGCACGGGCTGGCGTGACACGCCCATCTGGCCCGCCACTTCCACCTCGGAGATCTTCGCGCCGGGCGGCAGTTTCAGGTCCACGATCTCGGCCAGCAGCGTCTCATAGACCTGATCCGTGACGGAAGGACGCGACGCGGTGTCAATTTCCGGCAGGTGCAGAAGGTCGCTCATTCCGGCTCCGTTGACAGCTTCGGCATACTAGCATATTAGTTTAATAGCCTAACACCAAGTCGGGCCGGATGACAAAGACTTTCGCCCCGGGGGGAGGCAGAACCGATATGGCACCACTCGATCCTGATCGCCTGTTACCGCTTGAAGGCCGCGCGCGTGACCTTGCCCGCAGTCTTTATGAGGGCGTGAAGGATCTGCCCATCATCAGCCCCCATGGCCATACCGATCCGCGCTGGTATGCCGAGGATGCGGCCTTTCCCGACCCTTCGCAGCTTTTCGTGACGCCGGATCACTATGTCTTCCGCATGCTGCACAGTCAGGGCATCGCGCTGGAAAGCCTTGGCGTCCCGCGCGCCGATGGTGGTGAGGTTGAAACCGACGGGCGGGCAATCTGGCGGATCTTCGCCGCGAATGCCCATCTGTTCCGGGGCACGCCCTCGCGGCTCTGGCTTGATCATGCCTTTCAGCAGGTGCTGGGGCTTTCAACCCCGATCACGGCGGCCACAGCCGATGAAACCTATGACTTCATTGCCGAAAAGCTGAGCCAACCCGAATTCCGCCCCCGGGCGCTGTATGAGCGGTTCAACATCGAGGTGATCTCAACCACCGATTCCGCGCTGGATGATCTGCGCTGGCACCGGATGATCCGCGAAAGCGGCTGGAAGGGGCGCGTTGTTCCGGCCTATCGCCCCGATGCGGTGACCGATCCCGATTTCGCGGGCTTTGCCGCCAGTATCGCGCAACTGGGTGAGATTTCGGGCGAGGATACTACGACATGGGAGGGCTATCTGAACGCCCACCGGTCGCGGCGCGCCTATTTCAAGACCTTCGGCGCGACCTCGACCGATCACGGCCACCCCACCGCCCGGACCGAGGATCTGGCCCCCAAGGATGCGGCGGCACTCTATCAGAAGGTGATCGCAGGCAAGGCCAGTGCCGAGGAGCGCGATGCCTTCCGGGGCCAGATGCTGACAGAAATGGCAAGGATGAGCTGTGAGGACGGGCTGGTGATGCAGATCCACCCCGGATCGTTCCGCAACCATTCCGACCGGGTCATGGGCATGTTCGGGCGCGACAAGGGCTTCGATATCCCGACCCGCACCGATTATGTCCGCGCGCTGCGCCCGCTCCTGAATGCCGTGGGCCATGATCCGCGGCTTTCCGTCATCCTGTTCACACTGGACGAAACCACGCTGTCGCGCGAACTCGCGCCCTTGGCCGGGGTCTATCCCTGTCTGAAACTGGGCCCGGCATGGTGGTTCTTTGACAGCGCCGAAGGGATGCGCCGTTTCCGCGAGGCCACCACGGAAACGGCGGGTTTCTATAATACCGTGGGGTTCAACGACGATACCCGCGCCTATCTTTCGATCCCCGCCCGGCATGATGTCGCCCGGCGTGTGGATTGCGCCTATCTTGCCACGCTTTGCGCCAGCGGAAGACTGGATGAGGCGGAGGCATCCGAGGTCGCCCATGACCTGACCTATCGCCTGGTAAAACAGGCTTATCGGCTTTGAAAGCCAAAAAACGGGAGGAAAGACAATGACCTATATGAAAACGCTCAGTGCGGCGCTGATGGCCTCGGCGGCCATGGCCACGGCGGCTGCGGCCTGTGAGGTGACGCTGCGTTCGGCCGATACCCATCCCGACGGATATCCCACCATCGAGGCCGTCAAATATATGGGTGAACTGATCCAGGAACGCACCGACGGGCGGATCTGCATCGAGGTGTTCCATTCGGCCCAGCTGGGCGAAGAGCGCGACACGATCGAACAGACCCGTTTCGGCGTCATCGACATGACGCGCGTTTCCATGGGCCCCTTCAACAACCTGATCGAGGAAACCAAGGTCGTCTCGCTGCCCTATATCTTCCGCTCGGTCGCGCATATGAACACGGTCATGGACGGCCCCATCGGTGAGCAGATCCTTGCGGCCTTTGAACCGCATGATCTGATCGGTCTGGCCTATTACGACGCGGGCGCGCGCAGCTTCTACAACAGCCAGCGCCCGATCACCTCGCTGGCGGATCTCAAGGATATGAAGGTGCGCGTCATGCAATCCGACATCTTCGTGGACATGATGGACGCGCTTGGCGCATCCGCCACCCCCCTGCCCTATGGTGAGGTCTATTCCTCGATCCAGACCGGCGTGATCGACGGGGCCGAGAACAACCCGCCCTCGTTTGAATCCTCGGGCCATTTCGAGGTTGCGAAATACTACACGCTGGACGAACACCTGATCGTCCCCGAGGCGCTGGTCATGTCCAAGACCAGCTTCGACAAGCTTTCGGCCGAGGATCAGGAGATCGTGCGTCAGGCCGCCAAGGAATCGGTGCCCCACATGCGCGCCCTCTGGGCCGAGCGTGAAAAGGCCTCGACCGAAAAGGTGCTGGCTGCCGGGGCAGAGATCATCACCGATATCGACAAGACCCCCTTCATCGAGGCCATGGTGCCGGTTTATGAAAAGCATGTGACCACCGATGTACTGCGGGATCTGGTCGAGCGGATTCAGGCGACCGAGTAACCGCATTAACGGGCGGCCCGGGGTTCCGGGCCGCCCTTTCTCCATCGTATCGGGGGCAAGTCCATGCAGGACGGGTTGAAGGTCCTTGCGCGCCTGTTCGGCGTGCTGGCGCGTATCACGCTTTATATTTCCGGCACCTGCCTGATCCTGATGACCGCTGTTGTCGCGGCGCAGGTCTTCATGCGCTATGTGATCGGATCCTCCATCGTCTGGTCCGAACCGCTGGCGGTGCAGTTCATGGGCTGGTTCATCCTTCTGGGCGCCGCTGTCGGCACGCGCGAGGGGTATCACCTGTCCTTTGACGTGCTTCTGATGTTCCTGCCGCAGGGCGTGGTGCGCTTTCTGCATTCAGTTTCGGATCTTGTCGTCGGCGCCTTCGGGGCCGGGATGTTCTGGTTCGGGCTGGAGCTTGCCCGACGGACATGGAGCTCAAAAATGCCGACGCTGGGCCTGCCGGATGGCACGAATTTCCTGCCGCTTGTTCTGGGCGGACTTCTGGTTGTTCTGTTCTCGGGTGAGCGGCTCTTGCGCCGCGCCGCCGGAATGCAGACGGCGCGCTTTGGCGAAGACATGGTCGAGGACTGATCCTTGGAACTCTATATTCTTTTCGGAACCTTCGTGTTCCTGCTGCTGATCGGCACCCCGGTTGCCTTTTGCCTTGGCATTTCCAGCTTTGCTACGGTGCTTTACATGGGCCTGCCGCCGCTTGTGGTGTTCCAGCGGCTGAATTCCGGCATTTCGGTCTTTGCGCTGATGGCGATCCCCTTCTTCATCTATGCGGGCGATCTGATGGTGCGCGGCGATATCGCGCGACGGCTGGTGGCACTGGCGGGCGCGCTGGTCGGGCATCTGCGCGGCGGGCTGGGGCAGGTGAATATCCTGGCCTCGGTCATGTTCGGCGGGATTTCGGGATCGGCGGCGGCAGATGCCTCGGCGGTCGGCGGCATCATGGTGCCGCAGATGAAGGCCAAGGGCTATGCTGCGGATTACGCGGTCAATATCACCGTGACCTCCTCGATCATCGCGATCATGCTGCCGCCGTCGCATAATATGATCATCTATTCGATTTCGGCGGGCGGGCGACTGTCCATTGCCGATCTGTTCACGGCCGGCATCATCCCCGGTTTCATGCTGGCCATCGCGCTGATGATCGTGGCTTGGTTCGTGGCGCGTGAACGCGGCTATCCGACTGAACCCTTCCCAGGGATGCGGATGATCGGCGCGCTGCTGGTCTCGGCCATTCCAGGGCTGATCCTGATCGGGATCATCTTCGGGGGTGTGCGATCAGGCGTGTTCACCGCCTCGGAAAGCTCGAATATCGCGGTGATCTATGCGCTGCTGGTCACGGTCTTTGTCTACCGCTCACTGCCATGGAAGGAATTCGTGGCCGCCACGCTGGGCGCCGTGCGCACCACGGCGATGGTTCTGCTGGTCATCGGCTGTGCGGCGGCCTTCGGCTGGCTTCTGGCCTATTTCAAGGTGCCCACCAGCATCGTGGCCTTCATGCAGACGGTGTCAGACAATCCGATCCTGATCCTCTTGATGATCAATATCGCGCTGCTGCTGCTGGGCACCTTCATGGATATGGCACCGCTGATCGTGATCGTCACGCCGATCTTTCTGCCGATTGCGCAGGCCTTCGGCGTCGATCCGGTGCATTTCGGGGTGATCATGGTTCTCAATCTGGGGATCGGGCTTTGCACCCCGCCGGTGGGCGCGGTGCTGTTTGTCGGCTGCGCGGTCGGGCGCATTCCGATCTGGGAGGCCGTCCGCACGATCTGGCCCTTCTATTTCGCCTCGCTGGTGGTGCTGCTGCTGGTGACCTATATCCCGGCGCTGTCGCTGTGGCTGCCCTCCCTGTTCAAGTGAGAAAGACATGACCTATCCCACCGTTCCAACCGATCCCGGCGTGACCCGTCAGGTGCTGGCCGAGGACCCGGCGCTGATGCTGGTCGCCTTCCGGTTTGAAACCGGGGCCGAGGGCAAATTGCACAGCCATGCGCATGTGCAATCGACCTTCGTTCGTTCGGGGCGGTTCAGCTTCACCATAGGGGAGGAAGTGCATGAAATCGGCCCCGGTGATAGTGTGATGATCCCCTCGGGGGTGACGCATGGCTGCCGTTGCCTGCTTTCGGGGGAACTGATCGACAGCTTTTCGCCCCGCCGCGACGATTTTCTCTGAAAGGCCCTGCCATGCTGACCGTTGAAACCCGCCATGCCGTCCATCCGGCGGCTGCAAAAGCCATGGATACCGCAGCACTGCGCCAGAATTTTCTGGGCAGCGGCCTGTTCCAGAGCGGTGAGATCCGGCTGATCTATACCCATTACGACAGGATGGTGGTGGGTGGCGTGGTGCCGGGCGACACGCCGCTGACGCTGGACCATGTGGCCGAGGCGGGAACCGCCAGTTTTCTGGACCGGCGCGAGTTGGGCGTGGTCAATATCGGCGGGCCCGGCCGCGTCAGCGCTGACGGCACGGCGCATGAGATGGCACGCGGCGATGTGCTGTATCTTCCGATGGGATCGGGGCCGGTGACCTTTGCGGGGGATGGACGGTTTTTCCTGGCCTCCGCCCCCGCCCATGCCACCCATTCCGCGCGGCTGATCCCGCTGGCCGAGGCCAAGACCCTGAACCTTGGCGCGGCCGAGACCGCGAACAAGCGGCGGATCAACCAGTTCATCCATCCGCTTGTGATGCCCTCATGCCAGCTTGTTCTGGGCTATACGCAGTTCGAGGCGGGTTCGGTCTGGAACACGATGCCCTGCCACACGCATGACCGGCGGATGGAGGCCTATCTTTATTTCGACATGAAGCCTGAAACCCGCATCCTGCATCTGATGGGCGAACCGTCGGAAACCCGCCATCTGGTCGTCGCCAATGAAGAGGCCGCGATCTCGCCGCCATGGTCGATTCATTCGGGCTGTGGCACGGGGGAATACAGTTTCATCTGGTGCATGGCGGGCGACAATGTCGATTACACCGATATGGACATGGTCGCGATGGAGGATCTGAGATGAGTGCCCTGACCGGAAAGCGCGCCCTTGTCACCGGGGCGAATGCCGGGATCGGGCAGGCGATTGCTGTGGCACTGTCGCAGGCGGGGGCAGACGTGATCTGCGCGGGCCGGTCGTCCAGCGCCGAGACGGTCGCGCTGACCGGCGGCACCGAACTGCGCCTTGATTTCGCCGATGCGATGGCCGCGCGGGATGCGTTTTCGGGTGATCCGGTCGATATCCTTGTCAACAATGCCGGCATCATCCGGCGGGCGGACGCAGTCGATTTCACCGAATCCGACTGGGATGATGTGATGGATACCAATCTCAAGGCGCTGTTCTTTACCTCACAGGCCTTTGCCAGGGCGGTGATGGCGCGTGGCGCAACCGGCAAGATTGTCAATATCGCCTCGCTTCTGTCCTTTCAGGGTGGCATCCGTGTGCCCTCCTATACCGCGTCAAAGCATGGTGTTGCGGGGCTGACGAAGATTCTGGCGAATGAATGGGCCGCCAGGGGGATCAATGTGAACGCCATCGCCCCCGGCTATATCGCCACCGCCAATACAGAGGCGCTGCGCGCCGATCCCGAGCGCAGCAAGGCCATTCTGGACCGTATTCCGGCAGGCCGCTGGGGCCGCCCCGAGGATATTGCCGGAACAGCCGTGTTCCTGTCCTCACCCGCCGCCGATTACATCCATGGCGCGGTTCTCAATGTCGATGGAGGCTGGCTTGCCCGTTGAACGCCCGAAACCCGGTATCATCCATCTTGGACTTGGCGCGTTTTTCCGCGCGCATGGGGCGGCCTATGTGGCCCGTGCTATGGAAGTGTCGGGCGGTGACTGGGGCATCATCGGCGTGTCGCTGCAATCGCCGGGCACACGCGATGCGCTGGCGCCGCAGGGCTTTGCCTATACCGCCGTGGAGCAGGGCCCCGAGGGCGAAACGCCGCGCCGTCTGACCGTTCTGCAGGATGTGCTGGTCGCGCCTGAGGATCCGCAGGCGGTGCTTGAGGCGATGGCCGATCCCGGCATCCGGATCGTGTCGCTGACGGTCACGGAAAAGGGCTATTGCCACAATCCGGCAACCGGCGCGCTGAACCCCGATCATCCCGATATCCGGCATGATCTGTCCCATGCCCTGCCCCGCTCGGCCCCCGGCTATCTGGTGCGGGCGCTGCAACTGCGCCGCAATCGCGGGCTTGCCCCCTTCACCGCGATGACCTGCGACAACCTTCCGCAGAATGGCCGGGTTCTGCGGGGCGTGGTGCTGGAGCTTGCCCGACGCATCGACCCGGATCTGGCCGACTGGATCGGGGCCTTGGGGCGTTTTCCGTCCACGATGGTTGACCGCATCGTGCCTGCCACCAAGCCCGAGGATATCGCCCGCCTTGCCGCCATGGGCATCACCGATGCTGCCCCCGTCATGCATGAGCCGTTCGGCCAATGGGTGATCGAGGATGATTTCGTCAGCGGCGAACGCCCTGATCTTGCTGCCGCTGGCGCGGAACTGGTGACCGATGTAACGGCCTATGAGCATATGAAGCTGCGCATGCTCAACGGCACCCATTCGACGCTGGCCTATCTGGGCTATCTTGCCGGTCATGAAACCATTGCCGATTGCGCCGCCGATCCGGTTTTCGCGGCTTTCGTCAAGGCGCTGTGGCGGCGCGAGATCATTCCGGCCCTGACCCCGCCGCCGGGCGTGGACCTGACCGACTATGCCGATCAGTTGTTCGCGCGCTATTCCAATCCTGCGATCCGGCACCGGACATGGCAGATCGCCATGGATGGCAGCCAGAAACTGCCGCAGCGGATCCTGTCGACATGGGCCGAGAACCATGCGGTGGGGCGGCAAAGCCCGGGGCTGACGTTGGCGATTGCGGGCTGGATGCATTACATTTCGGGCAAGGGCGTGGACGGTCAGCCGATCGACGTGCGCGACCCGATGGCCGCCGAACTGGCCGCCCGCGCGCCGGACGGGCCTGCCGCCCTGCTGGCGCTGCCCGCGATCTTTCCCGAATCCGTGGCCAAGGACCTGGCCGCCCCCGTCACCGCCGCCCATGCACGGCTTGCTACGCATGGCGTGCGCGCATCTCTGGAGGATCTGACATGATCGAAAGCTGGCGCTGGTATGGACCCTTCGACAAGATCACCCTGCCCGAGATCGCCCAGACCGGGGCCAGCGGCATTGTCACCGCGCTGCATGAAATCCCTTATGGTGAGGTCTGGCCGGTTGAAACCATCGCCGCGCGCAAGCGCCAGATCGAAGAGGCCGGGTTTGACTGGGTCGTAGTCGAAAGCCTGCCGATCCATGAGGATGTGAAGCGCGGCGCGGGTGATCTGGACCGGATCTTTGCCAATTACCGCCAGTCGCTGGCCAATCTGGCGGCCAATGGCATCCATACGATCTGCTATAATTTCATGCCGCTTCTGGACTGGACACGCACCGATCTGGCCGCCCCGGTGGCACGCGGCGGCACCTGCCTGCGCTTTTCCGCGCCCCGGATGGCCGCGTTCGAGATCCATATGCTGGGCCGGACCGAGGCCGAGGCCGATTACCTGCCCGAAGTGGTGCAGCAGGCCGCGATCTGGTTCCAGCGCGCGACCGAGGCGGATCGTGAGACGCTGCTGAACTCGATCATGGCGGGCCTGCCGGGGGCCTATGACCGCTATGACGTGCCCGCGCTGCGCGAGGCGCTGAAAACCTATGACGGCATCGGGCAGGACGATCTGCGCGCCCATTACGCCCGCTTCCTGCAAGAAGTCGTGCCCGCCGCCGAGGATCTGGGCATGCGGCTGTGCGTGCATCCCGATGATCCGCCGCGCGATATTCTGGGCCTGCCGCGCATCGTGTCGGATGCCGATGACATTGCCTTCATCCTTGGCGCGGTGGACAGCCCGGCCAACGGTTTGACGCTGTGTTCCGGCTCGCTTGGGGCCAACCCCGCCAATGACGTGCCCGCCATCGCACGCCGTTTTGCGGACCGCATCCATTTCGCGCATCTGCGCAATGTCCGCAAAGACCCCGATGGCAGCTTTGAGGAGGCCGCACATCTGGAAGGCGATACCGATATGGTCGATCTGATCGCCGCACTTCTGGAGGAAGAGGCGCGGCGCAGGCAGACCGGCCGCGCCGATGCGGTGATCCCCTTTCGCCCCGATCATGGCCATGATCTGCTGAGCGATGCGGAACGCGGCACCCATCCCGGCTATCCGCTGATCGGGCGGCTGCGGGGGCTGGCCGAACTGCGCGGCGTTGCCCGGGCCCTGTCTTCTGGGGCCTTGTCTTCGGGGGCGCTGTCATCGCGGGCAACGGCCTGATCCCTGCCGAAATGAATGGCATCCCTGCGGATGCAGGCCCGTTGTTCACGGCAATTTTACGGGACAGGCCGTGCTTTCGTTGCATTTGACACCGACAACGCGCATCGTCCCGCCGAATACGGCTTAAAGTGTCCCGCCGAATACGAAAATACTGACGATCACGCGACGGAAAGCGGCCCCCCGGACGTTCGGGGGTTATGCGACGCAGCAGAAAGGACGTTCATGGGCTGGCTGAAACAGGTGCCCCTGCTCTTGCTGGTTCTGGTCGGGGCGCTCTGGCTCTGGCTTGCCTATGTTCCCTCGGCCCGCCCGATGCTGGAAGGCTGGGGCGTCGTCTCGCGGCTTGAAAGCTGGGGCATCCCCCTGCCCGAGGCCGAAACCGAACCCGCCGCCTCGGCCTTGGCCGCTGCGCCAAATCCGCAGGGCGCGGCCGGGGGCGGCGTCATGGTGCTGGCCGAACGGCCCGGCATCGGCATCGCCAATGACCGCGTCACCGCCATCGGAACCGGACAGGCCGCGCGTTCGGTTGCTGTGTCCGCCCCGGTGTCGGGCCGCATTGCCGAGGTGCATGTCAGTTCGGGTCAGCGCGTGCAGGAGGGCGATCTGATCGTGCGGCTGGAAAACGAAGCCGAGACCATTGCGGTAGAACGCGCGCAACTGGTGCTGGAGGATGAGACCGCCCGCCGCGCCCGCGTTACGCGCCTGCAGGGATCGGGCGTCGCCACAGAATTGCAGATCACCGAGGCGGAACTGGCCCTGCGGCAGGCGACCCTTGCCTTGCGGCAGGCCGAGTTTGAATTGTCGCGCCGCGATATTCTTGCGCCCATCGGCGGCTGGGTCGGTATTCTGCGCGCCGAACCGGGCCAGCAGCTTGCCGCCGCGACGGCGGTGACCCGGATAGATGATCGCAGCAGCATCCTTGTCGATTTCCGCATTCCCGAACGCTTTGTCGGACAGATCGCCGTGGGGGATCAGATCAGCGCCCGCCCACTGGCCATGCGCGACGGTGCGCTGACCGGCGAAGTCACCGCCATCGACAACAGTGTGGACGAAACCAGCCGCACCCTGCTGATCGAGGCGCGGCTTAAGAACTCCGAAGACCGGCTGCGCGCGGGTATGGCGTTTGAGATCGCGCTTTCGCTGGCGGGTGAGCGGTATTTCTCGATCAATCCGCTGTCGGTGCAATGGGGCTCGGACGGTGCTTTCGTCTGGCAGGTGCAGGAGGGCAAGGCAGGCCGCGTGCCGATCCGCATCATGCAGCGCTCTGCCGATGCGGTTCTGGTCGAGGCCGAACTTGACCCCGAAGGCCCCGTCGTGACCGAAGGCGTGCAGGCATTGCGGCCGGGGATCGCGGTCAACATCCGCCCCGAGGGCGAAACCGCAGATCGCGCGGCACCATCGCCCGCTGCGACGCGCGGCTGACCGGGGGGGCGACAATGTCGAATGGCAATCTGATCCGTTCAGCAGCGCAGACCTCGGGAACGGCACTGTTCGTGCGCCGCCCGATCCTTGCGCTGGTGCTGAACACGCTGATCGTGCTGGCGGGGGTTGCCGGCCTGCTGGGGGCCGAGATCCGCGAGATGCCGGATGTCGACCGCCCCGTTGTCACCGTGACGACCGAATTCGTCGGCGCCGCCCCCGAAACCATCGACCGCGAAATCACCAGCCTGATCGAAGGCGCGGCGGGCCGGGTGGCGGGGGTGAAATCCATCTCCTCCTCATCCCGTTTCGGGCGATCGCGGGTGACGATGGAATTTGGCGATGGGGTGGATCTGGATGTGGCCGCGACCGATGCGCGCGACTCCATCGCCCGGATTTCCGGCCAGCTTCCCGAAGGGGCCGAGGATCCGCGCGTGATCAAGGCCGATGCCAATGCCGATGCGGTGATGCGCATCGCCGTCACATCGCCGCGCCGCACCCCGCAGGACCTGACCAATCTTGTCACCGATCTGGTCGAGGACAGGCTGCTTTCGGCCCCCGGTGTTGCCGATATTCAGGTTTACGGCGACCGCGACGAAGTGTTCCGCATTGATATCGACCTTTTGCAGCTTGCCAGCCGGGGCCTGACGCTGGCCGATGTGCGCACGGCTGTGCGCAATGTGTCCTTCGACGCCCCCGCAGGCGCGCTTTCGGCGGAAAACCAAAGCATTGTCGTTCGCACCACCGCCTCCATTTCCACCCCCGACCAGTTCGAGGCGCTGGAAATTGCAGGCAATGTGAAACTGGGCGATGTGGCACGGGTGACGCTTGGCCCCTCACCGGGTGAAAGCGTGCTGCGCGCCAATTCGGCCACGGGCATCGGCATCGGCATCATCCGTCAGGCCCAAAGCAACACGCTGGAAATCTCCTCCGCCGTGCGGGCGACGATTGACGAGGTGCAGCAGATCCTGCCCGCGGATGTCAGCATCTTCGTCACCTCGGATGATGCAACCTTCATCGAAGGCGCGATCCGTGAGGTTGTCAGCACGCTGGGCATGGCGGTGCTGATCGTCGTCGCGGTGATCTATCTGTTCCTGCGCGACATCCGTGCGACGATCATTCCGGCGCTGACCATGCCAGTTGCCCTGATCGGCACGCTGGCGGCGGTCTGGATGGTCGGCTTTTCGGTCAATATCCTGACATTGCTGGCGCTGGTCCTTGCAACGGGGATGGTGGTCGATGATGCCATCGTGGTGCTGGAAAACATCGTGCGCCGCCGGAATGAGGGCATGGGCGCCCGGGCGGCGGCGGTTCTGGGCACGCAGCAGGTGTTCTTTGCCGTGATCACCACCACCGCGACACTGGCGGCGGTCTTCATTCCGATTTCCTTCCTTCCCGGTCAGGCGGGGGGCCTCTTCCGTGAATTCGGCTTCACGCTGGCCATGGCGGTGATGCTGTCGTCGGTGGTGGCACTGACGTTGTGTCCGGTTCTGGCCAGCCGTCTGCTGACAGAACCCGAACCCGTCACCCGGCGTGGTCCGATGGTGCGGCTGGGGGATGCGCTGTCCGCCCTTTACCGCGCAACGCTGGTCTTTGCGCTGAAGATCCCGCTGATCGTCCTGATGGTCGGGCTGCTTTTCGGGGTGACGGCAATCCTGATGTCGGGGGAAATCCGGCAGGAACTGACCCCGCAGGAGGACCGTTCGGTGATGCTGCTGTCGGTCACGACACCACAGGGCGTTTCGCTGGATTACACCACCGGCAAGATGCGTGAGATCGAGGATGTCATGCAGCCGCTGCGCGACAGTGGTGAGGTCACGAATGTGTTTTCCATCTCGGGCAGCGGTGGGCAGGACAATCGCGGCTTCATGGTGCTGGCTCTGGCCAATTGGGAAGACCGCAGCCGCAGCCAGCAGGACATTGCCGCCGATATGAACCAGCGCCTTGGGGGTCTGATCGGCCTGCGCGCTTTCGCCATTCAGCCCAATTCGCTTGGCATCCGGGGCGCGGGCCGGGGACTGCGTTTCGCGCTGGTCGGCTCGAATTACGACCGGCTTGGGGCCGAGGCCGCGCAACTGGTGGAACTGCTGGAACAGAACCCCGCCATGGGGCAGGTTCGGCTGGAATATGACACCACCCAACCCCAGCTTTTCATCGAGGTGGACCGCACCCGCGCCTCGGATCTGGGCGTCAATATCGACGGGCTGGGTGAGGCGCTGCAGGCGGTGCTGGACGGACGCACGGTGGGCACCGTTTTCATCGACGACCGCAGCCATGACGTCAAACTGATCTCGACCGCCGATCCGGTTCGCGATCCGGGTGATCTGGAACGTATCTTCGTTCAGACCGCCGAGGGGCAGATGGTGCCGATCTCCAGCTTCGTGCGGCTTGAGGAGCGCGCGGTCGCCCCAGAACTGACGCGCGAGACGCAGATGCGCTCGGTCGAGATTTCCGCCGGTCTGACACCCGAACTGTCCCTGGGCGATGCGCTGGAAGAGGTGCAGCGCATCGTGGCCGAAACCCTGCCGGCCGAAAGCCGTATCGTGCCGCTGGCCGAGGCGGCAACGCTGAACGAAACCTCGGCGGGGCTGCTGGTCGTGTTCGGCTTTGCCATTCTGGTCGTTTTCCTTGTGCTGTCGGCACAGTTCGAAAGCTTCATCTCGGCCATCATCGTGATGGCGACGGTGCCTCTGGGGCTGGCCTGCGCGGTCTTTGCGATGCTGCTGACCGGGGGCAGTCTGAATGTCTATTCGCAGATCGGGCTGGTCCTGCTGGTGGGCATCATGGCCAAGAACGGCATCCTGATCGTGGAATTCGCCAATCAGCTGCGCGATGCGGGCAAATCCGTGCATGAATCGATCATGGAAGCTTCGACCATCCGGCTGCGCCCGGTGATGATGACCATGGCCTCGACCGTGCTGGGGGGGCTGCCGCTGGTCATGTCCTTCGGCGCAGGCGCTGAGGCGCGTGAGGCGCTTGGCTGGATCATCGTGGGCGGGCTGGGGCTGGCGACGATTGCGACACTTTACATCACGCCGGTCGCCTATCTGCTGCTGGCCGGCTGGACCACGCCCAAGGCCGAGGAAGAGGCGCGGCTGATCCGGGAACTGGAACGCGCCGAGCGGATCTGACAGGCCGACTTCGCTCAGGGCCACTACGGCCCAAGGGATTGCGGGGGCCCAAGGGATTGCGGGTTGCGCGCCGGGCGACTGCCGCAGGCGCGGCACCGATCAGCGGATATAGACCGTCACTTGCGGCAAGCCGGTAAGCGGCAGGTTCAGCGAGCGGAAGGCCGAAAGCGACAATTGCGCAGCCCCCTCGCCCGGCAGCAGATCAACCTGCAGCGATTCCCCCAGCGAGGTCACGACACGCCCCTGCGCGCGCTCATTGACCAGACTGCTGCGCAGCCAGAAACCGGGTTCGGTGGCATTGCCCAGCGAGACCGAGACCTGCCCAAGCGTACGTTCCAGTTCCGGCGTGGCCACCGGCGCCAGTGCCGCCGCGCGTTCGGCATCGGAACTGGTGTCCAGCTCTGCCGCTGTCCGCGCCCCTGCGGGCGGGCGGATCGCGCTGGTGGTCTGCATCGCCTCCGCCGCATCGGTCGCGGCGGCGGGCGCCTCTGCCTGTCCGCCCCCGCCCGAAAACGGGTTGGGCAGGGTAATGCCGGAACAGCCCGAAAGCAGGATCAGGCCAAGACAGGACGAAAAAAGGATGCGACCATTCATGCCAACAGGATAGTGCCCAAATCTGCGCCATTCAATGGGCTTCGGCACGTCATGGTCGCGGATGCCGACCCATGCGGCAAGGGTCCGCCTCAGGGGCGTTTCTTCGCCTCTTCGGTGCACTCCTTCTGGCGCTTTTGCGCGGCCTTGGCGGCATTGTCCGCCCAGGCCGCCCGGTTGCGCGCCGCCGCTGCCTTTTGCTTGGCCAGTTTCTGGATTTGAATCTGTTCGGTCTTCATCTTCGTCAGACAATCCTTGCAATCCTTCTGCAGATCAAAGGTGGACGCCTCGCTCCAGCCCTTGCCTTCGGCCAGCAGCGACACGGTCTGCCCATAGAACGACGGCGAACTCCATTTGCCGATACTTTCGATGACGACACCGCCGAAAATCATGAAATCCCCCAGCGGACCCGATTTCTGGTCGGTCAGCGCCTTTCCGGCCGCTTTGGTGCCTTCGGATATCAGCGGCGCATACATGAAGACCTTCGAATCGGCGATCAGGCTGTTCGAGATCTTTTCGAATTCCTTTGCCGCATTCTTGGCCAGCGCCTGCGTCGCCTGCGCCGATTTCAGCACCAGCCCCCGCAGCGCATTGACGATGCCGAAAACCATATTCGCGTAATCGACACCCTTCGACCAGTTATCGGCCTTCTTCACCGATTTCAGATATTCCTTCATATAGGCATCACCCGCCGCCTTGTGTTCGGCAGCCATCCGGTCAATGGCATCGGCCAGCTTGCGATCGGCAGCGGCCTGATCGGCAAAGCGGCTGGCGGCCAGTTTCTCCATATTCGCGGCATAGAGATATTTGCGCTGGCGGTCCTGAATTTCCTTTCGTTCCTCATCATTATAGGCCGGAATGACCACGATATCATCGGGCTGAATGGATTTGGGATCCTTGCGCAATTTCACCAGCGCGGCATTCTTCGGGTATTTCCAGATGTCATCAAAATTGCGGAAACCGTATTTCTTGCCGATCTTGTCATAGGTCTCTCCTTTGCGGACCTTGTGTTCTGCCTTCGGCTTGGGAATCGCGGCGGACATGGGCTGTCTCCTCGGTCAGAATGATATCCGGGTGAATTGGAGGTCTTGAAACAGGCGGCAGGGTCATGGGCGCCGAACCCGGGCGGAACGAAAACTGACATACCGACAATAAACTTTCATCTGAAAGTGCAAGCGCCCTGCATTTCTGTCAAGCCTGCAATCCTGTCACGCCACCTGCCCCGGCATCCGCGCCCGGTCGCGGGTCATCGCAATGCCCGCCCTTGCAAGCCCGCCCTGCGAGGCATAGATTTCAAGATATGACAACGCCCCTGATCGACCCCTTCGCACGCGCCATCAATTATCTGCGCGTCTCGGTCACCGACCGCTGTGATTTCCGTTGTCTTTACTGCATGTCGGAAAACATGACCTTCCTGCCCAAGGCGGAACTGCTGACGCTTGAGGAACTGGACCGCATGTGTTCCGCCTTCATCGGCATGGGCGTGCAGAAACTGCGCATCACCGGGGGCGAACCCTTGGTGCGCAAGGGGATCATGACCTTCTTTCAGGCGATGTCGCGCCATCTGGACAGCGGCGCGCTGACGGAACTGACGCTGACCACGAATGGCAGCCAGTTGCGCCGCTTTGCCCGCGATCTGGTCGATTGCGGTGTGCGGCGGATCAATGTGTCGCTTGATACGCTGGATGAGGCGAAATTTGCCCGTGTCACCCGCTGGGGCCGTCTGGCGCAGGTGCTCGACGGGATCGCGGCCGCGCAAGAGGCCGGGCTGCGCATCAAGATCAATGCCGTGGCGCTGGCCGGTTTCAATGAGGATGAACAGTTCACCCTGACGGACTGGTGCGCGCGCGAAGGCCATGACCTGACCTGGATCGAGGTCATGCCGATGGGCGATCTGGGCAATGAAGACCGCATCGACCAGTATTGGAGCCTGCGCGATCTGCGCGCGCGCTACGCCGAACGCTTCACCGTGACCGATCTGGCCGAGCGGACGGGCGGGCCTGCCCGCTATGTCCGGCTGGAAGAAACCGGGCAGAAAATCGGCTTCATCACGCCGCTCACGCATAATTTCTGCGAAAGCTGCAACCGCGTGCGCCTGACTTGCACGGGGGAATTGTATATGTGCCTCGGGCAGGAAGACATGGCTGATCTGCGCGCCCCCCTGCGCGCCAGCGCCGACAATGCGCAACTGGATCAGGCGATCCGCAATGCGATTGCGCGCAAGCCCAAGGGCCATGATTTCGACTATTCCCGCCAGAAGGTGGCAGGCCAGATGTCCCGCCATATGAGCCATACGGGCGGCTGACATTTTCCGGTCATTCGGAAGTGTTGCCGCAGTCTTTTCAGGAAATTCCCGATAATCGCGCCCCCCGGGCTTGAGCCACGCCCCCCGAATTGTCTAGGGTCGGCACAGCAAGCCGCCGGTGGCATCCCGCATCGGGGCAAGACAAGGTCAGGATATTTCATGTGGCATCTTTCCCTTCTTCCCGCCGGTGTGGTCGCCGCTTTCGCCTTTGCAGCTCCGCTTCAGGCCGAGGTTGCCAATGGCACCGTCTTCGGAGACTGGCGTGTGGCCTGTACCGCCGCCACCAGCACCCGCACAAGCTGTGCCCTGACGCAGACGCTTGCCAATCGGGAAGGCAACACCTTCCTTGCCGAGATCGGCCTGAATGTCGCCCGTAACGAGGGCGATGCCGCAGTGGTGATGGTGCTGCGCACGCCGTCCTCGATGGCGTTGGCGATGCAGCCGGGGGTTCTGATCGACGGGCGCGATGAACAGCTTGCCATGACCTGGCGCACCTGCGCGGGGGATTTCTGCACGGCGCTGGTGCAACTGGATGAGGCCGCAATCGCGGATCTTCGCGCCGCAGCCAGCATGGTCGTCGGGTATCAAGGGATCAATGCGGCCGAGCCGACCAGTTTCGCGGTCTCCTTGCAGGGCGTGACGGCGGGCCTTACGGCGCTTAGCGCGGAATGACAGGAAGGACAAAACCATGACCAGACAGATGCTGATCTATGAAAATGCCGAGGTCATCACGCGTGAGGCGCATGGCGATCTTTGCGTGGCCCCGGTCACCGGTCTCGGCTTTGCTGCCGGGCTCAATTCCCTGCCGCTTCTGGCGGCCGAGTTTGAACAGATCGCGGCGCAATGCCCCATCGTCTTTGCCGGCGAAGGCGAGGCGATGACGCCGGTTGCGCTTCTGGGGCTGGCCGAGGGGCAGAACCTGTTCATCGACGCCAATGGCAAATGGACGGCGCGCTATCTGCCCGCCTTCCTGCGCCGCTATCCTTTCATCTTCACCGAAACCCCCGGTGACGAGGACCGCCTGACGCTGTGCATCGACACGGGGTTTGAGGCCGTCAATCGTGAGGGGCGCGGAGAACGGCTGTTCGACAGTGACAGAAACCGGACGCAATATCTTGAAAACGCACTGAACTTCACCTCTGAATATCAGACGGCCTTTCGCGCGACGCGGATGCTGACGGCACGGCTGCGCGAACTGGACCTGATGGAACCCGCCTCGATCAATGCCACGCTGCCGGACGGGCAGAAGCTGGTCCTGGGTGGTTTCCAGCGGGTGCAGCCGGACCGTGTCCATGCCCTGAACGATGCCGAGATTCTGGCCCTTTACCGGTCGCGGATGCTGGACATGATCCATCTGCATCTGGCGTCATTGGGGCAGATGCAGACGCTGCTCGACCGGCTGAACCTGCGCATGGCGGCGGCGAAGGCGGCCTGAACCCAGACCAACAAGGGGGGCCGTAACGCCTGCGACCCCTGCCCTTTTCATCGGCTCAGGTCAGATATTGCGCGGCTTCCTTGCGGGCCCAGGTCTTCATCGCCTCGCCATGTTCCGCAAGAAACAGACGCACCCGGTCAGGGTCATGTTTCGACAGATCGCGCAGCCACCAGGCCACGGCCTTGCGGATGAACCAGTCGCGGTCCTCAAGATAGGATTCCGCCCAGCCAAGAACACGTTCGCGCGCCTCGGTCTCGGCGGGTTTGGGATGGTTCATCCGGGCAAAGGGCAGCGTTGCCACCAGCGCCGCGCGCCGCGCCCACATCAGGGGGGATTGCGTCCAACCCTCGACCTCGTCCAGCCGCGACGGATCGACCACCAGACGCCGTGATGCGGCGATGCAGGTCTGATCGGCAATCGCCCAGGCGTCGAATTCCGGCACCCATGCGGTAATCAGATCCCAGGCCGCCGCATCGGGCCGGATCCGCGCCTGCGTCAGCAGTTTCGCCGCTGCAATCCGCGCCTCATGGATATCGCTTTGCCAAAGGCCGGATGCCAGATCCAGCCGCGCCTCCAGCGTCAGATCTGCGCGCCAGTCCTTGCACAGGGCATCAATCACCGGATTGGCCGTGCCCAGATAGGTCCGCGCGACCTTGTGATAGACCGCCATTTCAGCGGCTTTGCCGGGGACCGCCCCGGCGGCGATGGCCTCGATTGCGTTTTCAGGAGTCATTCCACGGTCACCGATTTGGCAAGGTTGCGGGGCTGGTCGACATCGGTGCCCTTGGCCACCGCCGTATGATAGGCCAGCAACTGCGCCGGAATTGCATAAAGGATCGGGGCCAGAAGATCGGGCACTTCCGGCAGGGTCAGGCAGCGCCAGCATCCCGCCCCGGCCTCGGCCACGCCGCGCGCGTCTGAAATCAGCAGCACCTTGCCATGCCGGGCCATGACCTCCTGCATATTCGAGACGGTCTTTTCGAACAGCGCGTCACGCGGGGCCATCACGATCACCGGCACGCGGGCATCAATCAGCGCAATGGGGCCGTGTTTCAGTTCGCCCGATGCATAACCTTCGGCATGTATATAGCTGATTTCTTTTAGTTTCAGCGCGCCTTCAAGGGCCAGAGGATACATCGCCCCCCGACCCAGAAACAGGATATCCTGTGCCTCGGCCAGATCCTCGGCCAGCAGGGCAATCGGTTCGGCCAGCCGCAGCGCATGGTTCATCAGCCCCGGCAGCGCCGCCAGATCGGCCCGATGCGCCGCAACCTGTTCGGCCGTCAGCACGCCACGATCCTGCCCGGCCTTCAGCGCCATCAGCAGAAGCGTGGCCAACTGACAGGTAAACGCCTTCGTCGAGGCGACCCCCACCTCAACACCCGCACGGATCGGCAAGACGGCATCGGCCTCCCGCGCGATGGAGGAGGTCGGCACATTGACCACGGCGACGATGCGCGCGACCTGTTCGCGGGCATGGCGCAAAGCGGCCAGCGTATCGGCGGTTTCGCCTGACTGGCTGACGAATATGGCCCATGATTTCGGCGAAAGCGGCGGGTCGCGATAGCGGAATTCCGAGGCGATATCGACATCGACCGGCAGGCGGGCGACCTGTTCAAACCAGTATTTCGCGACCACGCAAGCATAATAGGCGGTGCCGCAGGCCACCAGCGTCAGGCGGTCCACATCGCGGAAATCCAGATCCGCCGCCAGCGACAGCGTGCCGTCACGGCCCGCCTCGCGCAGCGCATCGGCCAGAACCACCGGCTGTTCCGCGATCTCCTTGGCCAT
This sequence comes from Szabonella alba, assembly GCF_016765775.1. Classification (GTDB taxonomy): domain Bacteria; phylum Pseudomonadota; class Alphaproteobacteria; order Rhodobacterales; family Rhodobacteraceae; genus Szabonella; species Szabonella alba. The sequence goes on along the minus strand of NZ_JAESVN010000003.1, from coordinate 70,150 downwards.
GAAATGCCGGTATCCGGCCTTTTCCACCCGCGCGGCATCCAGCGCGATCTGCGTCACCGCCCGGTTGGCCAGCCGCCCTGCGGCATCGCGGATTGTGACGCCCGCGCGGGTCAGAACCGCCCAGTCGCCCTCTTCCAGATAGGTGATGCGGTCGGTCAGGGGCGCCAGCGCGATGGCATCGGACCCGACAAACATTTCCCCCGTGCCGTGCCCGATGGCCAGCGGGCTGCCCTTGCGGGCGGCGATCATCAGATCCTCCTCCCCCTCGAACAGAAAGCACAGCGCGAAGGCCCCGTGGAGCCGCCCCAGCGTTTCGCGCGTGGCATCGACCGGATCCAGCCCCCGATCAAGATGCGAGCGCAGCAGATTGGCGACCGTTTCGGTATCGGTCTCAGACTCGAACCCGTATCCGGCAGCGGTCAGATCCTGCCGCAATTCGCGGAAATTCTCGATGATGCCATTATGGACAACCGCCACGCGACCGGCCTGATGCGGATGGGCATTGGCGACCGTCGCCGCGCCATGGGTGGCCCAGCGGGTATGGCCGATGCCGGATTTGCCCGCCAAAGGGTCATGCACCAGCAGGTCCGACAGATTGACCAGCTTGCCCACGGCGCGCCTGCGCCCCAGACGGCCCTGATTGACCGTTGCGATCCCGGCACTGTCATAGCCGCGATATTCCAGCCGCCGCAGCGCCTCGACCAGTTGCGGGGCAACTTCGTGTTTGCCAAGAATGCCGACGATGCCACACATGGGATTTCCTTGCGGTTCGGGAATTTCAGCCGGGCCAGCGGGGGTTTTGCACCCCCGCACCCCCGCAGGATATTTTCAAACAGATGAAAGGAGCGAAGATCACGAACGACCCGCCTTGATCGCCCGCAACCGGTCCATCAGACGGGCGGCCAGCCCGGGCTTGGTGACCTGCCGCGCGCGCGCGATGGCCAGCGCCTCGGCCGGCACATCCTGCGTGATGACCGATCCCGAGGCCGTCATCGCATCGCGCCCTACACGGACCGGTGCCACCAGCATGGTGTTCGACCCGATGAAGGCGCGCGGCCCGATTTCGGTGCGGTGTTTCAGGACGCCATCGTAATTGCAGGTGACGGTGCCCGCGCCGATATTGGTGCCTTCACCGATATGGGCATCGCCGAGATAGGTCAGATGCCCGACCTTCACGCCTTCATCCAGCACGGCATTCTTGATCTCGACGAAATTGCCGACATGCACATCCTCGGCCAGTTCCGCCCCCGGACGCAGCCGCGCGAAGGGTCCGACCGTCGCTCCGCGCGAAATATGGCAGCCTTCAAGATGGCAGAAGGCGCGGATCTCGGCCCCGGATTCGATGGTGACCCCGGGCCCGAAAACAACATTGGGCCCGACCACCGCATCGCGTCCGATATAGGTGTCCAGCGCGAAGAACACGGTTTCCGGCGCGATCAGCGTCACACCTTCCTCAAGGGCCTCGGCGCGCATGCGGCGCTGGAAGGCGGTCTCGGCCCGGGCCAGTTCGGCGCGCGTATTGATGCCCAGCGTCTCGGCCTCGTCGCACAGAACCACCCCGGCGGAATGGCCCGCCTGCCGGGCCAGTTCGACGATATCGGTCAGGTAGTATTCACCCGCCGCATTGTCATTGCCGATCTGCGCGACCAGATCGCGCATCAGCGCGGAATCAGCGCAGATAACACCAGAGTTACAAAGCGTTATGGCACGCTCTTCATCTGTCGCATCTTTCCATTCCACGATGCGGTCCAGCCGTTCGCCCGTCGTCACCAGGCGCCCGTAGCGCCCGGGATCGGCGGCCTCGAACCCCAGAACCACCACCGCATGCGACCGCCGCGCGGCCAGCATTGCCTGCAGCGTTTCGGCGCACACGAAGGGGGTATCGGCGTAAAGCACGATGGCATCGCCCGCGACGCCCTCCAGCAGCGGCATGGCCTGTGCGACCGCATGGCCGGTGCCCAGACGCTCAGGCTGTTCGACAATGGCCACGCGGTCATCGAAAGCGCGCGCCGAGGCTGCGACCTCGGCCCCGCCATGGCCGGTCACCACCACCACGCGTTCAGGCTCCAGCGCCCGGCCTGCCGCCAGCGCGTGATGCAGGACAGGGGCGGCCCCCAGCCGGTGCAGCACCTTGGGCAGGTCGGAATTCATCCTTGTGCCCTGTCCAGCGGCCAGAACGATCAGTGAGACCGGCATGAATGCCCCTTCCTTATGCGTCGCCTCCCTTTTAAACGGGTTGCCGGTGACCGCAAGGCGGGGCGGCGTCACAGGCTGTTTCAGGACTGACACCCGGAGCAAAGGGGTAAGGCATCATGCGGACGGTGGTATTCGATCTCGACGGCACGCTGGCCGATACCAGCGGCGATCTGATCGCGGCGGCCAATGCCTGCCTTGCGACGGCGGGCCATCCGCCGCAGCTGGACCCCGCGCAGGATATGCTGACGGCCTTTGCGGGCGGACGTGCCATGCTGCGGCTGGCCCTGTCGCGGATCGGGCCGGGTTGGACCGAGGCGGATATTGATGCGCATTTCCCTGTCTTCCTGCAGGCCTATGCCGGGGCAATCGACGTGACGACACGGCTTTACCCCGGCGCTGTCGGGGCGGTCGAGGCGCTGCGATCCGCCGGATTTACAACCGCGATCTGCACCAACAAGCCCGAGGGGCTGGCCCGCACCCTGTGTCAGCGGCTGGGTATAACCGATCTTTTCGGGGCGCTGGTGGGGGCCGATACCCTGCCGGTGCGCAAGCCCGACCCGGCCCCTTACCGCGCGGCGGTGCAGGGCGCGGGCGGGGATCCGTCGCGGTCCATCCTGATCGGGGACACGGTGACCGACCGTGACACCGCCCGCGCGGCGGGCGTTCCGGTAGTGCTGGTCGCCTTCGGCCCCGAAGGGGCAGGCGTGGCCCGGCTGGCCCCCGATGCGCTGCTGGCGCATTACGACGACCTGCCCGCCCTTGCCGGACGGCTGCTGCCCTGACGGCGCGCGCCCCGACCTTCAGGCTGCGGGCATCCGCCGTTCGACCATGCCCGCATACCAGCTTGACCCGAAGGGGATGGCATTGTCGTCGAAATCATAGGCCGGGTGATGCACCATGGCCGTATCGCCATTGCCCAAAAAGATATAGGCGCCGGGGCGTTCATTCAGCATGAAGCTGAAATCCTCGGCCCCCATCAGGGGGGCGGTATCGGTATCGACCTGCCCCGAAACCTCGCGCGCCACCTCGGCGGCAAAGCCGGTATTGACCTCGGCATTCACCGTCACGGGATATCCGCGCCGGTAATCGACCGCCGCCTGCGCGCCAAGGGCGACCGCCGTGCCTGCGGCAATCTCGGAAATCCGGCGTTCGACGAAATCCTGTACGGCCGGATCCATCGTGCGCACCGTGCCGCGCAGTTTCACCACCTGCGGGATCACGTTATGCGCTGTGCTGTCGGTTTGCACCGCGCAGACAGAGACGACGACCTGCTTCAGCGGATCGACCCCGCGTGAGGCGATGGTCTGCAGCGCGACGATGATATGGGCCGAGACCAGCGTAGTGTCGATGCAGTCATGCGGCTTGGCGGCATGGCCGCCCTTGCCGGTCACGGTGATGTCGAACTGATCGGCTGCCGCCATGATCGCGCCGGGGCGGATCGCGAAAGTGCCGACCGGAATGCCGGGCATGTTGTGCATGCCGTAAACCTCCTGAATGTTCCAGCGCTCCATCATGCCATCGGCGCACATCTCGCGCCCGCCACCGCCGCCCTCTTCGGCGGGCTGGAAGATCACCACAGCCTTGCCGTCGAAGTTGCGGGTTTCGCACAGGTATTTCGCCGCCCCCAGCAGCATCGTCGTATGGCCGTCATGGCCGCAGGCATGCATCTTGCCGGGGGTTTTCGAGGCGTGGTCCGCGCCGGTGATTTCGGTGATCGGCAGCGCATCCATATCGGCGCGCAGCCCGATCACCCGGCCCGCGCTGTCGGTCTTGCCATGGATGACGCCGACAACACCGGTGCGGCCGATCCCTTCCACCACCTCATCGCAGCCATAGTCGCGCAGCAGATCGGCGACCTTTCTGGCGGTGCGCTGGACATCGAACAGCAATTCGGGATGTTCATGGAAATCGCGGCGGATCGCGGTCAGTTCGGGCAGCATCTCGGCAAAGCGGTTCTTGACAGGCATGGGGGTCTCCATGGTTCCGGTTTCCCGGCCAGCCTGACCCGAAGCCGCCCGTCCCGCAAGGGTCAGCCGTAAAGCCCCGGACGGATCGGCGAGCCATCGGTGAAGCGCGAAAACCGGAAGCGCGACAGATCATGGCCCGTGGGGCGGCCCAGCATCAGATCGGCCAGCACCCGGCCCATGCCCGGCCCGATGCCGAAACCATGGCCGCTCATCCCCGTGGCGATGGTCAGGCCCGGCAGCGGCGCGTTATCGACCACCGGCACGACATCGGGCATCGTGTCGATCATGCCGCCCCAGACGCGGGCGAATTTCGGGCGCCCAAGTGCGGGCCATGCGCGGGCGAACTGGTCCTGCGCGCGGCCAAGGCTGGCAAGGTTCGGCGCGGGGTTCAGGATGCGCATCGCCTCGAACGGGCCAGGGTGGTCGGCCTGCCATTTGCGCGGCGTGGTCCAGCCATCGGGATAGCCCTTTGGTGCCACGCCCCGGAAATGGGTTGATCGAAAGTCTTGCCGCAGCACCTTGAGATATTTTGTAAAATTGCGGAATGCATCGGGGCCGATAAAAAAATCATGCTCCGATCCCGGCGCGATCGTATAGCCACCATCGGCGCGGCGGCGCAGCCCCATATGATTGTCGCCCGCCTGCCCGGCATGGATCTCGGGCATGGGAACCGTCGCCCCGACCGAGGCCAGAACCGAAAGCTGCGGGATGGTCACGCCATGGGCGCGGGCCAGCAGCGCCGACCATGCCCCCCCGGCCAGCAGCACCTGACCTGCACGCACAGGCCCGGCCTCGGTCACCACGCCCGTCACGCGGCCTGCCTGCACATCCAGTACGCGCACTGCGCAGCCCTCGCGGATCATGACACCCTTTTCCGCCAGCGCCCTTGCGATCAGGGGCACCGCGACCCAGGGTTCGGCCCGCGCATCTGACGCGGTATGCATCGCCCCCAACCACAGATCCGAGCCCATACGCGCGGCGGTTTCGGCCTTCGACCACATCACCGTGCCGCATCCCGCCGCCGCCCCATGCGGGCACCAGCGTTCGAACCCCGCAAGATCAGCCTCGCTATTGGCCAGATAGGTGACACCGGTCTGGCGGAAGCCCAGCCCCTCGCCCAGTTGCTGCGCGAGCCCCTTCCACAGGCGCAGGCTTTCGACCATGACCGGCAATTCGCCCAGATCGCGGTTTTGTTGCCTGATCCAGCCCCAGTTGCGGCTGGATTGTTCCCCGGCGATGCGGCCCTTTTCGCAGAGCAGCACCGACTGCCCCGCCTCGGCCAGATACCAGGCGGCCATGACGCCGATCACGCCGCCGCCGATCACCACCACATCCACAGCCTCGGGCAGTGGTCCGGTATGGGTCAGCGCCGTGCGGTCAAAAGGGGTGTCGGGGTAAGTATCGGGCGTGGTCATGCGGCCAACTCGCGGATCAGGGCATCCATGAATCGTTCGCCGGCCTGAAATTCCGACAACTCCAGATATTCATCGGCCTGATGCGCCTGTGCGATATCGCCCGGCCCGCAGACCACGCAGGACAGGCCCACGGCCTGAAAATGCCCCGCCTCGGTGCCATAGGACACGACATCGCTGCCATTGTCGCCGGTCAGGCGGCGCACCAGTGCCTCGGCCGCGCCGTCGGTTTCGGGGGTCAGGGCGGGCACGTTGAAGAACCGTTCAACCGTGACCCCTGCCCCGGGCCGCCTTGCCTTCAGATCCGCATCCAGCCGCGCGGCCTCGGCCTCGAAGGCCTGCGCCCAGCCTTCCGCCGATTCGCCGGGCACAACGCGGCTTTCCATCAGAAAGCGGCAATCGGCGGCGGTGATGTTATGGGCGGTGCCGCCCTCGATCCGGCCGACATGCAGCGTCGTATGGGGCGGATGAAACAACGCCGCCATCGTGCCGGGGGTTGCGGCCATGATTGCGGCATTCTGGTCATTGACCCAAGTGACCAGCCTTGCCGCCTCCATGATCGCCGAAACGCCGGTTGGCAGCAGCGAGGAATGCACCTCAAACCCCTTCACATGCACGCGAAATCCAGTGCCGCCCTTATGCCCGTTCACCAGCCGCATCCGCGATGGCTCTCCGACCACCACGGCGGCTGCGCGTGGCAGGGCCTCGACTATCCGGGCGATCATCGGGGGCGCGCCTGTGCAGCCCACTTCCTCATCATAGCTGATGGCCAGTTGCAGCGGGCGCTTCACCCCGGCGGCCAGCGCCTTGGGCACGGCAGCCAGTGCCAGTGCCAGAAAGCCCTTCATGTCGCAGGTGCCGCGCCCGTAAAGCCGACCCTCGCGTTCCGTCACGGTCCAGGGGTCTGATGTCCAGTCCTGACCGTCCACCGGCACGACATCGCTATGCCCTGACAGGATGACACCGCCCGGCAGGCCGGGGCCCACATTGGCAAACAGCGCGGCCTTGGTGCGGTCCTCATTCCAGACCCGTTCCGAGGTCACGCCGTAACTGGCAAGATAGGCCTCGACCCAGGCGATGAGATCGAGATTGCTGTCGCGGCTGACGGTCGGAAAGGCCACCAGCCGATCCAGAATCTGGCGCGCGGTCATCGGGGCGGCGGTCATCGGCTGGGGGGCGGTTCGGGCGGCAGACATGTGCAGATCTCCATCAGACGGGGCGAAACTGCGCCTGCCCGGCAGGCAGGTCAAGGCCGCAAGGGCGTGTGACGGCACGGAATTCGCCCAAGGTGCGAAAGAATGTTGCCGGATGACAGAAAATAGCTGACACTTTGACACATAGCCCGGACCCGCAAGGGAAAACCCGGATAAAAACAAGAAGAACAACGACATGGGAGTGTCCTCATGCCCGACAGGGCTGCGCCCGTTCTGGACGTGCGGGACTTGCAGGTGGTGTTCCGCACCCGCGGGGGTGAGGTTCACGCCGTCAATTCCGTCAGCTTCCATCTGCGCCCCGGTGAATTGCTGGGCGTTGTGGGCGAAAGCGGATCGGGCAAGTCCGTCACGATGATGTCACTTCTCGGGCTGCTGCCCTCCCCCCCGGCCGAGATCCGCGGCGGTGAGGTTCTGCTGGGGGGACGGGATCTGCTGAAGCTTGATGCCGAAAGCCTGCGGGCGGTGCGCGGGCGGCGGATCGGTTTCGTGTTTCAGGACCCGATGACCAGCCTTAACCCGGTCTTTACAATCGGCAACCAGATCATGGAGCCCCTGCGCGCCCATATGGGCATGGACCGCGCCCGGGCCACCGAACGGGCGGTCGAATTGCTGGAACTGGTCGGCATTCCCGATGCACGGCGACGGCTGGGGGATTACCCGCATCAGTTTTCCGGCGGCATGCGCCAGCGCGTGATGATCGCGATTGCGCTGGCCTGCGATCCCGAAGTGCTGATCGCGGATGAACCGACCACGGCGCTGGATGTGACGATTCAGGCGCAGATCATCGAACTGGTCAAGGATCTGCGCGAAAAACTGGGCATGGCGATCATCTGGATCACCCATGATCTGGGCGTGATCGCGGGCATCGCCGACCGGGTGATGGTGATGTATGGCGGGCAGGTGGTGGAACAGGGACCGGTCCGTGCGCTGTTCGCCGATCCGCGCCATCCCTATACCCGCGCGCTGTTGCAGACGATCCCTGCACTGCGCGGCCAGCGTGACCGCCGCCTGCGCGTGATCGAAGGGCAGCCGCCGATCCTGTCGGCCAGCCCCTCGGCCTGTTCCTTCTGCCCGCGCTGCGGCCATGCCTCGAATCGTTGCCGGGTCGAGAACCCCCAGCGCCTGCCGCATGACGGGCTGCCGACCGGTCAGGGCCATGACAGCGCCTGCCACTGGGCCCATAGCGCGGAGCCTGCCCATGCTTGACGCCCGCCCGTCCCCCTTGGTGGAACCGCTGGTCAGGGTGCGCGATCTGAAGATCTATTTTCCCATCCATACCGGCCTGTTGCGGCGCCATACCGGCGATGTAAAGGCGGTGGACGGGGTCAGCTTCGACATTGCGGCGGGGGAAACGCTGGGGCTGGTCGGCGAATCCGGTTGCGGCAAGTCGACCGTGGGACGTGCGGTGCTGCGGCTTTATGAACCGACCGCCGGATCGGTGCGGATCGGCGGCGAGGATATCGCAACCCTGTCGCCCGAACGGCTGCGCCGCAAGCGCCCTGAAATGCAGATGGTGTTTCAGGATCCGCAGGCCAGCCTGAACCCCCGCATGACGGTCGCCGCGATCATCGCCGAACCGCTGGAGGAGCATACCGACTGGAGCCGCGCGCGCAAACAGGAGCGCGTGCATGAGTTGATGGATGCGGTCGGGCTGAACCGCGCCTTTGCCAACCGCTATCCCCATGCCTTTTCGGGTGGTCAGCGTCAGCGCATCGGCATTGCGCGGGCGCTCGCGCTGAACCCGAAATTCATCGTCTGCGACGAACCGATCGCGGCGCTGGATGTCTCGATACAGGCGCAGGTGGTCAATCTGCTGGAGGATCTGCAGGAAAAGCTGGGCCTGACCTATCTGTTCATCAGCCATGACCTGTCGATGGTGCGCCATATCGCGACCCGGGTTGCGGTCATGTATCTGGGCCGCATTGCCGAACTTTCGCCCCGCGACGATCTTTATGCCCGCCCGCTGCATCCCTATGCCAAGGCGCTGCTGTCCGCGGTGCCCGAACCCGACCCGATGCGTGAGTCGACACGGCGGCGCATCATCCTGCAGGGCGATGTGCCCTCACCGGCCAATCCGCCGCGGGGCTGCAATTTCTGCACCCGCTGCCCCGAAGTGCAGCCCCAGTGCCATGAGGTGAAGCCCGAACTGGCCGAGGTTCTGCCCGGCCGTTTCGTGGCCTGTCACCTTGTCCGCCCCCTGTCAGATTTCAAGACCGCCGGTTCAACCGGCGGCACATTCGGCGCCGGAACGGTGCCCGAGCCCAACCAGCAAGGAGAGACCCGATGAAGATGAGAACCGCCCTTCTGGGCGCGGCGGCCGCCTTTGCCTTCGCGCCGATGGCACAGGCCGAACGCGGCACCGATGGCAATGTGAATGTGATCTACTGGCAGGCGCCCTCGATCCTGAACCCGTTCCTGTCGGGCGGCACGAAGGATGTCGAAGCCTCCTCGATCATTCTGGAACCGCTGGCGCGCTACAATCCCGAGGGCGTTCTGGTGCCGTTTCTGGCCGAGGAAATCCCGACACTTGAAAATGGCGGCGTGTCCGAGGATCTGAAATCCATAACATGGAAACTGCAGCCGGACCTTTTGTGGTCCGATGGCACGCCCGTCACCGCAGAGGATGCGGTTTTCACATGGCAGTATTGCACCCATCCCGAAGGCGGCTGCGCACAGCTTTCCAAATATAACGGCGTGTCGAATGTCGAGGCGGTGGACGATCTGACGATCAAGATCAGCTTTGAGGATGCGCAGCCCAATCCCTACGGCCCCATGGTGGGCGGCCAGTCGCCGATCCTGCAAAAGGCGCAATTCGAAAACTGTCTTGGCACCAAGGCCCCTGAATGCACCGATGCCAATTTCGGACCAATCGGCACCGGCCCTTTCCGGGTGGTGGATTTCCGCACCAATGACGTGATCCAGCTTGAGGCCAACCCGAATTACCGCGACCCGGCGAAACCGGCCTTTGCGACAATGACCTTCAAGGGCGGCGGTGATGCCGAGGCGGCAGGCCGCGCGGTTCTGGAGACCGGCGAATTCGACTATGCCTGGAACCTGCAACTGGCCCCGACCGTGATCGCAAGCATGGCCGCGGCCGGCAAGGGCAAGGCGATTTCCGCCTTTGGCACGCTGGTCGAACGCATCGAGGTCAACATGACCTGGGCCGATCCGTCCCTGCCCGAAGGGGAACGATCGACCGCGAAACATCCGCATCCGATCCTGTCAGACCTGAATGTGCGCAAGGCCATTTCCATGGCCATCGACCGTGAGATCCTGACCGAGATCGGCTATGGTCAGGCGGGCCGTGCGACCTGCAACCTTGTTCCGGCCCCTGCCGCCTATGCCTCGCCCAATACCGATTGCATGGTGCAGGATATCGAGGGCGCCAAGGCGCTGCTGGAGCAATCGGGCTGGACCGTCGGCGCGGGCGGCATCCGCGAAAAGGACGGGATGCAGCTGAAACTGCTGTTCCAGTCCTCGACCAATGCCGTGCGTCAGGATTTTCAGGCGCTGATCAAGCAGTGGTGGTCGGAAATCGGCGTCGAGGCGGAACTGAAGAATGTCGCGGGTTCGGTGTTCTTCGGGGCTGATCCCGGATCGCCCGATACATTCCAGAAATTCTATGCCGATGTCGAAATGTATGCCAACAACTTCGACGGCACCGATCCGCAGGCCTATCTGGCCTCATACACATGCGACAAGGCCCCCCGGCCCGAGACGCAGTGGCAAGGTGAAAACGTCAACCGCTTCTGTGACCCGGCCTATGATGAAGTGGTCGAGGAACTGGCCCGCACGGGTGAGATCACGCGGCGGCAGGAACTGGCGATCCGGTTGAACGAGATCCTGACCAAGGATACCTACACAATCATCCCGCTGGTCGATCGCGGCCGGGTTTCCGCCCATTCAAACTCGCTGGGCGGCGTCAGCCTGAACACATGGGATTCGGAAATGTGGAACGTCGCGGACTGGTACCGGGTCAAGTGATCCGGTCCTGATGCGACTGAAACCGGGCAGGCGCCTGCAAAGGCCCCTGCCCAACGGTTCCCTTTGCCAGTCATGACCCGAGGCGCGCCATGCTGACCTTTGCCCTTCGCCGTCTGCTGATGGCGGTTCCCACACTGCTTTTCATCTCGCTGGTGATTTTCCTGTTGCTGGAGCTTGCTCCTGGCGATCCCGTGGCCGACATGCCGCTGACCATCCCCCCCGAGGTGCGCGAAAAGATCCGCATATCTCTGGGGTTGGGGGAACCGATGCATGTGCGCTATGCGCTCTGGCTCTACAATCTTTTCGTGACCGAACCGTCCTACTGGATCGACGCACTGTTCGGCACCGATCTGGCGCAGGGCAGCCAGAGGATCATCAGTTTCCAGACCCGCGCGCCGGTCTTTGACACCATCGCCGAGCGGATGCCCCAGACCCTGATCGTGGTCGGCATGGGCTATGTCGTCGGCGTTCTGATCGCGCTGCCCATCGGCATCATCTCGGCCTACCGGCAATATTCGGTCTTCGACCAGATCGGCACCTTCATCTCGATGGTCGGGTTCTCGGTGCCGACCTTCGTGACCGGGGTCATGCTGATTGTGGTCTTTTCGGTCTGGCTGGGCTGGTTCCCCTCGATCTATGACACCACGTTGCAGGTCACCGACTGGCCCAGTTTCGTCAAGCAGATGCGGCAGATGGTCATGCCGGTCTTTGTGCTCGCGCTTTACAATGCCGCCCAGATCAGCCGCTACATGCGCGCCTCGATGCTGGACAACATGACGCAGGACTATGTCCGAACCGCGCGCGCCAAGGGCATGTCGGAACGGGTGGTCATTCTGAAACATGTGCTGCGCAATTCAATGATCCCTGTGGTCACGGTCATCGCATTGGGCGTGCCGGGGGTCTTTACCGGCGCGATCATCACCGAAAACGTGTTCAAGGTGAACGGGCTGGGCCAGCAGCTTTTGCTGTCGATCCAGGGCAATGACGCGCCGATGGTTCTGACCATATCCTTCATTTTCGCCATCCTGATCGTGCTGTTCAACCTGATCGCCGATCTGCTGTACGGTCTTCTCGATCCGAGGATCCGCTATGACTGATCTGCCCGACAGCCTTGCCGCCGCACGCCCGCCCCGCAACCAGTGGTGGGATGTCTGGGACCAGTTCCGCAGCCACAAGGGCGCGCTGATCGGATCGGTCATCCTTGCGCTGACCCTGTTCTCGGTGCTGGCGGGGCCATGGCTCTGGGGGGTGGATCCGACCTTCATCAATATCCGCATGCGCGATCAGCCGCCCTCACTTGCCCATCCGCTGGGCACCGATCAACTGGGCCGCGACATGCTGGCGCGGCTGTTCGCGGGCGGGCAGATCACCATCGCGGTCGGCATGACGGCCATGGCGCTGTCGATCCTGCTGGGCACGCTGATCGGGGTTCTGGCGGGGTATTTCCGCCGCATCGACGGGCCGCTGATGCGGCTGACCGATCTGTTTCTGGCCTTGCCGCTGCTGCCCCTGCTGCTTTTGATGGTGATGCTGTTCCGGGAACCGCTGGTGGGCAGTTTCGGGCCCGAGGGCGGTATCTTCGCGCTGATCGTTGTCGCCATCGGCGTCACCTCATGGATGCAGACCGCGCGGATCGTGCGGGGCGATGTGCTGGCGCTGAAGGAACGCGAATTCGTGCTGGCCTCGAGGTCTATCGGAACGCCCGCGCGGCGGATGATCCTGCGCCATATCCTGCCCAATGTCATGTCGCCGATCATGGTTTCGGCCACGCTGGGGGTGGCCAATGCCGTCATCACGGAAAGTGCGCTGTCCTTTCTGGGTCTTGGATTTCCTCCCGATTTCCCGACCTGGGGGCGGCTTCTGAATGACGGTCTGGCCTATATTAATCTCAGCCCCGAACGGGTGATCTGGCCCGCCATCGCCCTGTCGGCGCTGGTGCTGTCGATCAACTATATCGGGGATGGGCTGCGCGATGCGCTGGATCCGCGGATCCGGGGCCGCTGACACAAAAAAGGGGGCGCTCGCGCCCCCTCGCCCGTTCCGGGCTCACCCCCTGAGGATATTTTCAGACAGAAAAAGGGGCACGCGGATTTTTCTGTCCTGAAATATCCTGCGGGGGTCCGGGGGTGCAAAACCCCCGGCGACCGGCAGCCGCGCGCGGCCCGTCAGTGAAAGGACTTGCGGATGCGCCGCACCATCAGCCAGACCGCGCCGATCACAAGGGGCGTCAGTGCTGCCATGGTCATACCCTTTGACAGGCCCAGCGGATCAGTCAGCGGCCAGACCAGATAGGCCGCAAGATTGACCGCATAATAGCTGATCGCCACGACTGACAGCCCCTCGACCGTGTGCTGCAGCCGCAATTGCAGATCGGCGCGGCGGTCCATGCTTTCCAGCAGCCGCTGGTTCTGCGAGGAGCGTTCGACATCGACACGGGTGCGCAGCAGCTCTGCCGCCCGTTCGGCGCGTTCGGACATGCTGCGCAGCCGCCCTTCGGCGGATTTCACCGTGCGCATCGCCGGATCATAGCGCCGCATCATGAATTCCGCGAAGGTCTGCCGCCCCCCGATCCGGGCCTCGCGCAGCACCGCGATGCGCTGGTTCACGATGGCCTCATAGGCCTCGGTCGCGCCGAAGCGGAAGAAGAACTGCACCGCCAGACGTTCCAGTTCGGCCGAGATGCCCAGCAGCGCATGCAGTGCCTGTTCGGGCGACTGATCGCTGCCATCCAGCCCCGAGACCAGCGCCGACAATTGCGGATCCAGCCGGTTGAGCCGCGAACCAAGCGACCTTGCGCGCGACAGGCCCAGCATGGACATGGCGCGATAGGTTTCAATCTCGCAGATCCGCTGCACGATGCGCCCCACCCGGCGCGCTCCGGTGCCCGGGGCCACGAAAACCGCAAAGCGCATATGCCCCGCCGGGTCGATACGGAAATCCCCCGCGATAACCGCCGATCCATCAAGGATCCGCGCGGCGGCAAGACTTTCGGGCACGAACCAGTCCTCAAGCCGGCCCAGCATATCGCTTTCCTGCGCGGGCATCTCCTCAACCCGGATCAGGACCGAGACCAGCCTTTTGCCCGGTGCCGCCGCCAGCCAGCCCGCCGGAAAGACCCCTGCCTCGGCCGGATCAAAAGGGCGGTCAGAGAGCCCCTTGCCGAAGGCGGAATAGGTCACGAATTCGGTATGGCTTTCCCATTTCAGCTCATGCCGGCCGATGGGGCCGGAAAAATGCGTGGCCTCGGGCTGCGGATGGGCCGAGCCGTGCCGGTCCAGGAGATCCAGCAGATGCGCGCGGTCGCGGTCCCGGTCGCGATTGGCGGCGTCCAGCGGTTCCTTGATCGCGACATAAACCGCATGGCAGGGTGCCGACAGCACCGGAAAGGGGCGGGCGTGAAGCTCGTTCACCAGCGCATAGCGCAGGGGGTGGTCATCGGTTTCAGACATGCGGGCCTTCCTGATTTGCCGCAAATCTTACCGCCCCGCCGCTGTCAGGGAAGCGTCAAGCGCGCGCCGTCACGGCACACAATTGCACACTGGTATTTCGGCCACGCCGGGGTTGAGTGCGCCACAACCGGCAAGGATGATTGAGCGGCAGGGCCGAAGGTTCTAGGCTGCATCGAACCGAAAGCGGAGCGCCCATGAACACCGATCCCGTGACCCTGACGCTGCCGTTCCTGACATGGGCCGGTCTCGACGTCCTGATTGCCGCGCTTGGCCTTGCGACCCTGTCCGCGCTGATCTGGTTGATGCTGCAAGGCACGGGACGGGAGGCGCGCGGCATGGCGGGCTGGCTGACCGCGCTGGCTTGGGTGCTGGGAGCGGCATGGCTCTGGCTGCTGGCAGGCACATTGCTGGCGCTTTGGCAGGTGTTCAATCGTGTAGAGGACTCCCCCCTCACCACCGGCTCCCTCGGCCTCGGCGCGCTGATCGCGGCCTTTCTGGGTGCGCCGTTTGTCATTTATGGCACATGGCTCAAACACCACACCAACCGGCTGGAGCAGGAAGGCCATATGACCGACCGCATCACGAAAGCGGTGGAGCAGTTGGGGGCGGAGAAAGTTGAAAAAGTCTACACGATGGACGAAAGCGGCAAACCTGTCCCGGCAGAACGCACCGTCCCCAATATCGAGGTCCGCATTGGCGCGATCCTGTCCCTTGAACGCATCGCGCAAGATTCGACCACGCATGACAAGGGGCGAGATCATGTGCGGGTCATGGAAATCCTTTGTGCCTATATCCGCGAGAATTCCAACGCTCGGAAGCCGGTGGACCATGATTTCGGTGAATGGGAGCCACTGAAGTACGATCCAACCGAAAAAGAACGCGCCGAACATATCCGCAAGCGACAGGACAGGTTTGGCGACAAATTCAATGATGGAAAAGCGCGGCAATGGGCGCAAACCCTACCCAAACCCCGCGCCGATGTGCAACTTGCGCTGACCGTGATAGGGCGACGAAGTGCCGATCAGCGTCGGGTGGAGGCGACATGGCCCGCCCCCCCGACCAAGGACACGATCTGGCCCTTCGATACCGATTTCAAGAGACCGCCGGATGAACCGGGCGACACACCCTTGGGCGCGGCCGCGCTCGATACGTTCAGGGCGGGTGTGGAAACGTGGGGGGAAAGTCTGCGCAATTATCGCGGCTACAGGCTGGACCTGCGCGGGGCCAACCTGCAAGGCGCGGATATGGCGGCGAAACAACCGGATGGGTCGGATGCGGTTTTTTCTGGGGCATTTCTAACTAGGGCTAGATTGGACGGGGCCAATCTCCGGGGAGTGCGGATGGAGGGGGCGAGCCTTTCGCAGGCGCGGATGGAGGGGGCGAACCTCGCGTTCTCGCGGCTGGAAAAGGCAAATCTCACGCGGGCGCGGATGGAGGGGGCGGACCTCGGGAACGCGCGGATGGAGAGGGCGAACCTCTGGGAGGCACGGATGGAGGGCGCGCACCTCGGGGAAGCGCGGATGGAGGGGGCGGACCTCGATCAGGCGCGGATGGAGGGGGCGAACCTCTGGGGGGCACGGATGAAGGGGGCGTTCCTCTTTGAGGCACGGATGGAGGGCGCGCGCCTCGGGGAAGCGCGGATGGAGGGGGCGTTCCTCCTGTGGGCGCAGATGGATCAGAACACCTCCCTCAATGCGACTACTCTTCGAGGTGCCGCGTTGAAGGATGTGGATTATCGAGCCGTCGCGATCTCGGAGGCACAGGTCAATTCAACCTTTGGCGATGCATCGGTGAAACTGCCCGAAGGCATCCCCCGCCCTGACCACTGGCCCGACTGGCAACTGCCAGCTGACTACGAACCCGCATACGAAACCGAATGGCAAAAATGGCAATCAGACCCCGACGCCTACCACCCGCCCCCCAAACCAAACCCTGACCCCTGAAACGACAAAAGCCCCCACGCGGGGGGCCTTTGCTTTCTCTCTATGCGCCCCGATCAGTCGATCATCGGCAGCAGCGCATCAAGGCTCTTCTTCGCATCGCCATAGAACATCCGCGTGTTCTCCTTGTAGAACAGCGGGTTCTCGATGCCGGAATAGCCCGTGCCCTGCCCGCGCTTGGACACGAACACCTGTTTCGCCTTCCAGCATTCAAGCACCGGCATGCCGGCGATGGGGCTGTTCGGATCTTCCTGCGCGGCGGGGTTCACGATGTCATTCGAGCCGATGACGATGGCCACGTCGGTTGACGGGAAATCCTCGTTGATCTCATCCATCTCCAGAACGATGTCATAGGGCACCTTCGCCTCGGCCAGCAGAACATTCATATGCCCCGGCAGACGGCCCGCGACGGGGTGGATGGCGAAACGCACAGTCTTGCCCCTTGCGCGCAGCTTGCGGGTCAGTTCACTGACCGATTGCTGCGCCTGCGCCACCGCCATGCCATAGCC
This sequence comes from Szabonella alba, assembly GCF_016765775.1. GTDB lineage: Bacteria > Pseudomonadota > Alphaproteobacteria > Rhodobacterales > Rhodobacteraceae > Szabonella > Szabonella alba. The sequence continues at coordinate 53,479 of NZ_JAESVN010000003.1, read as the reverse complement.
GGGGATAATGATGACACTGTCCGCGTCATTCAGCGCCGCGGCGACGCCTTCGGCATCAATGGCGATCTGTTCGCCCTCAACCGCCATCTGTTCACCCGCCGGGCCGCCGAAGCCGCCCAGAATGACCGAGATGAAGGAGCGGTTCATCGCCTTGCACATGATATAGCTCAGGATCGCGCCGGAAGAGCCGACCAGCGCGCCGACCACGATCAGAAGGTCGTTGCCAAGGCTGAAGCCGATCGCCGCTGCCGCCCAGCCGGAATAGCTGTTGAGCATCGACACGACCACCGGCATGTCGGCCCCGCCGATCCCCATGATCAGGTGATAGCCGATGAAGAAGGCCAGCAGCGTCATCAGTACCAGCGTCCAGATGCCCGCATCGTTGAAATACATCACGCCAAGAACAACCGAACCGATGGCGGCGGCAGCATTCAGCAGATGCCCGCCCGGCAGTTTCTTCGCGGCCGTATCGACCTTGCCCGCCAGTTTGCCAAAGGCGATGACCGACCCGGTGAAGGTGACCGCGCCGATGAAGACACCAAGGAAAACCTCAACCCGCAGGATATTGATCTCGACGGCGGATTTCTTGGCCAGAACGGCAGCGAAGCCCTCAAGCCCCGCCCGCGCGGCCGGATCCATGGCCAGCACGCGGCTGAGTTCGATATCGGCGTTGAAGCCGACAAAGACCGCCGCCAGACCGACAAGGCTGTGCATGGCCGCAACAAGCTGCGGCATCTCGGTCATCTGCACGCGATTGGCGACAGTCCAGCCGATGGCGCCGCCCGCAACGATCAGGACCAGAGACAAAAGCCACAGGCCCGAGCCCGGCCCGATCAGCGTGGCGATGATCGCCAGCGCCATGCCGGCCATGCCATACCAGACCGCGCGCTTGGCGCTTTCCTGTCCCGAAAGCCCCCCCAGCGACAGGATGAACAGAATGGCCGCGACGACATAGGCGGCGGTGGTGAAACCGTAATCCATTAGCCCCTCCTCCTCAGGATTTCTGGAACATGGCGAGCATGCGCCGGGTCACGAGGAAGCCCCCGAAGATGTTGATACCGGCCATGAAGACCGAAAGTGCCGCCAGCAGGATGACCAGCCATGACCCTGATCCGATCTGCATCAGCGCGCCCAGAATGATGATCGAGGAGATTGCATTGGTCACCGCCATCAGCGGCGTGTGCAGGCTGTGGCTGACATTCCAGATGACCTGAAAGCCCACGAAAACCGCCAGCACGAAAACGATGAAATGCTGCATGAAGCTGGCGGGCGCAACAAGCCCCACCCCCAGCAGCAGCGCGCCGCCCACGGCCAGCAACGTGACCTGATTGCGGGTCTGCGCCTTGAAGGCGGCAACCTCCTGCGCGCGCTTTTGCTCGTGCGTCAGTTCCACCGCTTTCGGTTTCGGCTTGGCGGCGGCAATGGCCGCCACCTTGGGCGGCGGCGGCGGGAAGGTCACCGCGCCCTGATGCGCCACCGTGGCGCCGCGGATCACGTCATCCTCCATGTTGTGGTTGATCACGCCGTCTTTCTTCGGCGTGAGATCGGTCAGCATATGGCGGATATTGTTGGAATAAAGCGTCGAGGATTGCGCGGCCATCCGGCTGGGAAAGTCGGTATAGCCGACGATGGTCACGCCGTTTTCGGTCACGATCTTGTCGTCCGGCACGGTCAGGTCGCAATTGCCACCCCGCTCGGCGGCAAGATCGACCACAACCGAACCGGGCTTCATCATGCGGACCATATCTTCGGTCCAGAGCTTGGGTGCAGGCCGGCCCGGGATCAGCGCGGTGGTGATGACGATATCGACCTCGGGGGCCAGTTCGCGGAATTTCGCAAGCTGCTTTTCGCGGAATTCAGGGCTGGAGGGCGCGGCATAGCCCCCCGTGGCGGCTCCGTCCTGCGCATCCTCGAAGTCCAGAAAGACGAATTCCGCGCCCATGCTCTCGATCTGTTCGGCCACTTCGGGGCGCACATCGAAGGCGTAGGTGATCGCGCCAAGGCTGGTCGAGGTGCCGATGGCGGCAAGCCCTGCCACGCCCGCACCCACGATCAGCACCTTGGCGGGCGGCACCTTGCCTGCTGCCGTCACCTGACCGGTGAAGAAGCGGCCGAAATTGTTGCCCGCCTCGATCACTGCGCGATAGCCCGCGATATTGGCCATCGAGGACAGCGCATCCATTTTCTGCGCACGGCTGATCCGGGGGACCATATCCATCGCCACCACGGTTGCGCGCCGTTCGGCAACCAGCTTCAGCAGCGTTTCATTCTGTGCAGGCCAGAAGAAGGAAATCAGCGTCTGCCCTTCGCGCAGCAGACGTGCCTCGGCCTCTTCGGGGCCGCGCACCTTGACCAAGACATCCGCCGCCGCGAAGACCGCCGCCGCCGTCGGCAACACCTCAACCCCCGCCGCTGCATAGGCGGCATCCGAAAACCCGGCCTTTGTCCCTGCCCCCGCCTCGATCACGCAAGCATGGCCCAGCTTTTGCAGCTGAAGCGCGGAATCCGGTGTCATGGCGACGCGATTCTCGCCTTCGAAAATCTCCTTCGGAGCCCCGATTTTCAAATGATTATCCCCCGTATTGCGACACAGCGTCCTGCGCCGGTTGTCTTGTGCAGCGTTCCTTAAACACCGCGCAATTTCATTTCACAAGACGCGATGCCCGAAACCGAAGCGTTGCGCGGCAATTGCGACGCGCGGAAACTTTTGGCACGGCACCCCCGGCGGACAGCCCGGTTTGACATTTCAAACTTGAAATTAATCCATGCACCCGCTTGAATGACGCAAACCATCCGGAGGGCCCGATGCAGACCGATTTCAAGGCAACCCGCGCACTGTTCGACCTGCCCGAGGGCGTGACCTATCTGGACGGCAATTCGCTGGGTCCGCTGCCGCGCGCCGCCGCTGCGCGGGTCGCGCAGACCGTGACGGCGGAATGGGGCCAGATGGTTATTACGGGGTGGAATCGCGCCGGATGGATGGAAATGCCCATGCGCATCGGCAATCGCATCGGACGGCTGATCGGAGCCGAGGCGGATTCGGTGGTGATGGGCGACACATTGTCGATCAAGGTCTATCAGGCGCTGGCCTCGGCGCTGGAAATGGTGCCCGACCGCCGGGTGATCCTGTCCGATACGGGCAATTTCCCGTCGGACCTGTATATGGCTGAGGGGCTGTGCCGCACTCTGGGTGAAGACTACCGGCTGAAGACTGTCGCCCCCGAGGCGGTTGCGGATCATATCGACGAAACCGTGGCCGTCCTGATGCTGACCGAAGTGGATTACCGCACGGGGCGGCGCCATGACATGCCTACGCTGACGGCTGCGGCCCATGCGGCGGGGGCGCTGGTGGTCTGGGATCTGGCGCATAGTGCGGGCGCGCTGCCGGTGGATGTGGCGGGCGGCGGGGCGGATTTTGCCGTGGGCTGCACCTATAAATACCTCAATTCCGGTCCGGGCGGCCCGGCCTTCATCTATGTTGCCCCCCGCCATCAGGACCGCGCGCGCCCGGCGCTGTCGGGCTGGCTGGGGCATGAGGCGCCTTTCGCCTTCGATCTGGATTATCGCCCCGGCGCAGGGGTGGAACGCATGCGCGTCGGAACCCCGCCGATCCTGCAGCTTGCCGCCCTTGATGCAGCGCTCGATATCTGGGACGGCGTGGATATGGCCGATCTGCGGGCGCGGTCGCTGCAGCTGACCGACCGGTTCATCGCGGGGGTTGAGGCCACCTGCCCCGATCTGACCCTTGCCACACCGCGGAACCACAAGGCGCGCGGATCGCAGGTGTCATTCCGCCACCCTGAAGGCTATGCAATCATGCAGGCGCTGATCGCCGAAGGGGTGATCGGCGATTTCCGCGCGCCCGATATCCTGCGGTTTGGTTTTACCCCGCTCTACACCGATGAGGCGGATGTGGACCGCGCGATTTCCACCCTTGCAGCAATCCTGAAAGGCGGGCTTTGGGATCGCCCGGAATACCGCCAGCGGGCGCGGGTCACCTGATTTCGGCGCTTCCGGCGCACACGAGTTCGTGATTTTCCGCCGATGGTGCCGTCCCGCCGTCGCGCGTGCTTTGACCCTTCTGCACGGATGGCATAGCAAGAGGGAAATTTCCCTCTCCGCCCCGGCGGATAGCAAAGGCCCTGTCATGTCATGTTTCCGTCTGTCCCGTTCCGCCGCCGTTCTGTCCCTGCCGGTGATGCTGGCCCTTGCCGCCTGCGTTCCCGCCACGGTTGAGCCGCCTTCACCCGAGGTTGCGGCGCGCATGGCACCGGTGGAACCCGCCGAAACCGCTTATCTGAGCCGCGCGGACGGGCCGCATAAACTGCCCGCCGTGCCGCTGGAAAAACTGCCCGTAGAATACCGTCGGCAGGAAATTGACTATGCCTCGGACATGCCGCCCGGATCCATCGTGATCCATCCGGGGCAGAAATTCCTCTATTTCATCACCGGCCCCGGAAAGGCGATCCGCTATGGCATTTCGGTGGGGCGTCAGGGGTTTGACTGGGCCGGGGATGCGGTGGTCAGCCAGACCCGCAACTGGCCGACATGGACCCCGCCGCCGGAAATGATCGACCGCGATCCGAAACTGTCGAAATGGGCGAACGGGCAACCCGGTGGCCCGACCAATCCGCTGGGCGCGCGGGCGATCTATCTTTTGTCGAACGGGCGCGATTACGGGTATCGCATTCATGGCACGCCCGACTGGTGGTCGATCGGCAAACGGGCCTCCTCGGGCTGTATCCGCATGATCCATCAGGATGTGATCGACCTTGAAACCCGCGTGCAGCGTGGCGCGCAGGTTCTGGTGCTGAATGCCGATGGCACGCGCCCCGCGAAACTGCGTGTGCCGCCGCCCGCACCGGTGAAGAAGAAACCCGCGCCCGAACCCGAGGCCGCAACACCCGCCGTGGCCGAGTCTGGCACTTCGACCGGAACGATGGTTCCGGCCAGCCTGCCGGAAGGCCCCGCCACCACTGCGACGCCCCCGGCGGCCGCCGTCCCCCCGTCAACGGGCGCGACAACCGGCATTTCGGCGCCGCAGAACACGGCACCCGGACCGCAAGCCCCGGCCGCAGGATCATCCTCCCCGGCCAGCCCGGCCAGCCCGGCCGCTGCCCCGGACGTTGCGGCGCGCGCCCCGACGGTGCAGCCCGCAGCGCCCAGCCAGCCGGAAAGCGCGCAATCCGACGCCACGCCGGTCGTGATCCCGCAATCAGAGGCCGCCGGAACACCCTGACAGGTCAGTGATCGGTCAGGGTCAGTCCAGCCAGCGCGCGTAATCGCTGACCAGCAGGTGAAGGGGGGCCTCGTCCTCCTCCACCGCGGCAAAGCGCCCCAGCGGTTCGCGGAAGATATTGTCGGTCTCGTCATCATTGACGGTCGAGACCTCACCGATCAGCACATCGCCGCCTTCCCCCCAGAAGGCATGCCAGTCGCCGGGTTTCAGTGTGACACTTTCCCCCGGCGCAAGGCGCAGCTTTTCGCCCGGGCCGTAAGGGCGCGGGATGCCGTCGCACAGAACAACGCCACCGCGATCCGGCGCAAAGCCGCCCCGGTCATCCGACCCAAACAGTTCCACCACCAGCGTCGCCCCGCCCCGGTTGATGATATCTTCAGCCTTCAGACTATGCGTATGCATCGGTGAAAGCTGATCCTGCCGCGAGATCAGCAGTTTTTCGGCATAGCACATGCCGCCCCCCCGCTGCAGATCGGACAAAAGCCCGTTGCGCAGGGTAAACAGAAACAGCCCCGTGCGATCGAAATCCCCCAGCCCGTAATCGGTGATATCCCAGCCCATCCGCGCCGACCGGATGAACCCGGCATCAAGGCGCGCAGCGAAGTCCGCCGGCGACCAGCGCGCGAAGGACGGCAGCACAAACCCATGGCGGCGGATCAGGTCATCTGCCGCCTGCATGATCTGGTTGATCTGGCTGCGCTTCATCTCCACCTCCCTGCCCACCCTGCGTGCAGACTTGCCACGCAGGGCGATGCAGGGAAAGCGCGATCAGGCGTGCTGCACGCGGCGCGTGCGGGCATAGGACGCCGCCGCTGCGCCGAACGCTTCGAACAGCGGGCGTGACACCGGGTCATTCGCCGCATTCCATTCGGGATGCCATTGCACCGACAGGGTGAACCCCGGGGCATCCTTGATATAAAGCGCCTCGGGCGTGCCGTCGGGCGCCTGACCGTCGACCACCACCCGCGCCCCGGCGCGCGAAATGCCCTGCCCGTGCAGCGTGTTGGTCATCACCTCCTGCGCGCCCATCAGGTGGTGGAACGGTCCACCCTCGGTAAATGTCACCTTGTGGCGCAGGGCGAATTTTTCCTCGATCGTGCCATCGGGCGGCATGCGGTGGTTCATGCGCCCCGGCAATTCGCGGATCTCGGGATGCAGCGCGCCACCCATGGCGACATTCACCTCCTGAAAGCCGCGGCAGATGCCAAGGAAAGGCTGTCCGCGTTCGACACAGGCCCGCACCAGCGGCAGCGTGATCGCATCGCGGCAGCGGTCAAAGGCGCCATGGGCGGGGGTTTCCTCCTCGCCATATTCCGACGGGTGGACATTGGGCCGCCCGCCCGTCAGCAAAAACCCGTCGCAGAGATCCAGCAGTTCATCCACGGTGACAAAACCCGGATCCGTTGGCAGGATCAGCGGCAGGCAACCGGCAACGCGCGCCACAGCCTCGATATTCATCGTGCCGCTGGCATGGACGGGATAGGCGTCATTCATCACCCCCAGATTGCCGATGATCCCCACGACGGGGCGGCGCTGCGGATGGGCATTCTGCATGATCGTCATGTTCAGGAAACCGCTAACAATGAAAACATGTCTGAAGAATAGTGCTTTGCAACAGCCAAGTGAAGCCGGATTTAGGGGGTGCACAGGGGGATGTGCGGGACAGAACATGGCCTTGACGTCTCCCGCAGCACCCGCAAGGCGCATTGCCCGGGCAAAGGGCACCGCCGGAAGCGCGGAGGCCCGGTTCAGGGCGGGTAACGGGATTTGTCACTTGATCCGGGGCGCCATTCCCGGATTGACTCGGCCAACCGGACCCACAGATCGGACCTGCCCATGCGCGCCCGCCACCCTGCCCGCCCCCTGTTTGCCCTTCCACGGCTTGCCCGTGGCATGTTGGGCCGCCCGGTGTTGGCGCTTGCCCTGATGGTGCAGCTTTGGGGTGGGTCGCTTCAGGCGCAGACCCCCCAGGATATCGCCCTGACCAATCTTCGGACCGCCTCACTGCTGGCCACCCTTACCCCGGATGCAGAGCTTTCCGACTTCGCCCGCCGCGCCAGCCGTCATTACTTCATCTGGCTGAACGGCGACCTGCCATCCCTGTTGCCACTGGCGCTGACGCTGGCCGAGGGGGGCCCCGAAGACCGCTTGCTTGGGCTGGTGATCGAGGCGCGCCTGCTTTGGTCCCAGGGCCGCGCCAGCGATGACACCTCCCATGCCGTCGCGCGTGAAACCTTCCTGCGCGCGCTGAACCTCGCGCAGGGCGAAGCCTATACCGACCGCCGGATTGCCGGTCTGCTGGCCGATCTGGCCGCGATGGAATTTTCCCTTGGCAATACCGGACCGGCAACCGCCTATCTGGACCGTGCGCGCGCCTGTGCCGGGCTGACCTGCGCCGAGGATATCACCTCGCGCAGCGACGGCCCCGCCGCATCCCGATTCTACGGGCTTTCCCGCGCCGATCTCGACGATCTGGCCCGTGACTTCTTCGCCCGTCATATGCCCGGGGAAACCGCCCCGCTTGCCCGCCATTTCGCCAGTCAGGGCCATGATCTGGGAAGCAGCTATCCGATGGAGGCCGCAACCTATCTGGACCGCGCATGGCTGACGGGGCGCGCGCCGCAGCACGGGCTGAGCGCGATGGACTACGCCCTGAAGGCCAACCGCTTTGCCCGTCTGCGCGAAATTGCGGCGGAAATGGCGGAACGCGGTCTGATAGATGCCCTGCCCCCCCGGGACGCACTGCGCTGGCGCAGATTGGATCTGCGCGCGGCCTTTCGGGGCGGCGACCCCACGGCACCGGCCGCCTATGACGCGCTGGTGGACCGTGCCATTGCCGATTTTCTGGATCCCGCGCGCTTTCCCGACCGCTACGACCTGCCCGCCGAACTTGACCACCTGCTGCGCGACATCATGGATACCGACAATCTGGGCGCCGCCGACCGGCTGAGCATGGCGATGATCGAACGGGTATCGGATAACTCCAAATGGGAATCACTGTGGATGCGGCGCGCGCGGCTTGTGCATCGCGACGGGCAAAGCCTTGCCGCCGCCGATATCCTGATGGAACTGCGCGCGGCGCTGGAGCGGGACCCGGGAAGCGATCCGGTGTCCGAGGTGCAGGAGGCCGCCTATGCGCGGGCCGGGGGGGATAATGCCCGGGCCGAGGCGCTTCTGGCCCGGCACCCGACCCGCAGCTTTGTCATTCCGGAAACGGGCGATCCGCTTCCCGCCCGGGGATGGACCGATCCCCATGTGTTCGGCCCGGCCCTGCAAACCCGCGACAATGGCAATCACGAGGCCGCTGCATGGCTTATGGCCGATGCCTTGCGCTATGTTCCCACCATCGCCGCCGAAGGACATTACACCTCGGCGCAATGGCTTTGGCAGGCGGCTTTCACCCTTGCCATCGGCGGAGAGCCGGGTGCAGCCTTTGCCGTCATGTCGCTCGCGGCAGCCATAGCCGCGCGGCTGTCCTTTGCCGATCCGACGGGTGAGGCCAGGGGCAGCCTGCAACTGCTGCAACGCGATAACTGGCGCTATCTGCTGTTCGTCGATATCGCATGGGCGGCGGCGATGGGGCGGCCGACAGAGGCCCTGCTGGTGGTGTCGGATTACTGATCTTCAGCTTCATGTATTTTCTGAATTAAATTCAGCAATATACTGTAAAAGATCAATTATCTCCTTCCCCTACCAGCACGAAAGGCGCCCAGGCGGATGGATGGGCAAAGCCGCCGCGCGGGCGTTCCAGCAGGGCGATCATCGCCGATTGCAGCGCCTCGGCCCGGCCCATGCCGCCCGCCGAATGGCGTACCGCATCCGACACCATCGCCGCCGCCGCATCGTCCCGCACCGGCCAATGCGAGACCAGCAGACTGCGCGCGCCCGCAAAGAAGAAGGCGCGCGCCAGCCCGGAAAGGCTTTCCGCGCCCAGATCCTCCCCCGCGGCGGTGTTGCAGGCCGACAGGATCACCCAATCGGCCGACAGCCGCAGTAAGGCCGCCTCGGATGCGGTCAGCAGCCCGTCATCCCCGGGGCCTGCGACCGCAGGCGGGGTCAGGACCAGCGCAGGCTCGGTCAGCCCCTCCAGTTCCCCGGAAACCAGCCCATGGGTGGCGAAGGACAGGATCGTTGCCGCCTCCAGCCCTGCGCCCGGCAGGCGCGATTCCCGTGCCGCATCCCCCAGCAGCAAATGCGCCCGACCCACGGGAAAGGATCGCGCAATGGCGCGCAATTCGCGCCCCGTTCCGGGCAGCGCGGGCAGCGCCCGGATCGCGTCTGGATCGCCGAACACGCCCGACACCACCCCCCCGCGTGACGCCATGACCAGCGTGCCGCCCTCGGCCCCCGCCAGCAGCGGCGCGCCGATGCCGACAAAGCGCGGCTCGCGCGGTGGGGCTGCAGGACCAGTCCCGGCCTGACCTGCCCGAAGGCTGCGCAGGCTGGTGACCGAGGGCAGCGTGACCAGCGCATGACGCCGCATCAGCCATTCGGTCGCGCGCAGCGCCGCCATGTCGCGGTCCTCCCCCGTTGGCGGCGCGGTCACCAGCACCGACAGCGGCAATGACGCCAAGGGCCCCTCGGTCACGACATAAACCCGCGTCGCGCCGTCCAGAACCGGTTCCAGCCCGGCCAGAAGACCGGTGTAAAGCGCATGGGCCAGATGCCGGTCGAACCCTTCGGTCTGGTCATCGGCGGTCAGGGCTGCGGCACTGCGGGCGGGGCCGGTCGGGTCCAGCGTGCGGCGCAGGGTCCGCACATGGTTCGCCAGATCCTCGCGCCCCAGATCCGACCGCGCCCAGTCGTCGGCGCTGCGGCTGACGGCCCAGACATAGCTGCCGGTTGGCCCCGGCAGGATCAGGACCAGCGCCTCCCCTTCGCGCAGAAGGGCGCGGGTCTCGGCAAGACCCATCGGGCGCGGCACCGAAAATTCGGCGTAATCGGGAAAGCGCGCGGCCAGTTCGGTTTCAAGTTCCGAAAAACGCGCCCGGTATCCGCGAAGGGTTTCGCGGGCGGTGTCGGGGTCGGCCCCCTCGGCAAGCGCGGCATCCTGTGCTGCAATGGCCGACTGGATCAGCAGTTCCAGATCCTGCCGTTCGCGGATCAGCGCGCCAAGCGCATCATCCCCCGCCGCCAGCCGCGCCCCCACCCCCGCCACCGCGCGCGCGGCCGAGGAAAACATGATCCACTGCGCCCCTTCAAAGGCGGCATTGCGCAGCGCGGCTTCGGCCTCGGGGGCAGTCTGGGCGGCAGACGGGCCCGGGTTCAGCGGCACCAGTGCCAGCAAGGCCCCACAGACCAGCCGGTTAAGGGAAGCGGAAAGGGAGCGATGCGGCATCATGGCGTGCATCTTGCCGGGATGCAGGGTCAGCGTCCAGATCTTCCTCTGCGCCGCTCAGCCCGTGCTGCGGGCGCGGTTGGCATGGGCAAGGATCGCCACGGCGCACAGCCCCACCGCCATGACCAGCAGCGCCGCGGGGGCGGCCTCGGTCAAACGTTCGGCGCTGGCCTGATCATGGACGCGCGTGGCCAGCGTTTCATAGTTGAAAGGCCGCAGCAGCAGCGTGGCAGGCAGTTCCTTGACGCAATCGACAAAGACCACCAGCAGCGCCGTTGCCACCGATCCGCGCATCAGCGGCAGATAGACCGCGCGCAGCGTGCCCCCGGCCCCCCGGCCCAGCGACCGCGCCGCCAGCGGCAACGAGGGCGAGACCCGGCCGAAAGCCGCATCGACCGCTCCCTGCGCGATGGCAAAGAAGCGCACCATATAGGCCAGAACCAGCGCGGCGGCGCTGCCCGTCAACAGAAGGCCCGGATCATGGCCCGTCAGCGCCAGAACCAGATCGGCGATGCGGTGGTCCAATGCGGCCAGCGGGATCAGGATACCCACCGCCAGCACCGCCCCGGGCGCCGCATAGCCGACCGCCGTCACCGGCATCAGCCGCGCAGGCAGGCCATGGCGCGACAGGCGCACGCCGTAGACCATGAAAACCGCCGCCGCCACCGTCAGCAGCGCCGCCATCCCCCCCACGGTCAGCGTATTGGTCAGCGCCTGCGCGAGGCCCGGGGTGAACCAGACCTCGGGCCGCGCCAGCGCATGGGACAGCATCACGCCCACCGGCAGCACGAAACCGACCATCAGCGGCACGAGGCAGACCAGAACCGCCAGCCCCGCCGCAATCCCGGTCAGACGCTGTGCCACGATGGGACGCGCGGCACGCGAGGGGCGGTGAAACCGGGCGCGGCGGCGGCTGGAGCGTTCCAGCGCCAGAAGCAGGATCACCACCGCCAGCAACACCAGCGACAGTTGCGCCGCACCGCCCGCATTGCCTCCCGACAGCCAGACCGAGAAGATGCCGGTCGTCAGTGTCTGCACCCCGAAATGCACCACCGATCCGAAATCGGCGATCGTCTCCATCAGCGCCAGCGCCACGCCCATCGCGATGGCAGGCCGGGCCAGCGGCAGGCCGACGCGAAAGAACAGACCCCATGGCCCCCGGCCAAGGGCGCGCGCGACTTCATAGGTGGCGCCGGACTGTTCACGGAAGGCCGAACGGGCCAGCAGATAGACATAAGGATAAAGCGCTGCCGACAGCACCACGATGGCGGCCCAACGGCTGCGGATCTGCGGAAACCAGTAATCGCGGGCAGTGGTCCAGCCGAACAGATCGCGCAGGCTGGTCTGCACAAGGCCGGAATAATCCAGAAAATCGACCAACGAATAGGCGCCGACATAGGCCGGGATCGCCAGCGGAAACAGCAGCAGGTAATCCAGCACCCGGCTGCCCGGAAAGCGGTACATCGTGACCAGCCATGCCGTCACACTGCCCGTCACCGCCGTCAGCAGCCCCACCCCCAGCATCAGCACCAGCGTATTGGCCAGATAGCGCGGCAGCACCGTCGCCATCAGATGCGGCCAGATATTCTCGGTCGGGTTCAGCGCGATCCAGACCACGGCCAACACCGGCCCCACGACCAGAACCGCGATGACCAGCGCCCCCAGCGTCCAGAAATCCGGCAGGCGGCTTGCCCGATGCTGGGCCGGTCGCGGGGCCCGGATATCTTGACTGTTTGCCTCGGCTTCCATCGCGACCGGTTACAGGAAAGCGGTTTAACTGTCCAGAAAAGCCCGTATAGTCGCCGCAACCTTGCAGCGGGCCTGACCGGACGGGCAAGGCTTGCGGAAACAAGGCCCGGAACGGGCGCAGATATGGGAATTTCGGCATAATGCAGATCGTCTATCACCTCGGGCTTCATTGCACGGATGAGGAACGCCTGCTGCGGTGTCTGCTCAAGAATCGTGCGGCCCTCGCCGATGAGGGGATCGCCGTTCCCGGTCCTGCCCGCTATCGCACGCTGTTGCGCGACACGGCAAAGACGCTGAAGGGTCAGCCCGCCGGAGAGGAAACCCAAAGTCTTGTTCTGGATGAGATCATCGGCAATGACGTGGCGCGGCGGCTGGTCTTTTCATGGGACAATTTCCCCGGCTATCCGCAGGGCGCGGTGCGGTCAGGCTTCTATGCCTCGGCCGGGGAACGGATGCGCGGCTTTCGCCAGATCTTCCCCGAGGCAGAGACCGAGTTTCATCTGGCGCTGCGCAATCCCGCGACCTTCATACCGGCGCTTTACCAGAAACAGGGCGGGCTGGGGTTCGAGGCGTTCATGGAAGGGGTCGATCTGACCCTGTTGCGCTGGTCCGATCTGGTGGCGGGGCTGCGCGCGGCCAACCCGGATGTCGCCATCACGCTGTGGTGCGATGAGGATACGCCGCTGATCTGGCCCGAGGTCCTGCAGGCCGTTTCAGGCCATGGGCCGGAGACGGTGCTGGAAGACAGCGACGATCTGCTGGGCAGCCTGATGTCGGCGGACGGGATGCAGCGCATGACCGCCTATATGGAAAGCCATCCGCCGCAGAACCCGGCGCAGCGGCGGCGCATCGTTTCGGCCTTTCTGGACAAATTCGCGCTGCGCGACCGGATCGACCTGGAGTTCGAGATGCCCGGCTGGACCGAGGCAATGATCGCGCAGGCCAACGCCGATTACGACATGGACATGGCACGGCTGCTGGCGATGCCCGATATCCGGGTCATCACGGCCTGAGACTGGCGGAAGGAAGGCAGCAAGCGGGGCACAGATGTGCCCCGCTTGCTGCCCGCAGGCCCTTGCGTCAGGCCATCCCAAGGGCGGCCTTGTAGAGTTCCATCACCGCCTCTTCCTCGGCAATCTCATCGGGCTTGCGCTTGCGCAGCGCGATCACCTTGCGCAGGACCTTGGTGTCATAGCCCCGGCCCTTGGCCTCGGCGAACAGTTCCTTCTCCTGTTCGGCAAGATCTTTCTTTTCAGCGGCAAGCTGTTCGGCGCGTTCGACGAACTGGCGCAGTTCCTCGGCGGTGACGGAATAGGAATCGGCGGCGTCGCTCATTGCGGGGTCCTTCCTGAAACAGGCCATTAGCCGGACGGATGCGGTTCGGCCCCTTTCCCTAGCCCGGAGCCGGGGGCGGGTTCAAGCACCGTTGCCCGGGGGTAGCGCCCCCCGCGCGCTCATTCCGGTCTTTCCGGGTGCGGGCCCCCGCGGGGCTGCCCTTGTCAGGGACGCGATGCTCGGTTAGGCGCTGCGGCAGGGGATGGAACAGCGGAAAGGAACGGCAATGCAGATCCTGATCTGGATGGGGGCGGCGGCGGCGCTGATCGGCTTTCTGGGGCTGGTGGTATGTATCATCAAGGGGTTGCGCGCCAGACGCTCAGGCCTGGATGACACGCAGATGCGGGCCGAACTTCAGCGTCTGGTGGTGCTGAACATGACCGCGATGGGCATTTCGGTGCTGGGGCTGGCGATGGTGGTTGCGGGCATCATGCTGCGCTGATCACGGTTCCGACCGCCTATAACGCATCCAACTGCGCCAGCGTCACCCCTTCGCGCAGCATCCGCTCCAGCAAGGGCGCGGGCGTCCATAGTGCTGCATCGTGTTCCGCCCATCGGCGCAGATCCTCTCGCAGCACCAGAAGCCCCCGCTGACCGGCCCAGAACATCGGTCCACCTGACCAGCGCGGCAGGCCCAACCCGGAAATCGCGGCCATGTCCAGATCGCCCGGGCGCAGCGCCGCGCCCTCCCCCAACAGATGCAGACCGGCATTGGCCATCGCCCCCAGCAATGGCGCCCCATGTCCGGCACAGAACGGCGCAAAGCCGCCGCGCGGGGCCAAACGCCCATCGTCATGCGGCAGAAAGCCCCAGCCGCGCAGTTGCGTGGTCAAGGTCTCTTGTCCCTCGGCCTGACGCAGAAGGTCGATCGCGCGATGCAGCGCCTGCCCCATCGCGCCCAGAACGCCCTGGTCAGTTGCCCGGATCACCGCCAGACCCTGCCCCCGGAACCAGTCCGCCAGCGCGGCGGCAACGCTGTCATCCTGACCTTCGGCGGTCACGATCTCGGCCAGCCGCGCAGGTCCCGGTCCCGGGGGATGCAGGATCACGGCGGGTGGGCGGGTTCCGTCCGGTCGTTGCAGTCCGGAACGCCCCCAACCCACACAGGTCGCCCCGGCCGGAAGATCCGGCAGCACTGCCCCCGGCTGCGCAAAGACACCGTCCGGAAAAACAATGTCGATCCCGCCGGGCAGCGCCTCGGGCAGTTCCGGCTGGATCCGTGCCCAGCGATCCGCCGCCGCACCCACATCCAGCCGCCCCGCCGCCTTGTCCTCTTCCAGCGACAGGGCCACGCCTTCCAGCAATTCCGAAAGCGCCGCCGCATCGGGATCGGCGATCGTCACACGCAGCCCGGCCTGCAAGGCCATCAGCGTCAGGCGCAGCGCCGGTCGTTCAACCCCCAGAAGCGCGATATGGCCGATCCGCGCGGCCCCTGCCCCGGCCGCCTTGCCCCGGGCCGTCCGGAAGGCGCCTGCCGCGCGGCGCTCGGCAAAGAAGACATGGCGCAGGGCAGCCGCCTCGGGCGTGGCGACAAGATCCAGAAAGGCCGCGCGTTCGAATTCCAGCCCCTGTTCGAAAGGCAGCAGCATCGCCGCCTCGACACAATCGACAATGCGCGCGGCAGCGGCAACCGGCCTGTCCTTCACCGAGGCCCGCGCCCGGGAAATGGCTGCAAATCCGCCCGCGATATCGGCAATGCCGCCCGGCGCAGATTTGCGAACATCCCCGGCCAGCAGGTCCAGCGCAAAACCATAGGCAGCACCCGGCAGGTCATCCTCGCAGATCCGGTCCACCAGCCCCATGGCCAGCGCCTCGGAGGCCGTGACAGGCTTGCCCGACAGCATCAGGCGCAGCGCGGGTTCCACGCCCACAAGGCGCGGCAGGCGCTGCGTGCCTCCCGCCCCGGGCAAAAGCCCCAGCGTAACCTCGGGCAGGCCCAGCCGGGCCGAGGCCAGTGCTATGCGATGATGCGCGGCCAGCGCGAGTTCCAGCCCGCCGCCAAGTGCGGATCCATGCATTGCTGCAATGACCGGTTTCGGGCAATCGGCGATCCGCCTGCACAGATCGGGCAGCAGCGGCGCGCGGGGTGGCTTGCCGAATTCGCTGATATCGGCCCCGGCGGGAAAACTGCGCCCCTCGGCCAGCAGCAGGATCGCGCGCACCGCCGGATCGGCCTCGGCCTCCTCCAGCAGCACCTGCATCGCCTGACGCAAGCCATGGCCAAGCGCATTGATCGGCGGATTGTCAAGGATCAGGACCGCGACATCGCCCAGCACCTCAAGTCGCGCCGGGGCATCGGCCTGTCCGCGCTGCGGGCCGGACTGCGGTGCAGGGTCTGCAATGGGGGTGGTTGCGGCCTGTCCGGGCGCTGCCCCCTGCCCATCCTGTGCCGTCGCATCCGAATGTGTCATGCCCGCCCCTGTCGACTTTGCCATATTAACAGGTGCTTTGGCCGTCATTGCAATCCCTTGCGCGGTCTGGCCTGCCCCATCCCCGCGATACGGGCAAGGAGAGGTTCGGTAAAGCGTCATATTCAAATCTTGAAATATGTTTTGCCACTGCTATATCCAGTATCAGAACCGCAGAAAGGGAGCTTTCCCATGAAACCGCTGATCCATGCCTTTTTCGACGAGGCCACGAATACGCTGACCTATGTATTGCAGGAACCCGAGGGCCGCGCCTGCGCGGTGATCGATTCGGTGCTGGATTTCGACTATGCGTCGGGGCGGACCGATACGCGCTCGGCCGATGCGGTGATCGCCTTCATCAAGGCCGAAGGGCTGGATCTGCACTGGATCCTTGAAACCCATGTCCATGCGGATCACCTGTCGGCAGCGCCCTATATACAGGAAAGCCTTGGCGGCCAGATCGGGATCGGTGAACGGATCACCGTTGTGCAGGACACCTTCGGCAAGGTTTTCAACGAGGGCACCCGCTTTCAGCGCGACGGATCGCAGTTTGACCGGCTGTTCCGTGAAGGCGACAGCATCACTCTCGGCCAGTTGCGCGTCGATGTGCTGCATACGCCCGGGCACACGCCTGCTTGCCTGACCTATGTGGCGGGCGATGCGGCTTTTGTCGGCGACACGCTGTTCATGCCCGATTTCGGCACGGCGCGCTGCGATTTCCCCGGCGGATCGGCAGAAACCATGTGGGATTCGATCCAGAAGATCCTTGCCCTGCCCGAAGAGACGCGGATTTTCGTCGGCCATGACTACAAGGCCGAGGGGCGGGAGACCTATGCCTGGGAAAGCACGGTCGGCGATCAGAAACGCCTGAACCGCCATGTCGGTGCGGGAAAGTCGAAAGCGGATTTTATCCGCATGCGCAACGACCGGGACGCGAAACTGGACATGCCCCGGCTGATCATCCCGTCCCTGCAGATCAACATGCGCGCGGGCCAGATGCCCGAGGCTGAGGAAAATGGCGTCAGCTATCTCAAGGTGCCGTTGAACAAACTTTGAGTCCCGGGCGGCCTGCGCGCGGTGCAAGACCGGTGGGCGACAGCCCTGCCCTGAAAGGAAGGAAAGACGCGGATGATAGACCCTGACTGGATCATGGGCCTTGGCGGCGGCCTGATGATCGGCCTTGCCGCTGCGATGTTTCTTTTGATGAATGGTCGCGTCATGGGGGCCTCGGGCCTTGTCGGCGGGCTGGTTGACGGGTCAGGGCGCAGCAATGCGGCGGAAAGGCTGAGCTTTCTGGCCGGGCTGATCCTTGTGCCCGCGCTGATCGCGGCGCTGACCGGCGGCTATGAGACGCATCTGACGCAGAATGTCGCGGTGATCGTGGTGGCGGGGCTGCTGGTCGGTGTCGGCACAAGGCTGGCCAATGGCTGTACCTCGGGGCATGGCGTCTGCGGCATCTCGCGCCTGTCGCTGAGAGGGATCCTGGCGACCCTGGCCTATCTGCTCGCGGGGGGGCTGGTCATGGTCGCCTTCCGGCATCTTCTGGGGGTGATATGATGCAGCGGAACCTCTTTGCAACCCTTGCGGGCGCGCTGTTCGGCACGGGTCTGCTGATCTCGGGCATGGTGGACACGACCAAGGTGCAGGGCTGGCTGGATGTGTTCGGGGCCTGGGATCCGACACTGGCCTTCGTTCTGGGCGGTGCGATTCTGCCGATGGCGATTGCATGGCGCATTGCCACGAGGCGCAGCCGGTCGGTGCTCGGGCAGGACCTGCCCAGCCCGCCGTCGCAGCGGATCGACCGCAGTCTCCTGCTGGGGTCGGTGCTGTTCGGCATGGGCTGGGGGCTGGCCGGATTGTGCCCCGGCCCGGCGATGGCCTCGCTTGGGTTTGGCGGCTGGGGCGGGCTGCTCTTCCTTGTGGCGATGCTGGCGGGTATGGTGGCGGCACCTGTGCTGCGGACCCGGCTTGACCGGGCGCCTGCCCCTACCGTCTGAGGAGTTTTCATGGACATCCGTTCGCTGACCCCCGATTACGCCGTTTCACCGCAGATCGCGCTGGAAGACCTGCCCGCGATCCGCGAGGCCGGTTTCACGACCGTGATCGACAACCGCCCCGATGCCGAGATCCCGGGGGAAATCGGCGCGGGCCCGATGCAGGCGGCAGCCGAGGCGCTGGGGCTGCGGTTTATTGTCAATCCGGTGATCGGCGGCGCGATGACGATGGAGAATGTGACCGCACAGGCCGCCGCGATCGAAGCGTCCGACGGCCCGGTTCTGGCCTATTGCGCCTCGGGCAACCGGTCGTCGCAGGTCTGGGCGCTGGCCCATGCAGGCAAGATGCCCGCCGATGACCTGATTGGCATTCCCGCGCGCTTCGGCTATCAGCTTGAGGGCCTGCGCGGCACCATCGAGACGCTGGCCCGTCAGGGCTGAAGTATCGCGCCACCCGACCAAAACAAAAGCCCCGCAGATCATACGGGGCTTTTTTCGTGCGGCGCGCGCGGGGTATCCGGGCCGCAGCACGCCTGCCCTATTCTGCCGCCTGATCGCCCGGGCCGCTTTTTCGCTGCACAGGGGGATCCGCGCGGGACGCATCGTTTCGGGGGGCATCCTTGCCGGGCGGAACAGTGCGGGGCGGCACGGTACGCGCCGGTGCCGGACGGTCCACCGCCACGCGATCCGAGGCGCCGCGATCCGCCGACAGGCGTGGCTCATCCGGCATCGTGGCGATCATCGTTGCTGCCTCGGATGAGGTCAGCGCCGGCGCATTGCCGCGCGCCTTGCCCTTGGCCTCGGTCCCCTCCTGCGGCAGGGCGCGGCGGAACACCAGCATATGCAGAAAGGATGTCTTGGTGCCGGTGAAACCCGAGCGTTCCTCACAAGGCAGCGTATCCGCGCGGACATAGTCCCAGCCTTCGGCGCCAAGCGTGTTCATCACATTCATCAGCGCGACCGCGAAACGCTCGGGCGTCGTCTTCGCGGTTTTGGCCTTTTCCCCTTTCAGGGGGGCCGGGACCACCTTGTATTCGTAGTGCTGCATGGGTTCTCCCTTTCGGCGGGGCCATCATGGCCCGGGACCCGGGGCCTTGCCACCCCCTTGCGGGGCGGCGGCAAGGATCCGCCCGGTCAGAGGCCGAGTTTCTTCACCACCAGTTCATTGACCATCTGCGGTGCCGCCTTACCACCCGTCGCCTTGATGACCTGCCCGACGAACCAGCCTGCAAGTTTCGGATTGGCACGGGCCTTTTCGACCTGTGCCGGGTTGGCCGCGATGATCTCATCCACCGCCGCCTCGATGGCGCCTGTATCGGTAACCTGTTTCATGCCGCGCGCGGCGGCCACCTCGGCGGGGGTTCCGCCTTCGCTCCAGATGATCTCGAACAGGTCCTTGGCCATCTTGCCCGAAATCTCACCCGAGGCGATCAGGTCAACGATTCCGCCCAGCTGATCTGCGGAAACCGGCGTCTCCGTGATCGAGACACCTTCCTTGTTCAGCCGCCCGAAAAGTTCATTGATGACCCAGTTCGCCGCCTGCTTGCCATCCCGCCCCCTGGCCACCGCCTCGAAATAGCCTGCGGCATCCAGTTCGGCGGTCAGCACATTGGCGTCATAGTCGGTCAGACCGAAATCGGCCATGAAACGCGCCTTCTTGGCATCAGGCAGTTCGGGCATCGTGGCCGCGATCTGATCGACCCAAGCCTGTTCAATCTCAAGCGGCAGCAGGTCGGGACAGGGGAAATAGCGGTAATCATGCGCCTCTTCCTTGGAGCGCATGGACCGGGTCTCCCCTTTGTCCGGGTCATAAAGCCGGGTTTCCTGCACGATCTCGCCGCCATCTTCCAGAATCGCGATCTGGCGGCGGGCCTCATAATCAATGGCCTGCGTCATGAAGCGCATCGAGTTCATGTTCTTGATCTCGCAGCGCGTGCCAAGATGCGCAAAATCCTGTGTCGCCTGATATTTCTCATACTGGCCGGGACGGCAGACAGACACGTTCACATCTGCCCGCAGATTTCCGTTCTGCATATTGCCGTCGCAGGTGCCAAGATAACGCAGGATCTGGCGCAGCTTGGTGACATAGGCTGCCGCCTCTTCGGGTCCGCGAATATCGGGGCGGCTAACGATTTCCATCAGGGCCACACCGGTGCGGTTGAAATCGACGAAAGACATCGTCGGATCCATGTCATGGATCGACTTGCCTGCATCCTGTTCCAGATGGATGCGTTCCACCCGCACCAGACGCGCCACGCCGGGGCCCATTTCGACCAGCACCTCCCCCTCGCCCACGATAGGATGGTAAAGCTGGCTGATCTGATAGCCCTGCGGCAGGTCGGGATAGAAGTAGTTCTTGCGGTCGAAGGCCGAGCGCAGGTTGATCGCCGCCTTCAGCCCCAGCCCCGAGCGCACCGCCTGTTCGATGCAGAATTCATTGATGACCGGAAGCATCCCGGGCATGGCCGCATCGACGAAGGCCACATTGGAATTGGGTTCCGCCCCCACCTGTGTCGAGGCCCCCGAGAACAGTTTGGAATTGGACGAGACCTGCGCATGGATCTCCATCCCGATGACCAGTTCCCAGTCATGTTTCGCCCCGGCGATCACCTTGGGCTTGGGGGTCTCATAGGTCAGATCCAGCATGTGCAGCATTCCCGATTTGTCCGGCCCCCTTGTCTAAGGCAGCGGGACGCGTGGTTCAAGCGGTGAAGGGCTTCGCCAGACCCGGCCAGACCGCAGAGTCGCCCCCGTTCAAGCCGCTGCGCGCGGCCAGACCCTGCGGCGCGGTGTGATTGCGTCCCCTCGCCCGATGTCATTCATTGCAGATCCCCCCCGTTGCGCGGTCGGCAGAGCCGTTGCGCAGACGGGTAGCCGGGGGACTGACCGGGATGGGCAAGGACGACCTGCATGGGAGCCGGGACAATAATTCCGATCAAACCGCAAATCCCGATGACCCATGATTTTCGGGACCCGCGATTTTTGGCCTTGCCCCCGCAGGCTCGGGTGATAAACGTGCTGGCGGAGCTGTGGCCGAGTGGTCGAAGGCACACCCCTGCTAAGGGTGCAGGCGGGGAACCGTCTCGAGGGTTCGAATCCCTTCGGCTCCGCCACATTCAAATCCATCTATAGCGCTGTTATTAAATGTAAAAGCCTCCAGATGCGGGCGCGTCACGGTTCACATCACGTGATTTGATGCACATAATGACACACAGTCCGCCACACTGTGTCCTGATGTAATCGAATGACTGTGGGCAAATATCGCGATGACGATTCAAAAGCGCGGCCAGACCTTTTATCTCAGAAAACGGGTTCCTCAGCGCTACAATCGCGTCGAGGACCGGGACATGATTTTCCTGTCCTTGCACACCGACTCCGAAAGTGTTGCGTCGATAAAGGCCACCAAGATCTGGGCGGACATGATCGAGGCTTGTGAGGCGAAGATGCCGAAGCCTTCCAGCGCATGGAGGCCGCCCGCAATTTGGCCGCGAAGCGCGGCTTCCGCTTCCTCACCGCCGATAAGGTCGCCCGCCTGCCCGGTCGATGAGATCGTGGAGCGGGTCGAGAAATCCCTTAAGCCATCCGGGCGCGTGGACAGGCTTGAGGCCGAGGCCCTGCTTGGTGGAGCGAAGCCTCCGCGCCTGACGGTCAGCCGCGCGCTGGAACGCTACTGGACCGTCGCCAAGGTCAAGACCCTCGGGAAGACCGAGGACCAGATCAGGCGCTGGGAAAACCCGCGCAAGAAGGCCGTCGCCAACTTCATCGAGGTCATCGGGGATATCAGTCTTGACGAGATCACCACCCGTGACCTGTTCAAATTAAGGGAGTGGTGGGTGGAGAAGATGGGCGATGATGGACTCAGCGCGAACAGCGCGAACAAGGATTTTGTGCATCTCACCTCGATTCTCCGCGACGTCTGCCGGTCCAAGGAAATTTAGTTCGCTTTCGATACTCAGGGCCTCGCCATCCCGGATATCGGCGGCTGTGGTCAAACCTTCTGAAACCTTATGGACAGATCAGATGAACACCCACACGGGGCCAGTCCCCGCACCCGCGGGGGTATTTGGGCCAAGAGAAAGATCAGAATGCTAAGCGGGGCGTTTTCCTAGCGGAACAGCACCATCGCCCCCGGCGACCAGCCGACCCTTGTGCGGGTGCCGATATCCAGCACCGGACGGCCAAAGACATTGCGCATGGAGATGCGGACCGGGCTTTGCGTGCCATCCAGCCGCACATCGTAATAGGTCATGTCACCGAAATAGACGACTTCCTCGATCGTTGCCATGCTTTCGCGATCCCCGGCGGATTGCCCGTCAAAAAGGACCGTCAGGGTTTCGGGGCGGAAGCCCACCGAAACCTCCCCCCCGGTCACGGCACCGGGTGCCTGTGCCGCCTCAAGGGCCATCGCGCCGAAACCGGCCGCCTCGATCTCGATCCGGCCGCCCATCTCGGATGTTACAGTGGCGGGCAGGAAATTCATCGTGCCGATGAAATTTGCCACCGTGCGGCTGTTCGGGCGACGATAGAGCGTTTCGGGATCGGCAAGCTGCGCGATCTCCCCTTCGAACATCACGGCGATCCGGTCGGACATGACCAGCGCCTCTTCCTGATCATGGGTCACCAGAATGAAGGTGATGCCGACCTGCCGCTGCAGGCGGATCAGTTCCACCTGCATATGTTCGCGCATCTTCTTGTCCAGCGCCGACAGGGGTTCATCGAGCAGCAGAACCTTGGGTTTCAGGATCAGCGCCCGGGCCAGCGCCACGCGCTGCCGCTGCCCGCCCGAAAGCGCATGGGCCGCGCGCGCGCCATAGCCTTTCAGCCCCACCATCTCCAGCGCCTCTCCCACACGGGCGGCAAGATCAGCCTTGGACAGGCCCGCACGGCGCAGACCGAAGCCCACATTTTCGGCCACCGACATATGTGGAAAGATCGCATAGGACTGGAACACCATATTGGTGGGCCGCTTGTTCGCGGGCACCCCGGCCATGTCCTTGCCGTCGATCATCACCACGCCGCGGTCAATGCCCTCAAACCCCGCGATGGTGCGCAAAAGCGTGGTCTTGCCACAGCCCGAAGGCCCCAGCAGTGAAAAGAACTCCCCTGCCCGGATCGTCGCGGTGATGCCGCGCAGCGCGTGATAATCACCGTAATATTTATGCACGTCCTGAAACGCGATCATGGTGGGTTTCTCGGTCACAGGAAGCCTCCGGTATCCTTGCCGCCGGACCGGGCGATGCCGCGGCGGCGGAAATATTCAGCGATGGACAGCAGGACGATGGACAGGCAGACAAGGATCGTTCCAAGCGCCATGATCACAGGGACCGCCTGCGGGAAACGGAATTGCGAGAAGATATAGACCGGCAGTGTCGGCTGGGTTCCCGCAAGGAAGAAGGCGATGATGAATTCATCCAGACTGATCGTGAAGGAGATCAGCAAGGAGGAGATGATCCCCGGCATGACCAGCGGCAGGATGATCAGCCGGAAGGTCGAGGCGGGCGTTTCACCCAGGTCATAGGCGGCTTCCTCAAGGCTCTGGTCAAGGCTCTGGAAGGCCGAAGACAGGATCGCGATGGTGAAGGGCGTGCAGATCAGCACATGGCCAAGGATCACGGTCATCAGCGACAAGGGCACGCCGAGCCCCAGCAGCACCACCAGCAAGGACACCGCCACGATGATCTCGGGCAGCACCAGCGGCAGCATGATCAGCCCCATGATCCCCGCCTTGAAGGGAAAGCGGTAGCGGGTCGAGGCGCGGGCCGCGAATATGCCAAGGATCGTTGACAGCACCGCCGATGTCACCGCGATGAACAGCGAGTTCTTCACCGCCAGATGCAGGGTCGGCTGGGTCGCCATCTCCTCAAACCAGCGGGTGGAAAATCCCGTCAGCGGAAAGGCGATCACTGTCGCGTCGTTGAAGGCGAACATCGGCAGCAGGATGATCGGCGCATACAGAAAGATCAGATAGCAGAAGGCGTAGAGTTTGAAGCCGTTGACCTTCATGCCATGCCCCCCCCGCGCTTGAGCATCACAAGAAGCGCGATATGCCAGCTCAGGATCAGCAGAACACCCGCGACCGCCCCCGGCAGCAGCGAGGCGATCAGCAGCACGCCCCCAAAATTCGCCGCGATGGAAAGGAAGGCCATCGCCACCGCCGCCACCCAGGGCATCGTGCCGTTGAACCATCGGAACGCCGCCCCGAACAGCCGCGCCTGTGCCCAGCCAAAGAAGATGGTCAGCACGACCAGCATCATGCCCGAAACCGCGATGGCCGACCCCATCGGATAGTTGTCCAGCCGCAGATATTGCAGCTGGATCAGGTTCGCGATCATCCGCCCCTCGGGGCCGCCCACCAGTTGCGGGGTGACATAGTCCCCGATGGTCGGGATGAATACGATCAGAATCGAGGCAACAACGCCCGGCATGGCCAGCGGCAGCGTCACGCGCAGGAAGGTCATGAAGCGCGATTCCCCAAGGTCCTGCCCGGCCTCAAGCAGGCTGCGGTCGATCTTTTCCAGCGCCACAAAGATCGGCAGGATCGCAAAGGGCGCATAGGCATGGGCCAGCGTGATGACGACCGAATTGACGTTGTAAAGGATGAAGGTCAGCGGCTCGTCGATGATGCCGATACCCAGAAGCCCCGAATTGACCACGCCATTATAGCCAAGGATCACCTTCCACAGGAAAACCCGGATCAGATATGAGGTCCAGAACGGAATGGTGATCAGAAACAGCCAGAGCGATTTCTTCGACGGCTCGACATGGAAGCTGACAAAATAGGCGATGGGAAAGGCCAGCAGCACCGTGATCGCCGTCACCGCCATAGACACGGCCAGTGAGCGCACCATCACCGAACGGTAAAGCTCATTCGTCCATGCCTCGGAATAATTCATCAGCGTGAAGTCGCGGATGATTTCCAGATAGCCATCGGTCAGGAAGGAATAGAGCAGGATCGTGCCAAGGGGGGCCGCCAGCAGCAGGATGGCATAAAGCCCCGGAGGCGCCACAAGCAGCAGGCCGCTGCCGCCTTCCGTGCGTCGTATCCGCGCCCAGAATGACCCTTCACTCATACCCTGCCCCCGACCGCTCTTTTGGTATCTGTGGCACAGCTTTTCACGGCTGAAAAGAGAAACGAGACGATGAACGCCCCGTTTGCCGGTCTTTCAGGCATCGCAGTGCCTGCCGGTTGAGCAGTCGTGATGCCATGCGCGCCGGTCCGGAAAACGACCGTGCCCCAGCCCCGGGTCAGACGCGGACTGCGCTCAGATCCGCTCAATCGCGATGGCGCGTTTCTTCAGTTCGGTAATCAGCGCGGGCACGACGCGCAGCGCTGCAACCGCCTTACCCAAAGCGGCAGACAGATCGGCCTCGCGCACATTCTGGCCCGAAACACGCCAGATCATGCGACGGTTCACGCCGTCATCATAGACCACCTCGGTCATGCCCTTGCTGTTGCGCCTGTAGCCCAGGAAGTCCGCGCCGCCATTGGGCGCGTGAAAGCCATTCTGATAACCCATTTTCGGATCTCGTTTTTTATTTTGCTCGATGGTCAAAAGATGCGCCCCGACCCGGCCCCGGTCAATCACGACGCGCAGGGCGCGCGGTGATTCCCCGACAGTCGAGTCGTTTTGGCAACAGGTCAGACCGAGATTTCCGCAGGCGGGCTGTCCAGCAGCCGCGAAAGCCGCAGACAGGCCTCCTCGATCCGGGTGCGGCTGTGATTGCCGGGAACGGCCAGCCGCACCGAATGGGGCGCGCGGCCATGGATCAGGGCAAATTCATCGGCGGAACGCAACAACACGCCCTCAGCCTCGGCCATGCGCGCGAAGGTCGAGGCCCGCCAGCCCGCCGGCAGATCCAGCCAGACAAAGGGCAGACCCGGCTGCCAGTGCAGCGCATGACGGCCCAGCACATTGACCACGCCTTCCAGCCGATCGGAAAATCCGCCCTGCACGCGGCGGCGCAGGTCATCGGCGACACCCGAGGACAGAAGTTCATGACACAGGTCGGAAATCGGGCGCGACAGGGCAAAGAAGGAATGCTGCGCCGTCAGCCGCCCCGCCTGCCCCATTCCGGTCGGGCAGAGGATATACCCCAGACGCAGCGCCGCCGAGATGGTCTTGGAAAAGCTGCCGATATACCAGGTGCGTTCGGGGGCCAGCGCGCGCAGGGCGGGCATGTTGCTCTGGCTGATGGAATAGCAGTCATCCTCGATGATCTGCAGGTCATGCGCCCGGGCGATCTCGGCAATCCGGCGGCGGCGCTCCACGGGCATTCTGGCAGTGGTGGGGTTCTGCGCCTCGGTCGTCACGCACAGGATCTGCGGCGCGTGGCGACGACAGGCGGCCTCCAGCGCGTCGGGGCACAAGCCATGGGCGTCAATCTCGACCCCCACAAGTTCGGCCCGGGCCAGTTTCGCGGCATGGCGGAACCCGGCATAGGCCAGTTCCTCGATCAGCACCGTGGGCCGGTCGCCGCGCAGACAGCATTGATAGACCATCATGATCGCATGCTGCCCGCCATAGCACAGCGCCATGTCCTCGGCCGAAACCGGGCCAAGGATGCGATCGGCCAGCCAGTCCACCAGTGCCTCGCGCAGCACCGCCTCGTCGCGTTGGCTGGGATAATCCAGCCAGTCCCCCCGGATCCGGTCGCGCAAGGCCGTCATTGCGGCATCAAAGGCCGCCCCCTGCCCCAGTTCCGGCAGACGCGGCGCGCGCATGTCGATCCGTCCGTTCAGGCTTTCGGGTTCACGCTCGATATAGAAGCTTTGCGTCGGGCCAAAACGGGGCCGGTCCGGGGCGACGAACGTGCCCCGCCCCACCGTCGCGGCCAGCAGCCCCTCTTGTGTGGCCAGTTGATAGGCGCGCGACACCGTCCCCGGCGTCACCTTCATTTCCCAGGCCAGGTCGCGCACCGTGGGCAATTGCGCCCCCGGGGTCAGTTCGCCCGCCCGGATCGCATCCCGCAACGCGCGCACCAGCGCCAGATATTTCGGACCGTCACTTTGTGTCAGGTCGGGGAGCCAATTTGTATCTGTCACAATGTTCCTCTGGCGTTCTTATGCGGACTTTGTATTAATAGAATCACACAGTCAATCCCGTTTGTGTCGATACAATGAGCGAGCCCATGATCCGTCTTTCCGCCTATAGCCCCGCCGCCCATCCGTCGCTGCCGCCGCTGGCGCGTATCGGTTACGCGCTGTCGGTCGCGCTGCTGGCCTGGGAGGAACGCCGCCAGAGCCGAAAGGCGCTGGCCCGGCTGGATGCGCATCTGCTGCGCGATATCGGTCTGGCGCGCGATGAGGCCCGAACCGAAGCCGCCAGACCATTCTGGCAAGGTTGATCCGACAGGGTTGATCCCCTGCCTGCTCCCTGTCCCCGGACCTTTCCGACAGGACATTCCCCGACTGGCCGCATCCAAGGATGCGGCCTCTTTTTTGATCGGACATCCCTGTGACAGTTGATGCCGTGCAGCCATGCCGGACGGGGCAGCGCGCGGCATGATCCCCGGGCAACACCATCCCGCAAAATGAAAAGGGCGCAGGAAATCCTGCGCCCTTTCCGAATATCCAGCGACCGAAAGATCAGCGCTTGGAGAACTGGAAGCTGCGGCGCGCCTTCGGCTTGCCGTATTTCTTGCGTTCCACCACGCGGCTGTCACGGGTCAGGAAGCCTGCCGCCTTCAGCGCCGCGCGCAGGGTGGGATCGTAAAGCTGCAGCGCCTTCGAGACGCCATGCTTCACCGCGCCCGCCTGACCCGACAGACCGCCACCGGCAACCGTTGCCATCACGTCGAACTGGCCTTCGACACCGGCGACGGTGAAGGGCTGTGCAAGGATCATCTGCAGCACGGGACGCGCGAAATACTCGTTCATCGCCTTGCCATTGACCGAGACCTTGCCCGAACCGGGCTTGATCCAGACGCGGGCAACCGCATCCTTGCGCTTGCCGGTCGCATAGGCGCGGCCCAGCTTGTCGCGCATCGGCTCCCGCTTGGGGGCTTCGGCGGCGGCTTCGGCAGCGGCGGGGGTGCCCGACACGGCCGATTTCAGATCGTCAAGAGATTTGATTTCGGACATGGTCATGCGCTCCGCGTATTCTTGGGATTCATCGCCGCAAGGTCGAGAACGGTGGGCTGCTGGGCCTCATGCGGATGCTCGGCACCGGCATAGACGCGCAGATTGGTCATCTGCTGGCGACCAAGGCTGTTGCGGGTGATCATCCGCTCAACCGCTTTGGTCACGACGCGCTCGGGGTGGGCGCCGTCCAGAACCTGCGCTGCGGTGCGAAACTTGATCCCGCCCGGATGGCCGGTATGCCAGTAATAGCGCTTGTCGGCGCGCTTGTTGCCAGTCATCTGTACCTTGTCGGCATTGATGACGATGACATTGTCACCCATGTCCATGTGCGGCGTGAAGGTCGGCTTGTTCTTGCCGCGCAGGATATTGGCCACGATCGTGGCGAGACGGCCCAGAACGATACCTTCGGCATCGATCAGGATCCATTTCTTGTCAATATCCGCAGGCGTTGCGGTAAAGGTTTTCATGGTCAGCCCTGTAACGGAGGCGGGGGATACCCGCAAAGAAACGATGACGGTGTATCCTTCAGCGCGGCGTTCGGGTCAAGTCTGTCCGATATGATAATTTCACTATATAACATATACTTACAAAATAGGTATTAAAATACCCCACAAATCAGCGCAGAATGGGCGGCTTGTCCGGATCGCTTCCGGGCGCGCGCGGCGCTGTTGCGGCGCGGCTGTCAGCGGCGGGGGCCTCGGGCAGGTCGATGCGCAGCGCAGCCTTTGCCATGGCAAGGGCCGCGGGATCGGTTCCGGCCAAGAAGGTCACGTCGATCTCCCCCGCCTCGATGCCCGAAAAGGTCAGCGCCTCGGCCGCCGCCCGGGCCAGCGCGCTTTCGGCGGCCGGAACGGCATCGAGAAAGGCCAGCATATGGCCCTGCCGCCCGTCGCCGTAACGCACCCCGGCGATCAGCACGGCACGCGCCAGTCCGGCCGCCCGGGCCAGTTTCGCATCCAGCGCCGACAACAGCGCGCCGGGCAGCGCCTTGGGCGAGGTGAAGGTCTCGGGCCGCGCCTCGGCGGCGACCGGCCCGTGATCCAGCACCCGGGCCAGCCAGTCCACCGCCGCAGGATCCAGCAGGAATTCGGCCGACCCGGCGCCCAGATTGAGGCCCAGCCCGATGCCCCGCCCCGCCAGTTGCCGCGCAACCGCCCGGCCCGGCAGGGCGGCATAGGCGGCAGGCCCGCCCGCCGCGACCGCCAGCCGGTCCTCACCGTCATAGGCCAGAACCACCGGTCCGTCCTCAAGATCAAACAGACGCGGGGTGATCTCGGCACCGCCCTCGGCCACATGGTCCAGAAGAACCACCAGTTCGGCATCCGCCAGCGCCGCAAAATAGCGCAGCCGCGCGGCATCCGGCGCGGTCTCGTCCCCGTCTGCGGCCATCATGGCGCTGTGGGCATCGTCAAGCGCGGTCATGTCGGGCCTCCTTTCACGGGGCATTCGGCGGGAAAACAGGCATCCGGCGGCAGCACGCGCGGCAATCGGCGTTGAGCTAACCGATGGCGGCAGGGCCCGGCAAGATGCAGCAACGTCACAGACCGGTAATTCCGCAGCACTTCCTGTGCCCGATCATTGAGAATGGCGCCCCGCCCCCCTAGGGTCGAATCCATGTTCTTTCGCAAGGTTGATGAGTCTTGACTCCCGTTTCCCCTGTCCTGCGCCGCTATGGGCTGGTGCTGATTTCCGGTGCGGGTCTGGCCGCGCTTTGCGTCGGACTGGCGCCCGCGACCTATTACGATCTGGTGGAATGGCCACTGTCGGATCTGGGTCGCAGGCTTTTCGCCCCCGGAGTGACCCCCGCGACACTGATATCAGGCCTGCTGATGCCCTTTTTCCTGCTGCTGATCGGCAAGGAATTATGGGAATCGCTGCGGCTGGATCGGGGCCTTGCTGCAAGGGGGCGCCTGCCCGGCCCCTTGCTGGTGGCGCTTGGCGGGATGGCGGGCGGCGCATTGGTCTGGACCTTGGCCAGCGCGCTGCTGCAAACGGCGGAAGAGGCTGCAGGCACGCCCGGCTGGGTCTTTCCGCTGGCCGGGGACACGATCCTTGCCTTTCTTTTCGGGTGCATGATCCTTGGCCGGGGTCATCCTGCCTTGCAGATCCTGCTTTTTGTCACGATCTTTGCCGATGTGACGGCGCTGGTGATGGCGGGGCTTTTTGCGCCAGCCTTGCAAGGGCTGGAGGTCTCGCGCTTTCTGTGGCTGATCCTGCCGCTTGCGGCGGCCTGTCTTGCCCATGTCCTGCTGACCCGTCCTGCACAGCGCCCCGATGCCAGTGAGGTCACGCGCCAGCGCGCGCAGCATCTGTGGCTTTGGGCCCTGCCGGGGATTGTCAGCTGGTTCGGGGTCGCGATGGCAGGGTTTCCGCCCGCGCTGGGGCTTTTGCCGCTGTTGCCCGCCATGCCGCATTCCGACCGCAGTTTTGGCCTTTTTGCCGAGGCCGAGGGCTTTCTGACCGATCCGCTGAACCGGCTGTCACATCTGCTGATGACGCCGCTTTTGCTGGTTCTGGCGCTTTTCGCCTTCACCCATGGCGCCATTCTGCCCGGCCTTCTGTCCGAGCCGACCACGGCGATCACGCTGCTTGCGTTCTGGATCGGCAAACCGGCAGGGGTGATGGCGGCGATCCTGCTGTGCCGGGGCCTTGGCTTGCGGCTTGACCTTGCCCCCGGCTGGCGCGAACCGGCGCTGATTGCGGGGCTGGCCGGGATCGGCTTTACCGTGCCGCTGCTGATGTTGCACGGGTCCCTGCCCGGCGGGATGATGCAAGAGGCTGCCCGTCTTGGCCTTGCCCTTTCAGTGCTGGCAGGTCCGGTTCTGTGGGTCGCGGCCCGGCGAAGCGGTATCCGGCCGGTCCGGACAGGCAGCGCGATCCGGCGCTGAGCCGCCGCATGCGCCCGCCTTCTGGGCCTCTGTCCTTCCGCTTCCCGCCACAAGCGACCATATTGATGCCAGATTGGCCCCCTAAACTCCCTCCCGTGGCTCTGCTATAGATCCATTGACGGAGTCTTCATTCCGACCCCGTATCCCGGATCCGAACCGGGAACGGCCCGGCGCAAGCAACCGGGAGAGGCGCAACCCGAGCGGACGAGAAGCGAGCGATGATCGCATTCGAGAATGTCAGCAAATCCTTCTGGACCGGAGCGTCCCGGAAGGTGATCCTCGACCGGGCCTCGTTCCAGGTGGAGCTTGGCAATTCGCTGGGCATCCTTGCCCCGAATGGCACGGGCAAGACCACGATCATCAACATGATGGCGGGGCTGGAAAAACCCGATGAGGGTGTGATCCGCCGCAGCTCCCGCATCTCCTTTCCGCTGGGCTTCATGGGCGGGGTGGTCAGCCGGCATACCGGGACCGAGAATGTCCGCTACATCGCGCGGCTTTACAGGCTGGACCCGGATTATGTCGAAGGATTCTGCCGCTGGATGGCGGGGATCGCGGAATATTTCGACATGCCGGTGGGCACCTATTCCTCGGGCATGCGGTCGCGTTTCTCCTTTGCGCTGATGCTGGCGCTGGAATTCGACATCTATCTGATCGACGAAGGCATGCCCGCGACCGCCGACGTCGAATTCAACCGCAAGGCCGGTGCGATTCTGCGCGAGCGGCTGAAGAACGCCACTGTGATCGTGGTCTCGCATCAGGCCAGCACGTTGGAAAAATTCTGCCGCTCTGCCGCTGTGTTGCGCAACGGGCAGCTTTACATGTTTGAAACCCTCGAAGAAGCGAAACGCCTTTATGACTACGAAGCTTAAGGCCACCCGGTTCCGCATCCGGCGCCCGCAATTTCCCGACCTGCCGCAGCGGGACCAGCGTGAGGCCGATACCGCGTCGGATGAAGGGCTTTTCGACAGCCCGGTTGATGACGGGTTCGGCCCCGGCCGTTTTCCGACCGCAGGCCCCCCCACCACCGGAGCCAGCAACGGGCACCCCGAGGAGAACGATCTCGAGGCCATCCGGCGCGAAGGGCTGACGGGGCGGCAATTGCGCATGGCCCGGCGGATGGCCCAGAAACACGGCTTGCCTGCAACCTCGGATTTCGATGCGGTGCGTTTGTTGCGCAATGCCGGGGTCGATCCCTTTCAGCGCATGTCCATGCTGGAACTGGTCACGCCGGGCGATCCTGACCCCGATGCGCCCGAACAGTCCCGCGCGCTGGCCCCGGTGCCGGGCAATGACGGCCCCCGCCTGCCCCAGACGATCCGGCCTGCGGGCCTGCCCTCGACCGAGGTCCGGGCCGAGCAAAGCCATGCCTCAGACATTCTGCGCATCCAGCGCGACCTTGCCAAACGGCGGCGGCGGCGGTCGGCCCTGCTCATGGCGCGGCTATTTTTCTTCGTGTTTCTGCCGACGCTGCTGACGGGCTGGTATTACTACATGGTCGCGACGCCGCTTTATGCGACCTATTCGGAATTCGTGATCCAGCAAAGTCAGGCCCCAAATGCGGCTGCGGGGGGCCTTGGAGGGTTGTTGCAGGGTTCCCCCCTTGCCACATCACAGGACAGCATCGCCGTTCAGGGCTATCTGCAATCGCGGGATGCGATGCTGCGGCTGGATGCCGATCACGGTTTCCGCGCGCATTTCTCGGATCCCTCGATCGACCCGATCCAGCGGCTGGATGCCGACAGCACGCTGGAACAGGCTTATGCCATCTACAAAAAGAACGTGCAGATCTCTTACGACCCGACCGAGGGGATCGTGAAGATGGAGGTGATCGCGGCGACGCCGGAAAAGGCCGAGGAATTTGCGGCAGCCCTGATCGGCTATGCCGAAGGGCAGGTCGATCAACTGACGCAGCGCCTGCGCGAAGATCAGATGCGCGGAGCGCGCGAAGCGTTTGACGGGGCCGAGGAACAGATGCTGACCGCGCAGCGCCGGGTGGTCGAATTGCAGGAACAGTTTCAGGTCCTGTCCTCAGAGGTGGAGGTGACGCTGCTGACCTCGCAGATCACGCAACTGGAAAGCCTGCTGACGCAGGACCGGCTGTCACTGCAACAGATGCAGTCCAATCCGACGCCCAATGCCGCCCGGATGGAACCGCTGCAACGCCGCATCGCCACACTGGAATCCGAGATTGCGCTTTTGCGGTCAAAACTGACCGAGGACAGCGAAGGCGGGGTATCCATCGCCCGGGTGCAAAGCGAATTGCTGGTCGCGCAGGCCGATGTGCAGACCCGGCAGATGATGCTGGCCCAGTCGCTGCAGGCGATGGAGGGCGCGCGGGCCGAGGCGAACCGTCAGGTGCGCTATCTGTCCTTATCGGTCAGCCCGGTCGTGCCGGAACAGGCCGCCTATCCCCGGGCCTTCGAATATACGCTTGTCGCCCTGCTGATCTTTGCGGGGATCTATCTGATCATCTCGATGACGGCGGCGATCCTGCGCGAACAGGTTTCGGCATGACACCTGCGGCCTGATGCTTTCGAACCGCCCGATTTTCGGGCGGTTCGCCTGAAAATCGGGCAAATACCGCACTGCAGGCTGCGAAGCCCGGTGCCGCCGCCATTGCCGCCATTGCCCCCGACATCAGCACAATGCTCCCTTGCCGGTGAAAGCGGGGGAAAATGCTCGACGCGGCGGAACGCATATCCGGGGCGCAGATCCATCAGCGCAGCCATGGCTGCGCCGAGGTGGTGATCGCCGCCCATGCCAACGGCGCGCGGCTGGAGCGTCTGGCGCAGGCAGGGTCGGCCAAGGCGATCCTGCCCCGCATCCATGATCCGCGCCCCGAGGTGGTCTTTCTCAATACCTCTGGCGGGCTGACCGGCGGTGACACCCTGCGCTATGCGCTGCGGCTGGGGGACGGCCTTTGCGCGACCGCCACCACCCAAACCGCCGAACGCGCCTATGCCAGCACCACCGGTGCGGCACAGGCCAACGTGGATCTGAAGGTCGGGCGCGGCGGCTGGCTGGACTGGCTGCCGCAGGAGACGATCCTGTTTCAGTCCTCGAACCTGAAGCGGCGGATCGTGATTGATCTGGCCGAAGATGCCGGATGCCTGTTTCTGGAAACCGTCATCCTTGGGCGCCATGCGATGGGGGAAACCATCACCTCGGCCCGGCTGGACGACCGGCGTGAGATCCGCCGCGCGGGCCGCCCGATCTGGATCGATCCGCTGCGGCTGGATCCCGATTCCCTCGGGCGGACCACGTCCCCCGCCCTTCTCGGGCCGGGGCGGGCCTTTGCAACGCTGGTGCTTGTGGCGCCGGGGGCGGCCGATGCGCTGGGCCCGCTGCGTGCCACGCTGACAGTTCCGGGGGTCGAGGCCGCCGCAACCGCCTTTGAGGGGCGGCTGGTGCTGCGCGTGCTGGCCCGGGACGGCCTGCCGCTGCGCCGCCAGATCGCGCGCGCGGTTGCCTGCCTGCGCCCCGGCCCCCTTCCCCGTGTCTGGCAATATCAGGACTGACCCATGAATCTGACCCCAAGGGAAAAGGATAAACTGCTGGTCTCGCTTGCCGCGATGGTGGCGCGCGGAAGGCTGGCACGCGGTGTCAGGCTGAACCATCCCGAGGCCATCGCGCTGATCACCGATTTCGTCGTCGAGGGCGCGCGTGATGGCCGCAGCGTCGCCGATCTGATGGAGGCGGGCGCCCATGTCGTCACCGTCGCCGATTGCATGGAGGGCATCGCCGAGATGATCCCGTCCGTGCAGGTCGAGGCCACCTTTCCCGACGGCACCAAACTGGTCACCGTCCATCATCCGATCCGCTGAGGAGTCCCCATGTCGCGTATTTTCCTGATCTCGCTTTGCCTGATGCCGACCATGGCGCTCGCCCATCCCGGTCATGGAACCGAGGCCGCCTTCCTGTCGGGTGTCAGCCATCCGATTGGTGGGCTGGATCATGTTCTGGCGATGCTTGCGGTCGGTCTCTGGGCCGGGATCAGCGGCGGGCGGGCCTTCTGGGCGCTGCCGCTGGCCTTTGTCGCCGCCATGATCGCGGGCGGTGCCCTGGGCGCGACGGGAGTCGGCTTTCCGGCGGTCGAGCCGATGATCCTTGCCTCGATCATCGTGATCGGTGCGCTTGCCGCGCTGGCACTGCGGCCCGGGCTTGCGGTCTCGGTGGCGCTGGTGGCGCTGTTCGGTCTGGCGCATGGCCATGCCCATGGCACCGAAGGCCCGGCGGGGGATCTGGCCCTTTATGCAGCGGGATTTGCGCTGGCAACGATGGCGCTGCATCTTGCGGGCATGGCGCTGGTGCGGCTTGCGCCGCTGATGGTCGCCCGCGCCTCGGCCGCCGTCACCGCGCTTGGCGGCGCGGCGCTGGCCTTCGGCTGAGGGGCGCGCGCGATGATCCCCGGGGAAATCCTGTGCGCGGCGGGTGAGATCGAGCTGAATGCGGGCCTGCCCGTCACCGTGCTGGAGGTCGCCAATACCGGCGACCGCCCCGTGCAGGTGGGCAGTCATTACCATTTCGCCGAGACCAATCCGGGCCTGTCCTTTGACCGTGCGGCGGCGCGGGGGCAGCGGCTGGATATCCCGGCAGGAACCGCCATGCGGTTTGAGCCGGGCCAGACGCGCACGGTGCGCCTTGTGCCGCTGGGGGGCAAGCGCCATGTCTATGGCTTCAATGCCGATGTCATGGGTCCCCTGTGATGGCAGCCCCCGGTTCCAAGGATGGTCCCCATGTTTCCCCCGATTTTCCCCGTCGATGCTTTCCGTCTCGGCTATCAGATGTCCATGCTGGCACTTGAGGCACAAAGCGTGGTCGCGATGCGGCTTTGGGGAATGGCGGGGCTGTGGAATGTCACCCCGTCCGAAAATTCCCGCATGGTATCCGAGAAATCCACGGCAATGATCGCCTCCGGCATGGCCGCGCAACGCGCCATGGCCAGCGGCGCCTCCGCCACCGAAACCGTGCTGGCCGCGATCAAGCCGATCCGGCGGCGCACCGGACTGAATGCCCGCAGGCTGTCGCGACGCGGCGCCTTCAAGACCTGACCCAGCAAGGGAAGATCCCGCCATGGCCTACCGCATTTCCCGCCCCGCCTATGCCGATATGTATGGCCCCACGACCGGCGACCGGCTGCGCCTTGGCGATACCGATCTGGTGATCGAGGTGGAACGCGACCTGACCACCTATGGCGAAGAGGTGAAATTCGGCGGCGGCAAGGTGATCCGTGACGGCATGGGCCAAAGTCAGGTCACCCGGGCGGGCGGCGCACTGGATACGGTCATCACCAATGCGCTGATCCTGGACCATTCGGGGATCTACAAGGCCGATATCGGCCTGAAGGACGGGCGCATCGCCGGGATCGGCAAGGCGGGCAATCCCGATACGCAGGCGGGCGTGACCCTCATCATCGGGCCGGGAACCGAGATCATCGCGGGCGAGGGCCGCATCGTCACGGCGGGCGGGTTCGACGCGCATATCCATTTCATCTGCCCCCAGCAGGTCGAGGATGCGATCCATTCCGGCATCACCACCATGCTGGGCGGCGGCACCGGCCCGGCCCATGGCACGCTGGCCACGACCTGCACGCCGGGCGCGTTTCATATCGGACGGATGCTGCAGGCCTTCGACAGTCTGCCGGTCAATCTGTGCCTTGCGGGCAAGGGCAATGCCTCCCGCCCCGAGGCGCTGGTGGAAATGGTCGAGACCGGGGCCTGCGCGCTGAAACTGCATGAGGACTGGGGCACCACCCCCGCCGCCATCGACTGCTGCCTTTCGGTGGCCGATGCGATGGATGTGCAGG
Source organism: Szabonella alba (assembly GCF_016765775.1). Taxonomy (GTDB): domain Bacteria; phylum Pseudomonadota; class Alphaproteobacteria; order Rhodobacterales; family Rhodobacteraceae; genus Szabonella; species Szabonella alba. Next base: position 16,638 of record NZ_JAESVN010000003.1, on the reverse strand, counting down.
TAATGATCCATACCGATACGCTGAACGAATCTGGCTTTGTCGAAAACACGCTGGCCGCGATCAGGGGCCGCACGATCCACGCCTTCCATACCGAAGGCGCGGGCGGCGGCCATGCGCCCGACATCATGCGCGTCGTCAGCCAGCCGAATGTGATCCCGTCCTCGACCAATCCGACGATGCCCTACACGGTCAACACGGTCGAGGAACATCTCGACATGCTGATGGTCTGCCACCATCTGGACCGCGCCATCCCCGAGGATGTGGCCTTTGCTGAATCCCGCATCCGTAAGGAAACCATTGCCGCCGAGGATATCCTGCATGATATCGGGGCCTTCTCGGTCATCTCCTCGGACAGTCAGGCCATGGGACGGGTGGGAGAGGTCATCACCCGCACATGGCAGACCGCCCACAAGATGAAACAGCAGCGCGGGCGGCTGGCCGGGGAGACGGGCGAAAACGACAATCTGCGCGTCCGCCGCTATGTCGCGAAATACACGATCAATCCGGCAATCGCCCATGGGATCAGCCGCCATATCGGATCGGTCGAGACCGGCAAACGCGCCGATCTGGTGATCTGGTCGCCCGCGTTTTTCGGGGCCAAACCCGAAATGGTGCTGGTCGGTGGCTCCATCGCGGTCGCACAAATGGGCGATCCCAATGCCTCGATCCCGACGCCGCAGCCGGTCTATTCCCGGCCCATGTTCGGCGCCCTTGGCCGCGCGCGTGAGGCGGGATCGGTCACCTTCACCAGTGCGGCAGCCGCCGCGGGCGATCTGCGCGCGCAGCTTGGGCTGGGCAAGGCGCTGGTCGCGGTGGAGGGGACGCGCGGTATTGGCAAGCGGGACATGGTGCTGAATGACGCGATGCCGCAGATCGAGGTCAATCCCGAAACCTATGAGGTGCGCGCGGATGGGGAGCTTCTGACCTGCGAACCGGCCCGCGAATTGCCGCTGGCACAGCGCTATTTCCTGTTCTGATCCCTCTGCCCCACCCCGGTCCCGAACCTGCCGAAACATCGGGCGCTGCTACGCAGCATTTGCACAACCCTATGACAGAAAACGAAAGAGCCATGCATTTTCTGCAACGCGGCAAGACCGAAGCAGCGGTTTTAATCACCCGCCCCATGGGTCACATTGTCCACAGGGAAGGACGAAGCGTTACAGGCAAAGAGGTTTCCCATGGCTTACGCACAAACGACGAACACGATCACCACCCCCGGTATCCGCGCCACGCTGGCGCGCCCGTTCCTGGCAATCTGGAACGTGCTGCTGATGATCGCGGAACACGGCCCCCGCATGGACGAGGTCCGCAAACTGAATGCCACCTCGGACGAGGAACTGGCGGCGCGCGGTCTGACCCGTGCAAGCGAAGTGCAGCGCATCTTCGGGCATCGCATGTATCTCTGACCGGCACCCGGCCCCTTCGGGCCGAGACCGGACTGCAAGGCCGGGGCGTGGATAACACCGCGCCCTGCCCTGCCCAAACCAAGGACCGAACCCGGGGCGATCCGCCCCCCGCCCGCGTCAGAGGACTTCCGCGCCGCCCCATGCTAGGCTCGGACCACCCTTTCTGCATCGCGAGGCACCCATGACCGAACTCCCCCCCGTTACCCGTCTGCTGCACGCAGCGCCCGAGGCCCCGGCCCATGATGTCGTGGTTCTTGGCTATGACGCCCGCATCCTGCGGCGAAAGCGCCTGATGACCGCGCAGGGGGAGGCTTTCTTCGTCGATCTGGCCGCCACCACCAGCCTTGACGGTTTCTGGGGGTTCGAGCTTGCCGATGGCCGCACGATCCGGATCATCGCCGCCGAAGAGGAATTGCTGGCGGTGACCGGTGATCTGGCCCGGCTGGCCTGGCATATCGGCAACCGCCACACGCCCGCGCAGATCGAACCGGGGCGGATCCTGATCCGCCACGATCCCGTGCTGGAACGGATGCTGACGCGACTGGGCGCGACGCTGGACAGGGTATCGGAACCCTTCACCCCCGAAGGTGGCGCCTATGGCCATGGCCGGACCATGGGCCACAGTCATGGCCCCGAGGCCGGGCATGATCATGGGCATGAGCACGGGCACGGGCATAGCCACGATCACGGCCACAGCCACGGGCACGACCATGGCGCAGCCGATATCCCCACCTCGCTTGCCCCGGAAGAGCTTGAGAAAGGCCCCTTCACCGGATGATCGCGGTGCCAAGCCCCCCCAAGGCCAGCCCCGGGGCCAGTCTTCTGGCCTTTCAGCAATGGCTTTCCCCCGCCTTTCCGACCGGGGGCTTTGCCTATTCGCAGGGAATGGAAGGGCCGATGGCCGCCCGTGAGTTGCGTGATGCGGCGGGGGTCGGGGACTATCTTGCCGATATCCTGCGTTTTGGTTCTGGCCGGGTCGATGCGACGCTGCTGTGCCATGCGGCATTGGGGGACAGTGATGCCGATGCGCTGGCCGATCTGGCGCTGGCCCTTGCGCCCACCGCCGAGCGCCTGCGCGAGATCCGCGAGATCGGCGCCGCGATCACCGCGCTTACCAATGCGCTGAACGGCACCGCCCATCCGCCCCGCCCGCATGCCGTGGCGCTTGGTGTCGCTGCGCGCGGCCTTGATCTGCCGGGCGCGCAACTGGCCGCGATGTTCCTGCAGGCGCAGGCGACAACGCTGGTTTCCGCCGCGACGCGGTTCATTCCGCTGGGCCAGACCGAGGCACAACTGGCGCTTGCCCGGCTGGCACCGCTGATCCTCGATCTGGCGGATGAGGCCGCCCGCACCCCGCTGGAGGCCATCGGCAGCGCAACATTCCGCGCTGATCTGGCCTCCGCGGCCCATGAAACCCTCGATGTAAGGATCTTTCGCACATGACCTCTCCCCACGGCCCCCTGCGCGTCGGGATCGGCGGCCCGGTCGGCGCCGGCAAGACGACCCTGACCGAACATCTGTGCAAGCATCTGCGCGACCGGCTGTCGCTGGCGGTGGTGACGAATGACATCTACACGCGGGAGGATGCGGACTATCTGATGCGCGCGCAGGCCCTGCCCGGTGACCGGATCCGCGGCGTGGAAACCGGGGGCTGCCCGCATACCGCGATCCGCGAGGATGCCTCGATCAATCTTGCCGCGATTGCAGAACTCAACACCGCCTTTCCCGATCTGGATCTGATCCTGATCGAATCGGGCGGCGACAATCTGGCCGCCACCTTCAGCCCCGAGCTTGCCGATCTGTCGATCTATGTCATCGACACCGCTGCCGGGCAGGACATCCCGCGCAAGCGCGGCCCCGGCGTCACGCGGTCAGACCTTCTGGTGGTCAACAAAACCGACCTTGCCCCGCATGTGGGCGTCGATCCGGTGTTGCTGGAAAGCGATACGCGAAACGCGCGCGGCCCGCGCCCCTATGTCATGGCCGAATTGCGCAAAGGCCGGGGCATTGCGGAAATCGCGGAATTCCTGATCCGCGAGGGTGGTCTGCGCCTGCGCGATCCGGTCTGATCCGAGCTGGCGCAAGGGGGGCTGTCTGCCCCCAGGGTCTTGCGGCAGGCCGCAAGACCTTCCCCCGAAGGTATTTCATCCAAGATGAAGAAGGAAAACCGCTGCTTTCATCCTGGCAAAAATACCTCCGCCGGAGGCTTCCCCGGCCGGGGACCGGCGCCGCAGCATCAGAACCCGGTCAGCGCTTGCGTTCCCAGCGGCCCTCGGCTTCGGACCAGTATTCCGCCTCGACACCGGCCCCGGTCAGGTCGCGCCACTGGCCGCGCGCACGCTGCAGCGCGGCCTCGTCCATTCCGTCGAACAGGATCCAGACCCGGTCCACCGCCGCTGCCTCTTCTGCCGTGACCACCGCGCCATCTACCGCCATCAGCCCCTGCCTGCCCGGCGGAAGCGGCCCCTGTCCCAAAAGGATGGGCTGGCGCGCATCCTGCGGCCCGCCCTCGCGGCCATGGGGCAGAAAACCATCCTTGGGATGGGACCAGAGCCAGCGATCCAGATCGTCCAGCCGGGCGGCATCGCTGCCACGCAGATAGACGCGCCAGCCCAGATCAGCGGCGCGCGAAAGCAGCATCTGCGCCGCCTCTTCCATCGGCGAGGCGGTGAGGTGGTAGAACTTCACCGCCCCCATCGGATCAGCCCTCGTATTTGTCCCGGATCAGCCGGTCCAACGCCATGACACCCCAGCCCGTCGCCCCTTTCGGTGCCAGCGTTGTATCGGCTTTCACCAGCGCGGTGCCCGCGATGTCGATATGGATCCAGGGCGTTTCGGGTTTGACGAAGCGCTGCAGGAACTGCGCCGCGGTGATCGAGCCGCCATCGCGCCCGCCGACATTCATCATGTCGGCGATGCGCGATTTCAGTTTCGCGTCATAGGCTTCGCCCATCGGCATGCGCCAGGCGCCTTCGCCTTCGGCTTTCGCGGCCTTCAGGAACGCATCGCACAGCGTGTCATTGTTTGAGAAGATACCCGCATTCTCATGCCCCAGTGCGATGATGATCGCGCCGGTCAGGGTGGCCAGATTGATCATGCCGGTCGGCTTGAAGCGATCCTGCGCATACCAGAGCACATCGGCCAGCACGAGCCGCCCCTCGGCATCAGTGTTGATGACCTCGATCGTGTCACCCTTCATTGAGGTGACGACATCACCGGGGCGCTGTGCCCGCCCGTCGGGCATGTTTTCGACCAGTCCCACCAGCCCCACGACATTGGCCTTGGCACCCCGCAAGGCAAGCGCGCGCATCACGCCCGAAACAACGCCCGCGCCGCCCATATCCATGGTCATGTCCTCCATACCGCCCGCAGGCTTGATGGAAATGCCGCCGGTGTCGAACACCACACCCTTGCCGACCAGCGCAAAGGGGGCCTCATCCTCGGGCCCGCCCTTCCACTGCATGATGACCAGTTTTGACGGGCTTTCTGACCCCTGCCCGACGCCCAGCAGGGCACCCATGCCCAGATCGGCCATCTGCGCCTCGTCCAGCACCTCGACCTCAAGCCCCAGCGCCGTCATCGCCTCAAGCCGGGCGGCGAATTCGGTGGTGGTCAGCACATTGGCAGGCTCATTCACCAGATCGCGGGTGAAGAAGACACCCTCGGCCAGAGCGGCCAGCGGGGCCGCAAGGGCCGCGACCTCTTCGGGGGCGTTGACCATGACGATGGCCGGACCCTGCGGCTTGGGGGCTGCGGATTTGCGCACCGAGAAATCATAGGCCCGCATCGCCAGGCCGAAGGACACGTCCGCCGCGCGCTGCATGCCGCCCGCCAGCACCAGAACACCGCCCGCGCCGATTTTCGCCCCGATGGCCGCCCCGGCCTTGCGGGCCAGTGCCGTATCGGCGCGGGGGCCGGCCTTCACGACCTGAACCGCCTCGGCGGCCAGTCCGGCGGGCCAGCCCAGATCGGCTGCCTCACCGGGTTTGAGATCGGCCCAGGCGGGCGAGGCAAGATAGCGGTTCAGCGCCCCCTTGGTCAGCCGGTTGACGCGCCGCGCAGCGGGGCTGGAGGCGGCTTCCGCCTTTTCCGGCACCAGAAGGGCAATCCGCCCCTCAAAGCTTGCAATTGCGTCAAGATCGGTTTCGCGGAACTGGATCGGCAGGGGTTCGGTCATTTCGCTTTGTCCTCGACAGGCTTGGAAATTTGACGCGGAGCCTAGCGGCTTGCACCGGGCTTGACCAGTACCGGGCTTGACCAGTGCCGCGCCAGGACAACCGGCGGGCCGGTCGGCAAGGGGCCGCGCGGAACCTTTCCTGCACCACCGGACCAAGGCGGAGGGATGCGATAATTCGGTTTTCCCGCCCCCGCAGTTCCGATAGGATCAGAGCCGGAACACGGGGTGAACGGGGACGCAGCTTGCCGAGATTCGACAGATATCTGCTGTCGCAACTGCTGCAGCTTTTCGGCTTCTTCTCGCTGGTTCTGGTGCTGGTCTATTGGATCAACCGGGCGGTGGGCCTGTTTGACCGTCTGATCGGCGACGGGCAATCGGCTATGGTCTTTGTCGAATTGTCCTTGCTGACGCTGCCCAATGTCATCCGCATCGTCCTGCCGGTTTCGGCTTTCGCGGCAACGGTTTACGTCGCCAACCGCCTGACCCAGGACGGAGAGCTTGTGGTGATGCAGGCTACCGGATTCTCGGCCTTCCGGCTGGTGCGGCCGGTCCTGTGGTTCGGCTTGATCGTCGCGGCCATGATGCTGGTGCTGATGCATTTCATCGTGCCCGCAAGCCGCGCCGCGCTGACCGAACGCACGGCCGAAATCGGCGCGAATGTGACCGCGCGGCTGCTGGTCGACGGGCAGTTCATGCATCCGACCGATGGCGTGACCTTCTACATCCGCGAATTGACCGACCGGGGGGAATTGCTGGACATCTTCCTGTCCGATGAACGCACCGAGACCAGCCGCATCGCCTATACCGCCCGCCGGGCGGTGCTTGTGCGCGACGGGGACAGGCCGAAACTGGTGATGTTCGAAGGCATGAGCCAGTCGCATGACCGCCGGACCGGCCGGTTGTCGGTAACGCATTTCGCCGATTTCACCTATGATCTGGGCGATGTGCTGACCCCCGGCACTGACGGCAGCCGGTCCATTGACGAGATGTCGACGCTGGAACTGCTGCGCCCCAGCCCGGAAAATCTGCAGGAAACCGGCGCGACCCGCGCGGTGTTCCTGTCCGAGGGGCATCAGCGGTTCTCGCAGCCCTTGCTGGCGCCCGCCGCCGCGATGATCGGGTTTGCCACGCTTTTGCTGGGTGCCTTCAGCCGCTTCGGCCTCTGGCGTCAGATCATTGGCGCGATTCTTTTGCTGATCGTCGTGCAGATGGTCGGCAACGCCGCCACCGCCGCCAGTGTTCAGGGCGGGATCCGCTGGCCGCTGGTCTATATTGCGCCCGCACTGGGGGTGGCGCTGTCGTTGTTGATCCTGTGGGTCGCGCAGCGCCCGCGCCGCCGTCATGCGGCAGGCCCCGGGCCGCTGTCGCCCGAAAGGTCGGCAACATGACGCTGAGCCTGTATTTTACGCGGCGGTTTCTGAAATCGGTGGCTCAGGTCCTGCTGGTCTTTTTCGGTATCCTGATGCTGATCGACATGGTCGAACAGTTGCGCCGGTTTTCGCCGCAGGGCATCGGGCTGGCAGGCGCGGCGGAACTTGCGCTTTTGAATGTTCCGGCAAGCCTTTACCGGATCCTGCCGCTGATCGTGGTCTTTGCGTCAATCGCCTTGTTTCTGGCATTGTCGCGGTCATCCGAACTGGTGGTGGCGCGGGCGGCGGGGCGGTCGGGGCTGCGATTCCTGCTGGCCCCGGTGGGCACGGCGCTGGTGCTGGGCTGCGCTGTGGTCGCGGTGCTGAACCCCTTTGTCGCGGCGACCTCGAAACAGTATGACGCGCTTTATTCGCGGCAGGCACAGGGCGGGGAAAGCATTTTTTCGATCAACGAATCCGGTCTCTGGCTGCGGCAGGGGGGCGCTGACGGGCAGACCGTCATCCGCGCGGCGCGGTCAGATCTGGACGGCACGCGGCTTTTCGCCGCCTCTTTTCTGATCTTTGACGCCGAAGGCGCGCCGGTCCAGCGCATCGAGGCCGATGAGGCCGTGCTGCGCGCCGGGGAATGGGCGCTGACCGGGGCGAAATACTGGGATCTGACCGCGCGCAATCCCGAAGTGTCGTCCCGGATTGAGAACACCGCCGCCCTGCCGTCAGAACTCACGCCCGAGCGGATCCGCGACAGTTTCGGCGATCCTTCGGCAATTCCGATCTGGTCGCTGCCCGATTACATCACGCGGCTGGAACTTGCAGGCTTTTCGGCGCGCACGCATCGGGTCTGGTTCCAGATGGAACTGGCCCTGCCGCTGCTGCTGGCCTCGATGGTTCTGGTTGCGGCGGGCTTCACGATGCGCCATGCCCGGGGGGGAAAAACGGGGCAGATGGTGCTGTTTGCATTGCTGGGCGGATTCGGGATCTTCTTTCTGCGGAATTTCGCGCAGGTTCTGGGGGAAAGCGGCCAGATCCCGGTCGCTCTTGCCGCATGGAGCCCGCCTGTTGCGGCGCTGCTGTTGTCGCTGGGACTGCTTTTGCATCTGGAGGATGGGTGATGTTGCGCGGCCTCCTTTCCCTTGCCCTCGGCCTCTGGCTGGCCGCACTGCCCCTGCAGGCGCAGGACATGGCCACGCTGATCGCCGACCGCGTGGCACTGGACGGGCAGAACCGTCTGATCGCCGAAGGCAGCGTCGAGATCTTCCATCAGGGCCGCCGCCTGCGCGCCAGCCGCATCCTTTACGACCGCAGCAGTGACCGGCTGTTGATCGAGGGGCCGATCGTTCTGACCGAAGGCAGCGGCACGCTGGTCGTGGCCGATCAGGCCGATCTGGCCGCCGATCTGACCGAAGGCGTCCTGCAATCGGCGCGGCTGGTGCTGAACCGGCAGTTGCAGCTTGCCGCCTCGGAAATGCAGCGCATCGGCGGGCGCTATACGGCACTCGGGCGGACGGTCGTTTCTTCCTGCCAGATCTGCGCGCAGAATCCGACCCCGCTTTGGGAAATCCGGGCGCAGCGGGTGATCCATGACGAGTTGGAACGCCAGATCTATTTCGACCGGGCGCAGTTGCGCATTGCCGGGGTGCCGGTCTTCTGGATCCCGCATCTGCGGATGCCCGATCCGACGCTGAACCGCGCACGCGGTTTCCTGCGCCCTTCGCTGATCACCACGTCCGAACTGGGTACAGGGGTCAAGATCCCCTATTTCATTCCCATCGGTGAGAATCGCGACCTGACGGTGACGCCTTTCCTTGCCACGCGCAGCGCGCAATCGCTGGATCTGCGTTATCGGCAGGCCTTCCGCAGCGGGCAGATCGAGATCGCGGGTTCGCTGGCCCGCGACCGCATCCTGCCCGGCGAGACGCGCGGACAGATCACCGCCTCGGGCGTGTTCATGCTGCCGCGCGATTTCCTGCTGACCTTCCGGGGTGAGGCGGTTTCGGATCCGGCCTATCTGCTGGATTACGACATCTCATCCAAGGACCGGCTGGACAGCCAGATCGAGGTAATGCGCACAAGGCGGGGTGAGTATATTTCGGCCCGGCTGGTGCATTTCAATTCGATCCGCGAAGGCGATGTGAATTCCACCCTGCCCTCGGTCGTGACCGACATGACATGGGAACGCCGGTTCAGCCCGCGCGGGCTGGGCGGCACGGCGGGGCTGCGTTTCCAGACGCACAGCCATTTCCGGTCGTCCGACAGCACGGATGACAGCAACGGCGACGGCATCAGCGACGGGCGTGACATGGGGCGCGCCTCGGTCAGTCTGGACTGGCGGCGCAACTGGGTTCTGGGCGGCGGCATCCTTGCCTCGGCCCTGACCGAGATTTCGGCGGATTTCTACCGCACCCGGCAGGATCCCGCCTTTCCCGGCAGCAGCACCCGCGCGGCGGGCGGCGTGGCGCTGGAACTGCGCTGGCCCTGGATGCGGCAGGGCGCGGATGGCGCGATGCATGTGATCGAGCCTGTCGCGCAACTGATCTGGTCGCCGAAAACCGGGCGTGTCGTTCCCATCGAGGACAGTGCACTGGTCGAGTTCGACGAGGGTAATCTGTTTTCCTTCTCGCGCTTTCCCGGGGCGGATGCAGTGGAACGCGGGCCGCGTGCCAATGTCGGCATAGGCTATACCCGGCACGATCCCTCGGGCTGGTCACTGGGGGTGACGGTTGGCCGGGTCTTTCGGACTTCCAGTTCCGATCCTGACCCGTTCGGCCCGGCCTCAGGCCTTGCGGGGCGCAATTCCGACTGGCTGGCGGCCTTCCGCATGTCGCGCAATGACGGGCTGGCGCTGACGCACCGGCTGGTTTTCAATGACGACCTGCGGATGAGCAAGGCCGAAATGCGGCTAGACCTGCAGCGGCAGGATTACGGCATTGCGGCCTCCTATCTGTGGATGCTGCCGGATGCACTGGAAATGCGAGACACCCGCGTGTCGGAACTTGTCTTCGAAGGCAGCTACCGTCTGACGCCGAACTGGCTGGGGCAGTTCAACACCCGCTATGATTTTGAGGCCGACCGCGCCGCCTCGGCCGGGGTGCTGTTCGAGTTCCGCAATGAATGCATGAAGATCGACCTGTCGCTGTCGCGCCGTTTCACCACCTCGAATGCGATCCGCCCCTCCACCCGGTTCGGGCTCTCTGTCGATCTTCTGGGCTTTGGCGGCTCTGCCCTGCCCGGCCCGTCCCGGTCCTGTCGCGGTTAGGGTGTTGCCATGACCCCGGCCCGCGCGTTACCACAGACCCACCTGACCGATCCGCAAGGGTTCCGGTCCCCCTGATGAGACATTGACGATGATCCGCGCATCTTTCCTTCTGGCCGCCCTGACCGCTTTCGGATTTGCGGGAATGCCTGCTGCGGCGCAATCGCAATTCTCGCCCCGGGTGGTGGTGAATGACCGGGTGATCTCAAATTACGAGGTCAGCCAGCGTGTCAAGATGCTGGAATTGTTTCAGGCTCCCGGCGATATCGAGACCGAAGCACTGGACGGTCTGATCGAGGACAGGCTGCGGCTGGTCGCGGCGCAGTCGATGGGGCTGAGCGTGGCGCCAGAACAGGTCATGGCCGGGATGGAGGAATTCGCGGGCCGGGCCAATCTGACGGCGGAACAGTTTGTCACGGCGCTGGAACAGGGCGGTGTCTCCGCCCAGACCTTCCGCGATTTTGTCGAGGCGGGGCTTTTGTGGCGGGAGGTCGTGCGCGCCCGCTTTGCCCCGGCGGTCGAGATAACCGAGGTTGAGGTGGACCGCGCGCTGTCTGCAATCACGCAGGGCGTCAACACCCGCGTCCTGCTGGCCGAGATCCTGATCCCCTTCGAGGCGGGCAATGAAAGTGCCGCACTGTCGCTGGCGCGGTCCCTGCGCGGCGGGCTGACCACCGATGAGGAATTCGGTCAGGCCGCGCGGCGCTATTCTTCCTCCTCGACCGCCGGGCGCGGCGGGCGTCTGGACTGGATGCCCCTGCCCTCGGTTCCCGAAGAGGTGCGCGGCACGATCCTGCAGCTTGCCCCCGGGCAGATCACCCCGCCGGTTCGACTGGCCGAAGGCTATGCGATCTATCAGCTGCGCGAGATTGACCGTTCAATGGGGCGCACATCGACCACCAGCCGGGTGGAATATGCCGAAATGGCGCTGCCGCCCGGCCCTGATGGTGTGGCACAGGCGGCCCGGATCCGCGCCTCGGTCGATACATGCAATGACCTTTACGGCCAGATCCTTGGCCAGCCCGAGGACAGTTTGCGCATCGAGACCCGTCCGCAGGCGCAGGTTCCGGGTGATATCGCCCCCCGCCTTGCGGCGCTGGATGAGAATGAAAGCACCGATTTCCCACGCGGCGGCGCGCATGTCTTTTTGATGCTGTGCAGCCGTCTGCCCGATATCGACGGTGCCCCCACGCGAGATGAGGCGCGCGAATTGCTGGTCAATCAGCGGCTGGCCTCGCTGGCCGATGCCTATCTTGAGGAATTGCGCGCCGAAGCGATCATCCGTGACCGATAAGGCATGCCCGCCCTTGCCCCTGATCTGCCCATCGCCCTGACCTGCGGCGAACCGGCCGGTATCGGCCCCGAAATCGCCCTTGCGGCACGCATGCGGCTGGGGGCGGATCTTCCGTTTTTCTGGATCGGCGATCCCCGGCATCTGCCGCAAGGGGCCGCCGTGACGGAAATTGCCAGCCCTGCGGCGGCGCGTGACGTGGCCCCCGATCGCCTGCCGGTGCTGCCGCATGGCTTTGACGGCCCGGCCAGCCCCGGACAGCCCCGACCAGACCATGCCGCCGATGTCATTGCCGTCATCGCCCGCGCCGTGGCGCTGGCCATGGCGGGCGAGGTGGCCGCGATCTGCACCGCGCCGATATCCAAAAAGGCGCTGAAGGATGGCGCAGGCTTTGCCTTTCCCGGCCATACCGAATTTCTGGCCGATCTGGCGGGGGTGGGCCGGGTGGTGATGATGCTGGCCTGTGACGCGCTGCGCGTCGTGCCCGTGACGATCCATATTCCGCTGGCCGATGTGCCCGCCACGCTGACACCTGATCTGCTTGAGGAGACATTGCGCATCACCCATGCCGGGCTGCAGCGCGATTTCGGGCTGACCGCCCCGCGTCTGGCCGTGGCCGGGCTGAACCCCCATGCGGGCGAAGGCGGCACGATGGGCGGCCAGGAGATTGCGATGATCGCGCCGCTGCTGGACCGTCTGCGCGCCGGGGGGATGGCGATTGCAGGCCCCCTGCCCGCCGATACGATGTTCCATCCGGCGGCGCGCGCGCGCTATGATGCGGCGGTCTGCATGTATCACGATCAGGCCCTGATCCCGATCAAGACGCTGGATTTCGCGGGCGGTGTGAACCTGACGCTGGGTCTGCCCTTCATCCGCACCTCGCCCGATCATGGCACGGCCTTCGATATCGCGGGACAGGGGATTGCGGATCCGTCCAGCCTGATCGCGGCCCTGCGCATGGCGCGCGATATGGCGCGGAGCCGCGCGCAATGACGCGGGACCGCAGGTCGCAGTCGAGGACGGGGGGCCAGCCCCCAGGCCCCCCGAGGTATTTCCGCCAAGATGAAAAGGGGGCGATGTTTCATGCCGCAGATTGATGACCTGCCGCCTTTGCGTGAGGTGATCCGCACGCATGATCTGGTGGCGAAGAAGCAGTTGGGGCAGAATTTTCTGCTGGATCTGAACCTGACCGCGCGGATTGCGCGCAGTGCCGGGGATCTTGCAGGCTGCGATGTGCTGGAGGTCGGCCCCGGCCCCGGGGGCCTGACGCGTGGTCTGCTGGCGGAAGGCGCGCGCCGCGTTCTGGCGGTCGAGAAAGACGCGCGCTGTCTGCCCGCATTGGCCGAAATCGCCGCCGCCTGCCCCGGGCGGCTGGAGGTGCTGCTGGGCGATGCACTGGAGGTCGATGTGCTGGCGCATCTGACGCCGCCCGTCCGCATCGTGTCCAACCTGCCCTATAATGTCGGGACGGAATTGCTGGTGCGCTGGCTGACTCCGCCCTTGTGGCCGCCCTTCTGGCAAAGCCTGACATTGATGTTCCAGAAAGAGGTCGCTGAACGCATCGTCGCGAAACCCGGATCCAAGGCTTACGGTCGGCTGGCGCTGCTGGCACAATGGCGGACCGAGGCGCGGATCGTGCTGACCCTGCCGCCCGAGGCGTTTGTGCCCGCGCCCAAGGTCCATTCCGCCGTCGTGCATCTGACCCGGCTGGAGGCGCCGCGTTTTCCTGCCGATGGCGCGGTGCTGGCCCGGATCACCGCCATGGCCTTCAACCAGCGCCGCAAGATGCTGCGGTCAAGCCTGAAGGCGCTGAACCCCGCCATTGAGGAGCATCTGCGCGCCGCCGGGATTGACCCCACGCAGCGCGCCGAGGAAATCGGGCTGGAACAGTTCTGCTCGCTTGCCCGCAGCATCGCGGCCAGCGGCTGAGCGATTGCCCGACAGCCGCTGGCCGCGATCCGCTCAGCGGCTCTCGGCCAAGGCCGGGCGCACCACCTCAAGCGTTGCCGCATGGTCGGGCCCGAGGCGCACCATCGGTTGCAAAGCCACCAGATGATGGTCCCTCTGCATCAGTTGCAGCCCGCCAAATGGCTGCCATCCTGCCGCGATCAGTCCATTGACCTTGTCCTCAAGCTGACTGTCATAGGTCGCACTTTCGACCGACTTGCAATAAACGACCGAGGCGATCGTGTATTTCGTTATTTTCTGGTTCACGACACTCTCCATTTTCAAGGGCTGAGGGGCAGTCTGGCGCCGGATCTGACCGGGAATTGTTGCGCAATTGCGGCGGAATGCAGCGGTGAATGACGAACCCGCTGATGGACCGTCTGCATCACGGCGAGGTTCGGAGCCGTACCACCCGGACGTGGCGCGCACAAAAGCGACGACCACAGGATCGACGGAAACTGGAATCGCACCCAACCGACAGTTCAGGGCGGCTTCATTCGAACAGCCCGACGAACATAAAGACACCGAAATGCGCAGCCAGCCCCCACCGGGCCAGCACAATTCCAAGACAGAAGGAAACGCTCACGCGCCCCCGGCCCGATCCTTCCGGCGGGCCGCAGAATTGGCGTCACGGCAAGTTGAAATTTTTTCCACATCCCTCTGGACGCTGTCAGATGCCGTTGATATAGCACCCCTGTGTTCCGGCGTAGCTCAGCGGTAGAGCAGTTGACTGTTAATCAATTGGTCGTAGGTTCGATCCCTACCGCCGGAGCCATATACCCCCAAGCTGTTGAAAACGCTAGCGAAAGCCCTCGCGGCTCCGTTGGTGCAACAACTGGGTGTACCACCACGAGGGTGGCACATCGCGCGCGGAGGTCTCCAACCGGAGGCTTCTTCATGGCTGCTCATCCCCACCTGATGCGACGCGGCACGGTGTATTACTGGCGCCGCCGGTTTCTTCGGTTCTCCACAGGAAACATCGATCTGCAGGTCTCCCTGCGCACGACAGAGCGGCTTCCGGCGGTTAAACTCGCCCGGAAGCTCAGTGCGGAAAGTGACAGGCTGATGGACGCCGTGGCGATGAACCGGATTTCTGCCCAGGAGGCGGTGCGCTACCTCAAATCGGTCGCGGCGCGCGAGGTTGATCGTCTGGCAAAACTCCAGACGGTCAGCGCGATGTCCTATGGGTCCGGCGCGGCCGAAGAGGATGAGCGGCACGACTGGGCTTACCGGACGGCCTTCCGGCTTCTGGCACAGCATGGCGTCAATGTTGCGCTCACCGGCTCGGTGAAGGAGGCGTTGATCTGTGAGGGCCGCAGCGAGCGCGATCTCGAAACCCTGGACTATGTCCTCGACTTCCAGAGACGCATCCTGCTGAGCGAGCCCGATGCCCGGAAGCGCGCCGCCGAATTCGAAAGCGTCGCCGGGCGCGCGGCTGAGGGTGCCTATGAACGTCAGCAATTGCTGCAGCTCACCATCGAAGCACGGGCGCGGGTAAGCGATTGCCTGAAAACGCCCCCTGCCCGCACCATGGCCGAGCAGATCCTGTCCGATGAAGCCCTGACCTCTGCCGTCTATCCCGGCGCTGTTGCCAAGAGCCCGGTTCCTTCCCCCCAGCCAGCGGCGGCAGGTCACACCGCGGTGGTGAGCGCCAAGCCCGCCGAGACGCCCGCTGCGGCCAACGATCCGGGGATCGATCCGGCCATCGACGCGGTGATCGAGCGGCTCATCGAGCTGAAACGCCATGATGATCTGGGGCTGGAAGAGAAGACCGCGGCCCAGTACCGGGGCTTCGCAACGCTTCTGCAGCGAGTGACGGGGAAAACGGACATCCGGACCTTGGTTCAGTCCGACGCCGCCCATTTCAACAGCGTGCTTCTCAAGCTACCGAAAACCTTCGGGAAAAGCCCAAAGGACAAGCTCGATCCGATCCCCTTGATCCTGGAGCGCGCGAAAGCCCTGCCGCCGGAGACGGTCGGGCTGAGTGTGGCGACGCGCAATCGCTATTTCGACCATTTCGGCGCGCTGGTGACAGCCGCAAGAAACGAAGGGTTCGACCTCGATCCCAGGCTCGTGCCCGGCAAATTCCGCCGGAAAGAGACCACCCGCGCCCGCGACAAGAAGCGCTCCTTCACGACCGAGGAATTGCAGCGGCTCTTCCTGCATCCCTTCTGGGCTCCGGATGACCCGTCTGTCCGTCCGCGGCTCACCTACACGCAACGGCGCAAGACCGGGCTTTTCTGGGTGCCGATCATCAGCGCCTATACCGGCCTCCGGCGGGAAGAGATCGCCGGGTTCAGCCCCGAGAATTTCCACAAGGTGGGGAACATCTGGTACCTCGATATTGTGGGCACCGACCTGCGCCGCATCAAGACCGCCAGTTCGCAACGCCGCATTCCGCTGCATCCTGACCTTGTCGCGCTCGGCCTACCGCAGTTCATGGAAGCGGCGAAAAAGAAAGGGCAGGCTCTGGCCTTCCCGGATCTGCGAGAGCCCGCCTCCAACATCCTGGGCCGCAAGGTCGGGCGGCATATGGAAGCGGTGATCAAGGAGATCTGGGGGAATGCCGGACAGGGCCTGTCCCTGCACAGCATGCGCCATTACGTGCAGAACATCCTCGATAACGACCCAATGGTCGGCGACAAGCTGGCGCGCGACATCATGGGCCATGAGGGCCACGACGTGCATTCGCGCTCCTACGGAACCGCGAGCCCCCTCGAGCGCCTTCAGGCCGGCATCGAGCGTCTTCCCTCGGTGTTTCCGGTTGAGCGCGATGGCAAGCGGCGTGCCGCGTAAGCGGAACGCTGCGGTCATGCCATTCCCGAATGACGGGGCCGGCGTGTTAATCTGGATTGTTTCAGGGTTCAGGGGCCTGAAAAGCCAGGCTCATCGGGATCCGGCTCAGAAAAGGCCATGGTGTTCCGGTATTTGAGCAGCCTCTGGAGGAACGTGTCGAAGGAATAGCTGCGAAGAGTATCTTTCACGACGTCCAATCCCAGCACACCATCGCAATCGCCCTTGTTTTTCTGCCGCTCAATGAAGGCGATTTGTTCATCTAGACCCTCAGGATCTGTTGATTTTCACCCAGAACTGACCCGGGTTTTTCATCGAGAATTGACCCGGCTTTGAGTATGGATTTCGGGTCAGGCAGGGGTCAAGATCTGTGTTGTCTCCTTCTTTTTCTTTGCTGCGGATGC
>NZ_JAESVN010000039.1 GCF_016765775.1 Szabonella alba | reverse complement strand
GGGGGCAGGGGGAAGGACCCCTGCCAGAATATTGGGGCGCTTTTGCAGGAATATAAATCCCGAAAGCGCCGCGCTTATGACTCTCCCTTCACGTCCGATAATGTTAATTTATCGGACGTGATCAGAGCCGCGACCGAAACCGTGGTCATCCGGATCAGATTCTGGCGTGAAGGGGAATACAGGGAAGGGAATCGTCTTGTCCTGCCGCATCGGCATCCTTGCGCAGAACCACCGGGCCGGACAGATCCCCGCCTTTTTTTAGGATCTGGAACGCCATCGGAGCCGTCCTGACAAAGGTCAGCCGCAATAGGAAGGCGAAATCGTCGTGCCCCGGGTAAGAACGGGTTTTCAAGCGCCACCCCGGTCGGCGCGAAGCCCCTGACATTGCCGGTCACGACGGTGGCGCGATGGCGCAGGGCCGCGGCGGCGATCATCAGATCCGCGCCAGCCTGCCCCAGCCTGGCCGAGAGCCGTGCATCCTCGGCCCCGAAGGCCAGAAGGCCAGAAGGCGGTCCGGGAAGATCAGGGTGGTGCGGTCCAGCCAGGCGCGCAGATCCCGGGCAAAGGCCGGGTCCCGCGTCTCCTGCTGGTGGATACCGCGCTCGATCTCGCCCAGGGTGATGACACTCAGGAACAGGTCCTGCTCGGGTTTTCCGCGCAGCCAAGCCGCGACCCGGGGGGCGCGGTCGCGGCGGCGCAGCGCCGATATGACATTGGTATCGAGAATATACATCAGAAACGGACATCCCGGGGGGCCGCCTGCGCGCGGCAGGTCCGGCAGACCCCCGGCCGGAAAGGCCATCAGATTGTCGGCAAAGCTGCCGCGGCCCTGCATGGGTCCGTCCAGAAGCCGGCGGCATTCATCGGCGGCCACCACCACCACCACCGCAGGCTTGCCCCGCCGCGTGACCTGTTGCGGCGTTCCGGCAAGGGCGGCCTCGACGACGGCGCTGAACCGGTTCTTCGCATCCTGAAGCGTCCACATTGCCCTGTCCTTCATGGCGAGCCATCTGGCTGGAAAGAGGATCCTCCGAGCCGCATCTGTCAAGGCCGGCCTCTGTCCAGGAAGTCGGCGCAGGCGTTCCCGAGGACAGGAGGCGCGAGGCAGGAGGCATCCCGCGCGCTGCGCGCGTCGCGATGCAAATGCCTTCTGCCCCTCTGCCGGATGACAGGATGCGAAACGCCGCAGACAGGTTCCGCAAGACAAAAGACAGGGTGCAGAAGGCACGGGACGGGATGCAGGGCGCAAGATGCGGGGAACGGAAGCCGTCAACCGGACAACGGCACCGATGGTCCATAAAGAGGCCGGGTCAGTCTTCTCTCTCTCTCTGAGGCGGAGAAGACTGACCCGGCCGAAACTGGCAAGAAATAGGATCGTATACTTCACATATCCGACCCGGCGCCGCTGCCTCCGAACCTGCCCTCGGGGCGGAGAGATCCAATCCAGATTGGGGGCAGTTGTCTGGTCCGGAAGGGCTGTGATCCGTCAGCCGCGCGGGGCGAGACCGGGCT
>NZ_JAESVN010000038.1 GCF_016765775.1 Szabonella alba | reverse complement strand
GCGATGTGATGAGCGGCGGGCCGGGCGCGGATGTCTTCGTCTTCGCCTCGGCGGCCCATATCGGCATCGGGGCGGGCCGTGACGTGATCACGGATTTCACCAGCGGCGTGGATGACATCGACCTGACCGCGCTGAACACCATGTTCAACGGCACGGGCGGGCTGGTCGGCGGCGGGCAGGCCTCGTTCTATCATTTCGCCGCCGGGGGTCTTCTGATCGGCGATCAGAACGGCGATGGCACGGCCGACTGGGTGCTGGAACTGACCGGGGCGCCGGGGGTCACCGCAGGCGATTTTCTTTTGTAACCGGGCCCCCTTACTTTTAATCGGCTCACTCTCCCGCGCAATACCTGTGATAATATATGCTTCATTGGGCAATTCCATGATACATATGTTCTTAAAATTAGTCTGAAGATGATCTGGTAGCAGGAGTTTCCGGCAAAATAATTCGCCACATTGGGCAACAGGGAGATGAAAATGGTGAATACCCCGGTCGCGGTCACACATGAGTTTTCTGTTAATCCCCCGACAAGCCTGTCGCGCTTCGACAGTTCGGTCGAGGCACTGGCGGGCGGCGGTTTTGTCGTTGTCTGGGGCTCCTACACAACCGGATATATCAGTCTGGGGCGCATCTTCGACGCAGCAGGCAATCCTGCAGGTGAGCAATTCCCGGTCACGTTCTCGGCTTCGACGACGCATGTGAACCCTGCCGTTGCCGCACTGCCCGATGGCGGGTTCGTCGTCGTGCGCGCGTCCATCGCGAATTTTGACGGCACGGGTTACAACGTGCGGGGCGCGAGGTTTGACGCCACGGGCACCCTCGTGGGAGAGGAGTTTGCGGTGAACCTGCCCGTGACGGGCTGGCAGGTCAATCCATCCGTCACGGCGCTGTCCGGCGGTGGCTTCGTCGTGTCCTGGGACGGCGAGAATATCGACCCGTCCAGCTATGGCGTCGCCGCACGGGTCTTCGATGCCGCAGGCGATCCCGTCGGTGACGAGTTTGCGGTCAACACCTATACGGACAACATCCAGTTCTACAGCCGCACCACGGCCCTGGCCGATGGCGGTTTCGTGATCACCTGGGCATCGAGCGGACAGGATGGCAACTCCTACGGGGCCTATGGTCAGCGCTTTGACGCGGACGGTGCCCGGGTCGGTCTGGAGTTCAGGATCAATACCCAGACATTCGGAGCACAATATGACGTGACCGTTGCCGCCCTTGAGGATGGTGGCTTTGTCGCAACCTGGACATCCTCGGGGCAGGATGGAAGTGGCCTTGGCATTTTCGGCCAGCGCTACGATGCGGCAGGGCTTCCCGTTGGGAGCGAATTCCAGGTCAATGTCTTTACCGCAGGTGATCAGAGCTTCAGTTCGGTTCTGGCGCTGCAGGATGGCGGGTTCCTTGTCACCTGGCAGTCCGCAGGACAGGATGGTGACCGGTTCGGCATCTTTGCCCGACGCTTCGATGCGGCAGGCGAGGCCATCGGTCAGGAGTTCCGGGTCAATCAGGACGGGGAGGGGAACCAGTATTTCAACGCCCAGGTCGGAGGGTCCAATGAGCTTTACGACGCCGCGCGGAATGTAACGCAACTGCCGAACGGACAGATCCTGTTCACCTGGATTGATCGGGATGAAGGCGTTTCGGGCACCGTGACCGGGCGGATGTTCACCCTGCCCGTCCTCGGCACCGAAGGGGCAGACGAGATTACCGGGACGGCACTTGCCGATGCGGTCTTGGGACTGGCGGGCGATGACACGATCCGCAGCGAGGGCGGCAACGACACGATCTATGGCGGTTTGGGGAATGACAATATCGGCGGCGGCGCGGGAGATGATCTGATCATCGACGGGGCCGGCAGCAACATCCTCTGGGGCGGCCTTGGCAATGACACGGTGCAGGGCGGATCGGGATCGGATACCATCCATGGCGGTGGCGATGGCACCAACCACCTGCTGGGCAATGATGGCAATGACCTGATCCATGCGGGATCGGGCGGCGATTTTATCGGCGGCGGCGCGGGCA
>NZ_JAESVN010000037.1 GCF_016765775.1 Szabonella alba | reverse complement strand
ACATCAACGGGTTCTATAATCCGCGACGACGCCACTCAGCACTGGACTGGAAAAGCCCGGTCGCCTTCGAACGGAAAGTGGCCTAACGAGCACTGGGGGCGGCACAAATACGTGACAGGTCCAGACGGGCAAGAGGATGAAGCCGAGCTTTACGAATGGCCTTGGGGTGCTGGCGCGGCGGCGGACCGTGCTCTGGCACTGCAATGGGACCTAGCGCACCAGTTGGTGGATCGGGTGCCAGTATTCCTCGACACGCGATTCTGGATCTGGGCACGCGAAGCAGCCTTCGATGATGTGGTGGACGAGAAACTGATCTCATTTCTCGGAGCCTTGCGCCTTGCCGTGCAATCCGGGCGAGCTTTCTTCCCGGTGACTGCAGATCTCATCGAGGAATTCAGCAAGCAAACGCCCGAGTGCTTTGCGCAGACCATGCATTTGGTGGACCATCTGAGCCTCGGCGTTGCGCTTGTTCCGGTCTCTGAGCGCAACGCCATCGAGATCGAAGCCCTGCTCGCCCAGTCTCACCCGGCGCATCCACCGGTGCCGCGTCCCGTCTGGACTAAGGCCGTTTTCGCCTTTGGCTATGAAGACCTCCGCCCAAAAGGTGTCGAGATCAGCGACAGGGTGCTGATCGAACTGACTGAGCGTGCCTGGCAGGCAAAGCCCTCCGAAGTCGCCGCGACCTATCCAACCGGTGTTTTCGATGCGAGAGGCGAGAGCGAACGCCTTGCGGTATTCCTGAAAGAACAGGAGTGCCTGCATGAACATGAAATCGACACTTACGCGACTGCGGTGCGCTACGAGGTGGCTGGGGCCACCAGCATGATTACCGGCATTGCAGCCAGAGAGTTTCGCAGGCTGGCAGGGGCGTACGGCAAGCTGCAGCTGGCAGAAGACATCGAGGCCAGCCGGAAGTTCGGGCGCGAGACGGGGCGAATAATGTCACTTGCGCTTCAGCAGGATGAAAACCGCCGCAAATTCCCGAGCCTCTATATTCAGGCAGCACTGCACGCCGCGGTCCGGTATCGCAAAGGGCAAGTGATCAAGCCCAACGACCTCTTTGACTTTCGACACGCGGCTGCGGCGCTGCCCCACTGCAAGGCATTTTTCACCGAGAGTAAGCTGCGAAGCCTAATCACCAGCGGCCACATGCGGCTTGATACGCTCTATGGCTGTAAGGTGATGCACACCGTCGAAGAGGCGACCGCCTGGCTCGGTGATCTGGTCATCGATGGAGCAGGGTAGGACCAGTTCGCCGATATCGGATAGGGCCCCTGTTCGGGTAGTTCAGTTGTCCCGGAGCCAGATCGGAACACCGGCATCGCATCGCCAGCAGCGAGGCACAGCTCTAGTCCCGCGGGGCGTCGTTGGAACGACCGCTTTCCCGTTTTCGCCGCAACTGCCATGCTGCACTGCTTTAAGGCTGCTTTCCGCCCAAAGCGGTATTTCGCAGACACTCTCCTCGAGTCACACCGCTACACCGCCAGGTTCGAAGCCTGCCAAGAATGCTCGTTGGCTAACTCGCCTGACATGGGAGGCCAGCATCACCGCCCTCTCAACTCCAGCAGCACCGATCGCAAGCTGCTCAGCCCGGCCTCCAGTTCCTCGATGATCTCCTGCGCCAAGTCGTCTGGCTCGGGGAGATTATCCAGATCCGTCAAGCTCTTGTCCTTCAACCAGAACAGATCGAGGCTCGCCTTGTCGCGTGCCAGCAATTCTTCCCGGGAATACGACCGCCAGCGGCCCTCAGGGCTTGCTTCTGACCAGGTCGCCGTGCGCTCGTGCCGATTTTCCGGGCGGTACAGGCGCACGAAATCGGCGAGATCCTCGTATTTCAGCGGTTTCTTCTTCAGCGTGTGGTGGATGTTGGTCCGGTAATCGTAATACCAGACCTCGCGCTGTTGATTTTCACCCAGAACTGACCCGGGTAGGCGTGTAATTTTCATTGAGATTTGACCCATGTGACCCTTCTCCCGCGCGGTGAGCGACGGGGGGCAATGGAGTGATAAACATGGGACTATTGAA
>NZ_JAESVN010000036.1 GCF_016765775.1 Szabonella alba | reverse complement strand
TGTTGATTTTCACCCAGAACTGACCCGGGTTTTTCATCGAGAATTGACCCGGCTTTGAGTATGGATTTCGGGTCAGGCAGGGGTCAAGATCTGTGTTGTCTCCTTCTTTTTCTTTGCTGCGGATGCGGCAGCTGAACTTGCCTTGAAGCGGAAGCTGTCGTTTCCGGTCTCCAGGATGTGACAACGGTGCGTGAGACGGTCGAGCAAAGCCGTGGTCATCTTGGCATCACCAAAGACCGAGGCCCATTCGCTGAAGCTGAGGTTGGTGGTGATGGCGACGCTGGTGCGCTCGTAAAGCTTGCTGAGCAGATGGAACAGCAGGGCCCCGCCTGATGCGCTGAACGGCAGGTATCCCAACTCGTCTAGGATCACGAGGTCCAGCTTGGTCAGGCCTTCGGCGATCTGCCCGGCCTTGCCCTTGGCCTTTTCCTGTTCGAGCGCGTTGACCAGTTCGATGGTCGAGAAGAAGCGGACCTTCCTGCGGTGATGTTCGATCGCTTGGATGCCGAGGGCGGTGGCAACATGTGTTTTGCCGGTGCCCGGACCGCCGATCAGGACCACGTTCTGGGCGCCATCCATGAACTCGCAGCGGTGCAGGGTCCGGACGGTGGCTTCATTGATCTCGCTGGCGGCGAAGTCAAAACCCGAAAGATCCTTGTAGGCTGGGAAGCGGGCCGACTTCATGTGATAGGCGATCGATCTGACCTCGCGTTCGGCCAACTCGGCCTTCAGCAGTTGCGAAAGCATCGGGATTGCA
The DNA here is from genome assembly GCF_016765775.1 of Szabonella alba. Taxonomy (GTDB): domain Bacteria; phylum Pseudomonadota; class Alphaproteobacteria; order Rhodobacterales; family Rhodobacteraceae; genus Szabonella; species Szabonella alba. The sequence goes on along the minus strand of NZ_JAESVN010000036.1, from coordinate 1,325 downwards.
GCTTCAAAGGCTGGCGCGCCCTGTTCGATCAGGTCGGTCACGGCTTGGGCCATGCCATACATTTTGAGGCTGCGCAGCATGATGACGATGGCACCGGCGGCGGGATCATGACGCATGGCGGCCTCCGGCAATCTGGGCGCGCAGCCCGTCATAGCGTTCGACATTGGCCTTGGGTTCACGCTGCAGGACCAGCGCTTGCGGCGTGTCCAGCGGAGGCCCGCCGATCACCTTGCCATCGATCAGTCGGTGCAACAGGTTCAGCACATGCGTCTTGGTCGGCACGCCCTCGGTAAGCGACAGCTCCACGGCTGTGAGCACGGCCTGTTCGTCATGCTGCAGAATGAGGGCAAGGATATCGACCATCTCGCGGTCCCCGCCAGGCTTGCGCAGCATGTGGTCCTGCAACTGTCTGAACGCAGGCGGTAATTCCACAAACGGCGCGCCGTTGCGAAGCGCCCCTGGCTTGCGCTGAACAACCGCCAGATAGTGCCGCCAATCGTAGACCGTCTTCGGAGGCAGGTGATGGCTGCGCTGGATCACGCGGGCATGTTCGCACAGGATGTTGCCTTCGGCCGCCACCACCAGACGATCGGGATAGATCCGCAGGCTGACAGGCCGGTTGGCAAACGACGCCGGCACGCTGTAGCGATTGCGCTCAAAGCTGATCAGGCACGTGGGCGAGACGCGTTTACTCAGTTCCACAAAGCCGTCAAACGCGACGGGCAGCGGCATCAGGGCCGCCTGCTCTTCGACCCAGACATCGGCGATGGTGCCGGGTCGTTTGCCATGCGGGGTCTGCTGCCACAACTCGAGGCAACGCTGCTCCAGCCAAACGTTCAGCGCGGCAAGGTCAGGAAAGTCCGGCATTCCTTGCAGCATTTGGTGACGAGAATCCCGAACGTTCTTCTCGACTTGCCCCTTCTCCCAGCCCGCAGCCGGATTGCAGAACTCCGGCTCATAGACGTAGTGGTTTGTCATCGCGAGAAAGCGCATGTTGATCTGCCGCTCCTTGCCGCGGCCAACACGATCAACCGCCGTGCGCATGTTGTCGTAAATCCCACGACTCGGCACGCCGCCAAAGACCCGAAACGCATGCCAATGGGCATCGAACAGCATCTCGTGGGTCTGCAACGGATAGGCTCGCAGCAAAAAGGCCCGGCTGTGCGATAGCTTGATATGCGCCATCTGCAGCTTGGTGCGTTCGCCGCCCAGAACTGCAAAATCCTCGCTCCAGTCAAACTGGAAGGCATCGCCCGGGTCAAAATGCAGCGGCACAAAGGTCCCGCGCCCCGTCGTCTGCTGCTCGCGCTGCCGATCGGCACGCC
>NZ_JAESVN010000035.1 GCF_016765775.1 Szabonella alba | reverse complement strand
CCTCATTCTACCACTTCGCCGCCGGGGGTCTTCTGATCGGCGATCAGAACGGCGATGGTGCCGCCGACTGGGTGCTGGAACTGACCGGCGCGCCAGGGGTCGGGGCGGGGGTGACGGCGGGGGATTTTCTGTTGTAGTCGAACACGGGCAGGCCTGGCAGAAACCCTCCGCCCGCACCGGTAATGCCGAAGACGCCCCCCGACACGGGGGGGGGCGGAGCGTGTTTCGCTGTCCTTCTCCTGGCAACTCTTCCCTTCGGGCACCGCCTGCAGGATCAACACCCCCATGTCAGGACGACAACGTCGGGAAGAATGTTTCTATGAAAGAAAGGATGCTCTGGGTTATCCTGAGTTTCAGAATTGCAGCGAGTCATGCAGGAGCAGGCGGGCGTCGACGCACAGGGCCGGATCAACATGCCAGGCGGCGAGCGGGTGCTGGATCTTCCGGCCTGGCGGTTTTGGCTTTTGCGTTTTCCAGCCGGTCGACGCACCGGGTTGAACGATTAAAGGTCATTTTTGAAATTTGGAGGATACAATGGTTGAAAGGGTCTCGGTTTCCAGCAATGGAGCACAAGGGAATCAACCAAGCTCGAATACAAGTATTTCGGCGAATGGGCGGTTTGTCGTTTTTGAATCTATCGCGTCGAACCTTGTTCCGGGTGATACCAATTTTTCAACCGACATTTTTGTGCATGACCGGGAAACAGGCAATACAGAGCGCGTGTCCGTCCTGAGCAACGGGACGCAGGCAACGCTGAACAGTTTTGCCCCCGATATTTCGGCAGACGGAAGGTTCGTGTCCTTTCTCAGCCTCGACTTCAATCTTGTCCCGGGAATTCAGAACGTTGCGACAGATGCTTTCGTCCATGACCGGGTTACGGGACAGACGACCCGCATCTCGGTCGCCAGTGACGGAACAGAAGGAAATGGCGACGTTCAGTCCGCGTCCCTGTCAGCCGATGGGCGATATGTGGCATTCGTGTCCACGGCCTCGAACCTTGTCCAGGGTGACACGAATGGCAATCGCGACGTCTTTGTGCATGACCGCGTGACAGGGGAGACAACCCGGGTTTCCGTCGCCAGCGACGGCACCGAAGGTAATTTTTTCAGTGCCAATTCCAGCATATCAGGCGATGGCCGTTATGTTGCATTTCAGTCTAATTCCATCAATCTCGTGTCAGGCGACACGAATGGCAGTGATGACATCTTTGTGCATGACCGGGTGACGGGGCAAACCACGCGCGTCTCGGTCGCCAGCGATGGAACTCAAGGCAACAATGCCAGCACATTGCCCAATATCTCGGCAAATGGGCGATACGTCACTTTTGTATCCGCCGCGGCAACGCTCGTCCCGGGTGATACTAATAACGTGTCGGATATCTTTGTCCATGACCGGGTCACGGGGCAGACCGAGCGGGTCTCGGTTGCCACGAATGGGACGCAGGCTGATAATTTCAGCACGAGCCCCAGTATTTCTGACGACGGGCGGTTTGTGGCCTTCACATCCAATGCCACGACCCTTGTGCCGGGCGATACGAACAATGTGCTGGATGTTTTCGTGCATGACCGTCAGACCGGCGGGACGATGCGCGTGTCGGTTGATGACGCCGGACAACAAGCTGCCTTTATAAGTGCGCTTCCCCGCATCTCGGCTGACGGGAAATTTGTGACATTTTCTTCGGGCGCGCCTTTGGTATCGGATGACACCAATCTGCGCGATGACGTTTATGTCATTGCCAACCCGCTGTTTGATAGCGGGCAGGACATAACCGGCACATCCGGCCCTGACAGGCTGGAAGGCGGCGCGGGCAATGACACGATCCGGGGTGAGGGCGGCAACGACACGCTGCTGGGTGGCGACGGCGAGGACTTCATCGGTGGTGGGGCAGGCGCAGACCAGATCAACGGTGGCATCGGCAATGACACGCTTTATGGCGGGTTGGGCAATGATACGGTCGATGGCGGGGCGGGCAATGACCAGATCTTCGGAGGGGGTGGGCGCAACCAGTTGTTCGGGGGCGACGGCGCCGATTTCATTCAGGCCAGTGCGGGCGGGGATTTCATCGGCGGCGGGGCCGGAAATGACACGATCCGGGGCGGAGATGCGGCTGACACGATCTATGGCGGGCTTGGCGACGACAATATCGGCGGCGGGGCAGGGAACGATCTGATTTTCGGCGCGTCAGGTGCCAACATCCTCTGGGGTGGTCTGGGCAATGACACCGTGCAGGGCGGATCGGGCAATGACACGATCCATGGCGGCGGCAACGGCACCAATCAGCTGTTCGGCAATGAC
>NZ_JAESVN010000034.1 GCF_016765775.1 Szabonella alba | reverse complement strand
GTTCAATAGTCCCATGTTTATCACTCCATTGCCCCCCGTCGCTCACCGCGCGGGAGAAGGGTCACATGGGTCAAATCTCAATGAAAATTACACGCCTACCCGGGTCAGTTCTGGGTGAAAATCAACAGTCCATCGGCAACGTGCCCGCCTCGAACGCATCGCGCGACGGGAACGGCAGCAGCGCCAGATAGCCAAGCGCCGCTCCGGATACCCCGCCCATCAGGCCGATCAGTGCCCCTTGGGTGACGAAGACGAAGATCACGAAACCCCGGCCCGCGCCCATCGCCCGCATGATCCCGATCTCGGGCCGGCGGCGATAGGTGGACAACAGCAGTGCCGAGGCCACGCCGATGACAATGGTGATCAGCGCAAAGGACTTCAGGAAATATCCCGTCTGCGCCTGTGCATTCAGCGCCTCCATCAGTTGAGCCGCTCCGTCGGTCCAAGGCACGGCATCAAGGCCGGTCAACGCCCGGATGCGCAGGGCGGTGGCATCGGCCGTGTTCAGGTCGGCCAGCTTGATCTCGATCTTCGTGACGCCCTGCGGCAGCGCAAACAGGGTGCGCGCCGTGGGCAGGGCCACAAACACGCTGCTTTCATCCATCCGGCCATTGCCGGTATCGAAAATGCCGCTCACCGTAAGCACCGCCGAGACGCCGCCCGACGATTGCAGCCGCAGGGTTTGGCCCAGCCGCAGCGACAGGTCGTCGGACAGACTCCGCCCCAGCACCACCAGCCCGGACCCGAGCCGGGCCGGGCCTTCCACCATATAGCCGTCAAGGTTCAGGATCGCCGACTCGCGCCCCGGTTCCACCCCCGTGACACCGACCTGCGCCACCTGCGCCCCCCGCGCCAGGAACCCCGAGCCGGTGATCTGAGGAGAGACTGCAATCACGCCGGGCACGGCTTCGATCAGCGGGATGAAGGTCGCGGCCTCGGCCAGAGTCGCAGTGCGTGTCCGGCCCCGCTCGGTCACCGCCAGAACGAGGCCTTGCGGCGTGAGCAGGATGACCGGGTCGGGGTCTTCGGCGGTGATTGTGACATGCGAGATGTCGCCCACGGTCCGCGACAGGATGAATTCCGCCAGCCCCCCGATCAATGCCGACATGAAGATGAAAATGAACACGCCGACGGCGACACCCAGCACGAGCAGACCGGTCTGGGCCTTGCTGGCGGTCAGGTAGCGCGCGGCAATCTTCAGCGCATAGAGCATCAGGGTTGGTCCACCAGAACCGCCTGCCCGTCGGTGATGCCGGTGGCATCGAGGATCACCGCATCGCCCGGCGCCAGCCCGTCGGTCACGATCAGGCGCGCGGCCGGCCAGTCGATGACCGTCACCCTGCGCCGGGTTGCAACGCCGTCTGCGACGACAAACACACTCTCCCCGGCCTCCGACGACTGGACCGCTGCGCGCGGTACCGTCAGCGCCGCATCCTGCTGATCCACGACGATGTTCGCCGTCACCGTCAATCCGACCGGCGCGTTTACCGCCGCGTCGAAGCTGAGCTTGACGGCAAGCCCGCCTGTTGCCGCATCGACGCGCTGCGACACGAAGCTGACCCGGCCGTTTCGCGTGGTTGCTTCTCCCGCCAGCCGCAGAACTGCCGGCTGGCCCGCGCGGATCTGGGTCGCATAGGCCTCGTCAACGTCCGTCTCGACAAGAAGCTGACTCAGGTCGGCAATCGTCAGCAGAACCGTCGCGGGATCGGCGATCTGTCCGGGATCGGCATTCAGCGACAGAACCGTTCCCGCCAGGGACGCGCGGATAGTGAAATTTGTCAGCTGGATCTGCGCCTGATCCAGCAGCGCCGTCATGCGCGCTACCTCCTGCGCTGACGCCCGCACGGCGCTTTCCGCATTGTCCAGGACGGTGCGGGCGACGTTCTGACCCAGAGCCTCGGTCCGGGCAAAGGTCGTCACCGCCTGTTCCTGTGCGACGACGGCGGCATCCAGACCCGCCACAGCCTGCCGCAGGATGGCCTGTTGTGTGGCGGCATCAATCCGCGCAAGCTCGCTGCCCAGGCGCACTGCCTGTCCCTCGGCAACCAGCACCACGTCCAGACGGCCGCTGACGAGGGCGCGCACATCAACCGAGTGCAGCGCGGCAATGCGTCCGTTGACCGCAAGCACCCGTGTCACAGGGGACAAGGCCGCGACCTCGATGAAAACCGGGACGGGCCCCGCTTCCCAAGGCTGAAGCCAGAGCCCAAATGCCAGAGCCGCCGCCAGAATGACGCCCGCGCCCCAGACCCAGACACGCAGGGATGATCGGGGTGGTGCTTGCACGGCAGGCGTTTCCCGGACCATCGGCAAACGCATTGAGCCTGCCGCCGACGACAGACCTGCGGTCTGTTGCGCAAATTCAGCGTCCTGATCCGGTTCTGACATACCCTTACCCCGACCATGGCCCGCGCATTGCCCAGGCAGGCGGCTGGCTGACACTCGACTTCGAGCGTGCACCTTACCCTGCAGCGTTTCCGGATGTGCTGATATGGATCAAGGGCACGGCAGACCACTCTGATAGGCTGCGAATTCTCTGATCATCTGCGCACCGCCCCACTGGACTTGCCCGGCAAATGTTGAGAGCACCAACTGAGGAACCAGGAGGTGTTCTATGGGAAACGGGAACAGACCGACGCCGGAGTTTCGGCGTGAAGCGGTGCGGCTGGCACTGACCAGCGGCCGGACG
>NZ_JAESVN010000033.1 GCF_016765775.1 Szabonella alba | reverse complement strand
TTCAATAGTCCCATGTTTATCACTCCATTGCCCCCCGTCGCTCACCGCGCGGGAGAAGGGTCACATGGGTCAAATCTCAATGAAAATTACACGCCTACCCGGGTCAGTTCTGGGTGAAAATCAACACTCCTGCACCTCGAAGAGCTTGGCGTCATAGCCATTGCGCGCCGAGGTCCAGCAGATCACATCCAGCGGTTCGACATGGGCGGCCTCGGGGCCGAGGGTGATGTGATGGGCGGCAAAGCGGCGCTCGTCATTGATAAAGGCCCGCATGACGCGCTGGACCTGCTGGCCGTAGGGGCAGGCATTCAGCGTCAGCGCGGCGGTCAGGCGGCGCGGGCGGCGGATCCAGTCGGTCAGGACCTCATCCCAGACCAGATCACCATCGGCCTCTTCCCAGGCGGGATTGTGGATCGGCGGGGCCTCCCGCGCCTCCCAGAGGCTGTCAGGATCCGGCCAGGTCCCGGTGACGGCATTATGGGTCTGTTCCAGCCCCGGGAAGGGATCGAGGTCCTGCGGCTTTGAGATGACGATATCGCCATCCCCGAAGAAATGAACCGGCCCTTCCGGCTCTCCCAGACGGATGCGCCATTCGCCGCCCACTTCGGCCACGTCCCCATTGGCTGCGGTCAGCAGATCCTCAAGGATGGATGCCGGTTCATCGGCGGCCAGCACTTCCAGCCCGGTCCGGTAGCGGGGCTCACTGGTGTCATCGGCCCGCAAGACGGCACTGTCAGCCCGGTCCATCGCCGCCGTGAACACCGGCAAGGGCAATGCCTCGGCCGAGGCCCCACCGCCCCAGATCTCCGGCCCGACCGAGATGCCGCGCAGGATGTTATAGGCCTGCACCGCGGTGTTGTGGCTGACTGTCCAGGTCGCGGGATCCGACCAGCGCTGCGGCCCCGTCCCACCCACCCCGAAACCTTGACCGATCTGGAACGTGCGGCGCGCTTTCTTTACCTGCAGCGCACGGCCTTCGGCGGCAAGGTGTCAGGCCGCAACTTCGGAGTGGCGATTGACCGGCCCGGCCGGTTCAACCTGACCACGCTGGAACCGATGCTCGAGGATCTGCACAGCCGCCTTTCGGGCGTCATCGTCGAATGCCTGGACTTCGGCGCCTTCATCACCCGCTATGACAGCCCCGGGACCCTCTTTTATCTCGACCCGCCCTACTGGGGATCCGAAAGCGATTACGGCAAAGCGCTGTTCACCCGGCCCGACTTCCAGCGCCTTGCCGACCAGTTGGCGGGCATCAAGGGCCGGTTCCTGTTGTCGATCAACGACGTGCCCGAGATCCGCGAGATCTTCGCCTGGGCGCAGATCGAGGAGGTGAAGACCAGCTACACCATCGGGAACAAGTCGGGCAGCCGGGGGGAACGGGCGGAGTTGTTGGTGGGGACGTAGGGCGGATGAGTGCCCTTTGCCATCAATCGTGAATCGTGCAGAGAATCCACACGGCCGGCACAAGTTTGACCTTCCGAGGAGCCTATCATCGAAGAAGTGCAGAATGTTCGGCCACTAGATGGCCTGCTTCTCTTTCACTTGGCACCGACCTATAGTGCTTTCCAGCTACTTTCTGGCATGATGATTTTCGAGGAGACCCGGCTTGAAGGACGAAGCATCTAAGGAAGAAGCTTGGGAAAAGGACAGACTTGGCTTCAAGGATATAGGCCATGCTTTCACTAACCTCATTCGGTCAATTGATACAGAAAAGGTCATTTCCATAGAAGCAGGCTTCGGTCGCGGCAAGACTTTCTTCCGCAAAGCCTGGGCAAAGCAGCTCAAGAGCGCGGGCGAAGTCGTCGTGGAAGTCGATGTGCAGCAGTCTGATCACTCCGGCGACCCTGTTATTACGCTGCTCGGCGCGCTTGTAGACGCGCTGCCGAAAGGTGAAAAGGCTCATGGCAAGAAGGCGCTGGAATCCGCCAAGAAGGTTGCTGCGATCGGCGCTCGATCACTTGCACGAGCAGTTTTAAAGGCTGGCGCAGACGAAGTCCTTGAAGCACTGACCGACAACGCCATCGACCAGCTAGAAGACTTCGATGCGCTTGATGATGTCATCAAAGGCGTTGGCGCCGAAATGTCGAAAGCGGCAGGGCAACTTATCGCTTCGCAGATGGCCGCTGAAAAAGTTCGAAAAACCGAACTTCCCGAACAGCTCAAAACTCTACAGGCGGCGCTTGTAGACGGCACGGCTAGCAAGCGCGTTGTGGTGATCATCGATGAACTAGATCGATGCCACCCAGATTATGCAATTTCGTTCTTGGAAGCTACGAAACTCATCTTCGGCCGATCCGGTTTTGTCTTCTGTTTGATGGTGAATGCTGACTATTTGGAGAATCTTGCAAGGCACAGGTTTGGGGTTGCAATGGATGACGAAAGGTACCTTGATAAATTCGTCGACATCAGACTGCGGCTAGATCCGAAACCTGAGGCTTTCAAGACGGCCGTTTACCAGCTGGCCTGTGATCTGCCTTTAAATATTCCCTACGGTGAGAATAAAGCATTTTCAGTGAAGCAAGCAGCGGAGTTGGCAAGCAGACTCGCTGTAGAGTGTGGCTTCTCAATGCGAAAGACGAAACGGATTCTGCTTAAGGTCGAGCTCGCTCTGCGGTGCTATGCGGACCGCCCTCTAGACGCTCCACTGCTGGTATTTATGGCTTTCAAAGACGAAAGCCCCACAAAAGTCAATCATGATCACCTGCCGCGCAGCTTTCTCACGCCTGAGGAAGGCGAAAGGTTACGGAGTCAATCTGCTGGAATTGACCTAGCTAATTTTCATAATGAACAGCAGCGTGATGCCCGCCTCAACTGGTAATCCTCCCCATGGTTAAGGGGCTGCATAAGTAGAATTTTCTCGTAGCGTGAGCTGAGGAGATTCGAATGAGAAAGAGCCGTTTCACCGAGCCGCAGATCATGGCTGTGCTTCGTCAGGCCG
>NZ_JAESVN010000032.1 GCF_016765775.1 Szabonella alba | reverse complement strand
CTGGTGGCCAGCCACGGCTTTGCCGAGCTGCTGGCCGATACGCCCGAAGACTATATCGCGCTGGCCCGAAGCCTCGGCACAGACCCCGCCCGCCGCAACGCCATCCGCACCCGCCTGAAACAGGCCGGCGCAAATCCCGGCTTCGTCGGAAACCCCGATCACGCAAGGGCCTTGCGAGAGGCGATCGAGGACATGATGCGGGAGGAAGCCGCAGGCGGGCAATAGCGTGCCCATGCAATTCGGGCTGGCAGGGCCTTGCGGAGCCTCGTAAAGAGCAGTTCGGACCCGGCCCGAGCCCGAAGGGCCGAAGACGACGGAGCAAGTCCATGACTGACGCCACTGCGCCCATGAAGGTCATCTTTGTCGGCGGCGCACCCCGCTCAGGCACCGGTGTCACGCATGCTCTGCTCTGCACCGCTCCCGCTACGAATGAATACCACCATGCCATCAGCTTCGTCCGCCCGATCTTCGAATCCTATGTCGTGGGCATGGCGCAATGGGACAGCCATACCCCCACCTTTTTTCAGATTCCCGAACATCTGCGCCGGCATGTGAACAAGCTTGCGCAGGAATCGATGGGTCTGGTCTGGCGGGCCCTGAAACGGCCCAAGGTGCTTTGCGTGAAGGACCCGCTTCTGACCGTGAATTTCACCGCCGTGAAAGCGGTGCTTGATTGGCCCTGTCAGTTTGTCACCGTGCTGCGCCATCCCCATGATGTGATCCGCTCGCAGCAAGAGGTCTATACACGCTCGGGCATGGTCATGGATGCGGTCCAGGTCTACCGGCTGGCCCGGGATTACATGCTGAGCTACACCCATATCGACGATCCCTCAATGGAGGGAAGCGTCTTTCATTTCCGCTATGAGGATCTGGGGCAGGACTGGCTGACAGACCAGCTGCGCGCCTTCACCGGCATGGGCGGGATCGACCCTGCCCGCATCTGGAACAACGGCGGCCATCAGCCTTCGGAACGGGAAAAGGCCGATCCGTTCTATTCGCCGAAATATCACGGCATGATCGATACCAGCCACAGGCTGGACCCGCTGGCGCCCGAGTTCCGCAAGATCGTCAACGATCTGTGCGGCCCCTTGATGGAGCGTTGCGGATATCATCCGGATGGTCGCGTGGACCGCTGGTAAGATCCTCTTTTCGGCCGTTTTCCTGAAAGATTTCGGTAAAACTTCTGGAAAGACCCGGATCCTGACACAGTTGCCAAAGCTTCGGGAAAGCTCTGCTTTCTATGCCTTTTTCCTGCACAGGGGTGCCTGGAAAAGGGGAAGTGCCGATGGGGGTGCTGCGCCATGTGGCCACGCTTGCGGGCAGCAGCGGCCTGCCGCTGGCAACGATCTCGGATATGCTGCTGTCCGGGGACGGACGGCTTTACACGATCAGCCGCAGCGGAGACGGGATCGCGCTGTTCGACACTGCCGGTCCCGGCGCACCGGCCCTGCTGGGGCAGGCCGCCTTGCGGGGGGCCGCGCCGGTCGCAGGTCTGACCCCCGGCCTTGCCGAACTGGCCCTGCCGGGCGCAGCGGCGCTGCTGATGCCCGCAGGCTTCATCGGGGGGGCTGCCTCGACCTATCAGACAGGCCCTGCGGACCTGCCCGAAACGGCTGTCAGATGGCAGGCTGGCGCAGCGCTTCCCAATGATCTGGCCCTGATCCGGGTGATCGAGGGGGCAGCGGTCCCCGCTGTAATGACCGTGGGGCGCGACGGGGCCTTGCGGCCCTTCATGATCACGACCACAGGCAGGCCCGCCGCCGAGGCTCCGGGCGTCCCGGTGCCGCAGGCCGGGGGCGCGGTCACGGATATGGACATGGTTCGCCTCGGCACGGGATCGCTGCTTGTCACCGCCTCGGCTTCGGGACAGGCGGTGGTCAGCTACAGGATCCGGCCCGATCTTTCGCTGGACCGGATCGCGCTGATCGACGGGCCGGCAAGCGGCATCGGCTTTGCCGCCCCTTCGGCCCTGAAAACCGTTCGCCTTGGCGAGGAGGCCTATGTCCTGCTGGCAAGCGCGGGCAGTTCCTCGCTGACGGTCTTCCGGCTCGGGGCAGAGGGCGGGCTTCTGGCCACCGATCATGTGACCGACAGTCTGGAGACCCGGTTCCGTTCGGTCACGGTGCTGGAAACCCTGACCCTGGGCGACCAGGTCTTTGTCCTGGCGGGGGGGGCGGATGACGGGCTGAGCCTTCTGATGCTGCTGCCCGGGGGGCGTCTCATCCATCTGGCAGCACTGGCCGATACGGAGGCGATGGTGCTTGGCGCACCCGTGGCCCTCGCGGCAGGGCCGGTCGCCGGAGGGGGCGGACAGATTTTCCTGGCCAGTGCGCGGGAGGCGGGCCTGACCCGGCTTGCGCTGGACCATCTGCCGGGCGTGCTGCGCGAAGGCGGCAGCGGAACGCTTGCAGGAACGGCGCAGGATGATCTGCTGATCGCCGGAAACGGGGTCACGCTGGTCCGCGGCGGGGCGGGCAATGACATTCTTCTGTCCCCCGAAGGCCCCGGGGCGGCGGTCCGGCTGGAAGGCGGCGCCGGGCAGGATGTTTTCGTGATCCGTCCCGGCGCGCGGCAGATCACACTGGCCGATTACACAGCGGGAACCGACCGGATCGACCTCACCCTGTTTCCGATGCTGCGCAGTCTGGATCAGGTCCGGATCACGCCCATGGCCCATGGGGCGGTCCTGCGCATCGGCGAGACCATGATCGAGATCTTGACCCCCACGGGTCAGACACTTCCGGCAAGCCATTTCACCCAGTCCGATCTGTTGCCCTTCAGCCGCTTCATTCCGGCAGCGCCCTTATCCACCCCGCAGGGACTGCTGATCGTTCTGGACAACACGGGCGGCACCGCCAGCGGTCAGGACGGCAATGACACGATAAGGGGGGGCGCGGGCAATGACACGATCCGGGGCAATGCGGGCGATGACGCCATAGAGGGGGGGGCAGGCAATGACAACATCGGGGGTGGGCCGGGCAATGACCTGATTTTCGGCGATGCGGGGGCAAACATCCTCTGGGGGGGGCTTGGCAATGACACCGTTCAGGGCGGCAGCGGTAATGACACCATCCATGGCGGCGGCAGCGGCACCAATCAGCTGTTCGGAAATGGCGGAGATGACCTGATCTTTGCAGGCAATGGCGGCGATTTCATCGGCGGCGGCGCCGGGAATGACACGATCCGGGGCGGCGATGCAGCCGATACGATCTATGGCGGGCTTGGC
>NZ_JAESVN010000031.1 GCF_016765775.1 Szabonella alba | reverse complement strand
TCCAGCATCGGCTTTTTCAGCACCATGCCCACGGTGTTGATCGCGATATCCGGCCGGCCGACGGCCGCAATGGTGTCGGCAAACAGCTTCTCAACCGCGCCTGCGGTCGACAAATCCGCCTGCAGCGTCACGGCCTTGGCGCCCGCCGCCTGAACCGCCGCAACGGTCTCTTGCGCCGCCGCTGCCGTTGCATCGCTGTTGTAATGGATCACGATCGCCTTGGCGCCCTGAGCCGCGAAATCACGCGCAATCAGGCCGCCAAGGTTTTTCGCGCCGCCCGCGATCAGAATCGTCTTGCCCGCTATGGTACGGTTGGTCATCGTTAACTCCTTCACTCACACAACAGGGTCCAAAGGCCCCGTCGAGCCTTTCAACAACTCACCCCACCTCTGACGCGCGCGCTGGAATACACGCTGAGGCGGAACTTCAAGGGCAAGATGCGCCCTGTAGTACAGGCGCCCATCCAGACAGGTTACCGTCCGAACCTTGCCGCTTACCTTGAGCTTCGGCAGAAATCTGCATCCTTGCCCTTTGGACGATCTACTTCAGTCGATACCTAAGTAAAGTTCGCTATTTAGATACCGTTACGTCAAGACAGCGCACCCATTAGCGAAATCAGCATGAAGCTTGGCCGAGAACTTCACTGCGCAACGGCTTCTGAGTAGATCTGGTCACTGTGGCGCCATTCTGGATCGGCGACCCAAGCACTGGCCTGTGCATAGAGTAGTTCGACTTAAATAGTGTATATTGCATTGCCCCTTCGATTGGCGTGGCTTCTCGCCAATTTTACGCCTGCCGCTTTGGGGTGGAGAACTGTCGCGCTCGAGACTGGAAGCGGCGAGCCAGACGAGGACCGGCGGGTATATTCCGCGGGCTTCGGCGGCGGTCCTGCCAGCCCTCGAAGTGATGCCACAAACCAGGCAGGCACACCTCATGGCAGTGCGGATCAAAGCGTCGCCCAAGCGCAGGACGGACCTGAATGCGTCCATCCAACCGGTCAGAAATCATCGGTATCGTCTGAAGGCGGTGCAGATCAGCTGAACTTCACCGCCCGGCAGGACGGGCCGGAGGTGACAGTCACCCTTGCCGGCAGCGGGGTGACGGATACCGAACAGACCGGCGCGATCTGCTTTGTCCGCGGCACCATGATCGAAACCGACCGCAGCCCCGTCGTCATCGAGGAACTGATGCGGGCGGACCGTGTCGAGACCCTTGATGATGGTTATCAGACCATCCGCTGGATCGGATCGCGTCGCATTCTGTCCGAGGAACTGGCCGAAAATCCGGGGCTGCGCCCGATCCGCATTCGCACCGGCGCACTGGGCCGGGGCGTGCCCGAGGCCGATCTGCGGGTTTCACCGCAGCACAGGATTCTGGTTTCGTCCCGCATTGCTGAACGCATGTTCAAATGTCGTGAAATTCTTGCCCCCGCACGGCAACTGCTTCAGATCAACGGCATTGAGGTCGATGAAGCGGCCGATTTTGTGGAGTATTTTCACTTTCTCTTTGACCGTCACCAGATCGTCTTTGCCGAGGGCAAGCCCATGGAATCCCTCTTCACGGGGATCGAGGCGCTCAACGCCGTCTCGCCGAGGCCCGGCGTGAGATCATCGAGATCTTGCCGGACCTGCTGCAGGCTAATTCCGGTGCAATCTTCAGACCGGTGCGTCCCATCCCCATGGATGAGGAAGCCCGAAAACTGGCCCTCAGGCATGTCCGCTATGGCAATTCCCTTTTGAAGAGCCCGGACCAGATCTGATTTCCCGTCTGTGCCCCCTTTCGTCATCCGACGAGTCTTGAAAGGCTGCATGGCGAGACATGCCCCTTGCAGAAACCTGCGCGCGCAGAGACCGGCCATGAAGCGGATCCGGGCCCGGAACCTGTTGCAGGAAGAACCATCCCACCCACCGATCTGCACAAGGATCTTCACCACAAGACCGCCACCCCGCCGCTTCCTTGATGCAAGTTACGCCATCAGGTTCCGTCACGGCTGGTTTCATCCCCAATAACATTCGCCATCAAGACGCATCAGAGCACCCGGCAGAGAATTTCTTAAAGCGGCGTCTTGGGATTCAATGAAGTTCTGGTGAAAAGGTCAGCTTCGGGGATTCGTCGTCTCGCTTGTGTTCCTTTCGAAGGACCTACCCGCATTTTGCGGTGCAGGAAGGAAGACGGTTTATGGAAGCAACTGACGCGATCCGTTTTGATTTCAGACAGATGGAATCTCACGATGCGGACGACAGGATCGGGTCGCTCGGATTTTCCGCGCCGACGCTTTTGCCCACTCTGGAAGGCACCATTGCGGCAATTGACCTGAAACCCGGCGATCTGATTGTTGGCGCCGATGGCGACTTGCTGCGCGTTGTCGAGACAAGATTAACCCAGTCCAGCGCCCGTCAGGTTTCGCTGCTTTGTTCCGAAACCGGGGAACGTATTGTCGTTGGCGCCTCTCAGATGGTTCAATGCAGGCATTTTCTGACCGCCGCCCTGTTTGGCGTCTATCGGCCGATCATGCTTGCTGCGGATATTGCGTCCTGCCATGGGCATGATCCGGATATCCTTGACGTGCCGCTGGTCCTGCCCGTGTTTGAAACCCCGGGCCTGGTAAACGTGCGGGGGTATCTGTTTCTGTGCCCCGGACTGTCGAACGACGCAAGTCGGATCGATGAGGAGAGGGCAGAATCCGGGCTGAACACCGATATGCATCGAAGACCCCAGTTCGACGCATCCGAAGCAAACAGCCATGAATTCTGCCCTCTTCTAACGCCACTGCAGGTTCGCCAGCTTTCGGAGGCCGGAGTGCTTCGCGGGAGCTAGGGTCTTGATAACAAGTTGACCTGCCACGGGATTTTTCCTCCAAAAGCGACTAGAGTCCGGCCCATAGAGAGGACGGACTATGAAGCAACTGCATGCCGATCTCGTGGCGCTTGGCTTCACGGGTTCATATGCCCAGGTCGCAGCATTTGCACGATAGTGGCGCGCCGATCGGCAGCGCGAAGAGCAGACGACGGGGCGCGGGACCTTCGTGCCGCTGCACTTTGACCCCGGTGACGCCTTCCAGTTCGACTGGAGCGAGGATTTTGCGGTTCTGGGCGGCGGGCGCGCCAAGCTGCAGATCGCCCATTGGACTTGCGCGACTTTTGTGGAGAGCGTTTAGCTCGCTTGCCGAACCTTTCGCTCGAAAGCGATGGGTCTCTGGAAGCCGAGCGATGAATGCCGCCTGACGATGTTATAGAACCCGTCGATGTATCTGGCGACGGCGTTTTCGGCCTGCTGGCGGGATTGCCATGCAACCGGCCAGATCAGCTCTGACTTGATGGTCTTGAAGAACGTTTCCACCATCGCGTTGTCGTAACAGTTACCGCGCCCGCTCATCGAGATTAGGATGCCCCGTCTGCGGAGCAGCGCCTGATAGTCGACCGAGCAGTATTGCGACCCGCGGTCGGAATGGTGGACCAATCCCGGCGCAGGGTTGCGAGCCACGAGAGCACGGCGCCGGGCTTCTACCGCGAGATCACGCTTCAGGCGATCACTCGTGGCCCAGCCGACGACGCGCCGGGAGAAGAGATCCAGCACGACCGCGAGGTAAAGCCAGCCCTCCGCTGTCCAGATGTAGGAGATG
>NZ_JAESVN010000030.1 GCF_016765775.1 Szabonella alba | reverse complement strand
CAGCAAAGAAAAAGAAGGAGACAACACAGATCTTGACCCCTGCCTGACCCGAAATCCATACTCAAAGCCGGGTCAATTCTCGATGAAAAACCCGGGTCAGTTCTGGGTGAAAATCAACAATGGTGCTTCTGGTCGCAGGGGGACGGCGCGTGCTTTGAGACGCGGTATTCATACCGACGTGGCGCACCGCGCCGGATCAGGGATTATGCGCCGCAGGACACCGAACTGCACCGCATCGCCGATGCCCTGCAAGCGATCCAGCGGCGCAACTTCTATCAGCTTCGCGCCGAGGCCACCCATCGCGGTCTTTATTACCATGAGCATTGCATGACGATCTCGGTCGAGCGTGACAGCCCGATCTGGCAGGACATGACCGCCGATGCCGAGGAGGTCGTCGTCGAGGCATTGCGCGATCTCGCCCGCTGGCTCTATCGCCAGCTTGAGCGTGAATACGGCTATCTGTCCTCGGATGAAATCGTCGATGAGACCATCACCGCCAACGGTTACACTTTCACCGAAGCCGGCCAGCGGTTCGGGTGAGCGGGTGCCACGCCTCAGAACTCCTCCTGTAACTCCGCATAGATGGCTTCGATCCGGTCGGCCTCCTCCTCGGTCAAAGCGGCGAACTCCTTCGCTCTGGCCCGTCCGGACAGTCTTCCGCCGTTCTGGTGCAGAAAGCGGAACAGCAGGTCGAGCGTTCGGTCGGGCATGTCGATCAGGCCAGAGACGCGGGACTTGAACCCGTCATAGGCGCGCAGGAACCGGGTTTCCGCAGGCAGGTCGGTGTCGATTGTCTGTGCGACGCAGGCAAAGAGGAATTCGGCATGGGGTGTGGCGTCGAAGAAGCGGTAGAAATCGCCGGTGTCGTTCAGCACCTCGAGATTGCCACGCTCTGTCGGGCGCCAGTCGACATGGGGCAGCAGCCGGCGCGAATAGCTTTCCAGGACCTGACGGTAGGCCTCGATCCGCTCAAGGATCACAGCCGAGACCGGAAAGACCATCCCGGGTGGGTTGAAGCCGCGCGCGGCGAGTACGTGGTGGATCAGGCAGCGATGCAAGCGTCCGTTCCCGTCTTCGAACGGGTGGATGTAGACGAAGCCGAAGGCAAGGCTCGCGGCGGCAAGAACCGGGTCGAGCCCCGGGGCGATATCGCGGTCGAACCGCTCCAGCCCGGCGATCAGCGCGGGCAAGTCCTCATGCCGGGCGCTGACGTGATCGGGCAGGGGGGCTCCGGTCGCACGTTCATGCTCCCCGATAAAGCCGCCTTCCGCACGCAGGCCCAAATGCACGAAACGCGCGTCGCCGATGACGATGCGTTGCAGGCGTTCGAGTTCTGCGCGGTCGATCGGGTGCCGTCCGGCCTCGCCGATGATCTGTCCCCAACGGCGGATTCGATCCTGGGGCGGGTTCTCGCCCTCGATCTGGAAACTTGACCGGGAATCCTTGAGCAGCAGGAAGGCCGCGGTGCGGGCCAGCAGATCGGCAGGCACATCAGCCAGCACCGCGCGCGCCTCGGTCGCCAGATCGCGGGCGATGAAGGTCTCAATGGCCGCTGTACGGAAGATCATCGGGCAGAAGTCCGGAGTTCCGGGCAGATTGTTGCGGACTCGATGCCGCGGCGAGGGGGTGCCTTCTGCCTCCCATTGCAGCTTGGCATCGACCACAGGCGCATAATTGCCGCGCGCGGCGTCAGGCAGATCGAGTTCCTCGCCGAGGAGCCATTCGTAGAGGAACCAGATCCGGCGCGCGTAGCTTCCCGTCGGGGCGGCCTCGACAATCGTGCGGATCGGTTCCGGTCCGGTTGCCCTGAACAGCCGTTTAAGGACCGCCAGATCGAGCCCTTCGTAGCGCAGCGCGAAGGTCAAGTGACCGGTTAGGCTAGCCTCGGGCGCGTGGCGGGGCGTGTAGAGCCGCCAGCCGTCGGCCTCGTAGACCTTGTGACGCGGGCCGATGGCGGAGAGCGTGCGGGGCAGGGGGACCGGAAGCGCGTAGGCATCGATCAGCGCAGCATAGCCTGCTGGCGTGGCCTGCTCGGGAAGCCAGCGCTCGTGAAAAACACTTACTGCTCCTGAAAACGGATTTCTTTGCCCATGCTCCATGAATTTCAGTTCTCAGTCCTGATGAACAGTTCAATATCGATATGTTGCATGAGTTTGGATTACGATCAAGGAGGTGATGTGAAACTTGATGGTGGAGGCGTCCCCGCCTCTGCAGGCCCAGTAAAATGGCTGAGCCTGTGATGGAGAGGCAGAGTTGGGCCGGGACAGGGGGAGCCCGGCGGTTGAGAGAGCGCCGTCCGGGCTTGTCCTTCCCGCTCTCCTGAGGTTCCTCGACATGAACATCTCGTCTCCCGTGACCAATCCGGTCACGTCGCTCGCGGTTGCGCCCGCGATTTTGGCGGCCGCCAATCTCCTACTGCCCCATCTTGAACGCGGCCAGCGCGTCGATGCCGCGGTCCTGCGCAGTGCGATGGAAACCACTTTCGGTAGGTCCGACGCCACTGGCGCCTGGGATTGGAAACTCGCCTTGCCGGCAATGCCGGTCGAACCTCCTTTCGGCGTCGCTCCAGCTGGGGTCCCGGCGCTAGGCGGCACGGCCGCTGGCTTTGAGCTGAAGATAGATGAAGGCAAAGAGCCGCGTGAACAGATAGTCGACCTGAAGGGAGGTCTCTAGCGGTTCCTGCCAGGTTTCCGAATGTCGGATTCGGTGGGTGTTGCCGATCTTGGTCAGCGCGTCCGCTTCCGCGGCGAGGCTCGCGCGAAGTTGTGAACCCGGGCGGGCGGCATGGTCAAGCATGGCATCGGCCATGTCCTTCTTGTTCGCGCCTGGTTCCAAGGTCTTGATGCGCTCGAACGCATCCCAGAGCTTTTCGAGGCCCTCGCCGCGCTCCTCCTGCTTGGGCGCGAGGATGCGCAGTCGGGCCGCCTCGAGAAGATTGTCGGTTTCCTGATCTCCGGATGCAAAGCGGGCCTGAAGCAAGGCTACGCGCAGCGCTGCCGGCAGGATGCGCTGGATCTTGCCGGGTGACGTCATCTCGAACGCGACGCCGTTGCGGGCGAGAAGCCGATTGATGTCAGCGACCCATTCGGCAAGGCCGGCGGGTCGGTCCCAAGTGAGATGATGGTGATTAAAGAAATCATGCCATTTGCCACGGATGGGGGCACCGACTGCACGCGCGCAAAACTCTAGTACGTCGAGGATGACGGGGGTCTGGGGAAGCTGGTGCGCGCGCAGGGGCTACGATGCGCCGGGCACCTCGGCTTCGAGGCTGCGTCCGAACGCCGCGCGGTCAGCGCCACAGGCAGGCTTGCCTGGGTCTTCGCAGGCCAGAGGAAAGCGAAACCCGAACGACCCATCGTCGAGCCGGACGTCGATCAGGCTGTGCAGGCCGCCCCATAGACGCTCGCCGATGACTTCGCTCGCGCGCGGGACAGGTCCAAATTCCCGGTCAGTGAAATAATCGTTCATGGCCTTGCGTAGCTCTTGATCGTTTCGAGTAATTTGCGAACTGTAGCGTGCCGTTTAGTCCGCCGACTGAGCTACTCCCCGAAAATCGGACAGTGACGGAAGCTACGATCTGACGTCTGCTGATCTCCAAGAACGAGGAGATCAGGACATGAGGAAACGCAGGAACCATGACGCGGGCTTCAAGGCTCGTGTG